>NZ_AOLQ01000025.1 GCF_000337775.1 Haloarcula vallismortis ATCC 29715
TAAACGAATTCCAGTCCGTGTTTCGTCGGTCCTCTCGGTGTAGATACTGAGCAATCCACCAATACTGTTTGTATGATTCTTAACGTAGATTGCGCCAGACTATCATGAATAAAAATACCACAGAGAGTCGCATAGTATCCTGACCGCTTATCAAACTATTTTGCACACGTTTCGGTCGCAAATAACTGGAAGAAGACCGCTTAGAGTGGACTTTGTGCTGATTTAAGACTGAGTATGTGCTGTTCAGGGTCGGATGTCTGTGGTAGAACCATCATTAATTTACATTGAAACAGTACACTTATGTGCAATAGTTGGTATGTGTTTGAGTATGTTCGAGTGGGGCAGCCGGGGGGCTGGAGACCGGGGTGTATCACACGTTCTGGGTGTGGTGTTGTTGGCGAGTGCAGTCATCATTGGTGCCATACTGATCGTTCAGGTAGGCCAGCAGACGATTGAAGATATCAACGGCGACGCGAATGTCGAGCTCGCAGAAGAGGTGATGCTGTCCGTCGACCAGAGCTTCCAGCGGTCGGACGGCGACGAGTCGGTCGAGATCCCGGATCGTGTGCGGTCTGACGTGGCCGTAGCCGACAACGCGACGTACAATCTGACGCTGAACGGACGGTCGGCCTGTTCGACGGGAAACCGGTCACTGCAGACGATTCGATATCAAAAAAACGGCCAGCAGGTCGGTTATCAGGGCGGTGGCGTCTGGCGGATGACCGAATCGGGCGCGACGATGTCGTCGCCGCCGGCAGTTGACTACGATGAGGGAGCCCTCTCCCTGTCGTTCGCGAATATCTCCGGGCAGCGTATCGACGGAAACTCACTCTCGGTACGGTCGAATGCGACGAACCGGCGGTCACACGAGGCCGCCCTGCAGATGGCTCTCTACACCGACGCCTCATACGAGGACGCTCGTAGTGGATCGGTGTCCTCGCCGACCCAGGAGTGCTTGCCGACGCGGGTCACGAACGCGACGCTGACTGTCGACAACAGTAGTTACGCCCGCGCGTGGGCGGACTGGGCAGCAAGTACATATGACGACAAGTACGTCGATGTGTCGCCGTCCTCGGCCGAGCCGGGCGAGACAGTCCGTATCCGTTTTGCACTCGGTGACGTGTCCGACCCGCAGTTCGATGTCGACAACGTCTCGGTCCAGCCAGACACGGCGAATCCCGGTGAGGCAGTTGTCACTGCCAGCGTCACCAACACCGGCGGACTGAAAGACACGCAAGATATCACGCTGAAGCATAACCGGTCGGGGTCACCCAGCGAGGTAACGGAGACGGTGACCTTAGTCGGCGACGAATCGGCCACGGTGACTCAGTCGGTAGATGTCACTGACGCGAAGCCGCACAATTTCACTGTGAAATCGACCCAGGACACTGAGTACGAAGTCATCGAATACACGACTGTTCCGGGATCTCCGTCGCTTGAGATTACCAGCACCACCGTCCCGGCAACGGCGCGGCTCAATCAGGTCCCCTCGTCGACGGTTACGGTCACGAACACCGGGGAGATGACCGCAGACAAGGACGTCGTGTTCCGGGTCAACGGCTCTGTAAACGCGACGCGGACCGTGCTAGTTGACCCGGGCGAGAGCCGTACTATCGACTTCGGGCCGTCGATGCCGACTGACGAGAAGGGCACCTACGACCTCGAAGTCAGGACGGATGACGACTCGTACTCGCAGTACAGCGACGATGGGCACTACTTCGTCGTCGGCGACGCGGGCGTGTTCGAGATTACGTCGGTTACGCCCCCCGCGGGAGTCGAGAGTGGTGACACGGCGACTGTTGAGGCGACAATCGAAAATACAGGGGACATTCGGAAGTCCGCAACCGTCGAAATCCGTATAAAGAACGCAACATCGGGCAACGTCGTGGCATCAGAAACGACGACTCTCGACCTTGACGGTACTCGTCGGGGAACTGAGTCGGGGACCGCTTCAGTCACCAGTAGCTCGATAACAGTCGATTCGCCACAGCACTACACCTATGTCGTTGATACGCCGGATGATACACAGTCAGGGTCGTTCGCCGTCGGTACGTCGCCACCGCCCTTGTTCGAAATTACCACTGCAGATGTGGACAACCCTGTGAACACTAGTGAACAGACAGCACTGAAGCTTACCGTAACCAACACTGGCGGGACAGCCGACAAGCAGGATATAACTATTGACGTAGATGGCTCGCAGAGAGCAAGCAAAACAGCGCAGTTGGATCCTGGTGAGTCAGCCACACTCAACCGAGACATCACTGCACCAGATACATATGGCCAGTATCCGGTTACGGTTGCAACGGCCAATCGGTCACGTAATCTGACGCTGATTGTGCAACCGGCTTCATCCTTCGAAGTGAACGGATCGAAAGTAACCATCAAGCAGGCTATCAATGTCTCAGTAGTCCTGAAAGGGTCCGATCTTGAATTCCTCGGTAGCGAACCTTGGTCTGACGAGACGAGCATTAGGCATTGGCCAGTAACGATGTCGCTGTTCGTCCAGAATGACTCCAGCAGTGAATCAGTCGGTCTCTGGCGGGAGTACGAGAACGGCGATGTCAACGGCCCGTACGCCGAGCAACGACAAGTTTCGGATAACCACACGGACCCGTACAGCTACACGGGTTCTTTCGAGCCAGGGACCGATATCTCCGTCTTCGCCAGATCATACGGCTGCGAGTGGAATTGGGAGAGGCATTATTATGAAGACCACTATGTTCGTGCGTGGCAGGATCCCAATATCATACTGGCTGACTACGAGACTAGATACTGTGCAAAACCCGACTGGACCGATTGGCTCACCGTAAGCACGACACAGAACAGTGGGAACCTCGAAATTCGTCGCGACGGAGACTCGCTTCCAGCGTTTGAACAGGCGGCAGATTACCAGCGGGGTGTTGACGACGCGCTTGGTAATCGAGTCGACGAAAACGGCACCCTCCAGTTGGCTGACGGCGAGCTGGCATTTTTTTACGAGCTCTCAATCGCTAATGCTGATCCAGATGACGCTAAAGATACGGGCGATCCGGACTACAACGATGCCATCGTTCTGTTTAAACAAAATTCGATTGAAAAGAGTGTTAACAGAGGACCGGCGTTCCAACTTGAGGACGTCGACGCACCCGCTCGTGTCGACAGGACGACTAACGCTACGGCGACAGCCAAAGTGACGAACGTGGGAGACTCAACTGGTGAAGTCACCTTGGAGAGAGGTTTCGATGGCAGCAGTAGAGAAACGGAGTCTGTGACACTTGCGCCGAATGAGACCGAAGAGGTCACATTCACGCTTCCAACCGCTTCGAGGGCATCCGGGTACAGCTATCCGTACACAATCTCTATCACCGGCACACAACAGGAGGGGAGCGGAAACATCTACGTTGGCGAGCTGGACGAACAGTTCATGCAGGTCGATTCGGTCCGAGGGCAACGTGTCGTCGATAGCGACGATACCGCGACAGCGACCGTTAAAATCACCAACGTCGGTGGTCAGGCTGGAACAGACACCGTTGTCCTTCGGGCGAAAAACACGGACGACCCCAGCCCGTCGTTCACCACCGTCGACTCGGAGACGATGTCAACGGGACTCGCTCCCGGAGACACGCGGCAATTTACACTTGATATACCGACCAGTCGTGGCAACTACACCTACTACGTCGAAACATCGGACTCCACGTCCCCAGAGCAGTCGTTCTTCGTGGGACAGTCAAACTTCGCCATCAACGACACGCAGTCAGTAAATATCGGCGCAGAGACCTACGACACTTCGACGCTCATTGAACGCCGCGGCGGTGCCCAGCGGATGACCGTTGAGGTGTACAATGAGGGTACCGTCGGTGACGACCGCGACGTGACGCTGACAATCAAGAACAAAAGCGACGGCTCGACCGAGTTCACGGGCACCAAAACGGTCACCGGCGGCAGTGGCGACCTGCGGGGCATCGACGAGTACCCCGCGTGGGCTGGCTACGACGTGGACCTCGACCCCGGGTACTACACCTACGAGGTGACGGTGTACAACGAGACGACCGGCGAACGGGTCGCAGACACCGCAACAGGTGAGATATACCTCAAGAACGTCGATGAGACCGGCGCGACAGGGAACGACTCACCGATAACGGTCGATTCCGATTCGGTGACGCTGGGCAGTTAAGCGATCGGAGCGGCACTGTTTTTACAGTCGGTGTTCGGAAGTCATCGTTTCACACGCAGGGAAACACAACACACGCAGGGCGACACAGCCACTTGTGTGATGTTCGGCAGCTAGCGATAGCTCTCACCGGTCGACCGCAGCAAAAGAAAAACTGAGCTGTGTTGCGCCGAATTAGCCGAAGAGTTCGCCGAGGCCTTCGCCGCTTGCCTCGTCGTCCTCGTCGTCATCGTCGTCGCCGCCGTCGTCGGCAGCCTCTTCTTCGGCGTCCTCGTCGGCCTCGTCGGCCTCGTCAGCGTCACCCTCAGCGGGTGCAGCCGAGCCACCGCTTGCCGGCACCGGTGCCGCAGCGGCCTGGTCGACGGCCTCCTCGATGTCAACGTCCTCGAGGGCAGCGACGAGGGCCTTGACGCGGGACTCCTCGACATCGACGCCCGCGGCGTCGAGCACGTCGGTGAGGTTGTCTTCGTTGATTTCTTCGCCCGATTCGTTCAGGATGAGTGCAGCGTATACGTATTCCATTGTTGTAGTGTGAGTTGTTAGAACATCGCTCCGAGCGCGTCGCCGGCGTCCTCGTCGTCGTCATCGTCGCCGTCGTCGGCCTCCTCGGCCGCGTCGTCGGCGTCGCCGTCGTCCTCGGATGCGGTGTCCTCGTCTTGGTCGTCAGTCGGTTCCTCAGTAGCGGCGGCCTCGACGCCCTGAAGCTCCTCAGGGAGCGCCTCCTCGTCGTCGATCTGCGAGGCGAGCGCACGGACCTGTGCGTCGGCCTTGCTCACGAGGTCAGGCACGACCTCGGGGTCCTCGATGGCGGCCTGGAGCGCGAGGCTCTTGGCGTTGCCACGAGCGGACTGGAGCATCGTCGGGGCCGTCGTCGCGGTCGGGTAGTCGGCGTTGACCGAGAGATTGAACGCTCGGCCGGCAGCCGCCTGGATGTCGCTCCGGTACTCGTCGACATCGAGTTCCAGTTCCTCGGGTTCGAACAGCACGCCGTCGGCGAAGACGGCACGAAGGTCGAGACCGACCTCTTTCGGTTCGATGCCGAGTTCGTTCAGGACGTTCGCGAGTTCCTGAGAGACTTCCTCGCCAGTATCGAGCACCGTCGAGTCAGAAAGGACCTGAATGGATCCTTCCTGAATGCGTGCGTCGGCACCCACGCTCTGGAGTTCGCCAACGAACGGCCCGGGGTCAACGCCCGTGTCGCCTTCCGGAATCACGATATCGTTCGGGGCAATCTCGCCGGCACCGATGGGTGCGGGCGTCTTGGAAGCCTCGAGTTCCTGAAACAGCGAGAACGGGTTGTCGTCGGTTCCGATGAGCCCGACCTGCCCGGTGACGTAGCTGTTGAGGTCTTCGAGTCCGTCGTCGACTTCGTCCAGTGCACGCTCAAGCAGCGTGTTCCGGGAGACGCGGAGTTCGGCGGTCCCGTGCAGATCACGTCGCATGTCCTGCAGTTGTCGGGACGGAATCCCGGCAATGTTGACGACGCCGACGCTCTCGTAGGACTCGATCATCGCTACGATGGCGTCGACCTCTTCTTGTTTCCACTCGGGGATGGTTTCGGTCTTGCGTTCGGATTCGGCGCTCATCTCAGGCCACCTCCTGTGCAGGCCCCATCGTCGTCTTCACGTAGACGGTGTCGATGTTGAGCGGGCCCTTCTCGAGGTCCGCGTGCAGACGGCGGAGGATGACGTCGATGTTGTCCGCGATATCCTCGGCGGACATGTCCTCCGCGCCGACCCGCGTGTGGAACGTTCGCCGTTCCCCGCTGCGGAGCTGCACGGTGTTTTTCATACGTTCGATGACCTCGACGACGTCGTCGTCGGGGTCGAGCGGTTCCGGCATCTTCCCACGCGGACCGAGGACGGTCCCGAGGTAGCGACCGATGTCCTGCATCAGGTCCTTCTCTGCAATGAAGAAGTCAGTGTCATCGGCGAGGTCCTTGGCGGCATCGTCGTCGCCACCCAGTTCCTCGAGTTCGTCCTCGTCGAGTACGTCGTCTGCGACTTCCTCGGCACGAAGGGCGGTTTCGCCCTCGGCGAAGACCACAATAGTGGTCTCCTGACCGGTGCCAGCAGGAAGCACGACGGACTCGTCGACGCGGTTCGACGGGTCGTTAAGATCTAAGTCGCGCAGGTTCACAGCGAGGTCGACCGTTTCGCGGAAATTCCGCTCAGGTGCGTCCTCGAGTGCGCGCGAGACTGCGTTCTCTATTTCCTGATCTGCCATTGTTCACCTCCGTAGTACGCCAATCGGCTTCTACGGGTCAGTGAAACAGGCGGATGCCTGTCTCGTGCGGGTAGACGCCAATGCGACACTTAAACCCGTCGAACCAGCCCAAGGACCGCTGACGGGCGTGTTTCCGGTTCTCAGGGTCCGGTCGTCAATCGGGGTCGCGCCGACAGTGCAGTGGCTCAGCAGCGTCGAAAGCAAGGGAAAACACACGCCAGTCGCACAGCGGCCTGACTTACGCTTCTGCTTCAGCCGCGAACACGTCGTCGTACTCGCCCGCGTCGATGCGCTCTTTGAACTCGCGTGGGTTTTCGCCTTCGATGGTGACGCCGAGAGAGGTACACGTTCCGACGACCTCCTTCGCGGCGTTCTTCAGGTCGTATGAGAGCAGGTCGGTCTGCTTCTGTTCGGCGATCTGCTTGACCTGGTCGACGGAGAGGTCAGCGACGAAGTCTTCCTGTGGTTCGCCGCTGCCGGTCTCGAAGCCGGCCTCGTCCTTGATGAGTTCGGCTGTCGGCGGGACACCGACTTCGATCTCGAAGGAGCCGTCGTCGTCGTACTCGACGGTGACGGGGACTTCGGTGCCGTCGAACGCTGCCGTCTGGTCGTTGATGTCCTGTACGACTGCCTGCACGTCCACCGGTGTCGGGCCGAGTTCCGGGCCGAGTGGCGGGCCAGGGTTGGCCTCCCCACCGGGAACGAGGACTTCGATAGTTCCAGCCATACATAGTGGAATCCTCGCGGCGGTTTAAAGGATTGCGTTTCACGGATCGCTGCGTGAGGCCCCCACACGCTCGAAGGCACACTGTTCTATCGACAGAGTGACCAGCACAACAAAAATATGGTCCCCGTCGGCTCAGGCGAACGTCACGCCGTGCCGTGCGAGATAATCGCTTGCGTCTTTAATTTCGACCGGGGAGCCGATTATCCGAACCTGTTCACCGTCCTGATGAACGCTCACAGTGAACTGCTGTTCCAACTCCTCGCGAATTCCGTCGAGCGCACCGACTGGCAGCAGTATCTGCGTGCTGTCGCGGAACCGACTCGCCGCTCCCATTATCGACACATGACGGAGGATACCCTATAGGTGTGTCGAATTACATGAGGGCCGGCTGACGATTCTGAACGGCAGGACGACTCCCTGACGTGTGCCGTTGGGGCGGCGTCGACGAGGGAGGAAAGCCTTATTCGGTGTGAGGGGCCGACATACACTTAATGGGGCTCGAAGAGGAGATTCAGGAACTCGAAGAGGAAATCGCCAGCACTCCCTACAACAAGTCTACAGAGGCCCATATCGGTCGGCTGAAGTCCAAGCTCGCGGAGAAAAAAGAGAAGCTCGAACAGCAGGCCTCTTCGGGCGGCGGCGGTGGCTACGGCGTCGAGAAACACGGTGACGCGACCGTCGCACTCGTCGGGTTCCCCAGCGTCGGGAAGTCGACGCTGCTGAACGCACTGACCAACGCCGAGTCCGAGACCGGTGCCTACGAGTTCACGACGCTCGACGTGTACCCGGGGATGCTCAAATACAAGGGGGCGAACATCCAGATACTCGACGTTCCCGGCCTCATCGAAGGCGCGGCCGGCGGCCGCGGCGGCGGAAAGGAAGTCCTCTCCGTCGTCCGGACCGCTGACCTCATCGTCTTCCTCATCTCCGTCTTCGAGATCGACCAGTACGACCGACTTAGTGAGGAGTTGTACAAGAACAAGATACGCCTCGACCAGGACCCACCGTGGGTCAACGTCCGAAAGAAGGGCAAGGACGGGATTTCGGTCAATACGGCCACCGGCGTCGAACTCGACGACGAGACAGTCAAGGCCGTCCTGCGCGAGCACGGCTACGTCAACGCCGACGTGACCATCGGCGAGCAGATCGACATCGATCAGCTCATCGACGGCGTGATGGACAATCGCGTCTACCTCCCGTCCCTCGTCGCCGTCAACAAGGCTGACCTCATCGAACCCGACTACCTCCCGAAGGTAGAAGACGAACTCAGAGAGCGGGACATCGACCCCGACGAAGCCATCTTCATCAGCGCTGAGGAGGAGAAAGGGCTCGACAGCCTCACTGAACGCATCTGGGAGGAACTCGGCTTGATCCGGATTTATATGGACAAACCGGGCCGCGGTGTCGACCGCGAGGAACCACTGATACTCCGCGAGGGCGACAGCGTCGACGACGCCTGCGAGAAGCTCGGTGGGAGCTTCGACGAACGGTTCCGCTTCGCCCGCGTAACCGGCCCGAGCGCCAAGCACGACGAACAGCAGGTCGGCCGTGACCACGAACTCGCGGACGAGGATGTCCTTCGAATCGTCGCCAATCGATAGCAGTAAATCGTCGCCAATCGATAGTAGTACTTTTCTTCGGACGCGCTCGCGTGCGTGAGGTTCAAGCGAATTAGAAGTAGATGCGTTCATGGGTCTAGGGTCCTGCCACCACGTATGGACCACAGTCCCCGACGTCGTCTTCTCGCTGTCGTTGTTGCTGGTCTCATCCCTTGGACAGTGGTGCTGATCGGGGCAGAGCTGACGCTCGTCTTCTCCTTTGGCCTGTTCAACACGAATCCGCCAGAGCTACTCTCGGTCTACAGCTACTTCGTTCGGTTTACCGACGCGCTCCCTCAGTTTATCGAGTCATGGGGATCGGGCGTCCTGCTGTATGCGCTTGCCCTAATCAGCGCTGTTACGGGTGTCGTCTGGCGTGAGGACGTCCGGATTACCGCCCTCGCTCTCGCAGGTGCGGGCCTGACTCAACTTCCCGTGTTCCTGGGATTTAACAGGCGACTCAACTACGCGGCTGTCCCGGTCGGCTCCATCGTACTACTTGCTGTGGTCTGGTGGTACTACCTGCCGGCCATTCGGAGCGATACAGCGACGCGGTGACCTGCGGTATCGAAGCCGGACGGAAGCACCTGTGGCGGTAGCCTTTTCGCTTGCTCGCACCATGTGCCGTGTATGTGGTCACTCGATCATACGATGATGCGCGTCGAAGATCTGGACGCGTCGCTGGACTGGTACCAGACGTATTTCGATTACGAGGAGAAGGGCCGCTGGGAGGCCGACACCTTCACCAATGTCTTCCTCGGTCCGGAAGACGCCCACGACGAAGGTGCCCTGCTCGAACTCACGTACAACCACGACGGGCGCTCGTACACGATGGGCGACGCGTGGGGACACATCGCTGTCCGCTGTGACGACGTATACGACGCCTACGAGGAGCTGATGGACGCCGGCGTCGAGGACTACCGCGACCCGGACTCCTGTGGCGGCTCCTATGCCTTTGTCACAGACCCCGACGGCCACGAGATCGAAATCGTCGAGCGAGACCACGGGGCGAAGTGGTCGCTCGACCACACCATGATCCGCGTCGAGGATGCCGAACAGGCTATCGGCTGGTACACCCGGAAGCTCGACTACGACCTGTTCCGCCGCGAGGAGTTCGACGACTTCGCGCTGTATTTCCTCAAGCCCGAGGACGCCCCCGAGGAGGCAATGTCGGTTGAACTCACCTACAACTACGACGGTCGGTCCTACGAACTCGGCGACGCCTGGGGCCATCTTGCAGTCCGAACCGACGACCTCCACAGTGCGTGGGAGACGCTGATGGGCCGTCACGCTGAGGACTACCGTGACCCAGAGAGCTGTGACGACCGTTACGCGTTCACCAAAGACCCCGACGGCCGCGAAATCGAAATTGTAACCAGCTGACGCTACTGGCCGGCAGTGGCCGTCTGCGCGAAACTATTCTCACGCGGTCGCTGTCAGGAGACGAGCGTCCTGCGGAGTCGTTCCTGAGCCAGCAGTTAGCATCTGTGAAGCTTTAGGCGCTTCAGGCCAGCGGAGCCATCTCCGATATGCAAATCTGGGGCGTCAGACACCCGAATGACGATCCTGTTCTATACCTACAAGCATCTTATACCACATCTAATCGCCACTGGCGTCACCGGTTAGCCCTTACTGCTCATGTCGATGGAATATTCTTACCACAAAACATTTACAACAGACACCTATCGTTTAGACTGTACCCCTACCCATGACGCCAGAAGTGAGTACGCCGGTTCGGTCTATGCGTGGTCGCGGTGACTGCGTTCCGACCAGGTGGAAAACTGCTGGGGTCGCCCGATAGCAAACACAAACTATGACAGATACAAACGACAAACTACGCAGCCTGTTCCTGGCCGCGATCATGGTGTTCTCGGTGTTCGCCATGACAACCGGCTTTGCAGGAAGTGCTGCTGCAGCTAATTTGGACGCTGGGACGTTCTACAGCGGCCAAGAAGTACAGTTTAGCGTAAACAACCCTGACGCAACCTATCAAGTTCGGACCGTCGACAAGAGCGGAGACGATGATCGGGTCGGTGCGCTTCGCCGGACGCTCTCACCGAACGATGACGGAGATCTCGTGTTCGATCTTGACGAGCGCCTCACCGAAGGCGATTTCGTCATCCAGAACAGTAACACCGGTGATGTTGTCGACCTGAGTGACGGGTCTGAATCACCAGTCGGTAATAATGGCCTTACAGCCTCTGAGACGTTCGAGGTCATCCAGCAGGACCTCACCGCCGACTTCGACGATGATTCCGTCGGAACAGAGGGCGACTCGGCTGATGTCGACTTCGAGATCGAGTCCGATGTCCGGAACAACTACGCGGTCAACGTCTCTGCGGAGGGACTTGACCGAGACGAACTCGCCGATATCTTCAAAAACAACGAAAATATCGACGTACCTGATGATGCAACGGTGATCACCGAATCTGGCGATGGTGATCTCGTTGATGTCAACAGTGAAGATGAGTTCTTCGCAGACACCGAGAAGATCCAGATTGTCGGCGATGCAGAAGGCGATTACACGCTGAACTTCTCGGACATCGACGAAGGTAACTACACGATTGAAACCAACGTGACCGACACCGACGCTTCGGACTCGGACAACATCGAGGTTGTCGACACCGGTGACGATGAAGCGTCCTTCGAGCAGGGCGTCGTCTCTGAGGAACGTGGTGACGTGGCAAACATCACCATCCAGCTCGACAACACCGACGAAGCGACCGTGCAGGTCGGTGACAAGGATGATGATAACTACTTCGCCATCGCCGAAGTGACTGACGACAACGACGACGGCGTCGCACACGTCAAGTTCAACAGCTACCGAGCTGGTGACGGCGATGCTAGCGATGTCCTCGTTCCTGGTGACGACGAAACGACCATCGATGAGGTCGAACAGCACAACTATGGCAGCTTCGGCGGCGATGGCGTCGGCCAAGACATTCTCGAAGCGACGGACTACGATATGAAGGTTGTCAATGGTCACGTTGGCGTCGCTGACAACAGTTCGGAGACTCCGTACCAAGAGGTTGAAAATGAGGACGATGTCGGAACGCTCTCACTCGGCGAGCGCTCTACTGAGAACATCCAGGTGTGGCGTGCCCCAAGTGGCACGTACGGTGATGATATCAGCGATCTTGATGCTGACGAAACCGCACCAGTCTACGACCTGATCGAGTCCGGTAACATCACACAGACCGGCGAAGTGGCAATTGACGATGTCAACGACGACGTCATCATCCAGGTCGAGGCATCCGGTCTCGAAGGTGCGTTTACCGACGGTAGCGGTGACCTTAGCATAAGTGCAAGTGAGTACGGTGATGCCTCCGGGCCAGAGAACGCAGGTGAATCCGACGAGCACGTGTTCCAAACCGGCTTCGAAGATTCTGACCCTGGCGCAAACACCGATACCGATATTACGGACATCAGCGACGCTGTTGCCAGTGATGACTACACGGTCATCTACGACGAGGCCAACGACACGCACTTCGTCGCCATCGACGGAGCGGATCTCGCTGACACAGATGGTCTTGGTCTTGAAGACGAAGACGAGTACGCGGCAAACTTCACTGTCTTCGACCAAACCAGTGACCTCGTCGACGACGACGACGACAGCGAAGTCGTCAACGAAAGCGTTCAGTTCCTTGACGCCGATGCGACGCTGAACAACGACGATGACATCACCGTTCAGGCTGCTGCTGGTCAGGAGTTCCGCGGCACGACGAACGTCGCACCCAGCACCGAAGTAACCGTCCGCCTCCGCAGCCAATCGAGCAGCAGTCCGTTCCTGCTCCAACCGAGTGGAGCTGTCGGGCCGAACGGTACGTTCACCGCGACAGCTGACCTCAGTGAGCGGAGCCCCGGGACGAACTTCACGGCACAGAGCCGTGTCGACGGCAGTGACGTCGGCGACGACATCGACGGCACGATTGTCGAAGGCGAAACGGCCACTGTGAGTATCAGTGATCAGGAGTCCGATGGGAGCGAAGTCACGGTCGACAGCACGCAGTTGTCCGCCGGTGGCTTCATCGTCATCCACGACAGCTCCCTGCTTGAGGGAGAAGTCGAGGGGAGCGTCATCGGTAGCTCCGAGTACCTCGAGGCAGGCAGCCACGAGGACATCACGATCACGCTCGACGAGCCGATGGACGAGAACTTCACGGCTATCGCGATGCCGCACCTCGACACCAACGGCAACGAGGAGTACGACTTCCCGGACGCTGACGGTCCGTACACCGGCGCAGACGGTGCTGTGACGGACGACGCGAACGTGACCGTCATTGCCGAGGACACGCCTGAGGACACGCCGACGGACACGCCTGAGGACACGCCGACGGACACGCCTGAGGACACGCCGACGGACACGCCTGAGGACACGCCGATAGACACTGAAACCGAGACCACGGAAGAGACCGGTCCCGGCTTCACGGCAGCCATCGCCCTCATCGCGCTGGTCGCCGCTGCGCTCCTCGCCGTCCGACGCGACAACTAACCGGAACAACTCCGGTCCCTGAACAC
The DNA here is from genome assembly GCF_000337775.1 of Haloarcula vallismortis ATCC 29715. Lineage (GTDB taxonomy): Archaea > Halobacteriota > Halobacteria > Halobacteriales > Haloarculaceae > Haloarcula > Haloarcula vallismortis. Next base: position 13,220 of record NZ_AOLQ01000025.1, read on the forward strand.
TATTTTCTTTCGCGCGCACGGGTGCAGTGCCGACAGTCTGTACACTGTCACCGACTCGCGGCTTGGTTTCCTGACCAGAGGTTCTGTTGTTCGCTTTCCCACTGCTACTTGCCGACCGTCAGTCGTGACTGGAGAGAGTCAAACACCGGCCCACTATTCGAAAGAGAGTCCAAGCGAGATACGCTGGTCTGGGGCGTGCCTTGCGCTGACAATATAAGTGCGCTGCCCTCTGACAGTCTGTTCTAATTCCAGTATTACCTGCGTAGCAATCACTGATAGCCGGTCCTGATTCACGTTCGTGATCTCTTAGCTCTCGCAGGTCACAGCAACATCTGAGCTCTCTTTCCCAGCAAGCAGTGAGGTGAACTGCAGTTGAATCAGGCGGGTAGCTCAACCGGAGTTCTGCCATTCGATTATCTGACAGGTAGATTGAATACCATGTCAAAGGCAAATGTATGTGCAAAAGCATTATTGAATTACCATTACTTGTAGTATACTTACCAGCTTTATTCCACAAAGCATTTACCGCACTTCGGGCAATGTACCGATACCCCTACCCATGACGCCAGAAGTGAGTACGCCGGTTCGGTCTATGCGTGGCCTCGGTGGTTACGTTCCGACCACGCGGAAAGCTGCTGGGGTCGCCCGATAGCAAACACAAACATGACAGATACAAACGAAAAACTACGCAGCCTGTTCCTGGCCGCGATCATGGTGTTCTCGGTGTTCGCCATGACAACCGGCTTCGCGGGCAGTGCTGCTGCTGCTCCATCTGAATTGGACGCTGGGACGTTCTACAGCGGCCAAGAAGTACAGTTTAGCGCAAACAACCCCAGTGCTGATTATGAAGTTCGGACCGTCGACAAGAGCGGTGACGATGATCGAGTCGGCGCACTTCGCCGGACGGTCAGCCCTGACGACAGCGGCGTTGTCTCGTTCGACCTCGACGGTCGCCTCAGTGAAGGCGATTTCGTCATCCAGAACGGTAACTCCGGTGAGGTCGTCGACCTGAGCACTGAGAACAACAAGGAAGGCTCAGTCGATCCTAACAATGGCCTTACAGAGGGAGAGACGTTCGAGGTCGTTCAGCAGGACCTCTCCGCCGACTTCGACGATGATTCTGTCGGCACGGAGGGCGACTCGGCTGAGGCCGACTTCGAGATCGATTCAGATGTCCGGAACGGGTACGCGGTCAACATCTCATCCGAGAACCTAGACCGAGACGAACTCGCAGACATCTTCACTCGGGCGACGGATCAACCTGATAACCCCGACTACAAGGTTATCAGTACATCAGATGATTCGAACCAACTTGTTGGCATCAACGACGATGACCGCGAGGCGGCCGAAGAGGAATTCTTCGCAGACACCGAGAAGATCCAGATCATCGGCGCGGAAGGCGAATACACGCTGGACTTCACGGACATCGACGAAGGTAACTACACGATTGAAACCAACGTGACCGACACTGACGCCTCGGACTCGGACACCATCGAGGTTGTCGACACCGGTGACGACGAAGCGTCCTTCGGAGACGGCGTCGTCAACGAGGAACGCGGTGACGTGGCAAACATCACCATCCAGCTCGACAACACCGACGAAGCGACCGTGCAGGTCGGTGACGTGGAAGACGATAACTACGCAGCCGTTGCGAAGGTGACTGACGACGATGAAGACGGCGTAGCCCACGTCAAGTTCAACAGCTACCGCGCGGGCACTTCCGACAGCGGTGTCCTAGTCGCTGGTGACGACGACACCACCGTCGAGGGAGTTGAACAGTACGGCTCCTTCACTGACACTACCGAGAAGGACACTGGCTCAGACATCCTTGAGGCGACGGACTACGATATGTACGTCGTCAACGGGTTCGTTCTTGATGACAACCGCATTACCGATTCGAACAAACTACCCGATGGCGCAAAAGGCGGGGAGTTCACTAACATTACCGACGAAGACGATATCGGAACCCTCTCACTCGGAGAGCGGTCCACCGAGAACGTTCAGGTTTGGCGTGCTCCCAGTGGCACGTACAACGATGACATCAGCGATCTCGACGCTGATGAAACCGCACCGGTCTACGATCTGATCGAGGCTGGTAACATCACGCAGACCGACGAAGCGGCGATCGACGATGTCAACGACGACATCATCGTCCAAGTCGAGGCATCCGGTCTCGAAGGTGTGTTCACCAAAGACGGTGACATCGACACGAGTTCCTACGGTGGCGATTCCGGCCCTGAGTTCGATGACTCCGACTCGCGCACTGACGCGGTGTTCCAGCACGAACTCGAGGATGCTGATCCCGGCGCAAACACCGATGGCAGCGGTACTGACATCGGCGCGCTTACGCAGGGCTCTGACTACGATGTCATCTACGACGAAGCTAACGACACGCACTTCGTCGCTATCGACGGCGCAGCTCTCGAGGATGCCCTCTCCCTTGAGGACGAAGACGAGTACGCGGCGAACTTCACTGTCCACGACAAGAACAGTGACCTTGTCGACGACGACGACGACAGCGAAGTCGTCAACGACAGCGTTCAGTTCGTTGACGCCGATGCGACACTGAACGATGGCGATGACGTTACCGTTCAGGCCGAGGCTGGTCAGCAGTTCTCCGGGACGACGAACGTCGCACCCAGCACCGAACTGACTGTCCGTCTCCGCAGCCAATCGAGTAGCAGTCCGTTCCTGCTCCAGCCGGAGACAGCCGTCACGTCGAACGGTACGTTCACCGCGACGGCTGACCTCAGCGACCGGAGCGCCGGAACGAACTTCACGGCACAGTCCCGTGTCGACGGGAGTGACGTCGGTGACGAGATCGACGGCACAATCGTTGAAGGTGCAGTCGGCACTGTGAGCATCAGTGATCAGGAATCCGACGGGAGCGAAGTCGTCGTCGACAGCGCACAGCTGTCCGCCGGTGGCTTCATCGCAATCCACGCCGGTAACGCATCCGGCGATGTCGTCGGTAACTCCGAGTACCTCGAGGCAGGCAGCCACGAGGACATCACGATCACGCTCGACGAGCCGATGGACGAGGACTTCACCGCGGTTGCGATGCCGCACCTCGACACCAACGGCAACGAAGCGTACGACTTCCCTGGCGCTGACGATCCGTACACCGCTAACGGTCCTGTGACGGACAGCGCGAACGTGACCGTCACCGCCGAGGAAGAGCCGACAGCAACCGAGACGGAAACCGAAACGGAAACCGAAACGGAAACTGAAACCGAAACGGAAACCGAAATGTCGACCACCGAGGAGCCTGAGCCCGAGACCACCACCGCAGAGGAAGGTCCCGGCTTCACGGCAGCCATCGCGCTCATCGCGCTGGTCGCCGCTGCGCTCCTCGCCGTCCGACGCGACAACTAACCAGAGCAGTTCTGGTCTCTGAACACCGTTCTTTCTTTCGCGCGCTACGCCGGTAGCGGCAGCGCTACCGCTAGTCGGTCTGACGACGACACCGCACAGTAGCGCAACGACAAAACATATAGGCCGGTTTGGCTAACGTACGAGCAATGAGTGAGACAGTCCTGCAAGCGGGCGTCGACATCGCTGGACTGTCGTTCGACCCGGTCACGGTTTCGGAGCCGCTGATGTGGCTCGTTCTCGTGGCGTTTCTGGGAAGTGTGGCCGTCGCCCAGTACGACGAGCGGCTGGCCCGCCCCGTCGGGACGGTCGGCTGGGTCGTGTTCGCGGCGTACTGGCTAGTCTTGGCGCCGCATTTCATCCTGATACAGAAGAGCGTCGTCGAGGGGCTGGGAAGCGTTGTCGCCGTCCCGCTGTCGCTGTACACCGCCTATCTGCTCTGGAACGGCCGGGAGTCGCTACTGGTGTTGACCCGCGCTATCGGCATCATGGGCGTCATCTATGTGCCGTTCCTCACCATCGGGCCGCTGCGGCAGGCTATCATCGAGGTCGTCACCGACCAGGTCGCCTTCCTCATGACCGTCATCGGATACGACCCGATGGTGGTCGACGGACTCTCGCACAACGGTATCGAGATCACGTCGAAGCAGTACCCCTACGAGAACACGTTCTGGTTCGACGGGAACGAGCGACCGATAACGTACACTATCATTCTGGCCTGTACAGGTATCGGCAGCATCTCCATCTTCGCTGGCGGCATACTGGCAGTCAAGGCACCGTGGCGGCGGAAGCTCCGCGTGCTGGCCGTGGCTGTCGGCATCATTTACGTACTGAATCTGCTTCGGAATCTCGGCATCGCACTGGCCTTTGGTCTCCAGAAGGCGCAGTTTTTCCCGGAGACGGTCATGGCGCTGTTCGGTCTCAGCGACGCACAGCTGGTGTCTTACTACATCGTCGACCGGATGCTGGCACAGTTCGGCTCCGTCATCGTCCTTGTTGGGCTTACGTGGGTGCTGATGCGGGAGCTGCCGGAACTCACCGTCATCGTCGAGGACCTCCTGTTTCTGGTGACTGGCACGGAGTACGACCTCGGAACAGCGTTCGAAAAAGACCAGACTGAGCCCGGTAGCCCAACGCCCGGCGACGACTGAACTGGGACGGCGCTATTCTAGGTCGGCTCCTGCAGTCGACTCTAACACGTCCGCTTCGAGCGGGTGAAGCGACCCGGGAATCACGAGTAGATGGAGCGGCTCGCCAAACGTCTGCTCTGCGAGGTCATCGAGCGTATCAGCGACCACTAGTGGGTCCGGGCTACCGGCTCTGGCGACGACGACGCCAAGCGTGTCCGGGAACGGCTTCGACAGTAGTTCGGCGGCGTGGCTTGCAGTCATGTACGTGTCGTCGCTCTCGTCCCAGTGGGGGTCGTCGACCTTGATGTCGAGATAGACGAGCGTATGTAGGTCCCGGGCTCGATTGTCCTCGATTGTCGCCACAACGCTGTCCGGAACGCCGTCACCGCCGTGGGCGTCCTCGAACGGGAGCGTCGTGGCCTTCCCAAAGCGGTAGTTCTGCAGGCCGGTCAGCGAGCCAGCAGCAGTCTGGGCGGTCGTTCCATGGACGATTCGGGTCTGGATACCGCGGTCTTCGGCGCGGAGTCGGAGATCAGTGTGTGTCGTCGACACCATCGTATCGCCGGCGGTACAGAAGACGACGTCTTCGCTCTCGGCGGCCGCGAGAATCGGTTCCGGGTTCTGTTCGATTCCGGCCCGATCCCGGACCTCGATAGTCGTCCCTAGCGAAGCTTCCAAGGTTTCGAGGTCGGTGCCGACCAGCCGGCTCGTGTAGAACTCGGCGAACACGCGGTCGGCGTCCTGGATAGCGTCGCGGCCGGCGACCGTGACCGAGCGCTCGTCGTAGAGGCCCAGCCCGACGAATGTGAGCATATCTGGAGTGGGTCGCCGTCGGGGATAAAGGGCGCGAAGCGTCAGGCTTACCGCCCGCGGTCTGGGAGGGGCAGTATGGGCGTTCCCTGCGTTCGCGTTCCCCGCGAGGCCGGCGAAGAGACGCGCCAGCGCCTCGCCGAGGCAAACCTCGTCGACGACGGCTACGACATCACGGTCATCGACGGGCAGCTACACGTTCCTGTCACCGACCCCACGGCGGTGCCGTCGGACCTCACCGTTGTGGAGTCCGACCCGCCAGTCCGCGAGAGTCAGACGATGCCAGCGGACGGTCTCGACTTCGAGCCGAGCTACGAGCGAATCGGCGATGTGGCGATTGTCGACGAAGACGACGACGAGCGGGCACGGGCGATTGCCGACGCGATTATGGACTCGGACCTGCCCGTGCGAGCGGTGTTGAACCGCGCGTCGAAGATCAAAGGCGAACAGCGGGTCCGGGACTGGGAGGTCCTCGCTGGCGAAGGGACAGCAGTCACCCACCGGGAGTACGGCTGTACGTTCGACCTCGACCTCGCCGAGGTGTACTTCTCGCCGCGGTTAGCGACGGAGCGCCACCGCGTCGCCGAACAGGTCAGCGAGGGCGAGCAGGCCTTCGACATGTTCGCGGGCGTCGGCCCGTTCGTGATTCCGTTCGCCAAGCGGGGCGCGACCTGCGTCGGAACAGACATCAACGAGACGGCAATCGAGTATCTGCGCGTGAATGCGGAACAGAACGGCGTCGCCGACCGTGTGACCGGCATCTGTGGTGACGTACGCGAGGTCGCCAGCGAGTATGAGGACTGGGCCGACCGGGTCGTGATGAACCTACCCCACAGCGCCGACGACTTCCTCGATACAGCTGTCAGACTGGCGGGCGACGACTGCGTTGTTCACTTCTACGACATCCAACACGAAGATGACCTGTTCGGTCCCGGCGAGCGGGCGATCCGGGCGGCCGCGGAGGGAGCCTACGACGTGACGGTCGAAACACGCCACACTGTCCGGTCGTATGCCCCGAAGGAACACAACGTCGTTCTCGACGTTCGATTGACGCGCTGAAACGAACAGTTATGTTCATTCGTCTGATGGTGGGGAATAGTAGCAGATGGAGGTGAGCGAGGGTGACGACATCGACATCCACGACATCTCGCCGACAGCGTGGCGGCTCCTCCGTGTCGCGGCGGGGTTCGGCCAGCGAGAGGTCGAGGTGGAAATCGACGACATCATGCAGGCTCACATCTCGATGCTGGAGAACAACAACCGGAGTCTCTCGGAGCAGCGGCTCGAAGTGTTGTTCGAACTGTACCGGTCGGAACTGACCACCGAACAGGTGCGCGCGCTGGTTTCGAACTTCTAATCATGACCCAATGGACATTCCATGGACGCCGAGACGCGGCGGCTGACCAGCGGGGCCGGCCATGACCTGGTCGGGCCGGACGCGACCGCGGCGAACGGCAGCGGCGATTGTCGTCGCGCTCGCCTCGACGGCCGCGATAGCCGCCGCCCCGACGCCGCCCGGGCTCGACATCGCCGCCCAGTACGCGCTGGCGACGATGGCCTTTGCGGCGCTTCTCTGGGTGACGGACGCCTTGCCGCTCCCGGTAACGGCGCTGTTGATACCGGTGTTGCTGACGGTGTTCGGTATCTACACCGAGATGGAGGCCGCGCTTTCGGGCTTTGCCGACCCGCTCATCTACCTGTTTGTGGCGGGATTCATGCTCGCGAAGGCGCTCCAGACCCACAACATCGACCGCCGCATCGCTCTGTACCTGATAAGCTGGATGGGGCGCTCGCCGCGGCTGCTCATTCTGGCGATTATGGTCGCGACGGCGTTTCTCTCGATGTGGGTGTCGAACACGGCGACGACAGCGATGATGACGCCTGTCGCACTGGGTGTGCTTGCCGAGGTCGTCGGTCGAGATGTCCCCGATGGCGAGGCATCGAACATGCGAGTCGCGACCTTACTCGGCACGGCCTACGCGGCAAGCGTCGGCGGGGTCGGAACGCTCATCGGCACGCCGCCGAACGTCGTTGCCGTGGCGTTTCTCGACAGGCTCCTTGGCGTCGAGATATCGTTCGCGCAGTGGCTGGTCATCGGGCTTCCCATCGTCGTGTTGACCCTGCCGCTGACGTGGTATGTTCTGACGTTCTGGCTGTATCCCCCGGAGGTCGAGGACGTGAGCGGGGCGAAGGCACAGGCGAAAGCGTACCTCGATGAGGAGGGACCGCTGTCAGCGAGCGGTCGGCGCGCTGCGTACATCTTTGCGGCTACGGCGGGCCTATGGATTCTTGGCGGGCTCGGGTTCCTGTTCGAAGGCATTCTTCCCGACCCCGTGTTCGTGACGCTGTTCGGCGGTGCGGGCGAGACGGTGTTCGGTCTGACTGGGCATCGCGGCGTCCTGTACTTCGTGGTGATCGGACTGCTCGCCATCCCGGCACTCGTCCTCTCGGGGGCTGACGACTGGGAGAACTTGGTCGACATCGACTGGGGCACCATCATCCTGTTTGGCGGCGGCATCTCGCTGGCGGACGCGCTTGCCGAAACCGAGGCGACGACGTGGCTCGCACGCACTGTCTTCGACACGCTAATCGGCGCGCCGCTCGCCCTCGTTGTGCTCGCCGTCATCGTTTTTACCGTGCTGGTGACCGAACTGTCCTCAAACACGGCGACGACGACGATACTCGCCCCAGTCCTCATCGGCCTCGGGAGCGTCCTCGCCGGTACACTCGGTGTCGAACCGGTACAGGCAGCTATCACGCTGACGGTTACTGGAGCCATCGCAGCGAGCTTCGCGTTCGCGCTTCCCGTCGCGACGCCGCCGAATGCCATCGTCTTCGGCAGTGGCCATCTAGAACAACGGGACATGATTCGGGCCGGTGTCGTGTTGAACGTCCTGATGACGCTCGTCTTGACGGGACTCGTCCTCGTCTCCTTCGTGGTCCTCTGGCCCCGCGTGCTCTGGTAGCCTGCTTTTCAGCGTAGGTCGTTTCTTGAGAAGTTCCTGTAGGATGGGACACAATATCGTCGTACTATCCTTAACATTTAATAGAGTATGTCACAACCGACCATACAGGCCGTGTATCATTGATACACGGGCGCAAACCGACCTATGACTGGAAAACACGACCGACGCGCGTTTCTGAAAGTGGCAGGAAGCACAGGTGTCCTCGGACTGACCGGCCTCGCTGGCTGTTCGGGTGACGGTGGCGACGGCAGTAGTGACGGGGGCGATGGAAGTGATGGTAGTGGCGGCAGCGACGGCGGCTCCACCGGTGAAAGCGGGAGCGGGATGAACATCATCAAGCTCGGCGGCTCGATGAGTCTCACCGGGGACAACGCAGACCTCGGGCAGTTGTACAAGGACGCCTACGAACTGACGATCCAGCGTATCAACGAGTCCGGCGGCATCGAGGCCGGCGACGGCAATACCTACGAGCTGGAGATGGTTCTCCGGGACGACGGCACCGACGCCTCCCAGTCTAAGTCCATCTATCAGGAACTCATCGACCGCGAAGGCATCGACTATCTGCTCGGACCGTACTCCAGTACGGTGACCCTGCCCGCGAGCGCCGTGGCCGCACAGAACCAGAAACCGATGGTCGAGGGCGGCGGTGCGAGCCCGGAGATCTTCGCGCAGGGCAACGAGTGGATTTTCGGCCTCCTGCCGACGGCGAACAAGTACGCACTCAGCGGCTTCGACATGGCACTGGCACAGGACTCGCCGCCTGAATCGGTTGCCATCCTCGCGGAAGACGATACCTTCAGCCAGTCGACGGCGGAGGGGGCCCGCTCGAAAATCGAAGATGCGGGCCTCGACCTTGTCGTCGATGAGACCTTCCCGTCGGACACGTCGGACCTCTCGACGAGCCTCGGGAAAGTTCGGGACGAGGATGCCGACGTTGTGCTTCTCTGTGCGCACCAGAAGCACAACATCATCCTGGCCAACCAGATGGAGAGCCAGAACGTCAACCCCGATATGGCGATGGGAACCGTTGGCAGCCTCAACGAGTCGTTCAAAGACGAGGTCGGCGCCAACGGTGATTACATCTACGGCCCGACGTCCTGGGACATCAACGCTGACTTCGAGGACCCGGTGTTCGGCGGCACACAGGACTTCGTCTCGGCCATCAACGACAACTACGACAGCGCGCCGGACTACCACAGTGCGGCCGGGGAGGCCGTTATCATCACGTTCAAGGACGCCTTCGAGAGCGTTGACGAACTCGGTCCGACGGCAGTGCGAGACCACATCCGGCAGGCGTCATTCTCGACGGTGTACGGAACGGTCGAGTTCGACGACTCCGGCGTCATCGACAAGAATATGCTCGTCCGACAGTGGCAACCGGACCCGGGGCTCCAGACCGTCTATCCGGAGAACGTGCGACAGTCCGAGCCCATCTACCCGATGCCGGACTGGAGTGAGCGCTGAGACCGATGGCAGCAACCCAGTTCGTCGTCAACGGGCTGCTCGTCGGCGCGCTGTTTGCAGCCGTTGCTGTCGGCTTCGCGCTCATCTGGGGCGTGGTCGACATCATCAACCTTGCCCACGGCGAGATGGTCATGCTCGGCGGATACACGTCCTACTGGGTACTGAAACTCGGGACTGGCACTGCGGAGAGTTCGGTGCTTCTGTTCCTGGCGTCGATACCGGTGGCAATCGGGCTGCTGTTCGTCGTCGGGTACTTGCTGCAGCGGACCCTCGTCTCGCGCGTCATCGGGACGGACGTGTTTCTGACCCTGCTGGTGACGTTCGGCGCGAGCATCGCTATCCAGCAACTGGCAATCCGGGCGTGGACGGCCAACCCCCGGTCTATCCAGGTCCGATTCGCCGAACAATCGATGGCACTCGGCGGCATTGTCGTGCCGAAGATGAAACTCATCGCCTTTGCCGGCGCGCTCGCCCTCACTGTCGCCATGTACGTCTTTCTCCAGAAGACCCGGACGGGTCGCGCTATCCGGGCTGTCTCACAGAACCCGGAGGCTGCGGCGTTGGTCGGCATCGACGTCGAGCACACCCGCGCAGTCACATTCGGCGTCTCATCGGCCATCGCCGGCGGGATTGGCGCGTTCATCGCCGTCATCCTGAACATCCAGCCACAGATGGGGCTCATCTACACGCTCAAGAGTTTCATTATCGTGGTGTTCGGCGGCGTCGGGAGCATTCCCGGAGCGCTCATCGGCGGTCTCCTGCTTGGGTCCGTCGAGGAACTGGTTTCGGGATTCATCTCCTCACAGTGGACGCTCGCGGTGAGTTTTTCGCTGCTCATCGTGTTGCTCGTCGTCAAACCGAAGGGCCTGTTCGGCGAGGGGGCTGAACAATGAGCACGACAGAAGAGGAGTCAGACGGCGCACTCCGGTCGATACTGCCGCCGAAGCAGGTCGACTGGTTCATCAATGTGTGTGACCACTACGGCTGGGCGCTGCTGTTGGTCGGTGCGCTGGTCGGGGCCTCGTTCCCCGTTCTCGGCCTCGAGGGCGGCTACTACATGACTGTCCTCACCGAGATGTATCTGTTCGCCATCCTGGCGCTATCCTGGGATATCGTCGGTGGACAGACCGGCTATCCGAGTTTCGGGAACATGGCCTTCTTCGGCATTGGTGCGTACGCGACAGCCATCCTGACGAAGGACTTTGCACTCGCGTTCCCGACCGCGTTCCTGCTGGCCGGCTTGCTGGCCGTCAGCTTCGCGGGGCTCATCGGCATCATCGTGCTCCGCCTCCGCGGGCACTACTTCGCCATCGCAACGTTAGGTGTCCTGCTGGTTGCCCAGCAGGTGTCACGGATTCTCGACATTACCGGCGGGTCAAGCGGAAAGATACTACTGGAGACACCGACTGCCGAGACGTTCTACTACCTGTTTCTCGGATTGCTCGTCGTCGAGATCGGACTGGTGTACTACATTTCGGGGACGCGCTTTGGCTTCGTCCTCAACGCCATCCGCGACGACGAGGAGAAGGCCACGGCCATGGGGTTCAACACCACCTACTACAAGACGGCGGCGTGGATGTTGGCCGGCCTGTTCACGGGCTTTGCCGGCGCCGCGTACAGCCTGTTTAACACGTTCATCGACCCCCAGACGGCCTACAACGGCGCGTGGAACGTGGAACTCATCGCGATGGCGCTGCTGGGCGGGTCCGGTACCGTCGCCGGCCCCGTCCTCGGCGCGTTCGGCCTTCACACAATCATCGAACTCGTGGAGACGTACGCCGTCGGCTGGCAGCTCGTCTTGCTCGGCGGGGCCGTCATCGTCACCGTCATCGGCTTCCCCAACGGTGTCGTCGGCACGCTCAGCGAATACGCCAGCCAGATGGACTACTACAAACACGGCGGCATGGCCGCCACAGACACTGACGACGGCGCGGAGGTGAGCGCTGATGAGTAAAGCGACGAGCAGCCCGGCGACCGACGCAAGCGGCGACCGTGCGGTGCTGCGGACCGACGGTGTCACGAAGCGTTTCGGCGGGCTGACTGCCGTCGACGACGTGGACATCGAGATACACCGGGGCGAAATCGTCGGGCTCATCGGGCCAAACGGAGCCGGCAAGTCCACACTGTTCAACTGCATCACTGGGACGCTGACGCCCGACGAAGGCCGGGTCTATCTTCAGGGCGAGGACGTGACCGACTGGCCCGAACACAAGATTGCGCGGGCCGGTCTCGGCCGGATGTTCCAGGAGACTCGCATCTTCGGGGACATGACCGTCCGGAAAAACTTGCTGTTGGCGGCTCAGGAGGGCGGGGCTGACGTGTCCAGTCTCATGCGTCGCCCCGACAGTTCGCTGCTGGCTCGAACGGACGAACTGCTGGACTACGTCGACCTCGGTGGGCTGGCAGAGACCCGCGCCGGGCGGATGAGTTTCGGCCAGCAGAAGCTGCTCGAGTTCGCGATGGAACTGATGTCGGAACCTGAAATCCTGCTGATGGACGAACCGGCCGGCGGCATCAACCCCTCGATGCTCGGGAACCTCATTGAGTACATCCGCAACGCAAACGAGGAACAGGAGTCGACCATCTTCCTCATCGAACACAATATGGACTTCGTCATGGACATCGCCGACCGGATCTACGTCCTGGCCCACGGAGAGCGCATCGCCAACGGGACGCCCGAGGAGATACAGAACGACCAGCGCGTCCTCGACGCCTATCTGGGGAGGGAGTGAGTATGGCATCCACACCAGACGCGAGCGCCGACTCCACCGCCGATCCGATCCTCCAGATGGAGAACGTCACGGCCGGCTATGGCAATACTACCGTCCTGCACGACGTGAGCATCGCCGTTGAGGACGGACAGGTCGCCTGTCTCATCGGCCCGAACGGCTCCGGGAAGTCTACGCTGATGAAAAGCATCTACGGATTTGCGGACGTCCAGTCCGGGACGGTGTCGTTCCGCGGCGAGGAGATAACCGGTCGGTCGCCCCAGCAGAACCTCGCTAACGGGATGAGCTACGTGTTGCAGGACGCTAGCGTCTTCCCCGGGATGAGTGTCCACGAGAACATGCTGATGGGTGGGTACGTGTTCAACGACGACGACCGCGCTGCCGCCCGCGCCGAGGAACTGTACGAGGAGTTCCCGGTGCTCGCCGACCTCCGGATCCAGTCGGCCGGGACCCTCTCGGGCGGCCAGCGTCGCCTGCTGGAACTGGCCCGCGCGCTGATGGTCGAGCCGGACGTGATGATGCTCGACGAGCCGTCTATCGGGCTCGAACCGCGGTTTATCGACGACGTGTTCGAGCGCATCGAGCAACTCAACGACCTCGGAACCACCATCCTGCTCGTCGAACAGAACGCCGAAAAGGGACTCTCTGTCGCCGACCGCGGTTTCGTGCTCGCAAGCGGCGAAATCAAGTTCACCGGCACGGGGACCGAACTGCTTAACGACGAGGAAGTCGGACGCTTGTATCTAGGAGGGTAAAACATGTACACGATACTTGTCCCCGTCGATGCCGACGAAGACCGCGCTCGCGGCCAGGCCGCCTTCGTCGCGGAGCTACCGTCTGCCGCGACTGAGATCGAGGCTGTAATCACACACGCACTGACCAAGGAAGAGGCGGAAGCACCCGAGGAGATACGCAACGTCGAGCGGATCTCGACCGTCAGGCTCGTGCGCGACTACCTCAAGGACCACGATGTCGATGTCCAACTGGCAGAGGGCCAGCAGCCGCCGGCTGACGGCATCATCGATCTGGCCGAAGAGTTCGATGTCGACCAGATCGTCATGGGGTCCAGAAAGCGGTCGCCGACCGGCAAGGCTGTGTTCGGGAGCGTCTCCCAGCAGGTCTTGCTTGAGGCGGACGACCCGGTCACGGTCGTCGGGTCCCGAGCGGAGTGAGAACGTCCCTCTCGGTGGCCCCGATTCGCAATCCTTATTGCGGTTATGCGTCCAACAACTGATGTACGCGAGCGACGCGCCGGTGTAGCTCAGACTGGCAGAGCGAATCCTTCGTAAGGATTAGGTCGAGGGTTCAAATCCCTCCACCGGCTTTCTGCGAGGAACGAACGCGACGAGCGAAAGCTGACGAGGGATTTGAGTCAGGGAGGGGCGTTGCTCCGACCGTGGTTCAGTACTCCCTCCACCGGTCTCCTCTTTCGAACGGTTTTCTGACGAGCAACTGTGTTTCCTACCGGCGACGGTCTGATAAGAGCGACAGGGACCGCGTCGCTGCTCTGACAGTGTGCCGCAGCCCCGTATAAAAACGACCCTCAGCAGTGATGCGACACGGCAACGGACTGTTGGACGGAACTTGTAGCTGTAAACGATGGTCACACAGTACGGACTACCGGCGGGTACTGCGGTGTGCCCGCGAGAGCGACACGACGGACACGGTTGCAGGCAGTCAGCTGGAGTGTGGTTCTGATGGACTTCAGAAACGCCTGGCATCGTGACACCGACGAAGACGTCTGTTGTATCGCATGCGGTGACACAGTTGCCCGGTCGGACGCCAGAGAGTACGACAAGTACGGCAATCGCTGGAACCGCGACGACAAGTCCTTCGAGTACCTGTGTAAGCCCTGTTACCGGGAGAACTGTCACTTCGACCGGACTGGATTAGAAGACCAGCTCGAAGCCGCCGGTGCCGGGACCGTGAGCCGAGGCGCGTTTCTCAGACGCTATCAGCACATAGCTGCCGAAACGGAACAGACTCGCGCCGACGGTCGGTGAGCCGCTGGATTGCTGGCCGGTCCAGCGACACGACGCCACACTACAGGCGGCTCAGGGTGTGATAACTGCCCGGCCGTCGATCTCCCGGTCTTCCAGCATTTGTGCAACGGTGTTCACCTCGCCGAGGTCGTACTGGGTGGTGTGTAGGTCGACCGCGCCGCGGTCGACGAGCGCGACCAGTTCCTGGAGTTCGGTGTACTGACCGACGATGTTACCCTGGTAGGCGAATTCGCCGTTAACGAGTGCCTGGGCGGGTTCGTGGATGTGGCCGCCATAACCGATGATGTGGTGGTCGCCGCCGGCGGCACAGATGTCGGGCGCGAGCGCCGTCGTCTCGTCGGCCCCGACGAAATCGAGCACCTGTGCGGCACCGACGCCATCACTGATGGTTTCGACCTCGCTGGCGACATCCTCGCTTTCGGGGTTGATAGTGTAGTGTGCGCCGAGGTCGGCGGCGAGGTCGCGGGCGGACTGCTTGATGTCGACGGCGACGAGGTCCGCGGCGCACATGGCATCGAGACACTGGAGGCCGATGTGACCGAGGCCGCCGATGCCGATGACGACTGCGGTGTCGCCCGGATTGAGTCCGTCGACGGCCTTCTTCGCCGCGTGATAGGCCGTGATGCCGGCGTCGGCGTGGGGTGCGATGTCGGCCGGGTCGACGCCATCTGGGAGTGGGATGACCGACCGGTCGCTGGTCAGCAGCTGGTCTGCGAAGCCGCCGTCGGTCGTCAGACCGTTGAACGCGTCGTTCTCGCAGTACATCGTCTCCCCTTGCCGGCACGGTCGGCAGGTCCCACAGGTCTGGACCGGATGGCAGATGACTTGGTCGCCTTCCGAGACGATGTCGACATCGTCGCCCGTCTCGACGACTGTGCCGGCGTTCTCGTGTCCCAGCGTCATCGGGAGGTCCTGGGGGACGTACTGCTCCCACATTCCCTCGATGATGTGATTGTCAGTCTGGCACCAGCCGGCCCCTTCGACGTCGACGATGACATCATCTCCGGATGCGACCTGTGGCGCGTCTACGTCGTCTATCGAGAGCCCGCTTGACATGTCGTGCGTGTATTCGTGGAGTCTGGCTGCGCGCATCGTCCTGTGTCCGGACGAAACAACAATAAACCCACATTATAAGACATCATATATATTGGCGGCATCGCCCGTTCCACCGTCTGGAAGCGTATCGACCACTCGGACGCTGTCGGTAGGCGCTCTAGACACAAAGGCCGGTCCGTACAGTGACGTTCGCAGCTACTCAGTCCCGACTGGCCAGCAGCGCGGCTCCAAGCAGTGCCACGACGGCAACGGGAATCCCCATGCCGGGACCGAAGGCTGACGACGGCGCGGGGCTGGTCGCGCGGATCGGTTCCTGGACCGGTTCGTCAGCCGCGTACTCCCAGACTGCGGTTTCGTTTTGAACGATGTCGGCATTCGATGACGAGATATCAGCGGGCATCGTCAGGCGGTACTCGACCGCGACGCCGTCGCCGAAGGCCACGTCAGTATCCTCGTTTGCAGTGACGAACGTCCGGTCTTCGTACGTGACGTTGCCTCCGCTGGCGTTGACCGACACATCGCTTTCCGGGCCGGGGTTCCAGTCCGTGAACGTCATCGAGAGGGTGACGTTTTCACCCTCAAGTTCTTGCTCGTACGTGTAGTTCGCCATTCGGCTGGTGTTCACGTCGGCGAGGAGGTACCCTTCGACCGAATCGTACCCCTCTTGCTGGGCCTGGCTCTGGAGGCCGTCGTACGCCGACGGGGACATTTCGAGAGTCAGGTCGTACTCCGAAACGGTGCCGTCAGCGGCCACAGTCGAATCAACCGTCGCCGTCACACAGCCGGACAGAACAACGAGGACAGCGAGACCGATCGCAGGGACAATCCGATGCATACCTCACCGAATCGGATGCGGTGGAATAAGCCTTGTTACCGATGCCGGTCCGGCTCAATGTGTCAGAACCAGTAGCTGGTCGTCAGTCCGGACCAGACAGAAGGGCGAGCCGGGGTTTCCGAAGGTGTTCGTCCGTTTTTCACTGATAAAGAGCGTCTCGAACTCGTTGCCACAGGCCGGACAGGCGAACCCCTCTCGGTTCGACAGCGTCATTGTGCCGCGGTCATCTTTCAGCAGCTTGAGCCCGTGTCGGTACTCGTGGACGTCGAAGCTCCCGCTGACATCAAGCTGGTCCATGCGTGTGAAACGAGCGGCGGCTGTCTAAAGTTCGTCGGCGACCTACACCAGATTCGCGCCCATGTAGAGCACGACGACGAGGAAGACCCAGACGATGTCGACGAAGTGCCAGTACATCGACGCCGTCGAGACGGACGTGTGCCGTTCAGCCGAGTACTGCCCGTAGTACCCGCGGATGAACACAATACCGAGGAGCACAGCGCCCATCGTGACGTGGAGCCCGTGGAGCCCGGTCAGACCGTAGAACGCGGACCCGTAGACGCCACCACCGATTGTAAAGCCCTCGTGGACGATGAACTCGTAGTACTCGTACACCTGTCCGCCGATGAAGACGATGCCCAGCAGCAACGTCGCGCCCAGCAGCTTCAGGAACCGGCTGCGGTCCCCGTTCCGGAGCGCGACGTGACTGAAGTGAAGCGTCGCGGAGCTGGCAATCAGAATCAGCGTGTTGATAATCACCAGCGAGCCAAACACTTCAGGCACTGCCGCTTGTGTCCAGACCTCGCCGCCGCGCACGATGAAGTAGTACACGAAGCCAGCGCCGAAGGTGGCGATTTCGCTCCCGAGGAACAGGAGCATCGCGAACTTCAGCGTCTTGTCCGAGTGGTAGTCAGTCCCGCGCTCCCAGAAGTCAGAGACGAAGGCGTGGTACAGCCAGCCGTAGATGCCGACGAGGAAGAGGCCGACGCTCCCCGCCATCGCTCCGGCCCCGACAGTCTGGCTGACAAGTGCGTTTTCGCCCATCGAGAGTACGAGCAGAGCCGCGCTGACGTAGATGCCCGAACCACCGATCGCCGTCACAAAGGGCCACCAGCTGGCCTCGCCGAACCCGTGGGGCCAGTCCTCCGTCGCCGGGAGGTGGTGTTCCCCGTGCCCGTCGTCCGCGTGTTCATCGGAGACACTCATACTAGGGCCCTTGCGAACGGAATACTAAAAGCCCATCCAATTCCCTGCGGACTGTGCCACTCTGAGCCCGATCCGACGGGTGACTCGCCGGCATCCCGGAAGCTACACGGGGGCGAAGCCCCAACTATCGACGATGACATCTGGGAGGCGTCGTACGGTCGCGCTGGTGGTGTGTGGGCTGGGCTGGCTGGCCGCGACGGGGACGGCGAGCGCACACGGCGGTAGTCTCGCTGGCGGCGGTCGAGAGTCACTGACGATACCGACGTGGCTGTTCCTGAGTACCGGTGGCGCGGCCGTCGGCGCGTCGTTTCTGCTGGCGTCGTTCGTCACCGACCGCGCGTTCATCGAGCGCATCCACGGCTGGGGGCGACCGTTGTCGGGCGGTTTCGAAGGCATCCTGCGGCTCGCTGGGCAAGTCGTCGGGCTCGCCGGACTCGCCGCAGTGCTCGTCGTCGGCTTCCTCGGACCGACGAACGCCCGGACGAACCTCGCAATACTGCTCGTCTGGGTCGGCTGGTGGGCCGGGCTGGCGATGACGACGTACCTCGTTGGCAACAGCTGGGCGACGCTCAATCCGTTCAAGACCCTCGCGGGAATCCTCCCGACACTCAACCGCAGGTATCCGGCCCGCGTCGGGTCGTGGCCCGCCGTCGGTGGCCTGCTCGTGCTGGTCTGGGTCGAGGTCGTCAGCCCGCTCGCCGACCAGCCGCGACTGCTCGCGTCGGTTGTCGCTGGCTACGGCGTGGCGACGCTCGTGGGCGCGTTCATATTCGGCCCCGACGACTGGTTCGCTCACGCTGACCCGGTGGAGCGGGTGTTTCGCTACTACGGTCGCTTTGCGCCTTTCGGCCGCGACGAGGACGGACTCCGACTCCGGCTCCCCGGCATGGACCTCTCGACGCCGCGGCTTGTCGACGGTCCTGACGAGGTCGCCTTCGTGGTCGCCCTGCTATGGGTCACGACCTACGACGGGCTGGTCACGACGCCGGCCTGGCGCGACCTGACGACGCCAATCGTCGAATCCGGTGTCCCGCCGCATCTCCTGTATCCGGTCGCGCTCGCCATCGGATTCGCCTTCTTCCTCGGCGTGTATCGACTCGCGGTCCGGTTCGCACGCGACATATCGGACACGTACCTGGCCCCGGCGGTTCTCGCACAGCGGTTCGCGCCGCCGCTCGTCGCTATCGCCGTCGGCTACCACTTTGCGCACTACCTCGGATACTTCCTCGTGCTCGCGCCCTCGCTGGCCATCGCACTCACGTCACCGTTTGCGAACCCGGCGGTCGTGCCGACCGTCGATCTGCCGGCGTGGTTCGGCGCGCTTGCGCTCGCGTCGGTCATTATCGGTCATCTGGTCGCTATCTGGGTGGCCCACGCCGCCGCGTACGACCTCTTTCCCGCGCGACTGCAAGCGATTCGGTCGCAGTATCCCTTCATCGCGGTCATGGTGTTCTACACGATGACGAGCCTCTGGGTCGTCTCACAGCCGGAGGTGGCACTCCCACATCTATGACTGACACAGCAACCCAACCAGTAGCTGATACGGCAGCGACACGTACCGACGACACAGCCTACGATGTCCCGGCCGACGCCACGGCCCATACATGTTCGTACTGCGGCCGGCCGTTCGCCCGCGAGTCTTGGCTCGCGCTCCACCGCGGTCTGGCCCACCCCAACGAACTCGACGACGAGGAGATTGAAGCCTTCCGAGCGGCCCACGACGAGGAGGAAGAGTCGCTTTCGACGTTCCGACTTCAGGCACTGGGCGCGCTCGTACTCATCTACTTTGGCTTCCTGATGGTGTACGCACTCGTGTAGTTCCTGGGTGTCACGGCGTCACCGACACAGCGGACGGGAAGCGAAGCGTTGATGGGTCGCAGGTGACCAAAGAATGGGTATGGACCTTCGCGTTATCGACAAATCCGACACGGAACTCTCTATCGAAATCGCCGGTGAGGACCACACGTTCATGAACGTCATCAAGGGGGCGCTGCTGGAGACAGAGGGCGTCACGGCGGCGACCTACGACGTGAACCCGGAACAGTCCGGTGGCCAGACCGATCCGGTTCTGACCATCAAGACCGAGGAGGGCGTCGACGCGCTTTCCGCCCTCGAAGACGGAACCGACGCTGTCATCGAGAAGGCAGACAGCTTCACCGACGCGTTCGAAGCCGCCGCGTAATTCTAACAGAGCACGTACGTGACGAACACGCGTTCGTCCGGCCCAACGTGGATGTCGATACCGATCAGCCCGTCATCCGCTCTCTGAATCCTGTTGCCGCGCTCAATGTAGCTGTCGACGAGTGCGGTTGCCAGCGCTGTCTCGTTTTGATACTGGCTGGGTGACTGCGGCGTCCGGTCGTAAGCCACCTCGTAGCTGACAACGACTGGACGCTCACAGGGGAGGGCAAACCGAGAGACCCCCTCGCGCGTCGGCTGCTCGGCGTTATCGTACCGCGCGTCGACACGGCCCTTGTTGTAGTAGGCCGCGGCGTCGTCCATGGTCCCGTTCCGCGAGACCGTGCCGCCACCGACGCCAGACCGGCGGACGTTGTACACGTCGAGATAGGTGGCCTCAACATCGGCAATCGAGAGCGAGTTGACGCTGTCACCGCTTCCAGCAGGGGATGCGATCTCCGGTGGACCGGTGGGGGTTTCGGCTGCGAAGCCCGGCAGCGTGATGCCGCCCACAGCAGCGAGTACGATGAGGCCGAGCAACGCCGCTACGGCGGCGTAGCCGAGCACGTACTTTGTTTCGAGCACGTCCAGCCAGCCGGTCTGTATCTCATCTAGCGGGTCGTCTTCCGGCGGCCCCGTCCGTCGCTCGAAGTTACTCCCGCCACAGCGTTTGCACGGCGGGGAGTTCTTCTGGTGCTGGCGGCCGCAGTCCAGACAGACCCATCTGGGTCCGCCCTCGACGACCTCCTCGTTGACCTGCGTCACGGCCTCCTCGAAGGAACCGTGCCCGCAGTTGTCACACGGCGGGTCGTCCTCCTCGTGGGGTTTCCCACACCATTCACACCGCCATTTCATTGTCGATGCTCCGTGTTGGGCCGATAAAACCTGCCCGATGCCAGACTACAGCGCCCTGGCTCTCCGGAGCCGTTCCCCCACGGTCGCTCGGGCAGTTGACTCCGCGAGTCCAATCTCCCTCGCGGACAGGTACCAGTGGCTGAAGAATATGTGCCCGCTACCGAAAGCTGATATCGAACGCCGCGACGCGGCGGAAACCGGGGCTTTCCGCAGCGCCGGAAAAACTGCATCATGCAAAGAAAGAGATAGGTACGGGTATTTACTATTTCGACATTAAGCTGGAGACGACGTCACAGCCGGACCGGAATTCCCTTGCTGTCGAGATACTCTTTCGTTTCGGCGATGGAGTACTCACCGAAGTGGAAGATGGAGGCTGCGAGGCCGGCGTCGGCACCAGCATCGACGAACACTTCTTCCATGTCAGCGGGGCTACCACAGCCCGAGGAGGCGATAACCGGCGTCGAAACGGTGTCACAGACAGCTTTCATCAGCGGGATGTCGTAGCCGTCCTTGGTTCCGTCAGCGTCGATGGAGTTGACGAACAGTTCGCCGGCACCGCGCTCCTCCGCTTCGGTGGCCCACTCGACAACATCCAGCCCGGTTCCCTCGCGGCCCCCTTTGACGGTGCATTCAAACCAGCAGGACTCGCCGTCGACCTCGGTGTAGTACTCGCCCTCATCGTCAAAGCGCCGGCGGGCGTCGACGGAGATAACGATACACTGGCTCCCGAAGGCTGCCGCGCCCTCGTTGATGAGGTCCGGTTCGGCGATGGCCCCGGAATTTATCGACACTTTGTCCGCGCCGGCCCGCAGCGTCTCTTTGATGTCGGCGCGGGTGCGGATACCCCCGCCGACGGTCAGCGGGATGAACACTTCGTCGGCCACGGCCGAGACCGTATCGAGCATCGTCTCGCGGCCCTCGGCGGAGGCAGTGATGTCCAGAAACACGAACTCGTCGGCTCCTGACTCGTTGTAGGCCTTGGCCATCTCTACCGGGTCGCCGGTGTACTCCAGGTCCTCGAAGTTGACTCCCGTGTACACCGCCGCGTCCCCGTTTTCGTCTACGTCCACGTCGATGCAGGGAATGATTCGCTTCGTGAGCGTCATTTCTTGGTCGTGGCTTCGCAACAGCGCCGTTTGACCGTTTCGACTGGTGCAAGCGTGGGGCCGACTTGCTCGGTCGCAATCCGACAGCTACACGTACGACGCTCCAGAATCACCGCCCATGGCAGACGACCACCACGAGGAGGACCGGCCGGATTACGACCCCGAACACGTCGAACTGCCCGCGCGGGAACCGCCGCTTCGGTCGACGGCCCCACAGAGCCCGTTCACGATGTCCCAGGTCGGCACGGGTATCGGTGTACTGCTGGTCGGACTGGTGCTTACGTTCGGCATCGCGCTGGCGCTGGCCTGAACAGGGCGGACTGACCGCGTCGGCCAGTATAAATATCAGATCTGATATTCCTGGGGAGGAGTATATAGGTTTTCACGTCAACAACTGTAGTACGATGCCGCCTCAGTCAGACGCGAGTACGGCGGTCGCTACGGGCACATCAGTGGCGACTGCTGGTAAGCACGCTGGCCGGGAGGCGACCAGTGCTGCTCGTAACCGGCTAAACGCCGAGCGAGTTGATTTTTGTCAGGTCTTTGCTAGCTCTGAGCTTGACCCCGAAGCCGTTCTGGCAGGCGTCAATGCGCTCGTCGACGACGAGACGGCCGTCGTCGGCTGTACGGCTGGGGGAGCGTTCACCGAGGAGCGGGCGATGGATACCGGCGTGGCCGTCACGCTCGTCACCAGTGATTCGTTCCGGTTCGATACGGCCCTTGCTGCTGGCCTCAGCGACAATACCCGCGGGACTGTCAGAGACGCTGTCCGGTCGCTTCCACAAAATATCGAGGAACCATACCAGTCAGCAATCGTCCTCCACGACGGTCTCGCAGGCGTCGGCGAGCAGTTGTCGTTGTCGGTCCAGCGACGGCTTGGCCCCTATGTCGAATTCGCAGGTGGGGCAGCATCTGACGGGCTCCGAATGGAGTCGACACCAGTGTTTTGCGATGAATCGGTTGTCGAGGACGCAGTCGTCCTCGTACTCGTCTCCGGCGAGAAGCGTCCGATCATTACCGTCAACCACGGTCACACCCCCATCTCGGAACCCTGGGAGGTAACCGATGCCTCCGGAAACATGGTTCACGAACTCAACGGTGAGCCGGCCTTTGAAGTGTGGAAAGACGCCATCCGAGACCACGCTGCGGAGACCTCGGGGATAGCCATCGACGACGTCGCGGTCGGTTCAGCGGCGCTCAGGAAGCTCATGGTCGCATACTTGTTCGGCATCGACCAGGGCGAGAGCTACAAAATTCGCTGGCCCCGGACTGCGATTGAAGAGACTGGCGCACTGCAGTTCGCCGTCGATATTCCGGAGGGGACTGTCCTCCGGATAATGCATGGCAACAGAGCGGCCCAGATTGCGTCCGTCGAGCAGGCTGCTGCCGACGCTGTCTCGCTGTGTGACGGGACTATCGCTGGCGCGTTCGTCTACGACTGCGCGTGTCGCCAGGTTCTCTTTGACGACGCGTTCTCAGCGGCTGTCGATGGGATTACATCGGCCCTGTCGGCCCCGGTCGCTGGGTTTGAGACGTACGGAGAGCTGTGTATGCAGGCTGGCCAACTCAGCGGCTTTCACAACACGACAACGGTGCTTTTCGCACTGCCGGAGTAATAGATGAATCGAACAGGACTCGTTTCGAAGTTCGCAGAAACCGTCGGCATCGAGAAGGCGTCAGCTATCGTCGACGATGCGATAGCTGACCTCGATATCAGTGACGAAACGGAGATAGACAACACAGATGCACAGGACATCTGTGATATAATCCAGCACAACAACGAGGGATACATCGCACTTGTCGCGAGTGAACTCCGCGTACAGCTTGCGGCACAGGAGCGCTTTGACGCACTCCTGGGGAACATCCCGAACCCGGCTGTCGTCGTCGGGTTCG
Source organism: Haloarcula vallismortis ATCC 29715 (assembly GCF_000337775.1). Taxonomy (GTDB): domain Archaea; phylum Halobacteriota; class Halobacteria; order Halobacteriales; family Haloarculaceae; genus Haloarcula; species Haloarcula vallismortis. Next base: position 36,820 of record NZ_AOLQ01000025.1, read on the forward strand.
AGCAGCGAGAACCGTACGTCAAATCGACCAACGAAGCATTCGCTGACTCGTTTGGCTACGACCAGACGGATGCAGTCGGAACGGAGCTTCGGACACTCCTTGCACCGCCCGGAGCCGACGCCGAAGATATCAGGACGGACTGGTGGGAACAGACCGGCCAGTCGGAGCAAGAGGTCAGACGGATGACCGCATCAGGCGAGGTCCGAACCTATCTGTTCCGGAGTACGATTGTCACCCGTGACAGCAGTCAGCTAGAGGGGTTCGGGATATACACCGACATCACAGACCGAAAGCGCCGGGAACAACAACTGAAACACCAGAACGAGCGGCTCGACGAGTTTGTCAGTATCGTCAGCCACGACCTTCGGAACCCGTTGAACGTCGCCTCCGGCCGCACCCACCTCCTGCTCGACGAAATCGAGGATGGGGCTGTGCGGGAGGGGCTACGAGAGGTCGCTGCAGCACACGACCGGATGGCACAGATCCTCGATGATACGCTGACGCTCGCGCGGCAGGGGCGAGTCGTCGGAGAGACCGCGAGCGTCTCCATCGAATCTGTCGCGGCCGACGCATGGCAACAGGTCGAAACGGAGGACGCAACGCTTACCGTCGAAACCGAAGCGACCGTCGAGGCGGACTCCGAGCGCCTTCAGCAGCTATTCGAGAATCTCTACCGGAACGCAATCGAGCACGCTGGCGCGGAATGCACCGTCACCGTGTCCACGCCCACGTCCCATGAGCAGAACGGGTTCTCCGTCGCGGACGACGGCCCCGGTATTCCACCGGCAGACCGTGAGCTAGTGTTCGAACACGGTTACTCAACGAACTCGGACGGAACAGGGTTCGGCCTATCAATCGTTCAGAGCATCGCCGAAGCGCACGGCTGGTCAGTTACAGTGGCCGAAAGCGAGACGGGCGGCGCGCGGTTCGATATCCGCTGGTAATCAGGCCAGTTCGTCGTCGATGACCGACCGCAGATCAGCGATATCTCCGGCGTCGTACTGCACTTGCTCGCCGTTGATGGTGATATCGAGGTGGTTCGAGCCGTTTGCTTCGCCCAGTTCCGTCACCGGTGCGACGCCGTCGAAGGCCTCACGGACAGCCGCTGGGTCGGTCGTCTCGAACACGACGCGGCCGGGCCGCTCGTTGAACAGGAGCCGCTTTCGGGTGCCGCGCTCGCCGGCCTCAATCTCGACTGACGCGCCGGCGTCCTCGTGGACCATTTCCGCAAGTGCCACTGCCAGCCCGCCGTGGCTCACGTCGTGACTCGCCAGTACGTGATCGGCGTCGGCAACCTCGGCAACAGTCTCGATGACGGCCGTCGAGTCCGCCGGGAGGGCGGGGAAGCGGTCGGTGCCCCCGAACTGCGCGGTGTACTCGGAGCCGCCGAGCCGCGGGTCGGTTTCACCTTCCAGCGCGGTGTCGCCGACGACGACGAGCGTTCCCTCGCCGGACAGCGACAGCGGCGGGGCGTCGTACCCCTCCTTGACACCAACCAGCGCAAGCGTCGGTGTCGGCGGAATCGGTCCCTCCTGAGAGTCGTTGTACAGCGAGACGTTGCCGCCGACGACCGGCACGTCGAGGTCGCTGCACATATCCGCCAGCCCGTCGACGATGCCTTTGAAGCCGCCGTACACGTCCGGTTTCTCGGGGTTGCCGCCGTTGAGGCAGTCCACGGCCGCGTGGGGCGTCGCACCCTTCGCGGCGACGTTAGTGGCGTTTTCCAGCGCGACGGCGCGTGCGCCCTCGTACGGCGCGGCGTCGGTCCAGTTGGGGTCCGCGCCGGCGGAAAAGGCCAGTCCGGTCCCGGCTTCGCGGATAGCGAGCAGGGCGGCGTCGTCGCCGGGCAAGACGCTCGTTCGGACCTGCACCTCGTGGTCGTACTGGCGGTACACCCACCGTTTCGAGGCGCAATTGGGGCTGGCGACAATACGCTCGAACGCCTCGTCCAGTGACACCGTCGGCAGGTCCCGTTCCTGTTTCGGTGGCGCGTCGCTTGGCAGGTCGTTCATCGGCGCGCCGTCGCCGAGGAACGCCGCGTCCACGTCAACGACCGTCTCGCCCTCGAATGTACAGACGTAGTTCGTGCCCGGTTCGGTGAGTTCGCCGATGACCGAGCAACCGAGGTCGAACCGCTCGGCAAGCTCGGCCACACGGTCGACGTTCTCCGGCGCGACCTCGTAGACCATCCGCTCCTGACTCTCCGCGAGCAGGTACTCCATGGCGTTCATGTTGGGCTCGCGCTCGTGGACGCGGTCGAGTTCGATGCGCGCGCCGAGGCCGCCCTTGGCGACCAGTTCCGAGGACGCCCCGCCGAGGCCGGCCGCCCCGAGGTCGCGGGCCGATTCGACGAGGGCCTCGTCCAGTAGCGCCTCGTTGCACTCGATGAGCAGTTTCTCCGAGTACGGGTCGCCGACCTGGACCGCCGGGCGGTCCTCTGTTTCGGCGTCCTCGGCGAGGTCCTCGCTGGCGAAGGACGCCCCGCCGAGGCCGTCCCGGCCCGTCGCGTTGCCGACGAGGACGAGCTTGTTGCCCGGTTCCTGCGCCTCGGCGGTGATTGTCCGCTCGGGCTCTAGCAGGCCGATACAGGAGACGTTCACCAGCGGGTTCCCCTCGTAGTCGTCGTGGAAGGCGACGCTCCCGGCGACCGTCGGGACGCCGATGCAGTTCCCGTAGTGGGAGATGCCTTCGACGACGCCCTCAAAGAGATAGCGGGAGTGCTCCCGGTCGAAGTCACCGAAGTACAGTGAGTCCGCGAGCGCGATGGGATACGCGCCCATCGAGAGCGTGTCGCGGACGATGCCGCCGACACCCGTCGCCGCCCCGTCGAACGGGTCGACGTAGGATGGGTGGTTATGGGACTCGACGCCCATCGTGATGTACATCTCCTCACCGTCGCCGTGGGTCGGCAGGGAAACGACGGCCGCGTCGTCGCCGGGGCCGATGACAACCTGATCGCCCTCAGAGTCGAACGCCGACAACAGGGGCCGTGAGGAGCGATACGCACAGTGTTCGCTCCAGAGGTTCTCGAAGAGAGCGGCCTCCGCCCGGGTCGGCTCCCGACCGATCTCCTCGACCACGAGTTCGTGGTCCGCGTCGGACAGGCTCATTACCTCGTCGTGGCCGCCCACAAGATAAGTCCCTTTCCATGCACTCGCGCCGGTCGTACGCGGACATACGCCAGCACCGGCAGCACGGGAACGGCGACTGCCGAGGTGAGCGCCTGTGTACCGATTCGGCACTCGCTCCCGGTGTCTCAAAACTGAATACAGGCGGTTACTAGCCACTGGGTATGTCTTTCTCAGGAGAGGGGATTTCGCCCGCCAGACAGCTACACAGGAGTGTTATGCACAGCACACCAGACGTATCAAACGAGAGTTACTTCCTTTTCAAATCAGATAACTGGCCCTCTGAGTATATATGAGCGCTCGCCATATCTCGATGCAGTATGGGTAGCGCCGATGATGGCTGGCTGACGCTGGAGGGGAGTTCCTTCTCTGTCCGGTCGTTTTCCAGCGTGTGGGCAATGGCGCTTGCGACCTACGGCGTCGGCGACGTGGTTACTACCATCGCCATCGTCTATTTCGTCCCGACATTCACCGAGGCAAATCCCGCGATTCGGTTGGCGATTCAGTCGTTCGGCGGCGGTGGCTTTCTCGGGCTCAAACTCCTCGTAATCTACTGCTGTCTCGGCCTGAGCATCTGGGGCGGCGTGCTGGAAGAAGACCCCCTGCTCTACTACGGCCCGCCGGTGCTCCTGACAGTGCTCGGGCTCGTCGTGACCGGGTTCAATCTCACTCTTCTGTTTTCGTAAAAAGCTTCCACGGCCGCGGCCGTCGAAGTAGAGACGCCATCAAGCAAGACATCCCGGTGGATACTGGGCTATGCAGCCTTCGTATCGTTGGTGGTGGTCCCGTCCGCCTCGTCGGTAGTCGGTGTCGGGGTTTCAGTCAGGAGCGCACTCGGCGGCGGTGAGCCACTGCCGCCGCTTTCGGTCGGCGTGGACTCGGTTCTGTCCGGTGTCTCCGTTGGGGGTGACTCTGTCGGGGTAGGCGTCGTCTCGGCGGCGGGCTGGTCGGGTGTCGAGTCGCTGGCGTCCGTGAGGCCAAGGGTTCCGACACCGGCACCGATGACGGCGAATAAAACGAGAAGAGTTAGTCCCAGAAGCCGCTTGTTGTAGGTCCCGTCCGCATCCCGGACGATGCCGCTACTCATCGCAGGTCCGCCTCCGGCCGGCCGCGACGCCACGCTGGAAGGAAGCCGTTATCATCGTTTTTTGAGACGTTGTTGCTCGCTGCCGTGGAAAGACACCTCCACGGTCCCACCAAGCCACCGATATCCCACCCAGTCAACTCGGTTTAAGATATGTCGCCTAGCAGACCATATAATGGTTTCCATGTTTTCAGCCGTCGAGACAGGCAGCTTCTCACCGCAGTCCTGTGCCGATGTGTCTGAGCCGAGCGCTTATGCCAGTGGTTGTGGCTCCACAAGTTCACGGCGAACGCCACGCTGAGGACGGTCGGCAATTAAAACGGCACACTCTCCTCGGACGCTTCGTCGTCATCCGCAGTCCGGAGTTCGCCGGTTTGTCGGTACCGTGTTTCCAGTTGCTGGAGTTTGTCGTTGATACTCGTACTCTGGTGGTGGTCCGGGCTCACGCGGACGCGGACGAGGTCGTACTCGTGGCGGTCCGACAGCCCGTTCCAGGCGCGGAACGCGCCGACAGTCAGCGTGTCGCTCTGGGGGCAGAACTCGGTCGTCGGCGTGAACTCCGCTCTGAGCACACTGCTGTCGTCGGTTTCACGGCCGTAGCGGAAGCCCGCGTCCGGGTGTCGATGGTCGAGGTTTAGCCGTGCGAGGTTGTACCCGAAGGTCATGTCGTACACGCCACGCTCGTCGAACAGGGCCATGGTGAGTCGGTGAAAAGCGGCGTGGTCGGGGCCGGTCAGTACTGACGCCGCAGACACGAACGGGCCGGGGTCCGGGTTGTGTTCGGGAACGAAGGTCCCGTAGCTATCGAACCCAACATCTGAACCGCCACGGAGGCCGGAGAGAAGGCTCATACTGGAACAAACGGACGGAAGACATCAGGACCTGTCCCCGAACACGTTCGGGGGAACCCCCTCCCTGACTCCCGGCAAACGTCGAGGTGATGCCAGCAACCACACTCGACCTGCGCGAGACACCGCCACCGGAACGACACTCGAAGATACATGACTCCTTCGAGGCGCTGTCCTCCGGGGAGACGCTTCGGATCATCAACGACCACGAGCCGAAGCCGCTGTTCTACGAGATGCAAGCCGAGGTCGAGGCGTTCGACGCGGCGAACTACCAGTGCGAGCGGGACGGTCCAGAAAAGTACGTCGCGGACCTTCCGAAACAATGAGCGAGACCTCACCCGCCGGAACGGAGCGAGCGACGCTCGACAGCGATGGGGATGGCCGGGCGAGGCTATTCAAGGGAGAGCCAAAGACCGTTCAGCTGACGCTCGATGCGGGAGAGTCGATTCCGCCTCATGAGCATCCCGGCCGGGACATCGTGTTTTTCCTTCGTTCAGGTGCTGTAGACCTGACGCTTGGCGAAGAGACGCTGTCGCTCTCGTCCGGCGACGTCGTTCGGTTTGACGGTGATCAAGACATCTCTCCCGCTGCCACGGCGGACAGCGAGGCGCTGCTCGTCCTCGCGGCGTCTTCAGAGTAGGTTCACTCAAACAGGGAGATCGCCGTTTCGATCCGCTCGTCGTCGGCACCCTGCGCCGAGTCTTGCAGACTCGCCCGGGGGACAGCGAGCAGTCGCTCGACGAGCCGTTCGCTCAGCTTTTCGACCGCCAGCCGTTGGTCAGCTGTCAGTTCCCCGTTATCCTGGAGTTGCGACAGCGTCTGTTCGAGTTGCTCCCGCCGAACCTTCGCACCACGGCTGTTGATACGAGCGATCGCTTCGTCGACGTCGACAGGTGACTCCGTGTTCCGACTCATCTGCGCCAGATGACCGTCACTGTCGCGTCCTCAGTCTCAACACTTTCGAAGTCGTATCCTCTGTCTTCGAGCTTCGGATAGAGATGCTGTGGGGCGCGGTCGTTGAACTGGACGAGAACGGTGTCATCATCCAGATCCGCAAGCAACTCAAGTGTCTGCTTGAGCGGCTTTGGCGGCCCAAGCGACTGTACGTCGAGGCGTTCCGTCGGCGCGTCATCGGGCGCATCGGTTTCCGAAATCAGGGCCGCGACTTGCTCTGTGGGCTGGTGGTTCGACGCCATATGTTTGGATTGGCTTGTGAGCAGGCCGACCCTTTCCCCGAACATATTCGGCCACATTGCCAGCAGGGGCAGGCTCGTACTAGACGATAATGAGCGGAATACCTGCCGACGTGGACGCAGACGCCGCACCGCCGATGACAGTCCCGCTGCGTCATTTCGTCGTCGCACTGGCGTTTCTGGTCGTCGGTGTCACCGTCGGCGTGGTCGAGGGGCGGGCTGGCCACCTCGCACAGGTCCACCTCCTGCTTGCGGGGTGGGTCTGTCTCACCATCATGGGCGCGCTGACACAGTTCGTCCCGGTCTGGTGTGGGGTCGAACTCCATTCGCGCCGCCTCGCTGCGATGCAGCTACCACTCGCTGCGGTCGGATTTGCGGGCCTGGCAGCTGGCTTTCTGACAGCGACTCCTGCCCTGTTGCCAGCCGCAGGCGCGTTCGCGCTGGTCGGTGTCTGGACTCTCTGTTACAACATCGGTCGGACGTTGCTCGCTGCGGAGCCCGACGTGACAGCAATCCATTTCGGCTGGGCACTGGTGTTTTTCGCCCTCGTGACGGCCGCTGGACTCGTGCTGGCAATGGACCGCGCTGTCGGTGTCCTCCCGTTTCTGGGAGTCGGCCGACAGGGGCTCTTGCTTGCCCACGGAACACTCGCCGTGTTCGGTGCGGTCCTGACGACTGTCGCGGGCGCGCTGGCCCAGCTCGCCCCGATGTTCACGCAGGCTGACACCGGCAGCATCGACACAGCGGTCCAGCGGGCAGAGACGGCCGTCTATCCGTTCGGTGTTCTCGCGCTCGCCGGCGGTCGCTTGGTCGACTCGCTTGCGCTGGCCCGGATCGGTGCAGTTCTGGTCGCTGCTGGTCTCGGCGTGGTGGCGGTGCTTCTGGCGCGACAGCTTGTCGGTGCGCGTGTCGAGTGGTCGCCGATGCTGACTCGCTACAGCGTCGCGGCGCTGTCGCTGTTTCTCTGGGCAGGCCTGACGATGGTCGCGTGGTGGAACGACCCGCTCGCGTACACCGGGCTGCTCGGTCAGCCGCCGACCGTGTTGCTCGTCGGCGGCGTCGGCTTTGTCGTCTTCGGGACACTGTACCATGTCGTCCCGTTCATCGTCTGGGTCCACCGGTACAGCGACCGGCTCGGTTTCGAGGACGTGCCGATGGTTGATGACCTGTACGACCACCGCATCGCCGCCGTGGACGGCGTGGCGCTGACGCTCGCGTACGGTCTCCTCGTGAGCACGCAGTGGCTTGAGACGCCGGACGGCACGGCGCTGATCGCCGGGGCGCTCGCGTTCTTCGGGACCGCCCTGTTCGCGGGCAACCTCTTCGCTGTGCTCGTCGAACACAGCCCGCAATCGCTGCCGACACTGCTGACCGGACGCGAGCCCACGCCCGCTGAGGACTCGTAACTCACCCGGTCGTCGCCGGCTGGTCCGTGTACAGCGAGTAAGTCAGCACGAAGAACCCGGTAGCGGTGAACAGCTCTTCGACGGTGACGCTCTGTGCGACCGGCATGCCGATGAGTTGATGCAGGCTGCCCCCGAGTATTGCGCCCAGCGTGACGAACCCGATACCGAGACAGAGCGCTCGCATCGCCGGGGCCTTAGTACGGCAATACGCGCGGTAGGTCAGCGTCGTCAGTATCACACCGCAAAACAGCGTGACCGTCTTCATCCCGATTAACAACACGGCGTTCGCTCCAAGCATGCCTCTATTTGACACGTGCTCGTAAATATACCGTCAGTCGCGTTTCCACCCGGTGAGAATACCAGTCCTTCGGTACGATACGGAACTGTCGTCGACCCACTCGATACCGAGCGCAAACAAGTTGCAGACACTATCCCGAGGCCGCTCGAAGCCGTCCTAGCGAACGTACAGCGAGTACAGGATGATGCCCAGACCGATGGCCGTCAGTGAACTCGACGTGAAGACGCTCACGGGCAGCAGTTGCTGCCCGAGATACCGGCCGACAATGATGTCGATGACGCCGCCGGTAACTGCACCGAGGGTCACGACCCCGAACCCGTATGTGAGCCACTTGTGCTGGGGGCTTTTCGTTCGGCTGTACGCCTGATACGAGTAGTACGTTATCAGTCCGCCAAGAATGAGGATCAGTGTCTTCGAGACGACGATGCCGACCTGTGAACTTGGGATGTGTACCATGGTTATGTCTCCTTTCGCACCTCGGACCAGAGGTTTTCGAGCCGTTGGTCCGGCGTCCGAGCGCGGTGTGAGATATCGACGGTGAGCGACAGTTCCTCGTCGAGACTGATGACGACCTCCTCGAAGTCGATAGCGTAGCGGCTCGCGTGTTGGCCGTCCGATCTGACCTCGACGCCCTCGTACAGCAATGAGGACTCCGTCAGTAGTTCGAGCTTTCGATAGGTTGTCGATAGCGGTACGCCGCTCCGGTCGGATATCTCACTTGCCGTCAACGGTTCCTCCAGTACGCTGACAATGGCACGACAGTCCTCGTCGTCGAGTGCGTCGAGGACCGCCTGTAACTCCGGCGTCTCCTCGTCAGCGAAGGGGTCCCGGACCATCCTTGCCCGACACTGCCCGCCCAAGACGTTTAATGTAACCGACTTGGGAGCGCTTACCGCCCGATACAGCCGACGTTTGCGCCACACAGCACGCAATATATGGGGCACTTATCTGTAACCGTTCGTCCGTTCCCAGCGACTGAGAACGCTTCTGTCGGTCTGGGAACTCCCTGCGAGGGTTTATACTGTGGGATATTACGCTCAATTGCTTATGGAAGACCAGATCGGCGCACCCGGATCGGGCATCTCTCGTCGCGACTTCGTGAAAGCATCCGGCCTCGGCGGCACGGTCGCGCTTGCGGGCTGTACCGCTCCGGGTGAGGTTCCAACCGAAGAGTCAGTCGACGCCAGTGCTACCCCAGCACAATCCGACAGCGACCTCCCGACCACGTCGCCGCCGGAGATCGTCAATGTCGACGAACAGGGTGGCGAAGTGACGCTCTCCTCTGTCCCGGCCAAACACGAGGCCCATCCCGGCGAGTCGATGGGCGGCCCCGTCGAGCTGCCGCAGGTGTGGGCGTTCAAGGCCGACGACGGCGAGCCGAGCGTCCCAGGGCCGATTCTCCGGACGACTGAAGGCGAGGACATGGAGGTCACCTTCGACAACACGGACGGCATGCGCCCGCACACGGTCCACTTCCACGCCGTCCAGAAGCAGTGGGAGGACGACGGCGTCCCGACGACGACGGGCATCCGCATCGACCCCGGCGAGAAGCACACCTACACTATCCCCGCGAACGTGACGGGCACGCATCTCTATCACTGTCACTACCAGACCCATCGCCACATCGACATGGGGATGTACGGCATCTTCCGCGTCGACCCGAAGGGGTACGAGCCGGCCGACAAGGAGTACTTCATGACGCTGAAGGAGTGGGACTCACGGCTCAACCGCCAGATGGCAGGCATGGACGCCAGTTACGATGTCCGCAACCGCCGACCCGACACGTTCACTGTCAACGGGAAGTCCGCGCCGCGGACGCTACACCCCGAAGACGGCTCGCCGATCATCGTCGAGCAGGGCGATACGGTGCGGCTCCACCTGTGCAACAACGGGTACATGGACCACCCGATGCACATCCACAACCACCGCTTCCAGGTTACCCACAAGGACGGCGGGAAGATTCCGGAAGCCGCCCGCCACGACCAGGACATCACCAGTATCCCGCCCGCCGGACGACACACGATTGAGTTCGAAGCCGACGCCGACCCCGGCATCTACCTTGCACACTGTCACAAGGTCAGCCACGCGATGAACGGGACCTCTTACCCCGGTGGGATGATCACTGGTGTCGTCTACAAGGAGGCGATGGACACTGACATCTTCAAACAGCTGATGGACTACGCCGGCTACGAAGCGTAACACGGCGCTTCGGTGTGCCGACTTGAGGCGACTCGTCTTTTCTCAGTATATTTCGGCTGGATTCGAGGGACTGCGTTCCTTCCGAAGGACAGTGGTTCGTCCCGACAATAAATCTGATATTGCTATATTGAATTAACTATCTGTTCAGTATAGCCGCTCTCAGCGGTCGCAGGACGCTCCGCTGCTGGCTACTATGCTCTCAGGACAGGAGCCATAGTGCTCTGTATTTAGGCTCTGTGCGCGAGAAGGCGTTCGAGAGCGGTTTCTGCTTCAGTCTGACGACCGATGTGATACTACCGTACGATTACGCTGCCTTTCATTCCGAGTGCCTTGTGAGGCGTGCAGTAGTAGTTGTACGCCCCGGTTTCCTCGAAGGTGTATTCGAACTTGACGCCCGTTCCGCTCACCGACGATCCGGAATTGAACGTCTCGTCTTCCGCCACGACGTTGTGTGCGGCGCCCTCCCCGGTCCACTCCCACTGTACTGTCGTCCCGGTTGATACCTCGACTGCGGCCGGGGCGTACGCGAAGTTCCCGTTGTTCCCCGATGCGCCGACATCCACCGTGACGGTGTCTTGATCGGTCGCGTCGGTCACGCTGCCGTCGAAGTTACTCGTGTCGCTGAGGTATGACGACACCGACGAGGGAACGTCTGCGCTGCCGGACGAGGCGGCGGTTGTCTCCGCTTCCGTCGCTGTCTCGGTGGCGGCAGCCGTTTCTTCGCCGGCGTCGGCCTCAGTTTCGGCGCTTGGTGACTGCTCACCCCCACTTGCGGTCGTACCAGGCGCAGTACACCCCGCGAGAGATGCGCCTGCGACTACTGTGCCGATACTCGCGATAAACCGACGTCTGTCAAGGTCCTCTGTCTCAGTCATGGGTGTCGAGTTACGTTCTGCACGGCGCGTCACGCGACCATCTCGGTCACGTGGAGATGAATATGTTCGGGGAAATAACAACGATGCGTGTTCCCAGAAGCTGATAACGGGCTGGATTACTGAAATGACCCGTGTTCCCATTTCCGAACAAGGGTGCGTACGCGTTCGGTAGTTACAAACTCCTGTAGCCATCACGTGCCCACACGAATACACGAACTGGGCTGTGACCGACCAGTCCGGCTGTGATGCCACACTATCGTACGAATATCTATGCAAACGAAGACACGACTCCTCGTCGGCGGTGTGTTAATCCCGGTACTGTTCGGGGCGATGGCTGTCACCACCATGGGTGGTGCTGCCGAGTTTACGACGCCAACGAAAATAGCGGATACAGACGAATACGCCGGAGACAGGGTAAACCTCGAAGGAATCGCGATCGACATCGAACAGACGAACGAGCGCCTGTCGTTCAACGTCACGGACGCGAACGCGTCGGTTCCCGTGGTCTATGACGGTCCGATGCCGGAGACGATGTCTGTCGGCCGGACAGTCGTCGCGAAGGGGTACTACAACGGAAGCGTGGTCGAGGCGGAGTCCCTGTCTATTCGCGCACACGAAGGAGAACATCCATCGGACCACAACAACTCAACTGACTATGACTCCACGAAATACGAGTCGATGAACGGGACCCACGCGAACGTCACGGGCCACGAGAACGTGACTGCGCACGGAAACGTATCGAGCGACGATGGGACAAACAGTGAACAAGCGGTCGGGGCACGGCCGGTATAATCACGGTTCGATTCATGAGTGAGACGTCAGGGATTTTTCAGGGCCGGTCTCGCCGTGCAATCACTGTCTTCGCCAGCGGGGTCTCGGTTGTGGGGACCTCCTTCGCAGTGTACGGGACAACTCGGGAGTTCGTTCTCATCGCGGCCAGCCGAACCGCGCTGGATATCCTCCCGAGTTCACTCGTCGCCTCGATCATCTGGAACTTTGGCGACCTGTCGTTTTCGCTTGCCCTCCTCGTGTTCGGCATCGCGCTGGCCGGCGTCACCGGTGCGGTCAGCTACGCCGGCTTCCGGGCGGGTGAGCAACTCGTTGAGGCGGCACCGAACGTCGGCGGAATGGTGCTATCGCTGCTTGCTGTCTGGATGTTCGTCGCCGCGACCGTCTGGTCGCCGCTGGCCGCGGTGTTGCCTGCCGCCGCCGGGACTATCGGTACCGGACTGGCAATCGCGCGCTCGACCGACGACGCCGAGCAGCTAGCGACTCCCGCGGACAGACGTGCGTTCGTCAAGACCCTCGCCGGGCTCGGCGCCTACAACGTCGTCGCCCACGCCGTCGGATTCGTACAGGGCAGCGGGTCCCAGACAGACGACCTGTCCACATCGTCGTCCGCGAGCGAGGAGGGGTCCGATCCGGTCGACCAGCGCCTCGGCACAGCGGCGGACCGCTCGTTCGATATCGAGGGTATGACCGGACTAATCGACACGACGGACTCGTTTTTCACCGTCGATATCAATCCCCGGCCGCCGGCTGTCGAGGCTGATAGCTGGGCGCTCTCTGTCACCGGCAACGTCGAGACGGAACGGGAGTTCACTTACGAGGAGCTGCGACAGCGGGAGACGATGTACCGGTTCAAAACGCTGCGCTGTCTGGGGGATCCGGTCGACGGCGACCAGATCGGGACCGCCCTCTGGACGGGCTGTTCGCTGATGGATGTCCTGTCTGAAGCTGGCGTCAATGGGAGCCACGCCGTCTTCCGCGCGACCGACGACTACTACTACTCGATGCCGGTGTCGATGCTTTCGGATGCGATGCTGGCCTACGGGATGAACGAGCGACAGCTCCCCCGTCAGCACGGGTTTCCGGTCCGGGCGCTGATTCCCAACCGGTGGGGCAAGCTCAACGTGAAGTGGATCGAGGAAATCGAGATCGTCGACCAGTCGGAGAGCGGCTACTGGGAAGAACGGGGCTGGAACGGCATGGGAACGGTCAATACGGTCGTCAAAATCAAAACGAGCAACCGACTCTCCGACGGGCGGGTCCAGCTCGGCGGGCACGCTTACGCCGGGACAGATGGGATACGGGCGGTGCTTGTCTCGCTTGATGGCGGCGAAACGTGGGACACGGCGACGCTATCGGACCGACTACCGGACCCGGACACCTGGCGCCAATGGAAGTACGAGTGGCAGCCCGACCGCTCCAACTACACTATCGTAGCGAAAGCAATCGACGGGACCGGGACCGAACAGACGCGCGTGCGCTCAGACCCGCTCCCGGACGGCGCGACTGGCTGGAGTCGGCTCGACCTGAACGTCCAGTTGTAAAATAGCCTGTTTAGCCGATTAGGGCAGAAATGGCGTTACTGATCGACAAGTTCTGAGACCTGTTCTTCGAGTGCCGTCACCTGGTTACGGAGGTAACCGACGTACATGATGAGCGCCAGAAAGACCGCGCTGTAGCCGACCAGAAGGAGGGGTTCCATGTTCACTCACCTCCCTGGCCCGGTCCCATCGCGTGGTCATCGAGCGTTCGGTCGCGGCGAGCGTAGTTGACGCGACGCTTGAGTTCCCGCAGCTGCACCCGGGACCCGACGAAATAAAGATAAATAAGCAGGAGTGCCGCGATAGACAGGAGCAGCGCCGGGACCGTAATCGTCGCGTCCGTGTCCGGGTTCCCGGTCGTCGGTCGATGGAACGTGGGCGTCCAGAGCCGTGTGGACAGATACGACAGCGGCACAGTCACGAACCCGACGATACCGTACACCGACGTGATGCGTTTGAGCGAGGCCGAGTCCCCGCCCGCGGAGTAAATAAGCAGATAGCCCGCGTAGATGAACCAGATGACGAGGAACGTCACGAGGCGGATGTCGGTCCACTCCCACCAGCTGTTCCAGATGACTTTCCCCCAGACGCTCCCAGTCACCAGCGTCAGCGTGACCATCAGGAACCCGACTTCGCCCGACGAGTGGGCGAGGAACTCCCAGAACGGTGTCTCGGTCGCCAGGTAGAGAGCACAGCCGAGGAATGTCACTGTGAGTGCGACCGCCGCGGCCGTCGCCAGCCCGATGTGCCAGTACGCGATCAGATTGATCTGATTGCTTACGCCGTACATCGAATCTGACGCCATGCCGAAGACGCTCCCCAGCGATGCTACCCCGGCCAGGAGCGTCAAGTACTTGATAATACTCGACCGAAACAGCGCGCGGAGAGACGGAATCCCGCGGGTTTCGAGCCGTGACAATACGTTCATACGCTCAGTTCTTGAGGCCATACAAAAAACTGTTGTGCGGATTCTCAACGGATTGCAGGCCGGTAATCAAGAGACTGCGGTCGACCGCTCTAGCGCGACCTTCCCTGCATATTTACCGCTCCATTTTAATAGGGGTCAGGAACATGTGCGAATATGTCGCGACAGCCGTTGGCTCGCGCCGTCTTCGTTGTTGGCATGTCGTTGCTGTTGGTCGGCGGACCGATTGTAAGCACCGTTGGTGCTGTGGATGGGGGCCCGTCAACTGCAGCAGTGAGCGACACGCTTGACGAGACAGCGCAACAGACCGCACAGACGAGTAATCAGAGTAGCAACGAGACGTCCGATCTGCCCGTCGAACCACCGACCAGTCAGCCGCTGCCGTCTTACGAGGACGTTCGGGAGCCCGGTGACACGGAGGCGAAGATCGAACTCGGAAAGAAACTGTTCTTCGACCCTCGCCTCTCGGACACCGGCTCTATCTCCTGTAACACCTGCCACAACGTGATGGAAGGTGGTGACGGGAGCCGAACTGTCGGTCGTGGTGTCCACGGCCAGACGGGACCGCGGAATTCGCCGACGGTGTGGAACGCCGTGTTCATGAGCACGCAGTTCTGGGACGGCCGCGCCGACTCGCTCGAAGAGCAGGCGAAAGGTCCCATCACCGCGGGCGTCGAGATGGGAATGCCGACCTCCGAGGCAGCGATGGAGAAGATCCGCAACAACGAGGGCTACGTCGAGATGTACGAGGAGGTCTACGGCGGTGAGGACCCGGTCACGCTCAACAACACCGTCGACGCTATCGCCGCCTACGAGCGGACGCTCATCACCCCGAACAGCTCGTACGACCGGTACGTCAGAGGTGACGAGGACGCCCTGACCGAACGACAGCTCAACGGCATGGAGACGTTCAAGGAACTGGGCTGTCAGGGCTGTCACTCCGGTCCCGCGTTCAACGGTCCACAGTGGCAGCAGGAGGACGGGAACGGATACTACCAGCAACTGGGCGTCTACCAGGGCACGAACCCGCAGTGTGACCAGTACATCGACCAGTACAACCTGTATGCCGACGCCGGACGCGCTGACGTGACCGGCGACAGCAGTGACGAACACATGTTCAAAGTGCCGACGCTCCGGAACGTCGAGCACACAGCGCCGTACTTCCACAACGGGCAGGTCCGGACGCTGGAGAACGCGACGAAGGTAATGGCGTCCTGTCAGGTCGGCCAGAACATCTCCGACCAGCAAGCAGAGAACGTCACCGCGTTCATGACCAGTCTCACCGGTGAGTATCCGGACCAGCAGATGCCGCGTATCCCATCCCGGAGCGGCGGCGAACCGATGCTCCCCGCAGACGCGGGTGACGCGTCCGCACCGGACAGCGGTGACGACACTGAATCGGTCGGAACCCCCGCAGAAACGGCCGCATCACAGCAGACTGCCGAACCCCAGCAGGCGGGGGTTAGCGGCGGTGGTAGTGATGGGGGGTCCCCGACCAGTGCCGCCGCGTTCATGATGGCCGCCGCGTTACTCATCGCGCTCCTCGCTGTGGCGTACGCACAGCGCAAGCGGTAACAGGAACCGATAGCCTTTCTGGCATCACTTCTTTTATTACAGTCACCAAATGAACGCTCGTAAAACGATCACCATCGCGTTCTTTCTGGTGGTCCTCGGGGTGGGCCACTATTCGATGAACGCCGCACCGGTGATCCGGGACGACGCGCACACGTATCAAGGAGGCATAGAGTGGGAGACAGATCCCGGCACTGCGTTCGATGCGGCCCAGTCACAGGATAAACCGGTTCTGGTCTACTACTGGGCCACGTGGTGTACGTACTGCGAGCGGTACGACAAGAACCACTATCGGAACGAAACCGTCCGTGCCGCGATGGACGAATACGTCCTACTCGCGGTAAACGTCGATGACCCGGGCGATGGGGCGACGCTCGCCCGCCAGCATCAGGCGACGTATCCGCCACAGCACCGCATCATGACGCCGGAGGGCGAAACCGTCGAGAGCGTCGAGGGATACATCGGGCGGGACGAACTGCTCGCGACGCTTGAGAAGGGGTCCGAGGAGGCGACATGACGACGGTCGTGTTCGGTCTCGCGGTCGGAACCTGGCTGCTGGCGATCGGCCTGTTCGGGAGCGTGCTCGCAACGGTGTTGCTCGGGTACGAGTACGCGACCGGCGACCAGTCGTTCCGCCGCGTCAGTCAGGGTGCCGCAGGCGTTGCGACGGGGTCGTTTGTCATCGCACTACTGTATCTGACTTCGCAGTTCCTCAGTGAGGATTACACCAACGCGTACGTCTGGGACAACACCGCGAACTACCTCCCGACGCTGTACAAGGTTACGGGCGTGTACGCGTCCAACGCGGGGTCGATACTGCTGTGGGCAATGCTCACGGCTGTTGTCGTCACGACGACACTGCTGTTGGACCGGTACAGCACGCGCGGCGCGCGCCTCTCGCAGTCCCTCGGGATGGGTGTTGTCACCGTGTTCGCCTGGATGCTCGTCAACGACAGCCCGTTTACGCCCCTGTCTACAGCGTACCCGTCTGTCGCAGCGAACGGGATTCCACAGGACGGGAGCGGGCTGAACCCGCTGCTTGTCGACCCGTTCATGGCCATCCACCCGCCGATAACGTTCTCGGCGTACGCGCTCATGGTGGTCCCCTTCACTGTCGGGGTAACCCACTTCGTCGCCAAACTCCGGGGAACCGAGAGCGTGTTCGACAACTGGCTGGGCAGCATGACGCGCTGGCTCCGGGGGTCGTGGTTCCTGCTGACCGCCGCGATTACGCTTGGCGGGATCTGGGCGTATCGGGTACTGGGCTGGGGCGGCTTCTGGTCGTGGGACCCAGTCGAAACGTCAGTCCTCATCCCGTGGCTCGGACTGACCGCCGTGTTGCATACGCTCAACCAGTACCGGCGCTCCGGCCGGTACGCAGTGCTTGCGCCCGCCGCTACGGCGGTGTTGCTTCCGCTCGCCATCTACGCGACGACCGTCGTCCGGAGCGGCGTCTTTCGGAGTGTTCACTCGTTCGCCGGCGGTGGCATCGGGAGCGGCGTCCTGTTCCTGCTTGGAACGACAACGACGCTCGCGGTTGGGCCTGCGTTCGTCCACTGGTTCCGGACCGAGCAAAGTGACGCCGAAGAGGCGGGACTGCTCGATCGGGCGACGATCTATCACGCCGCTGTGCTGGGGTTCATCCTGCTGGCCTTCGTCTCACTCTGGGGGCTCACCTTCCCCGTGGTTCGCAGCCTCGCGTCGGGCGTCGAGGTCAGCGTCGACGCGCGGTACTACAACCTCTGGAGCTTCCCGGTCGTCGTCGGAATGCTCCTGGCGGGAGGGATGTACGCACAGCAAGAGCGCTTCAGCACCCGAACGACAGTCGGGACGGCCGCCGCAGTTCTGGTCGCGTCCCTCGTCGCCGGCGTCGTGCTGGCACGGCCGGAGTGGCAACTGGCCTCGACCGAGCCGTTCGACCCGGCGTACTACCGCGCTATCGGGAGCCTCAGCGTGGTTACGGTGCTTCCCCCCGCCGTCTACTTCGCGGGCGCGTGGATCATCCGTTACGTGAAACGAGTCCGCCGGCTGACCGGGCGGCACGCGAAGCTGAACGAGACCGGTATCGTGCTCATCCACGTCGGCGCGGCGCTGCTCATCGTCTCTGTCTCGTTTGTCTACGTCTTCTCGACGACGGCCTCGGTCGGTCTCGTCGGCGCGACCGAACTGGACGACCCCGGCGAGCGAATCGTTCGCGACGTCGAGGGGTCGCCGTACACGGTCGAAGTGACGGACTATTCGCCGGAGAACACACCGACGATGGCCGAGGCGGCAATGACGCCGGCAGAGGCCGGGTCTGTCGATACGTCGGCGTCGACGGTCCTCGTGAAAGGGGAGGTAACCGCGATCCAGCGCTTCGAGGACACGACCATCGCACAGCTCAACGGGTCCCGCGTGTGGGTCGGTGCCGACAGCGGGACGGTACAGTTCGAAGAGGGCTCGGTAGTCGTCGCCCGCGGGACCCTCTCTGATCCCCGCTCGGAGAACATCGACGCGCTCGTCTACACCAACGGTGACAACTTCGGATCGGCGTCGGACCCACCGACGGAGGTGTACTCGCCGCGAGTCGTCGACCATCGGTTCGACGTCCAACTGTACCGTGACGACACGCTGGTCGCCGATGGCACTGTCAGCGAACAGTCGTACCGCGGCCGCGATATGCAGACGAACGACCCGCTCATCGAACGCGGCATCACCGGTGACACGTACGTCGTCGGGACCCGAACCGCGGGTGGGCTCTCCATCGAAATCAGTCGCTACCCGCTGGCCAACCAGATATGGCTCGGCGTCGCCGTAATGTTGCTCGGGATGGGGCTGGTGTTCATGTTCGACCCGGCGTCGGGCGCTGCCGGTGGCCGCAACGCTGGCCCGCGTGACTGATACTGTCGGCTGTACCGTCACGGCAGCAATCGGCATCTCAGTGTGCCGAGCGTTTCCACGCCCGTACAGCCAACAGTGTGAGCCGTCGCGTGGCAGCGCTCGGTCAGGCCTCGATAACGAACTCGAAGCTCACCCACCCAGTGACGATGACGGTCCCGTCGTACACGAGGAGGATACGGAACCACTCCGACAGCCAGAACGGCCCGCCGGCGAGGCCGGTGAGTTCGATACCCGCGAGGATAACCGGGACGACGAGCGGGACGAGCAACACCGGCAGGAGTGATTCGTTGACCTGTGAGTTCAGCGTCAGCGCTGTCAGCAACACGCCGGCGGCGCTGAACCCGATAGCCGCGAGCGGGAACACGACCGCAAGCTGGACGAGCAAGGCGGGTTCGAACGGCGCGCCGAGAAAGACCGTGACTGCAACGAGAGTAACCCACCCGATGGCCGTCACGAACACTGTCGAGCTACAGACTTTGCCCAGGTAGATAGCCGACCGGTCAACAGGGGCGAGCATCAGCCCCTCGATCGCGGCGTTGGCGTCTTCGACAGCGATGCCCCGGGAGAGCGCGAGCGTCGTGGCGAAGACGAGCGCTATCCACAGGCCGCCACGGGCGATAACTGCTTGTTCGTCCACGCGGCGGACGAACACGAACGAGAAGATGACGACTATCAGCAGCGCCAGCACCGCCGCACCGTTGGCCCGGCGCTTGCCCCGTGCTTCGAGCAGCAGATCTTTCGCCGCGATAGCCCGAACGGCGCGCAGATACTGGCGAATCATAGCTGTCCCGGCGCGTTCACGTAGTCCTGTTTGATCGCGTCCGGTCCGGGACACTGGGCCGTGTCGATGTCGCGGGTGAGCTGTCCGCCGTCGAGCACGAGCACGCGGTCGGCGTAGTCGAACCCCCGGTCGATAGCGTGTGTCGCAAAGACGATTGTCGTCTCCGTGAGTTCCCGGAGCTGGTCTGTCACCCGCAGCAGTGACTCCTCGTCGAGCCCGGTGAAGGGCTCGTCAAGCAACAACAGCGCGGGGTCGTGCAGCGTCGCCCGGGCGAGCGCGAGCCGCTTTGCCATCCCGTGGGAGAACTCGCTCACCGGGTCGCTCCCGCGGTCGGTGAGCCCGACTGCGTCGAGTTGGGACTCACACCGGCTCAGCTCTACCCCGTGTAGCCGGGCGTGCAGGCGAAGGTTCTCCAGCGCAGTTAGCTGTTCATACAGGTACGTCTCGTGGGCGACGAACCCGATGTCCCCGCGCTGTGTCGGCCGGTCGCGGGAGAACTCGGTGTCCTGCAGGGAAATCGTCCCCTCGCTCGGTCGGGTCAGCGTCGCTATGAGTCTGAGTAACGTGGTCTTGCCTGAGCCGTTGTGCCCGAACAGAAGCACCGTCTCGCCGCGGCTCACGTCGACAGTAATCCCCTCAACACCGACCTGTGGGCCGAAATACTTCGAGACTGAAGACAGCGAGAGGAAAGCCATCACTGGAGAGACGGACAGCAGATGTTTTTACCTTTTGTAATCCAAGTACGGGTATGGCAGCGGTTTCGTTTCTCGCGTCGTTCGCCGCCGGTGCCGTCACTGTCTTTACGCCGTGCTGTCTGCCGGTGCTTCCGCCACTCCTGTCGGGGAGCGTGGGACATCGGCTGAAACCGCTCGCGATTGTCGGCGGGAGCGTCGTTTCGTTCACGCTTGTCGGCCTGTTGACGGGCTATCTGGGAACGCTCACGTCCGACTCGCTCCGGGCTCCAGCGTTTCTTGTCATCATCGCCTTCGGCGCGGTCATGGCCGATGACGACCTCCACGAAGCGTATGCGACGACCGCGTCCAAAGTCTCAGGGCGGGTCGACGGCATCGGCTTTCTCTCAAGCGCGGCCCATCCGCTTGCGGCCGGGTTCACCCTCGGACTCGTTATCGGTATCCTCTGGCTGCCGTGCGTCGGCCCAGTTCTTGGCGCTGTGTTGGCGTACGCGGGAACGACGGGGGATGTCTCACAGAGTGGTCTGCTGTTGTTCAGCTACGGCGTCGGGTTCGGTCTCCCGATGCTCGGTGTCGCCTACGGCAGCAAGGTCGCCGGCAGGCGAGTCAGCGGCGCGCTCCCGGGTGTCGAACAGACCGAAACAGTCCGTCGACTCGCCGGGTACCTCCTGTTACTGAGTGGTGTCGCGCTGCTGTTCCAGCTGGACCGCGTCTTGCTCTCGGCGCTCTGACGCAGGACTGTCGCCGGTGATCACCCGGCCATCGCGGCAACACGGAGCATCAGGAACAGCATCATCACCTGCAGCGCCCCCTGAACGGTGAGTAATGTCGCAGTACGGGTGCCAAGAGAGACGACGCGCTCCGGGTCGGGGTTCGCGCTGCGGAGTTCGCGGTAGGCAAGAATATCTGTCGGCAACACGCCAAGCAGTGCGATAGCCGCGATGGCGACTGCGACACCGAGCACAGTCTGGATGAGCGTGGTCATCGGCCACACGATTTCGTACGTCAGCGCCATCGTGATGCCGGCGGTAATCGTCACGATGGCAAGCGTGGGCAACAGGACAACCGTCGCCGGCACGAGCCGCCGCACTATCGCGTAAGCCGCTGATGTCTCGCGCTCCCGCAACAACGGCGCAACGCCGAAGCCGTAGGCGAGCACAAGCGCTGTCCACGCGGTCCCGACCCAGACGTGGACGGTGCGGAGCGTCGCGACTCGACCATCCAGGAACAGGTACCCGATGCCGACAGCGAGACAGATGGCCAGTCCTGCGCCGCCGACCCCCGCTGTGGCCCGTGTGTCTCGGTCGTCGACGGTAGCAGGGCGGTCCGCCATCGGTCTGTAGTTTGTCCCGGGAATCAAAAATAGGTCGGTCGGCGGACTTGTTGACGCGGTGGCCCACAGTGTCGTCCCGCCACCGTCCGGCGGTGCGAACACCGCAATTGCACAACGCTCATTGGTTCGGTGGAAAAACATCCGAACAGGGCTCCCAAATCGTGAGTCGAAACCAGACGCGCCGGAAGACGCTCGCATTGCTCGGATCTGCGATTTCGATTCCAGTCGCCGGCTGTTCGTCCGGCGACCTGTTCAGCAGCGAAACGGCAACCCCACCTGACACCGAAACGCCGACGCCCGAGCGGACAGTGGAACGGATTCCGGCGGAGTACCAGTTCCGGCGCTGGCTCCCCCCGCTGTGGACGCTCCCGTACTCGAACCCCCAGAAGGTCGGCTATCAGACTGTGAGCGTCTCGGACCTGCGATTCGCTCGACTCGACGCGTCGGCGGGGAACGAACTCATCGCTGACGCGGCAAGCGACGCACGGACAGAGAACAGCGTCCCGATGGCGATGACGTACCGCACTGAGGCGCTCGAAGTCGCTGTCGTCGCCCGAGGGCCGACCCAGTCTCTGCTCGAATCGTTCGAGGCCCAGGGCATGACCGAGGACTCGAGCGTCGACGGCTACCGTGTGTATCGCCAGACCGACGAGCAGGGCGGGCGACGGCTCACGTACATCGGCGGCAACGAATGGAGCGTCTACGTTCGGTTTAGCGGCGATCAGGATGATGACCTCACGGCAGCGCTTCTCGACACCAGGACTGGTGACGAGCCGTCGTGGTCGGGGGCAAGCCCTGAGACCCGGCCGCTGTTTTACGACGCCTACGTCGCCGCCGACGCACAGGGCGTGTTGTTCCCGTCGCCGGACCCGGGCGGTTTTGAGGGCGTGGACGGCAATCTCTACGGCGCGCTCGCGAGCACGACCTTCCCGAACCGCAGCGAGCAATCGTACGACACCGCGCGGATGCAGGTCACCCTCTCGTTTGCCGGTGATGCGTCCGTCCAGCGTTCAGCCGTCGAAGCCGTCTATCGAGGCGCCGCGGAGTCGGCTGAACGCGAAACGTTTCGCCTGTCGTACTGGCCGGTCTTCGACGACCCGACCGTTGAGCAGGTGGGCGAGAGCACACTGCGTGTCCGACAGGACGTGGACACACAGGCGCTCCGCGACGCACAGAGCTCTGGTACGGACTAGGGTGGGTTTTTTATATTACGCCGGCGCCGGTGTCGGCGGGCACCGGTACATTGCTACACTAAGCCGTATGAGTGAGCGTTCACAACACCGGTCCGCTTCGTGACGCAGCGCCGGTGTCGCCGACGCCGTTTCAGAGCCTCGTCAGGAGGTTGCGACCGGGTAGTTCCCAGTAGCTGAGAACACGCTAGTCCCGTTTTTCTTGGGGAGTCTAACAGAGGGGTATGGAAGAGTTCGACCACGAGGTAGACGCCCCGCGCGGCGCAACGAGTCGCGAGTGGGAGGTGTTCGTCCGCGAGGACACGGCGGACTCGCTCACGCACGTCGGAAGCGTCAGCGCGCCGTCCGCCGACATTGCCAGGGAGCAGGCAGCGTCACTGTTCGCGCGGACTGCCGTCACACTGTGGTTGTGCCCCGCCGACGAGACGCACCGCTATCAGACGGCCGATGTGACGCTCGGAGCAGGGCAAACGGGCGAGGACGCCACCATGAGTGTCGACGAGATGGAGTCGGAGACGCTCCGGGGGGAGAACCGATGATTTCGGTCTCGAAACTGCTCTGTGACCTCGACGCCGAGGGGGACGGCCTCCGGTACGACGCCGCCGACGAGTCGACCAAACGCCAGATCCGCGACGAGAAGCAGCGCCGGCCGGTCGTCGTCTGGAACGTCACCAAGCAGTGCAACCTCTACTGTGACCACTGTTACGCCGCTGCCGACACCGAAATCGCCGACGGGGAGCTCTCGACCGCGGAAGGCAAAGCGCTGCTGGATGACCTGGCCGACTACGGCGCGCCGGTAGTGCTGTTTTCCGGCGGCGAGCCGCTCGTCCGCAACGACCTCGAAGAGCTGGTCGCCTACGCGAACGAGGTCGGCGTCCGACCGGTGCTCTCGACCAACGGGACGCTCATCACTGAGGAGCGCGCCCGGTCGCTGAAAGACGCCGGACTCAAATACGCCGGCGTCTCCGTCGACGGCCTGCCGGAGCGAAACGACGACTTCCGCGGGGTCGACGGCGCGTTCGAGGGCGCGGTTCAGGGTATCGAGAACTGCCTCGACGCGGGGCTGAAGACTGGACTCCGGTACACGATAACCGAGCGCAACGCCGCGGACCTGGAGGGTGTCGTCGACCTACTGACCGACGTGGGCGTGGACCGTTTCTGTTTCTACCATCTGGATTATGGCGGCCGCGGGACCGAAATCGTCGACGCCGACCTCACACCCGAGGACCGCCGACAGGCGGTCAAGCGGGTCTGTGACATGACCCGCGAGTACCACGACCGCGGGGAGGAAATCGAGACGCTACTGGTCGGGAACTACGCCGACGCGGCGTACCTCGTCGAGTACGCCCGCGAGCACATGAGCGACGCGCAGGCCCAGCGAGTGTACGAGTACCTGCGGGTCAACGGCGGGGACCCGACCGGCGAGCGCGTCGCCGACGTGGATTATCAGGGCAACGTCCACCTCACGCAGTTCTGGCAGGGGTACTCACTGGGAAACGTCCGCGACCGCTCCTTTGGCGCTATCTGGGAAGACGAGTCGAATCCACTGCTGCGGGCGCTCCGGAATCGCGAGGACCATCTCACGGGAAAGTGTGCTGACTGCCGCTATGCCGGGGTCTGCCGCGGTGCCTCTCGGCTGCGGGCGCTCACCGTCGAGGACGACCTGTTCGCCCCGGACCCGCAGTGCTACCTGGATGACGCCGAGGTACACGGCCCGCTGCCGTTCGACACCGGTGGGAACTCGGTAGCCGGCGGGAGTTCGGCTGACTAAATCGGGCCACGCCACTTTAACGCCCATCAAGCTGAGGGCGACGACTCATTCTTGCGTATCGACAACTGTCACATGCGACCGTCGACTGACGGTCGTATCGTCGGGAAACACACGCTCAGTCTCGTGGGACAGATGGGCGTTCCTTCGGGCATTCGGCCGCCATGGACACGGCGGCCGGTTTGTTCTCTGTGAGCACTGGGGCGGACCGGGGCGTTTTTGCCCTGCCCCCCGTTATCGACACCTGTGCAGTCGGTTGAGCTACACGCGCATTCGTCGCTGTCGTACGACGGCCGTGACCCGGTCGAGCTCCTCTTAGAGCAAGCCAGCGGTGTCGGACTGGACGCGCTGGCCGTGACTGACCACGACGAAATCGATGCCAGCCTCCGGGCGGCCGAACTCGCCCCGGAGTACGGCCTCGTCGGAATTCCAGGGATGGAAGTCACGTGTGCTGCCGGACACGTGCTCGCTCTGGGGATTCAGGAGGCGATTCCACCGCACCTCCCGTTCGACGAGACGCTCGACCGCATCCGCAATCAGGGCGGACTCGCGGTCGTCCCGCATCCGTTTCAGGAGTCTCGTCACGGCGTCTTAGAGCACATCTCGAAGGCCGAACTCGCCACGGCCGACGCCATCGAGGTGTACAACTCGCGGCTGTTGACCGGGCGGTCGAACCGGCAGGCCGAGCGGTTCGCCCGTCGGGAGGGACTGCCGATGACCGCCGGGAGCGATGCCCACATCGCGGAGATGGTCGGGCAGGCAGTCACCAACGTCGGCACGGACGAGCGAACGGTCGAAGCAATTCTCGACGCGATTCGAGATGGCAAGACGACCGTCGAGGGCAAGCGGACGCCGTGGCGGATTAGCTTCCGGCAGGCCGCTGGCGGTGCGAAGCGACGCGTCAAGAACGGCATCGCGGAGCTCCTACAGTGATGCAGGGAGCCGATACAGACGCTGTCGCCGGTGCCCTCGAACGCGGCGACGCGCTTCCCGGAACCGGCGGCTTCGCGGGGGAACTGGACGGAGTGCTCGTCCGCGACGTACTCGGGCGGTATCCGCTGTTCGTGGAGCGCGCCGTCTCTGACGAGGGGCGACGTGCCCCCGGGCAGTGGAGCCACGACCCGACAGACCTCACAAACCCTAATTCGTTCCCCGCCGGCCACGTTCGGGACGAGAGTGGGTCCCGACGCCACTGGACTCTGCCGTCGCCGGAGCCGTTTGCCGACCGCGAGATAGCCATCGAGCAGGTCCGTAATGCCGTCGAGAAGAGCGTCGACGCCGTCGACACCGACGGCCTCGCCATCGCGTTCTCCGGCGGTGTGGACTCAGCGCTACTTGCAGCACGGCTTGACGCGCCGCTGTACGTCGCCGGCTTCCCCGACAGCCACGACGTTGAGGCGGCGCGGTCGGCCGCTGACCTGCTAGGAACCGAGGTCCGCGTCGTCGAACTCACACACGACGCTATCGAACGGGCCGTTCCCGAGATCGCCCGCGCGACGGGGCGGGTCAACGCCATGGACGTACAGATATCGCTCCCGCTGTCCCTCGCCGCCGAACGCGTCGCCGCCGACGGCTTCGACCGGCTGGCGCTCGGCCAGGGGGCCGACGAGCTGTTCGGCGGATACGCGAAAGTCGCCAAGGCGCCCGAGGACCCCCGCGTCGAGGCCGACACCGTTCGCGGGGCACAGCGCGAGGTCATTGCTTCGCTCCCAGACCAGCTTGAACGGGACGTCCTCACACTGCGGGCCGCGGGCGTCGAGCCAGTGACGCCGCTGTTACACGACCGCGTTGTCGATGCTGCCCTGCGTCTGGATGGCGACCTGCTCGTCGACGGCGAGACGCGGAAGGTCGCGCTCCGGGCGGCGGCCCGCGAATCGCTCCCGGACGAAATCGCCAGCCGGGACAAGAAGGCCGCCCAGTACGGCTCGCTCGCCGCTCGGGAACTCGACCGTCTGGCCCGGCAGGCCGGCTACAAACGCCGGATGGACGACCACGTCACGCAGTACGTCGAGTCGCTCATCGAGTGAGCCGCGTCTACGCCTCGCGAACCGATTTGATTGCCTGCTGACCGACCTCGACGACATCTGCCGGGAGTTCTTCGCGCCGGTCCTGCAGATCGGCAACGGAGAACCATTCCCAGTCGTCAGCCGGCTGTTCGCCCGGCCCCGGCGTGATGTCGCGGCCGTCCGCGCGACCGTAGAAGATGAAGTCGATGTGCTGGTGGCCGACCTCGCCCTCAGCGTTGACGTTGATGTCTTCGAGCAGGAAATGCTGTGGCTGCGGGATGGAGCGGACCGTCTCGCTCTCGATGTCCTGCTGTGGTGCGATCAGCTCTACGTCGAGGCCCAGTTCCTCGCGCGTTTCGCGCAGGGCGGCCTCGTGGGGGAGTTCGTCGCGGTCGATGTGGCCGCCGGCGGGCAGCCACATGTCGAGCTTGCTGTGTTCGTGCAGCGCGACGGCACCGTCGCTGACGACGTAGACAGTCGCGACAAAATGACGCGTCGTTTCCATACCGACGGGACGGGACAGTCGGTTGTTTCGGTTACGATATCGGTCAGGGGTGGATGTTGTCTTCCGCTTCCAGCAGTTCGTGGTAGCGGTTGCGGATGGTGACCTCGGAGATGTTCGCGACTTCGCTGACCTGGCTCTGGGTCACCTTCTCGTTGGTGAGCAGCGAGGCAGCGTACACCGCGGCGGCAGCGAGGCCGACCGGCGACTTCCCGGAGTGGACGCCCTCCTGTTTTGCGTTCTGGAGGAGCTGGCGAGCGCGCCGCTCGACTTCTTCGGAGAGGTCTAGATCCGACGCGAACCGCGGGACGTAGCTCTCGGGGTCGGCCGGCTGGATTTCGAGGCTGAGTTCACGGACGACGTAGCGGTAGGTGCGAGCGATCTCGTCTTTCTCGACCCGGGAGACGCCCGCAATCTCATCAAGCGACCGCGGCGTGCCGGCCTGTCGCGCGGCGGCATACAGCGACGCTGTCGAAACGCCTTCGATGGAGCGGCCCGGAAGGAGGTCTTCATCGAGTGCGCGGCGGTAGATGACGCTGGCCGTCTCGCGGACGTTCTCCGGCAGTCCGAGGGCGGAGGCCATGCGGTCGATTTCGCCCAGCGCCTGCTTGAGGTTGCGCTCCTTGGAGTCCCGAGTTCGAAAGCGCTCGTTCCAGGTGCGCAGTCGCTGCATCTTCTCGCGCTGGCGCGAAGACAGGGAGTTGCCGTAGGCGTCCTTGTCCTGCCAGCCGATGTTGGTCGACAGGCCCTTGTCGTGCATCATGTTCGTCGTCGGCGCGCCGACGCGGGATTTCTCGTCTTTTTCCTTCGAATCGAACGCGCGCCACTCGGGGCCGGGGTCGATCTCGTCTTCCTCGACAACCAGTCCACAGTCTTCACACA
The DNA here is from genome assembly GCF_000337775.1 of Haloarcula vallismortis ATCC 29715. Classification (GTDB taxonomy): domain Archaea; phylum Halobacteriota; class Halobacteria; order Halobacteriales; family Haloarculaceae; genus Haloarcula; species Haloarcula vallismortis. The sequence continues at coordinate 64,712 of NZ_AOLQ01000025.1, forward strand.
CCGTTTCACCGCGCTCGCTGTCGGAGAGTAACGCGCCGCTACACTCCGGACAGACGAGCGTCTCCGACTCCTCTTCGTCCGTCTTCTCTGTCTCCGTTTCGCGCTCGTTCGAGTATCGGCGGATGCTGGTATCGGTCATTTGTTGGATGGGGGCAACCGGGTATCGGACCCGAAAAACGTGTTGTAACCAATTGTTGTACCTACGGCGACTTAAAACTTTTGTCTGTTTCAGAATCCCAATTTTCCGAAGGGAAAACAAGAGTTGGTAATTCTTGTTTATTCGCTTCTTAAATTGTTAATTACGCTATAGGTTTGCCCAGTGTTTCGAAACGCTTACCGCGCATCCAGCACTCCGGCCCGACATGAGCGACCCCGCCGTCGATCCCGAGGAGGTCCGGCACGTCGCGGACCTCGCCCGCGTCGACCTCGCAGATGACGAAATCGAGCGGTTCACCGAGCAGTTCGGCGACATCCTTGATGCATTCGAGGCGCTCGACGATGTCCCTGAAACAGAACGAGAGGCTGAGCTTTCGAACGTGATGCGCCCCGACGAGACGCGCGAAAGCCTCTCACAGGAGGCCGCGCTTCAGAACGCCAGCGACACCGAGGAAGGACAGTTCAAAGGGCCGAAGGTGTCGTAGATGACGGCGTACAACGGCTACGTCACCGAGGAGACAATCGAGGGGGCCGAGGACGGCCCGCTCGCGGGCCGGACTGTCGCGGTCAAAGATAACATCTCAACCGAGGGCGTCCGGACGACCTGTGGCTCGGCGATGCTTTCCGACTACGTCCCGCCGTACGACGCGACGGTCGTCGAGCGGCTGAAAGACGCCGGCGCGACTATCCCCGGCAAGACGAACATGGACGAGTTCGGGATGGGGACGACCACCGAGACCTCCGCGTTCGGTCCCGTCGAGAACCCCGTCGCCGAGGGCCGCGTGCCGGGCGGTTCCTCCGGCGGGTCGGCCGCCGTCGTCGCTGCTGGCGACGCCGACCTCGCGCTGGGGAGCGACACCGGCGGCTCCATCCGCTGCCCGGCTGCGTTCTGTGGCGTCGTCGGCATCAAACCCACCTACGGGCTGGTCTCCCGGTACGGCCTCGTCGCCTACGCCAACAGCCTCGAACAGATCGGTCCCATCGCGCCGACCGTCGAGGACGCCGCGGAACTGCTGGATGTTATCGCCGGCCCGGACGAACACGATGCGACGACGCAGGAAGCCCCCGAAGCTGACGGCTCCTACGCGGCGGCCGCCGACGGCGACGTGGACGGGCTCTCTATCGGCGTCCCAACCGAACTGCTGGATGGAGCCGACGACGCAGTCGTCGAGACGTTCTGGGATGCGATGGCCGATCTCGAAGCACAGGGCGCGAGCTATCACGAGGTCGACCTCCCGAGCGTCGAACACGCCGTCGAAGCCTACTACGTTATCGCGATGTCCGAGGCCTCCTCGAACCTCGCGCGGTTCGACGGCGTCCGGTACGGGCTCTCCGGGAGCGAAGCGAGCGGAGGCTCGGGAGACGAGCAGCGCGAGTCTGCCGGTGAGTCCGGCGGCTACGACGGCAACTGGAACGAGTCCTTCGCCAACGCCCGTGAGGAGGGCTTCGGCGAGGAGGTCAAGCGCCGGATTCTGCTCGGGACCTACGCTCTGTCGGCGGGCTACCACGACAAGTACTACAAGAAGGCTCAGGACGCTCGCGCGTGGGTCAAACAGGACTTCGACGAGGCGCTCGACGATGCCGATGTGCTCGCGTCGCCGACAATGCCTGTCCCACCGATGCAACGCGGCGAGAGTTTGGACGACCCACTCACGATGTATCTGGCCGACGCCAACACGACCCCGGTGAACCTCGCGAACCTCCCGGCAATCTCGGTTCCAGCCGGCGAGACTGGGGACGGGCTGCCCGTGGGCCTGCAGCTGGTCGGGCCGGCCTTTGGCGAGCGAGAAATCATCCGAGCGGGCAGCGCGCTGGCCTGAGACCGTCGCGTTTGGTCGCTGACACACCGCCGACCAGCCGCGTCCTCGTCACGTTTTTTATACAGCGAATCAAACCACGAACGATAGTGCCCGCGACCAACTCCAATCCACGGCTGCGTCTGACTTTCCTCCTGCTCGGCCTGATTGCCTTCGACGCACTTGCCGTGGCCATGGTGTACGTCCTGGCACACGTCGCCTACGGCCTGCTTCCGATGTTCGGCCTCCCGGTCGGTGCGTCAGTCTGGACCCGGGGATTCCATCTGGTCCCGCTCGGGCCGGTGGTATTAGCTGGAACGCCGTTCGTGTTGGCTCTCCAGTTCCTCTTTGGCTACCGGGTCACGCTGCGGGAGACCACCGGCGGGCCGGCCCTGCCCGAGGCGGCCGAGCCGGAGACAAGCCGAGAGCGGTTCGCCAGCATCAAACGCGAGCGGCTGGCGACACGGCTCCGCGAACGGGTCGGACGGCTGGCCCGAGCGGCGGACATGCCGACGCCCGACGTGCGCGTTATCGACTCGGCGACACCGAACAGCTACGCCGCGAGCCGGCCCGGCGAGCAGACGCTGTTCGTCACGACGGCACTCGTCGACCGCCTTGACGATGCCGAACTGGACGCCGTCCTCGCTCACGAACTCGCCCACCTGAAAAACGGCGACTCGTTCGTGATGACAGCGGCGGCGTTCCTGCCAATCGTGAGCGCACGCGCCATGCGGAGGCTCCGGACGACGCTCGAAACGTCGGTGGTCACCTACCGGTTCCTTGACGGGGAAATCAGCAGCAACGCTGTCGGTGCTGCCTATTTTCACCTCCCGCTGGTCGCGTTCGCGCTGGTCGCGCTCCCGCTCACGGCGGCGCTGTATCTGGCTAGCACGGCCTGTTACCGGCTGTTGTCCCGGATTCGGGAGTACGCTGCCGACGCCGGAGGCGTCGCCATCTGTGGCTCCCCGGCGGCGCTCGTCAGTGCACTGGAGGCGCTGACCGAGAACCTCCGTCCGACCGCCGATATCCGGGCCGCCGGGACGGGCGTCCGGGAACTGTGCGTGGTACCGTACGCGATTGCAGACGGGACGTCCGACCCGCCGGAGGGACGGGCCGAGCGGCTCGCCCACCGCTGGCAGAGCCTCTCCGAGCGGCTGCTGCCCAGGTCGCATCCACCTGTGGAAAGCCGCATTGCTGCGCTGGCGGAGCGACAGTCCGCCCTTGACCAGCCCGAACGGCTGTGACGAATGGGTACAGTTTACTCGCCGGCGGCCCGAGAGAACGTATGAGCGACGACGCCGAGGGACGACTCAGCTGGCTCCACTGGCCGACGGTCCTGAAAGGACTGGCACTGGGAATCGGGGCCGGCCTGATACTGGCCGTGTCACTGGGTGATTTCTACCTCGGGATACTGCTTGGAACGCTCAACGGCCTCGCGTTCGGTATCGGCTGGTCACACTCACGGGCCTGAGCTGTGCGAAGCAGACGCTACGCGGATGACAGTCACAGCACACTGTCGTACACATCGGCCAGCTTGTCGATGGCGTGTTCGACGCTGATCACGTCTCGACGGGCAAGACAGCGCTCCCGAAGGTGCTCTCGTTCGTCGAGGACACGCTCGATAGCCCCCCGGAAACCGTCGATGTCGCCTTCGTCGTAGGTGTAGCCGGTTTCACCGTCCTCGATGGTGTCGCTGAGCGCGCCGGCGTCGACACCGGCGACGGGCGTCCCACAGCAGTTGGCTTCCAGCGCGACGAGCCCCTGCGTCTCGACGGGGCTGGGGAACGCGAATACGTCAAGCGTCGAGTACAGCTCGGGCAGCTCCGCCCGGTCGAGAAAGCCAAGAAAACGCACGTCGACGTCGCTGTCTTCGGCCGTCGCTTCGAGCGACTCGCGGGCCGGTCCGTCGCCGCCGAACACGACAGTCACGTCCAGCCCCTCGCAGGCGGTGATGATGTCCTCAAGACACTTCTCGTAGCCGTGGCGGCCGGTGTAGCCGATGATAGGGCCATCAGGGAGGTCATAGCGGTCCCGGAAGTCGGCCGTGTCGACCGGTTCAAACACGGTCGTGTCGACGCCGTTCGGGACGACGGATACCGTTGTATCGAGGCCAATAGACTCTCGCAGATGAGTCGCTGCGCGCTCGCTCGGCGCGATGACGGTGTCGGCACGGCCCAGGAACCAGCGTTCGTAGCTCTCGGCGCTGGAGCGGACCGCTGACTCGACAGCACCGTTGAACGAGACGTACTCGGCGTACTCGCTGGTCGGCGTGTGATACGACGCGACGAACGGGATATCGAGTTTGCCCGCGAGTCGCTGGCCCGCCATCCCGAGGCTGAAAGGAGTGTGGGCGTGGACCAGTTCGGCGTCCCGGACGCCCTTCGGTATCTGTGGCATCCCGAGCCGAAACCCCTCGTAGAACGGGAACGGAAGGCTCCGGACCGGATACTCGTTCTCGGTCGGGTCGTGATTGCTTTTCGGATAGACCACGCCCATGCGACCGCCGCGGTCGCGCCAGCGGTCCCGCCACGTCTCGACCGTGTAGGTCACCCCATTGACGGTCGGGAGATACGTGTCGGTAAACGTCGCGACGTGCGGCAGTGCCATCGCCGCGGCGTAGCAGGACCAGGGCTTAAACGGTTGCCATTGGCACGCCACTCATCAGACAGCTGCCACCAGCCACCAGTCGCCAGAGCGTTTTTCCGCGGCCGCGGTGGATTGTGGGTCATGGACCGGGATGGCTGGCTGTACGCCTGGGCGCTCGCATCGGTCGCGCTGGGCGCAGGCTCGCTGCTCGTGCCGCTGTATTTCGTCGCTATCGGCGGTGAGACGTTCATGCTGGGCGTTCTCGCTGGAGTGGCCGCCGCCGCGGGTGCGCCGGGTGCACTCCTTTTCGGACGCCTCGCCGACAAAACAGAGAAGCGCCGCGCACTTGTCCTCATCGCGCTGGGGCTGGCGACCCTGGCGCTTTTGCTCGTCTCACTCACCGAACAGCCGTGGCTGGTCATCGTTGGCAACGGCCTCCTGTGGTTTGCGGCCGGCGCTGTCGCGCCGGTGCTGACGCTGCTTGTCACTGCCGGAACCGTCGAGCGGGACTGGCCGGCGCGGTTCGCCGTCCTGAACCGTTATCAGGGCTGGGGGTGGGCCGGCGGCCTCGTCCTCGGGCTGGTGTGGACGGCGCTGTTGTCGGTCCCGCTCGGTCCCCTCGTCGCCCAGCAGTCGCTACTGTGGGTGTGTGCGGCCGCGGTCGGCCTGTCAGCGTTTCTCGCAGCGAAGTGGCTGCCCCCCGACCCCGACGAGCTCGACCGGCCGCGGGCCAGTCGGATGGCGCGGGCCATCGCCCGGTCGCGTCGGCTTCCGGTCAGGAGCGCGACGTTCCCCGTCGGTCCGGGCCGGCTGTACTGGCTCACGCGGTCGATACACCCCCGAGAAGTCGCGGCCCGGTTCTCCCCGTCGCTGACCATCTACTTCGGGGCAGTCGTCGCATTCTTCGTCGGTTTCGGCGTGTTCTGGGGGCCGCTGCCGCTGTATCTCTCGCGGACGCTCGGCTACGAATCGGGGCTCGTCTTCGCACTGTATCTCGTCTCCAGCATCGGCTCGGCACTGTGGTACGACCGCGCCGGCTCGCTCGCCGAACGCTACAGCCCGAGCGGGCTTCAGGTCGGGGGCCTGCTCGCCCGCGCGGCGCTCCATCCGGCCGTCGCCGTCGTGGGACTCCTGCTGTCGGCGACGCTCATGGGGACGATTATCAACGGCGTCGTGTTCGCCCTCATCGGCGTCGCCTGGGCTGTCATCGCCGTCACCGCGGCCAGCGTCGTCACGCAGCTCGCACCGTCGGCCATTCGCGGCGAGGCGCTCGGCATCTACACCGCCGTCTCCGGGCTGGCAAGCGGCGTCGGGTCGATACTTGGCGGCTGGCTCGGCGGCTACGATTTCCTGCTTGCGTTCGGCGTCGCCGGCGCGCTGGTGCTGGTCGGTGCAGTGCTGGTCGCGGTCGTCTGGCGGCGCTCGCCGACGATATCTGTCGACAGCGAACCGCTTTCGGCGTAAGAATCGTCCGCTTCGACCGTCTCAGACCAGTTCGTCGTACGTCTCGACCAGCCGCCGGCCGACCCGATCCAGGCTGTGCTCTCTGGCCGTCTCCCTGGCGTTCTCGCCCAGCCGCTCCCGCAGGTCGGGGTTCTCGGCGAGGCGCTCCAGTGCTTCGCGGAACTCCGCTTCGTCCGCGCAGATGAGGCAGTCGTGGCCGTCCTCGTAGTACTCCCGGAACACCGGGATGTCCGAGAGGACGACCGCCTTCCCGCAGGCCATCGCCTCCAGCACAGCGATGCCCTGGTTCTCGGCCTTCGTCGGGAACAGGTACACGTCGCCGGCCCCGAACGCGCCGCGGATGTCCTCTATCCACCCGGTAAAGGTCACGTTCTCGGGCGGGTCGTTCACCCACCGCTTGACCGTCTTGGAGGCCTGTGGCCCGGCGTCGTAGGGACCGAACCACGCAAAGTCGTAGTCGGTTTCTTGCGCGAGTTCACAGAACGTCGTCAGCCCCTTGCGCTCGAAGACGTTGCCGACGGCGAAGACGACCATCCCGTCGAGGTCGTAGCGGTGCCGGTAGTCTTCCCGCAGGTCCTCGTAGCCCGCCAGCGCGTCGATGTCGACGCCGTTTGTCATCGGCCGTATCGGCGCATCGACGGGATAGGATTCGAGGATTCTCTTCGTGTACTCGGACGGGCAGAGAACCATATCGGCCTGCGAATAGAACCACTTCAAGTAGCGCCCCAGCGCCGGCGCAATCAGGTTCGACCCACGGAAACTGTCCCGGAAATCCTCGCGGGTGACGTGGGCGTGGAGGACGAGCGGGATGTCCGCCTGCGCCGCGTGCTGCGCCACGGCGACGGAGCCGGGTCCGATCATGTTGCAGTGGGCGATGTCGAACTGTCGGAACACCGGATCGTTGAACGCGATATTGCCACCCAGTGCCCACGCTGGATGGCCCTCCTGCCATGGCGTCGTCTCCACCTCGATGTCAGTCTCGGATAACGCCGCCCGCTGGTGGTCCACGGCGGTGCCGATGCCTGACCGGTCGAGGCGGTCGGCCAGTTCGAGATAGTTCAGGACACGCACGTCTCGGGGCTCTCTGGCCGAGCCGAAAATCCTATCGAATTGGTCTGTGGGGAGGGGATTGGAAGTCTTTACTTTCCAAACGATAGTCTAGAACAGCCAGAAAGTCCGCCCGGGTCGACTGATTTCACAACCACAGGGTGGGACTGAAAGGGGCGAGACGCTGGGCGTTCGAGACGACGTAAGCACTGGAGCGAACAGAGTGAGCGAAGCGCGCAGCGAGTCGCAGTAGCCCAGCGTCTCGGGGCTTTCTGGCTGTTCACAAAGCGACCAAATCGCGCGTCGACAATTGCTAGCTCGTTCGGAAGGCATTTTCCCGCCGCCGACCCAGTACCGCCAATGACGGACGAGGCGACCATCGCCCGCGAGCGGATCGAGCGCCTCCAGTCGCTCGCCCGCGAGGCCGTACAGGCCGGCAAGGAGGAACGTGCTCGGTCGTACGTCCTGCGTGCTCGACGCGTCGCCGAGCGTCACCGCCTGCGGCTGCCGCGGTCCTTCGAACGGTCGACGTGTGACGCCTGTAACACGTATCTCCTGCATGGCCACAACGCCCGGTCTCGAACCCAGTCCGGCCACGTCGTCATCACCTGCGACTGTGGGTCACAGTCCCGCTACCCGTACGACTGAGGTTTCTTTGCGACTACTGGTTTTAAGGGCCTGTCCTCGCTAAACGGTGTACATGAGTGATTCTTCTCGACAGTCGCGGATACACGACCTCGATGCGACGCTTCGCGTCGGTAAGCACGGCATCGAATCAGTAGCGGACGAACTCGACGACCAGCTGGAGAACACGGACTTGGTGAAGGTGAAGTTCCTCCGGTCGTCCCGGGGCGGCACGACGGCCGAAGAACTCGCTGAGGACCTGGCCGAGATGGTCAACGCAGAGGTGATTCAGGTCCGGGGCCACACTGCGGTGTTCGAGAAATGATGCAGGTCCAACCGCTCGCCGACTTGCTCGCAGGGTTCGGCGTGCCGGCAGCGGGGTCCATCGCCTCCGCGGTGGTCTTTGTCGTCGTCTTCGCCCTCGTCTACGTTCTGGGGAAGGCGATTGTCCTGCCTATCGTCGACCGCTCGCTCAAGTCCCGGGACCTCGATGCCCACGCCCGGCGACCGCTGAAGAAGGTCGTCAGTATCGGCATTGTCTTCGTCGCTATCTCCGTTGCCTTTGGTATGGCCGAGTACGGGAACTTCCTGCAGTCGCTGGCGACTATCGCCGCCGCGGCGACGCTGGCTATCGGCTTCGCGATGCAGGACGTTATCTCGAACTTCGTCGCCGGCGTGTTCATCTACACCGATAAGCCGTTCCGGATCGGCGACTGGATCGAGTGGGACGGCAACTCCGGCGTCGTCGAGGACATCAGCCTGCGGGTTTCCCGCGTCCGGACCTTCGACAACGAACTGCTGACCGTGCCGAACTCGAACCTGACAGACGGCGTCATCAAGAACCCCGTCGCGAAGGAGCAGCTTCGACTCAAATTCATGTTCGGCATCGGCTACGACGACGACATCGACAAGGCGACCGAGATAATTCTGGAAGAGGCCAGAGACCATCCGGGCATCATGGACGACCCCGAGCCCTCGGTCCGACTGACCGAACTCGGCGACTCCTCTGTCGGCCTCCAGTCCCGTATCTGGATCGAAGACCCGAGCCGCGCCGACTTCGTCAAGACACGCGGCGAGTACGTCACGTCAGTCAAGGAGCGGTTCGATGCGGAGGACATCAACATCCCGTACCCGAACCGGACCATCGGCGGCGGGCTGGAGATGACTGGGCTCGACAGCGTCGTGGAACCGGCTGACGACTAGGGACAGGTCGGCGGCTTTTTTCGGTGATCGCGGAACGTGACTGCTGTACCAGTGTCTGGTGCTTGGCTCGATACTGTGGCTTGTGCCTGCATGTACGGGAGGACCAGAGGCGATGCTCCCAGATCCACGGACGGGGCACAGATAGTGGGGTGAGGGAAACGCTCATGTTGTGTGTGAGCGACACACGTTGTATGAGCGAACCGGACAGGCCACGGGATGACGGCCGATGACACGTTCAAGTTTCCTACCCGATGCGACGGACTCGCTGTGTACGTGGCAGCGTGAGCGACTCGACGAGCACGATAGCCGGTTCGAAGCGGCAACGCAAATCACGTCCCGGCTCGGTGCACACTGGCGGGACAGCCACGCGGAGTTCGGGTTCTGGACGCCAGAGCTCGTCGGTGAGGTGCCGGCCAACGCCGTTGAGCTCGAACTGCTGACGGCGACCGAGTCGGTCGACTTGACCGCCGCCGAGCAGACCGTTACCTTCGACAGACAGCTCGTGGAGACACGTCGGGAAGGAGAGTTTACGTGGGCGGCTGTGGACGGACCACGGCCAGGGACGCGCGACCAGCTCGGAACCCTCTACCGCCTCAGCTACGAACAGGACGGCGGCCGGGAGACCATCACCGACCCGTTCGCGGACTCACTGCCCTTCGGTGCCTACGGGCCCCCGGAACTGTACGACATGGACCGCCTTGATGAGCAACGGGACGACCGGGCGTACTTTCAGGCGCTCGTGGAGGACGGCGTCGCCCCGCACGCCCACGAAGACGATGGACTGCCCCGATTCGAGCCTGCGACAAGTATGCTCGAAGTCCACCCGGGAACCGCAACGGAGTCGGGCACGCTCGCTGGACTCACCGAGCTATTCGATCAGATCGGCCAGAAACAGCGTGACGACGAGGCGTTGACGCCGGCCGAACGTAACTTCACCGGCTACGACGCCATCCAGCTAATGCCACTCGCGCCCATCACACAGAACGAGGACGAGCTGGGCTACTGGCTACCTGAGACCGAGAGCAAGACGCAACTCATGGCGACGGTCAGACGGCCAGACATGGTAAACTGGGGGTACGATATCGTCGTCTCTGGGTTCGGAACGGTCAATCCGGCGATCTTGGAGAGCCGTCGGCCGGACGAACTCGTCGACCTCATCGCGACCCTGCACACGATGTCCGACCCGGTCAAGGTCGTCTTCGACATCGCGCTGGGCCACGCCGATAACGGGGCGCTCCCCCTGCTCAACGACGAGTGGTTCGCAGGACCGGGGATGTACGGACAGGAACTCGACTACACTCAGCCGATTGTCCGTGCGGGCCTGCTCGAACTCCAGCGCCGCAAGATGGATTTCGGGGCAGACGGAATCCGCGTCGACGGCGCACAGGACTTCACGAACTGGGACCCCGAGGCTGAAGAGGAGTGGCACGACGACGAGTACCTCGCCGAGATGGACCGGGTAACACAGGAGGTGGCCGGCGTCGAGTACCGCCCGTGGATGATCTACGAGGACGGCCGCCCGTGGCCGCGCTCGGACTGGGAACTCGCCTCCACGTACCGGACGCTCATCGAGGAACACCCCCACGCCTACCAGTGGGGGCCAGTTACGTTCGCCCACAACACGCCGGCGCTCCAGACGTTCTGGGCGACGAAGTGGTGGCGCGTCCGCGAGGTCGCGGATATGGGCGAGAACTGGATTTCCGGGGTCGCGAACCACGACACGATCCGACGCGGGACACAGCTCGACCCGGACCCGCCGTTCAGCCAGCCACAGATAAACCGATATCTCGGCGATAGCCGGCAGGAACAACTCGAACGAGCCTACAACAACCCCGCCACGACAATCCTGTTTCACGGCTTCATGCCCGGCTGTCCGATGGATTTCACGCACGCTAACATGCGAGCCCCGTGGGGCTTCGTCCGCGATACGGACCCCGTCTGGAACCTGAAAGTCCTCGCCGAGGAGAAGAACTTCCCTGAGTGGCAGATTCGTGACCGCGACTTCGAAGACGACCGGTTTTTCACCCGTCTCAAGGGGTGGGGTTTCGAAAGCCGCGAGGAACTGAGCGCGTTCCTGGCACGTCTCAGCGACGCGGTCAGCATGACCGACTACGACAAGGCGGAGATGGCGGCGCTGCTTTCGGTGGTCGAGACACCCGTCGGGGACGACCTCTCCGTCGAGGACCTAGAACAACTGGGTCTCGACTGGATGCGTGATGTCGCTCACTTCGCCACGCTATCACACTGGACCGACACACAGGACGACGGTCGAACCGCGTTCGACCTCGAGGTCAGACGGTTCCGCCACGAGCACGACTGGGTGACGGCAGATTTCACGGGCGACGATGAACTCGACTACGTCTATCCGACTGATGGGACAGTGCTGTACTACGGCTATCGCACCGATCCGGAGACCGGCGAAGAACTCCTGTTCGTGGGGACCATGGAGGGGGTTGCTGAAACCGTCACTCCCAGTCACCTCGTCGATGTCGACGAAAACGGCTGGGAGGTCGCGCTCGCCTCGCCAGGGCTGGCAGTCGAGGATCCAGGCGAACCGATACCGCTCGCTGACAGCCAGGCCGTGCTCTTCAGTCGCGTTACTGAGAGCGAATCGTAGCGACGTCACATAATACGCTGTGTTCACTGCGAAGTGGAGCGACGTGTCGTGTCGAGGTCGTGAACACCTACACAAAGGCGCGTACGGACTCGTCCAGAGTAGCACCACCTGGTTCGACTTAGCGGCCGTGATACGGCGAAAAGGCGGAATTCAGATATCAGACGAGTCTGTCTTTTTGATTTCCACGGCACAACGCAATCGCGGCGCTCTCGCCCAGCGAAACTACAAAGCCGAATATATCAATGAGAAAGAACCGAGATTGGTGCTCTCTGGCTTACTTCATCCTGGCCGTTTCTATGACCAGGTTTTCTCCACGGAATGGGAAACAGAGCCTTCGGACGCTCTGTCTGCCAAACGTTGGCCGTCACAAAACGGGACGGGCGCTGAGGGATTTGAACCCCCGACGGTTTGGTCCGAAGCCAAGCACTCTGTCCAAGCTGAGCTAAGCGCCCTACGTACAATGGTATGATGACGTTATGGTTTAAACCAACCGGTTCCGCCGCGCGATGGTCCCGCAGTCACGGGATTACTCCGAAACCGCTTCAGCCGCATCGGAATCAGTGTCAGCGGAGACTTCAGCCACGACAGCCTCCGTGTCGACGCCCCGTTCCTCGGCGAGTGCCTCGATGAGTGCGCGCTGTTCGGCCAGTTCGTCTTCCATTCCGTCAACGCGGGCGTTCGTCTCGTCGACGGTGCTTCGCAGATCTTCGAGCTGTGTCTTCAACTCGTTGACCTTCTTGTAGAGGTCCTCGGCGATGTCGGCAACCTTCTGTATCTTTTTCGCGGTGGAACCCAATCCCATAGCCATGGCTACGGAGAGCCGACATTTCCTCGTTTCGCTCGAACGTCGCTGTTAAGACGCCGCCGGACACAGCGACGATATGGACGATTTGCGGCTCGCGCCAACTGTCGGTATCGTCGGCTGCGTTCTGTATCTCCTCGCGCTCGCAGTTCCGTACGGCCTCGTCGAGACGACGAGCGCCGTGGGAGCGTACTACAGCTCGGGGGCGTTGTCCCCGCTGTTGCCGGGCGTGTTCGCGCTCGTCTGCATCATCGTGCTGGCGGCCGGCCGCGAGGGCCGGTCGGACCCGAGCGTCGCGGCGGGCGCGAGCATCGGTATGGGCGTGTTCATCGTCGCCCTGAGCCTACTCTGGGCGGTCACCGTCCCCGAAAGCCTCGTACTGGGACTGACCGAGTCGACGCTGATGGAACACCACCGCTGGGGCGTCGTCGCCGCTGGCTGTCTCATCCCGCTTGGTGGGACGTGGTTTGCGCGGGCGCTGGACCTGCTGTAGGCCCGTCTCCCTACCGGGGCGTCGTCCAGCGGTCTGGGCGCATCCGAAAGGCCCTTATGGGGTGGCGGCGGAGTTTCAGATGGACTAGGTCGGGGGGCTAGGCCCCCCTCCTCGCCCGCACTGTGGTCTTGAGCGGGGACCGAACACCGGGGGCGTCCGGTCTGACGGACGTGGACCCCGTAAGCTAACGTGGAAGCCTCGTCCCACGGGGACGGCGGTCCACGTGGTCGCACCTGCAGGGGTGTGCCCACGTGGTTAAACGATGGCACTCCGCCAGGCACGGAAGTGAGCAGCGGACCATCGAACACCCGTCGCTCGTGGGGTCGCGGGGTGGAGGAGGCAAACGGGATTACCCGCGTCCGAACGCCGGGCCATCCTGGCTGTCCGTTCCATTCATATCTCTTGTCTCTACGAACAGCGTTGGTGCAGGTAACCGAACAGTCCTCGAAACGTTCTGTGGGAATACAACTATAATAACCGGGTACTGCTGAGTGTTTACTTCTGTATTAGGCTATTCCTGATTATAATACCAGATTTATGTGCCCATACAACTATTTTCTCGCTATATATCTTTTATTGCTCCAGTTATTTCCATCTTATTGCGAATTTGTAGCTATATATGATTTAAATGGGAGACGTAGTATTACAATCCTGCGTACGCGTCTATATCTATACTAATATTTCTGTATATAGATCTCAGCGTAGCGTCGGTACGACCAATTTCGGCTTTCCGTCGCTGTCTGGTCTCGAAGACTACGATGGCCCGCTGTCGGCGTCCCACTCCTGCAGTTCCTTCCGCCGGATTTTCCCACTCGTCGTTTGTGGCAACGTATCGGCAAATTCGATCTCGCGGGGGTACTCGTACTCGGCGAGGTGTTCTCTGACGACGGACTTGATTTCCGACCGGAGCGTCCCGTGAGCCGGTGCGTCCTCAGCTGGCTCGACGTAGGCTTTGATGATTTCGCCGCGTGTGTCGTCCGGCACGCCGATGACGCCGGCCTGAATCACGGCAGGGTGTTCGAGAATCGCGCTCTCGACCTCCATCGGGCCGACGCGGTAGCCGCTCGTGATGATAACGTCGTCCTTGCGCGATTTGAACCAGACGTAGCCGTCGTCGTCCTGCCGGGCCAGGTCGCCGGTCACGAACCAGCCCTCGACCTCCTTGGCTGCCGTCTTCTCGGGCATGTGCCAGTACTCGTCGAAGAACACCGAGCGGTCGTGCGGTCGCAGTGCTATCTCGCCGAGTTCGCCGGTCGAGAGGGGCTCAGCGACGCCGCGGTCGGCGGCGTCGGGGTCCAGAATCGTCAGGTCGTACCCCGGCAGCGGTTTGCCCATGCTGCCGGGCTGGGTATCGAACCAGTTGGAGTTGGTAGCGACGACGAGGTTCAGTTCAGTCTGGCCGTAGAACTCGTTGATCGTGACCGAATCAAGGGTGTCCACGACCCAATCTACGATTTCGGGCGTCAGCGACTCGCCGCCGACAGCAAGCGTCTCGATGTCGAGGTCGTATGTCGCCGTCGGGACCTCGATATCCATCAGCATTCGGAGGGCGGTGGCCGGCATGAACGACCGGGTGACGCCGAACTCCGAGAGCAGGTCAAACGCCTCGTCGGCGTCAAAGCCCGAGGCGGGGTAGCCGACGACAGTCCCGCCGTGGTGCCACGTCGCAAAGAGCGTCCCCCCGAGTGCCGCACCCCAAGCCCAGTCCGCGGGCGTCCAGACCGTCGCGTCCGGCCCGAGACCGTGGTCAAAGAAATTGTACGCCGCCGCTGCGCGCCCGAGCCAGAGCGCGTGCGAGTGACGGACGCCCTTTGGTGGCCCCGTCGAGCCACTCGTGTACAGTATCGCCGTGTCGGTGGCCGGCGTCGAGTCGTATGTATCGATAGCCGCGTCCTCCGGCACGGCGAGTACGTCCTCGAAGGCGTGGACATCGTCCGTCGGGGCGTCGGTTTCGATTTCGACGATGTGTTCCAGCGCCGAGCAGTCGTCCCGGACTGCGTCGATATCGTCACGCACGGCTGGATCAATAACGGCGACGGTCACGCCAGCGTCGTCCAGCCGATACCGGAGTGCGTCCGTGCCGAACAGGACCGTCAGCGGAACCGACACGGCCCCGAGCTTCCAGTTCGCCAGGTGTGTGACTGGATTCTGTGGCTTCTGTGGGACGACGACGCCGACCCGGTCGCCGGCCTCGACGCCGAGTCCGGCCAGCCCTGCCGCGAGCCTATCTGATAGCTGATCCAGTTCGCGGAACGTGTACTGGTCGCGCCGGCCATCTGGATATGCCTGTTCGAGTGCCACCCTGTCGGGGTCGTCGTGTTTTCGCAGAAAGTCGACCGCCGGATTGTACGACGTTGGCAGGTCCCAGGTGAACTCATCGCGGGCCTCGTCGTACTCCTCGAAGTCCGGCATTACTGTCCAGACCATGGCATGCTGGTCGTCTGGGTGGCTGTTGCGTCTTTCGGTCATCGTCGTCACAACCGATCCAGCAGAACTTTCCGTCTTCCCCACTCGGCTCTACCGTGGACTCTACCGACATTCGCGAGGAGTGGGCCGACCGGTCCGGCGAGTACTCTCCCGCGTATTATGCCTACTATGGAGCGGACGAGACGAGTGAGCTGGTGCAGTCGATTCTTGCAGAGCACGTCGAGCAAGACGCGGCTATTCTGGAGGTTGGCTGCAGTTCCGGGCGGCACCTCGCCGCATTGTCTGAAGCTGGCTACTCGGATCTGACCGGGGTCGACATCAACGCCGATGCGTTAGATGTCCTCTCCGAGACGTACCCCGACCTCGCGGCCACGGGTTCGTTTCACGCGATGGCTATCGAAGAATTCGTCACGGATATCCCGGATGGCACGTACGACGTCGTTTTTTCGGTCGAAACACTGCAGCATCTCCACCCGGATGTCGACTGGGCGTTTGAGGAGTTAGCCCGGATTGTGGATGAGTTGTTGATCACTGTCGAGAACGAAGGCGGTGACGCAGGTGACGTAAATTTCGTCGATGACAACGTCCCGCTGTACTATCGAGACTGGAACGCGGTGTTCACAGGCTGTGGGCTTACCGAAGTAGATTCTATGGCTGGAAAGCGAGACACTGTTCGTATATTTCGGACGACCAAGTAGATAATAGCGTAAGGAGGTTTTATTCGGAGCAGTAAGATCATCTATCGATAATATATGGCTAAATTCCCAAAATTTGGCAAGATAACCATGATTATGATTGTAAAGCGCGGGTAGCGTCTGTAGAATTCGCTCGCGAACTCATCTAAGATTTTCGGCTCGTTACAAATCACATCAAGTGGATGGTGACAGGCTGGGAGTCGCATTGCTATTAGCCCAACAACTGTGTTTCGAATAGAAACTGAGTTGCTGAATGTCGGCTTTATAGAGAGCCATACTGCGACATCACTCGCTGTTGCAGAACTGGAGTTGGGGCGGTGATTACGTGTCTCACGAGACGTACACCGAGATAACAGAATAACGTATGTACGTCTGTCATTCGTAATGTTCTATATTGCTGAACAACAGTTCACCTGACGGGACATGGATTATTGGTCGACGGCAGGGCGTTCCCCGTGTGTGGCTCTATGGAACTGGTGGCTGTGCCCAGTCATGTGCATCGCTGAATAACTGATTCCAGCCACAACAACTGTCAGTGTGTCTTCTACGAAAGGCAAGAAGCATGTCGTTGGCAGCACAAGATTCATGTATTGTTGCAGTTTCCAACTCTGTATGAGGTACTACCAGCTGCGTGACGGGAACTCACAGCGGTTAGCGGTCGAAACTGGGGATGGTGTGTACGATCTGACCAGCGTCAAGCCCCAGCTCCGAACGTTCCGTGACCTCCTCAAATCATCCTCGATTGCGGAGACCGCGCCGGACGAACTCAGCGCCCGCCACCTCGATGCCGCTGAGACGGTGCCCGAACAGCGACTCGAAGGCAATGCTACCGATCCCGTCACTGCCGACGAAGTCTGGGCCGCTGGCGTGACGTACCAGATCAGCGAAGAAGCACGAACAGAGGAAAGCGACACGCCGGAGATGTACCTTGACGTGTACGACGCTGAACGGCCGGAGATATTCTTCAAGTCGACGCCGAACCGGACTGTCGGTCCCGACGAAGCGGTCGGTATCCGAGCCGACTCAGACTGGGACGTGCCCGAGCCCGAGCTTGCGGTTGTTCTCTACGAGGGAGAAATCGTCGGCTACACTGCCGGCAACGACATGAGTAGTCGGTCTATCGAAGGGGCGAACCCGCTGTACCTGCCCCAGGCGAAGGTGTACGACCGCTGTTGTTCGATCGGCCCAGCGGTCGTCACGGACATCGAAGACCCGCACTCGCTGGCGCTCTCAATGTCGATTCACCGTGGCGGCGACCGAGTCTACCACGGGGAGACCACCACCAGCGAGATGAAACGTACCTGCGAGGAACTCGTTTCGTACTACACCGCGCACAACGCAGTCCCCGAGCTGTCGGTGCTACTTACTGGTACATCGCTTGTTCCCGACGACAATTTCACGCTGCGGGAGGGAGATGAAGTCACCATCGACATCGAGTCCATCGGAACACTGAAAAATCCTGTCACGGTCGTCTGAGCGGCTATCGGACCGGGAACGCAGTCTCTCTCGTACCTGCCTTGGAGAGGGGCCCACAGCGCGGTACCCTGTTCGACGACTGGTTTCAGTTGTGCACCTGTGTGTCGGTCTGCGTGGGAGTTTGGGCCGACGGAGTTATGACTCCCCTCCATTCGACTACACGCACCGTCGGTATCTCTGTCTGTGACAATCGACCAGAAGGTGTGTGCCTCAGTCTGCAGTGATGTGCTCTCGATATGCCGTGACAGAGAACGGTGTGCCGTCGAGACCACCGCCTGTCCCAGATGTTTGAACAACTGTTTAATACGAGGGCGCACCATGAGCGGATATGGCAAAGACCGCTCAAAACCCAGTCAAATCCGCTGAGACGACGTTCGAGGTGCTTGACGCACTGAAAGACCTCGACGGGGCCGGTGTCACCGAGCTGGCCCAGCATCTTGGCATCCCGAAGAGTACGGTTCACAACTACCTGAGCACGCTGGAACAGGAAGAGTACGTCGTCAACAGAGACGGTGTGTACGAGGTAGGGCTTCGGTTTCTGGAGCTGGGCGCATACGCCCGCCACCGGGAGAAACTGTTCGAGATTGCGAAGCCAGAAGTTGATCGGCTGGCCGCAGAAACCGGCGAACTCGGAAATATTCTCGTCGAGGAACACGGCCGCGGGTCGTACCTGTATCGCGCTCGGGGAGACAAAGCTGTACAGGTCAAGGCCCACGTCGGAACACGCGTTCCGCTTCATACGACAGCGCTCGGAAAGGCGATTCTTGCTCATATGCCGGCAGAACGGGTCGATGCGATCGTCGACCGCCACGGACTCGGCGGGGAGGCCAGCAAGTCGATAAGTACCAGAGCGGAACTGGAGCAAGAGCTGGCGGATATCCGGGAACGTGGTGTCGCCTTCGACGACGAAGAGCGTCTCGAAGGGCTCCGCTGTGTCGCTGCTCCAGTGCTCAATCACGATGACGAAATTATCGGTGCGATCAGTGTTTCCGGACCGACCAATCGGTTCCGTAGCGACCGGTTCCGCGAGGAACTCCCGCAGAAAGTACTCGAAGTCGCCAACGTGATAGAGCTGAACGTTACCTACTCGTGACAGCAGTGTTCGAAAAAGGGGAACGCAAGCCCGTTTTGTGGAAGCCAGACTTACGTGGCTTATTTTCAACAACAGGGCCAGCGATTGCAGAACAGCACAGACCAGTCAAGAGGTTACTCAAAGTACATACCGTACGCGTCTTTTGTCCGTATTATACCATCCCAGGGCGCGCGCCCGGCTTTCGTCTGATAACTGTTAGCGCCTAGCTGTGGCGGATAGATAATGTTTATACGTAATATTCAGTATGAGTGAACGGGTCCTAACGCCAACGAACACTGTCCGAGACTAGATGTGACCACGACTCCGACGCAGTCTGTACCCCAATAATGGATGTACTACTGTTACTCCAAACGAAACACATCGATTGTGCGTTTCGTATCACTGGATATGTTCCAAGTAGTAGCCGAACATGCTGTCCTTCGACGTAGTATCGCCAAATATCTGCTTTGCAACCAATATATCGTAATATAGCACTATTTTGGTGCCTTAGAGACTGATATTGCGGAGTATATCCACATTTGAGGATGAAAGCAGCCGCATTTGGTTGACGTAGGGATAGAGAGGCAACTACCTGTCAATAGATTTCGCGCAGGTAGGCACACAACATAGCTATCGCTCCGGCCATAGCGCGCGCCAGATCGAGGGTATGTGGTTATGCGAGGAACTGAATGCCCAGAGCCAGCAGGAACAGTACCACGACCCCGATCGATGATAGTTCGAGCCACCGGGACCGAACGCCGGCGGGCCTGATACTTGCGACGAACAGCGTTCCGACGACACCGACGACGACGACCAGTGCCAGATACACCGCGTTGAGCGCTGATGCCATATGGTATCATTTCACATCAGAACAGTAAACACTGGTGGTTGCACGGCCCCGCCACAACCGTAATGAGAGACAGTCACATAGTCAGGCGCATGCGTCTCGAACTGCGAATCTGTAAACACTGCTACGAGGGCGATCATGGTAACGATCAAAAGACGGCTGTGACACAGGATATGGTCGCCTGCGCCGAGCAGGTCCGCGAGTACAAGGACCTCATTGGACTAGACGCGCTCTACATAACGAGGGTCACGGAAGGCGACCCCGGTGGCGCGGAGGCGCTCGACGTCATCGTTGCCAGCATCGAGGGCGACCAAGTCGCGCTCTCGGACACGCAACTGGTCATGGAAGATGGGGACGGCAACATGCTCGTCTACCCGGAACCCAAGGATATCCTCCAGGTCCTGACCCGAAACCTGAACCAAATTCAGGAACAGACCCGGCAGGATGTCGATGTCAAGCTGTCGCCGGAAGGACAGGCACTCATCGCGTAGGTGCGAAATAAATGACGGCGCGCGGGCGATTCAGTTCTCGGACTCAGCGTCGTCAGCGTTCGGCTGGCCGCCGTCGGTCTGGGGTTCGCCCCCGTCGGCCGCAGTCGGCTGTTCCCGCTCTTCCTCTAGCTGCTGCTCCCAGCGGATGCGCAGGACGTTCCCGTACATCGACAGCACGAGCCCGACCCCGAGGACGACCATCCCGAGGTTGATGCCAACCGTCAGCAGGATGCTCGACGGGCCGCCGCCAATCGCAAGCTCGCGCGGCACCGGATACCCCTCGTCGAAGATGCTCCCGATGAGCACCGAGACGATGCCGATGACGGTCATCGCACCGAAGATGGTCGAAACGGTGCGCCACGAGGGCGACAGCGAGAGCCGCTCGATCCCCGTAGTATCCGGCTCTTCGTCCTCGTCGCCGTGGTGTTCGGGCACCATGCTGCGGGGAATAAACGCCTTCGTCTCGACGGGGTAGAAGGCGGGGTGCATCCCGTGCTCGAAGATGTGGAACATGACTCCCATCAGCATGATGACACCCAGCAGGCCGTGGAACGTGACGAAGGCCATCGCGGCCGCCTTGGTCTGGAACATCGCAGCGAGTCCGGTCTTGCTCCAGATGAGCAGCCCCGAAATCGCGAGCAGCGTCAGCTCGATAGAGAAGATGAACACGACGCCTTTACCGATGTAGGACAGCAGCGGGACCTCGTCGGCTTTGTAGCCGCCGAACTGCCGCGCGCTCGGGTGTCGCTCGTCGGCCCGGCCCAGCACGAACTGGATATCCTGGATGAACGCGTCGATGTCGTCCTTTCCGGGGAGAATCTTCGAGAAGTTGCTCCGGCCGGTCGAGGAGATAATCTGGAGCGTGATCCAGAAGATGACGAGCGCGACCAGCCCGATGCCGGTGATGCGGTGAATCGCTGTCACACCGGAGGCCCCGCCCATGAGCGTGAGCATCCACCACAGTTCGTCGTTGAACATGATGGCGTAGCCGGTGAAAAACAGCAGGAACACGTCGAGACCCAGAAGCGAGTGGAACAGGGTCGTCACGCGCGTGAACTTCCCGTGGTCGAGGTTACTCACGCGCCGTCACCTCCCTGTCCGTCGCCGCCGGCCGGCGAGCCACCGTCGGCCGCGACGGCCTCGCTGACGTCCTCGCCGGGTTCACGCATCTGGCCGGCCAGTCGCTGGAACGCCGCCCAGTGGATGAACACCATCACGAGGATGAACGCGCCCATGATGACGTCGGCCGCGTGGATGAGCGCGATGAGGAAATCGAGCGCTGGGATGGTGTTACCGAACACCCAGTCCGAACCGATGCCACCGCCCTCGACACTTGGGTTGACCCGGTACAGCGATTCGTAACCGATTCTGAGCCCCTGTGCCCAGAACAACGACAGCGCCGCCACAGCGAGTCCGACGACCGCGCTGATGAGCACCGAGACGCGGCTGTAGCCGCTCACCTCCGGAAGGTCCTCTTCTGCCGTCATTGGAACTCACTGGCGTCCTCGCCAAAGATGATGTCCATGGCCACGTCGTTGAAGAACGTGCCGCTGTCCCTGTTGTCCAGTTCGTCCGAAATCTGTTCCGGGGTCCCGACCAAGATGGCGTCGGTTGCACACTCCTCGGCGCAGGCCGGCCCCTTGCCAACGTCTTGGCGCTCTTCGCACATGGTACACTTGTCCATGTTGCCGCCGCTGCCGACGAGGTTGGCGACCCCCGAATCCTCGTCGGGGAACTGGGGCGCGCCGAAGGGACACGCCGAGAGGCAGTACTGACAGCCGATACAGAGGTCGTCACGGACCCGGACGAAGCCGTTCTCCTTCGAGATGAGCGAGTCGGTCGGGCACACCGAGACACACGGCGCGTTCTCACAGTGGTAACACTGCATCGGCACCGCGGTCTCGCCGGGTGACTCGCCCTGGCCTATCGCCTGCCCGCTGCTGGCGTTGAGCCCCGACGCGGCCTCCTGGCCTTCGAGCATCGTTGCGATACTGATTCGCTGTTCGTCCCGTGGGACGTCCCACGTTCGTTTACAGGAGACGACACAGCCGCCACAGTCGATGCACGCTTCGACGTCCGGGAAGATACGCGCGTCCTCGCCGGTACTCATCACGCCGTCGTGCATCACTTCGTTGCCTGTTGACATACTAGCTCACCTCATTGCACCGTCGAGTTGTCGCGGACGTCGAAGTCCTTCTGTGTCCCAACGTCGTTCACGTCCTGCGGGAACGTGAGATCGAGATCGACATCCATGTTGAATTCGTTGACTACCTCCTCGGTCGCCGGGTAGACGCCGACCATCGACACCTTCGTTTCCTGCATCTGGGTCTCGACATCGTAGCCGCGTGACGTGATCGCGTTCGCGGAATCCCCGATCGCGTAGGGCACGTGCCCGTCGGGATACTTCTCCTCCAGGCTCTGGCCTTTGAACACGCCACCCCAGTGGTACGGCAGGAACACTTCCTGTGGGTTCGGTCGGTTCGTCACCCGCGATTTCACCAGGACGGACCCGCGGTCCGTCGAGGCGATGACGATCAGGTCGCCGCCGTCAATGCCCAGGTCCTCCGCCATCTCCGGATGGACCTCGGCGTACATGTGCGGCTGGAGGTCAGCGGTGTGGATGTTGTTCCGCGTCTCCGCACCACCGCCCTGGTGTTCGACCTGCCGACCGCTGGTCATGATGGTGTCCAGGTCCGGGCCTTCCTCCTGATTGTGGATGATGTCCGTCGCCCGTTCCTGCTCGACGAGGTTGTTCTGGTCGAGCCGGTAGAAGTTCCGCTGCTGGCCGTTTGCCGGCCACTCGTTCAGCAGTTCCGTGTCCGGCCCCTCGATAGGCTCGCGGTGGACCGGCACCTTATCGAGGAAGCTCCAGACGACGGCCCGTGCCCGGCCGCGCCCGGTCGGCGCGTCGGGTTGTGCGAAGTCGTACTGCTCGTAGAACTCGGGGTCGACCCCCTCACCGATCATCGTTTCGAGGTACTCGTCGAACACCGCGCTCCCCGTGTCGGGGTTATTGAGCGCCTGCGCGGCGGTGTACACCGACTCCTGGTTGTCGAGCGCGTACTGCTGTGGGATGGTGAGTTCGTCCGGCTGGACCTCTTGCTCGGAGTCGATGAGGCTCTGTGGCGGCGTCACCTTCCAGCCCGGGTACTCGGGGATACCGTGAATCATGCCGTCCGCGGCCGTGTCGTCGTCGTCAGCCCACTCGGGGTTGTACGGCGCACGGGTCAGGTCCAGAGCCTCTTCCTGGCTCTCGTAGCGGTCCCCGACAGCGTCGAGCGTCTCCTGCATCGGGTACTCGTCGTCCGTCGGCATTGCGTCCCAGTCCTCCGGGGTCGGTGCCGAGACGCCCCACCGGGTCCGGAAGTCCTGTCCCCCGTTGTTGGGGTCGAGGTCGTCGTTCCAGATAATCGGCGTCCCCGGATGGTCCTCGCCCCAGCAAGGCCAGGGGAGCATCCAGTACTCACCCGCGACCGGCGTCCCCTCGGCCCCTTTGAGGTCCTCGTTGGAGAACGCGTAGTCGTACTCCAGATGTTGCTGGAGCCGTTCGGGTGTCTGCCGGTAGCCGATGGTGTTGGTTCCGAGGTTGAACTCGCGGACGACACCCTCGTAGGAGGACTTGCCGTTGTAGAGGTCCGAGCCCGCGCCCCAGTCGAAGTGCTCGCCGAAGCCGAGGTAGCCGGCGAGTTCCTGCATGATCTGGAGGTCCGGCTTGGAGTTGTGGGCCGGCGAGCGGACCGGTTCGGACCACTGCACCGACCGGTTCGTGTTGGTCAGCGACCGGTAGTGCTCGTACTGGCTAGACGCCGGCAACAGCAACACCGGCGGGCCGTCCTCGTAGTCGGGGAGGACGCTCGCGACCGAGGGGAACACGTCGATGACGACCAGCAGGTCGAGGTTCTCCATCCCCTCTTTCATCTGTTCCATCTCGCTGATGGAGTTCGCCGAGTGCCCCCAGAAGAACGCGATTTTCGTCTGGTCGGGCTGGTAGATCGGCGTCTCCTGATAGCGGTCCTCCTTGTCGAGTGCCGATTCGAACCAGCGGGCCACCGTCAGCCCGTTCTGGAACAGCATCGAGTTCTCGGCCGGGTTATTCGGCCCGTGGTCAGTGTTCGGCGGGAGCGAGGCTGCGTCCTCGCTCCCTTCGTAGTTCGGGCTCTGGCGGACGTACTTCTCCGGCGGCATCAGCTCGAACCGGTCGTACATGTCCGCAAACGAGGTGGAGCCGCTGGTCTCGGGGGTGCGGTCCCAGATTTCGGCCCACCACGACCAGCCACCCGGTGACAGACCGTAATACCCCGGAAGGATGTGGCTGGCGACAGCCAGGTCGGTCGCTCCCTGCACGTTCGCGTGGCCACGCATTACCTGGAGGCCGCCGCCGCTCCGGGCCGCGCTCCCGGAGGCGAGGCTCGCCATCGCATACGAGCGGATGTTCTGGGTCCCGTTGTTGTGCTGGGTCCCACCCATCGCCCACTCAATCTGGACGTGGGGCCGGGCCTCGTCGATCATGTCGGCGATGCGCTCGATGTCCTCGGCGGACACCCAGGTAATCTCCTCGACGGTCTCCTTGTCGTACTGGTCGAGTTGCGCCTCAACGTCTTCCCAGCCCTGAACGCGGTCCGTGAGCATGTTCTGTCCGCTTTCGTCCGCGTCGGGGTCCATCGCCAGCCCGTGCTTGTCGCGGAGCTCTTTGATGATCCCCATCATCAGGGCCACGTCGGTGCCCGGACGGAACCGCATGAACTCGTCGGCGTGGGCCGACGTTTTCGTGAACCGCGGGTCCAGATTGAGGATAGTGCCGCCCCGCTTTTGCCCTTCGAGGATGTGCTGCATCGCGATTGGGTGTGCCTCGGCCGGGTTCTGCCCGATGATGATGTTCAGGTCGAAGTTCCGGTAGTCCTGAACGGTGTTGGTCATCGCGCCGTACCCCCAGGTGTTTGCCAGCCCCGTCACCGTCGTGGAGTGGCAAATCCGAGCCTGGTGGTCGATGTTGTTCGTGCCCATGAACGCCGCCAGTTTCCGGCTTGCGTAGGCCTCCTCGTTGGAGTGATGGGCGCTGCCGAGCAACATCACGCTCTCGCGGCTGTGCTCCGCGTCGACGTCGACGGCCTCGCTCGGTGAGACGTCGTCATCCGGCCACAGCGCTCGGATGTCGGTCGCCAGGCGGTCGTAGGCCTCGTTCCAGCCGAGCTTGCGCCACTCGCCGTCCTCCTGAATCATCGGATGCTTCAGGCGCTTCTCGGAGTGTTCGGTCTCGTAGATGCCGGCCCCTTTCGAGCACAGCGACCCGGCATTTATAGGGTGTTCATGCCATGGTTCCATGCCGACGAAGGAGTTGCCCTTCCTCTCGCCCCGGAAGCCACAGCCCACCGAACAGTAGTTGCAAATGGTCTTGGTCAGTTCGGTGTCCGTGTCTGTCCCGTCCGTTTCCTCGCCGTCTTCCTGAAGTGCCCGACCAGCGCCGCTGACGCCGAGAGCGACCCCGCCCGCGAGGGCGCTCGCTTTCATGAACGAGCGCCGGTCGAGATCCAGTGAGACTGGTTCCTGTTGTGTACTCATGGTGAATGGTGCCCACCCATTACCGATGCTGTCCGCGCTTGCCACGCAATCTGGTTTGTCATTGTCTAACTAGACGTGCTACAACTTTACTGTCATGTATGATAAAAGGTGTCATATTTTGCCATGATTATTACTGGGGATTTTTTGACGGGCCAAAATTTTGGGGGTTGTGTTCACGAATACATATGTGAACACTCCGCAAGGTCTATTACCGGCACAGGGTTTTGCATGATTAATGGATACAGGTGCCTTTGTGTGTTCCTGCGGGGGATCGTGTGATATCGACCTCGAAGCGGTTCGGGACGGCGTCGATGATGTCGACGTCGTGGCCAGTTCCGAACTGCTCTGTCAGGACGGCCTGGCCGGGATGTCACAGGTCATCGAGGAGTACGACCTCGATCAGGTCATCGCGACGACGCCGGAACCGTCGTGCCAGGACCGAATTCGCGGGCTGGCCGACGAACACGGCCTGCATCCCGAGGCGTCGGTGTTCGTCGACCATCGGGAGACCAACGCCTGGGTCCACGACGAGGCGGCGGCCACCGACAAGACGGCACGCCTCATCAACGCGAAACAGGCCGGCCTGCGCGAGGAAGCGCCGTCGCGAACGGTGTCGAAAGACGCCGGGAACCGCGTCGCCGTCGTCGGCGACCCCGGCGCGGCCCGGTCACTGACCGACGACGCCGACGTGACGTTCATCGCGGACGGCCGGGACTTCGCCGACGTGGAAGGACTCGGCGACGTGACGATGGAACGCGGTCGCGTCGTCGACATCGAGGGGTCCTACGGCGAGTACGAACTCACGCTGGAAGCCCGCGTCACCGACGACTGTATCGATTGCATGGACTGCGTGCGTGAGGGGCCGGATGGGATGGTGACGGAGTTCCCCGTCGACATCCATCCGGACGCCCCTGACGGCGAGTGGACGAACACCTGTCCGACTGACGCTATCGACTTAGGCGGCGTCACCCGCACCGTCGAAGTCGACCAGGTCATCTACCCGGGCGGCCGCGACAACGCCCGCGGCGGTCGACTGGGTTTCTACACCGGGCCGGTCGACGCCGGAACCATCGCCGCCGTCGAATCACAACTGGGCGGCATCGAGAAACCGCAGTTCCTCGACCTCGATATGGACGTCTGTGCGGCCGGCGCATCAAGCCAGGAGGGGTGTACGGCCTGCGTCGACGCCTGTCCCCACGGCGCGGTCGACCGGCCGACCATCGACTCCGTCGAGTTCGACGAGACCGCCTGTGAGAACTGCGGTGCCTGTACGAGCGCCTGTCCGACCGGCGCGACCCAGCTCCGCGAGCCTTCGAACCGGCGGCTCGCCCGCGAGGTCGAGGCGCTGCTGGAAGACGACGCGGACGGGGGGCTGCTCTCGCGGGGTGACAGCAGGGGTATCGAGACGCAGGTCGTCGCGTTCGTCTGCTCGGAGTACGCTGCCGAGCGACTCCGAGCACATGGACGCAAAGCCGTCCGGTCGGGCGACCTCGACTACCCACCGATTCTCCCGGTCCAGGTCAACTGTACGGACACCGTCGGCGAGGCCCACGTCATGCACGCGCTCGCGGCCGGCGCGGACGGGGTGGCAATCGTCGGCTGTGGGGGCTCCTGTCTGCACTCCGGCCCCGACCCCAAGCAGGAGCTGGTCGACCGGCTCAATCAGGCGACGACTGACCTCGGGCTGGGCGACCGCGTCGGTTTCTTCGCGCCGGAGGCCGGCAACCCCGAGGCGTTCGTCGAGTCGCTGTCCGGCTTCGTCGAGTTCGGGTTAGACGAGACGCCAGTCCCGGCCGGCGACTACGAGGCGACGGGCCGCAGCGATACGGGCCGCGAGGAACCCCGCCCCAACCCCGACTTCGACAGCCACGGCTGGACCTTAGAGAGCGTCCGGACTATCCTCGATCACGCCGAGCCCGAACGCGAGGTGATCCGCGGGCTGAAGGACTTCGGCGTCATGGACGTCAACGACGCGTGTACGCTGACGCCGACCTGTACGAACCTCTGTCCGACCGACGCCATCAAGCGGACCGGGCAGGGCGAACTGGCGTTTAACCACGCTGACTGTGTCAACTGCGGCCTCTGTGAGGAGGGCTGTCCGGAGACGGCGATTACGATGCACGACGGGCTCGACCTCTCCTTGCTCCCCGAGAACCGGGGCGGCGAGGCCTGGGTGACGGTTCACGAGGGCGAGATGCTGGAGTGTGTCCGCTGTGGCAAGCCGTTCACCAGCGTCGCCTCGGCCGACAAGATCGAGGACGAAGTAGGTGACCAGGTCGAGGGGCTGGCTCCCGACGCCGACCACAGCGTCTTCGAGTACTGTAGCGACTGTCGGAGTCGCCTGCTGTTCGACCAGGGGGAGAAGCGATGAACGACGCGGCCGTCTACGAGGCCCGCCTCGAACTGGTCGACTTCGTCATCGACGTGTTCTGGGACGTGCCCGACGAAGCGTTCGTCGAGCGGCTGTTGAGCGGCGATATCCAGCTACCGGAGGACTCCATCAACGACCAGCTCGACGAGGGGTTCGAGCTATTGCAGGCGTGGATAGACGAGAACACCGACCGGTCGGTGTCGGCGGTGCAGGCGGACCTCGAACGGGAGTACACGAACCTGCTCGTCGGCCCGCGGCCGCCGGTGTTGCCCCACGAGACGAACTACCGGGAGGACACGGAGTTCATCGGCGAGGGGCTCGCCGAGGTCGATGCCAGCTACGCCGCGGCGGGGTGGTCACCGCCCGAGGACTACCCCGAAGAAGACGACTTCATCGCCGTCGAACTGGCGTTCCTGCGGTATCTCATCGAGCGCCAGCGCGAGGGCGACGAGGAGACCGTTGGCTACGAGCGGGTGTTCATCGAGCAACATCTCAGCGAGTGGGTCGTCGACTTTGCCGAGGAGATGCGCGAGGAGGCCGACGACGGCCTCTTCCTCGCGGCGGCGCTCGTCTGTGAGGGGCTGGTCCGCTTCGAAGACGAGATCGTCGCACAGATCGGCTAGAGGCGGCTACCGGATTCGGAGCGCGAGTCCCATGCTGGCGACGAGGCCGACGACCAGCAGGACCTTCACGGCGGGCAGCAGGAGCGCCATCGCCTGTTCCATGAGAAAGAGCGACCGCCAGGAATTGACCGACCGCGCGATGACCGCGACGGCCCCCGCGCCCGCGACCAGAACGCAGAGGAGCGTGATTGAAGCGGCCGCGACCACACCGAACGGGTTCGCGTGTAATCGCTCACGCATCGGGGACCACCCGCCGACCGACGACGAGGACCACGAACAGCGGGACGAGGACGACTAGCAGACGGCTGACGAACAGACCGATATAGCTGATAGTCGATTCGAGGTGAATCTGCCAGTGCCAGCTTCCCTTGAGCTCGGCGATGAGGCCGATTGTGCCGACGACAAGCAGTGACAGTGCCAGCAGCGTAGCGAGGGTGTAAACCAGAATTCGGAGATATCCGAGAAGTGAGACGGCAGTCAGTCGGGAGTTCGATTGCTCGGTGGCCATCAGGTACCCTCTCCGGTCCAGTGCTGCTGATAGATATCGTACGTGATGACGGCGAGGACGACCAGCCCGACACCGAGGACCGCCGCACCCATATCGGGCGGAAACGGGAGATTGAGCCCCGATTCCGAGTGCATGAGGATAGTTAGCATGAGCTGTGGTACGGTCTGGCAAGTAAAAAACTATTGCGACCTGTTTTCTTGAGACAAAGTTTTTCTCCACGTAGCCCCACCCCTGTGATAGCATACCATGACATCGCGCCGCGGACTGCTGCTTCGGCTCTCCGCACTCACCGGAGCGGCCGGTCTCAGCGGTTGTTCGTCCCTGCTGGCCAGGCGAGCGGAGTCGCCAACAGGGAACCTCGACCCGAACCCGCGGGCCGACGAACTCCCGATACGACAACACGCCTGGAACGAGCGCCTTCAGAGCGATGCCGCCGGCAACGACCTGTTGCCACACCATTTCCGGCTGTTCATGCTCGACCTCGACGCCTCGCCGTCTGATACGACCGCGGAAACCGTCGAGCTAGCGATGCGAACACTGGAAGACGCGTATGAGTTCAACAGTGCAGGGCTCCTGCATATGCTCGGCTGGGGAACAAGCTACTTCGACACCTACGGGTCGCTCGATTCGTCCCCGATACGCAGCCCGCAGGTCCTCTCCCGGACGGACGACCCCGACCTGCAGGCCTTCGACGCGATGCTCGTCCTCGCGAGTGACGTTCCCTCGAACCTCTCGGCCGCCGAATCAGCGATGTTCGACACGCGCCCGCGGCTGGCCGACGCGGAGATTCAGGGCCGCCTCGGCGATGTGTTCTCCATCGCCGACCGCCGTGGCGGGTTCGTCGGGGAGGGACTCCCGGCGGCCCACGCCGACGCGGAGGGCGTCCCCGCCGACATCCCCGAGGAGGCACATATGTTCTCGGGCTTTTTCGCCGGCCGGAAGGGGACACAGGCCAGCGAGCACCGCGTTACCATCGACGACGGCCCGTATGCCGGTGGAACGACGATACACCTCTCACGAATCAACGAGGCCTTCGACAACTGGTGGGAGCTCGCCCAGTCCGACCAGGTCAAGCGGCTGTTTTCGGCGGAGTTCTCCCCGGGCGACATCGACAGGGGCGACCTCCCATTCGCCGACGTAGTCCGCGAGCACGCGAGCAGCGAGGGGGAGGTTGGACATTTCGAGAAGGTGGCCCGCGCCCGCAAGGACGGGGAGCCGATTATCCTCCGGCGCGACTTCAACACGATTGACGGCGGTCAGGCCGGGCTTCACTTCCTGTCGCTACAGGAGCGTCCGCGGGACTTCGAGGAAGTCCGGGACGCGATGAACGGCTGGTGGCTCCGGGAAGAACACGAGGACCTCCGGGACCGGCAGAACAACGGCCTGCTGGAGTTCATCGAGGTCGTGTCGCGCTCGAACTTCTACGTCCCACCGCGCGACAAACGGGCCTTCCCGACCCCGTAGCCGCCGCTGGTCAGGTGTGAGAGTCGAAAGCGGCCGCCGTCTACTCCTCGTTGTCCGGTGTTGTGTCGTTCTGGTTCACGTCGCCCGGCCAGACGCCGTGGTCCCAGACCTCGAAACCGTTGAATGTCTCTGTCGCACCTTTAGGCTTCCACTCGCTTTGTTCGTGTGCCATTGTATATCAACTGTCGCAGTGACCGGGCTTAACTTTTGGTGCCGTCACTCAGACGGCGTCCCCGGCGGTTTCTGCTCGTCCGTGACCTCGTCGAGGAACGCGTTGGCGTAGAGGTCGACGTGCATCTTCAGAACCGCGCTCTCGTCGACGCCGCTCTCCTCGGCCTGCCGGCGGAGCAACGCGGCCAGTTCCTCGGTCGGCTCGTACCGTATCTCGCGGCCGTCGACCTCGAACGCCACGTTGTGGGACTGTGAGACGAGATGTTCGATCTCTAGCAGCGCCTGCTCGACTTTGGTCGCCATCGCCTCGTCGATGTCCTCTAATCGCCGGTCGGCCCACTCCTGTGCGGCCTCGTACAGGCGGTCGCTCACCTCGAAGGTAAGCGTCAAAACGACACCCCCTCGCCCTCGAACTCAGGCGTCCACAGCGTCGTCTCCTCACACACCGGACAGTCCTGCCGGCGCGGTTGCCCCTCGAACGCCGAGAGGTCTATCATCTGGCCACATTCCTCGCAACTGTAGTACGTCATTCTTCGGATGGCGGCCACGACTGTGGGGCCGGGTCTGACTCGGTAATCTCGGAGTACAGCACCACGAGTGCCCCGAGAACGATAGCCAACACAAGCACTCCGGCGATGCCACCCAGCGCGTTCTGGCCGATGAACGATGCCGTTCCGGCCGTGAAGTCGATGGCCGACAGTACTTCGAACAGTGTCAGTAACAGCCAGACGAAGGCACCCAGCACCACGAACGTGAGTATCTTCGATTGTTGGACTGCGGTTCGGAGTGTCATTGTCGTTCGTGTATGACAATGACCAGCAAGCGTTATAAATATACGGCGTCACCCATCAGCGAGGTCCCAGTCTGCCTTCTCCGCGGCGTCGGCAAGCGAGATAAACTCCCAGCCGGTCCGCTCGGCAATGGGCTCGTCGGCCGGTCGGCCCACTAGAACCATCCGCTCTGCGTAGAACATCGAGTGCTCGTTGATGTCGGCAAGCCGCTCGGCTGGCTCCTGGCCCGCGCCGCTGAAGAAGTCGGCGTCGATGCCGTTGTCGCGCTGGAATTTGTTGATGACGAAGGCGTCGACGTCGCCGACGATACCAACCCAGTCGGCCCAGGCGCGCGCCTCGCGGAAGACCCGTTGCGGGTCGGCGAACTGCCGGGCCGCGTCGTATGTCACGGCCATCGTCATATCGTCGATGCCACCACCGTGAGGACCGCTCGCATCTACGGGCTCCTCGCCGGCGGCGGGGTCCTCGGCGACGTTCGAGGCGGGGTCAGTGTTAGTCGCGGCTGCGCCACCTGCGCCCCCGCTATCCGTCGGAATACCGACCGGCTTGTCTTTATTCTCACGGGGGACGTGGGGGACCGACTGACCACCACGGGCCGCGCTGGCGGTATTCCCATCGTTCCCCTCCATGCCGGTGTCGCCGTCCTGACTCGTCCCTGTGGCCGCATCGGGACTCTCAGCCTCGGCGTCGCTATTGGGCCGCACCGATGCGGTCCCAGTGGCTCCGGGGTCGGGCTCGTCTTCGGGGTCACCCTCGCCACTCCAGAACCAGTCACCCCTGTTTGGCGTCTCTTCGTCGTCCTGTACGTCGAGTTCGTCGAGGTCGATTTCGTCTGTCATTCTCCGAGTGTCGTGTCCGCTGGTAGTGTCGACTGGTCGACGGCGTCCGCGAGGCCAAGTCGTTCGATTGTCTCGGCGGTGGGCCGGCCGTCGGTGTCCCAGCCGCGCTGGTCATAGTAGGCGTCGAGCATCGCGTCGAAGGACTCGGTGTCGATTGCCGCGCCCGCGTTCGGTCCCGAATCGAGCGGTTCCTGCAGTTTCGCCGGAAGTTCGTCGTCAGCCCGCGAGACGCCCTCGCGGACGTTGAACAGGCGTGTGAGCGTCCAGACGCGCTCGCCGACCGTCGCGAGGTCGCCGTCAGTGTCCAGACCGATAGCGTCGAGCCACTCCGCGCCGAGGTCGTCGAAGGCGTCGCCGACGAAATCATCGACGACGAGACACCACAGCACTGAGCGCTGGTCCTGTTCGCGAATGACGGCCGCGGCCGCTCGCTCGGGGCTCCAGTCGCCGTCGAAGGCCTCCCGCTCGATGGGGAGCGCCCGCCGGTGGCAGGCTCCGCGGTCGCTGGTCGCGTACGCCAGCGCCATGCTCCGTGCGCCGCGGGGGTCGTACGCGGGCAGTTCCATGGCCTTGACCGTCGGCAGGAGGTCGTCCCCGCCCAGGCGGGCCGAAGCCGCGTCGACGCCGTCGGCCAGGGCGTCCCCGAGCGTCGTCTCCCGCGCGACGATTTCGTTCAGAAGCGCTCGCGCGTCGTCGGGACTTCCGTAGTCGAACGATTCCTCCAGCAGACCTACGTCGCCGGCTTTGATGGCCCACGAAACGGCGCTCCCGGCGCTGATGAGGTCGAGGCCGAGTCGGTTGCACGTCTCGCCCAACGTCGCCACAGCGTCGAAGTCGTCGATGCCGAGCCCGGCCCCGAGACTCATCGCCGTCGCACCGCGGGGGACGGTCTCACCGTCCTCCGTCTCGACGCGGAATCCGCCGGGACTGTCCGCATCGTCGTACTCCCGCCCCGCGGCGAGGTCCTGTACGGCCTCGATGCCGACTCCGTCGGCCCCCTCGAACTGACCGTCCTCCCAGCCCCGCGTCGAGAGCGCACCGACCTCGTTGGCGAAATCGACCGTCTCCACGGTCCCGCTGGCGTGGAGCCACTGTCCGGTGTCGCCCTCGCGGTACCGCTTTGCGTACTGTTTCCGTAGCTCCGCGAGGTCTGTCGGCGGGTCGCCGCGGACGACGATGGCTTTCAGTCGCTTTGCGCCCATCACTGCCCCGGCACCGCCCCGGCCGGCGTGGTGTTCGCCGCCGTCGGAGGCGATGGTCGCGAACGCGACGCCCTGCTCGCCCGCTGGGCCGATACACGCCACCGCAGCCTCGGGAAACGCCGCGTCGGTTTCGGCCGTGTCATGGCCCCACGTCTCGGCGGGTTCGACCGTCGCGTCGTCGTCCTTGACGACGAGTGTGACCGGCTCCGAGGCGCGTCCGGTGACCAGAATCCCGACGTGGTCCTGCAACGCGCCGGCCAGCGTGTCCGGAAACGTCCCGCCGGCGTAGGAGTCGAGGAAACCACCAGTCAGCGGCGACTTCGTGACCGCCGCGTAGCGCGTTTCGCCGGGGAGCAACCCGGAAACCGGTCCGAGCATGAACAACAGGACGTTCTCGGGGGCCAGCGGGTCGGTGCCGGCGTCGAGTTCGTCGTACAGGTACCGAGCGCCCAGGCCCTTGCCGCCCACGAACCGCCGACGCCACCGCTCCGGGACCGGACGACTCTCGACCGACGCCGACGACAGGTTGACGTGGAGCATCCGGTCTCGGTTGCCTACTGTCATCATACCTCATTCTTCTGTCTGTCGACTAAAGGATTACCCACAGCACGAAGCGCCTTTCTGCCAGACCTGAGAAGGCAGAGTATGCGCGCAGGCATTATCATCGCTGGCGGCCGGTCGACGCGGTTCGGCGACAGCGACAAGGCCGTCGCTGACCTCGCTGGCACGCCGATGATCCGCCGCGTCGCCGACCGACTGGGGCAGGCCGTCGGCGAACTCGTCGTGAACTGCCGCGAGGACCAGGTCGAGGCCATCGACGCGGCGCTTTCGGACCACACCCTCGACCCGACGTTCGCGCTCGATACGGACCCCGACCAGGGGCCGATGGCAGGCATCGCGACCGGGCTGGGGGCCGTCGAGAGCGAGTACGCGGCCGTGGTGGCCTGTGACATGCCCTTTGTCGACCCGTCGTTCGTCGACTACCTGTTCGAGCGGGCGGCGTCCCACGAGGCCGCGGTCCCGCGCCCCGACGAGTGGTTCCAGACGACACAGGCAGTGTATCACGCAGACGCCATGGGCGACGCCTGCCAGCGAGCGCTGGAGCGCGGCGAGCACAGGATTGTCGAGCCGCTGTTCGACCTCGATTACGTCGTCGTCGAGCGCGAGGAGATTCTCGAACACACCTCATTGGATACGTTCGAGAACCTCAACACTCGCGAGGAGTTCGAGGCCGCTATCGAGCGGCTCTAGGGGCCGCTGGGGCCAGCCGTGCTCAGACGACAGCGACGAGCGGGTCGTCTGCTCGCATCTCGGCGAGCACGACACGCGGGACATCGGCGCGCTCGTGAATCGCTTCGGCGACGGCCCGCGCGCTCGTTTCGAGTTCGTCGTCGTCGACCATGTTGAGCAGCGGAATCGCGGTCGCGCTGGCTGGCAGGTCTTTCAATCCACCTCGGTCGCTGGCGAGCACCGCGGCGACATCTTGCGGGTGGATCACGTCGCCGGGGTCCAGCCCGGTAATCGCGGCCACTTCGTCGACTCGATGGACAATGTCGTCCGTTAGCGGTTCGCCGACGACGTGAGCGCTCGCGATGGGAACGACCGTCGAGGCCGTCGAGGGGAGCTGTGGCTCGCGGTCGCTCGGCGCTTTGAATTCTCGCATTCGCGCGCCGTCAGCTTTCACCAGAATCGGGTGGTCGATGTCTGCCAGGTCGGCGACGGTCGCCGGGTCGTAGCCGCGGTAGCGGTCCGGGCGTTCCTGTGCCGGGACGACACCCAGCGGCCACGCAGATGCCGTCTCGATGGCTGTCCGTGGGGTCTCTGTCACAACAACGTCTGTGACCCAGCCGTCGAAAATCGGAATT
Source organism: Haloarcula vallismortis ATCC 29715 (assembly GCF_000337775.1). Lineage (GTDB taxonomy): Archaea > Halobacteriota > Halobacteria > Halobacteriales > Haloarculaceae > Haloarcula > Haloarcula vallismortis. The sequence goes on from NZ_AOLQ01000025.1 coordinate 99,901, forward strand.
CGGACCGTCGCAGTAACGACTGCGCGCACCAGTCGCGCTGCGAGTGTTGCCATCGCCGTCTTCTTCCCCCCAGCGCCGACGAAGCAGGTGGTCCCGTGCTGTGCGTCTAGCGCGTCGACGATGTCCATACGCAGTGCAGGGCAGTGGTCTGGTTAATCGTTACCCTGTGTCCGACGACGGCACTGGAGCAGTCACGCCATTTAATAGGCTGTGCTGTGAACAGTTAGCAAGGATATGCTCGAAGACGACTTCGGTCGCGAGGTCTCCGGTGTCCGCGTCTCCCTCACCGACCGGTGTAACTTCGACTGCGTCTACTGCCACAACGAGGGGCTGGGCGACACACGGGGCCCGATGGAGGCACAGGACGACGAACTCACTGCCGACACCATCGTGGCCTTCCTCGAAGTCGCCGCCGAATTCGGCGTCGACTCGGTGAAGTTCACTGGCGGGGAGCCGATGCTCCGGGAGGACCTAGAGGAGATCGTCCGGCGCGCACCCGACGAGATGGAGGTGTCGATGACGACCAACGGCACCTTCCTTCCCGGCCGCGCCCCGGACCTCGTCGACGCCGGACTCGAGCGAGTCAACGTCTCGCAGGACGCCCTCGATAGCGAGGCCTTCGCCGAACTGACCCAGAGCGGGGCTTACGACCGCGTCCTCGAAGGCGTGGAAGCGGCGCTGGACGCCGGCCTCGAACCGGTAAAGCTCAATATGGTCGTCTTCGAGCCGACCGCGGGCTACGTCCCGAAGATGGTCGACCACGTCGCCGAGAACCCCGGCCTCCAGCTTCAGCTCATCGAGTACATGCCTGAACTGGCGGGCCACCCGGAGTGGGCCATCGACATCGACCGGGTCCACGACTGGCTTGAGGACCGCGCCGACAAAGTCGAACACCGCGAGATGCACGACCGCAAGCGCTACTGGATGCACAGCAGCGACGCGGCGGTCGAAAGTAGCGGCGCTACAACATCACTGGCCGCGTCCGACGGCGGGATACGGACGGAACCGGTCAACAACCGCAACAGCGGGATGGTCGAAATCGTCGATCCCGTCGGCAACAAGAACTTCTGTGCGAACTGTCACCGCGTGCGGCTCACCCACGACGGCTACCTCAAGGGCTGTCTGAACCGAAACGACGACCTGCGTGACATCGGCACGACCAAGGAGTCGATGCGCGATGCGTTCCGCGAGACAGTCGACACCCGCGTCCCCTACTACGGCGAGTATATGGTCGAAACAGAAGATGGCGAGTGGGAGATAAACGAGGAGTACATCGACACCGACGGGGACCGTGCGCCCTACGAGTACTCGGAGTAGCGACCGCCGCGGGCAAACGCTCTTACTGTTCCATCGTGAAAACCGGCCAGGATGAGTTTCACGTTCCGCGACCAGACGACGGTTTCGCTGTCGTGGAACGAACTGACCGGTGCGGTCGGGGACTCGGCAACGGTGCTGCCGGTCGTCGTGGCCGTCGCCGTGCTGACGGAGCTCTCGCTCCCGGTCATGCTCGTCTGGTTCGGCGTTTTTCAGGTCGTCTGGGGGCTGTACTACGGCGTCCCAATATCGGTCGAGCCGATGAAGGCCTTCGCCGCACTGGTCATCGCCGGAACCATCTCCACCGGTGAACTGGTCGTCGCGGGGCTTTTGCTGGCCGGTATCCTGCTCGTGCTCGGAACGACGCAATCACTCGAAACCGTCAATCAGTACGTCGATGACACTGTCGTTCGGGGGGTGCAACTCGGCGTCGCGCTGGTCCTGCTAGAAACCGGCATCGGTCTCGGACTCACCGACCTGCGGCTCGTGGCTGTCGCTATCGGTGTAGTGGCTGTTTTCGCGCTCCTGGGCCACAGCGGGCAGAGCGCCTTCGCCGTCTTCGCCGTTGGAGCCGCCCTTGCCCTCGCGGAGACCGGGATGCCGACGCCAGCGGTCCCCGGTGTTGACGCTATGTTTATGCTCCCGAGCATGACGCTATCGGCGCAGACGGCGGAAGCCGTCCTCGCCCAGATTGCGGTCACGGTCGGCAACGCCGCCCTCGCCACGTCGGTCTTGCTCGCGGATTACTTCGACCGGGACGTGTCTGTGGACCAGCTCTCAAACAGCATGGGGCTGATGAACCTTGCTGCGGTCCCCTTTGGCGCATTCCCGATGTGTCACGGGAGCGGTGGCGTCGCCGGGAAGTATGCCTTCGGTGCCAGAACGCCCGGCGCGAACCTGATACTCGGCGCGGGCTACGTGCTGACCGCGTTTCTCGCTGTCGGCGTTATCGCGGCCTACCCGACGGCGCTGCTCGGCGTCATTCTGGTGCTGATCGCGCTTCAGCTGGGCTGGACCGGGGTTTCCAGAACGGATGATCTGACAGTGGTCGCGGCGATCGGCGTCTTCGGTGTGCTCGTCAACCTCGGCCTTGCACTCGTCCTCGGCGTTCTCGTCCAGCAACTGCGCGCCAAGGTGTGACCGCGGGCCGGCCCCCACACGCTTGTATCAGGAGGTCGAAGGGACGACTAATAGATGCGCCCTGCAACGGAACTCGAAAACCTGCTTGGAGAAGCCGAATCACTCACTATCGTCTGCCACAACAACCCCGACCCAGACTGTCTGGCTAGCGCGCTCGCACTCGGTCGCATCGCGGCCGCCGTCGGCATCGACGAGCGGCGAATCCTCTACAGCGGCGAGATATCTCACCAGCAGAACCGCTCGTTCGTCAATCTGCTTGAGATGGACCTCCGGGAGTTCGATGCGGCTGACGTAACAGACCGGGACTCCTCGGAACTGCTTGCTTTCGTCGACCACTCGATACCGGGGTCGAACAACCGCGTTCCCGAAGATGTCTCGGTCGACATCGTCATCGACCACCATCCCGCCGAGGACATCCGAGCCCGGTTCGTCGATCACCGCGTGGAGAGCGGGGCAACGGCGACGATACTGACCGAGTACCTGCGGGACCTCGAGATCGAACTTGACGACCGACTGGCGACCGCGCTGCTGTTTGCGATCCGTCGGGAGACGCTGGGGTTCCTGCGCGGCGTGACCCCGGACGAGTACGGGGCCGCCGGCTTTCTGACTGAAACGGCCGACGCGGACCTGCTTCGACAGCTATCTTCGCCGTCAGTCAGCGGCGCGACCGTCGACGCAATCGCGGACGCCATCGAGAACCGGACGGTCCGTGGGTCGGTGCTGATCTCACACGTCGGGCGGACGCCGGAGCGGGACGCCCTGCCGCAGGCGGCCGACTACCTGGCGACCCTGGAGGGCGTTGAGACAGCCATCGTCTTCGGTATCGTCGAGGACACCATCCATCTCAGTGCCCGGTCGACGGATTCCCGGGTCAATATCGGCGACGTGTTGAACGACTCGTTGGGCGACGTCGGAAGCGCGGGCGGCCACCGGGAGATGGCCGGCGGGGAGGTGCCACTCGGTATCTTCGCTGATTACACGAGTGATGACACCGTCCTCGTCGACATCGTCGAGCAAGTGATTTCGGCGCGGCTGTTCGCCGGGTTGAACCTCTCAGAAGACAACTGAGCCGCCGTCAGGACAACCGGAACGTTTCCAGGTTCTTCGGGTTGTGGGTCCGCATGTTGAATTTCTGGTACAGCGCAGAGGACAGTTGGTTGGTCGTGGACGCGTCACCGTGGACACAGAGGATTTTCTCCGGCCGCGGGTGCATCGTCTCGACGAACGATTCGAGGCCCTGCCGGTCAGCGTGGCCGGAGAAGCCGTCGACCGTCTCGATGTTCATCTTGAGGCTCACCCGTTCAGCGCGTGGCCCGCTCGTGTCGCCGAGCGTAATCTCGTCCTGACCGCGCTGGATCTGGCGGCCGAGCGTCCCTTCAGCCTGATACCCGACAAAGGCCATCGTGCTGTCCGGGTCGCTGCCCAGCAGGCGGAGCCAGGACATCACGGGGCCGCCAGTGACCATCCCAGAGGTCGTCAGGATGATCGCCGGCTCGTCGTCGGCGATGTCCTGACGCATCTCGTCGCCGCCGTCGACCTGCTCGAACTGCTCGGCGAGGAACGGGTTTTCGTCCTCGTACAGGATGCGCTGTCGGAGGTCGTCCCGGAGATACTCCGGATACGCGGTGTGGATGGCCGTCGCCTCCCGAATCATCCCGTCTAAGTACACCGGCATTGTCGGGATGTCGCCTTCCCGCATCGCCTCTTCGAGGACGAGCATGAGTTCTTGCGACCGACCGACGGCGAAGGCCGGAATCAGGATTTTGCCGTCGTTTTCGTGGGCCTCGTTGATAACGTCCCTGAGAACGCGCTCGGAGTCGGACTGGTCGGTCTGGTAGTCGTTCTTGCCGCCGTAGGTCGACTCCAGCACCAGCGTCTCCACCCGTGGGAAGTCGTTGACAGCGCCGTCGAGCAGGCGGGTGTCCTTATAGTGAATGTCACCGGAGAAGGCGACGTTGTACCGCCCTTCGCCGATGTGGAAGTGACATACCGCCGACCCGAGGATGTGGCCGGCGTTGTGCATCGTGAGCTTGATATCCGGTGCGATGTCGGTGACGTTGCCGAACTCCAGTGGAATCGTGTGTTTCAGCGCGTCACGGACCTGCTGGCTCTCGTAGGGCGGAGTGCGACCTTCTTTCGAGGCCACATCCAGATAATCCAGCTGGAGCAGCCCCATCAGGTCCCGGGTTGGCGCGGTCGTGTAGATCGGCCCGTCGTAGCCGTACTTGAAGAGGATAGGAATGAGTGCGGAGTGGTCGAGGTGGGCGTGGGTCAGGACGACGGCATCGAGGGAGTTCGGCCCCGCGGCGAGCGCTTCGGGCGCCTGGAGATACGGGACCTCGCCCTCGGCACCGGGCTTGTCACCGCAGTCGATGAGGATGCGGGATTCCGGCGTCGAGAGGATGAAGGCGGCGCGCCCGACCTCACGACAGCAGCCCAGTGTCGTGAGTCGAACCCAGTCCTCGTCGCTCGTGGTGGGGCGGTTGATCTGGCGGCCGACGCGCTGGAGGATATCACGCCGTTCGTCACGTTCCTGCTTGAGATAATTCCGGACGTTTGAGACGGTCGATGACTCCATCGGCGGCGTCCGGACGACCTCAGGGGTCCAGCCGACGGAAGCCGAGATTTCGTCGAGGGTTGCCCCGTGACGGCCGATGACGCGACCGGGCTTTTCGGCCTCGATAAACACTTCGCCGGTCTGGCGGTCGAAATCTAGATTCTGGACGCCAGCGTCTTCCGGTATCGTCTGTGTGATTCGGGCCCGGGCTTCGTTTGGCGGAACGAGGGCTTCTTGCGTGGGGCGAACGTTGATTCGTTTACGAAGCGTCTGTGCGAGGTTTCTGACGATGCCGTCGCGGTTAGCGACCGTCTGCGCGTCCGGCGTGTAAATAACTAGTTCCGGTCCCTCGAACGCGACAGATTCGATTTCGATGTCGTCCGGTGTCTCTTCTTCGACCTGTGCTTTGATTCGATCAAGTGTTTCGTCTGCGGAACTCATAAGTTTGGAGATGGAGGCCCGATAGCCGTCGGAAAACCACGGCCCTCAATTGCCGTTATCTAGCCGGAGTGCGACCATGGTAAAGAACCTTTGCTTGTTTTGCTGTGTCAGTACGGCCCGTACATTGGCAGGAACCGGCGAGTTTTAGTGTGCGACTGCGAGATGTATCTATATGGGCTTTGGTAGCTACGATGAATCCGAACAGAAGGACAACGACGTAGACGCGGACGACAGCGAGGGTGTCGCGGTCCACGAGAACGACCACGACGGATCGGTCTCCTTCGAGACGGAGGCGACCACGAGCGATCTCGTCGACAAACTCGGCGACATGAAAGACGAGGACGAGGAGTAACGCCTTCGACTGACCCTTAGAACGGCGCTCCCTGACCGACTTTTTCGGCGAGTTCGCCGCGCTCGTCGAGCTGTTCGAGGATGTCACTGCCGCCGATGAACTCCCCGTCGACGAACGTCTGGGGGATTGTCTCGCGCCCGCTGTGGCGCTCTAGGGCCTCCCGGTACGCGTCGGTAGCCTTGAGTACGTCCACTGTTTCGATGTCGTCGCGGTGCTGTTGCAGCAGTCCGAGGGCCTTCTTCGAGTAGCCACACTGTGGCATCAGCTCGTTGCCTTTCATGAACAGGACAACCTCGTTGTCCTCGATGACGTTGTCTACCTGATCCGTGACTTCATCCGGGGAGAGTTCTTCGGGCTCGAATGCCATACCATCACTAACAGCGTCGGCAATAAAGGCGTACCGACGGGTCGAACAACGCCGCACCGCCGAGATACACGGCTACTCGGCTTCCTCAGGCGTCAGGGTCGTCAGCTCGATGGCGTGAATGTCGCGGGTGAGATGGTCCCCCAGCGCGTCGTGGACGAGCTGGTGCTGGTCGACCAGCGACTCGCCCTCGAACGCCGGCGAAACCACGCGTACGGCGTAGTGTTTGTCGTCGTCGGGGTCCCGCGGTGTGGTGACTGTCGCCTGTGCTTCCGGAAGCGCTTCCTCGATCAGTTCGGCGACGGCATCCTCATCCATACGCGCTCTGAAGAGAGCGGCAGGCAAAACAGTTGGCGTCACAGGGACGTCGCTCACCAATTGGGTGACAGTTCCCGGGCGATACCGACCCCAAGGGCGGCCACTCCCAGAAGCGCAAGCGCGACTCCGCCAAGCCAGAGCGCCGAAAACGCGGCCGCAAGCCGGACGGTCCAAAGCCCGGCTACCAGGGCCAACCCGCCGGCTACGACCAGTTCGACGAACCGTTCCATGTCCGTGCCTGCGATGACCGGCTGTAAATTCCTGCCGGCTGAACCACAGGTGTTTGTGCCCCGGGTACGTAGCTCGTCTATGAGCGACGCAACGCTCGTCTATGACGACGACTGCGGTTTCTGCACGTGGTGGGCCGACTTCATCGACGAACGGTCCGACCTCGAAATCGTCGGCTTCTCTCAGCTAGACGGCGACCTACTGGAGCGACTGCCAGACGACTACGAATCCTGTTCGCACCTGGTGACCGATGAAGACGTGTATTCCTGCGGGGAATCCATCGAGACAGCGCTCACATACACCGACGTGGGCAAGCCGGCGCGGCCGCTGGTCTCGTTTCTCCGGCAGTTCGAGGACTACGAGCGAGTCCGCGAGCGGGCCTATCGGCGGGTCGCCGATAACCGTTCGAAGTGGGGGCAGGTCATGTCGAAGACGCCGCCAGCGCGCAGGGACGATTCTGACTGACGAACCGTCTCAGACTCTGTCCAGTCGCAGGTCACCGTCGCTGACCGGGCTGACGTAGGTGCCGACACGTTCACGCTCCCACCACTGACCTGTCTGGCGGCGCTTTTTGGGTGTCGTGAACCGATACCGATAGCGGACCGCGCGAATGTGCGTGGGTGTGGTCTCCGCAAACGGCACAGAAGCGAGGAGGTCCTCGGTGGCCTCATCGCCAGCCAGTAGCCGGTCCAGCAACGCGAGGAACCACGGACTCCGATGAGGTGAGGGAGCCATCGCCGCGAACCACAACTGCCAGTCCAGCCGGTAGTGATAGGGTGCGACCTGCCGCGGTCGCTGTGCTGTGTCCGTTGGCTTGCCTTTGAATTCGTAGGCTCGCCACTCCGTGTCGGCCGTGACGACCTCGTCGGTGGTCCCCTGAACGACTATTTCATAGCGGGTCCGGGTGATTGAGCCGAACGCGCCGTAGGTGTTGACTAGCCGGAGCGGATCGAAGGCGGTGTTCATCACCTGCTGTTCTGAGAGGATGTTCCGGACCGGGTCGATACTCCGCCAAACGACGACCACCGCGAGTACCATCGACAGCGCCTGCAGATACAGCGGCGGCGCGCTCGTGTTCGGTGCGACGACGGGGAGTATCGACGTGAGAACGCCGTCGCTGAACGTCGCGATAGCCTGAACGATAGTGAGAGCGTTGAGCCACGAGAAGTTGCCAGTCAACATGAGCCAGCCCTGAAAGCCGATGGTTGCCACTCCCGCTACTGACGCCCACGGCTGTGGCGCGAAGTAGAGGAACGGCACAGCGACCTCGATGACGTGGTTTCCAAGCACCTCTATCCGGTGGAACCGGTCGGGGAGGTGATGGGCGTACCAGCTCACCGGGTTCGGAATCGGCTGTGTTTCGTAGTGGTAGTCCAGTGCAGTGAGGTCCCGCCAGCAGTCGTCCCCGCGCAGTTTGATGAGTCCGGCCCCGAACATATTGCGGAACAGTACCCACTTGAGGAGCCACACGACAGCGACCGGAGGCCCTGCTGGCCCCGCGCCGAGAAATGCCGCGAGGAAGCCGGTCTCCAGCAGCATCGACTCCCAGCCGTAGCCGTAGAAGGTCTGGCCGGCGTTGACAAAGGAGAGGTACAGCGCCCACAGCAGGAGCCACAGCAGCATCGACACGGGGACCGCGTACGGGCGCGGGAGCCACGACGGAAAGCCGACGAGTGCCAGCACTGAGAGCCCGACGCCGACCCAGGCTGTGCTGCCGATGACGCGGTCGTCCGGATAGAGATAGAACAGACTGGGGCGCTCACGGAACTCGTGGCGGTCGACGTACTGCTGTATCGACAACAGGCCGTCCTCGCCCGCAAGCGGACGGAACTGTCTGGCTGCGATGATGAACGCCAGCAGGTAAATGACCGCCAGCGCCCGGTGGAACAGAACCCGGACGAGCCAGTACGTCTCTGGCTCCCACAGCAGCATACACCCGATGTGGCCCAGCCACGAACTAAACCGTACCGGGCGGCGGCTGTCTCAGCCGTTACCTGCTTTCAGGCCAGTAGTTGCTGGTGTGTCGGCTTCATACAGCGGTCCTGGACGACGCGGCGGCCGGCCGCCTCGGCGCGCTCGACAGCATCATCGTCGTGGATGCCGAGCTGGAGCCAGATGACGGCGTCGTCGTCGCGTTCCAAGGCCGCATCAACGATATCACTGACCTCGTCGCTGGGCCTGAACACATCGATGATATCGATGTCGCCGGGAACCTCTGCCAGTGAGTCGTAGGCCTTCTGCCCGAATATCTCGTCAGCGAAGGGGTTGACCGGTATCACTTCGTACCCCTGTTCGGTGAGGTACTTCGGTATCTCGTGTGCGTCCTTGCCGGGGCTGGTCGAACACCCGACGACGGCGACGCGGTCCAGTTCGAGAATCTCTTGGAGTTCGTCGTCCGAAGTAACAGGCATACACGACAGTTCGTGGGGCACCAATAAAAGCGATTGCCTGCGGGACCTATTCTGCGCGCTCGTCGGACGCTGTCGGTTCCTGTAGGTAGGTCTCGCCCCACGCTGCCATTTCGGTGATTACGGACTCCAGTGACTCCCCGTGTTCGGTGAGCGAGTAATTGACGCGAAACGGCTGTTCGTTGATTACTTCTCGGTCGACGAGCCCCTTCTCCTGTAGGTCTTCGAGGCTGTCAGAGAGCACTTTGGACGAAATCCCGTCGACGTTCTCTTTGAGTTCGTTAAATCCAGAGGGGCCGTTCTCAAGCAGTCGGTGGATGATAACAGGGTGCCACTTCTTCCCGATAAGAGACGCCGTCGTGGTTATCGGACACCAGTCCTCGCCAGCACACCAGACGGAGAGCTTCTCCGGTGAATCGCTCATATCTTGTCGTGATTTCGGTCGCGGCCGGCTAATAACTACCCCTGTGCGGGTAGCCGGAATCCATCGTTTGGGGACCACATCGAGAGACGGAGTGGACTCTCGCGCACCGATGTCTGGCAAGAACTGCAAGCCAAGATACCTGTGTGGAACCTAATCATGGCTTCCTGACACGGCTACCGCCGCAGGCGGTTTCAATTATTTCACAGGTCGTCGAATCGGCTGTTTACCCTGTTCACAGGAGAAAACCCGTATGATAGCTGGGCTGGGACGGAAACCACCTCGATTACTCCTGACATTAGTACGGTTATTTTCGCCCGGAACGGAGTAGTCATATTTTTCTCCGGTTATTCAGTGTATTCTTGTATGGTTGCAGTCACCGTGTGGAACGAAAACCGCCACGAACGGGCGACAGGTCCTGCCAACGCGATGTACCCGGACGGAATCCACACGACCTTGGCTGAGATGCTTACTTCATACGGCCACACCGTTCAGACAGCGACACTCGATGACCCTGCCCACGGACTAACTGAGGCGGTACTCGCCGAAACTGACGTGTTGCTGTGGTGGGGCGATGTCGCACATGATGCCGTCAGCGATGGGGCTGCGAGCCGCGTCGAGCAGGCTGTCCGTGACGGAACGGGGTTCATTCCGCTCCACTCCAGTCACGAATCGAAGCCGTTCGAGGCGCTCATGGGAACGACTGGCACCCTGCGCTGGCGCGAAGAGGGCGAGCGTGAACACGTCTGGGTCGTCGAAGCGAGCCATCCCGTTACCGCCGGACTTCCCGAGGAGTTCGAACTCGAACGTGCCGAGATCTACGGAAAGGGATTCGACCTGCCGATACCCGACACTCTGGTGACTGTAAGCTGGTGCGATGACGGCACGGTATTTCCCAGCGGGTGTTGTTACTACCGTGGTGCGGGGCGGATATTCTACTTCCAACCTGGCCACGAGACGTTTCCGGTATACCACCGGCCGGTCGTCCAGAAACTCTTGCACAACGCCGTTGCATGGGCCGCGCCGAATGAGCCCGACCAACCCAGCGCCGGACCGTCCTGACGATCAGGGCAACCACTGTGGTGCCTGTTGACCGTCGACTGATCTGCCCTCTGTTCAATCGACCGTCTGGAAACGGCCGCTCGAATCTGTAACTATATGATTAGGAGGTGGCTTCAGGGACGGTAGGCTCTGTTTTCTCTCGGGGTGGTGGCCGAAGGCGACTGCAAACTTAGGAGGCGAGACTACGACCATGAGCCAGTATGCGAGGACAACAGCGGAGCCGTAGACCGATTCCAAAGGGTTTGTATCTAATGACTCCGGAGAGTGGCCTATGACAGAGAACGTGGTCGTGCTCGGAGCGGGGTACGCTGGCGCGGGGGCAATCAAGAGTTTAGAGGACGAGTTAGACGGTGAGACGGACGTTGACGTCACGTGGGTCTCCGAGACGGATTATCATCTGGTGTTACACGAGTCCCACCGCTGTATCCGGGACCCGAGTGTACAGGAGAATATCGCCATTCCCGTCCACGAAATCAAGCAGCCCTCGACGGCGTTCATTCAGGACGAGGTCGTCGGTATCGACACCGACGCCCAGGAAGTGGAACTGGCCGAGTCCGACACCGTCGAGTACGATTATCTGCTCGTGGGGCTGGGCTCGCAGACTGCATTCTTCGGGATCGACGGGCTCGAAGAGCACGCGCTGACGCTCAAGAGCCTCGACGACGCACTCGATATCCACGACAATATTCAGCAGGCCGCTCGTGAGGCCTCCACGAACGACCCCGCGCAGGTCGTCATCGGCGGCGCTGGCCTCTCTGGCATCCAGACCGCCGGCGAGGTTGCCGAGTTCCGTGACGAACACAACGCGCCCATCGGAATTCACCTCGTCGAAGGCCTCGACCAGGTCCTGCCAAACAGCGACCCCGAGCTTCAGGGCGCTCTGCGCAAGCGCCTGGAAGCCGCCGACGTGAACATCAAATGCGGGGAGTTCATCGGCGAGGTCGACGAGGAGACCGTGTACATCGGTGACGAGGACGAACTCGACTACGACGTGCTGGTCTGGACGGGTGGTATCACGGGCCGGGACTGCATGCAGGATGTCGACCTCGACAAGGATGAACGGAATCATCGCGTCCACGCGGAAGGAAACTTCCAGACCGAGAACGAGCGGGTGTTTGCCATCGGTGACTCGGCGCTGATCGACCAGCCCGGCGACCAGCCCGCGCCGCCGACCGCTCAGGCCGCCTGGCAGGCCGCCGAAGTCGCCGGTGAGAACCTCGCCCGAGCGGCACGAGGCCAGCCCCTGAAGACCTGGACCCACAAAGACAAGGGGACAGTCGTCTCGGTTGGGGAGAAAGCTGTCGCCCACGACGTGGTGAACGTGCCTATCGAAACCTTCGGCGGACTGCCGGCAAAACTGCTGAAGAAGGCGATTGCCGCCCGCTGGATCAACGACGTTACGAGTGTCGGTCGGGCCGCCAAGGCCTGGCCCGACATGTAGCGAGTCCCTTTTTTACTACAGGGGTTTCCCCGCACGCTCTTCGAGCGTGCTGCGGGCACCACTTTCTGCTCACGGGCGCGGAGCGCCCGTTCGCACGGCTAGCGGGACCTTCGGTCCCGCCCGGCTCGCAAAAATCTACGCTACAAACGACCTCCGAGTCGCGCTCTGCGAGCGCACTCGGGGTGAAACCGCGCTCGCTCCGCTCGCGCGGTATGCTGTTTTGCCTTCGACCCGTCCCAATCGAGGCACTACCAGGCCGACTCTAACACACCGACAATATCCTCTTGGGTTGGTTCCAGTTCTGGTGGGGCATTCGCCATGAAGGAATCTTCGAGGACGGCGTCGGCGACTTCGGGGAACGCATCGCGGTCGGGGCCGGCGACATCTCGGAGTCGCGTGGGGAGACCCAGCGCTACCACCACGTCACTCACCCGGTCAACGACCGCAGCAGCGGGGTCGGCCTCATCACCGACACCGAGTGACTCAGCAAGCAGCGACCGCCGACCGTCGACCTGTTCGAAGAGATACGAGAGCGCGTGCGGAGCAATGACTCCGTGGGCCGCGCCCTGCTGGACCTCGTAGGTCCGGGTCAGCCCGTGACCGAATGCGTGGAGCAAGGAGAGAGTCGTCCCATCGGCCCGGGCGATACCGTACTGGACGAGCATGGTGCCCTGCGCAAGCGACTGATACACCCACGGGTCGTCGTCGCCGTCGCCGAACGCACGCAGTGCCTGCGTAAAGAGGTCGAGCCCGCGTGACGCCGTCGCGTCGGTTATCGGCGTCGCGGTGGCCGCGTACAGCGTCTCGATACCCTTGTCGAAGCCGTTCATCGCCGACGCGGCGAGGACCGACCGGGGTGCCGTCGCAATCAGATCGGGGTCGTAACAGACCGCTGTGGGCATCAGGTCCGGGTCGCTGACGCCGCCGCTGGCCGGTCGGTCAACGGGACAGGTGTCGGGGTGGGCCGTGACTCCGGCAACGATAGAGAGATCAGCGCCTGCCAGCGTCGTCGGGACGGCCAGAATAGGCGGCAGACCCGCTTCGGGGACAGCTATCGTTCCGGCGTCAACGAAGGCCCGACCGACGGCGGCTGGGTCGCGGTCGGTGGCCGCGAGGATACTGATAATCTTCGCTACGTCGAGGCTACTCCCGCCGCCGACGGCGACGAGGCAGTCTGCGTCCACCTCGCGGAACCGTTCGAGCCCGTCGTAGGCGGTTCCGAGCCGCTTGGCTGGCGTCGTTTCCGCAAAGACACCCGCCAGTCGGTCGCCGAGCCCCGCCCGCACGGGGTCCATCACGGCCGGCGTTGCACCGACGGTCGTGCCACAGACGACCAGCGCACGGTCGTAGCCCTGTGCGTCCAACTCTGCACCCAGCGACCGCGCGGCGTCGGGGGCGTATCGGAGCGTTGCGGGGTCGTAGTCGAACCGAAACGGGGCGGCGAGGTCGCCGGCGACCGGTGGGTTGGGCGTCACCGTGAACCACTCCGGCTCACTGCGACTCCATTCCGGCCATCCCGTCGGTCAGCGAGTCGAGGTTGTCGAGGGTCTCGGCGAGCGCGCCGACGCTGGCTTTCCCCCGGCGGTCTGGGTTCGCGAGGACCCGGACCGGCTGGGTCCCGAGCGGGACGAATCCGAGGCCGAGTTTCGCCGCCGTGGCGCGAAGCCCGAGCCCAGCGTCCACATCGCCTGCCAGGACCTTCCGTGCGGGACTTTCGTGTGCCTTTGTCGTCAGTTCGTAGCCGTCGATGGCGTCGATGACTTCGGCGCGGCCGACGCCGCGTTCATCGCCAAGTGCGTCGAGTTCGTCGTCGAAGCTCCGCCGCAGGCCGGAGGCGGTGTCGCGGTTGACGAAGCGGTAGTCCCCGTCGACGAGGTCGCCCAGGCCGGCCACGTCGCTCTCTGGGCCGACGATGAGGCCCCACTCGCGCTGCCAGCCGCCGATATCGGCCGTGTCGTGGTCGCTGGCGGTTGGACCCGCGACGACAGCAGCGTCGGGTACGCCGTTGCCGAGGCGGCGGAGTCCTTCAGTCGACCCGAGCGGGAGATACCGCGGGCGGTCGATTGTGTCGAGCAGGCGCGAGAGGAGCGGGTCATCCTCGCCCATACCCAGGAGCGTCGGCGGCCTGACGGCCGGGGAGAACAGCGTCACGTCGACCGTTTCCCCCTCGGCGAGGTAGTCGGTCCCCGGCGGTACGTCGACGAAGCCGTCCGCGTCGACGAGGCTCGTCGTCGCGCCGCTGCCCTTGTCGACGGGGTAGACCAGCAGCGACCCGGTCCCATCCTCGATGAGTCCGGCCGGCATGAGGCGTCTGCGGCCCTCGCCGTAGCGTTCCTGGACCGCCATCGTTCCGGACACCGTGGCCGTCTGTGGCGGGTCCCTCCCAGCGGCGTCCCGGACTGCCGGCGCGACGAACGTCTGGAAGATGGTCAGCGCCGACACTGGATACCCGGGCAGACCGACGTAGGCCGAGTCGCCGATGGTACCCACGAGCATCGGCTTGCCGGGTTTGACAGCGACGCCGTGGAGCCTGAGTTCGCCGCGCTCCTCGATGACGCGGTAGATGACGTCGACCGCGCTCGCGCTGGTCGACCCCGAGGAGAGGACGAGGTCGCACTCGTCGGCCGCCTCGTGGAGCAACCGCTCCATCTCCGCGTAGTCGTCGCCAGCGTGAGGGTACATCACTGGGTCGCCGCCGGCCTCCGCGACTGCACCTGCAAGCGTGTAGCTGTTCACGTCGTATATTTGGCCGGCGGCGCTGTCGAGGGGGTTCCCGGGCCGGACGAGTTCGTCGCCGGTCGAGAGGATGCCGACACGGGGGCGGCCACGCACCGGAACCTCGTCGACGCCCAGCGCCGACAGGAGCCCGATTTCGCGTGGCGTGATTCGCGTTCCGGGACCGAGTGCCCGCGCCCCAGCCGCGATGTCCGCGCCGGCGAGCATCACGTTGTCACCGGGCGCGACGGAGGTGCGTATCTCGACGCCGTCGTCCGTCTCGGTCGTCCGCTCGACCATCACGACAGCGTCCGCACCGGGAGGCATCACCGCGCCGGTGGAAATCTCGGCGACAGAGCCCGACTCGACGGTCACGTCGGGCTCCTCGCCAGCGTGAACCTCGCCGGCGACCGACAGCGCCACCGGGTCGGCCTCGTCAGCGCCGAAGGTGTCCCTGGCACGGACCGCGTAGCCGTCCATGCTCGCACGGTCGAACCCCGGTACGTCGATGTCAGCGTCGACCCGCTCAGCGAGCACGCGGTCCCGGGCGTCCGAGAGCGGGACCGTCTCCGGGGCAGGGTCGATGTCGAGACCCGCGACGACCTCGTGAGCCTCCTCGGGCGAAGCCAAGTCGCGGAACTCGCGGCGGTCGCTCACTGGGACCACTCCCAGTCTTCGACGGCCACGGTGTCGCCGGCGTCGTACCCCTCGACGGACTCCGGCACGACGACCCAGCCGTCCGCGAGCGCGACGCTGGAGAGCACACCGGAGCCGCTGGCTCGCGTCGGCGTCGCAGTCGGCTGTTCGTTCGCGTCTGCGCCGTGCAGTTCCACCCGGGCGTAGGTTCTGGTCCCCGGTTCGCTGGCTATCTTCCGCGTCAGTTCGGCCTCGGTGGTCGGCGGTTCTGTCGCCGGGAGGTGGCCGGCCCGCCGGAGCGCCGGCCGGAGGAACTGGACGGCGTTGACGATGCAGGCGACCGGATACCCCGGTAGCATGAGAATCGGCGTCTCCTCGACCACACCGAGTGCGACCGGATGGCCCGGCTTCAGCGCGACGCCGTGGACCAGCACCTCGCCGATTCCGTCGACGACCTCCGGGAGCAGGTCGCGCTCGCCGACGGAGGAGCCGCCGGTCGTCACCACGATATCGTGGTCGAGATCGTCGCTGATGGCCGTCCGGAGCGCGTCCACGTCGTCGGTGACGATGTCGCGGTAGCTTGCGTCGCCGCCCCAGCGTTCGACGTACTGGGTGACGGTCTGACCGTTCGTCTCGATTACCTCTCCTGGTTCCGGGTCGTCCTGCACCAGCTCCTCCCCGGTCGGTATCACGCTGACGGTCGGTCGCTCGTACACCTCGACAGTGTCGTTCCCGACTGATTTCAACAGCCCGAGGTCAGATGGGCGGAGCCTGTGGCCATCCTCGTAGAGGGTCTGCTCTTCCGCTACGTCCTCGCCGACGGGGGCGACGTTCTCGCCGCCCGCGACCGCGTCGAACACGGTGACGGTGTCGCCGGCCACCTCGGTCTCCTCGACCATCACGACGGCGTCTGCGTCATCGGGGAGTTCACTGCCCGTGTGGACGCGGGCGGCTGTTCCTGTGGTCACTGTCTCGCCGACTCGGAGCGACGCCGGCGACCGCTGGCTCGCGCCGAACGTGTCCTCAGCTCTGACGGCGAAGCCGTCCATCGCCGCGCGTCGGTAGTGGGGGACCGCTCGCTGGGCAGTGATTTCCCCCGCAACGACGCGCTCGTCGGCGTCGCGAAGCGGGACGCGCTCCGTCCGCTCGTGTGGGGCCACTGCGTCCAGCAGCGCCTCCCTGGCTGTCGTCACCGGGGTACGGTCTTTGAACCCGGCCGACTTTCGGGACTCGTTGCTCATGTGTGTACGAATGGCCGGCACACCAAAAAGCTCGCCAGGTTCACGGGGCTCCGGCCGGAAAGGGCTGTATGGCCGATTCGGACCTCCGCTGTCGCCTCTGTGGCCGGGAACTCTCGACGGGCCTGGTCGCGACCGATAGTCGGCACTGCTGTCTCAACGCCACGCCTATCGCCGGCACCTGCCCCGAGCATGGTCCGGTGGGGCCACACCACGCTGAAGAGGACTAGCCGGACCGAGCGTCGCTGAGATTCAAGTACTGGAACGGGGCCATACCTCCGTATGCTACCGGGGACTCCCGTCATCGACCCGACAGCGACGCTCGCGCTACTCGCTGCGGTCGGCGCGGGGGTCGGACTGGGCACGCTCAGCGGGCTTGTTCCGGGGTTGCACGCCAACACGTTCGCGCTTTTGCTCGCCGCCGCGGCGAGCAGTCTGCCCGGGCCACGGCTCTACGTCGGTGTCGCGATGCTGGCTGCCGGGGTAACACACACTTTTCTCGACGTGATTCCGGCGCTAGCGCTTGGCGTACCGGACCCGGCAATGGCGGCTAGCGCGCTGCCGAGTCACCAGCTGGTCATCGAGGGTCGTGGTCGGGAGGCGCTTCGCCTGTCGGCGCTTGGCAGCGGGCTGGCCGTCGTGTTTGCCGTCCCGCTGGCGGTTCCACTCACACTCCTGATGGAACGAGCCTATCCGCTACTCCGGCCGTGGCTGTCGGTACTGCTCGCAGGGGTCGCTGTCCTCCTCGTTGTCACGGAGCACGGCCGCCGTCAGCAGATCGGGGCGGCGTGTTCGCTTGCCGCTAGCGGTCTGCTCGGAATCGGCCTGCTTGACGCGCCGGTAGCTGGAGCGTTGCCCGTGTCGGACGTGCTGGTCCCGCTGTTCTCGGGGCTGTTCGGCGCGCCGGTGCTTCTGGCCGCCATCAAGGGAGAAGGCGTCCCGCCACAGGCCGACGTGGCGGTGACGACGCCGCCCCGGACCGTCGGCGTTCTCGCGGGCGTTGGGACGCTCTGTGGTGGCGCTGTCGGCTACATTCCGGGTGTCTCCAGCGCCGTCGCGGCAACCCTTGCGCTGGGGTTGGTCGCCGAGCGCGGGCCGCGGGCGTTCATCGTCACGACAAGCGGTGTCAATACGGCGACGGCGGTCTTCGCGCTGTTCGCGCTCGTTTCGCTCGGAACGCCCCGGACCGGCGTTCTCGTCGCGCTCGACCGGGTCGACGTACCGCTTGTGCTCCCAGTGCTGCTCGCCGGGGTCGCTATCGCAGCCGTCGCTGGCGCAGTACTCGTCCCGACACTGGGTGACCGCTACCTCCGAACTGTCGGCCAACTGGACCCGACGCACCTCTCGTTGACGGTAATTGGGTTGCTCGTCTGTCTCTCCGCACTGTTTGCGGGACTAATCGGCGTGGGGGCGTTCGGGGCCGCGACCGCAGTGGGCCACCTGCCCCCGCGGTTCGGGGCGCGGCGGACGACCCTGATGGGGGTGTTGCTCGTCCCGCTGGCGCTATAGGTAGTTCCGCTGGCGGAAGTGGATAAGCATCACTGCGACGATGACCGCCATGCCGATCATCACCGCGGGATAGCCGAACGTCCAACCCAGTTCCGGCATGTTGTACGGGCTGTCGGCGAAGTTCATCCCGTAGATGCCGACGACGAACGTCAGGGGGATGAAGATGGTCGCGACGACAGTGAGCATCTTCATCACCTCGTTGGTGGACTGCGACACCGTGTTCAGGTAGATGTCCCGCGCCCCCGCCACTAGGTCGCGGTAGGTCTCAGTCAGATCGACAATCTGGACCAGATGGTCGTACACATCCCGGAAGTACTTCTCCGTCTGTGGCTGGATTTCTTTGGGGTCGCCACGAGCGAGGATACCGATGGCTTCGCGGGCGGGCCAGACCTGCTTGCGGAACGAGAGCAGGTCACGGCGGACGTCGTTGATCCGTTCGAGCGTCTCGATGTCGGTGGAGGCCGTCACCTCCTCCTCTATCGCCTCGATATCCGTTTCAATCTCGTCGAGCAGGTCGAAGTACGCGTCCACGATAACGTCGATGACCCGGTAGGCAGTGAAGTCCGGCCCGCGGTGGAGGAGTCGCTCGTCCCCGCGGCCGACGGCGTCCATCACGCGCTGGACGGACGGAACGGAGCCGGATGACAACGTGACGACCCAGTCGAGACCGATGAACAGGCCCAGCGGTGTCGTCTTCACCTCTTTGTCGAAGGTCGTATCGCCGGCCGTGAGCGATGCGGACTTGACGAGGACGAACGTGTAGCCGTTGAACTCCTGCACGTTCGCTCGGACGTCGTTCTTGATGTCCTCGATAGCCAGCGGGTGGAGGTCGAAAACGGAGCTGACGGTCTCGACCTCATCGGGTGTCGCGTCGGTGACGTGGATCCACGTCGTCCCGACCGCGGTTCGGGCGGCCGCCAAGTCGTCGTACTCTATTGCCTGTTCGTCGGCGTACACCACCGCGGAAATCACGGCGTGTCCTCCGCTGGCGTGGAGTGACCGACAGCGGCCACCGTCAGGCCGACCATGACCGCCGTTACCGACGCGGACCGGCCGGGGTAGGCGACGGTCGTCCCGACGGCGTAGCCGGCAATGCCGACGAGCGTGAGCGCCACGCCCGCGACGAACAACCGATTCATGCCTCCGTTATCACCGGGCCAAAAGAAAACAGTATCCCCGCGGTCAGTTCCCCGAGTGCGAGAGGCCGCCAAGCAGCGTATCGACACGCGGACTCTCTCGGTCGTCGATTCGTTCCGGGTAGACGGCGACGGCGACGACCACGTCGCCCTCGTGCTCGAAGCTCGTGAGATGTATCAGGACGTCAACCTCCTGGCCCTCGATGGAGGTCGTCCCGGAGAACACGGCCACCTCACGGGATTCGCCCAGCGCCTCCACCGAGCGGTTGCGTTCGAACTGGACGTCGTTGATCTGGTCGTTTCGGCTGGCGACTTCCTCGACGAGGCGTTCGTTGGACCAGCTCGCCGCGGGGTTCAGCGACTGCCCCGCGACGCTGGCGCTGGGCGTCGAGAAGACGATGAAACTGCCGGCGTTTACCTCACCGACCGGTCCGAGGTCGATGCCGCGCTCGTACTGTCGGATGTGGTTCGTGACGCGGATGGTTCGCTCCTGCCCGGCGACGGTGACCGTCCGCTCGATAGTCTGTTCGTCAGCCATCGACTGCTCGTAGCCGGTCTCTTCGAGCGCACTGTCGCCGACTGACGCCGGTGCGGAGTCGAACTCGACTGTCTCCCCGGTTATCAGGCCGACACAGCCCGACGAGACGACGAGTAACCCGACGAGAAGCGTGAGGATGCCCTTTCGCATTGTTGTTCCTACACCGTGTCCAGTATATAAAGTACCTGGCCGTTCAAGCTGTTACCTGCGATATACGAAACCGCCGATAAGCGTCCAGAACCGGGCGTTCGAGCCTTTAGAGGCGATACGTCGGCCCGTCGTCGGTGTCCTGCACCTCGACGCCGAGCGCTTCCAGTTCGTCCCGGAGTTCATCGGCTCGCTCGTAGTTTCCGGCCTCGCGTTCCTGCTCGCGGACGCTCAGGACCAGGTCGACCACGTCGCCGGCCAGCGACACGTCGCCGCTGTCGTCGTCGCCGAAAGATAGCCCAAGGATGTCGCCGCCCAGTTCTTCGAACGTCTCGACTGCGCGTCGCAGGCCCTGATAGTCGTACTCGTCGGGGCCATCGACGTGCGTGTTGACCGCAGCAGTGAGGTCGAGCAGTGCGGTCGTCGCCTCTCGCGTGTTGAAGTCATCGTTCATCGCAGCCTCGAAGTCGTCCCGGGCGGCGTCGACGGCGTCCCGGAGTGCCTTGTCGGTCACCTTCGCGTAGGCGTCCACGTCGTCGCAGGCCGCCACCGCGCGCTCGTAGCCCCGCGAGAGGCGGTCCCAGCGCTCCTCGGCCTCCGAAACTGTTTCGTTGCTGTAGGTCGCCCGCGAGGTGTAGGCCGTCGACAGCAGGAAGGTCCGGAGCACGTCGGGGCCGAACTCCGCGACGGCGTCGGCGACGGTGAAGTAGTTGCCGAGCGAAGAGGACATCTTCTCCTCCTCGGTCTCAAGCAGCCGGACGTGGAGCCAGTACTTCGCAAACTGCTTTCCGGTCGCGGCCTCGCTCTGGGCCACCTCGTTCTCGTGGTGGGGGAAGACGAGGTCCTGCCCGCCGACGTGGATGTCGATAGACTCGTCGAGGTGGGTCATCGACATCGCCGAGCACTCGATGTGCCAGCCGGGTCGGCCCTCGCCCCACGGCGAGTCCCATGTCTGTGCGGTCTGGCAGGCTTCCTCGGCGGGTGCGGCTTCGGGGTGCTGGTGTTCGGCGATGTCCTCGGGGTCGACGCCGCCGGCCTTCCAGAGCGCGAAGTCCGCCGGGTGGTGCTTCTCGCCTTCGGTGTCTGCACCCTGTGATTCGATGTCGTCGACGGACTGGTTCGAGAGCTTCCCGTAGTCCTCGAAGCTCGTCACGTCGAAGTAGACGGAGCCGTTTTGCTCGTAGGCGTGTCCCTGCTCGACGAGCCGTTCGACAAGGTCGATGATTTCCGGGACGTGCTCGGAGACACGGGGGTACACCTCCGCGCGGCCGAGGTTGAGCGACCGCATGTCCTCGATGACCTGCCCGACGTAGTGGCGGGCCACGCTCGCCTCGCTGTCGCCGTCCTCGCCGACGCGGGCGACGATCTTCTCGTTGACGTCGGTGAAGTTCTCGACGTGGTGGACGTCATAGCCCAGATGGTCGAGCCAGCGGGCCATCACGTCGACGTGAACCCAGCCCCGCGCGTGACCGAGATGGGGCGGGTCGGAGGTCGTCAGCCCACAGTAGTACAGCAACACAGAGTCTGGGTCGCGCGGCTCGAAGGGCTCTTTCTCACCGGTCAACGTGTTCGTCACACGAAGCGTCATTACCGGGGAGAACTGTGTCCGCCCGCTTTAAGCCGTCGGAAGGCGACTCATTTCTGTACTGTTGCTTCGACTATCCGGAGCGCGTCTGGCCCGGCACGGCGGCTCACAACCACGACGAGCGCGTTGTCGGTGACAGCGGCGGCTTTGACAGCAACGTCCGTCGCTCGCAGGCGTCCCAGCACCTCGGCCAGTGCTGCTGAAGCGAGGTCGCCAGCGGCGACAACGCCCGTCAGTGAGCCGGCGTCCTCGGCGAAAGCAGTGTCTCCGATCTGGAGGACGATAGCCGACTCAGCATCGGTGGACTCGACCCGACCAAGCCCGCTTTGCATCGAGACACGAGCGTCGCTGTCGTGTGCCGAGTCAGCGGGCAGCTCCTCGGCGAACCGACGGAGCGCAGTCGCGATTGCATCCTCCTCGCCATCGATGTCGAGCGTACGTGCAGCGGCTGTGTAGTTGACGACACCCGCTCGAAGTGCGTCGTAGAGGAACGGGCGCTCGCGGACGGCGTCCCTGGTCGCGGCTGCGAGTGACATTGGCGGCAAACACGACCGGCGCGGGCAAAAGCGGTTCTATCGGGTGCGAGGGAACGCGGTTCCACTGTGCGGTTCGCTGCACGGTCACGTCTCGCCCCGTGACGCCCACGCCACGGCCGTGCTAGACCCACAGAACTGTGGCCCGCTCCCAGCAAGTGAGAACAGTCAGGGGGGATTGTCCATCTGGACATCCTCCCTCCACATGAGGGAAGGACAATGGCTATTGCACAACGTGAACGCGAAGTATTCGGACAGCCCCTCGAAACTGCGGAGCGAGTTATCGCTGGCCTCGCCGTGCTCGCCGGCGCGCTGGGACATGCCGCACTGCTGGCAGCCGCTGGACTGTTGTTCTACGTCCTCCTGTTCGGGCTGTGACCGAGCGGGATCGGTCGGCAAATACACACTTTCCGCGCTCGACGTTGCACAGCCCGCCGGCTACCCGCGCGGGCCAACGAAGGCCCTAAGGACGGCTCGCACCAACCGGGAAGTATGGACGAAGCACTCGTTATCGCGGCCCACGGCTCCCATCTGAACGCCGAGTCGAGTACGCCCACTTACGACCACGCCGACACGATTCGGGCGACCGGCGCGTTCGCCGAAGTCCGTGAGTCCTTCTGGAAGGAGGAACCGTCGTTCCGGGAGGCCCTGCGGACCGTCGACGCCGACGAGGTGTATCTGGTTCCGCTGTTCATCTCCGAGGGCTACTTCACCGAACAGGTCATCCCCCGGGAGTTCCGTCTGGAGGACTGGGACCCCGCGTTATGGGACTCCGATGGGACGAGCGCCACGCACGCGACGCTCACGGCCGAGGATACGGGCCAGACGATCCACTACTGTGGCCCGGCGGGCACCCACGACGCGATGAGCGACGTCATCGTCCAGCGGGCCGAGTCCGTTACCGGCAACCCCGATGTCGGCGAAGGGTTCGGCCTCGCGGTCGTCGGCCACGGCACGGAGCGCAACGAGAACTCCGCGAAAGCCATCCAGTACCACGCCGACCGCATCCGCGAGCGGGACCGTTTCGACGAGGTGCAGTCGCTGTTCATGGACGAGGACCCAGAGGTCGACGACGTGGCAGACTACTTCGAGAGTGACGACATCGTCGTCGTCCCGCTGTTCATCGCCGACGGCTTCCACACCCAAGAGGACATTCCAGAAGACATGGGCCTGACCGACGACTACCGGACGGGCTACGACGTACCGACGACCGTTGAGGGGCACGACATCTGGTACGCCGGCGCGGTCGGGACGGAGCCGCTGATGGCTGATGTGGTGCTTGAACGGGCCGCTGATGCGGGAGCCGATGTGGGTGCAGCAATCGAGCAGGTGCGCGAGGAGACCGGCGGTGCAAAGCCTGCGACAGGGGACTGACGGCGCAGCGCCTGCTGCTGTCGTACCGGAATACAGACCGACTGACACTGCTGGCTGGCCGGAACCAGCCGACTTTTGCCGACCGAGTCCCGTTTTCCCGTATGGACGGCGAGTACGTGGACGCGCTGGTGGCAACCGCCCCCGACGGCATCGCCTTCGACGACCTCCACGTGGCCCACGAGAACGACGGGTACACGTTCCAGACGCCGGACGTGGACCACAGTGGTATCGACGAAGCAACGCTCCGGACGGTGGCAGCGGAGTCACCGTACGTCCGAAACTGGTATTTCTGGCACGCCACAGCGCCCCAGAAGGCTGACCGCTGGGCGTTCCTCCGCTGGCTCGAAGGGGCAGAGCAACGGGACGTGGCCGAGCGCTACGACGCGCTCGCCGACGGAGTGTCCGCGACCTGGGGCGAACTCCACCTGACTGTCACGCTCTCCGATGGAACGCGGACATACAGCATCCGGCACCGCGCGGATGCAGATGTCGGCAGCAGCGTGCTCGATGCCCACGACGACCCGCTCGACGCACGCGAAATCGCGAAACACGACGACGACGGCGGTTACCGGCCGCTCAAGACTGCCCCGTCGCTCCAGACCGGCTGGGTGTTTCCCGAGCTATCGGCGGGTGACCTCGTCACAACGGTCGAAACGTTCTATCCGGCCACGATTGCGAACTGGCACCGCGAGCAAGAGGACGAACTCGACGTGACCCACTGGCGAGACACCGTCGACCGTCAGACGGGAATCTACGGCGTCGTCAAGACCTGGGACCGCGGCGACGGCCACGAACACGTCAACTGGGTCGCCGAGGCCTGCTGTGATGACTCCCAGTGTCTCAAGCGACGGGAGTGGCAGTACGACGACGAGACGGACCTCGACGTCGACGGCGGGTCGGGGCCGTTCCCCTGTCGCGAGCCCTGTTCGCTTGTCATCGCTGGCGCGCGCAAGTGGACGAAACTCGAAGGCGAGCAGGCCCAGACCTACGAGTTCGAACTCACGCCCAGCGAGAAAGAACAGGTCGAAGAAATCATCGACGCCGTGGCCGACGGCGAGGCAGATGACATCCGCGAGGCCGACATCTACGAGGGAGCCAATCGGTATCGGACGCGGTTCCTGCGGGCGAAGCTGTTCGACGACGAGGGGAACCTCGGCGGTGTCGAGACGGAGCGGTAGCGGGGCGTCAGGCCGAGCGAATGGCGACGGATAGGAGCCCCAGAACGATTGTGACCGCGAGCACGGCGGCAACGGTCAACAGCACGCTCTCGGTGAGGACCAGCGTGATGAGCCCCGCAACCAGAACCGTGAAGCCGCCAGCCGCCAGTATCGGCCCCGCAGACAGGTCTTCGAGGCCGGGTTCTGATTCCGCCGATGGTTTCGGCTGTGGTTTCGACAACTCGTCGTCGACAATAACCGGTTCGTTTTCGACCCCGCCTTCTTGGATATAAATGTCGATGTACCGGGTTTCAGCGCCGTAGCCTGTCACAACTTTCAGCTTGCCACGGACTGGTCCGTCACCGTCGACGGTTACCCTGACCAGTCGATCGGTTTCGGCCCGTACGTGGTGGTTTGTTGCGTCGAGGGACGCGACAGAGGAGAGCGAGTCGTCGAGATGAAGATGGACGTGCAGGGCCTCGCCGTGGTTGACTAATCGGACGTCGAAACTCCCTGTCGCGTCGAACTCGTTTGGAACTTCCAGACTGTGGATGTCTGTCCGGTTGAGGTGCACGGGCAGGGAGTCAGGCACGGGCGTGACTCCGCGTGGCGAGGAAAAAAAGGTTCAGGCCGGTGCCTCGTCGCGCATGTCCGGCGGGAGCAGGTTCGGAATGCCGTCCTCGATGGGGAACGTCTCGCTGCACTCGGTGCAGACGAGTTCGCCCGACAGGATTTCGCCGTCGTCGCGCTCCGTCACTTCGAGGTCGAGGTCGTGCTTGTCCAGAGGGCAGCAAATAATTTCCATCAGGTCCTCTTTCATACATTCGACCAAGACCGGCGGTTGCAAAAGTCTGCCGCTCTCCCAGTAGTATCGCCCTATCGCTAGGTAATCGTGTGTGCACTCGAACGTCGAGTTAGGAAGAAGCCCCGTTAGAACGGATGCTCGCGGACGATAGTTTCGCCGCGGCCGGGACCGACGCCGATGGCGTAGGCCGGCGTGTCGAGTTCGGACTCGATGTATTCGACGTAGGCTTTCGCGTTCTCCGGCAGCGCGTCGTACCCCTCGTCGGCGGCGTCCGCCCAGTCGACCTCGGGCCACCCATCGAAGGACTTGAAATTGGCTTCACAGCGCTTCCACTGCTCGGTGGTCGCGGGCATCGACGCCAGCTCCTCGCCGTCGAGCGTGTAGGTGTGGCCGACCTTCACTTCGTCGAGGCCAGCAAGCACGTCGAGGTGGTTGATAGCGATGCCGGTAAAGCCGGAGACGCGCGTGGAGTGGCGGAGCATCGGCAGGTCAAGCCAGCCGACTCGCCGCGGGCGGCCGGTGACCGTACCGTACTCGCCCCCCTCCTCTCGGATGTAGTTCGCCAGCTCCTCGTTTTCGCCTTCGCCCTGTTCGTCGTAGCCGGGCGTATCGCCGACGACGCCGCCGAGTTCGGTCGGGAGCGGGCCGCTGCCGACCCGGGTGAGGTATGCCTTCACAATACCGATGACTTCGCCGTCCCCGACGACGCCGGGGCTGAGTCCGGTCCCGGTCGCCGCGCCACCGGCCGTCGGGTTCGAGGAGGTGACGTACGGGTAGTTCCCGTGGTCGATGTCGATGATGGTCCCCTGTGCGCCCTCAAGCATGACGTTCTGTCCTTCATCGATGGTCGCGCTGAGGAACGCCCCGGCGTTGACAGTCATGTCTTCGGCCTCGAAGCGGCGGCCGAACTCGCGGAACTCCTCGAAGACGGCGTCCACGTCGAAAGCGTCCGGGTCGTCGAGCTCGTCAACATCGAGGTCGTACACGTCCTCGACGACAGCCCGCTTTTGCGGGACGACATATTCGAGGCGCTCCCGGAGTACGTCCGGGTCAAGCAGGTCGCCGACGCGAACCCCGCGCCGGCCGGCTTTGTCCTCGTAGGTCGGGCCGATACCGCGGCCCGTCGTCCCGACTTCGTCATCCGTTTCGCTTTTTACTTCCTCCTCGATACCGTCGAGCACGCGGTGGAACGGCAGAATGACGTGTGCTCGTTCGGCGATGCGGACGTCCGGGTCGAGGCCGCGTTCCTGAAGCGTGTCTATCTCGTCGAACAGCGTTCGCGGATTGACGACACACCCGTTGCCGAGTACGCCGACCTTGCCGCGGATGGCTCCGCTCGGAACCAGCGAGAGCTTGTACTCCTCGCCCTCGTGGACGACGGTGTGGCCGGCGTTGTCGCCGCCCTGATAGCGCGCGACGACATCCACGTCGTCGCCGTACAGGTCGACGATGCCGCCCTTCCCTTCGTCGCCGAGCTGTGAGCCGACGATGGTTACGGTCATCGCACGCACCTTCCAGCCACCGTGATAAACAGATTACGGTCCGGAACTCACGCTCGTGAGCAGTACCCATGTGAACCGTTACGACGGTTTTAAGACACCCCTGTTCGAACGTATCAACGTTGTAGCGATTCGTCGAGGGAGAACCTTTAAATACCGCAAACACAAGTTAACAATTGCCATGATAGACAGGCTTGAAAAGGAAGTTGACATGCTGGAGCGCCACTTGCAGGTGCTTCGCATGGTTATCGAGAACGAGCCTATCGGTATCGTGAAGATGTCCAACGAAACCGGCTACCCACACCACAAGGTACGCTACTCCCTGCGCGTCCTCGAAGAGGAGAATCTCATCGAGCCCTCCAGCCAGGGTGCGATCACGACCGAACAGACCGGTGAGTTCGTCGATGACCTAGACGAGAAGGTCGACGAAATCATCGATAAGCTCGAAGGTATGAAGATCGAAGACGCGGCCGAAATCGAAGGCTAAGCTTCTTTCTCAGAGTTCCGGGACCGCCAGGTGGAACTCCTGGTTTCTCGCTTCTAACAGACAGAGGTGAAAGCCCTTTTTCCGTGAGATATTCACGAAGCTCTTGCGCTTATCGCGGTTGAACAGTCCACTAGAGGTGGCTTCTTCGGCGGTTTCGAGCGCACCCGGTTCGAAGAAACTGCTCGTGACGAGAAACGCTGACGCGAGTGACCCGGAGGCGTTACCGACCCGTTCGGCGTTCCGGATGAGGTCCGACATCTGGCCCTCGGAGGCCGGTTCGCGCGAATCGTTGATGTTGGCGACGACGAGCGGGTTCCCCATCCGGTCGCGGACGACCACGTCGAACCGTTCCTGCGAGCGGTTCTCCTGACCGTCTTCCGTGTATGTCACCGTGACGTTGCCGTTCAGTTCGGCGCGGTCGATAGCCGGCAGTCCCTCGTAGAGGTCCTTCATCGCCCCCGCGTGTCCGGTGTCCCGAATCTCATAGAGGAGGTTCCGGATGAGCCAGTTGACGAAGCGGTACTGGATGCTGTCCTCGAGGAACTCCTCGAAGGGCGTCCCGTTGACCATGGCACCCTCGGCCTCGAACTGGGTGTGATACTCCAGCCTGAGATTCGCCTCGACGTCCTCACGGCTCGCGTCGCCGTCCTTGGCCTCCTCCAGCGTCGCTTTGCCCTTCGAGTCGTATCTGACGAAGAGGTTCGTCCCGTTTATCGCCTCACCGGCGCTGAGCCGGGTACCACCTGCGGCGGCGTCGTTTTGCTCGTCGAGTTGCTCTTCCAGCCGGTCGATTTCGGCCCGGGCATCGGCTAACTCTGACTCCAGCCGGTCGCGCTCGTCCCGGAGCTCCTGATTCGTTGCCTCCAGATCGGTGAGTTCAGATTCGAGTTCCGATACCGTCTCGGCCCGCTGTTCCAGTTCGGATTCGAGTTCCGTCACGCGCTCCTGCTTGTGCGGTGTCGATTCCTCATCGCCAGGCGACTGTCGCTGGTCCGCTGTCGACGGCTGGGATTGCGGCGTCTCGGCCGGCTGTGGGTCGTTTGAAGTTGTGACACGGCTTTCCTGACCCGGTGCCGATGCCTGTCGGCTGGGTTCGGTCGACGATGCCGAGTCGTCCTGTGCCGGCTGGTCACGCCGCGGTGTCGATGCCTGTTGCCCGCCTGTCGGCGGCGTCTGCGTGGGTGGCACGCTGGTGGCCGTGCTTTCCTGCGCACCGCCGGACTTGTTAGGGTCAAGTGACGGGACCGAGCGCGTCTCTAGTTCCGTACGCGACCCGCCAGAAGCGGCTTCCGCCGTCGGAGTATCAGTCCCAGACTGTGCCTGTGAAGGCCGTGACTCGGTGCTCTGGGTCGGTTTCGAGTCTGCCGGTTCGGCGCGACGGTCTGTCGAGTCCGCTTGGTCGCTCTGGGTCGAGGCGCTCCGTGCGCTAGCGTGCTGCGCATCCCGTGTCTGTGACGGCTCAGTCGCCGGGCGTTTCTGCTCGGTCTCCCCGGTAGTCTCACGCACTCCGGCCTCCCGTTCGGTGGAATCGCGGTCGGGTTCCGTCTGTGTCGCGGTGCCGGGGCCTTCCGTCTCCCGGTCGGTCGCTCCGCTGTCTGGCCGGCTGTCCGAACTCGGCGTCTCGTCTACGGTCGGCTGCGCATCTGATTCAGAACGACGGCGGGACCGCCCCGGAGTCGCCCCGGCGGCTTTCGATCCCGGCGGGCCGCTGCTTGCAGGGCCACGGTCCGGTGTCGGCTCTGATTCGGCCTGAGCCTGTCCAGCGTCGTCAGTTCCACCGGCTACAGTATCACCGGCGGAGTCCGGGTCCGAGGATGGTGCCACCGGGTCGTCGCTACTGCCGTCGTGTTGCGTTGCGCCGTCCGGTTCTGCCCCGCCTGCCGACGGGGCATCCGCCGCACCACCATCGGCCGGTTCGTCGGCGACAGCCGTTTCGTCGTCGTCGAGCGGGCCTACGCCGGCGGCCGCCGGGTCTGCTGACTGCTCGTCCGTATCGTCCGCTGGCGGTTCCGGAATCTCGATTGGTTCGATATCGACCGGCATCACCTCGTAGATGCCGACCTCGTCGTTGGCCGTCTCAAATGCCTCGTCGTCAGTGAGCAGTTTGTCGGAGTTGCCGACCCACGCGACACTCATCGAGCGGCCTTGGTGATAGACGGTGTAGTAGTCACCCGAGAGGACGTTCTCGGAGAGTTCGATAAAGCCGGTAAAGTTACCGCTCGACAGTGTCTGGTCGACTTCCTCGAGCGCTGTATCTTCAGTGTAGTACTGTGCTTTCACCTCGTCGGCGCGCTCTTGCATCACTGCAAGCAGTGGCAACGCCTCGTGTGGTGACCGCTTGGCTGTGCCCGACGCGTCCTCGAAATCCTCGATAGTGCCGTCGAGGACGCCGACGACGGTCCCGTTCAACATGAACAGGCGCGTCGGACCCGCAATGACCGCGCCGGAGAACTCCTGTCCGGCGAGGTCCTGCAGGCCCGCGAACCCGCCGTCGAACGGAACAGACTCCCAGCCGTCGATCCGTTCGACCGTGCGTGTACTCATTACTCCCACCAAGCCGGATGGCGAACAAATAGTTTGTGCCCACGGGCGCGGTCCGATGGACATATGATGACTCGGCCGCAAAAACGGGTATGATAGAGGAGCCGGGACTAAGCGACCAGTATCCGACCGCGAGTCCGTGGCCGCTGTTTGTCGCACTGGGACTAGCACTGTCAGAGATCGGCGTGTTCGTCGGACTCTTTCCGGTGGCTGTCTTCGGACTGATACTGTTCGGCGGTAGTATTGCCGGTATCCTCACCGAGTCCGGGTACGTGGAACGGCCGTGGCCGACCCTGCTCGGAGTGGGAGTCGTTCTCATCGTCATCGCCGCCGGGTTTACGCTCTGGCAGGTTCCGGTCGCCGATATCGCGCTGTCGAACGTCGGGACCGGGCCGCTCTTTACTCGGTTGGTGGCCGTCGCCGCGGCGGGTGCTGTGATGATCGCGATGGGCGGCGTCGCCTCAGTTATGGAACAGACCGCAGCCTGAGACGGGCACCGGCCCGATTCGGAAACCAACACTCTATTTACTGGCCTGTTCTAACGAGCAGGCATGGCACTGTTCGGGTTCGAAAAAGATACCCTGCTCGACCTCACCGTGAACGTCATTCCGCTCGGGATCCTCTTCTTCTTCATCGTCGCGTTCGCCGCGTTCCCGGCGTTCGGGACCGATCCCGTCTTCTCCGGGATGCAGTTCGCACTGATTATCTCGATGTTCCTGTTGCTCGCCGTCCTGACCTACTACGCGGGGAAGGCCGTCGAGAACGCCGAGAAAGAGAACGGCGAACCGGGTCACGAAGACTGAGCGGATAGCTTCGGACAGACCGCTCCGAAGACCGACCGCGTTTGCCACCGGGAGACTGTGTGAGCTGAGCCCTTCTTTCTGCGGTTGCAATGCCGGATGGGAGCCGTTTTTTATTGTCGTTGCTGCAGGAATCGACCCTTTGATAATGTCCCAGTCCTGAAGGACGACTATGGTAGCAGGAGATATTGTGCTGACGGGGCTGATGGCCGTCCTCCTCGTCGGCGTCGCCGCGCTTCTCACCCGTGTCGAGAACTGGCGTTCGTATACGCCGCTCGCGGGTGGCGGGGCCGTCACGGGTGACGAGACAACGGTCATCAACCGTGAGAAACCCGCAGGTATCATTCGCTGGCTAACAACAGTCGATCACAAGGATATCGGTCTCTTGTACGGGCTGTACGCGATTATCGCCCTGGCTGTCGGTGGGATTATGGCGATGCTCATCCGGATCCAGCTCGTCACGCCCGCCGGGGCCATCCTCGGAAACAACGCCTACAACTCGATCCTGACGAGTCACGGCATCACGATGCTGTTCCTGTTCGGGACGCCGATCATCGCGGCGTTCGCGAACTACTTCATCCCGCTGCTCATCGGGGCTGACGACATGGCGTTCCCACGTATCAACGCCATCGCGTTCTGGCTGCTCCCGCCGGCAGCACTGCTAATCTGGGCAGGGTTCTTCCTCGCGCCAGTGACCGACAACATGATCGAGCCAGCCCGTACAGCCTGGACGATGTATACGCCGCTGTCGGTCGAGCAGGCGAACCCCGGCGTCGACCTGATGCTGCTCGGGCTACACCTTTCGGGTGTCGCAGCGACGATGGGGGCGATCAACTTCATCGCGACTATCTTCACGGAGCGCAACGAGGAAGTCAACTGGGCGAACCTCGACATCTTCTCGTGGACGATTCTCACCCAGTCCGCGCTGATTCTGTTCGCCTTCCCACTGCTGGGGAGCGCTATCGTGATGCTGCTGCTTGACCGGAACCTCGCGACGACGTTCTTCGCCGTCGAGGGCGGCGGCCCGCTGCTGTGGCAGCACCTGTTCTGGTTCTTCGGCCATCCCGAGGTGTACATCCTCGTCCTGCCGCCGATGGGACTGGTCAGCCTCATCCTGCCGAAGTTCTCCGGACGGAAGCTGTTCGGCTTCAAGTTCGTCGTCTACTCGACGCTCGCCATCGGTGTCCTTTCGTTCGGCGTCTGGGCCCACCACATGTTCTCGACGGGCATGGACCCGCGCCTCCGGGCGTCGTTCATGGCTGTCTCGCTGGCTATCGCAATACCAAGCGCAGTCAAGACGTTCAACTGGATCACGACGATGTGGAACGGCCGCCTCCGCCTGACGACGCCGATGCTGTTCTGTATCGGCTTCGTCTCGAACTTCATCATCGGCGGTGTGACGGGTGTGTTCCTCGCCTCCATCCCTGTGGACCTGATCCTCCACGACACCTACTACGTCGTCGGCCACTTCCACTACATCGTGATGGGGGCCATCGGCTTCGCGGCCTTCGCCGGCATCTACTACTGGTTCCCGGTGTTCACCGGGCGGATGTATCAGCGCACCCTCGGGAAGGCGCACTTCTGGTTCTCGATGGTGGGAACCAACATCACGTTCTTCGCGATGCTCGCGCTCGGCTACCTGGGGATGCCCCGGCGCTACGCCACCTACCAGTTCGACGGCGCTATCGCGCCACTGACGCAGGTGTCGACGTTCCACCAGGCGGCAACAGTGGGCGCAGTCATCCTGTTCATCGGCCAGCTGTTCTTCGTCTGGAACATCGTCCAGTCCTGGCTCGAAGGCCCGAAGGTCGAGGACGGCGACCCGTGGAACCTCGAGCGCGACGGCATGCTGGACCGCGAGTTCCAGTGGTTCGACGAGCAACTCGAAGCCGACAGTCCAGAGAAGGACCCGTCGCTACTCGCTGACGGCGGTCAAGAAGAACAAGACGACTCGTAAGCGTCCCGAACGCTGTTTTTGTCTGCGCGTGTTTCGTTTGCAGCCATGACCGAACTGGCAGTACCCGTTAGCTTGCGCTAGAAACGAGTACGATAGCCGTCACGAACATCATGAGTGCGATTCCGGTCAGGACGAGAAACAACAGCTCCTTCTGTGACATAGGATAGCTACGGCGTGGAAGTGAAAAAGGCTAATCGTCTCCGCGCCGTTGGTCTCACATGAGCGAAGTTGAGGCCAGGTCTGGACGGCAGATCGTCCTCCGCCTGTACGTTGCTATTGTTGTTCTTGCCGGCGTGATGGGATTCGTACTCGGCAGCATCCGACCGGAGGACCTCGAACCGGAACTGTTCGGTGTGATCGCGCTGCCACCGACACCGTTTGGCGTCGCCATCTACGGGTTCGTCACTATCGGCATCGTCCTCGGCGTGTTGCTTGGTCTCGTCATATACGTCTCTGAGCGAATCGACGACGCGGCGGGGTCCTGAATCGGTTACGCGACGCTGGCTGTTTCCTGGTAGCTCCCGTACTCTGCTTCGAAGACGGCCATGATCTCGCCCATCGTCGCGTAGGCTTTCACCGCGTCGATGATGACGGGCATGACGTTCCCGCCGTCGGTGATCACGTGTTGCAGTTCCTCGAGCGCCGCCTCCACGGCCGCGTCGTCGCGCTCTGCCTTGACCGTCGCGAGCTTATCCCGCTGGCGTTCCTGTACGTCCTCGTCGACGGTGAGAATCTCGGGTTCGGTGTCTTCCTCGACAGTGTACTTGTTGACACCGACCATGACCTCTTCCTCGCTCTCGACGCGTTGCTGGTACTCGTAGGCGGCGTCCTGAATCTCGCGCTGGAAGTAGCCGTCCTGAATCCCCTGCACGACGCCGTCACGGACTGACCCGTCGCCGAGCTCGTCTCTGATGTGGTTAATGTAGGCCATCGCCTTCTCTTCGACCTCGTCGGTCAGTGACTCGATGGCGAAGCTGCCGCCCATCGGGTCGACGATGTCGGCGGCTCCCGACTCCTCCGCGATGATCTGCTGTGTCCGGAGGGCGACGCGAACGGCCTGCTCGGACGGGAGTGCCAGCGCCTCGTCGAAGCTATTCGTGTGCAGGCTCTGGGTGCCGCCCAGCACGCCAGCGAGGGCCTGAATCGTCACGCGGACGATGTTGTTCAGCGGCTGCTGGGCGGTGAGTGACTGGCCGGCGGTCTGAGTGTGGAACTTCAGTTGCTTGCTGGCGTCGGCTTCGGCGTCGTACCAGTCGTCCATAACCCGGGCGTAGATGCGCCGTGCCGCGCGGAACTTCGCGATTTCCTCGAAGATGGAGTTATGCGAATTGAAGAAAAAGGAAAGCTGTGGAGCGAACTCATCGACGTCCAGTCCGCGGTTCAGGCAGTCCTCGACGTAGGCGAAGCCGTCCGCGAGCGTAAACGCGAGTTCCTGCACGGCGGTTGAGCCGGCTTCCCGGATGTGATAGCCTGACACCGAGATGGGCTTGAACTTCGGCGTCTCCTGACTGGCGAACTCGATAGTGTCGGTGACGAGCTTCAGCGACGGCTCCGGTGGGATGACCCACTCCTTCTGTGCGATGAACTCTTTGAACATATCATTCTGGAGCGTTCCCCGAATTTCCTCACGCGGGACGCCCTGATGGTCGGCCAGCGCGATGTACATCGCGTAGATGACGGGAGCGCTAGGGTTGATGGTGAAGGAAGTCGACACCTCGTCGAGATCGATGCCGTCGAACAGCCGCTCCATGTCAGCCAGCGTGTCGACGGCGACCCCCTCCTTGCCCACCTCCCCGTCAGCCATCACGTCGTCGGAGTCGATTCCCATCAGCGTCGGCATGTCGAAGGCTGTCGACAGCCCGGTCTGGCCCTCGTCGATGAGATAGTGGAACCGCTCGTTGGTCTCGTCAGCGGTCCCAAAGCCCGCGAACTGCCGCATGGTCCACTGCCGGCCGCGGTACATCGTCGGGTAGACGCCGCGGGTGAAGGGCTCTTCGCCGGGGAAGCCGATGTCTTCCTCGTAATCGATGTCGTCCACGTCGAGTGGCGTGTACAGCCGGTCTACATCGAGGTTTGAAACCGTCGCGAACTGCTCTTTGCGTTCGCCGTAGGCGTCCAGTACGGGGTCCAGTGTCTCGGCTTCCCACTCGTCTTTCTGCTCGCGGATGCGCTGGAGGTCCGACTCGTCGAACATACTCCGGTGTATGTCATGATTTAGTAAGAAGGTTCGGGGAAAGCGGGGTGCTACCGTCAACCACGCACCCAAGGCTAGTCTTGGAGTCGTTCCGTCGTCTGCACGAGCGGGTGGTGCGCGTAGTCGACGACCTCGATATCCTCGATTGACTCCAGATCGGAGTCTGCGGCCGTCTCGGCCATCCCCAGTTCGACTGTCTCGTCAAGGACGATGACGTAGGCGTCCATCTCGTCGATACCGAGCCGCGCGGCGGCTTTCACGCGGTGGTGGCCGTCCGCCAGCAGGAGGTCCCCGCCGTTGTCGATGACGACGAGCGGTTCCGCAAGCCCGCGTTCGAGTTCGTACACCCGGCCTTCGAGTTCGTCGGCGTACACCGTCGTCTGGGTCGGGGTCAGGTCATCAAGGTTCACCTCGCGGCGGCCTTCGTGTGTCGTGATGCCGTGGATGTTCTCTAGTGTCCGGCCGAGTTTGTCCACCTTGCCCGGCGTTGCCCGCTCGATCTGTGAGCGGATCACGTCGGCGTTCGAGATGATGCCGACCAGGTGGCCGGCGTCGTCGACGACCGGGAGTTTCTGGATCCCCGAGCGGAGAATGACGCGTGCGGCGTCTTGGACGGCCATGTCCGGATGGGCCACGAGGATGTCGTCAGTCATCACCCGGAACATCGGCTCGTGGTCCTCCGCGAGCAACAGGTCGCGCGCGCTGACGAACCCCTCGACGCGGCGGCCGTCAGTCACTGGAAACCCGCTGAAGTGGTCGTTGTCGGCGATACGTCGGGCGACCTCCCCGACAGTGTCGTCGAGTTCGACGGTGGCAACCTCGCGTGTCATGTAGTCTCCGACCGTCGGTCGACTCGATTCCTCCATCGGGACGGAGTTCTCGACCGATGGCAAAAAAGGCTCGCCTACGACCGGTCGCTGTCGTCGGGTTCGATGAGTGGCTCCGCGCTGTCTGCCTCCTGTTCTGACTCGTCGGCCGTCTGGTCAGTCGCGTCGGCTGCCTGTTCTGACTCGCCACTATCGTCTTCGTCGCCGTTTTCCAGAAACATCACATCGGCCTTCCAGTCCGTTGTGCCCTCGTCACCAGACTCCCCGGATGCGTCTTCAGCCGTCGCCGGGATGTCTTCGCTGTCCTGTCCGAGTGCCGTTGA
Organism: Haloarcula vallismortis ATCC 29715; assembly: GCF_000337775.1. Taxonomy (GTDB): domain Archaea; phylum Halobacteriota; class Halobacteria; order Halobacteriales; family Haloarculaceae; genus Haloarcula; species Haloarcula vallismortis. The sequence goes on from NZ_AOLQ01000025.1 coordinate 135,948, forward strand.
CTCAGCGAACGCGCCCACCTCGTAGTCAGCGCGCGCATAGACGTGCCCGAGCAGCCGGTGGGACCGCGACTGGATGGCGTCGAGAAACCGGTCTGAGACGATTGAGCGGACGATTTCCTCCAGCGACTCCTCGCGGTCGTCGACGGTAATCATCCCGACGTCGATCTGTGCGCCCGCCATATCGGCGTGGCCGCCCGCGGACCCGATCTGTCCGAAGGCGTCCCGGAGCGCCTCGCCGAGGTCGATATCTGCCCCACGCGCCCGAGCGGAGGCGTATATCGTCCCCTCGACGACGCCGTACACCATCGTCGCCTGGACGCCTTCGAGGTCAAGGAGCCTGTCGGCCGCCTGTGCGAGCGCGTCACGGTCGCCGATCTCGCCGACGCCAGTCAGGAGCACTGACCCTTCCTGTTCGCGGTTCGAAATCGCGCGGCCGATGACTGACAGCGTCTCCGGGCTCACACTCGGGTCTTCAATGCGCTGGAGCGTCGCCATGTCCGCGTTCGTCACGAGATGGGCGGCAGCCTCGAAGTCAGCGGCGGCGACCTCCCGTCGGAAGTCCTTCGTATCGACCTGAATGCCAAAGAGCAGGCCCGTCGCGATGGGCGTCGGAATATCGACGTTGAACCGCTGGAGGTAGTCGACCAGCAGCGTGCTCGTCGCCCCGACGCCGCTCCGGAGGTCGACGAAGCGGGCTTCGATTGGGACGCGCGGCGGATGGTGGTCGATGACGATGTCGATGGGGGTCTCCGGCGGGAGCTGGTCGTTGACACCGGCTCTGGAGTGATCGACGAGCGCGAACCCATCGAACGCGTCCAGCTCGTCCGGCGAATCGGCATCGAGGTTCCGGAGGTCGAACTCGAGGAGGTTGACGAACGCCCGGTTCTCCTGGTGAGAGATCTCCCCGTAGTAACAGATCGTCACCTCGCAGTCGGCCCGCTCCGCGAGCGCGCCGAGGGCGACAGCGCTGGCAATCGCGTCAGGGTCGGGATTGTCGTGTGTGACGACGGCGAGATGGTCGTCGATGTCCCGAAGCACCTGATGGAGCTGTCTGGCCCGCGTCCCTTCGTCGCCGACTGACTGGGTAACGTAGTCGGTGATGACGGTCTCCGGCGTGACCAGCCGGTCTGCCACGCTGTCGAGTCGGTCGCGCTGGTCGACCGTCGCGCCGCGCCCGGCGTACGCGAGGAGGAACGCGTCGGGAAAGCGGTCACGCGCAGCTGTCGCCGCGGTGACGTTCCGTTCTGGGTCTTCGCTGGCGACGATGACGCTTTCGGGCTGAATATCGAGCCCGGCGAGAACGGACGGATCGGTCTGGTCGGCCTCGTGGACATCAATCCCATCCGCTCGGAGCGTTTCAGCACGGTGCTCGTCCTGCGTCACGACCGCCAGGTCGCCGCGATCGTCACTAATCGCGTCGAGAAGGTCCGCGGCCGTCGGCCCGAGTCCGAGCACCAGCCGAGAAAGCATACCGTGCAGTCAGCGCTGGAGCGTCTAAAAACCCGTCACTTCAGCCGTTCCTGCAAAAACGACGGATGCGCGGCTGTGACGCCGTCGAGCGCGAGAATCTTGTCTTCGATGACGTCGGCCAGCGAGTCCCCGTCCATCGCCCGGACCTCCGCCATCAGCATATGGTCGCCACTCGAAGTGTACAGCTCCTCCATCTCCGGGATGTCCTTGAGGTTCCGGGTGGCCTCGACGTAGCAGTCGCTCGCGACGTCAATGCCGACGAGGGCAATCGACTGGCCAGCCAGTTTCTTCGGGTCGACATCGGCGGAGTAGCCGACGATGACGCCCTCCTCTTCGAGCTTCTGGATGTATTTCCTGACTGTCGGTTTCGATACGTCGGCTCGCTCCGCGATTTCTGCGTACGAGGCCTGTGCGTCCTCTTCGAGGACCGACAGGATTCGACGCTCCGTGGACTCAGCGCTCATGGACTAATCTTTTCGGTGCATGAAAAAATATCTTCCGAACCGGAAACCCACGTCCGAGGTGGTGTCCGCAGTCCGTCAGCGAGCCCTATTTGTGGTGTTCGAGGAGGTTATCGTAGGTCCGCTCCCACTCCGCGTCCTCGTCGAAGTACCGCTCAGCAAGCGGCTCTTCGGGCATCTCGCCGATCTGGCGCTTCTCCTCGCCGTAGGAGGGGCGCTCGTCTTCGATGTACATCCGACCGGTCAGCACTTCGCCCTCGTAGAGGCGCTCCTCGGTCTTTCGCATCATCTCGGCGGCTTCCGCGCGGTCCGAGACGTCGAAGTCGAACTCGTCGGACTGCTGGACGTCCGTGTACGGGACGTAGTGCTTCGCGTCCTTGTTCCAGGTCGGACACTGGGTCAGGAAGTCGATGTGCGCGAAGCCGTCGTGTTCGATGGCCTCGGCGATGATTTCCTTGGCCTGGTTCGGGTTGACGGCCGCGGTCCGGGCGATGTAGGTCGCGCCCGCGTTAAGCTGCTGAGACAGCGGTCGAATCGGGGACTTCGCCGAGCCGTGGGGCTGTGTCTTGGACTTGTGGCCCTTCGGCGAGGTCGGCGACGTCTGGCCTTTGGTCAGCCCGAAAATCTCGTTGTTGAACACGATATAGGTCATATCGTGGTTCTCACGGGCCGTGTGGATGGTATGGTTCCCACCGATACCGTAGCCGTCGCCGTCCCCGCCGGCCGCGATGACTTCGAGGTTGGGGTTGGCGAGCTTCGCGGCCCGGGCGACGGGCAGCGAGCGGCCGTGGATGGTGTGGAAGCCGTAGCTGTTGAAGTAGCTGTTGAGCTTCCCGGAACAGCCGATGCCGGTAAACAGCGCGACTTCGTCGGGATTCTTGCCGACCTCCGGCATGGCCTGCTTGAGCGCCTTGAGGACGCCAAAGTCGCCACAGCCCGGACACCAGGTCGCCTGTGGTTCGATGCCGGGTGTAAACTCGTCGCGCTCGATTTCGCGTTCTTCGTTGATTGCTGAGAATGCACTCATAGGTTAGTCACCTGCCGCGGGTAGGTACTTCATGTTGCTCGCGGCGAGTTCCTCGCCGTCGATGCTGGACTCGAACCCGTCGACGATTTCGGCGGGCTCGAAGGGGTTGCCGTTGTATTTCAGGAGGCTCGACAGCTTGTCGCCGTACTTCCCGAGTTCCTTCTGGGTCAGACCGCGGAACTGGGCCGTAGCGTTCATTTCGACGACGAGCGCTTCGTCGACCGATTCGAGCCACTCGGAGACTTCCTCCTTCGGATATGGAGCCATGTCCGAGACACCCAGTGCCTTCACGGAGTGGCCGTTCTCGTTGAGCCGGTCGACGGCCTCGAAGACGGTCCCCTGCTGGCTGCCCCACACAAGGATGCCGTATTCGGCCTCGTCGGGCCCGTGGTAGGTCTGGTGGGACGTGTTCTCGTCTAGGTCAGCACGGATGTCGTCGAGCTTGTTGAGCCGACGGTTCATCTGTGCGATGCGGTTCTCGGGGTCCTCGCTGATGTGGCCCGATGGGTTGTGTTCGTTGCCTGTCGCGAGGAAGCGGCCGTCCTTCTGGCCCGGCACGGAGCGCGGGCTGACGTTGGAGCCGTCCTCAGGCTCGTGGAGGAACCGCTGGAACTTCCCGGAGGAGTGGTGTGCCGCGTCCTGAATCTCCTCTTCGGTGAGGACCGAGCCGGGGTCGGCGTTCGGTTCCTCGTCGAAGTGGCTGGCCGGGAGATTCCGGAGCTCGCCTTGGATCTTCTGGTCGTAGATGACGATGACCGGAATCTGGTACTCGTAGGCGATGCGGAACGCCGAGCGAGTCTGCGTGTAACACTCGCGGATGTTCGCGGGTGCGAACACCACGCGGGCGGAGTCGCCCTGTGACGTGTACAGGACGTGTTCGAGGTCCGCCTGTTCGGGCTTGGTCGGCATCCCGGTCGAGGGACCGGCACGCATCGCTTCGACCAGCACGATCGGCGTCTCGGTCATCTCCGCCAGTCCGAGCGGTTCGGACATCAGTGCGAAGCCACCGCCGGAGGACCCGGACATGGCTTTCACGCCGGCGTGAGACGCACCGAGTGCGAGCGCGGCGGCCGCGATCTCGTCCTCAACCTGCTCGGAGATACCACCGAACTCGGGCAGGTGTTGGGACATGATCGTGAACACGTCGGTCCACGGGGTCATGGGGTAGCCCGAGATGAAGCGACAGCCCTCGTCGATTGCGCCGTAGGAGATCGCGTTCGAGCCCGAGAGGATGACCTGCTCCTCGTCGTGGGATCCCTCTGGGACCTCGATGTCGTGGTCAACATCGAGTTCGCTTGCGGCTTCGTAGGCGTCGTGCAGGACGTTGAGGTTCGCCTCCTGCATGTCGCCGCTCATGTTCTGCGTGATGAGCTTCTCGAACTCGTCGGTGCTGATGTCCAGAATCGCCGCGGTCGCCCCGATACCGGCCGTGTTCCGCATGATCTCGCGGCCGTGCTCCTTGGCGATACCGCGGAGGTCCATCGGCACGACGTGCCAGTTGTTCTCTTCGGCGGCTTCTTCGAGACCGATCTCGTCGACGTCTTCCTCGTCGAGCAGTCCCTCGTCGTAGAGGAGGACGCCACCCTCACGGAGGTCGTCGAAGTTCTCGTACAGCGGCTTGAGCTCCTCTTTGCCGTAGTAGGCCTCTTCCTGTGGGTTGCGGGCGAAGGAGTCACCCAGGGCCAGCAGGAAGTTGTAGCCGTCCCCGCGGGACTGTACCGGTTCGTCTTTCGCACGTACTTCTACGTACGTGTGGCCGCCGCGGATACGCGACGGGTAATGGCGGTGTGTGAACACGTTCAGCCCCGACCACATCAAGGCCTTCGCGAAGTTCTGGCTTGTCGAGTCGATTCCGTCACCGGAACCACCGGCGATTCGCCAGATTAGTTCGTTGTCTGTCATGGTGAAATCCTCGGCCCCAGCTCTGGTGCCGTATCAATCCGTTAGGGGGCCATGACTAAAGATTTTCCACTACATCACCACTCATTAATCGTTATCTTTCGGCTCAGGACCTCTCATTGCCGTTTTCGAAATGGGTGTTCGTCACTAGTGGCACAGTATCACAGGGCCTATCTCTCCGCCCTCGCCCTATTTGTCACCTACCAATAGTAAGCCATGTAATGTCCTCCCGCAACGCCTAACACAGTGAATACCGATGTACAGTCGAGGATGTCGCTAACGGAACTCATCACTGGCGTTGAAGACCATCAAAAGACGCTGACTATTTTCAACGCCGGGCCAGAAGCGGCCGACGACCTGCGCGAGCGCTTCGCGGACCGCAACGTCCACGTACAGAGCGAGCAGACCGAGAGCGGGCGACCGGGCGAGTTCATCACGCTGAGTGAGGGTGAATCGGTTATCGCGGCCGCGAGTCTCAATTCGTTCACCGAATCGCTCAACGAAGGTCGGCAGTATATCACGCGAGACGACAGTCCGTACGCGTCGATTCTCGATCACCTCGACGAGACGATGTTCACCTCGTGGTCGATCCAGCGGATGACTGCTGCGTCCCGGGAAATCGAGGACCGCGCGTGGCGAGTGGGACAGGGAACGCTACACGCTGGTTTCCAGACTCTCTCGACCTTGCAGGGCGAACTCGACCTTTACGAACGGCTGGGTGAGACTGACGTCGACGTCCACGCCTATGCCGTCCCCGATGTCGAGCCACCCGAGTACAGCACGTTCTCGCTGCATCTGGAACGGTCGGACGAAATCGCCGACTCGTGGTTCGTCGTGTTCGATGGTGGCGGTGACCCGACCCAGAAATGTGCTCTACTGGCCGAGGAGCGCGAACCGCGCGAGTTCTACGGCTTCTGGACCTACGATGAGTCCACGGTCGACTGGATCATCGATTATCTGGAAGAGACGTACGGCTATCTCGAACAGTGAGCCGCGTTCGAATTGGCCATCACCACGGCTCACTGTCAGCTGGTGTCCACGGGTGAGATGACGAGCGTTGCTGAGTCCAACGAGTTCCGTATCGAAGAGACCGGCGAACGCCTCAATGGTCTCGAATTCGATTTACACCTGTTTTTCGGCGTGTGGGCCGTTGTTGAGCGCCACGAAGACCGGTGGGTCGTGACAACTGACGACGGCAAGCGCCGAACGCTTGTCGCTGTGTCGGACTAATCTGCCACGGACTGCGTCTCAGTCTGCAGCCCCAGACACGTCTTCGAACACCGCGAGGTCGTGGCCGAGCAGTACCTCGGCCCCCGTGGCTCGCTGGCGGTCGCGGCACCGCTCTAGGCTCTCTTTCCACGCGCCGTTGTTCCACAGGAGGCTTGTCGCCATCGACTGTCCCGCATAGTTTGCCTCAACGTACGCTTCGTCGCCGACGACAAGGAGCGGCTGCTCTGGGCGGTCGATGAATGCGCCCATGAGTCCCGGCGTGTGGCCGGGGAGATGGAGCAGCTCCACACCATCGGTGAGGTGATAGCTGTCGCCGTGGACGATCTCCCAGTTCATGTCACGGTCGAAGTCGCTGGCGAGATAGGCGATAGAGCCCTCGTCAGTGTTTGCGCTGTAGTACGCGTACGGGAGTTCCTCACGGTGGACGTAGACCGGCACGTCCGTGCCCGCAAAGTTGTGCAGACCGCCGGCGTGGTCCAGATGCAGATGGCTCATGACGACGGCGTCGATATCGTCGATGGTGTAGCCCGCAGTTTCGAGATCGGCTGAGAGCGTGTGCTCGGCGGCGTCGACGTGTGCAAACGCCTCGTACAGCGGCGTCGGCCAGTACCCGTCCCCGGCCTCCGGGTGTGAACCGGTGTCCCAGAGAACGGTCATCTCGGGCGTTTCGATGACGAGGTTCCACACGACGTACGTTTCGTACTTGTGCTCCGGGTTGCGGTCTGAGGCCGTCGCAACACTGTGCCCGTCGACGACGAAGCTTCGGTCAGCCTGTACACGGCCCCGGTCGACGCACGTGACTGTGAGATCGTCCATAGGGCTTCTACGGGCTGTCACAAAGTAAAGACGATGCCGTGTGCGTGGGTAGTAGGCTCGTTCGCTGTGGGAGATTTCAGGCCACATCGACGCTGAGATACTTTTATACTGAAATCGCGATCTGAAGGAGGGACCCACACACACCACCCTGCAAGTGTTCTCGGTGTCTGTGGGGGGAGGGGGCGGGGAGGGGTGGGTCGCCTCGCACGTATATAAACAGGGGAAGCATCGCTCAGTTATCTCGGATATCTGTGATAGATAGAGACCTCAAGAGTCCATACACTGGGTCTGGAGCGGTTCTAACATCTGTTGAGTGATCAGCACCATCTCTAAACTATTCGGTTATTTTTGCTTCCACCATAAAATATAAACATACATTACTAGGTCCAGTTGTAGGCTAGTACAGGGAAAGATAAAATCGCAGGACTCAAGTGTTCTAGATTGAGAATCGACACAGCAGACTGCTTCTGGCTGTTTTCCGGGGGAATCGAAAAAACACTTGCAGGGTGGTGTGTGACTGTTCGACGCAGAAACACTTGAAACACTTGAACGGTGGTCACTGGTTTTATATAGAGTCACTCAAAAGGTGGGACACGATGGTCGACGTGAACGAGAACCCGTTCGATGGGACTGATGCGATCTTCGAACGAAAGCAACCACTGAAAAAAGACACGTTCACGCCGGATACGATTTTTCACCGCGACGAGGAAATCGAGTTCTACATCAACGCGCTGCAGGATGTCATCGTCGGCCACGACCCCAACAACGTCTTCGTCTACGGCCCAACTGGCGTCGGGAAGACTGCCGTCACGAAGTGGGTACGAGACAAACTCGAAGAGAAAGCCGAGGCCGAGGATATCCCGCTCACCGTTGTCGGGCCAATAAACTGTCGGAACTACCGGTCAGCGTACGCGCTGGTCAACACGCTCGTCAACGAGTTCCGGGACCCGGAGAACCAACTCCCGGAGAGCGGTTACAGCACTGACAGCGTCTTCGAGTTCCTCTACGAGGAGATCGAAGCTGTCGGCGGAAACGTGCTCATCATTCTTGACGAGATCGACAACATTCCAGCGGACGCGCGGAACGACTTCCTGTATGAACTGCCGCGGGCTGAAGCGAACGAGAACACGCCAATCACCGACGCGAAGGTCGGGCTCATCGGTATCTCGAACGACCTCAAGTTCGTCGACGTGCTGGAACCCAAGGTAAAATCGACACTAGGGGAACGGGAGATCAAATTCGGCCCCTACGACGCGACGGAGCTTCGAGACATTCTGGGCTACTACGCCGACATTGCGTTCCGGGAGGACGTGCTCGGCGAAGATGTCGTCCCGCTGGCTGCGGCCTTCTCAGCGCAGGAACGCGGTGACGTTCGCCAGGGGCTCCGTATCCTCGAAAAGGCCGGGGAATACGCGCGGATGGAAGGTGCAGACGGTGTGACGGAAGCGCACACACGACGGGCGACAGACACCATAGAGACTGATGAACTGCTGGATTACTTCGAGCACGACCTGAGTTCACAGCAAGCGCTGACGTATCTCGCGACGACGCTTGCACTCATCGAGCCGAAACACGAGGCGTCGACGAAACGGATCTACAATCTCTACTCTTCGATTGCGGAATCGAGCGGTCGCCGCGTGAAATCCGAGCGGAAAATCTACGAGTTCCTCGACCAGCTCTCGATGCAGGGGCTAGTCCGTTCTGCCGAACGCAATCTCGGTCGCAAGGGCGGACGCAAGTATATTTACGAAGTCACTGACGACCCGACCGATATCATCAACGCCGCGCTTCAGTCATCCTACAGCGATGCCGTACCGAGTAATGTCAACGGGATACTCGAACACTATCTGGAGGACGAGGCGACCGAGTTCGAGGCACCGGACACTACCGACGACGAACAACAGAACCTCTGGCAGTTCACGTAGCCCCCCACCGGTTCATACGGCAGAACACTTGCACGGTGGTGTGTGTGTGTGTTCAGCGACAGTCTTCCTGTTGTGGCGTCCAGAACAGTTGCACGGTGGTGTGTGTACCCGTAACCGACAATGAACTACAAGTACGGAAAGGCGGATATATGGCATCTGTTCCCGCGCTACAGTGTGTAGAACACTTGCAGACCGGTGTGTCCACCTGTCTCTACCACAGCTCCACGCTATTCTGTTTCGAAAACACTTGCAGGGTGGTGTGAACCTCGATTCGACGGGAAACCCGTCTAAAACGGTCCTTTTGGAACACTTGCAGGGTGGTGTTCCGATGTACTCTTGATCTTCCTGGCTCAGTACGTGAAACACTTGCACGGTGGTGTGGACGGACCCATCGTGGCTCTGAACAACGCACAAAACACTTGCAGCGTGGTGTCTACATGAACTTCAGACACTCGTAGGTCCGCCGTGCGAACACTTGCAGGGTGGTGTGTGAACACGTGTTCACTGTTCTGGTCCGGTTGTAGTCGAACTGGAAACACTCGCAGGGTGGTGATAGAACACTTGTATGGTGGTGTCGGATCGGCTGTCCGATGCTGTCAGAACACTTGTAGGGTGGTGTACCGACTCGGTGTCACTCGAACTGACTGCCTCTAATACTACAACGACCCGTCTGGTGGGTGCCTCGGGCCGTACAGATTGGCTAATAGGACCGTCGTCGTAGCGATAGCTGGCCAGCCAAGTTACACAGAGAACACTCGAAGGGTGGTGTTCTCGCGAGAAAGACGCCGTCTGTGACGCAATCAAGCAACCGACGCTGGTCGACTGATACCGACCGGTTACATCGGGGCTTGGTTGTAGATGAGGTTCCGCTGGATGTCGTTGGCGCCTTCGTAGATGACCGGAATCCGAACGTCGCGGTACACACGAGAGATGCGGTTTTCCGTCAGCACCGAGCGCCCACCGTGGAGCTGCATCCCCTTCTCCGCACAGTCCATTGCAGCCTCGGTCGCCTTGGTCTTTGCCAGCGCGGCCCAGTAGCCGGAGCTCTCCTGATTGGCGACGCGTTCGGCTGCGTGCCAGGTGAGCGTCCGGGCGGACTGGAGTCCGAGTTGCATGTCGGCCAGTTTGTGCTGGACCGCCTGGAACTCATCGACGGTCTTGCCGAAGGCCTCGCGGTCGTGGACGAACTCCCAGGCTTCTTCGATGGCTGCAGCGGCGAGGCCGATGCCGTGCCCGCCGACGACGACGCGACCGTGATTGAAGAATTCGGCGAGCATATAGAAGCCGGCCCCCTCGACGCCGATGAGGTTCTCTTCGGGAATCCGGCAGTCGTCAAGCACGATGTGGGCCTGCTTGGACGCCCGAAAGCCCATCTTCTCGGGGATGTGCTCGGCGTGGTAGCCGTCGGCGTCTGTCGGGACAATAAACATCGAGTAGTTCCCGTAGCGGTCGTTCGGGTCGTCGCCGGTCTTTGCGTACAGCGTCACCCAGTCGGCCTCGACGCCGTTGCCGATCCAGTACTTTTCGCCGTTGATGACCCACTCGTCGCCGTCTTTCTCCGCGGCCGTCGTCATTCCAGCGAGGTCGCTCCCCGTCTCCGGCTCGGAGACGGCGAGGCCGGTAAGCTGGTCGCCGGCGGCGACGGGCTGGAGGAATTCCTCTTTCTGCCAGTCTGCGCCGTGGTCCTCGACGATCTCTGCCCCGAAGCTGGCGAGCTGGATCGTCAGCGCGATTCCTGCGTCGGCTTTGTACAGCTCCTCCGCCATCGCAAGCATCTGCTGGAGGTCGTAGCCGCTCCCGCCCCACTCCTCACCGATGTCCTGTGCAACAATCCCGGCCTCCGTGGCCGCTTCGAGCACTTCCCAGGGGTACTCGCCAGACGCGTAGTACTCACCCGCGACTGGTTCGATGTGCTCCGTCGCGAACTCCCGAGCCTCCTCCTTGACCTCGTGTGCGTGTTCCGGAACGAGTTTCTCGGATAGTAGATCCATGGAGAATATCATGGTTTGTGTACTCATATACTCCGTGGAACTCTGCCAAACACCGGCGTAGTTGTTTCCCGGAAACTGCTGATAATCGGCCAGCACGCTTTTGCATGGCTGTGGCCTCCCTCGGACATGAACCGTCGAGACTATCTGCTTGCCGGAGCGACCCTCGGAACCGCCGGCCTTGCGGGCTGTTCGTTTCTGGCCGCAGCCGAGGCACCGCCGCCGGACGTTCCGAAACAGCAACTGACCGATGGTGGCTGGACGCGAACGGACCAGTCCGCAGAAACGGTGTTCGACCGAAGCTACGGCCCAGTTTCGGTCGAGGCCGTCTCCAGCACCGTCCAGTACGCCGACGAACAGCTACAGGAGCGCGTCGCCAGCCGAACCCTCGACCAGGTTCAGACTGCGCTCTCGGTGTTTTTCGCCACGCGGGTGGATTTCAGCCCCAATCTGGACAACCTCCCGGCCGGCGTGGGCCGCGAGGAACTGCTTTCGGAGGTCAGAACGAACGCTCGCGACACCTTCGAACAACAGATGGAAGCGCAGGGGCTAACCGATATCGAGAAGACCGGAGAGGGAACCATCGACATCGACACCGGCGAGACGGCCGAGACGGTCGAACTGTCCGCCGTGTACCCTTTCGAGGGCATATCCTTCGCGGTGACAGAGGGTGAGGGTGTCGAAATACCGGCCAGCGACATCGACATCTCGGCGATGTTCGCCGTCTGGCATCATGGCGATTTTGTCATCATCTCCGGGGGCGCGTACCCGGCGCAAAACTTCGAGCAGGCCGTCGAAACTGACCTGAGCGACGGTATCACAGTCTCGGTTGATGTCGACCTCGGGCTCCAGCCAGACACGTACCGGACCGAAGTTCGGAATCTCGTCGCTGGCGTTCAGTAACCGTTCCGTACGCCCTTACTCAGGGGCAGCATCGTCGGGGACGCGGCCCTCGACGAGTGATTCGTCGGCGTACTCGTCACGGAGCGACTTCTTATCGAACTTCCCAGTCGCCGTTTTCGGTACTTCGTCGATAGTGATGAAGTTGTCCGGGACCCACCACTTGGGGTACGAATCGAGGATGTGCTCACGGAGTTCATCACCGAGTGCCTCCTCGTCGGCGTCGGCTGCCGGAACGATCATCGCGAGGGGACGCTCCTGCCAGCGCTCGTGTGGAACACCGATGACTGCTGCCTCGTTCACGCCGTCGTGGGCTATCAGTTCGTTCTCCAGTTCGAGCGAAGAAATCCACTCCCCGCCGCTCTTGATGACGTCTTTCGCCCGGTCGACAATCTTGATGTAGCCGTCCTCGTCGACGGACACCACGTCGCCGGTCTTCAGATAGCCGTCCTCGAACTCCTGTTCGTTCGCTTCCGGCCGCTTGAAGTACTCCGTCGTCACCCACGGCCCGCGGATGTGGAGTTCGCCGAAGTCCTCGCCGTTGTGCGGGACCTCGTTGCCGTCGTCGTCGATGACACGGAACTCCAGCCCGGGCGTGATGAGCCCCTGTTTCGAGCGCTTGTCCAGTTGCGTCTGGTAGTCAGCGTCCTCTAGGTCACTTCGCAGGGACGCTACCGCACCCACCGGGGCCGTCTCGGTCATCCCCCAGGCGTGGACGAGCTCCACGTCGTGGTCGTCGAAGAACCGAATCATCGCTTCCGGCGCGGCGCTTCCGCCGACGATGAGGCGCTCAAGCGAGGAGAGGTCGACGTCGTTCTCTTTGATGTACTCCATCAGCCCCAGCCAGACGGTCGGAACGCCAGCCGTAACGGTGACGTTCTCTTCCTCGATGAGCTTCGCGAGGTCTGCGGGCTCGGGCTGTGGGCCGGGGTAGACGTGTTTGGCCCCGCCTGCAGTTGTCGAAAACGGGAGCCCCCATGCGTTGACGTGGAACATCGGGACAACGGGCATTACAACGTCGTCGTCGTCGACTGGGATGCCCTGTGGCGACTGAATGCCCATCGTGTGGCTCCACAGCATCTGCTGTGTGTACTCGACGCCTTTCGGTCGCCCAGTCGTGCCCGATGTGTAACAGAGGCCCGCGGGGCGGTCCCCCTCCAGTTCAGGCCAGTCGTACTCCGTCGGCTGGTCGGCGATGAACGACTCGTAGGCAACGGCATCGAGATCCGTGTCCGGGACGGTCTCGCTCATCACGACGAACTGCTCAACTGTCTCGAAAGACTCGGGATCATCGGCGGCGGCACCCTCGAGTTTCGGCAGGAGCGATTCGTCGACGAAAATGAGTTCGTCCTGTGCGTCGCTGACGATATACTGGATGTGCTTGTCGGGCAGGAGCGGGTTGATGGTGTGTAGCTGCGCACCGGTTCCCGGTACCCCGAAGTACGTCTCGAAGTGACGGCTGTGGTTCCAGCAGAACGTCCCGAGTCGTTCGCCGTCGCCATAGCCGGCTTCCTCGATTGCGTTCGCTAACTGCGCTGTCCGCTCTGCGTATTCGGCGTAGTCGTGACGGACGATGCCCTCGTGGGTGCGAGAGACGACTTCTGTGTCCGGATACAGTGTTTCTGCACGCCACAGGAACGGTCGGAGAGTTTGTGGGCTTCCTCCTGGCATATCATGACGCAGGGGCTCACGGTACAAGAAACACTGCTAAATCTTTCATGAGGGAAAAGAAGTTCATCGGCAGCGCCCGCCGTCCCCGTTATTACGACCTGCTTACACTTCGATTTCCTGCATCAGGTCGACCAGTTCCTCGAGTTCCGGAAACGTGTACACCTTCACGTTGATGTCGGACTCCAGCGCGTGGACGCGGGAGTCGAACATCAGTGCCATCTCGTTGTCCCGGCCGCCGACGAGCTGGTCCACCATTCCACTCCCCGGGCCGAACGTGAAGTTCGGCGTGGAGATGTCGATGGTGGTATCCAGAACGTTCGCCCAGCCGTCGATGAAGCCGCTGGTCATGATGTTGCCGATCTCCTGAATCGCCGACCGCTCCATGTCGGTGAAACCGCTTGCGTTGGGGTCTGTCTCGCCCATATCACCGATCATCCCGGTCGCGAGGTCCTTTGCACTGGCGGCGTTGAACAGGAACAGGATATGCCCGTGGGGCTTTTCGACCATTTCGATACTGATACCGATCTGCTTCTCGTCGCCGACGTGGGTCTTGATATCCGGGATGTCGATGAAGTTGATCTTCGTGATCTCCATTTCCGTCTCCATCCCTGTCATCTGGCTGAGGTGGTTTGCAACGGTGTTGCCGCCCTCTTTAGCCATCCGATTGAACAACCCGAGCTTCCGAATATCTATCATCAGACTCATTCGTTAGGACCAGCGTTGCCGCTGAGTTGTGCGGCCTCATACATAAGCTATGCACCCGCATTTTCGTCGGCGAGAATCGGGGCGCGTTGATTCCGCGTCGCTCACTCCACGCGGACGCTTACAGCGACACCCTCACCGAGCGGCAGCAGCCCTGTCTCGAACGCCGAGTCGTTGCCGACGCATTCGAGATACGCAGCGATACCACGACTTGTCTCGTTGGCATCGATGTCCTCGCCGTCCAGCAGCGCCTGTACCGCCTCGAAGTCCAGTGGTCCGGCCTCGATCATGTTGTCTGCGACGACCGCCCCGCCGACCGGCACTTTCTCCCGGACAGCCTCGAATGCCTCCGCGTAGCGGTGTTTCTCGTTGTCGATGAGCACCACGTCGAACGCGCCGTCGTACCGCTCGACAATTTCGATTGCGTCCCCGTGCTCGAAGGCGGCCCGGTCGGTGAACCCGCCGCGGTCGAGGAACTCGCGGGCTTCCGCCAGTTCGTTGGCGTCGACTTCCGTTAAGACGATCTGCCCGTCTTCGGGGACGGCGGGAGCCATCCAGTACGCCGAGTAGCCGAAGCCGGAGCCGAACTCGAAGACGCGGTCGGCGTCGACCATTCTGGCGACGAGGCGAAGCCAGCCACCGACTGCGGGGCCGACTGTCGGGAACCCTTCCCGGTCGGCTTTGGCGTCCATCTCCTCGATAATTGCATCGCTGGGTGGCGCCAGTGTACGGGCGAACTGCTCTGTGACCTCCGGGAGCGGGATTTCATCCATGCCAGGCTATGCCGGGAGCGATGACATAAATGAGTGGGTCGGCACCGGAACTAACCGAGTTCGAGGCGTTCGATGTACTGAATGACTGACTCCAGTGCGGGGTTGGGATGGTACTCGACGGTGTTAGCCGCTGTCTCGTACGAGAGAATCCCGAGGTCGTCCAGTCGCGGCAAGTGATTGTGTGCCAGCGACACGCCCACTTCGTCGCGTGACTTGGGTGTCGCTCTGGCCGGGATGGCCTTCTCGCGTTCGTAGACACGGTCGACGAGGTCGTCAAGTGGGATCTCGGTTTCAGACCGGTCTTTTAGATGATACAGGAGACTGCGTCGCCGCGGGGCGGAGATCAGTTCCAGAACCTTATCGAAGGAGTAGGGAATCGGAATCGTTTCTGGCTCTTCCGGGTCACCCTTCTTGACGCCGCCGGGTGGGGTGACTGTGTTCCGGAACGTCGGCGTCTCACCTGCGTCTTTCGACGCTGTGACGGTCCAGCCGTGGTCCGGAAGATACTCGTACACGACATCATACAGCGGTCGAAACATCTCGACTGTCTCTTCGGTATGTGCTTCCGGGTCCATGTGGTGGTGGCTCGAGACGCCCATCTCGGCACATTGGCGGTTCAACGCAGTTGCCAGCGCGATGACGCGGTCACGCTCCCAGGACTCGAGCAGTCCAGTTAGCGAATGGAGGCAGAGTAGTAACGGTGCATCCGCCTGTTCCAGTCGACCGAGATAGCGGGAGACGGTCGCACCGATGTCTATCGGCGCCACTGCCGCAGGAAGGGTATCGAGCGTCAATGAGGGAAATGCGCCAGAGGCCGCCGCTTGTGAGTTAGCCGGTAACTCGCTGCCAGCATCAACGATGATCGCCTCTTCGGGCATCTCGTCGTCAAGATGCTGCTGCCACAGCGAGAGGCGAGAATCGGGGGACTCAGACACTGTGATACAGATCGCTTTCGACTCACTGACCCCCTGCTCAGACAGGAAGCCCGCACAGCTCTCTCGTTCAGCGTCGCTCGAATCGCGTGCCAGCACCAATACGGACGACGCTCCTTTCAGAGGCTGGTCCACTGTCCCACTCCCGGAGTTCATTGCGTATTGTATCGTATCAGGAACCATAAAGGCATCAACAAATAAACGTTACCAAAACATGTGGTAACAACTAACAAAACTCGAATACGGACAACATATGTGTCGGTTCCCGCTACGGACCCAGTTCGTAGTGTGTGACAGTGCGTCTTGATACCGAGGATTTTTGCAGTGCTACGACCTATTACCGGCCATGCCCATTATGGCTAGTGGCGACTTTTCTATCCACATCGAAGAGTGCGACGAGTTCGACGACGGAATGCCGATAAGTTCGCTCCCGGACGAAGTCACGTCAATCGACGACCTCGACTGCGAGTGCTGGAGTGGATTCGAATCGCTAGACGAGATCTGACACTGGTCTTCACAGCCCGGATTTCGGGGGCGGGTCCTGTTACCCCCAGATAGCTGCCATCTACATCACGGTTACACAGTCACGAGTTACTTTGCGCTTGGAGAGCGCTGTTCACCCTGTACGCCCCACTCAGACGTCCCAGTATGCCGGTTCGTTTCCGGGCTTCCACTTTATCGAGCAGCCTCTGGACGGTTTCTCGACTGCTGTGATCTGGTCGCCATCGAGCAACGTTTCGACGTGTGCGGCCATCTCTCGCTCGCTCGGTTCGTCGTCTGGGTTCGGTGCGTCGTCGAGGCGGCCGTGGTACGCCAGTTTGAACGTCCCATCGTCGTTCCGGAACAAGAACGGATCGGGGGTACAGCGAGCGCCGTACGCGGCCGCGACATTCTGTGTCTCGTCGAACAGATACGCGTCGTACTGTATCTCTCCGCGTTCGACGAGTTCCTGCATCCGCTCGAACGAGTCGTCCGGGTACTCCTCGGGGTCGTTAGCATTGATTCCGACGACAGCGAGGTCGTCGTAGTCCGTTGCGAGACGGTTTAGTTCCTCAATCTTTGCTTTGGCGTACGGACAGTGGTTGCACGTAAATACGACCAGTAGTGCGTCCTTGTCCGCAAAATCTGAGAGTGGGTACGTCTCCCCGTCTGCTCCCGGCAGTTCGAACGTCGGTGCTTCGTCCCCACGCCCGAGCACATCGGACTCCGAATCGAGTGACACCATCGCATCTCATTACGGCTGTCGCCGCTAAAAGTCCACGGACGCTCGGCTGACCTCCGTGCCAGCCGCTTTTGACTCAGTTGTTCACTTCACTGGACGTCGCTGCCGCAGTATCGAAGGCTTTCGCTGCCTCGAATGCCTCGCTTCCGTCGTCGACGGAGAACAGCGTTTCCTCTCCCTCTGCTTCGTGCTTTTCCAGCAGCCCGACCGTCACTAGCTCTTCGAGCGTCCCATCAAGATATAGCGTCTTCAGCGGCACGCCGGCCGCTTCACTCAGGGCGGTTTTCGTGTACGTCTCCTCCGCATTGAGGCGGAGTATCGTGTCGATAACTGTTGCCGCCTTGTCGTGGTTCGCGATGTGTGCCCATCCCGTGTTAGAATCAGCCCGCTGGCCACCCTCTTCGAACATTAATCGACACCTAACCGGCAGAGATATTAAAACTGTCTGGTGTGTTCTGGCCCGAATGATGTGACCCTCTCTCACTATTGAGCAAGGCTTTTGTCTGCGTCACTCTGCTGGCACTGTATGAGCAGTCGCCGCGAGATACTCGACCTGCTACGGGAGAACGCTCGCCATACGACCGAGGACATCGCTCGGTTGACCGATTACTCCGAGAGCGAGGTAGCCGAAATCATCGACGAATTCGAGGAGGCAGGCATCATTCGCGGCTATCAAGCAGTCGTCGACTGGAACGCGGTCGAGAGCGACGAGGAGCGCGTCCGCGCCACCGTCGAACTCAACGTTACGCTAGACCGTGAAACCAGCTACGACGACATCTCCGACCGGATTGCGAAGTTCCCGGAAGTGACGTCGCTGCGCCTCGTCAGCGGCGACTACGACTTCGACCTAGAGGTCGAGGGCGACTCGATGCGTGAAGTGTCACATTTCATCAGCGACAAAATCGCGCCGATTCCCGAAATCACGCAGACGGTTACCCACTATATCATGGAGTCGTACAAGGAACAGGGGATGGAGTTCGACGACCACGACGACGATGACCGACTGTCCGTCTCACCATGACGTTCGAGCCAGCGGACAGGGTCGACAGCGTGCCGCCCTCGGGCATCCGTCGGTTCTTCGAACTGGCCGAGGAGATGGACGACATCATCTCGCTCGGAGTCGGCGAACCGGACTTCTCTGCCCCATGGGCGGCCCGTGAAGCCGCTATCGCGTCCCTCGAACGCGGCCAGACCTCCTACACCGCCAATCGCGGCAAGCGGGAGCTCCGGGAACGCATCGCGGACTACGAGGCGGCGACGCACAACCTGCAGTACGACCCCGATGAGGAAATCCTCGTCACTGCGGGCGCGAGTGAGGGCTTAGACCTCGCCTTTCGAGCGCTGCTGAACCCTGGTGACTCCATCGCAATAGCCCAGCCCTGCTACGTCTCCTACGTCCCCGGCGCGACGTTCGCCGGCATCGACGTGATCGACGTACCGACACGCGCGGAAGACGAGTTCAAACTCACCCGGGAGGTACTGGAATCGTCCGGTGCGGCCGACGCCGACGCCCTCGTGTACTGCTATCCGAACAACCCTACCGGAGCGACGATGACGGCCGAAGAGATGGCGTCTGTCGCGGCCTTTTGCCGCGAAAACGACCTCCTCGTCTTCGCCGACGAGATCTACGCAGACCTCACGTACGAACACGAGCACACGTCTATCGCCACCCTTCCCGGGATGCGTGAGCGGACCGTCGTGTTCAACGGCTTCTCGAAGGCGTTCGCGATGACAGGGTTCAGACTGGGCTACGCGATGGCCCCGCCAGAGGCTATCCAGGCGATGAACCGAATCCATCAGTATTCGATGCTTTCGGCCCCGACGACGGCCCAACATGCCGCTATGGAGGCACTCGACAACTGTCGTGACGAGGTCACGGAGATGGCCGCGCAGTACGACCGCCGACGAAAGTACGTGCTTACACGCTTCGAAGAGATGGGACTTGACTGCTTCCCGGCGGCCGGGGCGTTCTACGCGTTCCCGGAATGTCCCTGGGACGATGCCAGTGAGTTCGCCGAGAGTCTGCTACAGGAGGAGCGGGTCGCGGTCGTGCCCGGAACCGCCTTCGGGGAGGGCGGATCGGGTCACTTGCGGGTGTCGTACGCGACCGGTCTCGACGACCTCAAGGAAGCGATGGCCCGGATCGAGTCGTTCCTTGACTGACAATTAAGACCGGCGAAACATTCAGTACGGTCCACTTACTACCGTGAGGAGACCGTGATACAAACAGCCGGAAACTCTTTTTCAGCTACATTTTCTGGGGGTAAAGTTTTTTCCTGCCTAACGGGAGATGAATAACAATGGCTATCGATGACACTGGGGGAGGTGAGTCAGAGCAGGTCAACAGTGGGGGGACCCTGACTGACGAGCCTGTACGGGTCGGCGAATACACGTGGGATGATCTCCGACGGGAGGTGCACGACGGCGGCCGCTTCGACCGGAGCGTCTATCTCGGCTTCGAGCCAAGAGAACTCAGTCAGCGACTCGAAGACGCAGCGAGTGCCGGGAAAACACTACAAGCGCCATTCGAAGAGTACCTCGACCCAACTACGACGCCAGTTGCGAAAGACATCTACACGTGGGAGCATTTCAAACAGGAGTACTATTACGAGGACGGCAGTCTCCCCCGTGACAGTGACGGCGAAGTCATTCCGTTTGATGAAAGCGAGTATCTGAACTTCGACTCCGAACGCACGGAAAACGAGCTATCCGCTGCCGAAGATATCGCCAGTGAACTGCATGAGTACGTCGACGAAAACACCGTCGACGTGAATCCGGAACTGGACGAAGACGAGTTCTTCTCGACACGAGACGGCCACACGACCGTGGTCAACCGCTACGACCTCGAGAAATCTGTTCCCCAGTCGAAGAAATCTCACTTCAAGGAACTGGAACGATACTGGGTCAACAAGCCCTACGCCTGCGTCGTCATCTTCCACTCACGGAAAGAAAACGAGAAGAAGTACTACGTCATCGAGCCGTATCTCACCGATATCGAAATCGACCTTCGAGAGTTTCTCTCGGGCAAGCTCAAGACCGCGATCAAGTATTCTGAAGACGACGTGATTGTCCAGGGGACCGACGCCGACCGGGCACAAGTCATCCAGCGAGAGGCCGAACAACTCCTCTCGCGGTACGACCTCTACGACGGCTCAGTCTCCGGGAGCGGCGAAGAGAGCGTTCTTGGACAGGTCAAGGAGCTGTTCGGACTGGACGAGGAAACACAAAGCGAAACCACGGGGCAACTAACCGGTATTTCGACACGTCCAGAACCAGCTATCCTCGAAGACGACGACCCGAAGCTAAACGAGTATCAGGTCGAGAAGCTGCTGTACATGCTCAAGCGGGATTTCGTCGGCTACGCCCGCATCGACGGTGTCAAACACGACATCAACGTGGAGGACATCTCCTGTGACGGGTACAACTCCCGGGTGTTCGTCTATCACACCGACTACGAGCAGATCATCTCGAACGTCGAACACGGCAAGGGAGAACTCGACGACTTCGTCGTAAAGCTCGCACAGCGCTCCGGAAAGGGTATCTCGAAGCGCCAGCCACAGGTCGATGCAACGCTGCCGGACGGGTCGCGTGCCCAGTTGACCCTCGGCCGTGAGGTGTCCGACCACGGGACAAACTACACTATCCGGCAGTTCAAGGACGTCCCTTTCACCCCAGTCGACCTGATCAACTGGAACACCTTCTCCTTGGACGAGATGGCGTTCCTCTGGCTCTGTATCGAGAACAACAAGAGCCTCATCTTCGCCGGTGGTACCGCATCCGGAAAGACGACGAGCCTGAACGCCGTCTCGCTGTTCATCCCGTCGAACTCCAAGATTGTCTCTATCGAGGACACGCGTGAGGTCGAACTCCCACAGCGGAACTGGGTGGCAAGCGTTACGCGCCCCTCCTTCGGTGAGGACGACAAGGGCGACGTCGACGAGTTCGACCTGCTAGAGGCTGCACTGCGTCAGCGTCCGGACTACATCGTCATGGGTGAGATTCGTGGTGAGGAGGGCCGAACGCTGTTCCAGGTCATGTCGACCGGTCACACTACCTACACGACGTTCCACGCCGACTCCGTCGGCGAGGTCATCAAGCGGTTCACCACCGAACCGATTAACGTCTCGAAGACGCTGTTTACCGCGCTCGATCTGGTCTCGATTCAGACCCAGACGCGCGTCGACGGCAACAAGGTCCGCCGGAACAAGTCTCTGACCGAGATCAACGAGTACTCTGCGGAGAACGACGAGATCAACGTCCGGGACGTGTACGAGTGGCGCGCCGAGACGGACGAGTACATCCAGATGGGGAACTCGAACACGCTCGAAGAGATCAAGTTTGACCGCGGGTGGACCCAGGACAAGCTCGACGAGGAACTGTTCAAGCGCAAGGTCGTCCTCGCGTACCTCATCGAGAAGGGGTTGAACACCTACACGCAGGTCGCGGCGACCATTCAGGCGTTCATTAACGACCCCGACACCATCCTCACGCTCATCGCCAACGACCAGCTCGAACTGTCGCTCGAGGACCTCCGGGAGATGGAGTCGGTCAAAATCGACATCGACCCGGAGAAAGAGGAGATGGTGCCCCGGCCCGACGCACCGCCGGAGATGGTCGAGGAGACGAAACAGGTGCTTGACAACGCCCAACCACTGTTCAACACCTACAAGAGCCGCGAAACGCCGGATATCGTCTCGGCGCTGATGGACGACTCGGAGGAGAGCGATGATGAAGACAGCATCGACTTCGGTCAGTTCGTTCCGAAGGCCGGAGCGGAGGCAGATAGCGAATGAGCCTCGACACACCGGGTCAGCAACAGGTCGGCAGCGGCGGTGCGCTCGGTGACACGTTCTATCCGGCCTATCAGATGGTGTTCGACGACGAGGGTGACTTCGTCAACAGCGTCGAGAACAAACTCGCGGAGGCCCGGATGGCCGACAACGTTGAGATGTTTCTTGCACGCGCACTTGCAGTCGGTGTCATCGCGGGTCTCGCACTGTGGCTCGTCGGGACGTTCCTCGGGTATCTGCTGGTCCAGTTGCTGTTTACCGGTGGGGGAGCGCCGACACTTATCGGGATTCCAGTGTCAGAGAGCGTCTCAGCGATTCTCGACGTACTGAAACTCCCCTTCCTCGTCATCGTGACCGGGTTTGTCTTCGGTGCCATCGGGTTCGGTATCGGCTTTGGCTCGCTGGTCTCGATACCGTATTTCCGTGCAAGCGCGCGCGAGCGCGAAATCAACGTCCTATTGTCCGACTCGATCTCGTTCATGTATGCGCTGTCAGTTGGCGGGCTCAACCAACTCGAAATTCTGCAGTCGATGGGGAAAGCCGAAGACACGTACGGTGAGGTCGCAAAGGAGTTCCAGTCTATCGTGCTGGAGACGGAGTATTTCGATACTGACTACCGGACTGCTGTTCGGAACCAGGCGCTCCAGACCCCGTCGGACGAACTGTCGCAGTTCCTGACGGATATGCTTTCGATCATCAACTCCGGCGGCGACATGACCTCATTCCTCGAAGACCAGAAGGAAAAACACATGCGAACTGCCCGGCAGGAACAGGAGAAGATGCTGGAAACGCTGGAGCTGTTCGGCGAGATGTACATGACGCTCTCGCTGTTCCCGCTGCTTCTCATCATCATTCTGGTCATCATGTCGATGATGGGTAACGCCCAGAAATCGCTCATCTACGGCACTGTCTACGGGCTAATTCCCCTGACCGGCCTGGGCTTTCTCGTCCTCGTTTCGACGGTCACGCAGGACTCCATCGGGGACGGCTATCTGCGTTCGAGCCCCGGCGAGAAGGAACTCGTCGTCGACGAGGGTGTCGGCGTGTTCAACCTCGGGCTCATCGAGAGCTACACAGGGACCTACAGCGTCTTCGACCGAATCAAGAGCCGGGAAGGGACCCACGAACTCCTCGCCATCCTCACACGGCCCGATATGTTCTTCCGTGACCATCCGCTGTTGGTGCTGTGGCTGACGGTCCCGCTGTCAATTCTCGCCATCATCGCGGCTATCGTCATCGGCTGGGCCCCACTATCGCTAGACGGGATGATCGCCGTCCCGGTGCGCTCGACGTTCTTCTGGGTGTACGTCCCGATGTACATCAACTTCATCCCGCTGATGATCTTCTACGAGTGGAACCAGCGCTCGCGGAAGGCGATTATCGGGAAACTCTCGGAGAACCTCCGGAAGCTCGCGTCGGCCAACGATACCGGGATGACGCTTTTGGAGTCGGTCAAAGTAGTCTCCGAAACGTCCTCCGGGAAGCTCTCCGAGGAGTTCGAGACCATCCACGCAAAGGTCAACTACGGGACGAGCCTGAAAGATGCGCTCCGGGAATTCAACAACAAGTACAACGTCCCACGACTGGCGCGGACGGTCAAGCTCATCGCGGAGGCACAGGAGGCCTCTAGCCAGATTCAGGACGTGCTCTCGACGGCCGCTCAGGCCTCGGAGAATCAGGACGACATCGAGCGCGAGCGTAAATCTCGGACGCGGATGCAGACGGTCATCATTCTGATGACGTATCTGACGTTGCTGGGCGTGATGGCGTTGCTGAAGACGCAGTTCCTCGATGTGATGTCGGGCCTGGCGACGCAGGCCTCCGGGGCGAGCAGTTCGAGCGCGCCGGGTGGCGGCTTCGGTGGCAGCGTCGACACCGAACTGCTGTCGATGCTGTTCTTCCACGCGGTGACGCTGCAGGCGTTGCTGTCGTCGTTTATCGCCGGCTACATTCGGGAAGTGAAGCTTGTTGCCGGCGTGAAGTTCGCAGTCGTCCTGTCGACGATTGCACTGGTGGTGTGGATCGCCGTGGGATAACAGTCTCCCCGCGGTTCGGCGGCGTTCGTATCAAACGGAAAATAGGGTGTGTGGGACATGGATACAAGAGCACAAACACCGCAGGACTTCGCCGTGGGGGTGAGCGTCCTGCTCGTGACGATAATCGGGGTATTGGCATTCGTACAGGGTAGTGCGGTCGGCGTGTACGAATCTCCAGACGTACAGCGCAACCAACCAATTGCGGACAGGGCGGCGACGTATCTGGTCGAGAACTATTCTGTCAACGGGACGCGGAATCATATCGACTACAAAACGAGCGACGGGATTAAAACGAACCTCGACGTCGACAATGTGAAATCAAATGCTGGGCTCAATGTCGCAACGGAACGTCGGACAAACGCGTCAATTAACATAACGGTGGTGAACGCGTCGACGCTCGCGAACGGAACGCGTGACCACGCAGTCGACGGCGACCCACTCGCCTGGGGACCGTCGGTGGAGGGCCGAACGAACGTCGCGACGGCGTCGCGCGTCGTGAAGTTGACAAACACAGACCAGTGCGACCCGGTCTGCTGGCTCGTCGTGAGGGTGTGGTAACCATGCGCGGCCAAGCCTACACGCTGGAAGGTGTCCTCGCGGCAATCGTCGTTGTGACGGCGACCGTCTACGGTCTGTCAGCAGTCGACACGGGCCCGTTCCAGACCGGCACTCAGCAGCGGACAGCGGCACTGGAAACACGCGCGAGTGACACCCTATCGCTGGCGGCAGAAACTGGAGCGCTGCACAACGCGACGGCGTGTTTCAGCGTCGGAACACCGACCCTCAACGGTAATCAGACCGGCAGCTCTACCGAGTTTGAGCTGATGTTGAATCGGACCTTTGACCGGCAGGGCGACCAGTACAATCTCTACTTCAATTACTGGGACTCGGATTCGAGTGCACGGCAGACAACGCTTGTCTCACAGGAATCAGGTGAGAACGTCGCTGAGAGGCCGGCTGATGCGGCTGTCGCGACTGAAACGGTAACACTGACCGACGATATGCCCGCCCGAATCGGTGACTGTAGCGGCACCGGCCCGTCTCTCTCTGCCGTTGACGGGTATTTCGCTCCCGACGCGGAACCGGACTCTATCGTCTACAACGTTGTGGAGGTGCGTCTGGTCGTATGGTAGCCAACGAGCGCGGACAACTGCTGTTGATCGGTGGCGTCGCCATCGCTATCGTCGTGTTCAGTACGATACTGTTTGCCCACAGTCTCGCTGTCACTGACGGCATCACGACCACAGGGAGTGCAGATACTATTGAGCGGTCGGCTGACCGCGAAGCCTCCGTCGAACGCGACCTCGGGCGGCTCGCAGCTGAAACGCGCGGCGACGATATCGACGGATTCGAAGAGCGATATGAACACGCGCTGGAGAACTATACGCGGACGCACAACCGTGTCGTCGGGACGCGTGAAGGGACCTATCTCAACGCGACGCTGAACGAGTCTGCGTCGCTCGGTACCGAGGTGAACCAAACGGGCACGTCCTCCAAATTCCAGCGACCGAACCCATCGGGTGGCCCGCAGAACGACTGGTTAGTTGCCAATGACGTTTCTCGTATTGCGGTGTTCAATCTCACTGCCGACGTCGTTGGCGGTTCGATGAATACTTTCACTCTCATCATTCGAAACGGCTCTACGGATCTAACACTGTCAATTGAGCCGAGTACCGTTGGTAGCGGGAACAACGTCACAGTCGACGGAAAGACGCAGTGTCATGGCAACGGCGATGTCAACGTCGACTTGGTTGCTGGGTCATGTACAGTGGGAAGCAACACCAGCTCCTTCGATAGCTACCACAGCCTTGGTCCACCGTACTCCGTGGAAATAAAGAACGGAAATAAAGCCGAAGGGCAATACTGGTTTGCGGCGGTTGGGACGTTCCCGTCGTCGAATTATGCCTCTCCGGTTGCTCGTGTCAACTATCCGGTCGTCCCTGCCGTTGACACCACATATGACACCCCATCCACGAGCTACAATCGAACAGTTCTCGTGGAGGTGGACGACGAATGAGCCTCGACTGTTTTCTGTCCGACAGCCGCGGCGTCTCGCCGGCAGTCACGCAGGCGCTCACTATCGGCATCACGTCCCTCCTGGTGACTGGCCTCCTTATCGGTGGGAGCCAGATGGTCGACTCACAGCGTGAGCGCGTGACGGAGGAAGCTCTGGAGAACGTCGGTGATGGTATCGCGCGCGACCTGATTCGTCTGGATGCGTTCAACACTGAAAGCCTCAATTCGACGGTATCGTTCCGCGCGACATATCCCGAACGGATTGCTGACCAGTCGTACAATGTTGAAGTCACCCCAGACGCGTCACGCACGCGCGTGTATGTGAACGCATCAGGGTTGGACCGGTACGCTGTTGTCCGATTCAAGAATGAAACTAACGTCTGCCCATCTGTCGTCTCCAGCGGGCCACTGGCGGTCTCGTATAATTCGACAGCCGACTGTATGGAGGTGACGCGCGGATGATTTCCCCACCGTCAAGCCAAAGCGGTCACGACCGCGGTGTGTCCGACTTGCTCGCGTTTACGCTCACGTTCAGTATCATCATCACCGGGATTGCGCTGGTGACACTCGGTGGGCTGGGGGCGTTTGACGCCATCCAAGAGGGAGCGACAACCGACGTCGCCGAAACGTCGATGATTGGGTTCGCGGAGACCACGGACGACCACATCCAGGGCGAAGCCCCACGACGAACCACGAGTATGAAACTACAGGGCCACGGACTCTCCATCCGGCCGTCAACGCTGAACATAACCGTCGACGGACAGTCAACGAATATTTCCACCGGAGCGTTCATTCGGGAAACCGATTCGGGGACTGATATCGTCTACACCGCCGGTGCAGTGTACCGGGTTCAGGAGGAGGGACTGGTTGTTTCACGGAAACCCCGCTTCCGGTGTAGCCCTGAAAGTGACAGTGTATACATCTCTGCCCTTTCGCTCGACGGACAGACGGATTTCTCATCGTCGAACCGCGTCACAATCGAGACCGCTCTCCAGAACAAGACACTCATTTCGCCACAGGCAGGCAAGTCACCGTCCGCGACAACCGTCTCGATCAACGTCTCGAAAACTGCGTACCCAGACGCATGGCACCGACTCTTCGAGGATGAACTATCGCACTGGTCGGACCACTCGGAACCGCATACGTACCAGTGTACTGGCATCCGTCGCGCTGTTGTCCACAATACGACGGTCGATGTCCGTACTGTCACCTGATGGGCTCTATCTCCGGTGGATAGACCTGTCGCTACAGAATTCGAGCCTGAACGGTGAAAAAGCCGTTATGCAGCAGCCATCAGCGCTGCGATGAATGACCACTCCGTCCCGCTGTTTGCTTCTTCTTGTTTCGCCATAGCCGCAGTCTTGTCTCGTGGGTGCTTCCAGTTCATTACGATCATATGTACGTGCTCAGCAGTCATGAAGTGTTCGATATCTAATATATCTTCGTGGTCTTTCATGATTGAGAGCGCTTCGCAGGTCAGTAGTTCGTTAATCGCTTCGAACAGTAGTGCTGAATATATGTCAAAAAGGTCACGCCGTTTCATTTGATGTTAGTGGACAAAATGAGAAGATATAGGCGGTATTCCACCGGTAGAGGCTTCTATACTTGCACCTGTGACTGATGAGGATTGTATCCGAATACTCGCCATATGTGGGTCATTGGCAAGGTAGTACTATTACCCTCCACGTCATAAGATTGGACACTAATGAAGAAGCAAGAACTCATTCACCTTCACAGTCTTCTCGCGCAGGTACAACACCACTACGAGCACGAGGCGGACACAAGCGTCGAGCACGATCTGTACGCTGACCTCGGTGTCAAACCGACGTCGATTCACAAATCGAAGACAGACCACAAGGAAGCGGTGTTTGCGCTCGCTTCCGGGCTAACGGACGCGATGGCCGAGGAAGCCGACGAGCCGCAGGCGCTGACTGCCGACTGAAGCGACGTCCTGTCGTCAGTCCGTTCTCATCGTTTCACTGTTTCCGATAGCTACTGGGTCACTCCTGTCTCGCCACGGCCGCATGGTACACGCTATCTCGCCTCTCAAACGACTTATACGGGAAGCGACCGTATTCATATTGTGAGCGACGATTCAGGGCGGCGGAATCTCCGCATGCCTACAAGTGACGAGATGTTTGCAGTGGTAACAGAGCACCTTGGCGGAAATCACGTCCGCATTCGCTGTGAGGACGGCGAAACCCGACTTGGCCGGATTCCAGGCCGGATGAAGTTCCGGACCTGGATTAACGAGGACGACATCGTTCTCGCCGAACCGTGGGACTGGCAAGACGAGAAGGCCAACATCGAATGGCGCTACAAGGGACAAGACGCCGACCAGCTCCGTTCGGAAGGCCACATTGACTCGCTGACCGCCTAATTTTACCACTGTACCCGCGTCCTGGTTCACGACGACGGTGAGATAGTTCTCTATCGCGACCCTGTTCTGACCGCTACCCCCTTGATGTCCCGACGCTCGTTTCGTCATAGCGTCTGGTACACTACGGCTGTCTACCGTCAGGTCTGTACTTCTCCCAATTGATATATAATGGATTGCTGACTCTCGGCCACTTGTGGCTATGTCATCCTCCGAATACAAAGACACCTTGGTTCATAGACATCCAAGCGCTGTCTTGCGGTTATGCATGTCACAGCATCACGTTACGTATGCGTCGTGTGTGTTCTGCACAGGGCGGGTCTGAGACGATTCATTTATATGTTCCCCCGTCTTCTGAACTAATGCGAAGGTCGCACCGGGCAGCGAGCTCGGGTCGACACGCTCGGCCGGCCACCTGGGTCGGCCCGAGCTACGAACGGATCTCGTCTTCCCCTTCTGGGGTCGGCGACATCCACATC
>NZ_AOLQ01000026.1 GCF_000337775.1 Haloarcula vallismortis ATCC 29715
AGCACTGCGTGCTTACTTACCGGGAGCATTGTCCGCGGCCCCGTTCGCGGCCGAACTTGCATTCTCTGCGGCCCCAGCCTCACTGCCGCCAGGGGTCATCCCGCTGATCGTCTCACCGAGGCCACCAGACTCATCGCCGGCTGCGGAGCTGACCTCAGCCAGGAGGTTCCCGACGAAGTCCGGGACCTGTGTGGGAAGATCTGTCGGCGGGCCTGCCTGCATCGCCATCTGCGCCGTATCGGTTGCGAACTGGACCATCGTCAGCGGATCTGTTTCGAACATTGCAACTCGACGTATCGGGTGAGTGGTGATAAGGGGGGTAAGCCATGAGGCCGATTTGGGCCTGATTTTCGCCAAATAAACGCGAGTAAATCACGGATAAATCGCTTTGTCCCAGCTTGTTGCGTCGGAATTGGCATGTTGGTGGCCATCGGGACTGAATCGTGCGGGCCGCGGCCGTAGCGAACTCGCACACGTTTACTCGGGGCCTACTATTGGATTGTTCGGTGATGGGGCGGGCAGCATCGCTACGAGCGCGTTGAGGCCGTCTGGACCGGCTGTCAGCGGCGCGGGACTGGGCGGGAGATCGTGACGACGACGTGGCGGATTTGAGATTCAGCTTGGATCTTTTCACTGGCAGGGCGCAGAAACGGCTGGTCAGTAGGTGTGCGAAGCTAACAGGGCGCGATGGACGTCCCAGATCGTCGAATCGTTTGGTTCTCAGTGACGAGATAACTCGCATTTGAGACTAAATCGGCCACAGTACCGTCTTTTTCCCACGAGTAGGGGCGCTGGACGTTGACGACAACGCCATCCTGAGTTCGATTTATTACGGTCGCCTCCGCACTTGTGGTGAATTCACCGGTTTCTCCATAGGTGAGGCAACTAGCATTCTGAAGGCGGGCAGAGACATATTCCGTCTCAGCCTCCAGAGCTCGATCTGTAGCCTCACTTTCCATGATGCTCGCTTGCTCACTGGGGCTGTTACACCCGCTGAGAAGCAGCACTCCAGCCACGATAACCATGAAAATCGCACGATTGTGCATGTGTGATGTTCTTCGATTTTGGGTAAGTGCTTTGTCCTCAATCACGTCTCCTATGATTCAGAGAGCAAATATATCGAATATCGAGTACGTGAAATGACGTGTTTATTGCCTGTGTTGACTAATTCCAACACTGAGTCCTGAAACTTGTACTGTGCCAGACTCGCGCATTTAATCTTGTACATCAGGATGAATGGCGTCAAATCTGGTAGTTCCTTTAGTGGTCAGTCTGCACGCGAATCAGTCACTGATTGGCGATGGTCCGTGCTGATATATTATTTAAGCCCGGAGAGTGAACTCTGCTCACTGCCCTTCATGATCAAAGAAATTGCGCTGAGTGAGCCAGTTCGCGGATGGGGATTAGTACTCAAAAAGGGGGTATTCGGTAAGCCATCTCGCGGACTCGGATTACTATGGTTGACCGGGGCACTCGTCCTCTCGAGCCAATACGTATACTACTGGACCCTCGGTGGTTCTCCCCCGATATTCACGATTATTTTTTCAGTTGGACTCGCGCTATCTGGAATCGCTGAGTGTCTTCCCAAGAATCGACGGCGAACAGCCGGTATGTTTCGTATAACAGCGATTCTCGTACTGGTGGGTCTAATAGTGGGCGCATTCTTCGGACTGGAATTCCTCATCTGACCCTATCCGATCACCAGTGGATGGGCACACCAACCTGACGCTGTTTTTCGCGCGAATCGAGGCCGTCTGGAACGGGTGCCAGTGGGGGGTAGCCGGTTGGGTGGTCGTGACGACGATGCGGCGGATTTGAGAGCTGGATTTGCTTTTTCACTACGAAGAGTCAGAACCGACTGGTCAGTGCGCATGCAAATTTACCGAAAGAGGCACCTTCCGTTGATGTTGAGCAAATGTATGGACACTCTACGACAGTTGTACCGTAGACTGGATAACCGAGTACGGGAGCTATCTCGTGTGTCGTACGCTCTTCTTATCGGCCTTGTTTCCGCTGTGAGCGTATTCGCTGTTAGAAGCGTCTTGCCGGGTGAGGGGAGTTTTGGACCAATCGCAATGGGTGTTTCAATGGCCATCATTTACTATGCGTTCAACCCGAATAACAAGAACTGACGCGAACTGACTCCCGTACTGACCAACTCGCCCGCGAACGACTAGCCCAGGGCCGACCGCTGTTTCTCGGCGTCGACGACGTGGGTGCAGCGTATTACTGGGACAGCTACGAGTTCGCTGTGGCTGTTGTGGCGGCTGCTGGGAACGCCGAGAAAGTTGAGCTGGCAGCGACGCCCTTTGAGACGCTTTCGGAGTGGTGTGAGTACACGCGCTCGGAGCGCGGCTGGGATATCGGCCCACACGCCGGTGGGTCGCTCGTCGACGATCTCATTCGAGGTGTTGGGGCATGAAGAGGCAGTCTGTGGCCGACGCGAAGGGCTTCGTCTACGAGCCCGTGCGTGGCCCGAAGCGGAAGATCGAGTTCGAACCGCGGAGCGATGGTGGGTTTGAACGTATCGAGGCCGTCTGGAACGGCTGTCAGTGGCGCGTGACCGGGCAGGAGGTCGTGACGACGATGCGGCGGATCTGAACGAGGTGTCAGGCTCTTTTCACCGCAAGGAGTCAGAACTGACTGGTCAGTACGCATATGCAAGCAATGGTTATTTCAATATACATATGACATAATTTGACTGTGTCCCGCCCAGATAATCGAAAGCCCGCTGGTGGTGCCCTCATTATCGCCGGCTTCACAATCATCGTTATCGGGTTTATTCTTGTCCCTCACCCCGGTGAAGCTGCGGCAATACACGAAATCGAGCGGACCGTCGATGCGGATGAGGTTCCACAGACAAAAAACGTCGTACCAGTTAGCGATCTATCCCCAGCAGCGAAGTCCGCATTTCAGGAAACGCAAGCTAGCAACGGCGAGCACGTCATTTACGGCAAAGAGAGTCACCCATCTGAATGGCGTTACTCCGACGATGTCGGCTACTATTACATCCAGAGTGATGGTAGAATATACGAAATGACGACGAGAGGAGCTTCACCACAAATCCTCGACTATATCAAAATAAGTTTATTTTTATTCACTGGAATCTCACTGTCTGGTGTGGGAGTCCGATGGCTACAACAGAATTGAGGTCACTATCGAGAGACTACCGTATTAAAACCGACCGCAAATGAACTCAAATCCCACTCCGAGCCTGATGGAAGTTGTAGCCGTTATACCCAATCCTTTGATCGCTGAATAGGTAATGTACTGACCGACTCTCTCACCAACTACTGACCAAGAGCTGACCGCTGTTTCTCGGCGTCGACGGCAATGGTTCGGACCACTACTGGGACAACGATGTGTTCTCCGTTGTCACAACTGATGACAACACCGATGCCACGCTGGCAGGCGCTGGATACGCTCCAACAGGCCGGTGTGTCGGTGTTCGTTTCGATGTCGCCCACATATCCAACCATGGACGAGGATGACTTCCACGAGCTACTCAGCTACTTCAGAGCACTCGGTGAGGTCGTCGTCTTCCACGAGCCGATCAACCCACGCGGCGCGAACTTCCAGCAGTGTCTCGATGCCGCCCAGCAAGCCGGCTACGACGACGTTGTCGAAGAACTCCAGCAGATGCAGGAGAGTCGCCAGTACTGGGTCGAGTACGCCCTCGACCAACTGAACACGGTCCAGCAGGTGGCGACGCGATTCGACGGCCTGCAGGTGCATTCTTGGCCTGATGACGAACTCGTGCGGTCGACAAGCGGCCAACTCCGCTCGAAACTCGAAGCTATGCAGCAAGCAGTCTCACCGGAATCATTCTCCGAGTATGCGCCAGACACGTCGCCGGAGCAATCCGAATTAGCTCGGGATGGCGAGTCCGTGGATCATCTCATCTAACGACCAGCAGGTCGTTTGTCGACGGGCCATCTTTTCTCGATTAAGAGCCGGCCCACGCAGCTAACCAACAACTGGAACGACGATGACTCAATGTTGGTTAGCCGCGCCTCGCTGAACTGTTCACTCACCGACTTCGTCCGCAACGCTCCCGATCTCCTTGTCAGTCATCCATATGTCAGTCATCCATACACCTCGTCAAGAATCCCGTTCGGATGGTGGAAGCATGGTCGAGGTGCCGGTTGCCGACGCGAAGGGCTTCGTCTACAAGCCTGTCAGGGTCCCAAGCGGAAGATTGAGTTTGAACCACGGTCGGCTAGAAGTTTCGGGGCATGGTTTCAGACGGACACTTGGCCCGTTGAAGCTGTGTCCAGAACGGACGATCTGGTGATCGTCGCGGGTTTCAGACGGACACTTGGCCCGTTGAAGCCCCAGTCTCGTAGGGAATATCGTGGTCTATAGCACTCTATATCACTATCAACTAACCGCTCGAATAGTGGATTTATAGGCCTTGAGCTCCGTAATACAGATATGATTCAACGGGTGTGGGAAACGGTCAAACAGTACCTTGGATCTGATTCGGAGAACCACGCCACAGTTGATGCGTGCATAGAGTGTGGGGAACCATCGTTCCCTGGCGCTGGCCGTTGTGTCGAGTGTTTGGACAACTAACGGACGGCCAGGCAGGCACTGTTCCTCACTAGTGGCAGCAGTGCCAGCACACCAGAGATGCAATGTAGCGCATGATTCCGGTTTTAGATACGCTCATCCTGAAACTCGACAAACACTTAAACCACAAAATCTCGAAGGCATTCGCCAGACAGATGCTGTTTCAACAAGTGATTCACCCTCAGTATTCTCACTTTGGTTACTGGAGCGGCGACTGTGACTGTTCCGGACGCGAGACAAGTGTGAGTTCAACCGTCTGCTCTGTCCCATCACGAAGGATGGTCACTTCAAGTGTGTCACCCGGCCGAGTCTGTAGTGCAAGGTAACTCGCTAGATCCTCGAAGGAGCGCATCGGCTCTCCGCCGACTGTAAGAATAATGTCTCCACCAACGGGAACACGGGTTCCATTTACGAACTCGATGTCGCTCGGTTGGAGCACACCGTCGGCTGGCCCGCCGCGAACTGTCTGTACGACTAACAGCCCGCGAGGCTCACTCATCTCGTTTGCGTCCGCAATCGTCGGTGTAACGTTCTGTAACGACACACCCATGTACGCGTGCTCATATTCTCCGGTTTCAATGAGTTCGGGAACGACTTGCTGGGTGAGGGCGGCCGAGATTCCGAACGCGATGTTGTCCCCACGCTTGGAATTGACAACGCCGATGACCGCGCCATCAAGCGACACTAGTGGTCCGCCACTGTTCCCGGGGTTCACCGCAGCATCGGTCTGAATTGCATCCGGAATTCGATATCCTGCAGGTGACGGGATAAGCCGGTCGAGACCGCTAATAATACCGGACGTGACCGTTCCATTCAAGTCATATGGGTTCCCGATTGCGACGACTTCTTGTCCGATGACGGGACTGTCTTGGATGAACGACAGCGGTTCCGTTGTATCTGGAATTTCGTCTACGGAGATGACAGCGAGATCGCTGTGGGAATCAGTCCCCAGCACTGTCCCGTCACTCCACGTCCCGTCATGGAAGCGGAGTTGTGCCTGTGATGCGGTGCCAGCGACGTGTGCGTTCGTGACGATATGCGAGCTATCATACAGAAACCCAGTTCCTTGTCCTTGTCCTGTGTCTACTAATACGACTGATGGAATTGTTTCTCGATAGACTTGGGTGTACTTGCCGCCCTTGTTTGATGATGTGGAGTCCACTTGCTGCGTCTCTGGCTGTGATGGCTCTGTACTAGACGAAGGGGTGTTGCTACAGCCTGCAAGCGCTGCTGTGAGAGCAACACTTCCGGCTTTCAAAAACCGACGGCGGGTAGATGTCTCTTTGGACATCTTCAGCAGGAGGATCGGTTGTGAGTCTTGTAGGCTTTGTGTCCTCAGAAACGACTCATTCAGAGAGTTTTCAGCGAGTGTCGTCCTCGCTTTCGATTGGTGAGTCGCTGGAAGTTCGTGAGGGTTCCTCGCTGGGCGTGTCATCCCAAGCGGAACACCGAGTTCGAACCACGGAGTGATGGCGGCTTCGAGCGCATCGAGGCCATCTGGAACGGCTGTCAGTGGCGCGTGACCGGGGAGGTCGTGATGGTGGTGGGGCGGGTCTAAGCGTCAATTATCGCTCAGAGACCGTTGGAATAGCCGCTCAGTGGATCGACAACCTGAACAAGCACGTTGGGTATCGCCGGAACTAATGCATTGATTCGGCAGTTTCAGAGTATGTCCTCGGACTCAGACGCCCTTCTCCAGTCAATCCGACGGTGGGTAATGGCCGCAGTATTATTACTTGGAATCGGCACTATTGTGCTTGCTAACACCGGGTTTATCATTACGGATTATCAAGACGGGCTGCTTTTTGCTGGGGCAGGTGGTGTTGGTGGTTTGATTTCCCTGGTTGCGGGACTGAGAATCCTCGGAACATTCAGTGAAGATACAAATCGGTCCGTGGACTGACTGTCCTGATCGACTCTTGAGCGAACGACTGACCCGGCGTCCGCTATTCTGAGCGTCAATAATGGAGACCGGCAACGCCCGAAGCCGATCTGCAAGCGAGTGGGTCTCTACTCTAATGAGAGGTTGCAGTGTGTTTGTTCAAGCGCGTTGGGCTGTTTCCTCGAAGGGCTGGACAACAACGAACCCACTCTCACCGTCGAAGGACATCTGATACGTCTCACCGGATGACTGGCCAATGGAATCGCTCAGGCTGCGGTCCGTATCGATGCTTGGCGAGAGGTCACTTGACCAAGCGACAGTTGCGTCTGGGTCGGTCTTGACGGGTGGTTCAAGCACCAGCGGGTCGCCGTGTGTGGTGACCGCAATCATGCCAGGACCCGAGAGGAACACATTCGTCAGGCCGGCCGCGGAAGCCCCGCCGATGCTCCCGATAGTTCCGATTTCGTAGTCGACGCTCGATTCGAAGGCAAGCACATCGTTTCCGTTGACCGAGAGGGCCTCTGACTCGTCGAGAGAGAGAATTTGAACCTTTTTACCCTGATCAGCGATGTACACATGGCCGTCGCCTTCGACTTCCATGACGGGTGTCCCTTCACTTGAGACCTGGTCCTTGATGAACCCAGTTAGTCCACCTTCTGCTGAGGACTTGCCGGTGAATGTGAGGTTACCCTCGTAAGCCACCATTGCTCCAGCCTTGGTGAGTACTGTGCCGTCGACATCAATGTCAAGCAGTTTGCTACTTTCCAGTTCAAACCGCGCCTGGCTCTCATCTGGTGCGTTCTGCGAGACGAAATCGTTCAGTTCCATTAGTATCTCAGGGTACGGGGACCCTGCTCGAATATTTGATGACCTGTCAAATAAAAGTGCAACTTTGCAGCCTACATTTCACTCGATCATACGACAAGGATACATACAGTACTCAGGTTGTCACTTCGCTTTTGTACTGAACCGCTTCATCTCCCGGCTGTCGCTGTCCAAGTTGCACTCGCCTCGACAGCACTCTCGAACGTGAGATGCGCTACTTCTGGCGGCGTATCTTCACCACCGCCAGCGGGGAGGAACTGGAATCGAATTTGGTCGCCAGTTTCTCCAAGCCGAGCTTCAAGAGTCACGATATCATCCTGTTCAGCAGTGACGAATTCACGACGAACAACCGTTTCACCGCCAGCGGTTTTAGTATCGAGTGTGGCATCAAACTGCTCTAATTTGGTGTTGACCGAGACTCTGACAGGGCTGTCACCGGTATTCTCAACGACCAGTGTCCCACCTGGATATTCGGGAGTCTGATTATTACCTGGGAACATTTCTGTGCATCCTGAGAGAGATAACAGGCTAGCACTGCCAACAATCGCACGTAGATAACGTCTTCTTTGCATACCGACATAACCGAAGCAGTACCAAAATGTCTTCTCATAGTATAGTAGTCGCCGTGAATGCGGCTTTGAGACGCACTTGAGTGGCTGAAACAACTGCTCGGCATGTCTGTGAAGAAGTCAGAATAGCAATAGATATTTCACCATACATGGAGAAGCCATCTCGCAATGACCTCCACAAGGGCGAGGCAATACATCACGCTC
>NZ_AOLQ01000027.1 GCF_000337775.1 Haloarcula vallismortis ATCC 29715
CGTATATGAACGACGCTGTGCCAGACGGCTTCTCGGAGGATGAACTCGGATTCAACGTCGCCGCGGGCGGGAGTATGCTCATCAACCCGGCGGGGATAGTCAAGGCCGGTCCGCTGGTCGGTGAGGAGGGGCTTCTGACCGCAGAGTTCCGGGACGACGAACGGCGGGCAACAAAAGCGTACTTCGATGCGATGGGCCATTACACCCGATGGGACGCAGTCAATTTGTCCATCAGTGATGACACGTTAGCACCGGCACACCCTCGAAAACCCTGTACGGATACAGTCGCTGAAGACAGCTCGCTCTCAGCAGCACGGGCACAAGCAGTCGCCGACGAGTACGACGTTCCTATCGAGGTTGTCGAAGCGGTCGCCGACGAACTGGGTGAGTAAGGGGTCGTGGCTAGTCCATTTTCGGATGGACTGCTAAACCGTGGTCAAGGAATCACTTATTGTAGCTGTCCGGGATCAACACGACACCGTGGAAGTCAAAGAGGTCGGAAACGACCGACTCAATACGATCGAAATTCGGTGGGAGCGCGACTGCCGGCAGATAGAAATCGTCGTTGGAGAACTTGCCATTCTCTGTAGTCTTGGTCTGTTGGTTACTCATTTCAATACATAATACTCGTTATAGCATACTAAGCTCACTGGTGGATAATTACGGACATTTATTACAGACAATTTTCAATGATTATTGGCACAGATTATCAGTAGAGCCCGTTCGTTTCCCTAGATTGTGTGGATTGAGAACACATAGCATTTGAACCAGCTTCCCCTGGTCTGTTCCCGGAATTGGCTTGATATCTGTTCTCAACGGTGAGAGTGTCCGTTCCTCAGAACGCTCTGGATGGCTTGGATTACAGTCAGATTTATATTTTTGCCCTCGTGTGTGCATCTGTGTATGTAAACATTGACGTGGAGACCCAGCATATACATAGCAACTCACCGATGATGGTGTTCAGCTGTCCAGCTCGAACTGATCTTTGACGCCTCGATAGCAGTCCCCTCCCCACACAATGTCAATAACGACGAAGATTCACATCGAACACGAACGCCTCGCGCTGGTTCCAACCTTACAGAACCTCGGCGATATAGCCATCCGTGTCATCACGCAGGGGAACACCGATCCGGGGTCTACTGTGTTTCCGTTCCTCATCGAGTACCACGACAGGGCGCGACTTGAGGAGATGCTTGATACCGACCCGACAGTCCAGAGCTACGAACTTGTCGACTGGACCGACCAGACCGGCATATACTACATCGAACACACTCCTGAAACGAAACTCATCAGCTCCGTCGTTACCGATGTCAACGGTTTCCTCATCCATACAGAGACAAAGGGCAATGGGTGGCTTGTCCGACTCTTGCTCCCTGACCGCGAAGCGCTCAATACTATCTGGGAGTATGCAAACGAGAACGATATTTCCCTCGATATTATCGAAATATACGGAAACACGGACACCGGTGGCGAGTCGTCGTATGGATTGACCGATGAACAGCGGACCGCCCTGACAACTGCGTACGAAAACGGGTATTTCGGAGAACCAAGGGACATCTCGTTGAACGAAGTCGCCGACGAAATCGGACTATCCTCGACAGCCATGAGCGGCAGACTCCGCCGTGGGATGCGGAACCTCATTGCGGCAACGATAATAGACAGAGAGGACTGAGCTCGCAGGTCGGATATTGGCGAGTGTTCGGAGGGTGTTCCTCCTTGCGTTTCAAGTTTCAATCTCAGCTGGTGACATCGAATCGCATTTGAAAACGGATTGTACGATTTATCTATGAAGCGTGGCGAAGAGAGATGTCTTCTGCCGGATAGTATATCTCATTCACCGTCAAAAGCTACTTCGATTGCCCACTCGAATCCTTTTGACGATAGACTGGCCGTAGGGCTGTCGCGTCCTTGTTGTATCCCAACCACACGCTCAACGCCGTCGCGGCGAAGATGAGATACACAGGGAACAGGAGGACGAGCACGTATCCAGCAAACAATGGAGTCAGAACGTCTAGCCAGTACAGAGCCGCGATTCCAGCGAGCCCACCGACAGCGCTCGCGACAATTCCCAGGCGAAACGCCTGAGCAGCGGCGGGCCCGGGCGACAGGTGAATCGTATCCATGCAACATTTTATATGGCTGACCCTCATAAGTGGCGCGCGAAATACGCTATCATGGTCCGAGCTAGCACTGGAGTAACAACATCTTACCCACCCGGTCGCATGCGCCGCAGGTACGATACCCGAGAGCAACCGTTCGTCCCCCGCTCTGTGCCTCCAATTCGGGCAGCGGGACTGATATGCGAATTGCGGGCGGTGGCCCCACTCGTCGACTGGGACGGAGTTATTACCAGCAGCGCGGCAAAGAGCTATGTATGAAACTCTCTGTGATCGCCGCCGTCGCAGCTAATGGCGTGATCGGCGCTGGCGGCGACGTTCCGTGGCAGTATCCCGAAGACCTGACACACTTCAAACAGACAACAGTCGGTCATCCCGTGATTATGGGGCGGCGGACCTTCGAAAGTATTCGGCGTGACCTTGGTGGCCCGCTACCGAAGCGACTGAACATCGTCTTGACCACGACACCGAGCCAGCTTCCCGACAGTGTCACGGCCGTTACCTCGACAACGACGGCGTTGGCAGAAGCGGCCGACAGTGGTGCATCTCTGACGTACGTTATCGGCGGGGCGACGGTGTACGAGCAGTTTCTTCCACAGGCCGACGAGTTGCTTCTGACCGAACTAACAGCATCCTTCGATGGCGATACGGTCTTCCCGACGGTCGACTGGTCGTGCTGGACGGAGACCGACCGAACGACACACAGCGAGTTCGCTATCGTGAAATACACGCGAACCAGCAGTCCATCGGACTAATAGATAACTGAACAGTCACAGCGATTGCACAGTCGTGTTTTGTATTGACCGTCTCGTACCACAGTGACCAGTCTTGATCGAGTCATACGCTTACGCACTCTGATGAAAATTCATGCTCAAGAGCCCTAACACAGCGACTCAGAGCATCGCTGCTGCCAGTCAACTCTACCCCGCATATAAATCCCAGAAGCAAGTAACAGTATCTTTTATTAGTATTTCACATCTTCTTTCAGAGGCATGAGCGGTAACGAGGAACACCCTAACTATCCCAGTGTCGACCAGTCAGATCGGACAGTCCCCCGTAACCTCCGCCAGACTGGTGACCCCAACATCGAGATGTTGGTGTCAACGCGCGTTCGAAAATCCCCGTTCTTCCACAAGTCTTTCAATGAGGAGGGGGCCTGGCGAGCGACCGTCTACAACCGCCTCTATCACCCGCGCGGCCTCATCGAACCCGAAGACGGCGGCGTGATGAAGGAATACGACGCACTGACTAACACCGTCACCCTCTGGGACGTCGCCGTAGAGCGCCAGATCCGTGTCAAGGGTCCAGACGCCGAGGCGCTGACGAACTACGTTGTCACGCGTGACGTGACGGGCATGGACGCTATGGACGGGAAGTACGTCATCCTCTGTAACGAGGACGGCGGCGTCCTGAACGACCCCGTTCTGCTGCGTCCCGAGGAAGACGAGTTCTGGTTCTCTATTTCAGATTCGACGCTGATGCAGTGGCTACAGGGCGTCAACGTCGACAACGAATTCGACGTCGAAATCGACGAAATCGACGTCGCACCGATGCAGATTCAGGGCCCGAGGGCGCTCGACGTGATGGTCGACGTCGTCGGCGACGAGGTCAAAGACGTCCCGTACTACGGCCTGATGGACGCCGAAATCAACGGTGCCGACGTGCTCATCAGCCAGACCGGCTTCTCCGGCGAGAAAGGGTTCGAGATCTACGTCCGAAACGCTCACGAGGACGCCGAGAAGGTGTGGGACCCCGTCATGGCATCGGTTAAAGACCACGACGGCCGCCAGATCGCACCGGGACACCACCGCCGGATTGCTGCCGGCATCATGTCCTGGGGTCAGGATCTGGACCACGAGACCTCGCCGTTCCAGGTCAACCTCGGCTACCACGTCCCCGACGACAAGGAGGCCGACTACATCGGTAAAGAGGTTCTCGAAGAGCAGAAAGAACAGATCGAGAACGGCAACTACCCGTTCGAGCACAAGCTCATCGGCCTGAAGATCGCCGGCGAGCCGATCCGCGACTACGCCCCCGACTTCTGGCTCATCTCTGACCCGGACACGGGCGAGGAATGTGGCTACCTCACCTCTCCGTGGTGGAACCCGGACCTGGAGACCAACATCGGCATGGGCTTTGTCCCGGCTGAGAAGATTGAGGAAGTCACCGACACGCCGCTCAACGACGAAATCTACGACGAGGAACTGGATCTGGAGTTCCGGGTTCACCTCCCCGACGAGTACGCCGAGGAACCCGGCGAACCGGTGTTCGCCACCGCCGCGAAGGTGCCGTTCAAGGAGTCCGTCAATCCAAGCGCCCGTGAGCAGGCGAAGCTCAACGCTCGGAAAGAAGCCGAAAGCGACGACTAACCCCTCACTCCGCCTGTCCCAGCCGCCGGCGAACCTCCCTGCCGTCCGCCGTTTATTCCCCCGATTGCCGTTCCCAGTTTCCACTGCTGTTGTCGTCGGGCTATGTCGTTCTCACACGTTGATCAGTCCACAGTTCTGTGACCGTCCAGGTGTGCTTGGGGGAATATCGACGCAGTTTCTTGCTGGACTCCGATGGGAATCATTTAGCCACAGCAACGCTGGCTGACAGAGGGCATTTCGGCCGAAAACAGACCTTGTCGGTGGGTGTCCCGAGTCTAGTCGAACAGTTGGGTTCAGGAGTCGAGACGCTTGTGCCGCCACTGCTCCGTGTCAGGCGTTTGATTGAAGGTGTAGATGTGAACGCCGCGGATGTTGTACTCGTTGTCCCCGACGTATGGCGCAAGACCGTCGATGAGTTCGTCTGGTTCGTAGGTCCCCCGGGAGCCGACGAGTTGCTTGACGAACCCGAGGATGCCCGTCGTCTTCCTGAGGAATTTGATCGAGTCACCGACGCCGACTTTCTGGGATATCTGCATCAGTCGCTGGTAGTTCATTACCCCTGGGATACCGACTTCGACCGGGAGTTCGATACCGCGACCGCGGATATCTTCGACCCACTCTAACACGGCATCCGGGTCGTAACAGAGCTGCGTGACGATGTACGTCGCGTACGGTGCTTTCTGGGCCATCGACTCCGCCAGCGTCTCGTCGTCGATGAAGTCGTGGCCCTCGGGGTAGCCAGTGATGCCGACTTCTTCGAACGTGTACTCGGTCTCTGCGAGCGCTTCAAGCATATCGAGAGCTGACTCGTACTCACCGGCCGGCTCTTCGCGGTCGCCGCCCGGGACGAAGATGTCCGTGATGCCTGCCTGTTCCAGTCGCTCGGCTATTGCTTCGAGTTGCTCCCAGTCTTCCACGTAGCGGGCTGCGACATGTGGCACGACGTCGTACCCCATTGCAGCGGCTTGCTCTGTCTTTTCGACGGTCTTCTCGATGCCGAGCTGTGGCGAGGTCGTAATTGCAATCGTCGCGTCGTTAGGAAGGTGGGTAATCTCCTCGTCGAAGCTCTCGAACGGCATCAGTTCGAACCGAGCGCTCGTCAGCAGCGTCTGGACACCTTGACTGTCTGAGACTGCACGAGTTCCGAGGGCCATGTGTTGTCATATATAAGACGTACCCGTACTTTTCTCTGTGGGTGGGGCATCGAACCCATTTATAAGAACCTGCTAGCATCACGCGCTATGTGGCGTGCACTGTCGGATTCGACTCGCTACTGTCCTGTATGAGACAGCTTGGTCCGATTCGTCTGCGAGTCGACGCAGGACGAGGTCTAACAGATTGAGTTCCTCCAGCAGGTCCCGGGCCTGGCTGCGGTCAAGCCCCAGACATCGCTGTACTTCGTACACCGTATCCGACTCGACGACCGCGTCGGCAACGTCTTGCAGTTGGACAGCAGGTGGGAGCCCAATTCCGTCAGTGACCAGTTGCTCGTCGGGAAGCTCTCCGACGGACTCTTCGGCGGACCCGGCTGATTCTGCGGAAACAGGCTCGACCGTAGTGACCTGTTCGTCCCCGTCTATAGCTCCGGACTGGTCTGCGCCCTCGTTCGAGGCAGCTGATTCAGTCGACGGTTCTTCCTCGCCGTCATCGGAGGTATTGTACGTGTTCGGGACGTGGATGTCCGCTTCGATCATGTACCGTCGGACAGTCTCGGAGGAGACGTCCATCTGTATTTTTTCAGCGATTTCTCTGAAGTTGTCGCAGTCGTCGTACAGGGTTTGCAGGTAATCAGTGTCCTCATACGGTGGCACGGAGTCGTCGCGGACGGCTGCGTATGGGTCGGATTCGGAGTCGGTGTCGCGACCGGAGGGCGTATCGGCCGTAGACGCGTCATCTGGCTGTGGGCCTTCTTTTGAACCACTATCTCCGTCGCTGACAGACTCTGCAGTCGAGACGGCCGACCCGTCGGACGGAGGACTGTCACCCTCGGCGGTATCGGCCGAACGCGATCCGGTAACTGTCGCTATGTCGCTAGAGCCAGCCTGTTCAGGTCCACAGTCCGCGCTGGCTACCCCGTCTGACGCGGCCGTGGCGTCGATTGTCAGATCTACTCTCAGGAGTAAGCCATCGTCGGTGACCGTTGCCGAGGCGTCACATATTGACAGTGAGATACCGGATGTCGACGGGAGGTCGGTAGCCGGTGGTGAGAACGTGACTTCGAGGTCACCAGTATCGGTCAGCCTCGCCGTCTCCGGTGTGAGACCCGTATCAGCGCCGCCACCGGAACGCAGGGAGACCG
This sequence comes from Haloarcula vallismortis ATCC 29715, assembly GCF_000337775.1. Classification (GTDB taxonomy): domain Archaea; phylum Halobacteriota; class Halobacteria; order Halobacteriales; family Haloarculaceae; genus Haloarcula; species Haloarcula vallismortis. Next base: position 6,786 of record NZ_AOLQ01000027.1, read on the forward strand.
GCATGGCCACCGTCACATCGAGGACTGCATCACCGGTGCCGGCAGGCGATGCTTCGACGGTCTTGATGGACCGGCCGCGGGATTCGTACGCATCGATAACTTCCGCGAGCGCCGTGAAAGCGGTGTGGAGTCCCATGTTATTGAGTGACTATGACACGTTATGGTGTAGAGATAGGTGTGGAATACCGAACCCATTTATAAACGCCCGCAAAACTGCGGCCATCACCACACGTCTGACACAGCACTCATCGGTGAGCCACCGGACATGTGCCGGTCATCCCGGTGTCGCGATACCCGCAAGCCGCTCTCCTTTCACGACGACGGACTCCCTAGCAATCGAGAACACCACTCCTCGTTCTGTCGCCGAAACGACCTGTTGTTGCTCGAAGGCGGCTGGTTCGTACACAGTCCCCAGTCGCTCCCCGGCGTCGACAGTGTCGCCGACGGCGATATCCGGGCGAGATTCGAACAGTCCCGATTCTGACGCGGTGACTGGCTCGGCATCGTTTCGGAGTATCGTCTGCGAAGCTCTTGACTCGGGGTCTTCCGGGAGGACTCCACACTCGCACAGAAGATTCTGCATTCCGTCGACACCCGCTGCAACCGCGTCCTGTGCAATCCGACGACTGTTCGATAGTTCCGCAGTGATAACCGGAATCCCGGCGGCCGAAGCCGCAGCCCGGAACGTCTTGCCGGACCCGTCGTCATCTGTGTCCTCGGGTGCGTCGGTGAGCCTGTAAGAAGTGCCGAACGCTTCGGCGAGGCGCTCGGCGGCCGGATCATCTGCTCGACATCGGACGTGTTCCAGCATATCTGCCGTACCGGTGTGGAGGTCGACCGCCGCGTCGGCATCGTTGACGAGCTCCCACAGCCGAGCGGCGAACTGCTCCTGTAAGCTTCCCTGCTCGTTGCCCGGCCACACGCGGTTCAGGTTCGGGTTCATCACGTCGTACTCCCCCGGAGTCATGTAGGATCGGTGATCGAACGCGAGCTGGTTTACCACCGGGACAACGACGACCGTTCCTGCGATGACCGCGTCAATCAGGCGGTCGTGGAGCCGCCGTAACGCGGCTGGGCCGTTGAGTTCGATGCCGTGTTGCGCCGCCTGAATATACACAGTCGGTCCGGAACCGCCGACATACCGGTGGACCGTCACAGACACGTCTCGTCCCGACGGTAATCGTCCGATCTGACGGTCAGCCGTCGTGTGCGTCACGGGCGCGTAGTCCATACTAAGGCCCGACGGTGCGCAGACAAAAGCGCTGGGAGTAGGCGCTGTGCCGGCCCAGATAGGACGGTGCTGTGATTGTCTCTGGACGGTAGCGCTGGCTGTTACGCCGCCGCTGGTGTGAAAGCACTACAGGGAACACGTCATGATGGGCTGTTAACACATAACGTGACAGCACAATCGGGCCGTTGGAAGCGACTGCGAATCTCTGAACAGCGGCGACAATCCCTGCAGGGGACGCAAATGTATTAACAATGGTACTCCTGTTATTCTGAAACACTACGTGACAATTCCATTTCAGGTTGCAAAGGAGACGGACCAGGCGGTAACTATATTGCCACGCCATAGCACGTTTTACCCAGAGTCATGGAGCCTACCGATAGCCTGCCGACCCAGGCCGATACCGTTATCGTCGGTGCTGGAATCGTCGGCTGCAACATCGCTTACCAGCTGACAGAGCTCGGCCGCGAGGACGTAGTCGTAGTTGACCAGGGGCCGATGCCGACTACGGGGGGATCGTCGACGCACGCCCCCGGTATCATGTTTCAGACCGCGGAACCGAAGGTCCTCAGCCAGTTTGCGGACTACAGCCGCCGCCTGTACTCGGACCTCGAAGGGGCTGACGGGCATCAGGCGTACAACGAAACCGGCGGCATCGAAGTCGCGCGCAGCGAGGAGCGCATGGACTTCCTCCAGCGCCGCGTCGAGTACGCCAAGGCATGGGGCATCGAGGACCCGCAGCTGCTTTCCCCTGAGGAGGTCACCGAGCATCTCCCGCTTGTCGACGCCGACCAGATCAAGGGCGGCTACTACTCCCCGACAGACGGGCAAGTTTCGGGCGTGGTCGCCTGCGACGCGCTGGCCCGAGAAGCGATGGACCGAGGCGCGAAGTTCGTTCCGCACACGCGCACCGAGGACGTGGAGACGGAGAACGGCTCGATAGAGGCCGTTGTCACGGAGAACGGCAGTATCGAGTGCAACGAGGTCGTCGTCGCGACGAACATCTGGGCCCGGCAGCTCGGCGAGAAACTCGACGTGCACCTCCCCGTGACGCCCGTCGAGCACCAGTACACGATGACTGAGTCGCTGGACGAGCTTGCCGACAGCGCGGTCGACATCACCGACCACCCACTGTTCGAAAACTACGAGAACGTCTCCGGAGAGAAAGCGAAACGTCTCCTCGTCGGCCCGGACCGGCCGATTCTGCGTGACCAGGACAACGCGATGTACTACCGGAACCACGGGGACTCCTACGGCATCGGCTCGTACAACCACGAGCCAATCGTGCCGGACCCACAGGAACTCGGCGGCAACGACCCCGACGGCGAGCAAGGGTCTGTCCACGAGTTCACCGACTACCACATGGACAACGCGACCCACCCGGACCGGCCGGACAAAGCTCCCCGTCAGGCCAGCAACGAACTGTTGCCCGCGACAGCCGACAAGGAGCTCGAACACAAGTACAACGGGATGTTTGCGGAGTCGCCCAACGGTCTGCCTGTGATGGGTCCCGTCCAGGAGTACGACGGCCTCTGGACGGCGGCGGCCATCTGGGTCACCCATGCCGGCGGGGCCGGCAAAGCGCTCGCCGAGTGGATGGAACACGGCGTCCCGCGACTGCCGTCCGGTCCGATTGACCTCGCGCACTGCGACGTGAACCGCTTCGACGACCACGAGGGGAGTTGGGACTTCGCCCGAGACATCGGCGGCGAGGAGTACCGCATCGTCTACAACATCATGCACCCCAAGTGGGTCTGGACCGACAAACAGCGAGACATCCGTCGGACTCCGATGTACCACACCCACAAGAAGTACGACGCCGAACTGTGGGCAGAGGCGGGCTGGGAGGAACCGCACTGGTTCGACTCCAACGCCGACCTGCTGGCGGAGTACGGGGACCAGATTCCTGACCGCGAGGGCTGGGAGGCGAAGTACTGGTCGCCCATCGAGGGCGCTGAAGCACTGAACGTCCGCAACAACGTCGGGCTCCACGACATGACATCCTTCAACAAGATGGAGGTCATCGGGAGCGACGCCGGCGAGTTCGTCCAGTACCTCTGTACGAACGACATGGACATCGACGTGGGCGAGGTGAAGTACACGCTGATGTGCAACGAAGGCGGCGGCGTGCGAGCGGACATCACGGTCACGCGAACCGACGAGGACCGCTACCTCCTGCTGACCACTGGCCGTGAGGTCGGGAACAATCACGTCGCGTGGGTGCGCGAGCAGTCCCCCGAGGATGTGGTCGTCAATGACGTGACCTCCAGCCTGGCGGCGATGGTCTGTACCGGTCCGAACGCCCGAAAGGTCCTCTCGAAGGTCACCGACGTTGACCTCTCTGACGACGCCTTCCCCTTCTTCACGAGCCAGCAGTTCTTCGTGAAGAACATCCCTGTCACCGCGCTCCGGGTCTCCTATGCGGGCGAACTCGGCTGGGAGTTCTACACGCCCTCTGAGTACGGCGAACGCCTCTGGGAGCACATCATGGAGACCGGCGAGGAATACGGTATCCGGCCCTATGGCAACGGCGCACTGAATTCGCTGCGCATCGAGAAGGGGTTCCGCCTCTGGGGGAAGGACCTCCACACGGAGCACAACCCCTACGAGGCCGGCCTGGGCTGGGCGGTCGACCTCGAAACCGACTTCATCGGCAAGGAGGCGGTCGCGGCGGCCGCCGACGGCGACAACATCGACCACAAGGTCGCGTGCCTGACGCTGGACGACGAGGATGCTGTCGTGCTTGACAACAAGCCTGTTCTCGACGGCGACGAGACCATCGGCTATCTCCACAGCGCCGAGTACGGCTACACCGAGGGCGCGTGCGTCGCCTACACGTACCTGCCGCCCGAGTACGCCGAACCCGGCACCAGTGTCGAAATCCTCTACGAGGGCGAGCGGTACGACGCGACCGTCCGCGAGGAACCGCTGGTTTCCTGAGTCCGCACACCGGGCTCCAGACCTCTTAGCTGGACTTTGTGCAGACTCGGTGGAAACGGCGTGTCGGGCCCGGTATCGGAATCCAGTCCTCCCAGGCCTGTTTAAACGGGTGTACTATCCGTGGCCAATGGTGATGTGGAACACGGGTGCAAAAACAGACGTATGACGAGGTGGAACCCGTCTAATGACGATGTCGAAGCAGTTAGTCCTGATATAACCGACGAAACGAACGCACTTCCGGCTAAATACTTTACAGACCCGAATGTCCACGGGCTGGAAAAGGAGAAGATATTCGGTCGATACTGGGTGTACGCCGGACACGCGAACGCGATTACCGAGCCTGGTGCGTATTTCACCCGGACCATCGGAGACAGGCAAGTCATCATCGTTCGTGACCACGACGACGAGGTCCGGGCGTTCTTCAACGTCTGTGCCCACCGCGGCTCGAAAATGGTCGAGGATACGCCCATGACCGACCCCGGAAACATGGGGCGAATCCGTTGTCCGTACCATATGTGGTCTTATGACCTCGACGGCGACCTCGAGAGCACGCCACAGAGCTTCGAAGAAGCGGGGCTCAATCCGGACCTGAGCGACGACGACGTCTGTGGCATGAACGCCAGCGAGAACAGCCTCAGCGAAGTCGAAACTGACCGAATCGGTCCGTTCGTCTTCCTCAACTTCGCCGACGATCCGACACCACTGGCCGAGCAGGCGGGGACGCTGAAATCGGAACTGGAGGCCATGCCGCTGGGCGAGTACGAACACGCCACGCGGTACGTCTCCGAGGTCGACTGTAACTGGAAGACGTTCGCCGGCAATTACTCCGAGTGTGACCACTGCCACGCGAACCATCAGGACTGGATAACTGACATCGAGCTCACGGAATCGGAGCTTGAGGTCAACGACTACCACTGGATTCTACATTACACCCACGACGAAGACGTCGACGACGAGATGCGGATTCACGACGAACACGAGGCCAAGTTCTACTACTTCTGGCCGAACTTCACCGTCAATATGTACGGAACTGCGGACGGATACGGCACGTACATCATCGACCCGATCGACGAGGGTCGGTTCCAGCTCATCGCCGACTACTACTTCAGCGACGAGGCGATGACCGACGCCGAACGGGAGTTCGTCCAGACGAGCCGACAGCTTCAGGAGGAGGACTTCGAGCTCGTCGAGCGGCAGTACGAAGGGCTCAAGTCAGGCGCGCTCGCGCAGGCACAACTGGGTCCGAACGAACACACGGTCCACCGACTGCATCGGCTCGCACAGGAAGCCTACGAGGCCTGAACTGATGACACAGGGAAGCCAACAGGACGCGCCGTTCGTCGCTCAATGCGCCGCGACTGGTGCCACAGTAACGACCTCGACGGCCAACGAGGTCGTTGCCTTCTACCGCCGCCGGCAGCGACTCCTGGACACAGATATCGAGTGGGTCTCCGCGGAGCACCGTGCCGTCTCACAGGCCCCCGAATCAGACGACGTCGCATATGTCCTCCGAGAGCTAGACGACGACTTCGAGCGGGGCGTCCCACTGGGCATCCTCGCTGCCGCGATGAGCAAACAGGGACGGACAGTCGGAGACACGTTAGCAGACGTGTACGACTTGCGTATGGCCGGGTCGCTCTGGGAGCCCCGGTCCGACTACCTCCGCCCGGTTTGACGAACCGGTTCAGCCACGTTTTCTCCCCAGAGCGGCTGTGTTAATACTGCTGTCAATCGATGAACCCTCACAAGCGACTCTCTAGCGACCTTTTCAGCCAGGGGGAGACCAGATATTGTCAGCCACGCAGTATGCTGAGGTTCGATGCGACTCGCGCTCGTAGCGGTCGGCCATACATCACAGATATGCCCCGAGTGGTAGATAGACGGCCTGATAATCCGAAATACGCTGAGCCGCGACTGTCGCCACCGGTGTATTTAACATCGTGACAGAAACAGTCCCAAACGAAATACATGAGCACAGAGACTCCCCCGTCTCGGGCGGATACAGTTGTTATCGGTGCCGGGGCCGTCGGATGTAGCGTCGCGTATCACCTGACTGAACTCGGCGCGGAAGATGTCGCGGTCATCGATCAGGGGCCGCTGCCCGTCACTGGCGGGTCGTCAGTCCACGCCCCCGGTATAATGTTCCAAACGTCGCCGTCGAAGATCCAGACGAAGACAGCCTACTACACCAGTCGGCTCCTTTCTGATGCCGGTGTCTACGATGAGGTCGGTGGCATTGAGGTGGCCCGGAGCGAGGACCGAATGGACTTCCTGCGTCGCCGAACGGAATGGGCGACTTCCTATGGCCTGCCCGAGCCGCAACTGCTCTCGCCCGAGGAGGTCACCGAGCACCTCCCGATGGTCGACGAAGACGAGATTCTGGGTGGCTACTACTCGCCGACCGACGGGCGCGTCGACGGCATCGGCGCACTGCAGTGGTACATGGAACACTCCTCGGCGTCGTTCTACGGGAACACGGAGGTCACGGATCTGGATGTCGAGGGCGGCGAAATCAACGCTGTCGAGACCGACCAGGGCCGCATCGACTGTGAACGGGCGGTTATTGCGACGAACAACTGGGGCTATCAGACCGGCCAACTGGCCGGGCTTGACTTGCCGATTGCCCCGGTCGAGCACCAGTACGTCGTCACGGAGCCGATGGACGAACTTGCTGACGCCGAGACATCGGTGGGCGACAACACAACCGGACTGGAGGTCCCGGGCGACCGCTCTATCGCGGAGTACATGAGCGAAGGGCCACATCAGCCTGTCGGCCGCGATCAGGACCACTCGCTGTACTTCCGGACTCATGGCGACGCGCTTGGTATGGGGTCGTACAACCACGAGACACTCTCGGTTGACCCCGAGGCGATGGGGAAGAACTCGGAGGAGCATCAGGCCTCCGTCCGTGGGTTCACAAAGGAGCACTGGGAGACGCCGACCCACCGCGGGCGGGACAAGTCCGCGAAGCAGGCCTTCGACGAACTCCTGCCGGCGACACAGGACGTGGAGTACGAAGCCACCGAGAACGGCATCTTCGTCTTTACGCCCGACGGGATGCCGGCAGTCGGCGAGACGGCGCAGGTCGACGGCCTCTGGACGGGGCTGGCCATCTGGTGGACCCACTCCGGGGGCTACGGCCGTATTCTCGCGGAATGGATGGAAAACGGCACGCCACGGCTGCCGTCTGGACCGGTCGATACCGGCGGCATCCACGTCCGGCGGTTCGAACCCCACGCCGGCGAGAAGGACTACTTCGTGGACCGCGGAGCCAAGCGATACGAGCAGGTGTACAGCATCGTCGAGCCGCGGTGGCAGCCCGACGACCACAGGGGGCTCAGAACCAGTCCGTTCTACCACCAACAGAAAGAACTCGGCGCGGAGTTCTACCAGAGCGGCGGCTGGGAGACGCCACAGTGGTACGAGTCCAACGCCGACCTCGTCGAGAAATACGAGGACCGGATTCCCGACCAGGATGGCTGGCAGGGCATCAACCGTTCGAAAATCGAGGCCGCCGAACACCTCCACACTCGCGACAAGGTGTCGATGTTCGACATGACGACGTTCAGCTCTATCATGGTCGAAGGCGAGGGCAGTCAGGCGTTCCTCCAGCGGGTCTGTAGCAACGACATGGACCTCGAAACCGGTCAGGTCCGCTACTCGCTGCTGTTGAACGAGGGCGGCGGCATTCTTGCTGATATCACCGTCGTCAAACTCGACGACGAGGAGTTCATGGTGACGACCGGCGGCGGTAACTCCCCCGGTATCCACGGCGGCCACCTAACAGACGAGGCTCCCGCGACGGTGTCGGTCCACGTCGAGGAAGGGGCGAAATCGACAATCGGTCTCTGGGGACCGAACGCGCGGCTGCTCCTCCAGCGGTGTACCGACGCCGACGTGACCAACGACGGCTTCCCGTACTTCCGGGCCAAGCAGATGTACGTCGGTGACGTACCGGTCATCGCGTTGCGTGTCTCGTACGTCGGTGAACTCGGGTGGGAGCTATGGGCCCCGACGGAGTACGGCCAACGGCTCTGGGAGACGCTGCAAGAGGCTGGCGAGGACCTCGGCGTCCGACCGATGGGCGGCGGCGCGCTCAGCTCCATGCGGTTAGAGAAAGGCTACCGCCTCTGGGGGACGGACATCGACACGGACTCGAACCCCTTCGAGGCCGGCTTACCCTTCGCTGTCGACATGGACACCGAGTTCATCGGCAAGGACGCGCTAGAGGCTGCGCGCGAGGAGGGCATCGACAGCAAAATCACGCCGCTCACCCTCGATGACTCGACGGATATCATGCTGAGCGGCCGACCTGTGCTGAAAGACGGCGAGGCGATCGGCTACGTCCAGGCCGGCAACTACGGCTACAGTATCGACAAGTCGATCGCGTACACGTACGTGCCGACCGAATACGCCGAAGCCGGAACATCGGTTCAGATACAGTGCGAAGGCGAGACATACGACGCGACGGTGCGTGACGAGCCGCTGTTCGATCCGGCCCGGGAGCGAATCACGAAATGACCCGACAGCGCACTGACCCACCAACTTTGACATAACGCCCGGGACGATACGAACATATGACACAAACAGAATCGGACGCCCTGCCCGTCACATACGCGGACATCGAACGTGCCCGCGAACGACTGGACGACGACACAGTCGTCAAGAAGACGCCGGTCGAGCGGAGTACGTCGCTCGGTGAGTTCGTCGACGCTGAGGTACACCTGAAGATGGAACACCTCCAGTGGACAGGGTCGTTCAAGACCAGAGGCGCGTACAACAAAATCTCGCAGGATGTCGCCGACGGCGTGGAGTCGTTCGTCGCCGCCAGCGCCGGGAACCACGCACAGGGTGTCGCCCTCGCCGCGACAAAATGCGGTGCGGAGGCGACGATCTTCATGCCAGAGAACGCACCACAGGCCAAAGTCGACGCCACTAGAGCCTACGGCGGGAGCGTCGAACTGGTCGGTAACGACTTTCAGGAGACGATGTCTCACGCCAAGGCCGTCGTTGAGGAGACCGATGCGGAGTTCGTTCACGCCTACGACGATCTGGACATCATCGCCGGACAGGGGACGCTCGGAACGGAGATGTACCACGACTGCCCGGACGTCGACACGGTCATCGTTCCCATCGGCGGCGGCGGACTTATCAGCGGTGTCTCGACCGCGATTAAACACCTCTCACCCGAGACGCGTGTCGTCGGCGTTCAGGCGACCGGTGCCGAGACTGTCCACGAGAGCCTCGACAAAGGGATTCCGGTGGTGCTTGACGAGGTCGACACCATCGCTGACGGTATCGCCACCGGCGGCATCTCCGAGACGACCCTCGGCATCATCGAGGCGAACGTGGACGAGGTCGTGACGGTTTCGGACACCGATATCGCACAGGCGATTCTCTTGCTGATGGAACGGGCCAAACAGGTCGTTGAAGGTGCCGGGGCCGCCTCCGTGGCTGCCGTGCTGAGTGACGACCTCGACGTCTCGGGTGAAACTGTGATGCCACTGCTCTGTGGCGGGAACCTCGATATGACACAAATGCGTGAGGTTCTCATCCACGCACTCACAGAGCGTCAACAGCTCCTGCAGCTCCGGGTGCGCATCAACGATCAACCGGGTGTGATGGAGGAAATATCCGGCGTCATCGCCAGACAGGGGGCAAATATACACGACGTCCGGCACGAACGGTCCGTCGAGAATCTCGAGATTGGGGAAGCATACCTCGTGTTCAACGTCGAGACAAGCGGTGCCGAGCACGCACAGACCATCATCACAGCGATTCGTGACGCGGGCTATCCTGTCGACAACGTCGCACGCGAGGCACAAAACGGCGCACTGTGAGCTGAAATTAGGGCTCAGACCGACGGCTCGACGGCACGAGCGGGGAAACCTATAACAGGTATGTGTGGGAAGTACACATGAGTCAAGACCATGTACGACCACATACTCGTCCCGTACGACGGCAGCGACGAGGCCAGAAAAGGGGCAGAACACGGCATCGAACTCGCTGCTGCGCTCGGCGCGACGGTGCATGCATTGTACGTAATCGACCTCCCGGGGACGCCACGTGCGCTCGCGCTCAGGGATGACGAGGAGGAGATGCGAGAGGAGTATCGGGACTACGGCGAGGAGGTGCTGGCGAATCTCGGGACTGTCGCCGAAGAACACGGCGTCGACTACGAGATGCATTTCAAGACCGGTGCGCCCAGCGAAGAAATAGTCGAATTCGCCGAAGACGAAGGCATGGACGCAATCGTTCTGGGCTCAGCGTTCCGTGGGAAACTCGGGAACCTTCTCGGCGGGACGACGGACAAGGTGGTCAGAACGTCGAGTGTGCCAGTTATCAGCCAGCGGATGAGCGTCAACGATATTTAACCCCCGCCGTCTATCAGCCGCGTTTCGCGTATGTATATCACCAGACTCGCGCTGAGGAAGCTGAATCCTGCGAGCCGAAAGTCACCGACTGTCATCCCGATGAGACCGACGCCCATCAGCAGTGCTGCCACCACGGCTGCCCCTGTTGCCAGAAGTCGTGCCATACTGGTGGTATGTGAGATCCCGAAATAAAGACGCCCCCGCCCGCTGCGAAGCAAGCGAACCACTCGGCGGCAGCCAGCAAACCTCAATGTGCTAGATAAAATAAATGTCTGCCGAACCACAGCAGTACAGCGGCTTAATCCCTCATATAGTGGTGTTTAATGTGAAGTTTTATTAGAGTTGCATCAGTGGATATGTATGAGACTGTGTAGCACATACAACACGTCGACAACAGCTTTGCGGGCACACCGTGTCCGCCAGAGCGAGTACAGTGTGACAAACAGGAGGCGACCGCTGTAGACGCGCTGTGCCGGGATGTCGCTGGCATGACGGTAGCAACGGACCACGACAGCACAAGACCGCGACTACGAAAATGAGACATCACAGAGCAGTACTGCGTTCGAGAGGGGTACCGTATGGCAGACAGTGACGACGCAACCGGCGAGATGTCGGACGGACTTCAGGTAGAGCTGTTCCATCCGGAGTCCGACCGCGAGCCCGGTGATACGAACATTCAGGCAGCCGGATTCGACGTCCATCCGGTGGTATTCCCGGTAGCACTGGCGATAATTGCGCTGTTCATCGCAGTGACCATACTGCTTGGTGACACAGCAGCCTCCGCGTACACGTGGCTGTTCAACACCATTGGGGACACATTCGGCTGGTTCTACCTGCTGGCAGTAAACGTGTTCATCATCACATTGCTGTACTTCGCGTTCAGCAAGTACGGCAATATCAAGATCGGCGGCGTCAAGGCCGAAAAGGAGTTCAGCGACTTTTCCTGGATGGCAATGCTGTTCAGCGCCGGCATGGGTATCGGACTCATGTTCTTCAGCGTCTCGGAGCCGCTGTACTACTTCCAGAACCCCCCGAGCTTCTTCGGGGCTGAAGCTGGAACCGGTGCAGCAGCGTCCGCCGCGATGGCACAGACGTTCTTCCACTGGGGCTTTCACCCGTGGGCGGTGTATGGCCTCGTTGGACTCGGCCTCGCGTTCTTCTCGTTCAACCGCGGGCTCCCGCTCACCTTCCGGTCGATCTTCTGGCCCCTACTGGGGGATCGGATTTACGGCTGGCCGGGCCACATCATCGACCTTGTGACGGTGTTCGCGACGCTGTTCGGGCTGTCCACCTCGCTGGGACTCGGTGTCGCACAGGTCAACACCGGCCTGTCCTACGTCGGCGGCGACATGCTCGGTGCGGTGAGTATCCCGACGGGGACCTGGCCGCAAGTCGCACTTATCGCCGGCATCACGCTCATCGCAACCCTCTCGGTCGCAGCGGGACTCGACGGCGGTGTCAAGCGCCTGAGCACGCTCAACCTCTACCTGATGTTCACACTGCTCGGGTTCCTCGTGGTTGTTGGCCCGACGGTGTACCTCTTTGGCACCTGGGTAGAGGGACTCGGTGCGTACTTCGGCAACATCCTCGCGCTCGGGTTCTTCACCGGGACACTCAACGAAGCAGCGAACGGGACCCCTACCGCCTGGACAGTGTTCTACTGGGGCTGGTGGATCGCGTGGTCGCCGTTCGTCGGGATGTTCATCGCCCGAATTTCGAAGGGCCGGTCCGTCCGGGAGTTCGTCCTGGGCGTCCTGTTCCTCCCATCGATGTTCTCGACACTCTGGCTGTCAGTGTTCGGCGGGAGCGCGATGTTCAACTCCCTGGCGGGCAACGGGCAGGCGCTCGCAACGTACAACGAGGTCGGCCAGACCGTCGCGATGTTCGCCCTGCTGGAGCAGTTCCCGCTTGGCGTGGTGAGCGGTCTCCTCGCGACGCTGCTGGTCATCACGTTCTTCGTCACGTCGTCAGACTCCGGCTCGCTGGTCATCGACCACCTGACTTCGGGCGGGAAACACGACGTGCCGCGAACGCAGCGGATCTTCTGGGCGCTCACCGAAGGGCTCGTCGCCTCGATCCTGCTCATCGGTGGCGGCCTGACGGCGCTCCAGACGGCCGCAATCACGACAGGGCTCCCGTTCGCACTCATCCTGTGCCTGATGTGTTATACGGTGTATCTGGGACTCGACAACGAGTACCAGATACTGGAGTCCGAAGAGTTCGCAGAAACCATCCAAGACCTCTCCGAACGGGAGGACATGGATATCGTGACCGCCGGCGACGAGATGGTAACGGACATCTCCGAACGGGGTGACGACGCTCCGACTGGTACCGACTGAAGCGTTCTCGTTTTTGCCGCTTTCCACAGGACCGGTAGTAACAGCTCCTGAACAGACAGGCAGTTGGCGTTAGCGGGCGTCTACTTCTGTCTCGACCGTCCGCTCGGAGTGTATCCAGACCCGAACAGAGCCGCCGATTCCGAAGGCGGCGATGGCGAGACTGGACGCGATACTGCCGGCGGGTGGAAACAGGAGCCACGTCACAGCGCTGAGAGTCGCTCCGATGAGTAGGCCCCTTGACGGCCGACGGTTGCCGAAGACATCATTAAGCAGAGTGCCGACGACGAGGAATCCGAAGCTCGTGAGCCCTAGAACGAACGCGCTACCGATGAGGATCACGATACGGACCAGTATCCCGCTGGCGACACTGAGACCAGCGAGCGTTGTTGCCCCGTAGAGACCCACGATAGCGAGTATCACGTACCCGGCGATGCCATAGACGACGGCAGTTGCCGGGCTGTCCGATATCGCATCGATAGCGTCGTCGACTGAACCCCGCCGCAACTGGAGTATCACCGCGCCGGACACGAGTACGAGAATGAATGACACGAGGGCACGGAGCGGCCTGGATAGGTCCGCGGCAAGGGCGGGCTCCAGTTGTCCCACGACGGGTGTCCCAGTAGCTGCCGCCAGCCCCGTGGCGGTCGACGCGATAGCGACAACTGCGTCACAACTCATATGACACATACCGTCGGTCGCCGTGAAAACCTATCGACCGTCTGGGACCGGGCCACCGTCGGCGCTGCCCGGAAATTTAAGCCGTCAGCGTACGTATCATACTACAGTGTCTGGATGGCTTGCGGTTCTGTTCTCGAAGCTCGTCTGGCTCGGGGAGCGGATCGCCGCCCCACTCCGACGGGGAGACGGACCAAACAAATTCAGGCTATCGAGCATGGACACGGCCACGACGACCTACGACGGTGACAGTGGGTGGGCGAGACGGCCGCCAGCGACGGTCGAGTGTCCGCGATGCGAGTCGGAAATCTTCCAACACAACGCGCGTGACAGCATCGACTGCCCGCGGTGTGTCGGCGAGTACAACCACGATGAGTTCGCCGACCTGAAACTCCTGTATCTCACGTGCCCAGTCTGTCGAGGTCGGATGGAACACGGCAAACGACATCCTGAGCGGTTCGACATCCCGGAGTGGGCAACCTGTACAGACTGTCGGTACCACTGGGAGTACGAACACTCATACGACCGTAATACCGACTAACCGTCCTCCTCAGTAGTACTTCCAGTCATCCTCGCGGCTTCCCTGGACGACTCCGTCCTCGTTCTCGCTGTCCATCTCTTCTCTCTCGTCGGGCCAGCGGACACCCTCGCCGACGACGCTCTTGTACGCGAAGGCACCCAGACCGACGAGTATCAGCAGGAGAACGACGGTTCCGGCGACTGCCGCCAGCTGCCCAACGGATTCGAGGAGACCCGAACCGAGCTGAATCGGAAATTGCATCATACACACACTACGGGCTGGACAGGTATCACTGTTGTCGAAGCCGAGACGCCCGCCCTGCCGTCGCTGATACCGTTTTGAGGACGGCGTTGTTCTCAGAGACGTCGTGGACCCTGACGGCGTCGGCCCCGCGCTCAGCGGCCAGTGCTGTTGTTGCCAGAGTTGGCGGCAGCCTGTCTGCTCCTGCGTCGCTCACGTCCGCGAACATCGACTTCCGGGAGTGGCCGACCAGCACCGGACAGCCGAGGGAGTGGAATTCGTGAAGACGGTCGACGAGTTCGAACGACTCGGCGGCGTTTTTCCCGAACCCACAGCCGGGGTCGACGATAACCTGCTCGCGGTCGATGCCGGCCTGCTCGGCGAGCAGTAGCTGTTCCGTGAGATCCCGTAGCACGTCATCGACGACATCATCGTAGGTCACAGTTCGACCCGGGTCCACTGGCGCGGACAGACTATGCATCAGGATAATGGATGCGTCGTGGTCGGCAACCACGAACCGCATCTCGGGGTCCGACAGTCCCGACACGTCGTTGACGATGTCGGCACCGGCCGCAAGCGCCGCGTCAGCGACGGCAGCTTTTCTGGTATCGACGGAGACAGTTGCATCGAGCGATGACACGGCCTCGATAACGGGCACGACGCGGTCAATTTCTGTTTCGACGGTCACCGGGTCTGCGCCGGGACGCGTGCTTTCGCCGCCGATATCAACGATATCCGCCCCGGATTCGATCATCTGTTCTGCACGGTCGATAGCAAGGTCGCGGCGGTTGTACTCGCCACCGTCATAGAAACTATCCGGCGTGACGTTGAGAATTCCCATCACGGCCGCGGCTTCAGTGTCGAACGGCGGGGGGAACGACCTGTCTGCCAGTGCGCCTTCGAGCTGTGTGGCGAGCTGACCGAGCCCCAGTCCCGCCGAGGCCAGTCGGTCACTGAGCTGTCGGAACTGTCGCGGCGTCCCCGAAAGGTACACCTCGACGAGTTTCTCCGGCATCCCGACAGCCGAACAAGTGCAGGTGCCGTCGCAGTCCTCGAACGCCTGCCTGACGGCGTCGGCCTGATCGCGCCGCAACGTGACTGAAAGTACGCGCTGGCGGATTGCTGGCTCGTTGCTGGGTCCAGCACCGCCTGTCGAAGGCACCTGCCGGAGGCTGTCCTCGGGAACGACGAGCCGGCTCCAGCGGTCCCGTGCCTCGGCAACTGCATAGAGTGAGCCGGCCACGAGGACGAAGTCGTCCGCGCCGGCCGTGGCTATCGCTCGTTCGGTGGCTTCTGGAACGGATTCGACCTGCTGTACCCGGGCCGCCTGCCCCTCAAACGCGGCAGCGAGCGAGTCGGTGCTCGCGGCTCGGTCGACTTCTGGTCGCGCGGTAAAGGCCGTCTCGACGGCTGGGAGCGACGCGATCATTCGTTCGTACTCCTTGTCGTTCATCGCGGCGAAGACCACATGGAGGTCATCGTACTCGTATCGCTCGACGAGTGTAGTCAGTGTCTCCATCGCACCGGGGTTGTGGGAGCCATCGAGGACTACCATCGGGTCGGTCGACCGGATTTCGAACCGGCCCGGAAGCGTCGCGGCCCGCAGCCCCTCGGATACGGTTTCTGTGTCCACATCAATGAGTTGTCGAGCCAGCGTTGCGGCAACGCCGGCGTTCTCTGCCTGATGCTGTCCGAGTAGCTTGAGGTTCGATTCGAGGGCCCAGTCCGGCCCAGTGAGTGAGATGCGGTTCTCGACAGCCGAGCGCATGCCGTTCTCGACGGCTGTGACATCTGCCCCGTCGTCGCCGACGGTGATGGTATCGGTACTCTCCTGAACCGCATCGAGAGCAGCGCCGGTCGTTCCCGTCACGAGCGGGGCGTCTCGTGGCGCGACCTGTGCTTTATCGCGGGCAATCTCCTCGACCGTGTCGCCCAGCAGGTCAGTGTGTTCTAAACTGATGCTGGTGACGGCGCTTGCGACGGGATCGACTGCGCTCGTGGCGTCGTACCGGCCACCGATACCGACTTCCAGCACCGCAACGTCGACACCCTCAACATCGAAGTGATAGAGCGCTAGTGCAGTGAGAACCTCGAAATGTGTCGGCTTGTCGTCTTCGGCAGCCAGTTGGTCGATACAGGGCTTGATCTGCTCGACGAATCCTGTCACCCGTTCTTTCGGGACCCGGCCGCCGTTGACTGTGATCTGCTCCCGGAAACCGTTCAGTCCTGGCGATGTGAACAGGCCGACATCTAGCCCGGCGGCCCTGAGTACGCTCTCTGTCATCCGGGCGGTACTTCCCTTTCCGTTTGACCCGGCAATCTGCACGCTGTCGAAACTGTCGTGCGGGTCACCGAGATGTGAGAGCATCCGCGCCGTCGTATCGGTTCCCAACTTGGGCCGACGACGCTGTAGCGACTGCAGGTAGTCCGCCGACTCGTGGTACTCCATACCATAATTGGTCGCCGGCGGCCTGATTAATGTATCGCCAGCGCGAATCTGTCGTGCTAGCGCGTATGTCGGTGGTGTAGCCGATTTAGGCCCGAGCCGGTCCATATCCCGCAACGGTGGGCCGAAAGCGGTGATCGAGGTATCTCGTACATCCTGACTTCGGGGCCGCTGCCGGTCGGCCTATTGTTAGGTCTGGGAGCCAATCTCGTAATCCGTGCTACATGATGTGTCTTCTGTGGCGTCTCGAACACATCCTATCCCAGTAGTGTCAGGTACGCTAACATTATTACGACGGTGCAGGGAAGGGCTAGTCGAGATGTCTTCACAGGATGAGCAATCCGCGATCGAAGAGACACAGGAGCCGATTCCTACGGACTACGACATCGCTCAGTCGACCGACATGGAGCCGATCTGGGAACTGGTCGAGCCGTGGGGTCTCGGCCTTGACGACCTCCAGTACTTCGGCGAATACACCGCGAAAGTCAAACAACACGCCATCGAACGCCTCCGCGAACAGGCCCAGAACAAGGAACAGAACCTCGTTCTGGTAACCGGAATGACGCCGACGCCGAAAGGCGAAGGCAAGACAGTAACGACCGTCGGCCTCGGACAGACGCTAAACCACGTCGGCGAGGAGGCGATGATCGCCATCCGGGAGCCGTCGCTTGGTCCCGTATTCGGTGTCAAAGGCGGCGCAGCAGGTGGCGGCCGGTCGCAGGTCCTTCCGATGGAGGACATCAACCTTCATTTCACCGGCGACCTGCACGCACTCACCTCCGCGCACAATCTCATCTCCGCGATGCTCGACGCGAAAATCTCGCAGGGCGACGAGCTGGACATCGACATCAATAATGTCGCGTGGCCGCGGGCCATCGACATGAACGACCGCGCGCTTCGGGAGACAGTCGTCGGCCTCGGCGGCAAGACCGGTGGAACGCCGCGAGAGGACAGTTTCATCCTGACGGCCGCTTCGGAGCTGATGGCAGTCCTCTGTCTGGCACAGGACATCGGAGATCTGAAAGAGCGCGTCAGTCGCATCATCGTCGCATACGACGAGGACGGTGACCCGGTCACGGTCGACGATATCGAGGCGACCGGCCCAGCAACCATGCTGCTCCGGGACGCGATCAAGCCGAACGTCGTCCAGACCATCGAAGGGACGCCAGCGCTGGTCCATGGCGGCCCGTTCGCGAACATTGCCCACGGGACAAACTCGCTGGTCGCCGACAAAACCGCGTTCGGCATGGGTGACTACCTCGTTACCGAGGCCGGCTTCGGCTCTGACCTCGGCGCTGAGAAGTTCATGGACGTGGTCTGTCGCAAAGGCGATATGACGCCGAACGCCGTCGTGCTCGTGGCGTCGGTCCGGGCGCTCAAATACCACGGGCTCGATCAGTGGCCGGTCGACTACGACGAGATCGACGAGGCCGGCGTCGAAGCCGTCGAAGCCGGCTTCTCGAATCTCGACAAACACGCGACGAACCTCCAGAAGTTCGGCGTCCCGGTCGTCGTCTCCGTCAACCGCTTCCCGGACGACACCGACGAAGAAATTCAGGCCGTGTTGGACCACTGCCGCGGCGATCTCGGCGTCCGTGCCGCGGAGTCGAACGTGTTCTCCGACGGCAGCGAGGGCGGTGTCGACCTCGCGGAGAATGTCATCGAGGCGACCGAGGAGAGCGACGAGGAGGACTTCCGGATGCTGTACGACGACGAGGACAGCATCAAAGAGAAGATTCACACCGTCGCGACCGAGATTTACGGCGCTGACGACGTGAAATACACCGGCGGCGCGCTCGATGACATCGAGCACATGAACGACCTCGACTTCGACGACTATCCGGTCGTCATGTCCAAGACGTTCCACTCACTGAGCGACGACGCCAGTCGAAAGGGTGCGCCGGAGGGCTGGGAACTCGAAATCAGTGAGGTGTACCCGTCAGCTGGCGCGGGCTTCCTCGTTGCGCTCACGGCCGATGCGCTCACGATGCCGGGCCTGCCGGCCCGTCCGGCCGCGGCCGATATGGACATCGACGAGGACGGTAACATCTCGGGACTGTTCTGACGAATCGGCCTCGCGTCCCAGCTCCTGCGGTTCGTCCGCTCGATTTTTCTGAACGGCGCTCGGCGTTCGACGAGCCGACGACGCTCAGTTCTCCGCGTTTGCGACCGCTTCTTCGAGCGCCGCCTCGCCGGCCGCTTCTGCTTCGTCTGCCCGCTGTTCCATCTTCGCCACGAACGATTCGTCGTCTATCATACCGAGATTGGCCCGAGCAGTCGAGACCGACGCCTGTAGCGCCGCCGCCGCGAGCAGCGCTCCGACAGCCGCGTCCGGGACGGCGACCGGCGTACTCTTCGCAGTCACCGTGCCGGCGTGCTCAACGACGTCGAGACAGACCTCGGCCGTCTCCAGTGGTACCTCGGTCGAGCGTTTCGAGGCCGCTTGAATCCTGGCGTCGTCTCCGGACTCGAACGCGGCCCCGACCGCGTCGACCGCTGCCGCGTCCTCATCGGCGAGGGCGAGCAGCCGCTCACGGTGGTCGGCCAGAGCCTCACCGACCTCGCTTAGCTCACTAGGCGCCGTCTGGGTCCCGTCTGTGCCGACAGTGTGAATACAGACCATCTCACAGAGCGCCGCACCCATCGCGCCGCCGACGGCCGCGACTGCACCGCCGCTCGGAGTCACCTGGCCCGACGCGACATCGTCGAGGAACTCGCCGATAGGCTGGTCCGCGAACGTCATCTGGCAAGTAGAATTGTTGCAAGTGTGGGCAACTGGCTGTCCATACCGCATCTGTTGCGCCGCGCTCGTCTAATTCTTCCCCCGTAAATGGATTTACACTCGCGTTCCGGTGCCAGAAAGAGAGAACACACTCATACATTCAATAGTATGATAAGATGGGTTTTACTGCCCGCTGGTGAAGGTCTCTCACATGACAATAGACACGCTATGACAGTTGGCTCATCCGGCCTCGGAACCCCCGTCGACAGCAGACAGTCACTGGCACTCAACAGTCATTTGGACCGCCGAGATGTCGTCAATTGGCGTGGCCGTCACCGGATGTATCCAATAAGCTTTGCCAACCCTCTCAGTTCAGTACTGGAATAACAGTGGTAACATTGTGATTTTGCACCATAATGTATCACCAACTGAGAATGTCGTGTGCGACAAAACGTGTAACCAGTCCGTCTACAGGACAGTAACCCCGTTTCCGCTGACCGGAACACTAGCCACAACGCCGCCTCTAACGCTGTATT
The DNA here is from genome assembly GCF_000337775.1 of Haloarcula vallismortis ATCC 29715. Taxonomy (GTDB): domain Archaea; phylum Halobacteriota; class Halobacteria; order Halobacteriales; family Haloarculaceae; genus Haloarcula; species Haloarcula vallismortis. The sequence continues at coordinate 26,806 of NZ_AOLQ01000027.1, forward strand.
AGTCGGATTTTAGCGCCTGAACAGTCTGTTCTGTTGCTGCCGCCGCTGAACGGGCAAGCGCCGTCGCATGCCAGTAGTCCGCGACGCTTCTGTCGAGAGTGGACGCCGTGATCTCGCCCTCATAGTGGATCAACCCACGGTCAGCCGTCATTACCTTGTGGCCGGCGTCGACGAGAACCGTCCGGACAAAATCCGGGTGCGAACTCGATTCGAGGGCCGCGGTGAGTGCATCGTACGCAGTCTGTCTGATGTCCCGAACCGCTGTCCCGTCTGACGGCCGAGCGAGTTCTTCAGCTTCCCGACGGTTCTGAATGCGTTCGAGCGCCCGGAACCGAGCGAGGCGGCCGTTCGCATCGACGACGGCGCTGGCGGGCCCGACGCCATCCATGAGGCGGCTGATACCGCTCTCGGCCCGCCAGCGGAGTTCGTCCACAACCATCTGCCCCGGCGAGCGGTCGTCAGCGGCCGTTTCCGGCGGCAGGTCCGCCTGCCTATCCCGGACATCTGCCAGCAGTGTCTCCGCCGCGTCGGCCAGCGTCGGCCTGACTGTCCCGGCGTCGGACGGGAGCGAGTCACTGAACTGCGCTTGCATATGGTGAGCGTCACTGAGATACGCCTGTGCGGACTCGGCCGTCTCGCCCCATTCGGCAACCGACAGCAACTCCGACTCCGCTCTTGACACGACGTCCGTTTCACTGGCCCGCTCCAGCCCCGCTTCGACGCGGGCGTGGACCAGCGCCGCGCGCACCGGGTCCGTCCCGACGTATTCGTGCTCCTGTCGGGTCTTGCGGGCCTCTGAGACGGTCTGGCTGTGCTCCTCCCGGAGCGGAGCAGCGGTACGGCCGCTCTCGGCCACGCTCCATCCCGCGGCGGCATAGCGGGCGTTTTTGCGCGCCCGCCGCAACGACCGGAGCGCTATCAACCCGGTTCGGGCCGTCCGTGCGTCGTCAAGTCCGTCCGAGGCATCGCCCGCGGCATCAGTCAGGTGCTTGCGGACGTGACCGTTCGGTATCTCGTCAGAACCGAGCGGGGTCGGAAGCGTCGCCAGAAGCGAGCGAACCCGCTCCCGCGCGGCGTCGAAATGGCTCGTTGCGATGTCGACCGGGACCGACGGGGGCACTGGGACGTGGCGCTCTTCGTCGCGCTGGATATCGGGCAGATTGTAGACATCGATTGTTGCTTCGCTCCCACCGCCCACGCTGTCGATACTGCTACAGCCGGCGATGGCACTGGCCCCAGCTAGCGCAAGTACACCACGCCGAGTCATCCGAGTCCAATCATCGTCTGTCTCGGATGTCTCGTCGGTCATGCCTGTTCACCACCAGTCAGGGTCCGGCGGTCACTATCCGGTGCTAAGCCGCCACCACCTTCGCCTTCGGCACTCGCCCGCTGGCCGTCGCAGCCGCTGCCGCCGATAGAAGAGGAGTAACTGGAGACATCGTCGGCGTTGAGCGTGTCGGGGATCCGGATGAACCACACCGAGTACACCTCGTTGCCTGCTGTGCAGGGTTCATCGTAGGGACGGCTCACTCGGCCGTAGTCGGTCGAGATTGTATCCGTCGCCCAGCTAATCTGACAGAGCGTCAGCCGGAAACACTCTTCGACAATCGCACTCTGGAGATAGACACTCTCCGTTTCGAAGTCAGTCTCACCCAGAAAGGAATCGATTGTCGAGCGGTCCACATCCTCGGTGAGAGCGATTTGATCGGCTTTCGATGCTGTATCGATGACCTCAGACATCAATCGACGGGAATGTCGGCTCTCGGTCGGCCGCCCGTCACTATCGGCGAGCCAGACCGGTCGACGGTCGGTGTCCACGCGCGAAACGACCGCTTCTGGGTCGGAAACTGTACCAGCCTCTGGCCCTGCTGGGACATCGTTTTCGGATGCGGTACGTGTCGATTCGTCGCTGCCCTCGAACATCCCGCTACAGCCGGCCAGCATCGTCGCTAGCCCGCAAGCGCTGTGGAGGAGGGCACGTCGGGTGGAGGGGACCATCGTGCAGGTTCACGCTTGTAATGTCTGGTATAAAACCCTCGTGGTAGATGAGCGATATTCGGAGCGGCTTCTCTGTCCCGAAACACGGGTTTCATGCTGTTTAAATCGTAACCAGACCAAGTATATGTGTGCATAGCCATCGTGTATAGACAAATATGGTTAAAATAGCTATGTAAAAAGCAACCTAGAACCGAATGGGACTCCAATAGTTATACCTGATTCCACAAACTGAGATAGCTGCTAACTGTGGCTCGCAGCTGAGACACAGCAACGCAACGGCTAAACCGGGCCGACGTGTTCCGGCGATAATGGGGTCAGAGCAGTCGAAAGTCGCACAGCTGATCGACACGTACGGATTGGAGTCGATGGGCGCGGAGCTGGAACGGGCATGGCTCGGAGACAACCAGGAGCGACAGAGTCTCCGTGACCTCGCCGACCGATTCAATCACGCCCTGCTCGTGGCTGCGATCCGCGACGCGGGGATGGACGTCATCGATGGGGAACCGGAGAACTTCTATCGGCTCTTGACGGCCGACGATGTCAGTGCGGGGAAACGGATCGAAGCGCGAAACCGGCTCGAACGGGCCGGCATCGACGTCGACAGGTTGGAACGCGAGTTCGTCACCTACCAGGCGATTCGCTACTATCTGCGGAACGTACGCGATGTGAGCTACGAAGGCGACTCAGAAACGGAACAGGTCGAACGGGAACGGGGAACCATCGACCGTCTCCGCAGTCGCGTCGAGACAATCGTCCGGGATACGGTCGACCGGCTGAACACCGCTGACAAACTCAGTGTCGGAGAGTACCGAGTGTTCGTGAGCATCGATATTCGCTGCCAGGACTGCGGGGCGCGCTACAGCATCAGCGACCTTCTCGACCGCGGCCGCTGTGATTGTGATTGACCGTGCGATGAGCGGTCTCTGGGAAAGCCACACTGGGGTCAGATATCGGTAATTCGGTTGTAACGGTCTGGAAGCGCCTGTGCATCCGCAGGGAGCAACGCGACGAGGAGGTAAGACGGGTACTCCGCGAAGTATTCGACGAGTGAGGCGATGCGCTTGGAGTCGATGGCTTCGAGCGAGTCAAGCAACATAAACGGCACCTCCTCGTACACATTGTGGACGAGGTAGCCAGCGAGTGCAAACACGAGCCCGGTCACTTCGCGTTCACTCTCACTCAGATGGTCGACCGTGTCTTCGTAGACAGTTCCACCCGCAGTACTCCTGACGACGTGGAGCGTGAACGTCGATCCCGTGACGCTGTCGTCGCTGTTGTGGACCGGATCATCTGGTGTGTTCGTCCGTTCGAGCCAGATCCGCTCGATGTTGCCATACCCGAGGATGTCGAGCAAGTCGGCCATCTTTTGGTTGAATTGGTCGGTCGCCTCGGCTTCGAGACGGTCGATACGTGACCGAAGGTCGATCAGCTCGTCGACCACGTCTTCCCGCTGGTCGGCCAGCTCGTCATTCCGACGGATTTCTGACTCGATATCGGCGATCTCTTCGCTTATCGTATCTCGTTCTGATTCGAGTCGGTCGAGTTCCAGCTCCAGTTCGTTCGCTTTCGTATGGAGGTCCAGCACCTCATCGAACTCTTCGGTCCGGAGCGTCGTCACCCGCTCCTCAAGTTCCTCGACACGGGTCGAGAGATTGTTGCGTCGTTCTCGGAGGTCAGTAACAGCCGTCTGCCGTGTGTTGATTTCGGCGTCAACCTCGTCAATTGTGGCGGCAAGTTCTTCCGCCCGCATGCGGGTCTCCGCGATTTCGTCATGCTGGTCGGTCAGCTCGTCGAGTTTATTATCGATATCGTCAATCTCCGTGATCGTCTCCTGAAGATGGTCACGCATGCTCTGTAGTGTTGACTCAATACGGGCCGGCTTTACTTGCGAGCCACAGGTCCAGCAGGTCGTCTTTGAGCCCTTGTACAACTGTTCTGTGATATCACCCACGCTCTCGGGCTTTGCGTCGATAGCCTCAGCTATCTTGCCGTGTTCGCCAGATAATAGTTCTTCGTTGAACTCGATGACGTTCTGCAGTCGAGTGGTGTACTCTGAGAGCTCACGTTTTCGTTCTCGAAGTTGCTCAATGTCTGATTCGAGCGCTTCGAGTCGGTCATTCGGTGAGTCCGGGAGCCCGGACCGTTCGACTGCGAGGTTTCCTCGCTCGTCGCGCAACGCCGCGATGCTCTCCTGTTCTGACTGAATATCGTCGCGGACACGTTTCAGCTCGGACCGAGTCGCCTGGAGTTCATCGATAGCTGTCTCGAGTTCGTCCCTGTTTTCCTGGGTCGTCTGGAACTCTACGTCCCGCTCGTCGATTCGTTCTTCGACGCGCTGGAGTTCGTCTCTTGTCTCGGCAATCTCGTCACGTAGATCTGCCTGTTGGCGCTCTAAGTCGGGAAGGTCGCGCTTGAGTGACGCGATTCGATCGAGTTCCTCGTCGATCTCTTCCTTGCGCTGTTCGGCCGCACGTATCTGTCGGTGGATAGACGCCACATCGACGGGTCGCATGATAATCTCTCGGAGATCCTCACCCCGTTCGACGGCCCGCCTGGCCTCGTTGTCTTCCAGCAGGAACGCGAACAGGTTCGCAACTGTCGGGTCGGTGAGAAGGCCGAGACCCGATCCGACGAGCCCGTCGTCAGCTCTGCTCAGTGTTCGAGTGTACGTCTCATCTCCCAGTGAGAGCTCGACGGTGCCCTTCTCGGCGTCACCTTTGACGCTTGCCCACTCGCTCCCGTGAGCGGCCATCACTGCCTGTAAGAGCGATGTCCGATTAGTCGCGTTCCGGCCCCGGAGTACAGTCACCCCTGGCGGGACCTCAACTGTTGTCTCGTCGATCCCCCCGACCTTCTCGACGGTGACGGTCGCCACTTCTCCGGCTACCGAGAGTGAACCCATGTTTCGGTGTGAGCGAGTTACGGAGATAAGTACTGTGGCGCGCGTGGCACTTCCGGTTCGGATTGGTACCCTACTAGGTGTCGGTGGCTAACAGACATATGGCTGTTATTCAAACGAATTCCCATACCTAGTTTCGTGCAGAAACAATCGCCTACATCCATATATCAAACGGTTTCGATAAATAACACACTCAAACGTGTACCTTTATATTATGCAATCGGCGTAGCTGTCGATGTCGGTGACCATGACAGATCAAGACCGAGCCGAGAGTGCGCTTCGCGCTCACGTAACCTCCGTCAAGGAGGACCTGATGACGGGCGTATCGTTCATGATTCCCTTCGTGACTATCGGGGGCATCTTCCTCGCCGTCGCGTACGCAATCGGAGACACACAGGCAGTGTTCGAGAACACCGGCTCGGCAGGCTGGTTCCTCGCACAGATTGGCGTGGCCGGGCTGACGATTATGGTTCCGATCCTCGGCGGATACATCGCGTACGCCATCGCCGACCGTCCGGGACTCGCTCCAGGTTTCCTGCTGGCATACATTCTCCAACAGGGGAACGTCGTCGCCGAAGCGGCGACGGTGATCGGCATCTCTGGCGGCGAAGCCGGTGCCGGCTACCTCGGCGCAATTGTCGCTGGACTACTTGCCGGGTACGTCGCGCGCTTTTTCAAGAATCTCGATGTTCCCGATTTCATCCAGCCGATGATGCCGGTGTTGCTCATCCCCGTCGCGACGATGGCAGTTCTGACGCCTATCATGCTGTTCGTGCTGGGCGTTCCCGTCGCGCTCGCTAACGAGGCATTGACCTCTTTCCTTCAGTCGATGCAGGGCGGGCAAGCTATTGTCGTCGGCTTGATCCTCGGCGGGATGATGGCCTTCGACATGGGTGGCCCAGTAAACAAGGTCGCCTACGTGTTCGCGACCGGACTCATCACAGAGGAAATCTACGCACCGATGGCCGCGGTGATGATCGGTGGCATGATTCCGCCGATTGGGCTCGCGCTCTCGAACTTCATTGCCCCGCACAAGTACGCGGCCGAGATGTACGAGAACGGCAAAAGCGGTATCGTACTCGGCCTGTCGTTCATCACCGAGGGTGCGATTCCGTACGCAGCCGCCGACCCACTGAGGGTTATTCCGGCTATCGTCGCTGGCAGCGCCGTCGGCGGTGCGACCTCAATGGCCCTCGGTGTCACAATGCCCGCGCCACACGGTGGTATCTTTGTGATTCTGCTGTCGAACCAGCCGCTCGCGTTCGTAGGCAGCATCCTACTTGGCTCGCTCGTGACGGCCGTCGTCGCGACGGTGATCAAACCGGACTTCGAAGACCGTATCGACGCCAAGGCGGAGACGAGCAGCACGCAACCGACGGATGACTAACTAAACTGACAACAATGACAGACGCAATCTCAGTGGACGACATCGAAGAACTGATTCCGGCGGACCACATCTCGCTGTCCGAGCCGCCGGCAGAAAAAGAAGCGTGTATCGAGTCCCTGCTTGACCTGCTGGTCGACGGCGGCAGAGTCGAGGACCGCGAGCGCGCACTCCAAGCACTGCTGGAGCGTGAATCAGAGACGACAACGGGCGTCGGTATGGGAATCGGGATACCACACGCGAAGACTGACGCTGTGAGTCGCCCATCGCTCGCGTTCACCCGCTCCGAAGAGGGAGTCGATTTCGGCTCTATGGATGGCGAGCCGGCGACGCTCATCTTTATGATTCTCGTTCCGGAAGCTGGCGGTGAGGAGCACCTCAACATCCTCAGTTCCCTCTCGCGTGCCCTGATGCACGACAACGTTCGGGACCGACTCCACGCGGCAGAGGACGAAGCGACCGTTCAGGACGTGCTCCGGGAGGCTATCGCATGACGGTCGAACGCACTGTAACGATTGTTCCGGAAGCGGGCCTGCACGCCCGGCCAGCGTCGGCATTTGTCCAGACCGTCAACGACCACGAGGCAGAAGTCTCGGCGGGTCGTCCGGACGGGGATCTCGTTCAGGCAGCGAGTATGATCGCCGTCACCAGCCTCGGTGTCGGACAGGGCGACGACATCAAGCTGGTCGCCGACGGCCCAGACGCAGAAGCCGTACTCGACGAACTGGAACGAATACTAACGACACCGGAGGCGGAACTGAACACTGACGATGGCTGAGCGCACGCTCCACGGAACCGGTGCCACGCCGCGCTCTGGCGTTGGGACAGTTGTCTGGTACGGCCGCGACATCTCGATCCCGGAGCCGGACGACATAGAAGTCGAACCGGAAGCAGAGGCACAGCGGTTCGCCGACGCCGTCGACGCCGCTCGCGACGAGCTAGAATCCGAGCGCGAAGCGACCACCGAACGCGTTGGGGAAGACGAAGCCGCAGTGTTTGACGCGCACATCCAGTTCCTCGAAGATCCGACTATCGAGGAGGCCGTCAAGACGGCAGTCAACGAGGGGCACCCGGCCCCTACTGCCGTGGATGCCGCGTTCGGCCAACACATCGAACGGTTCGAGGGGATGGACGGCCGAATGGCCGAGCGTGCGGACGACCTTCGAGACGTGCGTGACCGACTCCTCCGTCTGTTGACGGACGGCGAACGGGTCGACTTCAGTGACTTGCCCGACGGCAGTGTCGTCATCGCCGAGCGGTTGACGCCCAGCGATACGGCACAACTCGACCCAGAACGCGTCGCCGGCTTCGCCACAGTCACGGGCGGACGAACATCTCACGCGTCGATTTTCGCCCGCTCGCTAGCCCTGCCGGCCGTTGTCGGTGTCGGGGAAGATCTCACCACCGTCGACAGCGGAGCAGAGGTCGTGATCGACGGCGACGATGGGACCATACTCGTCGGTCCTGACGACACCGAGAGAGCCGCCGCAGCAGGCGGCTCGGGAGCCGCTATCGTCGATGAGACCGTCACAACTACTGACGGACGGCACATCGAAGTAGCGGCAAATATCGGCCAGCCAGCGGAACTGGAGCCCGCGGCGGAACGGGGAGCCGACGGCGTTGGCCTCTACCGAACCGAGTTCCTCTTTCTCGACCGCGAGGGCCCACCATCGGAAGACGAGCAGTACGAGGCAATCCGCGAGGCGCTCGATGCCTTCCCAGACGGGCGCGTCGTCGTCCGAACACTGGACATCGGCGGCGACAAGCGGATTCCCTACCTCGACCTGCCCGACGAGGAGAACCCCTTCCTCGGCGAGCGCGGCATCCGGCGCTCGCTTGACCCGGACTCGGACCTGTTCGCGACGCAACTCCGAGCGCTTCTGCGCGCTGCTGCGGACGGGGCCGGTGACCTCGCGATCATGTTTCCGCTGGTCGCCACGGTCAAGGAACTCGACGCCGCACTCGACGCACTGGACGCGGCGGCGGCCGATGTTGAAGATTGCAGCGCCGACGCCGTTGATATCGAGGTCGGCGTCATGATAGAAACACCAAGCGCCGCCTTCATGGCCGACGAACTCGCCGCACGAGTCGATTTCCTCTCTATTGGAACGAACGACCTGACACAGTACGTGATGGCCGCTGACCGCGAGAACGAGCGCGTCGGTGACTTACACGATCCCACGCACCCGGGCGTCCTCCGTGCCATCCACCGGACGGTTCGTGCGGCCCACGCCGAAGACGCCTGGGTAGGACTGTGTGGCGAAATGGCCGGCGACCCCGAACTGACGGAACTGCTGGTCGGTCTCGGGCTTGACGAACTCAGTATGAGCGCCGTGACGATTCCGGAGGTCAAAACGGCCGTCAGCGAAACCGAGTACAGCGCCGCGAGCGAGCGCGCGGACCACGCCCGACTCGCCGCAACACGAAGCGAAGTCCATACCACATTAGACACATGAAACTCGTTGCAGTCACCTCCTGTCCGACTGGTATCGCACACAGTCAGATGGCAGCCGAGAATCTTGAACAGACAGCCGAAGACAAAGGGCACGATATTAAGGTGGAAGTTCAGGGCGCGATGGGTGCGGAGAACGAGCTCTCCGACTCAGATATTGCAGCCGCCGACGCAGCCATTATCGCCGCAGACACGGCGGTTAGTCAAGACCGATTCAACGGCGTCCCGCTAATCGACGGCACTGTCAAGGACGCCGTTAACGACGCCGAAGGGATGATCGCTGATGCGATTTCGGCCGCTGACGGCGACGCATCGGACAGTGGGTCCGATGTAGATAGATCCGAATCCACGAGTCCCGAATCTAATCAGCAGCGCCGCCGTGGCGGTGACCGCTCGAAGAGTCTCGTGGCCCGACTGAAGCGTCTGTTCAGTTGAGGTCAGTTGTCTCACTACGGCCCCCAGCTCGGAGCAAATACGTCCGTCGCCGCTAAGCTAATCGTCTCGCTGACGCTCGTGACCGGCTTACTTGCCCCCGCCTGAACGGCTGGACGCGCCGTCGCCACCGTCCCTTGGGGCCAGCAGGTACCCGAAGGCCGTCGTTCCCGATGCGGGCCCACCTCCAATTCCAGCGTCTGTCGCTCCTCGACGGCGCCGAACTCAGGAAAGTACTCGGTCGCCGTTGTTCGTACGTCACTGACGCCGAGCGGATGGACACGGAGTAGGGCTGAGTCGTCGTAGCCAGCTGTCGCCCGCACCGTCCCCGAATTCCCGACCCTAACGGCGACCTCCGGATGGAAGTGGAGCCGCGAGACGCTCGGCTTGGTCGCAGCGTCTGGCCCTTGGAGTTCGTCCCGGACCAGCAACCAGTCGTCACTCGCAAGAATCGCCCTGTCATGTCGGTACGACACCGGTGCGGCGTTGGCTGTCTCGTAGCTCCCTTTGAACAGGTTCGGGTCGGTCCCCCTGTAGTCGGCTGTAGGCTCCGTCCGCGCACCCATCAGAGACTAGCTGCAGTCGGAGGCATCCGAGTCGGCTCAGTCATCGTCTGAGCTGGGGGCCGCGTGGGGTATCTGTCGTTCGCTCGCCGTCAGCGCCCGGATTTCTTCGCCGAGCCGGTCCGCGATGGCCCCGCGGCCGTATTCCTCGGCTACGAGGGAGCGTCCGTCTCGCCCCATCGTCGTCCGACGACCGGGGTTTTCAAGAAGAGCGTCGATTGCGGCCGCGATGTGTTTCGGGTCCGCTTCCGTGTGAATACCCGCTTCTGTTTCGGTAACGAACCGTTCGATTTCCCCGCGCCCGGTGGCTACGACTGGGAGCGAGCACGCCAGATACTCGTAGAGCTTCGTGGGCATCGCGTAGTCGAGTTCCGGGCTGTCCTTTATCGGTGCTAGCCCGACAGCCGCGTCGTTGAGAATCTCCGGGACCTGCTCTCTATCTACCAAGCCGACGAACTCCACGCTGTCTTCGAGGTCGAGTTGCTCCGTCACCGTTTGGAGCCGGGAAACCTCGTCTCCGTCGCCGACCAGTCGGAGTTTCACGTCGTCGCTCGACACATATTGCATCGCCCGGATACACGGTTCGAGCGCCTGGGCGCTCCCGATGTTTCCCGTGTACACGATTTGTTCATCATCGCCGGCCCCGCCTTCCGGCGTGAACCGGTCGGTGTCGACGCCGTTCGGGATAATGCGAACCTGGTCCCGGAGTTCACCCCCGTAAGCATCGGTGACAGCATCGCCGAGCGTCTCCGTTGTCACAGTGATTCTATCGGCAGTGTGTAATGCGACCGACTGGAACGCGCGTCCGACTTTCACCAGCGGGCTGTCCGCCGTGATGTAGCCCAAGGCAATCGAGTTTTCAATCCACAGGTCGCGTACGTCGACGACCCACGGTTTCCCGATGGCAACGGCGACGAGCCCAGGGATCCCGGTGGTAATCGGCGGCGTCGATGTCATGACGACATCGTACTGTCTGAAATTCACCACCAGCCAGAGCGCCGCGTGAAGCGCGAAGACGAGGTAGTACGGCAGTCGGCGGAGCAAGGAAGGGTTCTCCGTCTGGGGCTGCCACGTCCACAGACGGTGGACAACCACTCCGTCGTCGTGTTCCGTCCGCTCGCGCTCCCACGTTCGCTCGAAGTTACCGGGCGGATAACACGGGGATGGTGCCAGTACCGTCGTGCTGATGCCGCCGTCAAGGTTGACGGCAGTATCGTGGATTCTCGACGCGTTTCCCCCTTTTTCAGGCGGGTACCGCTGGGAGACGATAACGCAATCCGTCGTCATCGGAGCCAGATGTGTGCCGCAACTATCCCTCCCGGGCGATTCTCACATGACGGTGACAACACGCCCGTCGGTCTGTCGCTTGTCATTGAATCATTGCACCGTATCCCTGACAGGGATATTAGTATGTGTCTGATACTCCACCGGCGGTCTGCGGACAGGCCAGTTATGCGTTCTCTTGACTCTTAGGCTGTCACGATGGTCATGGGCCCCGGAGCGTGTGCCTTCTGTTGAGGGAGACGACCGACTTTAGAACCTGACCAGACTCGACCTCGTCTGCCTTGTATGATACCTCCTCATTCCGGTTATTAAACACTTATATTGTCATATTTGACTTGCTCGTGAAGCCAATCAATACGTACGTGTGGTTATCTGGTAATTATATTATCTATTTAAACAAGTAAGATTGATGTATCTACTATACTAGTATAGTAAAAGTGTAGATAATTGTCATATACCTGCTTCAAGCGCATGTGTATGTTCGATAAGCACAAAATGACTGACGGCAAATAAGGACAAATCCGGACATTCAGCCACTCTAAGCGCAAACGAACGTGGTAAAGTAAACCTTAACAGACGGAGTCGCTTCCAGTTCGGACTGACAGCGGTAACCGCGGCCTTCGGTGTCGGCAACCTGGGTATGAGTATCGCCGGGCAAGAGACCAACACTCACACGACAGGTTTCAGCGAGATCGTGTAGCGAGTCCAGATCAGTATCTGAATCGGGTGTGTTCGAACTGGGATGAGTTTCTCGTCTCGGTCTGAACTTCTGATGGTACTGCCGCCCGGTCCAGTTATGGACTGGTAAATACAAGGTACGCCGGCTTCACCCCCTCTCTGATGCCGTGTACCGACACACGATACGCACTTGGAATCCGAGTGGACACTTGGAACGAACTAGGTTCTCCTGCGTTGGCGAGGCTGCAACGAGGCGAATTCGCGACCGCTGTCCGAGGCTTTCTATAAGAAGCCCATAGTAATGTTCCAAGCAGCTCAGTTAGAGACGATAGACATGATTCACTCCATCCGTCCACGGTACCGCTCTCTCCGTTTCAGCTCAGGGGACACTGATACCTGTCTGTCTCTGTTATGACTGCTAGCTCTGGGGTTCTCAGCCGTCGTAGGCTCATCGCTCTTGTCGGCGGTGTCGTGACCGCTATTTCGGGCGTACTCTACAGGTGGCTTCCGGGTGTCGACACCGGTGATGGCGACACTTCCAACGAGACTACCGGCTCGGCAGGGGCGTCAGTCCAACCGACCGCAACGCCGACTGGACCCACCGCAGAGCCCAACGTACCGCGGGACGCCGAAAGCATCGGTGGCTACGGCTCGGAGTCGAATCTGAACGGCCCCAGTTTGGCCGCGGCAAGGCGCAACCTCCAAGCTATCCGCGATGCTGCTGAGGCCGCCGGCAAGGGAGGGACAATATATGTTCCCGAAGGCGAGTATTACTTCGGCGACGAGGATTCGGGCTTCAGTCCGTATGTTGAGTTCGGAGAGGCCGGACCACCGGGTGTTTCAATCTTCGTTAAGCGGCCGACAAATTGACGCTCGCGATCACCGAGCACGCTGCCGCCGATAACCGTCCGAACTAGGGCGCGTTCATATGATACGGCGGGTGCGAACACGCCTCCGCCGAAGTCAGAGACATCAGACTGGACGGCAACTACGAGAACATCACCGGACTCGCCGAGAAGGTAGTTGGGCCGAAAACATCTACCACAGAGCTAGCACTCCTTCGCTCAAACGGAATGTCGACAAACTATACATCAGCCCGGACTTCCATGGCCGGTTTTTCATCAACAACCTCCGAAGACGGGGAACAACCCTGACCACTGCCATCATGGAAAACGCCCTCTTCAGCGACATGGCAGACTACGCGTTCCAAACACAGAACGAGATCTGGGACGGGTACTCCGACGCGACGAGTTCCCCACTGTCGGACTCAGTCACCAGCGCGAACTCCGTGAACTGCTCGCCCCGCTCCGGCGACATGGCTGCATAGCCGATACCAGTTCCGGAGACAGTAAGCCCGAATACCAGCAGGACATGCAGCGCCCGGACACCGGCCGACGGCCACAGGAGCGCCCGAGACCGTGCGTTCGTCACCCACCGAAGGGGAGTGAACCGCTCGGCCGGTGGCATCCGAAGCCGTCGGCCCGCCGCAGCAACCGTGAAAAGCACAGTCGTGACCCCAGTAGAAAGCTGGAACAACCCGGTTGTTACACCGAACGACACCAAGACTAACCCGAGCCCTACCAGCGGCACCAGACAGATGCTGACAGCGACCGCGAGAACGAGCCGCTCACCGGGCGATATTCGTCCAACCTGGTCCTCGAACGGGCCTGCTCCAGAAGCGCGGCGTGGGAACAGTAGGAAAACTAGGGCATGTCCCGGCGCGATGGGGACCGCACCCAGACCGAGAATAGCCTGCAGGGACAACTGTCCGACGAACCCCTGGCCGGCGGCGAGATGCCAGAGCCCGAGGAGCCCGACCAGCAGCAGATCGACTGGGAGCGCATCCACATCGATGTCTGCGTCTACGTCAGTTGCCGTTACCGGCTGGTGAAAGCGGAGTAATAAAATAAGACAGTTGCTACTGGGATGCTTACGGTCGGCGTCGTGCATACCCCAGTCCCGAGTGTCCGACTGTTACAAGCGGACTGGAACGCTCTCACAGGCGAGTTCCACCCTCGGAGCCGCGTCCAGCCGCGTTACTCTGTTGCTGTGACCGTCTCCTCGACGGCGAGTTCCGGAACTGTATCGAGAATCTGAACGGCGGCTGTCCCGTCTCCGAACGGCGTCGTCCAGCCGCCGGCCTTGCCACGCATTTGCGCCGCCGCCGCGACGATGGCGCTTGGGTCCCGGCCTGCGACGCAGTTCGCACCGACGAACGCCGTCTCGGGCCGTTCGGTCCCGTACCGGAGCGTCACACACGGCGTCCCAAGGATGCTGGTCTCTTCCTGAACGCCACCAGAATCAGTAAACACTAGATCTGCCGCGCTCTCCAGTCGGAGGAAATCGAAAAACCCCAACGGCTCGACGAGTCGAACCCGGTCTGGGACTGCGATACCGAACTCTTCGAGGCGGTCCTCTGCACGGGGGTGTATCGGGTAGATGACCTCGCTGTCCACTCGAGCGCTGGCCCGCGAAACGCCGCTAAGAACCCGCTCGAATGCGTCCCGGTCGTCGACTGTCTCCGCCCGGTGGGCGGTCAGGAGGTCGAACTGCCCCTCGGTGACCCCAAGTTCGGTCAGAATCTGACTCTGGCTCGCGGCTTTGTCGTCGTAAGTCTGGACCGCGTCCACGACCGTGTTTCCGGTGACTGTGATGCAATCCTCCGGAATTCCTTCATCTCGGAGTAGCGACGCCGTCTCCTCAGTCGGCGGGAAGAGATAGTCGGAGACGTGGTCGATAATGACTCGGTTGGTCTCCTCGGGCATGTCGTCATCGAAGCTCCGAAGCCCGGCCTCGACGTGGGCCACCTCGACGGGCATCTTGCTCCCCGCGAGTGCACCCGCGAGCGTGGAGTTCGTATCGCCCTGGACGAACAGGACTGCCGGTTCGACATCGTGGAGTTCGGCCTCGATACCAGCGAGCATCGCGCCGGTCTGTGCTCCGTGGTCATCCGAGCCGACTTCAAGATTCGTGTCCGGTGGTGACAGCCCGAGCTGTCGGAAGAAGACTGCGTCAAGAGAGTCTGAGTAGTGCTGCCCGGTGTGGATTACGTGCGTGTCGATGCCGCGGCGGTGGCACTCCTGGATTACCGGTGCTAGCTTGATTATCTCCGGACGCGTTCCAAGAACGAAGCTGGCGGTGCTCGCAGTCATTGTCGTCCCCGGTTTCGCAGGTCGAGCGTCCGATGCCGGTCGCATCCAGTCGGTTCCATACCGGGTCCGTGAGGCACCAACAGAATTGTTATAAAGTTCCTACGCCGCCGCCCGCGTCACTGTGGTACCAATCCTGCCCGGCTCAGAGCGTCTGGACATCAAACCCATGGTCGCTCCACCGCTCCGTGTCGATAACGTCGACCGGGTCGACCACGGTCCGGTCCGCCATCTTCGAACCGATAGCTGCCGGGTCGAGTTCGCCGAACTCGTCATGTGCCGCCCCGAATATCACCGCATCAGCCCCGTCGACTGCGGTATCGAGCGAGACAAGTTGTAGCCTCGAATCCGTCGCCCGTGGATCGTGGATGGTAACAGAACTCTCGCCCCAACCGCCATCCATGGCCGTTCGTGCCTCCGTCGTAACATCTCCCAGTAATTTTGCGACCTCTAAGCCAGGGCTGTTCCGTGTGTCGCTGACGTTCCCCTTGTACGTGATTCCAAGGACAGCCACGGTCTTGCCGTGCAGCGATCCGACGGCGTCCTCAACCATTCTGACGACGTGTTCCGGCATCCGGTCGTTGACCTGACTCGCCACGTCCAGTAGTTCTGTCGCACCTGTCCCGTCACTCAGGAAATGTGGGTCAACGGGGAGGCAGTGCCCGCCGACGCCGGGACCAGGATTCAGAATGTCGACCCGCGGATGGTTGTTCGCGAGGGTGATAGCGGACCGCACGTCGACGCCGTAGTTCTCGGCCAGCAGTGCAAGCGTGTTCGCGTACGCGATGCTGACGTTCCGCTCGGCGTTTTGTGCGAGTTTCACGAACTCGGCGGTCGTCGGGTCGGCGGCGACGTGGATGTCCCCGCTGGTGAGCGGCTCGTAGAGGGACTCAATGGCTCTGGCAGACGCCTCGTCGACGCCGCCGACTATTCGGTCGTTGGTCCGGAGTTCAGTGAGAGTGTTCCCCGGCATCACCGTCTCCGGCGTGTATCCCAGGACCACATCGTCTCCGACATCGAGGCCCCCGCGGGAGAGAATCGGGGCCAGAACTCCGGTGGTCGTTCCCGGCGGGACCGTCGACTCCAGAACCACGGTATCGCCAGGCCGGAGTACGCTCGCCACGTTCCGACTGGCGTCTTTCACACAGGTGAGATCCGCCTCGCCGTTCATTTCATCGTACGGCGTTGGGACACAGATTATGTGCACATCGGCCGGTCGCGGCCGGGGGATTAACGATAGATTCCCATCCAGTGCGTCCCGGACGTACGACTCGAAGTCCGGTTCACTGATATTCGGTTCGCCCTCGCTGAGGCTCTCGAGCACGTCCTCGTTGACGTCGAAACCGATGACATCGGTGCCGTCGTTGGCGAAGTGCGATGCCGTCGCGAGCCCGATGTAGCCGAGCCCGTGGACGCAGATCGTCACGTCTTCCAGACCTCCCGTGGGTCTCGGGGCGATTCACGGCGCTGTCCCCGCTCCAGACAGTCCGGTTTGGGTTCGTGTCCCATTGGCCTACGAATGCAATACAGTACCCTTTGTTATGCAGAAGTTGTGTGCGATCAGAAACCGCAGGAGCCGGGTAAACCATGCCTGACGACAGAGATGGCACATGGTAATTGGTGCCGCACCGTCGTATCGACGGCTACTGTCGGTACAGTTCCAGAGAGTGGAGAATGATTCCGGTGAAGGAAGCGAGGATACCGGTGATTGTGAAGGTAGTGCTCGCCAGTGCGTGCCCGAGCGGAAAGGTCCCGCTCTGGAGATAATTGAACATCGTAAGGTACGTGAACAGGAATCCAGCGAGGACGAAGCAGACACCGGGGACGCCGAGCAGCAGAATCGGGTGCTCACGCTCGACCGTCCGGATGATGTTCCCGACAAGCGTGAGTCCGTGCTCGACCGGACCGAGATTGTTGGACGCTTCCACGTCGTAATCTATCGTCGTCGGCACCTCCGCTATCTGGTAGCCGTTCGAGTGAGCGTGGTACAGAATGTTCGTGCTGGCGTCCATCCGGTCGCCGATCGAACTGTCCGAAGCCAGCGAATCTATCGCTGCCCGGCTATACGCACGGAAGCCGCTCTGCGTGTCGCTAATCTGTTTGGTCGGCGTGAGAATTCCGAGGCTGAGGTTGGTCATGAGGTTGACCGTGAACAGCCCGAACCGCCTGTACAGCGGCATCTCGGTCTCGGCGTCGTCGTCGAACCGGTTCCCGATGACAATGTCCGCGTCCGACTCCCGCTGCCGTTCGATTAACTCCGGGATGTCGCTCGGGTCGTGTTGCCCGTCGGCGTCAAGGACGACCAGGTAGTCGGTGTCGCTCCGGTCGGCCTGCTCGAAGATGCTCTTGAGCGCACCGCCGTATCCGACGTTGCGCTCATGTTCGTACACCGTCGCGCCGGCCGCGTCCGCAATCTCGACAGTGTTGTCGGTACTGCCGTCGTCGACTACAAGGACGCTGTCGGCGTACTCCATGGCCGACTCGACCACGCTTCCGATTGCCCCCGCTTCGTTGTACGCTGGGATTCCGACCATGACGGTCGGCTCCGGGTCGGTGACCGGTTCGATACGAGCGTCAATAGTGAACTTCTCGGTGCCTTTCAGCGCTTCACGGCTTGCCGGGAGATTGACCGACCCATCCCCGCCGCCGTGGTACACGAGACCTGGATAGCCTGCCTGCTTGGCGTACCGCCGCAGCCGCTCCCGAGGGGTATCAGCTTCGGTCCGATTCTCGGTCGGCTCGACCACCTCTGCGTCGAGCCAGCGGGCGAAGGCGAGTGCCTGTGGGTCGGCGTCGACAGTCGCGGTGACGATTGCCTGGTGTGCCCGCGAGTGTATGCGGAGAATCTCGGCTGCAATCCACTCGGCGTTTGACTCTGTCGCGACCAGTCCTACCGCGGGCAAGTTCTTCGAAACCTCACGGATGCCATCGCTAGCGGGCGATTGCTGGACTCTATCAGACATGTCTGCCCCACTCCCGAACCGCTCTTGACGGCGGCCGCTCGGTGTGGTCGTCCACGAACGCCGGTACGCATATTAGCATCATTGTGTCGGGTAGTGGACTCCGTTGTGCTCCGCTGTGTACTAGTTGACATATTGTTATTCCCAGCTTTCCGAGATTTGCGCTCTTCTACGCCGTCTGCAGTGAGCAGGTAACAAAGATTAGTACCCCTCGGAGCAGGCCGACGTGTCCGCGTCGCAGCCACAGGACGACTCACACCGGTAGCTGGCCCGTGGCACGCCTCTCCCTCTTGGAACAACAGCCGTATGCATACGAATAACTTAAACTGTGAAACCCACGTCTCAAAACGACATGTCTACGGCCACTGTCAGCGACCGTCGGGTGCTGGTCACCGGAGGCGGCGGGTTCATCGGCAGCCATCTCACGTCGGCACTGGCGACGGACAACCACGTGCGGGTCCTCGACGACTTCTCGACGGGACAGCGGGCAAACCTCCCCGAGGACGTGACCGTCATTGAGGGCGATGTTCGGGACAGGGAAACGGTCGACGCGGCAATGGAGGGGGTGGACATCGTGTTCCACGAGGCTGCGATGGTCAGCGTTCCGGAGTCAATCGAGCAGCCGGCTGACTGCCACGAGCTGAACGGCACGGCGACCGTTGATGTATTCGACTGCGCTCGAAAACGGGACACACAGGTGGTGTTTGCGTCCAGTGCCGCCGTGTACGGCACCCCCGATGACGTTCCCATTGGAGCGGACTCACCGACCGAACCGAACAGTCCATACGGGTTCGAGAAACGCCTGGGTGAGCAGTACGCGCGGTTTTACAACGAGCGGTACGGGCTGCCAACGGTTCCGCTACGATACTTCAACGTCTACGGTCCCCGCGGGCTCGACGGAGAGTACGCCGGCGTTATCGGCACGTTCATCCGTCAGGCCCAGGCCGGCGAGCCGCTCACGGTCGAGGGCGACGGGACGCAAACACGGGACTTCGTCCACGTCGACGACATCGTACGTGCGAACCTGCTCGCGGCCACGACGGACGCCGTCGGGCGACCGTTCAACGTCGGAACTGGACAGAGTGTCAGTATAAACGAACTCGCCGAAACGGTTCGGGATGTCGTTGGTGCGGATGTCTCGATCGACCACGTTCCCGGACGCAAGAATGACATCGAACACAGTAAAGCTGACCTCAGTGACGCACGCGAACTGCTCGGGTATGAACCGACGGTGCCACTCCGGGAAGGCCTCAAGGCGACCCTTGATGCAGAAGGCGGTTAGCCGACTATCAAACGACTATATTAATTGCTTGTAGAGGTTAGCGATTCAGAATTGACAGTCCCATCTCAGACGATTGTAAAAAACCGCTCTTGCGTAGTTCATTGTTGATTTCATAGGGGCCTCGAACAGCGTGTTCGAGTGCGTCTCGTCCCTAACTTCGAGTTGCTCGCCGAAGTCGGCATGCTCTAAGACACTGTGTCAACTTGTCTTTATGTATAGTTCGATGCGCCGGTGAATCGTTCTGTATGTTACCCCCATCGAACTGCAGTTGGCGTAAACTCGTACTAAACCGAAAACGCGCAGACCGAGAACAACCACCGGCAGAGTTCGACCTTCGAGTGAGAAGATTGTGCCAGTCTTATAATTAAAGATGCGGCCGTATTTTTCATAAAGATCCGGTTGAAACTCTCTATAGCTGCCGTCTAACAGGTCAAAACGGCAGCAAAGACAGGTAACACGGTCGCGCCAGTGAAACTGTCGCAGCAGGTCCGTGGCGACTCATTCCGACTAGAACACATCTAGTGGAATCATCATATTAACCATCGCTGACGCGGTACGCTTGTTCTCTTCGACTCTCCATTTCCCGCACAGCAGTATCAATGCTTTTCTACGGATGAGCGAACACATGATGATTGTTATGTCTCTTCCAACACAATGAGGCATATTCGAGCAATGATAGAAGCCGGCCGCTGCAACGCCAGCAGGCTGCGAGGCTGTTTCGACATCTTCAGGCGATTTCGAACCGAGATTTAGTTTTGATTAGCTGATAGGGTAGCGACTCAATACTGAATACCAAAGCGTAACTCTGTACTGATAATCATGGCTAACCTCAATCGGCTGCAAGGAGCAGTCAGCAACCCCGGACGAGCATTGACAGAGCTGAATCGGTTGTATCATACTCGCGGCGGCTTCGGATACAACCCTGACGGCGTCGACGTCTTCGCCGAGGATTGGGATACGCTCGTTCTTCTTGATGCTTGCCGGTTTGATGAATTCAAGCGCCAAATCAAGCTCTCGGGCTCATTGGAGAAGCGGATTTCCCGAGGCGCAACAAGTGCAGAATTCGTTCGGGGTAACTTCGGAAACAGACAACTTCATGACGTGGTCTATACCTCGGCGAATGGTTGGTTTGCAAAGTTACAAGAAGAAATCGATGCTGAAGTTCATCAATTCACATTTGTCGAGCGCGATGCCGTGCAAGGATTGACAAGTAAACCGCAAGCTGTTACCGACAGAGCCATTCAAGCGGCTAACGACTTTCCGAACAAGCGTCATGTTGTCCACTACATGCAACCGCATCAGCCATACTTGGGGCCGACAGGTCAGAGACTAAACTTCGGGTCAACGCTTGCCGAAACAGTCGAACAGAATGATCTTTCACAGCGAGAAGTAAAAGATGCCTATCAAGAAAACCTCTCGCTTGCGCTTGACGCTGTTGAGAGACTCGTTGAATCTATCGATGGAAAAATCGTAATCTCAGCTGATCATGGTGAACATCTGGGCGAACGGGAGCGTCCCCTCCCTGTTTCGTTTTATGGACATATGGGTGGACTCTACACCCCCGAACTTGTCGAGGTACCATGGTACGTACTTGAATCCGACCGGCGCCGAAAGACTGTCCGTGAGGAGCCCAGTAAGGAGGGAAGTAATCCAGATATCGAGGCTGTCGAGCAGAACCTTCGTGACCTTGGGTACAAAGTGTAGATTCAGGCAGAACGAACCCGGTACGACCGACAATCGATGGTCAGGAACCGTCTATAGAATGCGTATAATGAACCACATAAATATGTGTGCTCAATGAGACGAGTGTTGATATGAGTCACTCAGAGGTGGAAGGGACTTCACCTGCAGACTTCTTCCGGAAGCTAATTGACTTATGCGCGGTGAGTATTGTTACACTCTTGACTGATGCAGTTATTTTATTCTTTGCACCGGACACTGTTCCCACTCTCAGACTACTATTAGTTCTGCTGTTACTGTTCTTTCTCCCTGGATACGCTTGTATAGCAGCGTTTAGACCCCGACGCATACGACAGAAGGAATCCACGCAGGGAGAGCGTTACGGACTGCTACCTAATCCTGATGATGGATTCATGTACCCTGAACGATTAATACTAGCTATTGGTGTAAGTGTCGGGATGGCAACGGCCACCGGGTTCGGTCTTCACTTCAGTGGCCTCGGTATCAGAACGACTCCAATTATCGCAGTCCTGAGCTTAGTCACATTGACCGGGTGTGGAGTTGCTACTGTCCGGCGGTACCGACTTATGTCGGATTTATCAAGAGCTAAGAGCAACCAAAGCAGTATCATCACCACCCTTCGTAGCTTGTTGGTCAGGGGGACCGGTATAGACTTAGCGATTACGTCGTTAATACTTGTGAGCGTAGTAATCATCGTCACCAGCGCCGGTTCCATAGCAATCTCTGCAGATAGTCAAAAGTCATATACAGAGTTGTATATTCTTGGTGAAAATGAGAACGGTGAGTTGGTGGCGGGGGAGTACCGGTCGGATGAGATCGGAGGTCCCACAGTACATGTAGGCGTCGGGAATAATGAAGGGCAGCAGATGAACTACACTATTGTAGTCCAACTCCAGCAGCTCGAGGATGATAGGATAGTACAGTATCAAGAACTCAGACGGAATCAAATGGTCATACCAGCAAATAGTACGTGGGAATCAACGTATTCTGTCCCTGTCAACAGCGCATCAACAGGAGAACGGCTACAGTTTTTACTCTACACTGGTTCGCCCCCAGACGAACCTAATCAAGAGAATGCATATCGAACGGTTCACATTTGGATTAACACACCAAATGATTCAACATGATATCTCAGGATATTGATAAAATTATGGCGCCCATATTAATACTTGAATCTATTGAAAACCCTTCGTGAAGAAGAGTACTTTACAGGAACCATCAATACCAGTATAATAATATGCAACAAGCGATTGAAACCTACCCTGAACCCGAATCAGTCTTGATTGTAGCACTAAGCATAAGTATACTTGTAGCGCAGTTCTACTTCCAACCGAAAGAGAAATCAAAATGGCGAATGCGGATCAGGTGGCTGTTTTATATCGCCGCGATGATTTTGACCGCACTTATTTCCAGTCGCCTTTACCGACTATACCAGAGTATAGGGACATAATCAAACAATTGGCTCTATTGAGTCGATGGGCGGCGTCAGTTTTGACCGTTAGAACTATAATTAAACCGAGAAACCGACTATAGTTCATGTCTAAGATTTCCTGCCTCACTAGTAAAGCGGTCTAGTTAGCTGAAGTGCTGTTGATGAGTGAGGCGAAGCAGCCGAGTCATCCGTCTTTAGCTAAGACGAGAACCGCGTGACAGCGACGGCTTATCGAGGGTACTTTTCGAGAGGAATGAGGAGGAGAAGTCTGTGCACAACCCTCGCTCCTCAACGAGAATCATGCGTCGGCTCACTACACTGTTTCCCTCTGAGTTCCTCGAAGAGCACGCCGAGGAACTCGGCGTGGTCGAGCGAGAGGGCAAACTTCAGATTCCTGTCCTCGTGTGGGCGCTCGTGTTCGGCTTCGCCGCAGGCGAGAGCCGAACACTCGCTGGGTTCAGACGCTGCTACAACGCCACAGCTGACGAACCGATCTCTTCTGGCGGTTTCTATCACCGGCTGACACCGACGCTGGCAGAGTATCTCCGCGACCTCGTCGAGCGCGGACTCGACGAGGTCGCTGTCCCTGATGCTGTTGACGCTGATATCGACCGATTCAGGGACGTGATGATCGCTGATGGAACGGTGTTGCGGTTGCACGAGTTCCTCTCTGATGAGTTCCAAGCCCGTCACGAGGAGCAGGCTGGAGCGAAGCTCCACCTGCTCCACAACGCCACCGACCAGACAATTGAACGGATCGATGTGACTGATGAGAAAACGCATGACAGCACGCTGTTCAAGACAGGATCGTGGCTGCAAGGACGACTGGTTCTGTTTGATCGCGCGTACTTCAAATACCGCCGCTTTGCGTTGATCGACGAGAACGACGGCTACTTTGTGAGTCGGCTGAAGCAGAACGCAAATCCGGTGATAACGGCGGAATTACGGGAATGGCGCGGCCGCGCCATTCCCTTGGAAGGCGAGCAGATCCACGATGTGGTCGATGATCTCTCGCGGAAGTACATCGACGTAGAGGTGGAAGCAGAGCTCAGGCGAGGCCAGTACGAAGGAACGCGCTCGCTGGATACGAAGCGGTTCCGCGTCGTCGGCGTCCGTGACAAGGACGCCGACGACTACCACCTGTACATAACGAATCTGCCGAGAGAGGAGTTCCTGCTGTCAGACCTAGCGACGCTGTACCGGTGTCGATGGGAAGTAGAAACGCTGTTCCGTGAGTTGAAGACGCAGTATGAACTGGACGAGTTTGATACGAGCAACCCAGATGTCGTAAGGATTCTACTGTACGCGGCGTTGCTGTCACTGCTGGTGAGTCGTGATTTGTTGGATCTGGTCACCGAGCAGGCCGACGATGAGATCGTGTTTCCGCCGGAACGCTGGGCGGCGACCTTCCGGTCGCACGCCCAGCTCATCCTTCACGAACTCGGTGAGTACCTCGGCTATTCGCCACCGCCGTTGCTGGAGCGGCTGATCGAGGATGCTCAGAAGATACACCAACAACGACCGATACTCCAAGAGACGCTCGCTACCGCTACACAACCGAGGTGTGAGTCTTAGCTAAAGACGAATGGCAGCCGAGTATCTGGTGGTGTCGCTGCACTGTCTGCGTACGTACCCAGAAAATCCTACTGAAGGGCACTGTCTAGTTGAGTGAGTTTGAGAAGCGAGCAGGCCGTAGCGAGAGGTGTTCATGACACTCGCAGACCTGCTCAGAGAAACGTTAGAGGAGGACAGCCAAGACGTTTGGGAGAACGAGCGCACCCCGACACCCGTCCGGCGATTTGGGGTCCGTCTCCATACGGCTGGACTGTCGATCAGGGAGACGGTCGCTATCTTAGACTTGCTGGGTGTCGATCGCTCTCACGGCGCGGTTTGGAATTGGGTTCATACACTGTCTGAGGCCCAGAGCGACCCGCCGACGGCGTCGCCGTCGCGGGTCGCGGTTGATGAGAAAC
>NZ_AOLQ01000028.1 GCF_000337775.1 Haloarcula vallismortis ATCC 29715
CATCCGTCTTTAGTTAGTCGAGAAACCGCGTGACAGCAGCGGCTTATCGAGGCTTCTTTTCGAGAGGAATGAGGAGGCAACGGCTGTGCACACCAAAGCCTCCTCATCAAGAATCATGCGTCGGCTCACTACACTGTTTCCCTCCGAGTTCCTCGAAGAGCACGCCGAGAAACTCGGCGTGGTCGAACGCAACAGGAAAACACAGATGCCCGCCCTCGTGTGGTCGTTCGTGTTCGGCTTCGCCGCAGGCGAGAGCCGAACACTTGCCGGCTTCCGTCGCAGTTACAACGCTACTGCCGATAAAACCCTCTCTCCCGGTGGATTTCATCAGCGATTGACGCCAGCTTTTGCGGAGTATCTCCGCGACCTCGTCGAGCACGGCATCGACGAGGTCGCTGTTCCTGATGCTGTTGACATCGATATCGACCGATTCCGTGACGTGATGATCGCCGATGGAACCGTGCTACGGTTGCATCGGCTTCTCTCAGATGAGTTCGAACCACGGCGAGGGGAGCAGGGTGGAGCGCGGCTCCACCTGCTCCACAACGTCACCGACCAGACGATTGATCGGTTCAGCGTCACTGACGAGAAAGCACACGACAGCACCGAGTTTTCCACGGGATCATGGCTAGAAGATCGGTTGGTACTGTTCGATCAAGCGTACTTCAAGTACCGCCGCTTTGCGCTGATTGACGAGAATGACGGCTACTTCGTGAGTCGGCTGAAACCGAACGCAAACCCGAAAATAACGGCGGAATTACGGGAATGGCGTGGCGACGCCATTCCCTTGGAAGGGGAGAAGGTCCAGGATGTCGTGGACAACCTCTACCGAGAGCACATCGATGTAGAAGTGGAAGCGACGTTTCAGCGACGAGAGTACGCGGGCACGCAATCATACGACAGCAAGACGGTCGGCGTCCGGGATGAGGACGCCGACGACTACCATTTGTACATTACGAATCTCCCGAGAGAGGAGTTTCTGCCAGCAGATCTAGCAACGATCTATCGATGTCGGTGGGAGGTAGAACTGTTGTTTCGTGAGCTGAAGACGCAGTACAACTTGGATGAGTTCGATACGAGCAAGACGTATATCGTGGAGATCCTGATATATGCGGCGTTGCTGTCGCTGTTAGTGAGTCGTGATCTGTTGGGTCTGGTCACCGAACAAGCCGACGATGAAATCGTGTTTCCGCCGGAACGCTGGGCGGCGACCTTCCGGTCGCACGCCCAGCTTATCCTCTCTGAACTCGGTGAGTACCTCGGCTACTCGCCGCCACCGTTGTTAGAGCGGCTGATCGAGGATGCTCAGAAAATCCACCAGCAACGACCGATACTGCAAGAGACGCTCGCTACCGCT
>NZ_AOLQ01000029.1 GCF_000337775.1 Haloarcula vallismortis ATCC 29715
AATAAGTGCGTCCATTGGGTACAGGAGTGTGTCAGACTGGAGTTGGTTTGCAGCTAGCATATCCGATGCGTCGGGAAACGTGACTGTCGTCCGTGACGTAATTCGGGCTTCAATCTGGTCAACCTGATCGCGCTCGAATTGCTTTTTCTTACTGAGAACACTACGCAGTTCCATCAGATTGAGAACAGAGACATGGAGGTTCTCAGTGGTATTCAGTAGCTCGCGGGCTGCTGCTGATCGCTCACTGTCCTGTGTGACAGCTGCAATGAGAATGTTTGTATCAAGAAGGTACGTCATATCTGTTCGCGGGCATCCCGGACCTCAGCAACAGCATCTACATCGACATCAACGGCGACTGCAGCGAGAGCGTCCCCAAGCCGGAGATCCTCATCATCAGTCGGATCGGTACGGGTAAAATCCCGAAAATCATCTGTTGTGAGACTCATGTGTATCACTTATAGTGGCGGTTGAAAAAGTGTGCCGGTGATATTGCCTGCCAATTGCCACCGTATATTTCCTGTTCGTCGGCGGACCGCTGTTCAGTACTCATGTTCAGGAACGCCTCTCACCTGCCAGAGGCCCACAAAATCAGGTGAGAGTCCCCCACCGTCAGACTAGGATTGCTCTAGCAGTTCGACCCACTCGGGAGCGGCGTCGTGAGTACCGTAATAGAGCGAGTTGTCCGGATACTGAGCGTCGTCGGCCTCGACAGCGACGATCACGTCGCCTGCGCTGCGCGAGATTCCTGAGACAGTGCCCACGACCTCGTCGAGTGGTCCCAGTCCGTCTGTCCAGTCGACGCAAACGCGGTCACCGTGGTCGAAGTCATACTCCTCGAACGAAGGCTCGTTTGTTGCACACATTCTCTCCTCCAGTCACACGGGAGTCACAAAATCAGGCTAGCCAGTTGGCTCAGGCTCACAGATATAATATCGTAAAACTATAGCAGATAGTCGGTTTAGAAACTAATCTTAGTGTTGTCATTCAACGCGCTAGCTCAGAAAACCTTACTACCTGATTTTAACCTATTTCACCAGTCTTGGCGTATTTCTGCCGTCAATTACGGTTACTATCCATGCCCCCTGCTGGCCCAAACCGAAACGTATAAGTATCATATATTTGATATTTTTTGTATGTCGATACTAGCAGCAGTTGACGGAACCACAGAAGCAGACCCGGTCGTCGAAACAGCATTTGATCTCGCTTCAGCATATGACACGGAGCTACACGTCCTCCACTGTGTCACACAGTCGGAGTTTGAGGAACGGAAGTCGACAGTTGAACGAGTGGGATCGATCGACGGGTATAGCAAGTCACAGCGGGCGGATGCCGCTGCAAATGTCGCAAACGAAGTCGTGGTCAACACATTCGACGACCCTGATTTCAATTGTATCTCCACTCTCGGTCGAGTTGGAGATCCAGTTTCAGAAATTACCGCAGTAGCTGACGAGGTTGCTGCACAGTATCTTGTCATTGGAGGACGGGAGCGGTCGCCGGCCGGAAAGGCTGTTTTCGGAAGCACAACACAGGCCGTGCTTTTCGAGGCTGATTGTCCGGTTGTGACAGTAATAGACGACACCGAGTAGCCCGTCACTGTTTACCCAGAACAGTTGCAGACCCGCCATTAGCGATCGAGGGTTCGGGTTCGGTGATTCGGACGCGTTCAATTCGAGTCTTGCTGGTCGATTCCATAGTCAGTTCGACTCCATCGTAGACCAATGTCTCGCCGGGGTCGACGAGTCTCCCAGTTCGATTGAACACAAAGCCTGCAATAGTCTCAAATTCTTCACCCTCCGGAAAGTCCACGCTGACAGCATCGTTGACCGCCTCAATGGTAACACTGCCAGCGACTCGGACAGTCCGGTCATCAACCACTTCGATCGGTTCTGCTTCTTCTTCATCGAGAATTTCGCCGACAACGGTCTCGACGATATCTTCTGTTGTGATGATCCCTTCAGTCGTTCCAAACTCATCGACGACAACGACCTGCTGGATACGCTCGTCGCGCATTTCACGGAACAGTTCATCAACGTGCTTACTCTCTGGCACGTGCAGTGTCGAAGCGCAGCACTCCGCAGCAGTGCTGGCCGTGTCAGCTTCGTCCCGTCGCTGGATTAGCTCTCCCAGTTCAACGATACCGATGATCGTATCGAGATCGCTCTTGTACACCGGTACCCGTGTGTGGCCGTTCTCGATACACGCATCAATGGCTTCGTCGACCGTGGCTGTTCCCGGAATTGCAGTGACATCTAACCGTGGTGTCATCACTTCCTTGGCGATCGTATCGGTAAACCGGAATACGCGGCGGAGCATTTCCCTCTCATCAGCCCCAATAACCCCTTCGTTCTCCCCAGTCTGGATCATCTCACGGATCTCCTCACGTGTGACATATGACGATTCGACGGTTGTCCCGCCGCCTGTCAGTCGGTTTACCACCCTAGTGAGGCGATCAAACACGATTACGAGGGGATACAGCGCGTATTCTGACCATTTGAGCGGCCGGGCAATCGTCAGGACCCATGACTCCGTATTCTCTATTGCGTAGGACTTCGGAGCGCTCTCTCCGAACAATAACACGACGGCTGTAACGCCGAATGTCGCAGCGAGAACAGCCTCACCCTGCGTGAGATAGATTGCAAGTAACGCTGTCGCAACCGATGACATCGCGATGTTGACGAGGTTGTTCCCAACAAGGATGGTGACAAGCAACCGATGCGGGTCGTCTTTCAGTTCGGCCGCCGTCGTCGCCCCATCAACGCCGTCTTGAATCAATGCTTCTAGGCGATGTCGCGCCAACGAGAACATCGCTATCTCCGAGGACGAAAAGAACGCCGACAACAGTAACAGCACCACTAGGGCCCCGATACCAGCAGCCGTGACTACATCTGTCGAAACCGTCTGTACTGGTGTCTCAACAGCGAGTTGTCGGATGTCACCGTTCGCTGACAACGGGAATCCAATTTCTGCCATCATGATACATCGCTCGGAAGCGGTCATAGGCTCAGTCGCTCAATGAACCAGCGTTGGTCGACTGATCAGGGTCGTCCGTCTGAGAGGCCTCTACCGCAGTCTCAGCCGTCTCATCGTCCGGGAAGTAACACGCCGCACGGTGGTCCTCGTCTTCAGACTCATCTAGTGCTGGTTCAGTGGCCCAGCACTCTTCTTCAGCTTTTGGACACCGCGGGGCGAATTTACAGCCTGTTGGGAGATCGACCGGGTCGGGTGGCTCACCGTCCAGAAGCACCCGGGCTCGATCCGTAGTCGGGTCTTTCTCGGGTGCCGCTGAGAGTAACGAGGTGGTATACGGATGTTTTGGTTGGTTCGCGATACGATCGACGGCCCCTTCTTCGATTATCCGTCCGAGGTACATTATTGCGAGCCTGTCCGAAACTTGCATCAGGCTCGCGAGGTCGTGTGAGATATAGACGATCCCGATATCTTCGGTATCTGCCAGCTCTCTGAGCAGGTTCAGTAAGTTCACCTTGAGCGAAACGTCAAGCATTGACGCCGGCTCGTCACAGATCAAGAAGTCCGGGTCCAGTACGAGCGCTTTCGCCACTGCGACACGCTGGCGCTGGCCGCCCGAAAGCTCGTGTGGGTACTGGTCAAGGAATTTCTCTGCGGGTGTCAGCCCGACCTTCTCTAATGTCTCGATGATGGCCTGCTCGTGTTCATCGCTCCGGTAATCATGGATCGTCAACGGCTCACCGACGAGTTTCCTGACCGTCTGGCGCGGGTTGAGTGAATCGAAGGGGTCCTGGAAGATGATCTGGACCTTCCGTCGGAATTCCTCCAAGTTGCTGTTCTGATAGTACTCGTATGGTTCTCCGTCGAAGACGAACTCGCCGCCGGTGGGATCCTCCAACAGAGCCATCGTCTCACCCAGCGTCGACTTCCCACAGCCGGATTCCCCTGCGATGCCAACGACTTCCGAGCGACGGACTGACAGTGAAACACCGTCGACGGCTTTCACGTAATCTGGGTCTTCACCGCGGAACTGGCTCAACAGTGACTGGCTCTGTTCGTAGTACTTCTCCAGGTTGTCTGTTTCGAGGACCACTTCACCTGTGTCGGTGGCAGTGTCTTCTGCTTCGGGAATATCCCATGTCTCCGGGTTCTTGGCGTCACGCCGCATCTGGGCCGCCTTATCGACGTGGTGGCAGGCCGACCGATGGTTACGGTTCGGAAGCGAAACGAGATCCGGATGTGAATCTCCGCATTCGTCGGTTGCGAACGGACACCGATCTTTGAACACACACGCCGTCGGTTCGTGATTCAGGTTCGGCGGTGACCCGGGTATCGCAACTGCGTCTTCATTGCTCCCGTCAATCTCTGGGAACGAGTTCTTCAACCCCATCGTGTACGGGTTCGTCGGGTTGACGAGGACGTTGTCAACGCTCCCCTGCTCCATCACTTTTCCACCGTAGAGGATGGACAGTTCGTCACACGTTTCGGCGATAACGCCGATTTCGTGGGTAATAAGCAATAACGAGCTGTCCATCCGTTCTTGGATCTCGAGGATCTTGTCGATGATCTTATCTTGGACGATGACGTCAAGCCCGGTCGTCGGCTCGTCCGCAATGATGAGGTCCGGTTCCAGTGCAAGTGCCATCGCAATCGTGACGCGCTGGCGCATCCCGCCAGAGAATTCGTGGGGGTAGTCGTCGATACGATCTGGATCGAGACCGACGATCTCGAACAGTTCTTCGACGCGGCTCCGCGCCTTCTCGTCCGAAACGGACCGGTGAGCCTGTATTGCTTGGATGATCTGATCCCCGGTCGACATCACTGGATCGAGCGAGTCCATCGCACTCTGGGGAATATAGGCGATATCCTCCCAGAGCATGTCCCGACGTTCGGTATCGGACAGTGATGTGATGTCTCGGCCATTGAACGTGATTTTTCCTCGTTCGACGGTTCCGTTGCCGGGAAGTAGCCCTAACAGCGCTTCTGCAATCGTCGATTTTCCCGAGCCTGATTCGCCTGCCAGGCCATAGTTAACGCCTTCGTCAATACTGAAGGAAACGTCGTTGACGGCGTGAACGGTGTCGTCTTCGGTGGTGTACGTGACTTTGAGGTTCTCAACGTCTAGTAATGTCATTGTTCAGTCTGGATTTCGGGATTGATGACTTCCTCGTAGGCACGGCCGATGAGGAAAACGGAGGTCGTTATCGCAGCGATACCGATGGCTGGTGGCGCGACCCACCACCAAGCCACGCGCATGTTCCCGGACTCGAAGACCTGCCGGAGCATCCGCCCCCAGCTGGTCATCGTCGGGTCGCCGAATCCCAGGAAGGCGAGACTCGCTTGTGCGGCAATAGCCCAGGCAACCCCGTATGCCGTGTACAAGAAGCCGATAGGCAACACGTTTGGAGCGACGTGATACAACATCGTTCGGAGATCACTTGCACCGCTTGCCCGTGCGGACTTGACGAAGGTTCGTTCTCGAACCGACAACACCTCCGAACGGACGACGCGAGCTGGCATCTTCCAGAGGAACCCCGCGATGATGGCGGTCATCAACCAAATATTCGGGGTGACGAACGTGAGCAGTAACAGCGCCATCGGCATGAACGGTAACGAGAACGTCAGATCAGTCAGCCGCATCAACAGTTCGTCGACCCAGCCGCCGTAGTACCCGCTCACAAGGCCGATAAGGAACCCAATCGCTCCAGTTCCGATTCCACCGAACAGGCCGACGATGAACGTCGGCTGTGCGCCGGCGAGGAACTGACTAAGAACGTCTTTGCCGAACGCCGTGGTTCCCATAACGGCCTCGCCTGACGGCTCGGCGAGGCGGAGAATCTGTCCATCATCGTTGCGTACGTCGTGTTCAATCGGGTCGTGGGGTGCCAGTGCCGGCCCGAACAGCCCGAGGAAAACGAAGACGGCGACAACGATGATGCCGATAGTAGCCAGTCGGTCCTGTCGGAGGAACTCGAACTGGTCGCGGATTATCCCTCGAACGCGGTCAAACTGCTTGTACAGTTGTCCCTTTGGTTTGGTTTCCGTACTCATGCTGAGCTCCCTCCGCCGGTTGAGACTGTTGGGTCGAAGTACGCGTATAGGACGTCTGCAGCCAGGTTCGCAATGATAACAGCAAGTGCCATGATGAACACCGCGGCCTGTACCAGCGGGTAGTCCTGCTGTTGGATGGCAAGGACGAGTTCGCGGCCGATGCCCGGCCAACCGAACACGACTTCCAAGAGGATGAGTCCCTGGAAAATCATCCCGAGTCGGAGTGCGAAGTAGGTCAGTATCGGCAGCATGGAGTTCCGACCGGCACGAGCCAGCTGCTGCATCTCCGTGAGCCCTTTCGCCTTGTGGAGCTTGAGGAACTCAGAGCCACGTTTTTCGACGATTCCGTTCCGAGCAAGCAACAGGAAGTCACCGCTGTAGTACAGGACCGCCACGGTAAACGGCAGGAGGTAATGGTGCAAGAAGTCAATCGAGAGGAACGTATCGACGTATCCCTCCGGCGAGGCCGTGACTGATCGCATGCCGAACGCCGGAACGAGTTCTAAATTGTACGCAAAGACAATAATGAAAAAGATTGCAGTAATGAACACTGGCGTCGACCGCAGGAACGTCGTCGTAATGATACTGCTTTTTTCCAACAGGCTGCCACGATTCCAACCGGCGTACATCCCGAGCGCGGAGCTGAGGATAGCCGTCGTCACCAGCGCCGGCACGAGCAGGATGAGCGTATTGACTAACCGCGGCTCAAGCACGTCCCAGACTGGCTGACTCCGGAGTATGGAGTAGCCGAACTGGAACGTGAGGATACTCACCATGTAATCGATGTACTGACGCCACATCGGCTGATCCAGTCCGTAGAGAGCCCGTATCTCGTTGATCTGCTGCTGGTTAAGGTTTCCAGAGGTCACGAGCGCCTCAAAAGGGCTGCCCGGAAGCAGCCGCAGGACGACGAAAATGACCGATACTGCGATCAGCGTCAGTCCAATAGAGATCGCGAGCCGTTTGGCGAGGAACCGCTGGAATTGACTCATTGTCCCTCCTGTAACGATCGGTTGGTAATTTGGTTCATTGTGTGCTCAATGATCAGGAGAAGTCCAGCTGATCCAGATCTTCTCGCCGCTTGTACTGATTGCCGTCCTGAATGCGCTCAACGAATGCCGCCCATGCCTCACCATTGGGGTACCGGAGATTGTCATTCTCGTCCCACGTGTAGCCTGCCTGTTCGAGCAGTGTCCGTGCCTCGGACACGTCGTAACCGTAGTCGGTGACGTCGCTGTTGTGCCACTGCGTGAGATCAGAGATCGGGTTCTCCCCTTCCGGCACAGACCCGCGGCCCTGTAGCACCTCCTCGACGAAGCTCTCCGGATCAACTGCCTTCGAGAGTGCGACACGGAACTCCTTGTCGCGGATGAGCGGACAGGTGAACGCGAGCTTGTTGTCCAGCGGGGCGAAGTTTCCGGACACCATCGTCTCCACGCTGCTGTTACTCGAGGCGCGGTCCGCCTGACTGTTCGAGAGTGTCGTTCCGACAGCATCAATCTCGCCGCCCTGAAGCGACCCGATCATGGAGTCCACGTTCCCCACGTTGATCCAGATGACGCGGTCGATTCCCTCGCCACTCTCGGCCCTGTCACCAAGGACATCAGCGCGCCAGTCGTCGTCAAACATCCAGTGCCCATCGTTACGGGATACCTCAAACCGGGTGCCCTGCTCCCAGTCCTCGAACTGGAAGGGACCGGTTCCCACCGGGTTATCTGGATTGTGCTGGGATGGATTGTCGACATCTTCCCACCGGTGTTTCGGAATAATGACACTCCGAACCACCCGCTGGGTCATGAACGCAGCGTCCGGGTTTTTGAGATTGATCCGAACCTCGTGGTCGCCCAGCACTTCGACGGACTCGATTGGCTCGTAGAACGGTGTCTGGCTCGACGCGGAGTACTCCTTGTAGAATTCGACAGTAAACTTCACGTCTTCTGCAGTGAAGGGTTCCCCGTCGTGCCATTCAACACCCTCACGCAGCGAGAGTTCAACTGTCGTGTCATCGACGAACCCGCCGCCGGTTGCCAGCGCCGGCGTCACATCCAGGTCGGGGGTTGCATCGAAGAGGCCGTCGTAAATGAACGTCAAGCGCTTTTCTTCTGCACCTCCGGCCGCCCAGGGGAGGTTTAGGGAGTTCATCGATGTGGTGACGCCTTTCACGTAGTCTCGGTCGTCAGCCTCCGGCTGGAGATTAACTTCCGTCCACTGGAAGGAGTCACCGGTCGGGCCGTTCCCGGGCGTTTTCACGTACCCCGACCACTTGTTCGTGTTAACAGCCGTGACGACATCCGAGAACAGTGTAATGAGCGCACCGACATCTTCCGCGAAGATATCCTGTGCCTGATTGACGAGCTCCTCACGACGCGCTCGGTCTGTCTCCTGTGACTGTTCGATGAGTATCTCCTGCAGTTTTGGGTGATAGTAGTTGTCGTAATTCGAGAGGTTGCCTTCGGTTCTGCGCATCAACAACGGGTTCGGGTCCAGGCCGCGCTGTGGATCGGGCCCGTGTGTACTCATCGAGATAACTGCATCCAGACCATCGGTCGACCAACTCTGTGCGTACAACTGGTTCAGAGGTCTGTCGTTCAACTGCGCCTCAATACCCAGGTCGTTCAGCCCCCGCTGAACCATGAGCGCGTGTTCGCGCATCCACGGATCGTCTTCACTTGAGAATTCAACCGGCAGCGGGTCAAGCACCGCACCGGCCGTCGCGCTGTAATCGAGTGATGGCGAGTCGGCATCAAACGTGTCCCAATTGCGCCAGTACTGTGTTTCGACCGTTTCCGGGGTCCCCTCCGGCGCGTTCGGTGTGAGATTCTGGCCGCTACCGCCATCGCCACTGCCACCGTCACCGCCGCCGCTGCAACCTGCGAGCGCGCCCATGCCCAACGCGGTTGTCGCGGTAAGGTATCCGCGACGGGTTAGTCGGTTGCCTTGTCCACTGCCGAATTCTCCATCATCTTTCTGTCCCATTTCGTCTTCCCATTCCGGGGTATCTGGAATCGTTTTAATCCCGATGTGATCCGATATATATCATTCTTTATAAGGTATATTTCAATATATCGAACAAACTAGTTCTCAGTTCCACTATCCGGAACGTGACACGAATACTGCCGCTTACAGATGTGGCTGAAATGAATAGATGGGGCCAACCAATACCCACTTGTCTACGACGGTTTCCAATGCCAGCATATGTTCGACAGACACCGACAAAACGGGAATAGAATTGGTCCGAACGGAACGAATGCAGAACACTCCGTCGGAGGCGTATATCTGCCCACAAAACAAGGCAGAATCAGAAAACCCGGCTGTGAACACGATATCGCAAAAGAACTGCCGGCCTGACCTCTCACTGTCCCTGAAACCAATCCCGCCCACTCGGAGGGAGGATGTCAATCCTCTTTCGCACCGTAAATAAGTCCGAGTAAAGCTCGTTCAGCAGTTCGCAACCGCTCATTAACTGTCGACTGTGCAATATCGAGCTCTTTTGCAAGCTCCGTCTCGGAAATCTTCCGAGGAACGTCGAAGTATCCCTCGTTGTATGCGATTTCAAGTATCTCTAACTGTTCATCGGTTAGTTTCGAGACAAGGACCTCAGTGAGCCGGCCGCTATCAAGGGGCTCTCCAGGCTCTTCGTTTTGGGTTACCGAACGCAATTCAAACTCTCCAAGCGTCTCCTGGATTTCGTCAGCCACAGCCCGAAACTGGTCCCAGTCTCGCGTCGTAATAACGACTTCGACCGTGTCGTTTTGCAGGACAATCCGGTTCGGGATAGCCTCCTGACGCAGAATAAGTCCCAGAATGAACGGGTACGATTCATTAGCTAGTATGGTGACCCGCTGAATATCCGCCTCAGCCGATCCTGTTGGGATCTTACTCATATAGAACAGTGAGACACCAGATATCTCTGCAAGAACGCGTTCAATATCGAACTGCTTATCGGCTGAGATAGTGAGCGATTCAATCCAGACGCCGTCCTCAACGTAGAACGTATTGTCGAGTTCGATACTCCGCACGCCATCAATTTGCTGGCTCAGCTGGGCCATCACACCGGTCGGTATCGTTGTGAACTCGACGCGTAGGATAGTTTACTCCCCTGCTCCTATCAGGTCAGTCTCAGACATATATGTCTCACGCCTCAGGTGACGAGGGGCCAGTATATTAACCACGTCCCAGCAGCGACTATCACTGAGAGGACCATCATTACTGTCCCAAACGTCGCGACATTTCGATGCGAGAGAGGCCCGTGATCCATCGAGACGAGAACGGCTGTCGTATTGAACGGCAGCAGGGTCGTTGAACCGACGACGAGTAACACCGCCAACGCGAGATACAGTTGGTTGATGCCGAATTCACCGCCGAACTCCAAGACAATCGGCAGGGCAACTACGATGGCCGCTGAACCAGTTGAAAAAAGGACACGGACACCGACGGCGATAGCTAACAGGACGCCGATTATTTGCCACTGTGCAAGTACCCCAAACGGAACGAGCACCGTCAACAGATCAACGATGTACTGGATTGCCCCTGTCGCCTGCATAGCATCCAATATCGACAGCATTGCTCCGATCAGGAATATAATCCCCCAGCTCACATCAGCAGCATCCGTGGCTGTAATGACCTCGATACGGGGAAGTGCGAGAACAGTCACAGCAACAACAGCTGGGAGGACAGTCGGGATTCCGATGAACGAGCCGATAATCCAACTGACGACAGCTCCACCGGTGACTGCAGCAACAATCCACTGCTCACGGGATAGTGACTGTGTCGTTTCGGCAGCAATCCCACCCCCTTCGCTTTGGGAGTCAGTAGCTTTTGCTGCCTCGTGATTTTGCTGTCTGGCCTCACCAATTGTCGTGAAGATGATTGCTGCAACCGTGGCCAACACATACAACAGGACTGTCGGCGGCACCATGAGAAGTGCCCAGTCAACCCACGATATCGACCGTACCGTGCTGTTAATGATTTCCGAGGTAACCAGCGCCATCCCACCACCAGTCATCAGTGCCATTGACGCAATCGGGTTGACGTGTCCCAAAATGAGGAACGCGGCTTGTTCGAAATCGCTTCCATCCGCATAGTTGAATTCAGACGCGATCTGCTCAACAATTGGAATAAACGTCACCGCACGGGCCATCGCTGACGGCATCACCAGCGCCAGGCCCAGAATACTCCCAGCAATAGACTGAAGCGTTCGTTGGGGCGTTGTTTCAGCCCTAAGAAGTTGCTGTGCTACCTGTCGGTCGAGATCGACATCCGCGATAGCGTTGCCTAACAATAACAACGCCAGCAAAAAAAAGATGAGCGACGATGCATAGCCCGTCGTCGCTACCGCGAATGACTCAACAACTCCCAGCGCATACAGGAGTGTGACGCTGAGAATGCTTGAGACGATATATGGGACCGGTCTGGTAAGCCACAGCACAAGTGCAACAAGGAAGACCATTATCGCTCGCTGGCCAGCTATCGACAGTCCTGCTGGTGGTTTCGAGAACAACCCCGTGAGAAGGATGAGACTAGAGACTCCCAGTCCAACTGCTTGAGGCGACACAACTGCTCTGATGGCAGCCCGTCCAGATGCTACCCTGCTCTCCACACATCAGCCGTCGATAGTTCCAGTAAAATAGCTGGTGGGTTGTCTCTTGACGAACCCGACGCCAGACACCATTTGACCGTTACAGTGTCATCAGGATTCTACTCCGCGAAGCAAGTATCAGTACCTCACAAAGCGTTCGATACTGATTGACCGCAACCACAGACGAAAGCCGCTGTCGGCACAGATTGGGTGTGAGTGTTCGACTGAACAGACAACAGCTGGCCGATGGTGCGAGTCGGCGGCTGATCGCCGCCGACGACGACAGCGTTGCCACTGCGAAGCCAGACGTTCCCGGTCGATACCTATCGAGTGAACCGGTCATCTGGTGGCTTGTTCGTTGGAATCTCACGTCTCACTGACAGCGCGTTCCACGCCGCACGAGTAACCATCCGAATGAATTCTTCGAACGGCCACCACCAGAGGCGACGCCCGCCGCGGCGGGGCGTCGCCACGTATTCCCAGTGGAGATACCGCCAGACGTTCTGGACAAGCAGGCTAATCACCACGAACAGCAACCGCCGAGTCTGGTCGGTCACTGTCGTGGAGATCAGCGATGACTCCGACAGCCGGTAGGTCGCCTCAATGCCGAACCGCTTGCTG
>NZ_AOLQ01000030.1 GCF_000337775.1 Haloarcula vallismortis ATCC 29715
CTCGGCTGAGCCCAGCCTACGAGCGGGAGATTCAGGGCTTCTGGGACTGTTGTTGAGTATTGTAGAATAGTATTCTATTTTAGAATAGCACACTATTCATCTGATTCTGAAGAAGCAGATTCGCGGGCTTGTCCGAACCGTTCGGCCACTTCGTCGACGAGGTCTTCCTCCACGACAGTTCGGAGGAGCGCGTCCGTCATCTCCCGAACGACGATATTCTGGTAGCCCTGCTGATTGAGCTCGCGCTCCAATTCGTACTTCAGCCAAGAATCGAAGTCCTCGATCGTAGCCTCACGGGCATAGAAGGGGCGCTGTTTGGCAGCCTCGTAGCTGAACGCAGTATCGGTTATCGGGTCACGCGGCTCGACTGAGTCCTGAGTCGAGGTCTCCTTCGTCGTCTCCGGTTCGGACACCTCATCCGTATCCTGTGGTTCGTCGTCCGGTTCATCTTCAAGCGTCTCTCCGAGGTCGGCAAACGGATCATCATCAGCCATGGCGGACCACCTCCCCGGCCTCGACGATGTGCGCCAGCTCGTCGAAACACGTTAACTGGTCACAGTCGGGATCATAGTCGAGTAACGGCTTGCGCTCCCCGTAGGCCTTCGTGATGCTGGTACGGTCCCGAATGCCCGGTGAGGGTTTGAGGTCGCCGGCGTCAACGGCCTCCCAGTCTGTGATCCGCGCGAAATTCGGAATACGGTCCTGAAGGCTATCGTGGGAATTCAATCGTTCGAGGAGCTGTCGATCCTGAGTCTGCTGGTCGATACGACCGCTCAGCATATTCGGGACCAACGCCAGCACGTCCACGTCCATATGCTGACGAAGTGGGGAAATTTGACGCTCAATAGTTCGCTCAAGGCCAGCCATCGCCTCGTTTCCAGGTGCAAGGGGAAGAACCAAATTTGCCGTCGCAACTAGTGCGTTGTCCGTGAGTCGGGATCGGTACGCCGGCGAATCCGTGACGATGTAATCGTAGGTGTCCTCGAGAAGTGGGTCGACGACCTCCCGCTTGAGCAGCGCAGAGGGCTGGAAGACGTCGCCAACCACGATCTCCCGCTCAACCTGCTCGAGATCCTCGCTGGAGGGGAGAATGTCGAACTCGTAGCCGGTATCATAGACGACAGAGGTTGGGTCAGCATCGTCGAAGAAGACATCACCAATGGTTTCCTCGGTGTTGTGGTATTCATCGTCATAGCCTAATCCGACGGATGCGTGACCGTTCGGATCAAGATCAATAAGAAGAACATCGTGATCTTGAGCGGCCAGCTGTCGAGCGAGGTTGACTGCGATCGTTGATTTACCAACGCCCCCCTTCAGCATACACACCGACACAGCGCGAGAGTTCCCGTCAGTCTGTACCGAGCTATATGGGCTATTTGGGCTATTTGTGCTATCTATACTATTCTTGCTATCTGAGCCACTCATACTATTCAACAGTATCATCCCTCACGACTTAACTCTGTGGTGAATAGTTTGAATAGTATTCTATCCTTCCCGATAAGGCTATTTTAGAATAGTAATCTATTCCTAAATAGAGTGGATAGAAGAAGAGAACGTAGGATCAGGAAGAGTTCTAACATCGACCGAAGCTCAGACTCGATAGCGCTCAGTTGACTGGACGACCACTCAAACAGGCCCACAACAAACGAGGAACACGACTATCAGGAGAAGTGATCCGTCGCTACGGAAGTCACCATTTCAAATTTATCGGAGAAATGCCCCGTGGCTGGAGAGACTCACCCAGACCTCTAGTAAGACTTTTTACTGTTCCCGGAATAGTGGTAACTACCAAATGTACGAGGTGCTCGATGACACGGCGGCGCAGGTCATCCTCGCTATCGAGAGTGGTGACTCTATCCGCCGTGTCGCACAACACCTTCACACGCCGTACGAGACGGTGAGACAGGCTGTGAACCGTCTCGAAGACGCAGGCTACATCAGTTATGATGATGGCCTCTCCGTCGTCGACGAGCGCGTGAGAGACGCCGCACGCGATCTCGTGACTGCCAGCGCCGGCGTCAGTCCGCCTTCGATTGAGGAGGCATACGTCATCCCACAGTTCGGTGACCGACCGTACGCGTTTACGCGGATTGACGCCGTCTACGTATGGACCCAGGGTGGCTATCAAGTCGGTCGTGACCCCGATGACTATCCGCTTTTCCTAGCCGTCCGCGAGCAAGACGTCGACGCCTGGGAGACGTTTTTCGAGGCGTTCGACCTCCCCACCGCATTCGAACGACAGCCCCGAGACGGACTGGATGGATCGCTACAGATCGTCCTTGAGCCACGCCCGTCACTCGACGTCAATCACGTCGAAGGGTACCCGGTGATCCCGAGAGCTGAGACGATCGAGTACATGCGCGAGAACTACGCCCAGTTCCAGTCGGGGCTGGCGATGCTCGACCGGATGTACGAAGACCTCGACCTCGGCGTCGCATATCGTGAGACGGAACGGGCACAGACATGAGCTTCAACAACCGGAGTGACGCACTCATCGAACTGCTCGAGGAACTCACGCAATCGGGGCACGAGTTCGTCCTTGTCGGCGGCTACGCTGTCTCCGCGTTCAACGCACGCTTCTCCACGGACCTCGACATCGTCGTCGCACCTGACTCCAAGGCTGAATTCGTCGAATTCCTGCAACAACAGGGCTTCGAGGAAACAGACAGCCACGCCAAGGAATGGTTCTACGACACCGAAGTGATCGAGTACGAAAAGCGGCTCACGCCGCAACAGCCGATCGGCTTCGATCTTCTGGTGAACGGACTCGGGTGTCGCCAAACAGAGGCACAGTGGTCGTTCGACTACCTATACGACCACAGCCACCAGCAGGAGGTGAGTGGGGGGACGGTGACGACGACTGCCAGAGTTATCGATGGGGCAGTCCTCGTCGCGGCAAAACTCCACAGCGGCCGTGAAACAGACCTTCGGGACGTCCTGGCAGTGGCAGAAGAGATCGACCTTGACGCTGTCACGCCCCACCTACGGCGAGGGGACGACGATGCGTTACGGAAGCAGCTTGAGCGTGGACTGGAAATCTTGGAGAGCGACGAACTCAAGCACGGATTTCGGAGCGACTTCGGGGCCTCAGCTGTTTCAGAACAAACGGTCGACGCCCTTCAGGAGTATCTGAGAGAACAGGTGAATAGATTGGATTGAGCGTTAGTAGTGGCTATAGACTATTCTGCGAACACTTGATTGTCGAATAGTCGGATGATCACTCCACTAAGTCCATCATCGGGCGAAGTTCCGATTGAATATCCGCTATCTGATCCAGGCCCCAATTAAACCGCTCTTCTACGCCAGCGTCAGTAAACCGAAGTGACGCTCGTACGTCCCGACTCTGGTCGTGTTGTAGAAGTGCGAGGGCATACGCAAGCATCTGGGGTCGATAGTGCTCTGCGAGTTCAGTCGATGTCGTCGATGAAAGGTCGTTTGTCTTGTAGTCAATAATGTGGTAGGCCTCTGGCGTAACGAGCAGCCGGTCGATATCACCGACAATCCGAGACCCATCAATTCGGGCGACAACAGAGTATTCATCGTAGACCGCTTGGAGCTGGGCATTCGCCTCGACCTGATTCACAAATTCCACCGCATCAGCGGCGTGCTCAACAGCATCGTGGAGGTCTGATTCCGTCGGTTCCTCACCATTCATCCGACTCAGACGTCGAATCAGGGCTGTCCACTCGTCTCTCGAGGGACGGAGTTCGTTGATCCGGTGGACCACCGTTCCAAACGTCGTTGGACTCAACCCGACCGACTCTTCACGCTGAGAGTAACTGTGCCCGTCCGAAGATGCATCCGCCACCGCATTAACGAGCGTCGTGGCTGCGATCCGTTTTGCCGGTGCCAACGATGGCGGTTCAGGAATCGAGATCTCCGGTGCCGAATCCACAGCATCGTCGTCAGTATTCCAGGCGACCGGACGCGGCGGACTCTGAATCGTATAGCTGGCTTCTCCGATCTCTCCAAGGGCTCGCTCCTCCCGAATTGCTCGGGTGAGGAGAGTGCCATCGAGGAGTGCCGGCTGAAGCCAGTCTCGCCACCGATCGGCCTCGTCAAAGGCCGCTGGCTCGTCAAGCTGGATAGTGCCGGATTCGTCGACGTCGATCTTGTGGGTTCCGCAGAGCAGTAGATGATCTCGAGTCCGCGTACATGCAACGTAGAGAAGTCGCTTCGACTCCGCTCGCTCCTGGGGCAACGACTGTCGGTTGGCGTACTCGTGGACTGCCGTCTTCTCAATCGAGAACGCATCATTCAGATTCGGCCCACCAACCGCCGGCAGCGGTGGCGCGTCATCAGTCCCGTCTACGAGCCGAACGTATCCATGGTCGTCGACCGACCGCCCAAAGTTGAGATCGCTTCCGAGATCAGGAACGGTGACGATCGGGAACTCGAGTCCTTTCGCGGAGTGGATCGTCATGATCCGAACGCCCTCAGCGTCACCAGGAATATCGGCCTCCCCCTCGCGGGGGTCGATTTCGGCTTGGCGGTCGATCCGGTGGAGCAACCCGGCAGCGGTGTGAACGCCGTTCTCACTCCAGGTGCGGACCTGATCACGGAACTTCTCGACGTTCGCGACGGCCTGTCGACCGCGTTCGTCAGCACTCACACTCGCCAGATACCCGGTGTCGTCGATCACACGGGACAGCAGGCGGTTCCACGGGAGGACGCCATCCTCGGACGGCGTCGCACAACCGCTGAGGGTCCGCCACGTTGTGAGAAGGTCGAATGCGTCCGCGAGTTGAGGATCGTCCGTCTCGGCGAGGGCATCCCATACTGAATCAGCCTCTGCGACAGCCGGTGCAAGGCGATCATCCGCGAATCCGAACAGCGGCGACCGAAGCACCCCGTAGAGGGAGACATCGTCCTGTGGATCACCGAGTACCCGAAGCAGGTTCGTGAGCGCCTGGACCTCAGGCGTATCGTAGAACCCGACGCCACCGACGACAGTGTAGGGGATGTCGTACTCCTCGAGAGCACGCTGATACCGATCTAGATGGGTTCGGCGCCGGAGGAGGATTGCCGTGTCGTCCGGCGTAGCATCGCGATGGACACCTGTATCGGGGTCTTGGACTTGCGGCGGATCGTCGAACAGGTGGGTCAGTCGAGCAGCGAGCGCTTGGGCCTCGGCCTCGATTGTGTGATCAAGCGCACCTTCGGCAACCGGATGGTCGTCCCCAAAGAGCTCCGCTGCCGTATCGGCGTCGTCGGGCACAGCGAGATACTCGACGCTCCCGGTCAGTCCCTCGATGTCCTCTACCTGGTCGCGCTCAGTGGTCAGGTCCTGTGGTGGCGCTTCAAAGGGGAGGTGGTCGTCACCTTCCGGCTTGAACAGGTGGTCGAAGAGTTCGTTAAGGAACGATAACGGCTCGTCCAGCGTCCGGAAGTTTCCGGAGAGTTCGAGCGTGGTCGGACTCTCGGCATCGCTGCCGGGAACGTGGTCAACCCCACGGGCCTCGTTGACGGCCTGAAGTTCTGCTCTCGCCGCCCCGAACGTCGTCACGTCGGCGCCACGGAATCCGTAGATGCTCTGTTTCTCGTCGCCGACCAGGAAGACGTTCGACGCCGTCTGCTCGTCGACGCCCGTGAGGAGCTTGACTAACTCCCACTGGCGCGGGTCCGTGTCCTGGAACTCGTCGACCATCACGGCCGCATACTGCTCTCGAAGCCGCTCCGTGACCGCGTCGTTGGCTCGCAGGAATTCGAGGGTCGTCTCGATCACGTCGGGAAAGTCGAGCGTATCGCGGCGATCCTTCTCGGCTGTGTAGGCTGCGAGGACGTCGTCGAAGACCCGAAGCAGAGCGAGCGCGTAGTGAGCACTATTCGCTTCCAGTTCCCCGGGCGTCGTCTCAACGGCGTCTTCGTGCGGTTCGACGGCCGCGATGGTCGCGTCGATGGCGTCCTTCAGGTCGTCATAGACATCTCCGTACTCACCCCAGTCGTCCCGGTCACCGACAACGTATCCCGAACTGCTGTACAGGCCGCCGTTCTTCTTCTCACAGGCCTCGTACAGCTCGAGGATTGCGCGCTGACAGTCGCGGGGATCGCTTTCCTGGGGGTCGTCAGGGAGTGTCGTCGCGACCTCGGAGAAGGCCCGGTAGGACCGAAGGCCGTCCTCGTCGGCGATAGCGGCCTCGCGGTCGACACGGCCCGCAACCGTGCGTAGCTGGTCAAGGAGTCCGTCCGCATACAGCGTCTGTCGAGCGTCGGCAGCGTCGAGATCACAAACGACCTCCCAGCAGATATCGACGTAGTCGTCGACCTCCGCATAACGCCACGCCTCAAGGACAGACTCGCTCTGAGGGCGCTCATCGAGTAATCCAGTGAGTACATCGACCAACTGGTCACGGCCCCAGAGCTGAGCAAGGAGCTTCACGTCGTCATCGTCCTGGTTGCGTTCGAGGAACTCCGTCACGGCTTCGCGTTGGAGTGTCGCAGCGCCGTCTTCGTCGAGCACGTCGAAGCCGAGCGGGACCGGAGCCTCGACAGCCCGTTCTCGCAAGAGCCGGGTACAGAACGCGTGAATAGTGTGGACGTAGCCGTCCTCCAGATCGTCGAGGACGTTTCGCCAGCGCTGATACGCCGCCGGCGAGTCAGCGGCCTCGAGTCGGTCGTAGACCTCTTCGCGAACGCGCTCGGTCAGTTCGGCAGCAGCCTTTCGCGTGAAGGTAATCGTGACGATATTCTCCGGCGTGAGCGATGGATTCTCGGCCAGTATCGTCACGTACCGCTCGGTGAGCGTCGTCGTCTTCCCTGTCCCGGCGCCGGCAGTGATCGCGACGTTCCGGCCCTGGATGAGCGCGTCCTCCTGTTCCTCAGTGAG
The DNA here is from genome assembly GCF_000337775.1 of Haloarcula vallismortis ATCC 29715. Taxonomy (GTDB): domain Archaea; phylum Halobacteriota; class Halobacteria; order Halobacteriales; family Haloarculaceae; genus Haloarcula; species Haloarcula vallismortis. Next base: position 6,827 of record NZ_AOLQ01000030.1, read on the forward strand.
CTGAATCTCCTCGGATTCCTCAGTCATCGCTCATCACCGCCTCAATGTCCTCGTCGTCGCGAACACGGAGCGGAACGTACGCAGCATCATCCTCGTGGACCTCGTCGACGAACTCCCGCTTGCGGTGATGGCGGACATCGCACGCCCGCCGGTAGTCACAGTACCGGCAGTTCGCACCGCGGGCGGACAGGAGCGTCGTATGGAACCGTCCGTTGCCGATTGCCTCGTCGATCTGGCCCAACCACTCCGGAACGATATCGTTCAGGAAGCGGCGAAGTTCGACCTCTGAATCGAACTTCGACTCGACCCCGCGTGGAACCTTGAGGTCGTTGGGGGGTCGCACCTGATAGTACGTCGCTGAAAGCGTTCCCTGCTCGAACAGATCCCCGTCGACGACGTTGGCCGCAGCGAGCAGATAGATGGGGAGCTGGAACTTCGTGCCGCCGGTCGTCTTCGTCATATACGGTGCTCGACCAGTCTTGTAGTCGTAGAGCGTGAGCGTCGGTTGTTCGCCATCCCGACTCACGTCAACGCGGTCGATGTATCCCCGAATCGAGACAGTCGAGCCGTCCGGTCGCTCAACTGTGAACGGCCCAGCATCCGAGTCGGGAAGCCCCTCGCCGAACGGGGCTTCGAACAGGTGTGGGCGGCCGGCGCCGTCCCGCGAGAGCTCGTTGTCGAGGAAGGTAGCGAACAGCCCCTGTTCCGGCGCGTCGTGAGGTTTGCTCCCGGCCTCGTACGGAGCGCTCTCGCCCTCACCCAGGCCCGCGAACATCTCCGCCTTCCACTGCTCATAGAACAGGCCGTCGTACTCGAAGTCAGCGTCTCGAAGTTCATCGACGGCAATCTCGCGGAGATGGGCGGCCAATTCGTCCCGGTCAAACGCGGTGAGGTCAACACCGTCTTCGGCCTCGTCCTGTAGATCGGCGAAGAACCGTTCGAGGACATCGTGGACGTACGATCCGGTTTCGAGCGGCGTAGGGACGACCTCGACGTCATCCGGATCCTCGATTCTGAGTACTTCGTCAGCGTAGAACTTGAACCCACACTCGACGTATCGCTCGATGCGACTCGCGCTGTAGGGTTCCCGCTCCGACGGAGGGTATACCTCATCGACTGTCTCGGGATCCAACACGCCGTCGTGGTCGGAGAGGCCAGCCGTTCCCCTGTTGGCCGCACAGTGGAGTCCCCGGTCCGTGCGCTTGGTCTGCTCGGGGGAGAGATCACCTCGGTCGCCGGCGCGGCTGACTGCCGCACGCCGGTCGGCCGTTGCAGCGACGTGCCGCTGGAGGTCTTCGCGAGAGCCCACGCGATCGTCGACGCCGTCTTCGGGGTCGATGCCAGTCACGCGCTGGAGTTCGTCGAGGACCGGCGACCGGACGACGGCGGATTCGTCGTCGCCCGTCTCTGGGGTGGTGATCGTGAGTTCGTCAACGTTCGCGAGCAGCGTCGCGAAGAGATAGCGCCCCCGGAGGCGCTCGTCGCCAGTGTCGAACCGCGGATGGGCGTCGGTCATCTCCTCGAAGAAGGCCGGGCGTTCCGGCGTCACCGGGAAGTGCTCGCTCGTCAGTCCCACGAGGAACACCTTCTCGAACGAGCGCATCCGGGCGTCGAGCAACCCCATCACTTCGACGTGACCGCCAGCAGCGCGCTGCGGAACCCGGATCGGAACACCATCGAACGCACGGGTGAACAGTGCCAACGGGGAGAGATCGCTATTGACCGCCGCCAGCGACTCGAACGAGGAGAGGACCTCGTCTACGAGGTCGTAGGCTCGCTGTTCGACGGCTTGCTCGGCACCGCTAGCGTAGTCTTCCGTCGCCGTTTCCAGATCGAACTTGGCGTCCAACAGCCGGCGGAGCGTCTCGATTGCGTCTTCAACGTTCCCCGTTCGGAGCGTCTCGAGTGTAGCTAGCAGATCCTGGATCAGCACCTCTGCCTCATCGTCGACATCGTTGAGGAGCGGTGACACCGAAACCGTGTCGCGCCGGCGGGCAGCTGCCGTAATGGCGTTGGCCTGGTCGCTATCGACGATATCGACCAGCGGATTCGCCAGTAGCGACGTGAGGTCCTCTGCGCGTGGATCCGGTTCGGCGAGGTTCAGGAGGTCGTGGACGACGCTCCCGGCGAACGTCCGGTTCAGCTGTGAGGCGGCGGTCGTGACGTGCGGGATGTCGAACGTATCGAACGTGTCCTCGACGTACCCCGAATGGGCCTCGGTCCCGGGGACGACGACAGCCAGGTCGTCGGGATCGCGACCATTGGCCAACTCAGTCCGGAGCTCGCGAGCGACGAAGCGAATCTCGCGCTCGGGCGTCGGGAGTTCACGCCACCGGAGCGCGTCTGGAGCAGGGACGGTGTGGGGATCCGGGCGGTAGAGCGACTCGGTGATCGTTCCGAAAGCCCGCCCTGACTCGTCGACGGGCTCGAGTTCCACTGTTTCAAAGTCAAGTGCGTCGTAGACCTCCAAGGCGTCCTCCGCAACGGCGTCGACTCCGCTCCGGCCATCCTGATGGAGCGGCAGTAGTGCGATCAACGGAAGTTCGTCGGCGAGGCGTTCGATGAGGCGGCGTTCGACGGGGCGGAACTCGTGATACCCGGAGAGGACGACGACATCCAGTTCCGTGGAGAGCGCCGATAGTGACTGCTCCGCCGTCGCCACGGCGTCGAACATTTCTCCCCGGGTACAGACCCACTCGTCGACGTAGTCAGCGTGGAGATTCCGGTAGTGTCGGTACGCGTCGACAGTGGCTGTCGCGATACGGTCATCGAGAGCGGAGCCCTCGAACTCCGCTACGAGCGCGTCAGCGGTACCGACGCCGGCGTCGTCGAAGAGTGAGAAGCGACTACTGAACGAATCAGCGAGGGCGGCAGAGGCCGGTTCGCCGGCGAGTGCGCCATCTGTTTCGGCTGTCGTTCTGTCAAGCGCGTACTCCGCCAGTCGGCGATTCAACTGCCCGGAGAGGGGTTGAACCGGGCCCTGGAGGTCCTCGTACCAGTCACGAACGACCGCATCGAGCGTCTCGGCACGAAGACGGAGAGGTTCGTGCGAAGCGGCCCAGCGGTCCTCGACCATACTCCGGCGAGCGTCGTTCCGCGTTATGTAGAGGATTGAACCAAGAAGGTCATCAGCCACCTTGTCCGCCCGTTCAAAGGCAGCTTGTTCCAAACGTGAATGTCTGGAACCAGTTAGAAGCGTATTATTCATCGAATACTACTCAACAAGAGGTCCGCCTCACTTCACTTTTGGCGAGAAAACCGAATTAGCGAGAAATACTCAGCAACACCAAATATGTCAACAGCCCGCTGAAATACATGCTGTTCCAATCGGGCATGGACGAATTTAGAACAGCTGTTCGCGAATCTCTGTGCAGTTCTCAAGTGTCCGGTTGTCAATCTGTTCGTTGACATCCTCGATGGACGCATCCTGAGGTACAATTAAATCAAGGTACTCCAAGATGAGATCCGCATAGAGTTCGCGAGCACGGATGAGGAACGTGCTAGCAAGGAATTCCTCGTCCTCGACTGTAATCCACTCACCATCGCTCGGTTCGTCTGGGAGTGTTGTATCCTCGTGTACGACCTTGTTACGGTAGTCATACAGTGTTCTGAAGAACTCTCCTATCCGCTTTGACGACCAATTGCGAGCGTTCTGCTCACCCAGAAGCACTGCCGTCCGAACACCGAGGCGATATCTATTCCCACCAGGGGAGCCACCTTTCAGCACGGTCGTTTCGCAGCCAACGACACAATCGACTAATTGATCCTCGAGGGACTCCCGGCTGAACATTCGCTCGAACCGGGCCAGCGGGTTCTGAAACTTGTCATGCCCAGGGGCGATTCGATGTCGATGATCCCTCCACAGCCGAGGAATCTCCAGGGCACGATCTTCAGCGATATGCGTTCCTGTCGTCGAACTTGGACACTCGAATTCGAGCTCGAAAGTGACCGGTGTCGAAATCCCGTGGTACGTTTCCCAGCCCGGAACCACGTTGTAGCCCTTCTCGTATCCAACAATTCCTAACGGGCAGAGAAGCCGCAGACACCGACGAACGCTCGCCGCGAGATACTCGATCACCTCGGTCAGCTGCTGCCAGGGATAGACGTCGGCCGGTGTGACGTCGAAGTCGGGACGTTCCCAGGGGCTGATTTCGGTGTCATCGATTTCGCGAGCTATCTCTCGATAGGGCCGCCGGCGTCGGAGACCGATTTCTAGTGCTGCGTTCGGGCCGCCTGCATCGAGCGTCTCGACTGGCTCGAGGACGCTCGTCCCCGGGGCCTCGTGCGTCGCGATTCCAGCTTCCTCTAAGCGGTCTAAGGGACGAATCCGGAGGGTGTCAACGGCGTATGGTCCCAGATAGTCCGGGCTACCTTGGATCTCCGTTTCGAGGTCGATCTTGATGTCTGGCTCGATGGAGGTGTTCTTCAGAACGAGCAGGAATCGGGAGTATTCTCGATCGGTGAACCGGGGCTCGAACTGCTCCTCGAAGGCAGCTGTGAAGGCATCCTCGTCGAACTGAAACTCGCCGGCGTAGTTCAACACGACCCCGACGAACTCGAACAGTCCCCGTTCGATAGACTCGACACGGTTGGCTTCGGATAACTGATCGTCGTCGGGAGGATCCGAGAGCTGATCGTAGATGACTTGGGCCGCCTCTGCAAATTCACCAGCATAGAGGGTATCGAAGAGATCCCTGTCGTCGAAGAGATCACCGGGAGCTGGAGCCGAGACTTCCTCGGTGTTCTGCATAAACCCGCCAGTACTCAGCTGATTGAACGTCCGTGTTGGTGGATCGACATCCACGTCGGAGTGCTGCTCGATGACGGCTTGGACTCCATCTTTGATTAGTGGGCGCACATCAGCGCCCCACTCAGGTGGCATTCTATCAGGGACCACTCTATCCTTCCACTTAGTTCACCGTTAGACCGGCTGATTCTCGTCCGCCGCGTCCGTCGTGTCATCATCCACTGACCGCTTGGGTGACTCGTCCGATACCTCCGAAATTTCTCGATAGAGGTGTAGGAATACGTAGCTGAGACCACACACCCACGCTGCGAACACAGCAATCAAGCGCACTCTCGCTGATCCGAACTCAGTTGCTAGTCCCAGTACACGAAGGAGGTACGCGAGTGAAGGCACAACGACCGCCAAGAGAATCGCGATCACACTCGCTTTGAGAGTTCCTGTTACATTCGCTGGGTCAAGAGCTTCATAACGGCTCACGAGTCGCTGTCGTTCGTCGGTGAGTGCTTCCCGTCGACTCCGCAGCTGGAGCCAGCGGCGATGGTTTCGATTATGCCGTCTGGCGCTCTGGATGTCGGCTTGAACGTTCGCCGTCTGTGACTCTTCTGACTCGCGATAGAACTCCCGTTCCGGTGAGAACCGGGGTTTTTCGACATACCGAGGCTCGTCAATATTGTGCGTCTTGTCCTCGATATCGGTCTGTTCTCTATCGAGACCGCGAAGCTTGGCGTCGATCTCCTCAAGCCGGCGGTTGATCCAGTGGCGTTCGGCCTTGAGATTCGAGAGGTTACTGACTAAGAGGGCGGTCAGAATCCCGATAAAGACGCTTGCCGAAGTAGCGAGTGCGGCGTAGAAACCTGCGGGCATACGTTCGTAGGTGGGGTGTTGGTCCTCCGTCGGTACAGGAATTCATTTCGTCGGCATTTAAAAGACCTGCATACATGCCGAAGGCGGGTCAAAAACAGTCTCATAGATCTTCTCGGACGCAAAATTACAAGTCCAACTCTATCAGCGAAGCTACGCTTGGGAACCGCAGCAGGTCGAGGATCTCTTGAACGACATCGACTACGTCTATCGCCGGCGCTACGGCTCTCCGAACGCTCGTATCGTGACTACTGCGCCATCTGATTTTGACAGCAACGACACGAACGGGAATTCAGACGTCTACCACTCCTCCGGGCCGTTGGTCCTCAACGCAAGAGGAAAGCAGGACATGATGGGGTCGGAGTGGACCGTTTACGACATAATTGACGGGCAACAGCGAGACTTCTCTTGGTAACTCTCGAATCAGGGCTTGTGCGTAGTTTCACCCTGGTCACTCCGCGCTGCTTCCGGAGAGTACAGGGGGACTCTTCACCCCAATCGTTTCCTGAGAGTCCGAACTAAATCTGCTCGCTCCAGGGAATCGACGTAAGCCTGACCAACCACCATTTCCTGAGACCTGTCAGATCCACCCCGCCCTCCCCGAGAGTGACCCACTCCTGCAACCCGTCACCGCTCACTCAGCGTCCTGAATCACGCAGTCAAGCTGTATCAGCGTCCGCTCCGGAACCCATTGGCGGAACTCAACGGAGCTCTCGTCGAAGTCGATGCGGACAGTCGGATTCGGAGGAATCGTATCGGCCGTCCGGAGGCTGAGTCGCACCTGCGCAGTACGCCGTTCCGTGTCACTTCTGGAGAGCAGGTCGTCAACTACCTCGTCTCCACGTACGTCCGCGCGTCCCGAATCACCCCGTTCCTCGCCGGTGACGTCGATACGCTCTGTTCCGGCCTCGACGGACGTCACTGAGAGAGACAGCTGTTCGTACGCAGCGACGGCGGCGTCCTCGAACCGCCCCCGAAACCCGTCGTCGCGGAACGAGACGGAAGTCCACTCGGACAGGTCAGGGTGATCTCGGAGAGCCTGGACGGTTCCCGCAGCGAGATCACTATCGTCTGCCCGGACCGCGAGAAGGTTCGTTCCTGGGTTGAAGGTGGCGACAGTCGTGACGCGCGCGTCCTCCGACACGGAAAGCTGTGCCTGCGTTCCGTCCTCCGGGACGCTACACACGACGTACACGCGGTCGTGCAGCTCCTCAACCGCGCGAACTTGCCCGCCGAATCCTCCGGAGTCGGTGAGGTCGGCGAGTTCGGACGGAGACATGTTTGTCAGCCCGGATAGTCGGAAGTAGTGGACCGTTTGTGGAGCCGCGTAGCGCGCCTGGGCAGCCGCTTGGCGGAGTTCGACCTGTGAGAGTTCATCGAGGAACTGCTCGGGATCGTCATCGTCGCCGAGTTCGCTTTCGATGTCGGCCGCGGCAAGCGCTCGGTGGAGCGCAGCATGAGAGGGGAGCTCCAACAAAAGATTCACTGGAGACACATCGTCCGCAGTTGGGTTTACAGGGAAGGTCATATCTCGAAAGTATCTCCTCCGGTTCGTTATTCTTCTGCTTGGTCGCTCTCGACGCCGCGCTGTTCCGCATTTTTATATGGCTCGTCCGGATAGAGTGGTACAACTAATGTCTCAACAGGAACAGAGCGAACGGGAAGAAGCGCGTCCCGATCTCCCTATTGAAGACGGGTTCCCCATTGAGCGTGTCAATGAAATCGCCGAAAAAGAAGGGCGAGCGAAGCAATGGTATCGCCCGATCTATACTATGCATAAATGGTGGGCACGCCGGCCTGGCTGTCTCTTTCGTGCCATCTCCCTATACTCACTTCTCGACGAAAACACGACCGCAGATGACGTTGAGGTATACGAGCCGGGAGAGAATCAGCAACTCGGGAACAATGGATTGGACAAGGACGACCTTATCAAGGCGATTGGCAACGTCGATATGGACGATCCAGAACCTCTCTGGGGCTTTTATCCGAAAGATGTCAGGATAAAGGATAAGAAGATTCTGGATCCGTTTATGGGTGGTGGAACGTCATTGGGCGAGGCATCCCGTTTCGGCGTAGATTCGGTCGGTATTGACCTCAACCCAGTTGCATGGTTCATTACTAAGAAGGAACTTGAATCGGGTGAAACTGATGTCGAAGAACTTGAATCAGCGTTCGAACAGGTCAAAGGGGACGTAGCCGACGAAATTCTCGAGTACTACAGGACGGACTGTCCTCACGGTGATCACGATGCTGATGTGATGTATTCGTTTTGGGTGAAAGAAATTGATTGTCGTTCCTGCGGGCACACCATTCCCTTACATCAAGATCTCCGTATCGGGAAGGGACGGTATGAGAATGACGATAAATATAACGTACTCTGCCCTGACTGCGATTCAGTTATTTTAGTCGATGATTGGCGTGAAGAATGTGGGTGTCAAGAATGCGGGTACGAGTTTGTGCCTGAGCAGGGGAACGTCGATTACGGGGATTATATCTGTACAGAATGCGGTCAAAAGTATTCTATCACTGAACAGATTGAAGAGGGGGAAGAGTTCGATCTACGACTTTACGCTTTGGAATATTATTGTAGGCATTGTGACCAGCAGGGTGCATCGAAGTCAACTACGAAAGGTTATAAATCAGCTTCAGAGCGAGATAGAGAGCGCTATCGGGAGGCTGAACAAGAATGGAAGAACTCTGAATCTCTTCGTGAGTTCGTTCCGAACAAGTCAATTCGCCCCGGGTGGAAGACCGATGCAACCCAATTTGATGGGACTATGCCCGGAAACGGGAATCTACCTCGGCATGGGATCGAAAAATGGACAGATATGTTTAATGACAGGCAGCTTCTGGCTCTTGCTAAACTTCTTAAGTCCATCAACGATATTGACGATCAAAATACGAAGGAATACCTTCTGCTGACCTTATCTGGGACACTTCGCACAAATTCAATGATGGTTGGCTACGATTACTCATACAACAAGATTGTGAATATTTTCAAATCCAACTCGTTTGATCCGCCTCGAGAGATGTGCGAGGGAAATGTATGGGGAACAGAATATGGACGAGGCACTTTCGAGTCTATTTGGGAAATGGTGAAGCGGGGGGTGAAATATGCGAATTCACCTACAGAACGCTACGTGAAAGACGGTGAAACACACGAAACAGAAGAATTCAGCCAACCATTCGGAAAGAACACCACTATCCACCAAGGGGATATGCGCCTCATTGAGGCTGAAGATGAATATGACGCGGTGATAACTGATCCGCCGTACTATAATAATATACTCTACTCTGAACTCTCTGATTTTTTCTATGTTTGGCTAAAGCCAATGCTTGAAGGAGAGTACGATTGCTTCGAGCCTGAACACACCCCACGTGCTGAGAGTATCGTTGTGAATCCGGCTTCAAACAAGGGTAGTGAAGAGTTTGAGTCAGAGCTAAAACAGGCATTCTCCCGTATTAACACGGCGTTGAAAGAGAATGGAACGGTGACCTTCACGTATCACCATAGTAACTCTGAATCTTGGGGAGAACTGCTTGAGTCCCTCTGCGAAACGGGATTCGAGGTCACCGCTACGTACCCCATCAATTCTGACCTGAACAAATTTATGAAAGGGGAAGCAGTCGCCTTTGATATCGTTATTGTTGCTCGTCCAACAGAAAGTCGCCAGCCGATCTCATGGGATTCGCTCCGGCGCCGAATCGTCCGAACCGCACGAGAAACCCGTGAAACACTGGAAGAGAATCGAGAACTCGCAAGTGGGGATATCGGTGTCATCGAGATGGGGAAGTGTTTCCAAGAGTATTCTCAGCATCACGGTGAGGTTCACCGTGCCGGCGATGTAATGTCCGCAAAGGAGGTCGTTGATGAAATCTACGGCATCATTCAGGACAACGACCGCGGCGAACAGGACATCTATCGGGACCTGCTCGAGGAGTCGAACCCGACGTACAACGACCTGAACAAGCACCTCAAGCGGTCGGACGCGTCGGAGGAGCAGATGAAGGACATGCGGCTGTTCCGTATGGAGGGCGGCGACTTCGTCCTCACCAAGTGGGACGACGAGAAGCGCCAGGCGTACGTCCAGAGCAAGGTCGAAGAGGGCAACGGCGACCTCACCACGCTGGACAAGGCACACTTCCTCCGCTACCGCTTCGAACAGGGGAAGTCCACCAGCGAGTACCTCGAAGACTGGGACATGGACGAACTCCGGGAACTCTGCGAGGGGCTGGCGGAAGCAACCGGTGACGAGACGTACCTGAAGATGATTGGCGTCGATACCTCGCTGGCGGAATTCGGCGAAGAGTAATCCCGAGCCCGGACTTCGGCACTTCCAGTTTCGGAATCCGAGTATCGGGCGTTATGGCTCCGACACGCGAGAAAGCGCTCACGGAACGGGACTTCGAACGACTTCTCGATGGCGCGCGTCGAATCGACGACGAGACTCAACGGTTCGAAGCTCACGCGGTCATCCTGCTAGGGGGGCGGCTCGGCTTTCGGCCGGGAGAACTCACACACTTCGACGAGTCTTGGGTAGATCGGCAGCGCCAGATCGTTCACGTCCCCGATCACGCTCCTTGTCGGGATGGCCGTGATGGCGAGATCTGTGGCTATTGCCGACAGGCCGTCGAGCAGCGGATACGCCACGACCAAGAGGCGTCGTTCGACGAGATCGCCGAGCAGTACTGGCAGCCGAAGACGGACGCGGCCTCCCGTCCGATCCCGTTTCACTTCTCCGCGCGGGTGGAGCTCGCCGTCGAGTCACTCGCCAACGAGTACGGCGGTTGGCCGTATTCGTTTTCGACGCTACAGCGGCGACTCGACGCCGCGCTCGAATGTGCGCGCTCGCTCGATAGAACTTCGACATCTCTACACGGGCTTCGGGCGACGGCCGCGTCGTATCATGCATCTCGCGGGCTCGAACTGGCCGCCTTCCGGTCGATGTTCGGGTGGGAGGATCTCGCAACCGCGCGCCAGTACCTCAATATCGACGGGGCGATGACACGCCGTGCGCTCAGTGATATCCACTCGTAGGGTCTACTGCTTCGCCGTACGGAGACCTCAGTAGAGTACTACCCGCTGCGCATTCTTCACTTGTGGGGACGTGACTCTCTCTTCTTGAGGGAAGTCTAGTGTCTGACTCTTTGCTTGACGGCGATCCATCATTGTAACGTGGTTGCTCAATGAGGCGCAAAAATCTACGGGAACTGGTCAGCCGGGATCTGTGCGATCTAAAGCCCGTTGCTGATTTCGCCGTTATCCGCTGAGGAATGCGCAGCGGATATTGTGCACGTCGTCCGCGAATTCGTCGAGAAACCGTGTTCCGGGCGCGGATTCAAACTCAAATCGTCCAACTCCCGGTCAGTATCGATGACCCGCGACGGACGGACTGGCGGGGACGAGGACACCTCGCTGCCCATTGAGCGCGGTTTTCCCATCGAGCGGGTGAACGAGATAGCCGAGAAAGAGACTCGGGCGAAACAGTACTACCGCCCCATTTACACGATGCACAAGTGGTGGGCACGCCGCCCGGGTTGCCTGTTCCGTGCCATCTCGCTATACTCGCTCCTCGACGAGAATACGACCGCGGATGACGTCGAGGTGTACGAGCCCGGTGAGAACCAACAGCTGGGGAGTACCGGACTGGACGAGTACGATCTCGTCGAGGCGATCGGCGATGTGGATATGGACGATCCCGAATCGCTGTGGGATTTCTATCCGAAGGACGTCCGCATCAAGGACAAGAAGATTCTGGACCCGTTCATGGGTGGCGGGACGTCGCTCGTCGAAGCGTCACGATTCGGGGTGAAGTCCCGCGGGATGGATCTAAACCCCGTCGCGTGGTTCGTGACAAAGACGCAGCTCGAAGCCGGGCAAGTCGATGTTGACGAACTACAACAGGCCTTCGAGCGATTGAAAGACGACGTAGCAGAGGAAATCCTCGAATACTACCGTACGCCCTGCCCGAACGGTGACCACGACGCCGACGTGATGTACAATTTCTGGGTCAAGGAACTCGACTGCGTCTCCTGCGGACACACAGTTTCACTCCTGAAGGACTACCGTGTTGCGTCCGGGCGGTACGAAGACGATGGGAAATACTACGTATTCTGCCCGGATTGCGGAACGGTGACCCTGAGTGAGGATTGGCACGAGGAGAGCCACTGTCACGAATGCAACTACGAGTTTGTCCCCGAAGATGGACCGGTCACCCGTGGCGGTTACTACCACTGCTCGGAGTGTGGCCAGAAAGAATCCATCACTGACGCTATTGCTGATCAGGGATCGCCGGAGAAACGGCTCTACGCCGTCGAGTACTACTGCGAACATTGCGACCAACAAGGGTTGGAGAAGAGTTCGTACAAAGGTTACAAACAACCAGACCCCGCTGATGAACGCCTCGTTGAGGAAGCGAAGCGGGAGTGGGAAACTCGAACGGACTTACACGACTACGTACCTGATGAGCAGATTCCGGAGGGCGCTATCACGGCGGCTTCAGCGATAAGTGGAAACGACGTGTTCCAGCATGGAATCGAGAAGTGGACAGACATGTTCAGCGAGCGCCAGCTTCTCAATCTGGCAAAGATGATGCAGGCCATTGATCGTATCGACGGGAAGTCCAGTGATTACCTCCTGCTGGCGCTCTCGGACTCGCTCCTATCCTACAACCTTCTGACGATGTACAATTACTCGGCCAACAAGGTCGAATCCGCGCTCGCCCGTATGAAGGCGTTCCCGCCCCAGAACGATATGATCGAGGGGAATCTCTGGGGGACCGAGTTCGGCCGGGGAACGTTCCGTAACATATGGGATATGGTTATTCGAGGCGTTGAGTACGCGAATGCACCGACGGAACGGTACGTCGAGGATGGGGAGACGAAGGAGACGCCAGAGTTTGCCCAACCAATTGGCAACGGTTCCGAAGTCTACCAAGGTGATATGCGGCTCATCGATGCCACTGACGAGTACGACGCTGTGATCACTGACCCCCCGTACTACGACAACATCATTTACTCCGAAGTAGCGGACTACTTCTACGTCTGGCAGAAGATTCTACTTGAAGACAAGTATCCGGGTTTCGACCAAGAGAAGACGCCGCGAGCGGACTCAATTGTGACTAATCCGTACCTGGGGAAGACCGCAGAGGACTTCGAACACGAGATGGGTGAGGCGCTCGCTGTAATCAACGAGGCTCTCAAGAGTGACGGGATGCTCGCATTCACGTACCATCACAGCGATGAAGAGTCGTGGGGCGAACTCCTCGAATCGCTCTGTGAGAATGACTTCGAAGTGACGGCGACGTATCCGATCAACTCTGACCTGACCAAATTCATCGGTGGCGAAGCCGTCGCGTTCGATATCGTTATCGTCGCACGTCCCACAGAGGATCGACAGCCGATTTCGTGGGATTCGCTACGCCGCCGCATCGTACGAACGGCCAGAGAAACCCGTGAAACACTCGAAGAGAATCGGGAACTCGCCGGCGGAGACATCGGCGTCATTGAGATGGGGAAGTGCTTCCAGGAGTACTCTAAGCACCACGGCGAGGTCCACCGCGCCGGGGAGTTGATGTCCGCGAAGGATGTCGTCGATGAGATTTACGGCATTATCCAGGACAACGACCGAGGTGAGCAAGATGTTTATCGAGATCTTCTCGACGTAAATGACGCAACGTACAACGACCTGAACAAGCACCTCAAGCGGTCGGATGCGTCCGAGGAGCAGATGAAGGAGATGCAGTTGTTCCGGTTGGATAATGGTGACTTCGTCCTCACCCAGTGGGACGACGAGAAGCGCCAAGCGTACGTCCAGAGCAAGGTCGAAGAGGACAACGGCGACCTCACCACGCTTGACAAGGCCCATTTCCTCCGCTATCGCTTCGAGCAGGGAAGGTCAATCAGCGAATACTTCGACCGGTGGGACGCTGACGAACTCCGAGAACTCTGTGAGGGGCTGGCAGAAGCGACCGGCGACGAGACGTACCTAAAGATGATCGGCGTCGATACCTCGCTGGCCGAGTTCCGTGACGAATAGTGCCTCGGAAGACCTCTATTGCCGCATAATTGTGTCCTGAAGGGACCCGGGCCGCGCCCCTGACATTCGTTCATACATCTCGACGGCCTGTGTCTCGGTCATGTTCGAGATCATGTCGGCTACAATGCGAGCCCGTGCAGGATCGTCGTCCTCGTTGGTGTTGCTCAGCCGTTCACGATAGGGTTCCAGTATCGCGGACGTATCGACCGAGTTCGGCGCTGCTTCGTCGTACAACAGTTCGAACAGCTCGTCGATGACCTGAATTTGTCCTCTTTGCTGTCCCCGGAGGGTCGGATTACTGATGACGTAGTAGAAGGTCAACTGTTTTAGAATCTCGATTTCCTGTCGTAGCTCGTTGTCTACGACCAGTGTCGGATTGCTATCAGCGTCGTGTTCGCCGAGTTCGACGTATTCTCTGTCGTCGGGGTCCTCCTCGGTCGCCTCAAGGTACCAACTGATCATAGACGATGAGAACTCGTTCAGGAGGTTGCGTTCTGACTGGGACCCCTCGTATGGCGTATAGAACTCTTCGACGACCGTCGCAAAATCACGGAGTTCTACGAAGAAAGAGAGGACGTCCTCGATTGACGCATCGACGTCTGTGTCGTCGTCGATGTACTGGCCGAAATCGTGGAGTTTCATGTCGTACGACTCGGCATATGATCGGAGCAAGTCGGTATGCTGCTCGATATCGTCGTCTTCACCAAAGTCGTCCGGGAGCTGATTGCGGAGTTCTCCCGCTTCTCGCAGCAATTGGTCGAAGGGGAGCAGCCCACTTCGGTAGAAATCCTCGACGTCATGAATCGCATACGTCAGGTCGTCGGCGTAGTCCATTATCTCGGCCTCGAGGATCTTGTTCCGGCCGTCAGCGGTCCCAGCTCGCGCGAAATCGAAGTACCCCTCTTCCGACGGATAGTATCCCCACTTGTCGTCTGTGTCTTCGTCCGTATTGGCGTCTGCCGCCCTCGACCAGGGATACTTCTGGATGGCGTTGAGGGTCGCCCTAGTCAGATCAATACCTTCGATACCCGAGCGATGCGACCCCAAGCGGGTCACGGCACGGAACGATTGTGCGTTCCCCTCGAACCCCTGTACCTCTGATTCGTCTTGTTCCCCACTGTCGTGGTTTTTGTTGCTCCCCTTATTTTCACCATCTCTTCCGTCGCCGTCCGTGTCTTCGCAGTTTTCCTCTTCTTCGTCTTCACTCGACTTTTCCCTCACTTTGTCATCAAGAAGCTCTTCGATCTCGTGACCGAATGGTGGGTGGCCGATGTCGTGAGCCAGACACGCTGTCTCGACAACTTCAGGGTCGAGATAATTCTCGAGGTTCCCGAACTCGTCCTCATAGAAATCCTCAAGCAGTTCGGCGAGTCTTCGCCCGACCTGTGCGACCTTCAGTGAGTGAGTCAATCGGTCGTGATACAGGTATGACTCACCCGCGCGAGCGACCTGCGTGACATCCTTGAGCCGACGGAACTCTCGACTGTACAGGATCCGATCCCGGTCTCGCTCGAATGGACGCCTCTGATCTTCCGTATCACGGTTTACACTCTTTCCCGACTCTTTTTCTGGATCGTACCCGGAACTCAAATCTTGATCGAGATCTGATGGGCGGCGATCACGAGGAAAGTCCGCTGTCATCTAAAACGATGCTACGCGGTCGCAGAAACGTCACTTGCGAGCTTATATTTGAAACCAGGAGTAGTCGAGATCATCCCCTCGTCGATCATCGTCCGGAGAACCTGCTTTGCTTCTCTCCGGTCCTCGACGGAGGTTTCGTTGAGCAGATAGTTGATGCTCACAGCCTCGCTTCGATCAGAGAGTTTCTCGATGAATTCCGATCTAAGGCTTTCCTGTGAGATCGCTGTTTCTCTGGCGCTCATCACACGCAGATTTTCTGCCCGGCTACACTTATAATCTGTTATCGGCCGGATCCTCTATCGCGCCGTTAGATCCGGGTCATCACCGCACTGGTATCGGTACTGACCGCGACAGGACGTTTAGATGTCGCACATTCATAAGGCGATGCCCCATCTTATCGGACAACGATGAGTGCGGACGCCATTCCTGAGACGACGATCGACGAGACCCTGACGCTCAGTCGGGAGCTCACGGAGGGGGATAGCCTTGTCAAGGGCCAGATTCGCCTCTACGACGTAGAGAGTGACGCGGGAACCCTCGAGTCTGATGCAGAGCGCTTCTTTGACCGGACGCTCCTGACCGAAGGGCTTGAGGACTCGCTGAAACGCCTCCGGGACACGATCCAGGGCGAGGACAACACGCGCATCCACGAGATGTACGGCCCCTACGGGACGGGGAAGTCCCATCAGATGGTGGCGATGTATCACTGCTTCGACGCCCCGGGAACTGTCGAAGAGTGGGCCGACGGTCGCATCGAAGGACTAGATGATACGCTCCCGCGTGATGCCCTCCCGGTCGTCGTCTCCCTCCAGAAAGAGCAGTACGAGCACCTGTGGGAGCCGCTTTTCGAAGCCCTCGACTACGACCTCGACGAGTCCGAGTACGAGGACGGCGGCTACCCTGATATCGACACGATCACCGACGCCGTCGGCGACCGGACGGTCGCGTTCCTCGTGGACGAACTTGAGGACTGGTTCGGATCACTCGAGGGTCGCCGCAAGAGCGCGAACAAGGGCTTCCTCCAAGCGCTACTCGAGGCGACCTCGCGCACGAACCTCTTCGCTATCATCTCCGTGCTGCGCGAAGGATCCGATGTCCACGACATCCTGTCCCGCCAGGAGCGCGTCGAGGTCAACATGTCCAACCAAGTCGATATCCGGGAGGTGCTGCGCCACCGCCTCGTCGAGCCCGGTTCCATCGACCAATCGAAGATGCGCGACTTGGTTGACGAGTACATCGAGGCCTACGCCGAAACGGACTACGTTGACCTCCCGGACGGCCTCCGTGACGAGATGTACGAAACGTACCCGTTCCATCCGGAACTCATCGACGCGCTCAAGACGCGGTACTTCGCCGAGACCGAGTCGGGCGCGACCCGGGGAATGCTCTATCTCTTCGCGAAGGTTCTCGTTGACCGTCACCAGCAGACCGACCTCATCACTCACGGTGAGGTTGACGCCGTCGAGTACAACGACGAACTCACCCGCATCAACGTCGAACACGCCCGCCCCGACCGCTGCTACGACGACATCGTCGAACGCCTCGCCGACGCGGACATCGACTACGGCCGCGACATCCTCAGCACGGTCCTCATCTACTCGCTCACGCCCGGTCTCGACGAGGGCGCGACGACGTCGGACATCGTCGTCGGCACGTTCCACGCCGGCGACCGCGTCAACGACATCATCGTCGATCTCGAGCGCCTCCAGGGCGAGGTCTACCACCTGTGGCAGTCCGACGACCGCTTCGTCATCCGAGAGGACGAGAACCCGCGGTCACTGATTCGGAACGCCGCCCGCGACGTCGAGCCGGGGGAGGCGATCGAACTCATCGGCGACACCGTCGAACGCCTGTTGGGCTCCAACTCGTCCGCGGTCGGGTTCAACGAGGACGGCGAACTGGAGAGCGTCCCGGACAGTCAGAACGTCAAGGTCGTCGTGAAGAACGGTCCGTGGGACGCCGACAGCGTCGCCGAGATCATCAAGAACCAGCCCGCCGGCCGCCAGTGGCGCAACACGCTCGTGTTCGTCCAGCCGAAGAACGGCAAGACCATCTCGACGACGTCCCAGCAGGAGAAGTTCCTCAGTAAGGCCCGGGAGGTCATCGGAGCGCGGCTCCGTGAGGACGACCAGAACCTGAGCGAGGAGATACGCGAGGATATCGCGGAGCTCAAAGGCGAGTACGAGGACGACCTCCTCGACCGCTTGGAGGGCGCGTACGGAGAGGTCATCGACGGCGACGACCTGCTCAACGAGTTCGAATACGCCGCGGAGATGACGCTTGAGAACTTCGTCGCCGCGGAGGACGAACTCGACGCCGGGAACATCGCGGCCGCTGCCGAAGCGGACCCGTTCGACCTCCAGCGCCATGCTTGGGACATCGTCCGCGACCGTCTCGACAGCCGCTCCGAAACCTCCGTCGAAGACATCTACGAACAGTTCCTGATGGACCCGACGTATTCGATCCCGGGCAGCGTGCAGGCGGTCGCCAACGCCGTCGAGGACGGCCTAGACGACAAGCCCGTGCTCGCCCACGACGGGAGCCAGTTCAGCGACGAACTCCGGAACCTCGACCGCGACACGACCCTCGTCCTGGAAGAGGAAGTGGACAAGTGGTCGGTGGACGACATCACGTCCACGCTCCAGCGCGAGTTCAGCGGCGGCACCACGGAGGTCGATATCGGCTCGTTCGAGCTCGAAGTCCTCGAGCGGACGGACGTCTGGATCGTCGATGACGACCCCCACGACGCGATCATGCGCGCGGTCGGTCGGCTCGCCAACGAAGACCACTACGTCCTGGTGAGCGGCAACGAGATCGTCTCCAAGGCTCGGTCCGACGCGAAGCTCCGGGACGTCTCGGACGCGCGCGAGATTGGCGCTCCCGAGGTAAGCGAGCGTATCGAGGAGACCATCGACGCCGCCGGCGAGGCCGACACGTCCCAGGTCCTCACCGCGATCAGGAACGACACCGAGGTGTACCTCCCGCAGGACGACACCGAAGGCGCGTTCCACGGGGCCGTGAACACGCTGCTGTCCGAGGGCTATAAGCTCAAAACCGAGGGCGACTACGTCGGTTCGCTGGGCGACCGCGACCCGACAGCCGTCGTGATCGTGCCGATGGTTCCCGACAACGTCGGCGAGCGCATCCTGGAGTACATCGGCGATCTCGACGAGGAAGCGACGTTCCAAGTGGGAGACGTTCAGAGGGAGTGCGCCCCGGACCACGACGAGTCCGCGGTTCAGCACTTCCTCCTCGACCACCTCGGCGAGAGCGACCCGCACTACGTCGTGGGAGCGACCGGATCCGAAGATCCCGGCGACTGGTTCCCAGGAGCCGGCTTCCGTATCCCGCCCGAGACCGGATGGACGTTCGAGTATCAGGGCAACAATCCGTCTGAACTCCGCGACAAGTGGCAGGACTCCCACGAGTCGGGCTCGGTCGCCTACGGATCGGTATCGTTCACGACGGAGGGCGACAGCGGTGCGCCCGAGTCGCTTCAGGGCGTCGCTGAGTTCCAGAAGGCACACACGGACCTCCAGCTCGAACTCGGCCAGTCACACGAGACGGTCGCCGATCTCCTCGAGAATATCCCGGAGTCCGCCTCCGGCATCGACGTCACGATTCAGTTCGAGTGAGACGCACATCTAAATACGATACCGAGCCCATCATTCCCCATGTCTGATTCGAACGCTTCGCGGTCTGATCTCCCCATCGAGCGCGGGTTTCCCATCGAGCAGGTGAACGACCTAGCCGACCGTGAGGGCCGGGCGAAACTCCACTACCGGCCGCTGACGACCATGCACAAGTGGTGGGCCCGGCGGCTCGGCTGTGTCTTTCGTACGATTTCGCTGTACTCGCTCGTCTCCGATCCCGACCGAGTCTCCGTTCGAGACCCGGACAAGGAGGATCACGACCTCACAGAGTTCGACGAAGCGTCCGAAAGAGCGGACACGGCAGATATCAAGGAGATGATCGAGAGCGTCGATTTGGCCAACCCCGACGCCATGTGGGATCTCTACTCCAAGGACATCCGTGTCGAAGACGCCGACGTTCTGGACCCGTTCATGGGCGGCGGGACGAGCCTCCTCGAAGCGATCCGATTCGACGCGGACGTGACCGGTGTCGATCTGAACCCCGTCGCGTGGTTCATCACGAAGAAGGAGCTCGAGGCCCACAGCGTCGATCCCGACGAACTCCGAGACGCTTTCGAGGACGTCGAGGACGCGGTCGCCGAGGAACTCCAGTCCCAGTACGAGACAGCGTGTCCCAACGACGAAAGTCACGTCGCCGATGCTGTCTACGCGTTCTGGGTCAGGGAACTCGACTGCACGTCTTGCGGCGAGACGGTCCCGCTGTTCAAGGACTACCGAGTCGCCAAGGAGAGGTACGGGAACGACAATAGATATCACGTCTATTGCCCGGATTGTGGGAACATCTTCCTGACGGACGATTATCAGACTGAGACGATTTGCCCGGATTGTAGCAATGAATACGTCCCGGAGAATGGCCCCGTTTCCCGGGGTGGAAATTACGGCTGCCCTTCGTGCGGTCTAAAGTACCCAATCGTGGATGCGATCGCCGACGGCCAATCGTACGCTGAGTCTCTCTATGCCCTCGAGTATTACTGCACCGAGTGTGAGGACGAGGGGAAAGATCGCCCAACATACAAGGGATACAAACAAGCGAACGAAGAAGACATCGAGCGTTACGAACGGGCAGCCGATAGCTGGAGGAGCGAAGATACCCTCGCCGACTATGCTCCGCAAGGGGACATCCCCGAGGGTGCGATTACGACTTCGTCATCGGTCAGCGGAAACGACGTCTTCCGTCACGGATACGAATCGTGGCAGGACATGTTCAACGACCGCCAGCTGTACTGCCTCTCGACGCTCCTCCGCGCGATCGACGAGGAAGTAGACGATCAAACCATCAAGGAGTACCTTCTGCTGGCGTTCTCGGACTCGCTGATGTTTCAGAACAACTTCTCTACCTACAATATCAACGCCACGAAGATCAAGGGAATATTCCGAAAGAATTCGTTCATGCCTACGGTTGAGTACGTGGAGAACAACGTTTGGGGGACGAAGGCTGGCCTCGGAACGTTCAGCAATACCTGGGCGAAAATCGTTGATGGCGTCGAGTTTGCTCACTGGCCTACGGAGCGATACATCAAAAACGGGGATAATGAGGAGACCGCGCCGTTCGAGAAGCCCGTTGGAGGCGAGTACACGATACATCAAGGCGACCTGCACGACGTGGATCTGGAGTCGGAGTACGACGCGATTATCACCGATCCTCCGTACTACGACAACGTCGTCTATTCCGAGGTCTCCGACTTCTTTTACGTCTGGCAGCGTCTGTTACTCGGTGACGAATACGAGGGTTTCTCGCCCGAAACAACCCCGCGCGAGGAGAGCATCGTCGCCAACCCGGCAGAGGGGAAAGATTCAGATTCGTTCGAATCAGAACTTAGAAGCGCGTTTTCGCGGATGCGCGAAGTTCTATCGGACGACGGCGTTCTTGTGTTCACGTATCGACACGGCGACGAGGATACCTGGGGAACGCTTCTCGAATCACTGTGCGACGAAGGCTTCGACGTTACCGCGACGTATCCGATTTCCGCGAACCTCAGCGAGTTCGTCGTCGGCGACGAACTCAACTTCAGTGTCGTCGTCGTCGCTCGTCCGGCGACGAACCGAGAGCCAATTAGTTGGTCGTCGCTCCGCCGGCGTGCTCACCGGGGCGCGAGCGAGACGCGTGAAAAGATTCAGGCCGGACAGACGCTCTCTGAGGGGGATATCAGCATCGTCGAGATGGGGCGCTGTTTCCGCGAGTACTCGAACCACCACGGGAAGGTACATCGCGGGGGAACAGTGATGTCGACGACGGAGATAGTCAGCGAGATCTACGACATCATCTCCGGGAACGTCACACCGGACGAGATCTACCTCGACCTCCTCGAGATGGACGAGCCCACCCTCGACGACGTGACTCGGTTCTGTCGAGGGACCGATATCGACCCCGATGATCTTCGGCGACGCGCCCTGTTCGTTACTGACGACGGTTTCGAGTTGACGGACTGGCGTGCAGAAGAGCGAATCGAATACCTCCGCGGGCGATCCACAGAGGAATTGACGCCGCTCGAAGGAGTGCAGTTACTTCGCTATCGGGACGCGCAAGACGTGAAGCCAACTGATGAACAGCGTGACCTCAACGTGACCTCGGAAATGATCGACGTCGCAGAGGAACTGGCGACGCTGACTGGAGACGAGGGCTACGAGGCCCTCTTCTAACCTTGGTGCACTTTGATACCTCCGTAATTCGAGGACGACATCATGAGTGATATCGATGCCGTCGCGGGGATGTACAATATCGTCGATCGAGAGAGGCGTGAGACAGCTGACTATCAGGTCCCTGTCGAGGAGTTCATAACGATGCTCGAGAGCCACGATATGCCACAGGAGATCTGTGTGGTGGGGCTCGACGATGTCTTAGCCAGAGACGAGAAACTACAGGAGTACCTCATTGATACGATGCGCCGAGAAATGGATTACCTCAACGGTCAGCGACCACTGCCAACCGTTCAATTTACAGTTGAAGGCGAGTTCCAGAGCGTCAGGGACTCCTTCGAAGTCGAAATAGACGGAGAGTTCTATGGTCTCAGTCCCGTTTTCGGACGGCAGATGAAGCAGCGAGAACCCGGCTGGTTGGTGACGACATTTAGGATATAACGCTACTTATGACTCTGTATCGTGTAACTTCGACCTATAGAACTCAATTTAACATAAATGAGAGGACTTCCAGAATATCTTCTCCTTCATCAGTCAACTGGTATCGATTCTCGTCACCTCGTGGGATCATTTTCACGTACCCCCACTCGAGCAGGGGATCGAGCACCTTCTCGTCGGCCGGGTCATAGTAATGTCGAACTTCGGAGCGCTCATACTCAGACAGTAGGGAAAGATCCATAGAGAACTCTACTACCTCTCGTTTTATCACGTATCCCCGGTCAGTTGCCTCCTCCTGTATGAATTCCAAAACTCGAAGGAAGTCCCGATGAGGGCTGCTGAAAGGATATTGGGGGAGTGTCTGTGGATCTTGAATGTCTGTAGCAATCTGCTCCCCATAGTATGATTCTGCTCGCACATAATAGGGAGTTGCATCTGTGGAAGTCGCTGCTATCGCTCCTGCAATGGCGGTAATCTTACTTCCTGTAGTAATATTCAGATAGATTTCCGTGTTGTCGGACTGATAGCGTGTAATCACATCACCAGCCCCCAGAACTGCACTATTCAGATCGAAGAAATCACATTCTGTTATCTCAACGTCAATATCTTCCTCTTCTAGCTTGCGTCGGACCTCGTCCCGGCAAGCCCTCCCTTTGGAGATATCCTCATCTATACTTTCCTCAGCGGATTCTTCAGAGTTTGAGACGGTCTCCCCATTGTGTGCTATCAGGATGACCTTGTCTGCATTACTTTCTATTGGGGGACGATAGACTCGCTCGCGTTCGTATCCCTGAAAGGCGATATGAACCTGTTCTGTCCCCAGATACACTATCTTCTATTGGCATTTTATCGAGGATAAGGTTATCGCTCACCTGTTTCCAACTGTGGTTGGAAAGTGCTAGAAGGACATCGAACCCCCCTGAATCAAATCGAATCGTATGGGGGTTTAGACACTTTATGGGGTGATCCCCCCTACTATGAGGTACAGAAATCATGTCCGTCGAAAAGCTGAAAGAAACCATCGTCGAACACGAAGATTCAACTCGGAGCGCAGAGGATCAGGCGGAAGTAGCCGCCTACCTCTGGGAGAACGACTACACCCCAGTGAGTGACGGGATCAAGCGGACTGAGTTGGAAGAGGAACTCGAGAACGCAGAGGTAGATATAGAACATAGTGTCGAGACTTGTTTGTTAAATCTGCGCGACTTAGACTTCGTGCGCAGATGGATTAACGGACCGCAGATCCTGGTCATTCACGATGAGCAGGGTGTTGTTAATGGCGAGCCGTTAGAGGAGATGGTCGAGGAGGAACAGACCGCCCTGATCGAGGCGATCCAAGACGAAGATCCTCCCGAAGAAGGATCTGAAACCATAGCAGACGGCGGAGAACCGCCTACTCTACGGAAAATAGCGGCAGAAACCCTAGACGTGGGTGCGAGTGTAGTTGAGACCGAACTCAAAGCGGGGGAGATGGTGCCGGATCAGATGGAAAAGCACCGGAAGGTTGTGGAGGCTATTGAGGAGGCCGACCGCGAAAAGAACGGGGACTATCACGCTCTTCGCTTCATCCACAATCCCTATCGATACTCACTCACGACCAAGGCTGTCAGCATATGTGAAGAGTCTGAGTAAAAGATGAATTTATGTCTGGCTCAGGAGAACCGACCAACGACAGTCAAAAGCAATCCAAACCATCAGGGCTCAGGAGATGGATAGTTAGTCTTCTCGGAGCAGACTCCGTTCTACATCGCTCAGTAGGAGTGTCCGTCGAAAGTATCATCGAATTTCTAGTCTTTGGAATGCTTGCGGCTGTGTTCACCGGAGTGGTTACAATATTACACCTCGGGACGGATTTTACCCTTCCTGCCTATCCCGCCAGTATAGTGTTTGTTTGGTCGGGAACGGTCATTGAGATCTGGAAGCAAAAAACTGGGTTTCTGACTTTAAACAACACTGTCGAAAGAGATTCTTAGCTATCAGAATTACATTAGTGCCCAAGGGCCTTCTTGAGAAACGGTAACACCTTCTTCCATCTGCTGAAGGAAGTACAGCGTAACTTCGCCGTGGTCGGCGTCTGTATTGTTGGTGTAGACGGGGACGCACGTCGTCTCGTGTTGCGGATATCGCGGGCGGTCGTCCTCGTCCCTCTTGCCGCACGCGTCCTTGATACGGGACTTCGTCCACTGACCCTGGTTTTCAAGGTCCGGCTTGTTCGGTCCGTACGTCGAGAACGCGATGTCGTTGATCACGCGGGCAGCGAAGGTCGCCGGATTACTGATTGCGAACGGTCCGGTCGTGTCGTAGACATCTGAGAGGTCGTCTTCAGACACGTCCTCTAAGCAGAGACGGCCGTGCTGTACTGCGTCGAACACGTGGAGTTCGGGATATTTGAGCGCAAGTGACTCGAGTAGATACTCCCGAGTGAGGCGTTCGTACTCGTCGCAGGCGAACTCGTCGTCGGGTGAGAGCACCTCCACTTCGCCACCAGTATTGGTCACAGAGAGACGATCTCGATGGTACTGGGGACAGAGGAATGCCATCCGGTCGGTGTCGGTGAGATACGCGTAGGCGAACATCCGGGACCGCGAGGCCGAATCGTTCGCCGGGTTCTTTCCTTCTTGGTAGTACTTCGAATCAAGGACGGCCAGCGTTTCGTCGCCGTCGGTCAGTAGGTGATCGGGCTCGTGAGCGGCCTTTGCGTTCCCCTCGAACGGATAAAGCCGGTGTTCGTCCTTGCACTCGACGTCGGACAGTCGATCCAAGTGGTCGAGGGCTCGCAGCGACTCGACTTCCCGGCTGAGAACTCGCTGCGTATAGTCTTGGAATAACGAGTCCATGCTCAACGCGTAATCCACGAGCAGCTCCTCGGGGCCGCCGCCGGTCTGTCCCAAGAGGGCTGACGAGAGGATCGACTGTGACGTGTGAACCGCCCGGCGATAATAGTGGCGTTGCCGGTGAAGGTCGGCCAGCGAAAGCCGCCGGTACTCCCCGAGGCGCTTTTGACTGCTCTGTATCCCGCGATCTTCGATTTCCTTCACCTGATTGTGGACCATCGACAGCAGGAAATCCTGCCGCGGATGCTGGTGGCCGTCGCGCTCCTGCTGAAGTAACCGTAGCAAGAGTTTTCCCGCCATGTGGATGGCCTCGTTCACCGGATTCGCGTAATCGACCTCTGTCTCCACCCACGTCGGTTCCGGGTTTCCCGTCGCGTGATTCATCAGCGTCTGGGCGACGTCAACCGACCCGAGTCCCTCGTACCCGTTCCGACGTCGGATATTGAGGTCCCGGATGAAGCCCTTCTTCGTGATGGTCTTGACGCCGTGTACGTAGTTGATAGCCAGGATAGCGATGAGCTGGGACGCTTCGATCTCACCGGCAATCAGCTCCTCGAGCGGGATACCGTAGTGTGACTGTGTACGGTCGATATCGTAGACTGTGAGGAGCATTCGGATGACGTTCTCCCACTCGATTTTCGGCTCGACCTGAACGCTCATCCCGGGCACGAGTTTGACGATCCCCACGACGTCGGAGGGTTCGACGTGGAGCGAGTTTTCCACGATCCGAGCGGAGAGGACGTGAAGCGGCCCCGAGCCGCTGTCGTCTGCTTCCGGACGGAGTCGCGGGCGTTTCTTCACGTACCGGCTACCTTCCCGGACGAAGTTCGCTGCCCGGAGTTCGTCCCGGAGACTCTCCGGGTCACAGCCTTCGACGATCAGCTTCCGATTTTCCTGGACGGAACAGAGTTCCGTGCCGTACTCACATCGGAGTGCGTCACTCATAGGCGCTGACGCCCATCTCCCGTTCTTCAGCCTCGGCTTCCCTGGCCGCGAGGTCGATCGCCGAGGATAGGTCGAAGGCCTCAAACTGGTCGTCGAGCGTCTCGTAGTGCGTCGCCAGTTGGTTGATCTGGGGGAGCGACGCGCTGTTCAAGAGCCGGGGAGCAATATAGGTCGAAAACGCCTGCCCGACCGCTGTTGCTTCTTCGCTTTCGTACGGCCCGCCTTCCTCACAGGCACTCTTGAGGAACTTCGTGACGTCCACGTAGTGCATCGGTCCGAACTCCATGATCCCTCCTTCGCCGCTCGTCGTCGTTCCGTTGTTGACACCGTCGTGGTGGCTCTCGAAGAGGTCGTGAAGCCGTTCCTGGTCAATATCGATGTCCGGCCCGAGTTCGCCGATCCAGTCGTCGAATAAGTCCGCTCGCTGGTCGTCCTCGTAGCGGCTCAGTTCTACCATCGCAAACCGGCGGGTGATCGCGTTGTCGAGTTCGTTGACCGTCCGGTCCGACATGTTCATCGTGCAGATGATCTTTACGTCGTCGTTGAGGGTGAGACTGTTCCCCTCTTCGTCACGGAAAATCGCCTGGTCGTAATCCTCGATGGCCGTGTACAGGGGGCCGAAGACCTGGGAGATGTCGGCTCGCGTTATCTCGTCGATGATGACGCCCCAGTTGTCGTGATACTCGTTCGCTTTCTGAATGCCCTGAGAGACGCAACCAGCCTGACGGACGTACTTGATTTCGCCGTCGTCGGTCTCCGGCTGGATGCTGCCGGTGATGTCCGCGGGCGTCCAACTGGGCGTCGCGGTGGAGATAGAGTAGTTGATACAGGTTTTCAGGGCGAGTTGCTTTGCGAAGTAGGTCTTCCCAGTGCCGGTTGGACCGTAGAGGACGATCGGTTTTCCGACGTCGAGGGCGGTCTCGGCGTTCTTCTGTACAGTGTCCGGAACGCGAATGTCGCCGAGATCGTCGTTCCGCTGGGCTACGGTCTGCTTAACCGAGAGAGGTGCCGTCTGAGAGGTTAAGATTGCTTGCTCGATTTCAGCGCCGCTTCCTGGAACGTCTACATCGATGTTCCGTTCTTCGACTAAGTATCGGATGGCATCGGGGTCGCTGGTCTTGTTGATGAATTCTTTCGCTTGTGCCGCACCGCTGAGGATGAAGCCGCTGAATTCTTCCGCCTCCTCCCGATCGTAGTCCTCGAACCGCGGTTTCCCGCTACTCATTATCCTAAGCCTGTCACGGGCGTCTTATAAAATGTCCCTGTCAGAGTACGATTGATTCTGTTCTTCGGGTCAAAATGAGAGGGGTTCTTGAGCGTGTACTACCCACTCGAGTAGATGGTCGCAAGAAAAAAGAGAGTGACAGTGTTCTGTCTGGCTAATGGGCGAGATTAATCTTTTCCGCGTCTCTGACGAGGGGAGTGTTACGGAGATACCACCGGATCCCGTAGAGCTTGAGAGGAACGTACAGAATCTTATTGAAGAGAATTTGGAAGAGTTACTCGGGATCACTTTCCTGGAGTCGGAATACAGTACTGGCGAGAAGCATGGCGGGAGAATTGATACATTAGGACTTGACGAGAACAATTCTCCAGTTATTATCGAGTATAAGAAGACACAAAATCAAAATGTTATCAATCAGGGGCTATACTACTTCGACTGGCTCGTTGACCACAAAGCCGAATTTGAGAATTTAGTACACGACAAAATAGCATCGGATCGAGAGGTAGATTGGAGTTCACCCCGACTCGTCTGCATTGCCCCAGACTTCACGAAATACGACTCACACGCCGTGGAGCAGATTGGTCAAAATATCGAGCTTATGCGGTTTGAGCAGTACTCAGGTGGACTCCTACTTCTCGAGCTTCTCAACGTCGTAGAATCTTCGGATGAAACCGAATCCAGCCGGGAGTATACCACCGTCGGAGAGAAAATTCAGCAGGCGAGCGATGACTTACGCCGCCTGTTCGAAGAGCTTGACGAGTTTGTCCTGTCACTAGGGGACGATATCCAGAAGAAAGAGCTCAAGTACTACTTTGCTTACAAGCGCATCCAGAATTTCGTATGCGTGTATATTACCCCAGATAAAGGCGAAATCCGGGTGTACCTGAAGATCGACCCCGACGAGCTCGAAACAATGCCAGATATCGGAAGGGATGTTACGAATACCGGCCACTATGGAACCGGAGATCTAGAGCTCACTATCTCTGAGAAAGACGACCTAGAAATCTGCAAGGAGTACATAGAATTGAGCTACGATGGAGTATGATGTCAGAACCTCATATAATGTCACCGCTCAGCTCCTCCATCGTCTGGAGAATATCTCGGTGATTGGGAACCGAATTTTCTGACCCCAGCAGCGGTATCTACACAACGCATTTGACAGTCAGAGCTATCTATGCAGGTATGGATGATGAGGACCTCGTCGATGTCGAGATCGCACACGAGGCTCCTGACGATATATCGGACGCTTACACCTCTGAAGCATCGGAATTTCCGTTTCACCGTCTCACTGTCGTTGCAAACCGGCTGAGTGCGGGCCAACCTGACACGGAACTCCGGTCACTCTCGAGCGTCGATGAAGAGCAGGTCAAACTGCTCGAACACCAGGTTGACGCCGCCCATCGGGCGCTGTTCGAGATGGACGGGAAGGCCTTGCTGGCCGACGAGGTCGGGCTCGGGAAGACCATCGAGGTCGGAATGATTCTGAAGGAGATGCATTACCGGGAGACGGACGATTCGGTCCTCATCCTGACGCCCGCTCAACTCGCAAAGCAGTGGCAAGGCGAGCTACGGGAGAAATTCGGCCTCGACTTCGTCTGTAACTACGACGGCGAGTTCCAAGGATTCGACGCCCACGACCGCATCATCTCGAGCATCGACACGGCGAAAAGCGACCGATACCGTCACAGCGTTCTCTCCCGAAACTGGGACGTCCTCGTGCTGGATGAAGCCCACTACGTCAAGAACGAGGACACTGATCGGTACGAACTCATCGACAAGCTCACGTACGACTACGCGTTCTTTCTCACGGCCACCCCGATTCAGAACGAGCTGACTGACCTCTATAACATCGTTTCCCTGCTTCGGCCGGGCTTGTTCGGCAGCCGGGAAACGTTCCACCACTACTTCGTGGACAACGGTCAGGACACGCTGGTGAACCGTAACGAGCTTCAGCAGCGTCTGCACCAAGTGATGATTCGGAACCGGCGAGCCGAGACCGACATCGACTTTACGAACCGAGAGATCGATACGCGCACATTCCAGCCGAGCAATAGCGAGCGCGAACTATACGAAGCCGTGACGGACTACGTTCGAGAAGCGTACAGCGAGGATCGGGGACAGAAGTTGGTGTTAATGATGCTGCAAAAGGAGGTCGTGAGCAGTCCTGCAGCCCTCAAGAAGACGATTCGAAAACAGCTAGACGCGAACAACGAACTCACGCATCGAAGCGAGCTGGAGACGATTCTGGAGAAGATCGATGCCATCGAGACGGTTACCAAACAGGAGCGGCTCTTCGATATCGTCGAGGAAGCACGCGAGCACGTCGAGATGGGGCGCGTCATCGTGTTCACGCAATTCCGAGCGACTCAACAGCAGGTCTTGGAATCGCTTCAGGAACAAGGGTACACGACCCACGCTTTCCACGGCGGACACTCAAGTCAGGAAAAAGAAGATATCGTGGATCGGTTCCGAGAGGAAGGCGGGGTTCTCGTCTCGACGGACGCGATGAGCGAGGGGCGAAACCTCCAGTTCTGTAACATTATGGTGAACTACGACCTGCCGTGGAACCCGATGAAGGTAGAACAGCGCATCGGTCGGATCCACCGAATCGGCCAGAAGCGAGAGGTGTTCGTGTTCAACATGGCGCTTGAAGATACGATCGAGGAGTACGTGCTGGAACGGCTGTACCACAAGATCGACTTGTTCCAACAGACCGTCGGAGAGCTGAGCACGATCCTCACGCGGCTCGAAGACTCCGGAAAGGGATTCGAAGACGAGATCTTCGAACGCCTCGTCAACGCGGACTCCGATGCGAACCTCGAAAACGATTTCGAAGCGATGGCGGTTGATCTCGAGGAACAGCAGGAGCTCTCCGAGAAGGTAGAGAACTTCAACAGCGCTGTCTTCGAGAACTTCGACCTGGGTGCGACCGATGACTGATGCTACGCTCCCCGTCACGCAGTCAAGACTAACTGCGTTCGCTCGAGAGTATCTGCAAACCATTGGCGCATCCGTCCACGAAGACGGACCTCGATGGCACGTCAACCTCCCCGACTACGTCGATGTCGAGTTCAGCGACGGGAGCGAGTTCGAAGTCGTCCTCGAAACAGACTCTAGTGAACAAGGAGGACAGGATGAATTCGTTCTGGCCCCGGAGAGTGAATTCGCTCAACAGTTACTCGACGAAGCGATTTCGATATCCCCCGTCGGTCGGCTATCGGTTACCGACGAACTCTCAGGAGGCGAGTACCAGTACCCCGACTGGGTCGTAGAAAGCGACCTCCAAGTCGTTGATGCTTCGTTTATGCCATATTACGACCGTGAGGCGGTGTTCGCGGTCGTGCAGATCGGCGTCGAAACGGTGAGCGAATACCAGACACAGTTCCTCGAAGCCGTCAGCATCGACGCTTCGTCACAGGAGGAATTGACCGGTATGGCCGAGACTGTCCTACAATCCTTCTACGACCCTAAGAACGAGCCCGGAGACAGCGGTTGGGAGGACAACAGTACCGAGTCGATCGGAACGGAAGTCTTCGAAGCAGCCGTCAGCGAGTGCCAGCAAACTGCGCTTGATAACGTTCGTGAGGCCATCGCCGATATCCGTGAGTCGGCCTCGCGTGCTGCCGATGCCGAGTTTGATGAGTATCGACAGCTACAGAATCAACAACTGAGCGACCTTCGAGATGAAATTGATTCGGTGACGACCCGTCTTCAGAATGTCGCGGATGACGTCGATACCGCGCCGTCCCACGAAGACAGGATTGATGCCCTACAAAAACGAGAAGAGCTCCAAGCGAAGCAAGAGGAACTCGAGAAGAAGCGAGCAGACATCCTCGAATCGAAACAACATGGATTCGAAGACAAGCGGCGCGAGATCTATCAGCGTCATCATCTCGAAGTTCAGACGAAGCCAGTAGCGACTACACTGGTGTCGTACGAGCGTGGCGAAATCGAACTCCGACTTGCTGATTGCGGGCGGAACGAGACTATGCGGGCTCCCTATGCAGCAGGTGCCGGATATACAGACACGGTCAACTGTCCAAGTTGCCAGGCGAAGCTCTCGCCTGATAACCCTGTCAAGATGGGGGTCACGGGATTGCGGTGTCGAAAGTGTTTATAATACTGAATATTGGCTCGTCGTTTTTCGCCGTTCGATAGCTCCACAGCAATCTAGTTCTTTCGAGAAACAAATGAAAGACAGTCTCTAGTGAATCGGGCAACATAGTGGGTCCTCTAGAAGCTTTTTGAGTTTCATCAATTATCATTCAATAATCCAACCATTATATCCGGATAGTGCCTGCATCTGTTGAGTGAGAATTGGAGATCGTCGAACGAGTGGCCCTACGTACTGAGTTGCGTATCATCTCCTTGTGTCCTATACCTATTGTAGGATGGAACAAGAAGATTTCACGGGGATGGCCGTGTTCGTAGGCTATAGGAATTGTCAACCCACTCTCAATCGAGCTTTGTCTGGTACGCTTCGACCAACCGCTCCCCCTTTCTTGCAAGTTCGCTATACGTCACTACGTCAATCCGGTTGAGAAAGCTGTTATAGACGCGAAGTCCCTCCCGTTCATCCGAATTTAGGTCTGCCCCGATAACCACAGTACCCCGGGGTTTCAACATATCTAACCCATCTCGTCGGAGGATTCCATCGCGGCTCGCTTCGATTTCATTGATGTAGTTTTCCACTTGTGAAACAGCTTCTGAGAG
This sequence comes from Haloarcula vallismortis ATCC 29715, assembly GCF_000337775.1. GTDB lineage: Archaea > Halobacteriota > Halobacteria > Halobacteriales > Haloarculaceae > Haloarcula > Haloarcula vallismortis. The sequence continues at coordinate 38,559 of NZ_AOLQ01000030.1, forward strand.
ATCTGCACTCGGCCGATAATTGTCGTGAGACCGGTCTTCAACCATTACTGTGTGATCTGGTTTCTTGATCTCAAAAATGTCGTAATATCCATTCACAGTTTCGAGACAAAAATCGACCTCTTCATCCCGCGTTAGCTCTCGCTCGTCACGGTTATCAACATATCTGGCACCAAATATCCAAGGGTGGCTCTCTAAGAACTCCTGATATTCTCGTTCAGGTTCTCTCGATTGGATCAGTTCTCGAAATTCATCGATTGCATTACGTGCTCGAGCCCTACTAATGAGATATTCTACATTAACAACGTCCTCTGGTAACTCATCAGCAAATCCCTCGATATCATCAATAGCAGGTTCAATTTCACTGACGCTCTTGATGAGTTCAACAGCTAATTCTTCAGATTCTTCGGTATCTGTAGATTCGATACTCTCAATAGCTGCTTTTGCTGCCTCAACTGATGGGGCATCCTTTGCGAGAATTACGTGATTCCCCCTTTCCAGATTTGCGATATCCTCGAGATTATCCAGTAGAGCAATTAATCGCTGTAATTCATCAGGCTGACATCGGAAGATCGTCTCCTCTTCGACTTCGATCCTGCTGTCGGTGAGACGAGACTTCCAGAATGAAATGACCTTCTTGCCGGAGTCAGAGGCAATCACCTCAAAAACGTTAACTGATTTGAACGTCCTTGGACCATCCTTAATCGGATAGTGAGCGACATGACGAAGTCTATCTTTGTCCTCAAGAGGGACTTCAATCTCATATATCTCCCCGTCAAACGTCTGCTCAATTTCCATATCTTATTGTCAGAGAGACCCATTTAATAAGTCTAATCGACAAGCAGAAAGGTAGAACCGGAAGTGCGTGAGTTTCCGGGAAATGCTAAAATCATAAACATAGAATCAACGTATACAGGATTGAACTCACTCAATCACTTACAGTAACAGATTGCATATACTGTTCTTTCCGGAAACAACCCGGTCAGGCTTTTGTAACCTGGCTCGAAATCAGTCTGTCAGAGACAGATGATTCGCGATGCTCGCGTCCTCCGCGCCGGGTTCGTCCCTCGGGAAGTTGAGCATCGCGACGCCGAAGTCAACCACCTCTCCAGCGTTCTTGAGCCCATCACGAACGGAGAACCCGCCGACACGGCCATCGTCACTGGACCCAGCGGCGCCGGCAAGACCTGCATCTCGCAATTCGTCACCGAACGACTCCGGGAAGAGGTCCTCGACGTTGAGGCCACCTACGTCAACTGCTGGCGTAACTACACCCGGTTCCGGACGCTCTACCAGATCCTCGACGACCTCGGCGCCACCATCGACATCCACCGCCAGTCGACGCCGCACGACGAACTCGTCGACCGCCTCCAGCAGCACGACGGCCCGCGAACCGTCGTCATTCTCGACGAGGTTGACCAACTGGAGGACCCCAGTGTCATTTACGACCTCCACAGCCTCCCGCAGTTCGCGATTATCTGCATCGCGAACAAGGAAGAGGAGCTGTTCAGCCGCGTCGACGACCGCCTCGTGAGCCGCCTGCGCTCCAGCGAACATGTCCGGATGGACAAGTACCACGACGAGCAGCTGTACGATATCCTGAGTGCGCGGACGAAGTGGGGACTCGATGAGGACGTCATCATCGACGACCAACTCTACCGGATCGCCGACGCGGCCGCCGGCGACGCCCGCCTGGCCATCGGCATCCTCCGAACCGCCGCCGGCAAAGCAGATCGCGAGAACCACGAGCGGATCACCGACGACATTCTCCTAGACGCCGCCGAGGATGCTCGGGCCCAAATCAAGCAGAAGAGCCTCGACTCGCTCACACCGCACCAGCGCGTCGTCTACGACATCGTTCGCGAGCATGGCCCGGTAGGGCCGAGCGAGATTCACGAGCGCTATTCCGAGGACGTCGATGATCCACGGACGAAACGGACTGTTCGGACGTACCTCTCAAAGATGGAGCAGTACAACCTCCTCGAGGCGGAAGGGACGAGTCGGGACCGAGAGTACTCGCTCGTCGATTCAGCGGCTGCGTCGCCGATGCAGTGACTGTGACCCCGTCAGCTATCAGGAACTGAACTCGCCGAGGCCCGATTGCTCGTGGTCCAGCGGCTCGATGACCTGGGGATCGTCGTTGCCGGGGTTGTTGACCCGCGTCGAGATCTCGTAAGCGTCTAGATCGTCCTTCGGATACGGCTGACACAGTTCCTTGCGGGTGTCCGGATCTGCGGCGAGCCAGTCGGACTCAGCGTCCTTTGGGAGGACGACCGGCATCCGGTCGTGGATTGAGTTCATCAGGTCGTTCGGCTCCGTCGTGAGAATCGTGACGCACGAGATCCTCTCGTCGTCGCCCTCCCAGACGTCCCAGAGCCCGGCCATCGCGAATGCGGGGTCGTCCTCCCGGTAAATCCGGTAAGGCTGCTTCGACCCGCCGTTCGACGATTTCCACTCGTAGAATCCTGAAGAGAGGACGAGACAGGGACGTGATTCCCACGCCCGCTCGAAGACGCGTTTCTCGCCGGCAGTCTCGGAGCGAGCGTTGATAATGCCCTCCTCGGGCTCATCCGCCCAGAACGGAATCAGCCCCCAGTGATAGGCGTCGATCTCGTCGGAGGCCTCGTTCGTGATGATGTAGAGATCCTCGCCAGGAGCGATGTTGTATCGGGGTGTGTACCCACCGTCCGCGACGACCTCGGCATCGAAGCGGGCCTCGAGGTTAGCCTGGTCGATAAAGAGCGAGTTTCGGCCACACATACATCTGGGTCTGACCGGGAGAGTCTTCAACGTATCTGGAAATGTGAACGGCTCTGAATCGTGCTGTTAGAGCTCGGTCGGGGGCAGTAGCTCACAGAGAACAGCTGCTTGGTCAAGAAGTGCGTCGAAGAGCCGTTCAGTCGGTCGATATAGCGCGTGGTGTTCATCAACAGAGTATGGGGTTTTCTCATCATCTGTGTGTGAGAGAAATCCGCACTCGAGAAGCGGAGCAAGGGTAGTATCCAGGGCAGTTCCGGAACGGCCAGATTCGGCTTCAAGAGTGTGTCGAGGGAACTCAGAAAGGAACCGCGTACAGCAACTCAGTACGTGAGCACGTCGATCGGCGAATAGTTCGTTGAGCGCAGTACGATGGGTGCGTGTCCAATACTCGTCGATTTTTACGTATGTGCGTACGATAGGGGAAAGCTCGTTCAAGGAACCATTAGCATGGACGATTCCAAGGTCGTTGAGCGCATGTTGGTCTTTGGTGTCCAAAGACTCGCCGAGGGGATGGAGAACAGTTTGAAGCGCCTCGTGGTACCGCGAAGTGAGAAATTCCCCGGCAACAACGTGGGCGTTCACGATATTTCGAGTTGGGTGCATTGACTCGTGGTGATCGGGGTTTCGGTGGTCAACGTGGGTTCGTGGGTAGCTCATAGAGCACCTCTTCCAACGTGGCGTTGAGCATTAACATACCGAGCAGTTAGGCTCAAGATTGTAGCTGTGAAGTGTTAACCAACATATCGCCGTCGATTCGCACCAGTGTTGGTTAACACGAAGGCCGCTCGATTCAGGAACTATTCTCGGAAACGGGTTCAAAACAGAGACTACTCGGGACTGTACCGGGATTGGAGGGGATCACATCGAGTTTCCTGAAACGTGGAAGCGACACGCCGCGGCTTATCGGGAACGTAGACCTCTAGTCGAGTATGGGAGAACACTCAACGTCGAACCGATTGGCGGTGGACCAGCCGACACGGGGAGCTGACCACAATCGGTCCCTTGCTGACCAGGCCGATCCGGCTACAGACGAGATGCTGTTGCCGTCACTAGACGACGGCGTCACACTGCTCGACGTGGAAGGAAGCCGCGGCGTCCCGATCCTGCAGTCACTCGTGCTCAATCACCTCCTCCTCCACGACGGCCCTGCCTTCTGGGTCGACGCAAACGGGCACGCGACGACGCCGACACTCGCTCAGATCGCCCCCAGCCGGCGATTACTTGACCGAATCCACGTCGCACGGGGATTCACCGCCTACCAGCACTACGGCGCCGTCTGTGATCTCCCGACGGCGGTGAATCAGTCCATCCGGGAATCGACGACCAACGACACCGTACGAGATCGGCAGCCAGCGGATAGTGACGGTGAATCACCATACACTCCGTCGCTCATCGTCGCTCCGGCCGTCGACGTCGAGTATCGTGCTGATGACACCCTCGGAGATCGCCACGCCGACACACTCCAGGCCCGTACACTCACTCGATTGGCGACCTATGCCGACGGCTACGACATTCCAGTACTCGTCACTCGGAGCGAGCGCGACGAATTCACCGAATCGGTTGCGACGGTCGCCGATCATCACCTGGAGTGCAAGCAAACACGAATGGGGCCGCGAATCCTCGGCGAGGACTTTGAGACGCTCGTCTACCCCGTCGACGACGGCGCGTACTACCAGACGACGTTCGCCTACTGGCGACAACTGCTCGAAGCCCGTGCAGCGCAGGTCGGCGTGGAGCCGACGACGCCGTCGACGCCAACACCGGATAGTGTCGGAAGCGGTGTCACAGTTGATGGAGAGTCGGTGGCAGTCGGAACAGATCCGCTGCTCGATGCGTGGACAGCCAGCGCTGGAGGGCGATAACCGATGGGCCGTACAAACCCGACGTACCGGGACGCACTCCGGGCCATCGAGGAACGCTGGGCGGACTTCCGGCGGGCACTGCGACGTCGCGACCAACCACGGTTCGACCAGCTGTGGGAGTACGCTCGTGAGCACGCCGACGCGAGCGGGCTACTGAACCATCAGAACCCGCTCCTCCCCGCGCTAGTCAGCATCGACCTCGAACAGGAAGCTCGTCTTGATGATCACGAAGAGCGTCTGGCGGAGCTCGAAGCCGCGGTCGACGCCGCCGGTGACCAGGAGGACGGCTTGCCAGAATCAGACACCTGACGATGCCCTTCACTATCGACTTCTTGGACGACGGGCGCATCCTCAAGTGGGACGCCACCGACGACGGCGCCGTCGCGACGGAGCGCGACGACTACACGCCACGGTTCTACGTCGCTGCTCGCGACCCTGACGCCAACATCGATCTTACTGCGCTCCAGTCGTTCTACGACCAACACCCCGACGTCGTCGCGACCGAGATAGTGACGCAACACCCAGGATTCCGTCGCGATGAGGAGTCTGTCCTCGCCGTCGACGTCGCCCACATCGACCGCGTCACCCCACTCGCCCGGCAGGTACGCCAGCTGTCGGCCTATCCAGTCGGGGATCTCGCCTGTTTCAACGTGGACTTTTCGCGAGAGTTTCGATACTGCCTTGAGGAAGACATCGATCCGACGCCGGCGAGCGAGCTGTCGACGCTCCGGCTCAGCGTTCCGGTGACTGAAACGAGCAACGACGTCTACGGGGAACTGTCTGTCGCCGGCGATACTGTTATCGGCTCGCCGACGGATCTCCTGACCGCCGTCCAGGGGGCACTCGACGCACACGATCCGGACGTCTTGGTCTGCTCAACCAGCGAGATCGTCCCGACCCTGTACGAGATGGCGACGGACGCCGGCGCCGATGACTTCTCGCTGAGTCGGTGGCCGGACGTCGATTATCAGCAGCTCGCGAGCCGGTCGACGTACTCGAGCTACGGCCGCGTCGGTCACTCCCCGGCGCGGTACAACGTCCCCGGCCGGGCGATCATCGACGAGTCGAACACGTTCTTTTACGGGGAGACGAACCTCGACGGCGTCCTCGACCTCGTGTCGCGCTCGAAAAAGCCAGTCCAGGAGCTCGCGTGGGCGTCGATCGGGAACGTGCTCACCGCGATTCAGATCTGCGAGGCCCACGACCGCGGCGTCCTCGTCCCGTGGAACTCCTGGCGCCACGAGTTCTACAAACCGATGGGGACGCTCCACGACGCCGACCGCGGCGGCTTCATCTTCGCGCCCGAGGTCGGCGTCCACAAGGACGTTCACGAACTCGACTTCTCGAGTCTCTATCCGAACATCATCTGTACCCGGAACGTCTCACCCGACGTTATCCGGTGTGACTGCCACAGCGACCGCGACGACGTCCCCGGCCTTGGGTACTCGATCTGCGACGACCGGGGCTACCTCGTCGACGTGCTGCAACCGATCATCGACGCACGCGACGAGATCAAGGCGGCCATCCGTCGCGAGAAGGAACGAGACGACCCCGACGACGACCGGCTGACGGAACTCGAGGGGCGGTCGGGAGCGCTGAAATGGATCCTCGTCGCCTGCTTCGGGTATCAGGGGTTCAGCAACGCGAAGTTCGGCCGCATCGAGTGCCACGAAGCGATCAACGCATTCGCTCGCGAGATTCTGCTGTCTGCGAAACAGCGGCTGGAAGCCGGCGGTTGGCGCGTCGTCCACGGCATTGTCGACTCCATCTGGGTGACGCCCGATCCCGACGTTGACGACGATGACCGCGAGGACCTCGTGGCGCTTGCGACAGAAATTACGGAGGACGTCGAGATTCGGCTCGAACACGAAGCCCGCTACGACTGGGTCGCGTTCGTCCCGCAGCGCGAGAGCGACGCCGGCGCGTTGACGAAGTACTTCGGGAAAGTCGCTGATGCCGACGAGTTCAAAGTGAGAGGTATCGAAGCGCGGCAGCGCTCGACACCACCGTTTATCGAGAAGGTCCAGCGGGACTGTCTCGAACAATTTGATGCGACTCGATCGCCTGACGCGGTCATCGATCGTCTTCAGGACGCAGTCACGCGCCTACATGCTGGAACGGTCCCAATCGAGGACCTCGTCGAACGGAATCGTGTCTCCAAGCCCCTGGAAGGGTACACGCAGAACACCCAGAACGTGGCGGCCCTGAAACGGGCTCGCGACCAGGACCTCGCTGTTCATCCTGGACAAGATATCGAGTACGTGGTCGTCGACGAGGAGAAGAACTCACGAGAGCGGGTCGCCCTCGCCCACGAGGAGATCGAGACCTACGACGCCTCGTACTATGAGACGCAGCTCGTTCGAGCCGTCGAAAGTCTGCTGTCACCACTCGGTTGGGATCGGACGGAGATTCGCCGGGAACTCGCGGAAACTCGGGAAGCGAACGTGACTGCCTTTACTGATAGCGGAGATTAACCAACATCATCGAAGTACGCTGCGAGTTGTTGGTTAAGACTGAACCTAACCGTGTTGATTAGGGGCAGGGAGAATACATCGCCCACACACCCCTCGTCCAGAGTGAAAACTAATCGGGGGAGTCGGGGGGTCCACGTGAAACGGAGGTTCGCATGAACGAGAAGTACGGAAAGACGGCCAGAGACGGGTGAACACGGAAGGAACAAACCGACAAACACGAGCGGCGGTTCGTAACTACCCGGACGAATGCCACTTTCGTCCTTCTAGTCGTATTGAATGCACTTGGGGAGTGGTAAGCAGCAGATGGTAATAAAGGTTCTAGGTAATACTATGCGAATTGGTATGTTTGGAAGATCGTCGGCTGTGTAATCACCGTCTTGTTAGTGTAGCTGTCTCACATCCTGTGATTTCAGTGGTTTTCTCCCATCCCGTCCGACGGTTTTCGTCCAGGCAACCGGGACACTCTCGATGCTTTTCACTCTGGACGAGGGGTGTGTGGGTTCGATTCCGTCATTCGTGGATTGTGAGACGTTAAGAGAATAATCGACGTCTTGACGATTAATCTCCCAGCACAGCGTCCTTTTGGGGAGCGAGTTCCTGTTCTACCTCGGTAGCCCGGAATCAGGAATCCAGATTCCAAGCGAACTGATTGCGCGCTCCGCGTTGGTTCGCCTGGAGATGTAGTCCTCGTTGTGGGAACATTCGATGGAATCACGCTATTCACTCTTGATCGGGGGTGCCGACACACTCTCGTCTCTACTACTCGACGATCACATCCGACCCTCATTCATCACGACCGGCGTTTCACTCTGGACGAGGGGTGTCTGCCGTGCGTCAGACACTCGTTTTTATCGTGTTCTCTCAGGGAAATGATTGATTACCGCGTCCAAGTTACACTCTGGACGAAGGGTGTGGTCTTGAGGAAGTTCTCGGCTCACCAAGTGAAGGGCTATTCACTCTTGACCAGGGGTGTGGCAAACCCGCTTGAGTCCGGCGTTTTCACTCTGGATTAGGGGTGCCAGGCTACGCTGCTAGCTATCGACCAGAATCCGATTTCACTCGGGACTGACTCGACTCTTTGTGAGGCTGATACGGTAGAGACAAAACATCAGAAGACGACAATAGCTCGATTTACACTCTTGTCGAGGTAGCCAAATCATTAAGTAGGTTCCTTCCGCGATGTCTGATATTGATGGCTGAGGAACCGTCCCAACTCTCTGACTTCGACGGCCGCTACGAGGACCCCGCCGACGATCCCCTCTTTGACTTTGATGAAGATGATCCCGACCGAGCCAATATTTTCGCTCGGAAGGAACTGCTGAAGGTGGGTCACGTCCCTGAAAGTGGACGTATCGTTGGCCGGGATGGCGAGATCAAAGCGGTTGCTGCTGAACTCAGGCCGATCGTCCGTGGTGATCCGCCCAACAACGTGATTATTTACGGCAAAACGGGAACGGGGAAGTCACTGGTTGCCCGACACGTCACCGAACGAGCACGGCGAGCCGCGGAGTCGAACGGTGTGTCCGTAGGCACGGTCTATGTCGACTGCGCGCAGCACAACACACAGACACGCGTCGCCAGGACGGTGACTCGTTCACTCAACGAGACGGACGAGACTGACTTCGATATTCCACGCGCAGGGATTGGCAGCGGTGAATACTACGACTACCTTTGGGAGATTCTGGATACTGCCTACGAATCGGTCATCATCATTCTCGACGAGGTGGACCGGCTCGACGACGATGATATCCTCATGCAGCTGTCGCGGGCTCGCGAATCTGGGAAAGCCGATTGCCACCTGGGCGTCATTGCAGTCAGCAACAAGATCGAGTACCGCGATCAGCTGAACGAACGCGTCAAGTCCAGTCTTCGCGAAGAAGAATTCGTCTTCCAACCGTACGACGCGAATCAGCTGCGGGAGATTATGAAACACCGTCGGGACGCGTTCCACGATGGCGTTCTCTCAGATGACGTGATTCCGCTGACGGCGGCACTCGCTGCCCAGGAACACGGTGACGCCAGGAAGGCTATCGAGATCCTCCGTCACGCCGGCGAGCTTGCCGAGCGAGAAAACGTCGACACGGTCGTCGAGGAGCACGTCCGCGATGCACAGGAATGGGCAGAAATCGACCGGTTCGAAGAGCTACTACGCGGGTCGACGACCCAGGTCAAATTCATCCTCTATTCACTCGCGCTGCTCACTGAGGAGAATCCCAACGAGGAGGGGTTCTCGACTAACCGCATTTACGAACGCTATAAGACGACGACAGAGAAGGCTGATGCGAAGACGCTCAGCGAGCACCGTGTCTACGAACTGTTGAAAGAGCAGGCGTTCCTCGGCGTCGTAGAATCAACCCGGACCGGTGGTGGTCGGGGTGAAGGCAGTTATCTTGAGCATCGGCTGGTTCAGGATACCGGTATCGTATTGAAATCCGTACTCCGGGACAGCCGGCTGGAAGATTTGGCCTAGCTCACGTTTCAGGGGGCTCCGCGCACCCCTGGTCACGAGTGTATTTCTCGATACGACGGAAACGTGGGGTGGGTGACGAAACGACGGAAACGTGGGGGGTGAGGTGCCTGACGTCGTGGCCACAGTCCTTCCACCGGCCTCCAGTTACGACGGAAACCTGGGGTGGGTCGCTTCCCTCTTCGAGTCCATCCGGGTTGATTGGACCCATTCACACTGAGGGGTGTGTGGTAGGCAGGACCCATTCACACTCTGGGGGGTGTCCTCTATAACGCTACTAACTGCCTGAAATAGCACCGGCCACGGTTTCGGCGCCGTCTATTCGTCGGGACTGACAGGGCCTTTATATTGGGAACGCACTTTTTCACCTTCTCGCCACTGCCAGTAGTAGTAGCGATTGTCGTTGATCTCCTTGATCGTAATCGTCGCTTTCGAGGGAACATCATCTGGGAGATCATCGGGACGCTCGTCGATCTCGTCCTCCTCTGACTTTTCGTCGAGACGGGCCTCGCGAGCTTTGTGTTCTGCGAGTTCCTCGGCGTAGCGTGCGACCTGCTGGAGCTGATCTGGGGAGTAGTCGTTGAGTGTGTTGACGATGTCTGTCGGGAGATCCGCCGGCGGCGTGGGTGGCTCGTAGGACATCAGCGGTCGCCTCGTGTTAACCAACAGAGCGGCTGTCACCAAAGATTTGTTGGTTAATCAGATTTCGTTCGTCGCCGGCTAAAGCGTACGAATAGCATACTATTCTAGAATAGAATGTACCGTTAGACGTCGTCGGGGCGTGGCGCGTTCTCGTACTTGACCATCTTCTCGGGCTTGTCAGAGATGGTGTCGTAGATCTGCTGGAGCGTCTCCTCCGCCGCGAGCAGGTTGTGAGCGTCTAGGAACTCGCGACCCTCTTCGGTGAGGCCGTAGAACTTCCAGGGATATCCCTGCCGGCGCTGATCATCGTCGAGGGCGACCTCTCGGACGATGCCGGCGTCGATGAGTTTCTGGATGTGCTTGTAGACAGTGGCATCACTCACGCTGGGGTTGAGTTCCTCGAGCTCGTACATCGAGGGGAGCTGGTCGGGGTGCTGCAGGATGTTGCTGATCAGCGCGAACCGCGTCTGCTGCGTTACGAAGTGGACGAGTTCCCGTGGTGTCGTCTCGTCACTGTCACCAAGGCTGTCATCCATAGCAGTGTATTCGACTGAATCTACCTAAGTAGTTTACTCTGAGGTAAACTGCTTGGAACAGATCGGCCTGGACGTAAGAATACGGGAATCACAGCTGCGATGGGAGACGGCCATCTGGGCGGGGCACACGCCCGTTTTTGATTTCGTGATCGACGCGACGCAGGTGCTTACAGCCACCCTCGGGTGAGCGTTGCTGCCAGTCGGGACAGGTACACGATTCGTCGACTACGTCGACTTCGTACCGATTGCCGGACGTGGACTGGACCTCGTAGCGACCACCTTTCGAGAGAAGCGAGATGTCCATCGATTCGTTGACGGCGCGCTTCGTGCGTGGTTCGAGGTCAGCCTGTGGCCGTGGGTCATCGTCGACGACCAGTCGGTTGCGAACGTCACCGGATCGACCACCGTCCGGGGCGACGGCTTCTGCAGGACCGCCGAGCCGTTCGAAGAGTCGTTCCTCGATTGGATGGCCTTCCGGCCAGAGATAGTGGACTTCGCGGCGCTCGCGATGGTCGTAGGAGCCACACGCGGCTGCGCTCCCCATCCAGACGCGCCAGGCACCCAGCGCAGCCATCACGTCGACGATGATCCGTGGGACGGTCTGGTGGTCGTCGGGGAAGAACACCCGGAAGCGGGTACACGCCTCCTGAGGCGGGACAGTTTCCCACCAGTCTTCGCTGGCGCTCCAGCTGTCGAACATCGCGTCGTCGCTGCCGTAGCCGACCGTGACGCCGTCGATCGGCGTCCAACCCGTCGGGAGGTGGTCTGCCTGCCCCTCGAGTATCCGGAGGACGGCGTATCGAAGGTACTCGTGGGCTTGGTTGTCCGTCGTTCGGGCGACCTGGTCGTGCTGCTCGGCGACGTGCTCGGCTTCCTCGAGGACCGTTGTGAGATAGTCGTCAGTCATGGTTCGCGGAGGTCAGAATGCGCCTCCGCCCCTCTGCGGGCGCAGAAAAACTTAACCAACGAAAGAGGGAAAATCCGGCAATCTGTTGGTTAATAGATTTAGCGAGCAACCGGCTCTTCGAGCACGTCGATGAGTTCCTCTGCCGTCCGACTAACCTTACCTCGTCAATATCTCATCGAGGCCAGATTTCTCAATCAATAGGAGTGCCATCGCACCAAGGAATACGAACCCAATTAGGGTGCCCAACAACCCGAATACGGGATGGATTACTGTCGAGATAATGCCGGGAGCCATCCAAATCAGGATGATACCGGACAGAACGAACCCCGTCGTGTAGCGGATGTTCCAATATTTCGCGGACGTATAGATCCCTAGGAAGATACCTGTAAGCATGAGCAGGTACACTAGTCCTGCTACGACCGGCCCAACGAACTCCTTGATGAACACGACGATCAAGAAGACGCCGACCGGCGGGACAAACACCTCCTGTAGACCGCGTCCGACTCCATCAGCTCCCGTTGGCGCCGGCATACAATCTCATCTAAAGTGCCGAGTGACAAAAACAGCCACCCGATACGCTAGCAACACAAAGCGATTCTGAGTATGGTAACAAACGAACAGCGGAGTACCGAATCGAGCGCTGGATAATCCTTCAATTTTCGAGTGTCTCAACGATTTTCTCTGCTGTGGTACTAATCCGGCCGAGCCGCTCGCGAACGACCTCGGGATCGTCCGACTCCCAGGCTGCGAGGTAGAACGCTGAGCCGCTAGTGTCGAGCCCGCAGTACCGCCCGACGACGTATGCGACGGCTTCGGCCTCGACTTCGCGTTTCGACCGCTCAGTGTCGTCGTCGACGTCGAAGTGGAGCAGGGCGTGCGCGCATTCGTGAACTAGCGTCCGGGCGAGATCAGCGTCGTTCTCCCGATCCTGAACCTCGACACGCGGCTGCATATCGACCAGACTCAGATGCTCACAGATACCCTTCGCCTCGCCGTGTGTCCACTCCTCGGCTGGAACGATTCGCACCGTCACGCCGAGCTCATCAGCGGCGGCAGTCAACTGTTCGACGAGGTCGCCGGCGTCGCCGGTCGCTTGCGTGTCCAAGTCGGGAAGTGGCTCGCCCTCGGTCTGGGAGACATCGAACACCGGCGCGGGCTTGAACCCGACCAGTCCCTCCGACCATTCCTCGGGCGGCTTCTCGTCGTACTCACAGTCACTGTCCTCGTGGTAGCTCGGCGAGTTCTCGCACTCCGGGCACTGCTTCGTGATGATCGGCGCCCAGATCCAGATGGCCGACTCCCCCTCCTGGACGTGCCGGTCGAATTCCTCCTGCCACGTTCGGTAGCCCGCGACGCGCGTCGCCTCGGGGTACTGCTGCTTGATGAGGAGCGTGTTCCGATACGAGTAGTCGTGGAAGCGACTCTGGACGTCGAGCCACTCCTGAAACTCCTCGCTAGCCTGCGCGTCGTCGACGCCGGCGACGAGCTCATCGATCCACTGCTCGATCGTACTGTTCATCTCGTCGTCTCGCGTGTCGGTCTCCTC
>NZ_AOLQ01000031.1 GCF_000337775.1 Haloarcula vallismortis ATCC 29715
CCATATCCCATCGCCGTCCCACACTTAAGGGGCACGGTTCGGGGCTGGCACGTCGTATGGACCCACTGGGATTTGAACCCAGGGCCTCCGCCTTGCAAAGGCGGCGCTCTCCCGCTGAGCTATGGGCCCGGCAGATCCGCACGGTTGTTAGCCCTGATAGTTCATAGGTGCCCGGTCGACGGAGTTCTCGAACACCGAAAGGTGGGTCAGGCCAGAGGCCTGATCCCGATCAGTAGGAGGTGATCCAGCCACAGATTCCTCTACGGCTACCTTGTTACGACTTAAGCCCCCTTGCGGAGCCCAGATTCGACCGTCGCATGACGGCCTCATCCGGACCCCACTCGGGTGCTTTGACGGGCGGTGTGTGCAAGGAGCAGGGACGTATTCACCGCGCGCTTCTGACACGCGATTACTACCGAATCCAGCTTCATGCGGGCGGGTTTCAGCCCGCAATCCGAACTACGACTCCGTTTGGAGATTAGCTCCGCCTCTCGGCGTCGCATCCCACTGTCAGAGCCATTGTAGCCCGCGTGTTGCCCGGTCCATTCGGGGCATACTGACCTACCGTTGCCCGTTCCTTCCTCCGCTTTAGCAGCGGCAGTCCTCCTAGTGTACCCAACTACCTCAAGGGTATTGCTGGCAACTAGAAGTGCGGGTCTCGCTCGTTGCCTGACTTAACAGGACGCCTCACGGTACGAGCTGACGGCGGCCATGCACCTCCTCTCAGTAGCGTCGGGTAAAGTCGTCAACCTGACCGTCATTACTACTGTCGGGACCGGTGAGATGTCCGGCGTTGAGTCCAATTAAACCGCAGGCTCCTCCGGTTGTGGTGCTCCCCCGCCAATTCCTTTAAGTTTCATCCTTGCAGACGTACTTCCCAGGCGGCTCGCTTCTCGGCTTCCCTAGGGCGCAGCGCAGGCTCGTAGCCTACGGCACACCTAGCGAGCATCGTTTACAGCTAGGACTACCCGGGTATCTAATCCGGTTCGAGACCCTAGCTTTCGTCCCTCACCGTCGGGTCCGTCTTCTTGAGGTGGTTTCCCCATTGGTGGTCCGTCCAGGATTACAGGATTTCACTCCTACCCCAGACGTACCCCTCAAGTCTTCCGGCCCCAAGCCGGACAGTTTCCGCTGGACGCCGACGCGTTGAGCGCGTCGATTTCCCAACGGACTTGTCCGGCCGGCTACGGACGCTTTAGGCCCAATAATATCGGCCATCACTTGGACTGCCGGTATTACCGCGGCGGCTGGCACCGGTCTTGCCCAGTCCTTGTTCCTGAACCACCTTACGGTTCAGAAAAGCGAGGGCTATATGCCCTCGCACTCGGAGTCCCCCTATCGCACTGTCGTGCAGTGTAAAGGTTTCGCGCCTGCTGCGCCCCGTAGGGCCCGGTATCTTGTCTCAGATACCGTCTCCGGGTTCTTGCTCTCACAACCCGTACCGATTATCGGCATGGTGGGCCATTACCCCACCATCTACCTAATCGGCCGCAGCCACATCCTACAGCGCCGGAACGTTTCTCACTCTCGGCACTCCAGCCTGAGAGTAATATCCGCTATTGGCCTCAGTTTCCCGAGGTTATCGCGGTCTGTAGGGTAGTTTGGCCACGTGTTACTGAGCTATATGCCACGGGTCTAAGCCCGTGCGACTAGCATGGCTAAATCGGACTCCGATAGCAATGGCCTCCGGCAGGATCAACCGGAATGTATCCCGGCACAATGCCGGGGGGTTAGGCGGGATCACACCCATATAATGGGTGTGGTCGCTATCGAAGGGTGTTCGAGGACACCCGTCGACCGAGTGTCACCGAACTATCAGGGCTAACATCAGATTCCATCTTGACGGCGGACCGCAGGGGTGGAATCCTCATTTCTTCGGACCTGATCATTGTCTCGAAGCCATCATAAAGGCTTCGAGTTTCGTTGGCGAGTCGGTCCCGCCTGGCCCGTGTCGGCAGGGGTTCGATGCCCCGACCGAACGTCGTTCGCGTTCATTCCGAACACCCTGTTACACTTAAGGGCATCGGATCATAGCCCGCGTCGAACCGCACGACGCGAGCGACCTTCGCGTTCATTCCGAGCGCCCTATTACACTTAAGGGCATCGGAACGAGTGCGTTCGTTCGGGGGGCGTCGCCCCCTGACCGCGTTCGCATTTCATTCCGATGAGTGAGCCACACTTAACCCCGTCGAAGGAAGTCGCCTGCGAGACAGAATTACACGGGTGTGGGTGTCCCACACGTGTACAAACGGAGAGTTCGGCTCACAGGACAGCAGTGACTGAGAAACTGGTACCATCGCTCGCGCGCATGTGAGCGCGCGACCGGGCATCGTCACACGAGAAGCAACCGAAAATGTCGGGACCGCGGCCTAGATTTCGTCTAGGTGTTCGACGCCCTGCTTCGAGACGTTCCCTTTCGTGATGTCGCCGGGCATCCAGTCGGGTTTGTCGTCCGGTGCCTCCTCGACCCATGCCCACGCTTCGTAGATATGGACCTTGTGAGTCCCCTTTTCCCGTAGTCGTATCTCCTCAGGGTCAGCCTGATCTTCACCATCTGCGGGTTCAAGTCGACGTGCTGCCTTCAGTGCAGCCTGTCGAGGTGTTCCGCCCGAGAAGACGCTCGATTCGTCACCGTCTTCGCGCAGTGCGAAGTTGCGCTTGTCACTGTCGGGTGCCATGGATTTCACCGCTCCATGCCAATTCAGCACATGGCAGAACATAAATATACCCCCCAATCCGCCCTCCGTCAGGGGGTGGTTTTTATACACTGGTTCCGTCGCGTGACGCTTCGACCCTCCAAACCGACCGATTCAAGCCGAATATTCGGGCTGGAATCGTCACGCGCGTTCGAAACCGCCAGCCAGCGACCGGCGGCACGGTAGACTTAAGTGTATCCTGCAGTGAAGTGCGGAGTAGGATAGCGCGATGGTGCGAAAGAAGAAGCTCAGCCCGAGTGGCGCCAAAGATGAGGACGGCGAGTACCACAACGTACATATCAACATTCACGAGGACGAGCTGGCCGTCGCCGGGATGGAGATCGGCGACGAAGTGTTCGTTCGCGTCCGCGATAACAAGATTATTATCCAGAAAGCCGACCCCGAAGAGGTCGAACACGACTTTTGAGGCACCATCGACGGTGACACAGTGCCACTGGGCGGGGCTATTGGGACCAACGCCCGATATCGGTCGTTCACCACCGTTCCTCGAGCCAACCGGAACACCCACACAATGAGACCCTACGATATCGCGAAACCACTCCTGTTTTCACTGCCAGCAGAGACCGCTAACCGGAGCGTCCACCGACTGCTGGAGACAGTCGACGGAACGCGGGTCGCCGACGTGATGGCCGACCGCTACACCGTCGCTGACGACCGACTCGCAGTGGAAGCGTTCGGCTACACGTTCGACAACCCCGTCGGCGTCGCCGCCGGCTTCGACAAAAATGCCACCATCCCCGAAGCGTTGGCCTCACTCGGCTTCGGCTTCGCCGAAGTCGGCGGTGTCACTGCCGAGCCACAGACCGGGAACGCTCGCCCGCGGATGTTCCGGCTCAGGGAGGACGAGGCAATCATTAATCGGATGGGGCTGAACAACGACGGAGCCATCGTCATCGGCGAGCGGCTGAAAAACGTCGACGCGCCGTTCCCGATCGGCGTCAACATCGCCAAGACGGAACACGTCGGAACAGACGAGGCTCCCGACGACTACCGGACCACGTACGAACACGTCGCCGAAGGCGGGGACTTCTTCGTCGTCAACGTCTCCTGTCCCAACTCGGAAGGATTCGAGGAGCTCCAGAACCGCGACGCGATGGAGGCCATCCTCGGCGAGTTGCAGGACGCGGGCGCGGCCCCGCTGCTCGTGAAGCTCTCGCCGGACCTCCCCGAGCCGGCAGTCGAGGACGCGCTGGACATAGTGACCGAACTCGGTCTAGACGGCGTCGTCGCGACGAACACGACGACGGAACGGCCAGCCAGCCTACGCTCGCCAAATGCCGTCGAGACCGGCGGCCTCTCGGGCAAGCCAATTGAGAACGAGGCGACCGAGATGGTCAGGTTCGTCGCCGAACGGGTCGACGTACCCGTCGTCGGCGTCGGCGGCGTCTCGACGCCGGAGGGCGCGTACAGAAAGATCCGCGCCGGGGCCTCGCTCGTCCAGCTGTACACCGGCCTAGTCTACCGCGGTCCGTCCATCGCCCGCGAAATCAACGAGGGGCTGCTGGACCTGCTCACAGAGGACGGCTTCGACTCTGTCGAGGACGCCGTCGGCGCGGACCTATAACTGGCGAATCGTGAATTACGCTTGCGGCAAACTAGCGGTATGGCTGCCACTCCCCGCACCCACCACATCCTCGCCTTGGACGACCGCTTTCTCGCGTGGCTCCTCGACAGACTACTCGTCAGTGCGAAACCGACGAAGCAGACACGACAAAACCGAGCGACGTAGAGTATGTGTTCCGAACGGCAAGTAGAACAAAGCGGAGAGAGCCGTCGGCCGCTATTCTAGCGCGTCCAGCCGGAACTCGAACGCCGCTACAGGCAGTTCCAGATCGTGTTCGACGAGCACCTTCGGATGAATCTCGCCGATAACGCCGACCGACTCACCGTCGAGGACTACTTCGGCGGCGCGGCCGTCGATGAACGACGGATGCGTGGTCGGCGGCGTTTCGAGGTCCTTGTCGAAGGCGTCCGCGAGCGCCTGCAGGCGGGCCTTGGCGTCCTCGTAGGAGGCGTCTGTCCGCGCGAGCGCGGCAGCGACGGTGCGGTGTTCGGCGACACCGGTGTTCTCGGAGTCGTCGAGACCCGCGGCCAGCCCGATCTCGGCGAGGTCCTGCGGGTAGCTCCGGTGGGTGTTGCTCTCGAGCACCATCATGATCGAGGGGAGCGCCCACGTCCGGAGGATGGTGTAGTCCTCGCTGTAGGGTTCCTGTATGGTGATTGGGTCGGCCAAGCCGACGGCGTCGGCGGCCTGCTCATCGGTCCCCGGGACCGGCAGCCCCATCCGCTCGAAGTTCTCGACCTCGTTTATCATGTGGAAGTTCAGCAGGTCCTCGAAGCCCAAGCCGACGAGTGCGTCCCGAGCGGCGTCCTCCAGTCTGGACCGTTCGTGGCGGCCGCCGACCGTCGATACGTCGGGATAGGTCGGTTCGAGGCTGTTGAACCCGAGCGCCCGGCCGATGTCGTCGATGATATCGAGCGGGTGGATGACGTCGACGCGGTAGGGCGGAACCTCAACCTCGTAGGCCACGCCGGCATCGGATTCCGTCTCGGTCGCATCGAGGCCGGCACGCTCGGCGTAGTCAATGACCTCGCGGCTGTCCAGCGAGACGCCGAGGATGGATTCGATGCGGTCGTGTGTAACCGTCTTCGTCCGTACCGAGAAGTCCGGCCGCTCCAGGGTCTTACCGGCGTACTCACCGGGCGCATCGTCGGCGTAGGACACGTCGACCCTCTCGACCTGGCCGCCGCGGGCGGCGAGCGCGTAGCAGACGATGTTACACATGTGATCGATGGTCCACTGGTCGGTCCCGGTCATCTCGATGAACAGGTCCCGGGAGTCAACGCTGACCTCGGTCCGGCGGCCGTTGATGACCGGTGGGAACGAGAACAGGCCGATGGCGTCGTAGATGGCCGGCACACGGTCGAAGTCAGCCACGAGGTCGCCGTAGGTCTGGCCGGTCTCGTGGGACGCCATGACCTCGCTGGGGGTCATCTCCGCGTCGGCGTCCAGCGGCACGAACGTCGCCTCGTCGGGGTCGGCGCTGGTGTAGGTGATTGACTTGCCGGTCTCACCGGTGGCGGAGTCGCCTTTCAGCATCGTGAGGTCGTGGACCCCAATCGCGCCTTTCGCCCGCTTGCGCCCCATCGTCGCGTGAAGCTTCTCCTGAAGCTGGATGAGCGACTCCAGTGCAGCCTCGTCCATATCCAGACCGCGGACGATAGCGCCGGTGACGTACGGGCGCTCGTCGGGCTGATCCTCGACCTCGATAGTCCAGTCGGCGCTGTTCGTGTTGGGAACCTCGACCCCGCGGTCGTCGCCGTAGTGGTAGCGCAGCGACCGCGCGACGCCTTCGACGGAGAGGCGGTCGAGTCGGTCCGGCGCGAACTCCAGTTGGAACTCGTCGTCCTCGGTCCAGCCCTCGAACTCAAGGCCGAGGTCGAACAGGTCCGACTTGAGTTCGTCGTCGTCTTTCTCGTCGTGGCCGGTCAGATACCGCAGTTCGTCCGGGTCGACATCGACGACCGGCATTAGCGCATCACCTCCGTCTCCCGCAGCAGTTCAAGGTCACACAGCGTCCCGTGCACGTCGCGGATGTCTTCGAAGCCGTACATAAGCATGAGTAGTCGTTCGAGCGAGAGGCCCCACGCCATCACGTCACAGTCAACCCCAAGGGGCGTGAGCACCTCGTCGCGGAAGATTCCGGAGTTGCCGACCTCGACGACCTCGCCGGTCTCGGGGTGGGTGCCGAACAGCTCGAAGCTCGGCTCCGTGTAGGGGTTGTAATGGGGCTTGAACTCCAGGTCGGTGATGCCGAACTGCTCGTAGAACTCCGTGAAGGTGCCCATCAGGTCCCGCACAGAGAGGTCCTCGGCCATCACCCACCCCTCGATCTGGAAGAACTCCAGCAGGTGGGTCGGGTCAAGCGTGTCGTTGCGGTACACCTTTTCGACGCTGAAGTAGCGTTCGGGCGGGTCGAGTTCGCCGACCTGATGGCCCGAGAGATAGCGCATCGACAGCGAGGTGGTGTGACCGCGCAGGTCCATCCCGCGGGCGATGTCCTCGGTCCACGGCGAGTGATACCCCTCGCCGTCGGGGCCGACGCCCTCCTTGTGTGCCGAGCGGACCCGTTCGACGAGGTCCGGGGGGAGGTGGCCGATCTCCTCGGGTTCCTCCAGAGCGAACTGGTCCCAGTGGGTCCGGGCCGGGTGGTCCTGGGGCATGAACAGGCAGTCGTTGATCCAGAACTGCGCGTCGGCGTGGGGGCCTTCCATCTCCGAAAAGCCCATGCCGACGAGCGTGTCCTTCACGCGGTTGGCCGTCTGGCGGAGGATATGCTCCTTGCCGTGGCTCACGTCCTCGGCGTCGGCCTCGACGTTGTACTCGGTGAAGGCCACGTCTTCCCACTCGCCGCTCGTGAGCAGCTCGGGGGTGAGCTGGTCGACGGTCTCGGCGGCTTCGACGCCCTCCATCAGCGCGGTGACGCCGTCGTCAGTGAGTTGGATCGAACGAACAGTCTCCTCGCGGAGGTCGACGAGTCCACGCCGCGCAAGCTGGTCGAGCGCGTCCGCGTCGGCGTCTTCGACGCGTCCGTCGGCGACGGCTTCCAGCGCCAGCATTTCAGGGTCGGAGCCGGGGTCCGCGTCGGCGTTAGCCGTGATTTCGCCGCTGTCGATATCGCCGTAGGCCTTGCGAGCGTAGTTCGAGAGCGCGATGTCGACCGCGCCGCCTTCAAGACCGGATGCGCCGATGACCTGTCCCATCTGGACCGGGGCGTCAGCCGCGCCAGCGTCGATAGCGGCCTCGTAGAGGTCCTGTTCGGGCAGACTCTCCCGAACATACCGGTCGCCTTCCTCAGTCAGTTCGTAGTGTTCCAGCGTCTCCTCGGAGACGGCAAGCAGTCCGTCAGCTTCGAGTTCGAACGCCGCTCTGGTGGCCGCTTCCGGCTTGAGGTCAGCCTCCGCAGCCACGTCGTCGATGCGCCTGTCTTCCTGTGCGTCGGCGGCCTGCAGGACGGCCACCTGTGCCTGTGGTCGTTTCATACGGGTGTCTCGGTCTTGTGGGGATAACCGCGGGTCGCTCAGTTAACGGTTCTCACTTCCCGCTCGCGGTTTCGTCCGAGGAGCGTCTCTCGACGCCGTCGAAGTCCACGCGCGGTCAGGGAGCGAAAAAGAAGCCGAACCCCGGACAGTCTGGTGGCTGGCGAGCAACAGCGGCACAGTGGGATTCGGATGCCATGTCTGAGCGGTTGTGACTGGTGAATATAAACGTTGTGCGTGTACTTCTCTCGACACGAGAAGGGGTCTCGGCCCGGTTCTTAGTCCGCGCTCGTCGGCGCGCGGTCGGAGTCGAGATCGATGTCGAGCTCGTCGAGCTTGTCCGCCCACTCCTCGCGTTTCTCCTGATGGTCTTCGAGGAACTCGGCCATCAGTTCGGCGGCCTGCTCCTTGCAGCCGCCACAGAGCCGTTCGCCGCCGACGCACTCGTCGTACACTTCCTTGGCGAACTCGTCGTCGTCGCCCGACAGCAGGTACGCGTACAGTTCGTACACCGGGCACTCGTCAGCCTTCCCGCCCTTCTCGCGCTGTTCCTCGGCCGTGGAGCGGCCGCCAGTGGTCGCCGACTTGACTTTGTCGTAGCCGTCCTCCGGGTCGTCCAGCAGGGAGATGTGCGAGGCCGGAATCGAGGAGGACATCTTGCCGCCGGTGAGGCCGGTCATGAACCGATGGTAGATAGACGACGGTGGCTGGAAGCCGTAGCCGCCGTTGTCGAGTTCGACCTGCCGGGCCAGTTCCTCGGCCTCAGCGTGGTCCAGGTCGAACGTGTCGATGTGTTCGTCATACACCCGCTTCTCCCCGTCGATAGTCTCGATGAGCGCCTCGAAGGCCTCGGCAGTCGCGTTGCGGTCGAGGAACCGGGTGCGGGGGCGAAGCGGTTCTTTCCCTGCCTCGTCGAGTTTGGCGACGACGGACTCGCGGGCGTCGGCGGGCGCTGGCTGGTGGTCGCGCAGCCAGTCGGCGGCCTCGCCACAGCGGGGCCGGTCTGGCTCCTCGGCGTACTCCTCGCGGGCGTCGTAGGCCTGCCGGAGCAGCGTCCGTTCAACAGCGTCGGCCTCGAAACTGGCGAAGGCCTCCGTCACGCCGAAGTACCGCATCCGCGCGGCGAGGTCTCGCGCCAGCCGCATGTGCGGGTCTTGGTCCGGACCGACGGGGATAACCGTCGGCTTCGGCCCATCCAGTTGCGGGTAGAGGATGTCGGCCATCTGTGTGACGACCGACTGCATGTGGGAGACATCCGTCTCGCCGTCGAAGTCGTAGATGGCCTGCAGCTCCGAGAAGTTCGCCTCCGCGCCGAGTTCGAACGCGAGGTCCTGCACTTCACGGTTATCCGACTGACGGTACAGTGTGCCCTCATCGGGGTCGAAACCGAGCGCAAGCAGCGAGAGGATGTAGTTCGTCGCGTGCTCGTCGATTTCGTCCCACGAAAGCCCGCGGGCGCTGTGGGCTTCGAGGTCCGCGATGAGCGCGAACGCGTCCCCGCCCTGCTGTTGGTGCCAGATGATCTCGTCGAAGACGAGCTTGTGGCCGATGTGCGGGTCGCCGGTCGGCATGAACCCCGACAGCGCGGCGAAGGGGTCGTCGTTGCGCATCGCCTCGGCGACGGGTCGGTAGTCCCGGTGGCCGAAGATGACGCCTCGCCGCATCAGGTAGTGCGGGTTGGGGACTTCGGGCAAGACCTCGTCGAACGCTTCGATGCCGAACTGCTCAAACAGCTTGCGGTAGTCGGCGATGGTCGATGAGCCCCACGGGTCGAGCGTCGCCTCGTCAGCGCCTTCGGCCTCGGTGCCGCCGTCCGGAAGCACCGGCTCGTCGACGGCGCGAGTGTCGGACTCCCGCCACTCTCCGCCCGACTGGCGGCGGTCCTCGTCGGGCGATGCGTCGTCGTGATGGGAGTCGTCCGTTGTCATGGATGTGCTCGGCTCGCGGTGAGCCACGTTACAGGTGCTTTGGTTCCGGTCGGCGCAAAAAGGGTTCGTTTCCGAGCGCCGCCCGCGAGACGGTCGCGGGCTCTGACCCCGCGTGCGCCACTCAGGGCGTCAGTCGCTCGACGGCTATCCACTCGATACTGTCGCTATCGGTACCTTCACCGCCGCTATCTGCCGTTAGCGCAAACATCATCGTCTTCCGGACGCCGTGGGCCAGGCGCACGTCCAGCGCGAGGTCCCGCGGCTCGAATCGGTGGCCGGCCGGCAACACCCGAACCAGAAGCTCCGAGTGACCCAAGTTCTCGGCGCTCTCGACGTCGGCGTAGGTCCGGAAGTCAGCGCCGAACTTGAACCCAGTCTTCGGGGCGACGCCACTCCCTCGCAGGGCCGCATAGACAGCCAGCCGGCGGTCGAATCGGTCACCTTCGACCTCGCGGCCGCGCTCGACGACGGCGGCGGCCCCGCCCTCAACCGTGAGCAGTCCCTCCCGGGCGAGATAGGCGGCCTCGACGAGCGAGAGCTGGACCGCGCCTTCGTCGTCGAGTCGCTGGCCGTAGAACGCCTGTTCGTACAGCTCCGCCGGCGGTTCCCAGCACACCACCCGCTCTTCCAGCAGTTCGCCCTCCGTTGTCGGGACGACAGCGTCGCTGGTCCCCGCAACGTCGCGCCGCTCGGTGTCGAGATAGGTCACTTCACTCTCCTCGTCGACGACCGCCAGCACGCAGTTGCCCAGACCGGTGGCTCCAACGGTGTCGCGCTCACCGACGACCCGGACGCGATAGGCCACCTCGTTGTCCCACGGCCCCTTACCGCGGGGGTAGACCACGAAGTCCGTGCCTGCGGCGTCGTCGACCCATCCCTCGCGGGCCGGCGTGAGGTAGAAGCCGCGGTCCCGGAGGTCTTTGTAGACGGCGAAGGCGACCTCAGAGACGGCCGCCGACCCGAGAAACGCCCGGAAATCCATCCCGTCGATGCTCTCAATATCCCCACGGTAGAGGAGGTGTGCGGCCTCCACCGGAGCCAGGTCGATGTCGCCGTTTCGGACCTTCCCGTACCCGCGCGAGTCGTAGAACCGCTCGCGCGCCTCGTAGCCGGCCCGCACGACATCACCGTCGAGCGTCAGTTCCATGCTCTGACGTGGCCCCCGCGGCGACAAAGCCCCTGCGGGTCCGAACCGGGAGCGAAGGTGGACGGGTGTGGAGGGTGAGTGCTCACTCCCGTTGTGTGCATGAACTGTCCAGACACCGCGTTCCGCCGGCGGTTTCGAACAGCGGCAGGCCACAGTCACAGTGACCGACGACGACGCCGGACGGCATCGAGAAGCCGGTGTCACAGTCGGGGTAGTGCTCACAGCCGGCAAGCAGGCCGCCCCGGCGGAGAATCAGCAGGTCGCCGTCGCAGTCCGGACAGTCCCATTCGCGGTCAAAGGCCGCGGTGACAGCGTCGTCTAGTGAGTCACAGTCCCGGTCGAGACACAGTTCGAACGCCCGCCCACGTTCCACCCGAAGCGTAGGGAGTCTACAGTCGTCACAGCGGCCGCCAGTAACTGCGGCATCGCTCGGAATCCCGTAAGCGGCGTCACAGCCGGTACAGGTGACCTCACTCCGGGTGCGGACCAGCGTCCCGGCGCAGTCAGGGCACTCGCGCACTGGAACGCCGGCGTTCGAGGCCGGATAGCGACCACTGCCGTGTTCCTCGTGAGTGACCACCCGGAGAAGTTCATCACCGTCGCGGGCGGTCACCGCTCCGTCGTCGATAGTGACGCTTTCAGCGCGGGTGAGCCACGCGACCGGCTGATATCCCTCGGCATCGTGAACGAGAACAGTGTTGTCCGGTTTGATGACGACAAGCACGTCGCCGCGTTGCTCCCGCTCGCGGGTTCCCTCGAATACGGTCGTACACTCACCAGCTATCACACGGGTTCCGTCGTGCATGGGCCGACCTGACCGTGCTCCGGTATTTAAACCCTCAGACGGTGGACGGGGCTTCACAGAGTGGTCGTCAGTGCCGGAGTCGGAACAGCCAAAGCCGTCGGCGAGTGACAGCAAGGCAATGAGTGAACCACCGGTCGGGGTCTGTTTCGATATGGACGGCGTGCTCGTCCAGTCCGAAGATTACTGGGTCCGTGCCCAGCGCGATGATATCCTCCCGACAGCCGCACCGAACGATGACATCCCGCTCTCGGCAATTACCGGTCGGAACTACCGGGAGGTGTATCCGGATCTGGACGGCGAATACGACCTCGAAATCAGCCGCGAGGCGTTCGAGGAGCTGTTCGAGGAGCACGGGGAGCGGATCTACGGCAACGAGGCGACGTTCCTCGATGGGGCGCACGAACTGCTTGACGAGCTGCGGGAGGCCGGCGTGGCGCTAGCGCTGACGACCTCCGCACCGTGGGCCTGGATCGACGTGGCCGACGAGCGCTTCGACCTCCTCTCGAAGTTCGACGTTGCGATCAGCGCAAACGACATCGACGGCCCCGGTAAGCCGGAACCGGACATCTACGAGCAGGGCGCGGCGGAGTTGGGCGTCGCGCCCGGAGACTGCTGGGCGGTCGAGGACTCCACCGCGGGCGCACGCGCCGCCGTCGCCGCCGGGATGACGACCGTCGGGTTCCGTGGCGACGGCGACGAGACGGATCTTTCGATGGTGCACGAGATCGCGGACGACGCTACGACACTGCGCGAGGTACTGTTAGGCGGTGTATAACAGCCGACTATCTGTGCGGAGTGAGGAAGACAGACTCAGCAGCGGTGCGTAATGCTCACCGAGACAGGATTGAGCCAGAAACCGTCTGGTGGTAGTGCGGTGTGCAGGCGTTCGAGAGCAGCAAAACAGTGTACAGAATGCCAGCGTGGAGGGGAGGAAGACCCGGCCAGGTCAGGCAGGGTCACCGTATCCACGGCCCGCGAGGAGGCCGAAGACGTTGAGGGCAACGACACCCACGAAGATGAGGAAGCTCTGACTGTCCAGCCCGCCCAGCAGCAGCGGCGGATATGCCAGTGGTGTGATGATAGCCAGCCAGAACGCCATGAACTGCAGGGGACGAGTGAGTGATCGGAGGGTGACGCTACTGGGGGCGGCTTCCATCGGGGAACGGAAGGGCGATGCACTGGACATTGTGGGCTTCCTCAGTTCTTCGTAAGAACCCATACCCCCATATAAACGCCAGACCCTTGAGGAGAATTCGTACTCTTTTCGGAATGGTAACCGGATTTCAGCACCTTTCAGCGATATTTCACGGATTGGTATAACGCTTCGAAAGACGTTTATAAATTTTATCGAGCGGTCTGAGAGTGTTTCAGAGCAGTAGCCGAAGCGGCAGTTATCGGACAAGCACGGACCGGGTTTCGGTAATCGTCGGGAGCGGCAGCGCGGGGAACGCGACCTCGACGGTGAACGTGAGTTCCTCCGCGTCCGCGCCGAAGACGGCTACCGGAAGCGTGGCTTCGCCGAGATACGACGGCTTGGCGGTCATCTCACGACCGTTAACCGTAACACGCAGGCCCGCACGGGCACTGCCGCCGGTGTTCCTGACCGTTACCTCCCGCATATCGTTGTCGCCGGGCGCGATAGTCTCGGGGAAATCGCCCCAGTCGATAGAGACGACGGGGAGGTCCCGCGCGTTCGCGAGCACCTGTTCGGCGACACCATCGGAGAGTCCGGCACGGACGAGACCGTCTTCGCCGGCTTCGACCACGTCGGCGGGCGAGGAGAGCCCCGCAGCGGCGAGTTTGCCAGCGCGACCGCTGGCGACGCCGTCGATGGCCGTCAACCCGACCGCGTCAGCACTGATGCCGTGTTCGACTCTGGCCTCAACGCGACAGGCGAGATTCGCGTAGCGGGCTGGTCCCAACGTGTCGACGAATTCCCGCATCGCCGCGAGCAGGCGAAGGGCATTCTGCCGGATAACCCACGCGTCGCTTTTGAGTTCCGTCGGCGTCGTCCCGGTCATGCCCGAACGGAGGATGGCCAGCACCTTGCGCTGGCCGGCGTCGAGGCTCTCGTCCACGCTGTCACCCAGAACGGCGTGGACAGCGTCCTCCTCATCAGACCGGGCGCTGACGCTGTCGAACTCGGTTGCACCCGCCACCGCAGTCAGCAGGTCGTCCGCGTCGACGGTGACCCCGGAGTCGGGGTCAGCAGCCTCCTGACAGCGCTCGGCGACGTCCGCGAACCGGCGCGCAGTCGAAAGCCGGAGGTAGAACTTCGACGCCAACTGGCCCAGCCGCGTCGGTTCGACGTTGAGGCCGTCCTGTTCGACAAACCCCTCATCGACGAGCGCTGAAAGCGTATCGCTGACCCGACTCCGGAGGTCGCTACCAGCGTCGTACTTGTCAGGGGCCGACTGTGAGCGGGCATAGTAGAAGGTCGTCGCGAGCCAGTCCATCACGTCGTCCACGTCGTCGATGGTCCCGAGCGCAATCTCGGCGTTCAGGTGGGCGTCGAGTTCCGCCGCGAGCCGGGACTCGATCTCCTTCCCGTCCCGGAGCAGGCGGCGGTACTTGTCGGCGTCCGAGCGGTCACAGACCACCCAGGCATAGCCCATGTCGTCGTAGCCGGGCCGGCCCGCGCGGCCGAGCATCTGGAGCACGTCGAGCGGGCTCATGTCGACCTCGCCCTCCAGCGGGTCGTGGAGTTTGGTGTCGCGGATGACGACACAGCGAGCGGGGAGGTTTACACCCCACGCCAGCGTCGACGTCGAGAACAGGAGCTGAATCTTGCCCTGCTTGAACCACTGCTCAATCTTATTTTTGTCCTCGCGTGCGAGACCAGCGTGGTGGAAGCCGACGCCGTCCAGCACTGACTGGCGGAGCGTGTCGTTCGAGAGGTCGGCGGCGTCGTTGTGGAAATCGTAGTCCCCGCGTGCGCCCATCGGAATGTCGCGCTCGACAATTTCGTCGCGGGCCTTCTTTGCTGCCTGTACCGTGTCCTGACGCGAAGAGACAAACACGAGCGCCTGCCCCTCCTCGCAGATGTGTGGCTCGGCGAGATCAAGCGCCCGGTAGAGCCGGCGGTACTTGTCGGCGAAGGCGTTCTCGCCGTGGGAATACGTCTTCACGTCGGCGTTCAGCGGCACGGGCCGGTACTCCTCGCCGAAGGCGAAGGTCGTTTTGTCGGGCGCGTCGAGCCAGTCAGCCACGTCGTCGATGTTCGGCATCGTCGCCGACAGCGCCACCACGCGCGGGTCACAGAGCCGGCGGAGTCGCGAGACAGTGACTTCGAGCACCGCCCCCCGTCGGTCTGAGTCAAGCAGGTGGACCTCGTCGATGACACAGCAGTCCACGTCAGTGATGAAGGAGTAGCGGCTGGTCTCGTGTTTCCGGGTGGCCGAATCGGCCTTTTCCGGTGTCATCACGAGAATATCCGCCCGCTCGGCGCGGCGAGGGTTCAGGTCCCGCTCGCCGGTGACGACGTAGACAGAGTACCCCAGCTCCTCGAACCGCTCCCACTCGCTCTCCTTCTCGTTGGTGAGCGCGCGAAGCGGCGCGAGAAACAGCGCGGTCCCGTCCTCGGCGAGCGTTTTGCAGATGGCCAGTTCGGCCAGCGCCGTCTTCCCGCTGGCCGTCGGCGCGCTGACGACGACGTTGTCGTCGCGGTTCAGCAGGGCCGGCAGGGCCGCCGACTGCATCCGGTTGAACTCCTCGAAGGGAAAGGCATCGGCAAAGTCGGGGAGCACCTCCGCGACCGCCACAGTCGGCTCGCTGTCGGTTCGGGATGGCACGTCACAGTCGCAGTTCCGCGACGGCAAAGGCGTTTCTATGGGGGAGCGAAAGTGCATGAGCGAGGCCATGTGTTTCAGGGCCACGGTGTGGCTGCTCATTGGGGCTGTCCCACATTCCTGCCCAAAGATTAACTCAGCCGGCTGACAGTGCGCAAGCATGCCTATCAGCGACCCTGAGGACTATTACGACGAGAACAGCCAGAGCGAGTGGGACCGCCTGACGGCCACGCTGCACGGGCAGCTAGAGTGGACGGGGACCGTTGCACAGCTCGAAGCGACCCTCCCCGAGGCGGGACACGTCCTCGACGTGGGCGGCGGCGCTGGTCGGTACGCCGTCTGGCTGGCCGAACAGGGGTACGATGTCACGCTCGTTGATCCCAGCAGGGGCCAGCGAGCTATCGCACGGGAGAAAATCGCCGAACACGGGCACGAAGGGCAGGTGACCGTCGGGGCGGGCGACGTACGCGACCTCGGGTTTGACCGGGACGCGTTCGACGCGACGCTGTGTCTGGGTGGGCCGCTCTCGCACGTGCTCGACGCCGGCGAACGGGCGGCCGCCGTGCGGGAACTCCGCCGGGTAACAAAAGCTGGGGGTCCAGTGTTCGCGTCCGTTATGGGGCGGCTCAACTGGCTCGTTCTCTCACTTGTCGGCGAGTCCGAACACCTCACGGATGCGGCCGAACTCGCCCAGACAGGCGATTACGACCGTCAGTTCGTGGCCCAATCCGGGCACGACGCGGCGTTCACAGAGACACACTTTTTCCGCGCCGCCGAGTTTGAGGCGCTGTTAGAGGCGAATGGATTGACCATCGAGACGCTGGTCGGACTGGAAGGACTGGCGTCAGTGCTCGCCGCCGCCCCACTCCGGCAGACGGCTGACGAACTATCAGCAGACGAACGGGCCGGTGTTCAGGCGCTCGTAGACGAACTCCGCGAGGATCGGACTGCCGTAGACATGTCTGCACACATGCTTGCCGTCTGTCGTGTGTGAGCCGGCAACGCGGACAGTTGGGTGGGCACTCGCAAGTGCGCGGGTGGTTGTTAGTTCGATTCGGCCGCCGGACCAGCCGATTGTCCGTCCGGACGCTACGCGGGAAACCACGCGACCCCCGCACGTTTTTGACCGGGCGAACCTAACTCCGAGTAATGAGTCGTTCGCGCAAGCCTGACTGGCTGAAGATGCGGCCACCGTCGGGCGAGCGGTTCACCGACATCAAGCAGTCGCTCCGGGATCGGAACCTCAACACGGTCTGTGAGGAAGCCAACTGCCCCAACCTCGGGGAGTGCTGGAGCGGGCGTGACGGCCCGGGAACAGCGACGTTCATGCTGATGGGCGACCGTTGTTCGCGGGGCTGTAACTTCTGTGACGTGGAGACGGGCGGGATGGACCCGCTAGACGCCGACGAGCCACAGCAGGTGGCCGACGCCGTCGCGGAGATCGGGCTGGACTACGTGGTGCTGACCAGCGTCGACCGCGACGACCTGCCCGATCAGGGCGCGGGCCACTTCGCCGAGACGATCCGGGCCATCAAAGAGCGTGACTCGTCAATCCTGGTCGAGTGTCTCATTCCCGATTTCCAGGGCGAGTCGGACCTCATCCGGAAAATCATCGACGCCGACCCGGACGTTATCGCCCATAACATCGAGACGGTCGACCGCCTCCAGTGGCCGGTTCGGGACCGCCGGGCAGGGTACGAGCAGTCCCTCTCGGTGCTTCGGCAGGTCGACCGCGAAAGCGACTGTTACAGCAAGACCAGCCTGATGCTGGGCGTCGGCGAGTACGCCCACGAAGTGTACCAGACGCTGTCGGACCTCCGACAGGCCGGCGTCGACGTAGTGACGTTCGGCCAGTATCTCCAGCCCTCCCGCTCACATCTGGAGGTCTCGGAGTACGTCCATCCCGACGCCTTCGACACCTGGCAGCAGGTCGCCGAAGCGGAGTTCGACTTCCTGTATTGTGCCTCGGGACCGATGGTCCGGTCGTCCTATCGTGCCGGTGAACTGTTCGTCGAGAGCGTCCTGCGTGAGGGTCAGAGTGCAGACGAGGCGCGGGCGGAAGTTCGTGCGAACGACTGATACGTCGGAGTTATCGGTGATAAATTAGGTAGAATTAAAGCCGACTTAGAATTGCTGAAACACCCATATTTTCAGTAATACCCACGTCGGATACATTCTGTAGCGCCGCGAAAGCTCTAAACGTAGTGCGAGTGAACAGTCGTCGTATGCCACTTCGAGGGAGGCGGTTTCTATGAGTGTCCTCCAGCGCGACCCAACAGATAAGGTACAGATTCTCGATGAAGACGGGACGGTGGTCGACGGCGCAACAGTGCCGGACCTCTCTGACGACGAACTGGTGAAGATGTACCGACATCTGAAACTCGGCCGGCACTTCGACCAGCGGGCGGTGAGTTTGCAACGACAGGGTCGGATGGGGACCTACCCCCCAATGTCGGGACAGGAAGCCTCGCAAGTCGGTAGTGCCTTGGCCCTGCGAGACGGCGACTGGGCCTTCCCAAGCTACCGGGAGCATCTCGCCATGTATGTCAAAGGGTGGCCGTTGTCCGATGACCTGCTGTACTGGATGGGGTCCGAGGCAGGGAATTCGCCGCCGGAAGACGTACAGGCGTTCTCGTTTGCGGTCCCGATTGCGACACAGATTCCGCACGCGACCGGAGCCGCGTGGGCATCGAAGCTCAAAGGCGATGACACCGCTGCCCTCGTGTACTTCGGGGACGGTGCGACCTCCGAGGGCGACTTTCACGAAGGACTGAACTTCGCGGGCGTGTTCGACGTGCCAGCGGTGTTTTTCTGTAACAACAACCAGTGGGCGATTTCGGTCCCGCGGGAGCGCCAGACGGCCAGCGAGACGCTCGCCCAGAAGGCCAACGCCTACGGCTTCGACGGCGTGCAAGTCGATGGAATGGACCCGCTGGCGGTGTATCAGGTGACTCGTGAGGCCGTCGAGAAGGCTCACGACCCGCCCGAGGATGGGCTTCGACCGACGATGATCGAGGCCGTGCAGTACCGCTTCGGTGCGCACACGACTGCTGACGACCCGTCGGTGTACCGCGACGACAGCGAGGTCGAACACTGGAAGCAGAAAGACCCCATCCCGCGGATGGAGGCATTCCTCAGAGACCAAGGCCTGCTCGACGACGAGCGGGTCGACGCCATCGACGAATCGGTGCAGGAGGAGGTCGCCACAGCCATCGACGAGGCTGAGGCGACCGAGCGACCGAAACCGGAAGAGATGTTCGCTGACGTGTACGCGGAGATGCCACAGCGACTCGAACAGCAACTGGACTACCTCGAAGAACTGCGCGAGCGACACG
This sequence comes from Haloarcula vallismortis ATCC 29715, assembly GCF_000337775.1. Lineage (GTDB taxonomy): Archaea > Halobacteriota > Halobacteria > Halobacteriales > Haloarculaceae > Haloarcula > Haloarcula vallismortis. The sequence continues at coordinate 18,761 of NZ_AOLQ01000031.1, forward strand.
GCGACGAGGTGCTACTGGAATGAGTACACAGGACGCAGACACACAGAGTTTGACGCTCGTACAGGCCGTCCGTGACGGGCTCTACGGCGAGATGGAGCGAAACGAAGACGTGGTCGTAATGGGTGAAGACGTCGGGAAGAACGGCGGCGTCTTCCGGGCGACACAGGGACTTCACGAGGAGTTCGGTGACCAGCGAGTCATCGACACGCCGCTCGCGGAGGCCGGCATCGTCGGAACGGCCATCGGCATGGCCGCTTACGGGCTTCGACCGGTGCCGGAGATGCAGTTCTCCGGGTTCATGTACCCCGCGTTCGACCAGATTGTCAGCCACGCCGCCCGGCTTCGGAACAGGAGTCGCGGCCGGTACAACTGTCCGCTCACCGTTCGCGCGCCCTACGGCGGCGGCATCCGTGCGCCGGAACACCACTCCGAATCCAAGGAGGCGTTCTACGTCCACGAGGCGGGACTGAAGGTGGTCGTCCCCTCGACGCCAAAGGAGACCAAAGGACTGCTCACGGCGGCTATCCGTGACCCGGACCCCGTCATCTTCCTCGAACCGAAGCTCATCTACCGGTCGTTCCGCGAGGAGGTCCCCGACGACCCCTACACCGTCGAACTGGGCACGGCAAAGACCCGGCGGGAAGGGACTGACGTGTCCGTGTTCACCTGGGGCGCGATGGCACAGCCGACAGTCGAGGCCGCCGAAGAGCTGGCCGAGGAGGGCATCGACGCCGAAGTGATAGACCTGCGAACGCTGTCGCCAATGGACACCGACGCGATTGTCGAGTCATTCAAGAAGACCGGGCGAGCGGCCGTCGTCCACGAAGCGCCCAAAACCGGTGGGCTGGCCGGCGAGATTATCGCCACCATTCAAGAGGAAGTCCTGCTGTATCAGGAGGCCCCGGTCACGCGGGTGACGGGCTTCGACGTACCCTACCCGCTGTACGCTCTAGAGGACTACTACCTCCCCGAACCCGCCCGCATCAAAGACGGTATCAGAGAGGCAGTCGAGTTCTGACATATGTTTGAATTTAATCTCCCGGACCTCGGTGAGGGGGTCGCAGAGGGTGAGGTGCTGACCTGGCACGTCTCGCCCGGCGACACCGTCACCGAGGACCAGGTCCTCGCAGAAGTTGAGACCGACAAGGCCGCCGTCGACGTACCGTCGCCGGTCAACGGCATCGTACGGGAACTGCACGCCGAAGTCGGCGAGATGGTCCAGACCGGCGAGGTGCTCATCACCATCGAGGAAGAGGGCGACGCCGAAGCGGCCGACGCGGCGGCTGGCAGTTCGGAGGGTGCCGAATCGGCAGAAGCCGATACAGCGCAGACCGATAGCGATGCAGGCGAAACCACAGCGGTCGATACGTCGGACCAGTCGGACGCCAGCACGGCCGACGGTCGTGTATTTGCCTCCCCGAGCGTACGTCGACTCGCCCGTGAGAAGGGGGTCGATATCGCGGCCGTCGATGGCAGCGGGCCGGGCGGCCGCGTCACCGAGGGAGATGTCGAGGCGGCCACGACAGCAGCCGGCGAGACGACTGACAGTGACGAGAGCCCTACGTCGGTTGTCTCGAAGGCGTCCGACGACGGGGACGGCCCGACCACAGTAGTTTCGCAAGTCGACGATGCGGGCGACACAGACGACGGAGGCGCTGTCAAGTCTGTCTCCGGGGACGGACAGGCGGCGGCCAGTCGCGACCAGACGCTGGCGACGCCGGCCACCAGAAAAGCCGCCCGCGAGCTCGACGTGAACATCGACGCTGTCCCGACCGACCAGACGCGGGACGGCCAGCCCTACGTCGACGAGGCGGCCGTTCGGACGTACGCGGAGGCACAGCAGGCCGCACAGGCGGCCGATGCCGAAGCCATCAGCGACGAAGGAGGCGCAACAGGGACGGCGGCCGAGGCGGGCGGCGCTAGAGCCGAAGCGACGGCCGTTGAGACAGGTGGCGGCGAGCGCCGCGAGCCGTACCGCGGCGTCCGTCGGTCCATCGGCGAGCAGATGGCTCGCTCCCGCCGAGAGGTGCCCCACGCGACCCACCACGATCAGGTCGTCGTATCCGGCCTCGTTGAGGCCCGTGAGCGACTCGCGCCACTCGCCGAGGAGCGCGATGTCACGCTGACGTATACGCCCTTTGTAGTGAAATGCGTCGCCGCAGCGCTGGAGCAGCACCCGGTACTCAATACGGCGCTGGACACCGAAAACGAGGAAATCGTCTACAGGGACGTTCACAACATCGGCGTGGCGGCAGCGACCGACCACGGACTGGTCGTCCCGGTTGTCAACGACGTGGACGGGAAGGGGCTGGTCAAACTCGCCGACGAGATCAACGACCTCGTCGGGCGGGCACGCGAGCGCGACATCGAGCGGTCGGAGATGCAGGGCGGGACGTTCACCGTCACGAACTTCGGCGTCATCGGCGGGGAGTACGCCAGTCCGATCATCAACGTCCCAGAAACAGCGATTCTCGGCATCGGGGCGCTGAAAGAGCGCCCGGTTGCCGAAGACGGCGAAGTCGTCGCGAAACCCACGCTCCCGCTCTCGCTTGCAATCGACCACCGCGTCATCGACGGGGCCGACGCCGCGCGCTTCGTCAACACGCTCAAAGAGTATCTAACGGACCCAACGCGACTCCTGCTGGAGTAGCCCCCTGCGCAACCGAAACCGAAACAAGTCGCTGGAGCGACAGGAGACGTAATGCCCTCCGCGAGAGACACATGGATCTGGTACGGATTAGCCGCGCTGTTCGTCCTGTCGCCGGTGTGTGTAGCCCTCTCACAGATGTCAATGCGACTGTTCATTTCGGCCACCTCAACGGGGGAGGTGAATGCCGGTACGTCCCTCGGCATGTTCGCCCTGACTGTGCTCACAAACTGGGCGGCGGTGCTGTTCAGCGTCCTTCTCACAGTCGGCCTCTTCCTCGATAGTCGGCGGCTCCGGCGGACCGATGGGGGCTGGCAGCCGACGCCGCTGTATGCGCTCGCCGGCATCGTCCACGGGGTGGGGTCGACACTGCTCGCAGCGTTTGCGGTGTCGGTACCGGTCATGGGGTACTACCTGTATCGGCGGCGCAGGCGAGACACGACAGCGAGGTGAAGGGCGATAGCTTTTCACGGACCCGGACGAGGCACCGCTATGGTCGTCGGAGATGTCACGACGGGAACGGAACTGCTTGTTATCGGCGGCGGTCCGGGCGGCTACGTCGCCGCGATCCGGGGCGCACAGCTGGGACTGGATACGACGCTTGTCGAGCGGGACGCCTACGGCGGGACCTGCCTGAACCACGGCTGTATCCCCTCGAAAGCGCTCATCTCGGCCTCCGACGTGGCCCACGATGCCCGGCAGGCCGAGTCGATGGGCGTGTTCGCGGACCCGGCCGTCGACATGGCCGGGATGACAGAGTGGAAAGACGGCGTCGTCACACGGCTGACACGCGGCGTCGAGTCGCTGTGTAAGAGTGCTGGCGTCAATCTGATTGAGGGGACCGCCGAGTTCGTCGACGACGGGACGGTCCGGGTCGCCCATGGCGGCGAGGGGCAGGGCTCAGAATCGCTGTCGTTCGAACACGCTGTCATTGCAACGGGGAGCCGGCCGATGGCAGTCCCGGGCTTCGAGTTTGACGGCGAGCATATCCTCTCCTCGAAGGACGCGCTCGCACTCGAATCGGTCCCCGAAAAGCTGCTCGTCGTCGGGGCGGGCTACATCGGTATGGAGCTCTCGACGGTGTTCGCAAAGCTGGGTGCGGAAGTCACCGTCGTGGAAATGCTCGATGACGTGTTGCCCGGCTACGAGGACGACATCGCGGCGGTCGTCCGCGACCGCGCCGAGGAGCTGGGGATCGATTTCAACTTCGGCGAGGCGGCCGACGACTGGGAGGAGACAGACGAGGGCATTCGCGTCCAGACCGTCAACGAAGACGACGCAATCACCGAGTATAACGCCGAGAAATGCCTGGTCGCGGTCGGCCGAGAGCCGGTCACGGACACACTTGCGCTGGAGAACATTGACCTCCAGACGGACGAGAACGGATGCCTCCCGACTGACGACCAGTGCCGAACTGCGTTCGAATCGGTGTTCGCCGTCGGAGACGTGGCAGGCGAACCGATGCTTGCCCACAAGGCGATGGCCGAGGGTGAAGTTGCCGCGGAAGCCGCCGCCGGTGAGCCGGCCGCGTTCGATCATCAGGCGATTCCGGCGGCAGTGTTTACCGACCCCGAAATCGCCACCGTCGGCATGACAGAGAGCGAAGCCGAGGCGGCGGGCTTTGCCCCAGTCGTCGGGCAGATGCCGCTACGAGCTAACGGCCGCGCGCTCACCGTCAACGAGAAGGACGGGTTCGTCCGCGTCGTCGCCGACGCCGACGAGGAGTTCCTGCTCGGGGCCCAGATCGTCGGCCCGGAGGCGTCAGAGCTCATCGCCGAACTCGGGCTGGGCATCGAGATGGGTGCGCGGCTCGAAGACATCGCTGGAACGATTCACACGCATCCGACGCTCTCCGAGGCAGTCCACGAGGCGGCCGCGGCCGCTCGCGGCGAGGCCATTCATACGCAGTGAAATCGTTCCGGGGCGGTTCGTGAGGGGTCAGTAAACACAACTCAATCGGTGTTCACAGACAGCGAATCTGAATCTTGCGCCGTGCAAAAAGGTTATATCGCGGATTGAGTAAACTCCCGGTAGACAGGAACCGGTAACGTATGTCTACTGATTCACAGCCCGACGACACCATCGCTCAGGCGATCATTTCAGGGTCGACCTACGAGCGACTCCGCTACGAACGCCATTCGTATCTCAGACAGACCGTGCCACGGACGCTTGCGCTCCAGAGCGCCCTGCTCGGCGCGCTGGCACTGTTGTTACCGATCTACGGTCTGTATCCGGACAGCACCGCAGCGTATCTCCCATCGGTCGATCCCGCCGTCGCCTCGCCGAAGGTACTGTTGCTCGGGCTGTTCGGCGGGGTCCTGGAGCTTTTCGGTGCGATGTTGCTCGTCGGCTCAGTCCTCTACCGGGTCCGGCTCGCTCCGCTGACTGAGCGACAGGCACATGCGGCCCTCAACGCTGAGGACTTCGCGCGGTACGTCGGGCTCGGGACGGGCGGCCTGGCCATCGGCATTTCGCTTTGCCTGTTCGCTGTGGGGCTGGGCGGCGGTGACGCAGTGTCCGCATACATCGCGTTCACAGGTCGAAACCCGCTCGTTGACTCCGGGTTCGGCCTGTCGGTTGCGACCGTCTCGCTGCTCGCCTTCGTCGCCAGCGTGACAGTTTTTTACGCCTCGCGATATCTCCTCGTTCACCTCGCGCTGTTCCATCTTAGCGAGGAGTAAGCTGGCAGTGCGAGGCGTTGACAGTAGCAGCACCGGCTGTAACATGCGCGGCTGTTTTCAGGGGTGCGGACGACCGTGTTCATATGGTCACAAACGAGAGTGACACCTTCGATATCGGCGGGGAACTCACCGTTCACCGGCTCGGCTTCGGCGCGATGCGGCTCACCGGCGAGGACATCATCGGAAAACCGGACGATGAATCCGAGGCCCGCGCGGTGCTGGAGCGGGCGGTCGAACTCGGCGTCGATTTCATCGACACGGCGGACTCGTACGGCCCGGGCGTCTCCGAACGGCTCATCGGCGAGGCACTGGACACCGAGCGTGAGGACCTCGTCATCGCGACGAAGGGCGGCCTGCTCCGCAACACCGACGCCGACTGGCTGGCCCACGGCGACCCGGACTACCTCCGCAACGCACAACTGTGCTCGCGGGACCGACTGCGGATGGACCCCATCGACCTGTATCAGTACCACCGGCCGGACCCTGACACGCCGTTCGAGGACTCGATACACGCACTCGCCGAGATGAAAGACGAGGGGCTGATCCGCCACGTCGGCGTCTCGAACGTCTCCGTCGAGCAACTGGACCGCGCCCGCGATATCGTCGACATCGCGACGGTCCAGAACCAGTACAACGTCGCCCACCGCGACGACGAGGACGTGCTGGAAGCCTGCGAGGAGTACGGTATCGGCTTCATCCCGTGGTTCCCGCTGGGCGCTGGCGACCTTGACGGCGTCGACGGTATCGACGAGATAGCTCAGCGCAACGACGCCACGCCCTACCAGATTGCGCTGGCGTGGCTACTGGGTCATTCGGACGTGACGCTGCCGATTCCTGGCACGAGCAGCCTCGACCACCTCGAACAGAACGTCGCCGCAAGCGCCATCGACCTGACCGACGAGGAACTGGCGCGGTTGTCCTGAACTACGGTAGACCGCAACGCGACAGCGCTTGCCGATGACCACCGTTCTTTTGGTTCCTACCGCTGTACCCCGGGTATGACCACTGTTACCCTGGGTCCTGAGGGGACCTACTCCCACCGCGCCGCACAGGCAGTCACCGACGACGAAATCGGCTTCTCTGAGTCAGTGACCGCCATCGTCGAGGCGGTCGCGGAGGGCGAGGCCGAGCGTGGTGTCGTTCCCGTCGAAAACAGCATCGAAGGCTCCGTCACGGAATCACTCGACGCTTTCGCGGAGTACGATATCGCCGTCGTCGAGGAGATCATCACGCCCATCCGTCACGCCCTGCTCGCACAGGACGACTCCTTCTCGTTGGTGGCCAGCCACGCACAGGCGCTGGCACAGTGTCGCGGCTGGCTCGACGAGCACTACCCTGGCGTCAATGTGGAGGCCGTCGCATCGACCGCCCGCGGCGTCGAGCGCGCCCGCGCCGACGCGGACATCGCCGCTATCGGTCACCCAGAAAACGCGACCAACGGCACCGAACTGAAGGTGCTCGCCGAGGACATTCAGGACCGGTCTTCGAACGCGACCCGCTTCGTCGTCGTTGCCCCGACAGGCGAGCGCAGCGAGGCCGGCGGGAAGAGTTCCTTCATTGTCTATCCCGACGTTGACTACCCCGGCCTGTTGCTCGAACTGCTGGAGCCCTTCGCCGACCGCGATATCAACCTCACCCGCGTCGAGTCCCGGCCAAGCGGCGAGCGACTGGGCGACTACGTCTTCCACATCGACATCTCGGCGGGGCTGTACGAGCAGCGCACGCAGGCGGCACTCACCGATATCGAGGAGATCGCCGAGAAGGGCTGGGTCCGCCGGCTTGGATCGTACGACTCGCGGACGGTCGTCAACTGAGCCGGTGGGACATCGCCGACCGCGGTTCAAGCGTTAAGTTCCGGGCACGTGTACCCCCGCGTATGTCAGATCGCGATCCGTTCAGCGAAATCGAGCGCGCGTTCGATATGCTGGGAGAGCAGTTCGGCGTCGACATGGGCGCTGTCCCGGTCGACGTCGTCGACGAGGGCGACGCCTTCGTCGTCCACGCAGACCTGCCCGGCTACGACAGCGAGGACATCGACGTCCAGCTCGTCGAGGAACGGGAGCTCACCATCAGCGCTACGTCAAGCCAGGAGCAAGAATCGAGCGACGGCCAGTACGTCCAGCGCGAGCGCCGCCAGCAGTCACTGAGCCGGTCGGTCCGCCTCCCCGAAGCCGTCGATGACGAGGGGACTACTGCGAGCTACGATGACGGCGTCCTCACGGTCCGGCTGGCGAAGGTCGTACACAGCGAGGACGACGACGGCACAGATATCCCAGTGAACTGACGATGGTGCTCGAACCCGGCACGGACGTGCCGACAATCAGAGCGACGAACCAGCGCGGCGACGCGGTCCAGCCAAGCTTCGAGCAGCCGACGGTACTGTACTTCTATCCGGCGGACGACACCCCTGGCTGTACGACAGAGGCTGCACAGTTCGAGGAACATGCACAGCGGTTCGCGGACGCCGGCGTCTCGGTGTACGGCGTCTCGACGGACGGGGTGGAGAGCCATCGTGACTTTGCCGAGGCCAACGACATCAGCTTCGACCTGCTGGCCGACCCCGAAGGGCGGCTCTGTGAGGCCTTCGACGTGCCGCTCGTCGACGGGCGGAGCCAGCGGACGACGTACATCATCGCAAACGGGCGTGTCGTCGGCGTCTACGAACGGGTCGCTCCCGATGGGCACGCGACGAACATCTTCGAAGATCTTGTCGACACCGGCGTTATCGCTGTCGAGTAAATAGTCAGCAAGCGGTCAGCAGGCGACACCAGCCCGTAGCTGGCGTCGACAGGCTATTCTTCGATATCGATAGCCGGGCGGCCCGGTCCGGCCTTGCCGACGAGGTCGGGGTCTGCCTCCTCGGGACCCTGAACGACGACGTCAGCGCCGAACTCCCGTTCGACGAGCCACGCGGCCCGTTCGAGCGCGTCCTGTTCGCGCTCGGGCGGTAGTTGCTCGTCCAGCGACTGTGCGCGGCCAGCCAGTTCCTTGGCGAAGTCCGCGGCCGCCTCGCCCTGCTCGCGCAGGTCCTCGTCCTGCATGACAGTGCCGACGACGTTGCCGTCGGCGTTTCGGGCGAGGTCGAGGACACGATGCTTCCACTCCGGCGCGACCGCGAGCGTGATAGTCTGTGGGTCCTCGATGCCGACCGTGTCGACGATGTCGCGGATGTCCTCGCGGGTGTTCTCGACCAGTTGGCGCTCCGTCTCGTAGTCTTCGGGGGCCTCGGCTGCCGGCCACTCGGCCTCCGCGAGGAGGTCGTCGTGGCCCAGTTCGGCCCACATCTCCTCGGCGGCGTGGGGGGCGACCGGGGCGAGCAGCTTCGCCGCCGTCGCCAGCCCGCGCTCGAAGGTGTCGGCGTCGGGGTCGGTGGCTTCCTGATACCGGCGCAGCAGCGACACCAGCTCTCGCACAGCTTGCAGCGCGTGGTTGAACCGGAAGTCCTCGAACTCCGCCGTCGCGTTCGCGGCGGTGGCATCGATTTCACGGGCGACGTAGTCGGCGATGTCGCCCCCGTCCGTCGTGGTCCCTGCCTCATCATCCGCGTACTCCGAGACCAGCGTGTACACGTTCTGGAGGAAGCTGTGGGCGGACTGGACGCCTTCGGGACTCCAGGCGAACTCCTTCTCGGGCTGGGCGGCTTCCATGATGAACAGCCGGGCCGTATCGGCCCCGTACTCCTCGATGATGCGCTGCGGTGAGACGCCGTTGCCCAGGCTCTTGGACATCTTGTTGCCGTCCTCGCCCAGCACCATCCCCTGGTTCGTGAGGTTGGTGAACGGTTCGCGGACGCCGTCGACCATGTCGAGGTCGTCCAGCACTTTGGTGAAGAAGCGGGCGTACAGCAGGTGCATCACAGCGTGTTCGATGCCGCCGACGTACTGGTCGACCGGCATCCAGTCGCTGGCCCGCTCGGTGTCGAAGGGAGCGTCGTCCATTTCCGGCGAGGTGTAGCGCAGGAAGTACCACGAGGAGTCGACGAAGGTGTCCATCGTGTCCGTCTCCCGCACCGCGTCGGCCCCGCAGTCGGGACAGTCGACGTTTTTCCACTCCTCAGCGGCGTCTAGCGGGTTCCCGGTGGTGTGAACGAACTCCGGTAGTTCGACGGGGAGGTCCTCGTCGGGGACCTCGACGTAGCCACAGTCCTCGCAGTGGATCATCGGAATCGGGGTGCCCCAGTAGCGCTGGCGGGAGATGCCCCAGTCCCGGAGATTGTACTCCGTGCGGTGTTCGCCGTCGAACGCCTCGACGAAGCGGTCGCGAGCCTCGGCGCTCTCCAGTCCGTCGAACTCGCCGCTGTTGACCAACAGGCCGTCCTCGGGATAGGCCGCTTCCTGCACGTCGATGTCCTCGGGATCTGCGTCGGCGTCTTCGGTCGGTTCGACGACCTGCACGATGTCGATGTCGTGGTGCGTAGCGAACTCGTGGTCACGCTCGTCGTGGGCCGGCACGGCGTACAGCGCGCCGGTCCCCACGTCGGTCAGCACGTAGTCGGCGACGTAGACCGGAATCTCCTCGCCGGTGGCGGGGTTTTGGGCGTACTCGCCGGTGAACACGCCGGAGGTCACGTCGAGGTCGTCCTCGTCTGCGTCCTCGGCCATCTCGATGTACTCGGCGACTTCGTCGTTGTCCGCGGCGATTTCCTGCGCGACAGGGTGGCCCGGGGCCAGCGAGAAGAAGGTCGCCCCGTGGATGGTGTCCAGCCGGGTCGTGAAGATGTCGACCTCGCCGTAGTCGCCGACCTCGAAGGCGACGCTCGCGCCCTCCTGCTTGCCGATCCAGTTGCGCTGCATCTCCCGGACGTTGTTCGGCCAGCCGTCGAGGCCGTCGAGTGACTCCAGCAGTTCCTCGGCGTAGTCGGTGATGGTGAAGAACCACTGGTCCATCTCGCGGGCCTCGATGGGCGTGTCACACCGCCAGCAGAGTTCGTCCTCACCCTCGACCTGCTCGTCGGCCAGCACTGTCTCACAGGAAGGACACCAGTTCAGTTCGGCGGCCTGTCGCTCGACCAGGCCTTCCTCGCGGAACTGTTTGAACAGCCACTGGTTCCACTGGTAGTACTCCGGCTCACAGGTCGCGAGTTCGCGGTCCCAGTCGTAGCCAAAGCCCATCTCCGTGAGCTGGTCGCGCATCGAGTCGATGCACTGCATCGTCCAGTCCCGTGGGTTGGTGTCCCGTTCCTCGGCGGCGTTCTCCGCCGGGAGGCCAAAGGAGTCCCAGCCCATCGGATGAAGGACGCTCTCGCCACGCATCCGCTCGAAACGGGCGTAGGCGTCCGTGATAGTGTAGTTCCGGACGTGGCCCATGTGAAGGCTTCCGGAGGTGTAGGGAAACATCGCCAGAACGTACTCCGGGTCGGTCTCGTCGTCGTCGATCCGGAACACGTCGGCCTCGTCCCACGTGCGCTGCCACCGAGGTTCGATCTCCGTGTGATCGAACCCCCGCTCGCGTTCCTCACCGGTCGTAGTCATGATATCGGAACATCCGGCAGCGACCGTGCTATACCTTTCCCTTCGGGAGGCTACCGGGATCCGGCGTGCGAGCGCCGAGCCGAGCAGGCGCGACGCCGGGGAGGATGTCAGTACAGAGCGGTAGCGTCGCCACAGGTCGAGGGGTCGCCCGCTATGCCTGACAATCGACGTTTCCGATGTCGAACCGAGCGCCGCCCGACTCGCTCTCTGACATAGATATCGTCCAGCCGTGGTCTGCGGCGACTCGACGGGCGACGTAGAGTCCGAACCCGGTGTTCTCTGGGACGGCAGTGTGGCCCGCGTCAAACACGCGGTCCGGTGGTTCGACATCGATACCCGGACCGTCATCGGCGACGAAGAAGCCGTCGGCCGTCGTGCCGACGGTGACAGTGACCGACGGTCCAGCGTGTTCGAGCGCGTTCTGGAACAGTATCTGGAGCAGTAGCCCGGCGGATTCCTGATCGGCGACAATACGGGTGTCCCCGTCGAACGTCAGGCGCGCCTCGCTGTCGGCGAGCGTGTCCCACACCTCTCGACTGAGACGAGAGAGCCACACGTGTGTTTGCTTCGGGATCTGCTCGATCTCGTCGTGCTGGACAGACCCACCCGGATCGCTCGTGGAGAGTTCGACCACGGTATCGATAATCGCAGAGATCTGGGAGAGCGACTCCTCGATGTCTGCGGTCGGGCCGTCGCAGTCGGCCAGTTCTTCGAGTCGGCCGTATGCGATCTGGAGTTCGTTTCGAAGCTCGTGAGACGCCACGAGCGCGACTTTCACCATCCGTTCGTTCTGGCGGCGAAATGCGTGTTCGCGGAGCTTTCGCTCGGTGATGTCCTGGGTGTGCCCGACGATACCCTGGACGTCCCCGGTGGAATCGTACCACGGCATCTTGCGGGTGCGGACGTACGACGCGTCGAGGTCGAGGAACTCCTCTACTTCGATCTGGTCCGTGTCTTCCTCGATGACGTCCAGTTCATCACGCAGGGCCGCTTTTGCGTGTTCATCAGCCAGTTCCGGGACTTCGACATCGGTGAGGCCGAGTCGGTCAGTCGGCTCGTTGAACCCCCGACCCAGCAGGACGTGTCGGGCCTGCTCGTCTTTCGCGTACAGGTGATCTGGCATCTCGTTGAACAACGAGAGCAACAGCGTCTCCATCGGGGACGGTGGGCGTCCGGCAACAGTCGGTGGCTCAGCGTCGAGACAGTCTCGAACGGCCTCGGCGACGGCATCTTCGAGGTGTGTCGACGACTCGACAGCCGTCACGTCGAGAGCATCCGAAACCGCCGCCGGGTCCGCTCCGGCGACGATCACCGGCAGGTCGGGAAACAGCTTTCTGACGCCGTACGCGATATCAGCTCCGGACTGGTCGTCGACTGTTTCGGGCAGAACGAGCGCGTGGAACGCCGAATGGGTGAGCGTGTCAAAGAGGTCTGTGACGTCCGGCAGTTGCGTGATCGACGCCGGCGTCTCGGCGAGGGCGGATTCGAGCGTCGCTGTATCCAGCCCATCAGTCGTGACGACTAAGACAGGTTTGCTACCCATGGTGCGTTCCCAGTGAGCGTACTGTTGCGTGTGACGGATAGTCACTGTTTCGGGCGTTTCGACAGTCAACAGTGATTCAGGGCAGACAGTGTGGTGGTTTGGCCGAACACTCAAGCAGCGGGTGGACCGGGTCAGCACAGGCGAAACGAGAGCGTTCGAATCAGCAGTAGCGGAGTCCGAGAGAGCGGCTCCCCACACAAGATTTTTGTCGGACTCGGAAGGTGTCAGGAGTGTATGGTACACTGCCCTGATTGTGAGACCTCGCTCGAAACGGCCGACGACATCGAGTTCGTCGAAGTGGACGCTGTTACCGGGTTCATCAAGGCCTCCAAGCGGTTTTACACTGCGAACTGCGCAACGTGCGGTGTGACTATCGGGAGCGGCGTCGCTGGCGCGAAGTCTAACGGAGGTGCGGCCTGATGGTTCACTGTCCAGAGTGCGACGCGGAGATGGCCGACCCGGACGACGTGGAGTTCCTCGACATGGAATCGACGACCGGCTTCTTTACGGCCTCTAAACGCTTCTACCTCGTGGCCTGTGATAACTGCGGGGCCGCCATCGGCAGCGGCGTCGCCGGTGCCAAGTAGCCGCCGGGCCTAGGCTTATACACGTCTCAGTGCAAGAGAACGTATGTCGAAATCACCTGACGACGACACGAAGGACAGCGGACGGCTGCCGGCACCGCTCCGGTCGGTCACGCCGGGGACGCGTAGCGGTCCCAACGAGGGCATGGATATGATCGGCTGGGGCATGCTCGCCGGCCTGCTCGTCCTGCTTTTCCCGCTCCTGCCGTTTATCGTCATCGTCTGGGGCATCTCGAAGGTCACGGACGCCCTCACGCCCTCGTAATCAGGTCGCGTCGGTGTCGACCAGCGGGAACGCCGTCCCGTCGCCGTCGGCGCTCGCGTTCTCGTAGACGACATGGGCAGTGGCCACGTCCTGGATGGCTAGCCCTGTCGAGTCGAATACGGTGATGCCGTCGTCGTCGGTCCGCCCCGAGAGTTTGCCGGCGACGATATCGCCGAGTTCCCCATAGAGGTCGCTGTCGGTCAGGACGCCCTCGCCCCACGGGACGTTGATTTCACCGGAGTGGGTACACTGTTCGTAGTTGTCGATGACGACTTTCGCGTCAAGGAGCGTGCGCTCGTCGTGTTCTTGCTTGCCGGCGGCGTCGGCCCCGATAGCGTTGACATGGGTTCGCTCGCCGAGCCATTCTCGGTCCACGATGGGTGATTCGACGGGTGTAATCGTCGACAACACGTCACAGCCGGCGGCGTCTTCGATGCTACCCGCCCGGACGTCGAACCGGTCGGTAAAGGCGTCGACGAACGTCTGCTGTTTCTCCGCGTTCTGGTCAGCAACGACCACCGTCTCGATGTCCCGGACCGACGAGATGGCTTCCAGTTGCGTGTGGGCCTGCGTGCCGGCCCCGACCAGTCCGAGCGAGTCCGCGTCCTCGACGGCAAGGTGGTCGGTGGCGACCGCCGCGGCCGCCCCGGTCCGCAGGCGCGTCAGGACAGTGCCGTCCATCACGGCCAGCGGGAACGCCGTCTCCGGGTCCGAGTAGATGAGCGTCCCGAGGACGGTCGGCAGGTCGTGGTCGCGGGGATTGTCCAGATGGACGTTGACCCACTTGACCGCGGCGGCGTCCCACGTCTCCGCGTTGACGTAGGCCGGCATCGACCTGAAGTCGCCGTTGTACTGCGGCAGGTCGATGTAGGACTTGGCCGGCATAATGGTGTTCTCCCTGGCATCGGCGGCGAAAGCCGCGGCAACCGCGTCGATGACTGCCGGCATCGCCGCGTGGTCCTCGACCGCGTCCGCGCCGAGAAGCAGCGTCTGCATACAAAATATTGGGACTCGGTAGCACTTATACCTCCGCCGTCACAGGGGTTATATCACCACACGACCAGACACCGGTATGCGTCGCGGGGCGGCGATTGCCGCGGTCTGTCTCTGTCTGCTGAGCGCCGGGTGTGCCGGTCTGTTCGGGGGCGAGACGACCGCCAGGGAGACAGTGACACCAGCTCCGGTCCCGACTGCTGACGGACCGACGAGTCCGGCACAGCGTGCTCCGGGCGTCGTCGGCAACCGCGTCGTCAACCCTCCCGCGCTCGGCCGCGCCCACGTCAGCCAGCTCTCGAACACCTCCTATCGAGTCCACCACACCAGAACCGTCATGAACGGGAGCGGCTTGCACAGGCGCGTCCGGACCCGTGCCAGTATTAGCGCGGGCTACGGGTCGTACACAGCCACTCGAACGATATCCGGACAGAGTGTGACACCCCGTGAGATCCACAGTACGTGGCGGGACGGCCGTGCGCTCAGGCGGACGACCGTCAACGGGTCGACGGCGACGGCGGTGGTCGCGGACAGCCGCGGTATCGGTGGCCCACCGCGCTCACCCCGGGCCGCACTGTTCTTCGAACCCACGTTCAACGCGCGTGTCATAGCGCTGTTTTCCGCCACCAACATCACATCCATCCGCCCCGGCGATGAGGTCATCAAGCAACTGTACGGGGTTTCGCTGTATCGCGTCAAGGGAACCGGGTCAACCGACGACAGCGCGGTTGCCACCCATCCCGTCGACCGCGTGACGAATGTCTCCCTCTCGGCGACCGTGACGCCAAGCGGCATCGTTCGGAGCTACGCGCTCCAGTACACGGCAGTCAACGGAACCGATACCCACCGAGTGACCGAGATTCTCCGCTACAGCGACCTCGGGACGACCGACGTGGTGTTCGAGGACCAACGCCACCGAAACCAAACAACGCGACCCGATTGATGCGACCGACGGCTGGCCGCCGTCAGATGCGCTCCAAAACGGAGAGCGGCCCCACCCGCTGTCACCAGTCCGTCCCACCAAACGGACTGGGACAATCGATACTCTGCAGAGAGATACCTAACTGTTCCTCCAGTTTCACGTCTCGATATCGACGGTATCACCGCGTCTCCGTCGCCGTGAGAAACTGAACGGAACCGGCCAAAATATCGTCTGCAAGTCGTCAATGCGTCGAAGCACGCCCAGCGGGGCTGCTTCGGGGTTTGTTCAGAAAGGCTTCTTCAAGTCAGCTACGTTGCTCGCGGGTCATTCAGTTCCCCGCTCGGCCTTACCCTGCTCGCGTGTCGCTACGCTCCCGCTCGCTCGTTCGGAGGTCTCCCTCCGGTCGACCGCCTGACTCACGGGCTTCGCCCGTTCGTCTTTCCGAGGTTCTTCGCGTTGCTCAGAACCTCGCTTACATCATGCCGCCCATACCGCCGCCCATGCCGCCCATACCGCCAGGGGCGCCACCGGGGCCGCCGGGGCCGCCTTCGTCGCCGCCGGAGGTGGAGAGCTCACCAGCAGCGATGATGTCGTCGATCTTCAGGACCAGATTCGCGGCCTCTGCAGCCGAGGAGATTGCCTGTCGCTTGGCGTGGGCTGGCTCGACAACGCCGGTGTCGAGCGTGTTCTCGACATCACCGGAGAAGACGTTCAGGCCGGCGCTGACATCGCCGTCCTCGTGGGCGGCGCGCAGGTCGACCAGCGTGTCGATGCTGTCGAGACCAGCGTTCTCGGCGAGCGTGCGCGGGATGATCTCCAGCGCGTCGGCGAAGGACTCGATAGCGAGCTGTTCGCGGCCTTCAACGCTGTCAGCGTAATCGCGGAGCCGGCGGGCGACTTCCACTTCGGGTGCGCCGCCGCCACCGAGGACGCTGCCGTTAGCGACGGTGGACGCGACGACGTCGAGCGCGTCCGTGACGCCGCGTTCGAGTTCGTCGACGACGTGGTCGGTCGAGCCACGGAGCAGGAGCGTGACGCCGTGGGCCTCGTCGCCGCTGCCCTCAACGTAGAACAGGCCTTCGGCGTCGTCGCGGGTGACGGAGCCGTGACCGAGGTCCTCCGCGGTCGCGGAGTCGAGGTCCGAGACGATGCGAGCGCCGAGAACTTCCTTGAGGAACTCGATGTCGGACTTCTTGGCGCGGCGAACGGCCAGGATGCCCTTCTCGGCGAGATAGTGCTGGGCCATGTCGTCGATGCCCTTCTGACAGAAGACGACATCAGCACCGGTGTCCGCAATCTGGTCGACCATCTCTTCGAGCTGTGCTTCTTCCTTGTCGAGGAAGTTCTGGAGCTGGCTCGGGTCGTCGACGGAAAGCTGGGCGTCGACTTCGGTTTCGTCGAGTTCGATGGCTGTGTCGACGAGCAGGACGTCGGCGTCGTCGACTTCGGTCGGCATCTCCTCATGAACCGGGTCCTTGTCGATGACCGCGCCTTCGAGGAGTTCGGAGTTGCCGGCAGAGCTGCCGGTCTGGGTCTCGATGTTGAGGTATTCGAGGTCAGCGATGACGGAGCCGTCCTCGGCCTCGACGGTTACAGCGTTGACCGCGTCGACGATGAGCTGGGCGAGCAGCTCCTTGTTGAGCTCTGCGCCCTTGCCCGTCATCGAGGTTTCGGCGACCTTCTTCAGGAGTTCCTCGTCGTCGGGATCGACTTCCGTGGCGATGTCGTCGAGTTCGTCCTTGGCCTGCGTGGCGGCCATGTTGAACCCTTTGATGATCGCCGTCGGGTGGATGTCCTGTTCGAGGAGGTCCTCGGCGTTCTTGAGGAGTTCGCCTGCGATGGCGACGGCGGAGGTGGTACCGTCACCGGCCTCGTCTTCCTGTGTCTCGGCGACCTCGACAATCATCGAGGCTGTCGGGTTGTCGATGTCCATCTCCGTGAGGATGGTGACGCCGTCGTTGGTGACGGTGACGTCACCCATCGAGGAGACGAGCATCTTGTCCATTCCCTTCGGCCCGAGCGTCGAGCGTACTGACTCGGCGACCGCGCGAGCGGCCGAGATGTTGTGTTCCTGTGCAGACTTGTCCTTCATCCGCTGGGAGTCCTCTCCCAGGATGATCATCGGCTGGCCCTGCATCTGGCGTTGGCTCATAATCAAGCGAAGATTGCATGTGGTTCTATATAAAAGTAGGGGTTATGGGCTGCTCGGTGCTTACCCGTTGACGCAATCAGAACGGGTGAAACCACCCGACTGAGGAGGTACTGACCACTAACAGTGGTAGCTGTTGGCACGCCCCATCAGGGCAGCGGCGGGCTGTTTATATATTCACTCGACGGGTTCGGTCCAGTGGACCGTGACCGACCCGACGACGAAAGCGTCCTTCGAGTCGGTGTCGCGTCGGAACTGCATCGTGTTCTCACCGAGATGGAGTCGCTCGGGCGCAATCGTATCCATCCAGAGCTGCCAGCCCTCGCCCGGCGCAATGTCGAACCCCGACAGCGGTTCGCCGTTGACGACGATTTCGTGGTCGAAATCCTCGACGTCGTAGACCTGCATCTGCACGTACGGGTCCGCCGGCGACGCGGTCGGGAGGTCAAAGGTAACTGGGTCGGTCGCATCGCCGGTGTATTCAGCCCAGGGCACGTCGAGCGAATCCGCCGACGGGCCGAGGTGCTGCTGGAACTGACAAAGCGCATAGTTGGCGCGACGTGACATAGTAAACTGATTGTACGGCTGTCATAAAAAGCAGTACCCAACCGATAGAGCCCTGTTCGGTCCCCGTGTCGCTGGCCGGGAGATGTAGTCACACGGTGGCGGTAAATTGATTCGCATCTGTCACGATTGCAGTAGTATGCATCCCGCGAAGGAATTTTTCGACACATGGGCGGACTTCTACGATACCGACCAGCAGGCACAGGACATCGGAGACGTGTCGTTCTATGTCGATATAGCGTGTGAGGCCGACGGCCCGGTACTTGAGGCCGGCTGTGGAACCGGCCGCATCTATCTCGAACTACTGCGTGCCGGCGTGGACGCGGACGGGTTTGACATCTCTGAAAGCATGCTAGCAGTGCTGGAGGCGAAGGCCGCCGAGGAGGGACTTTCGCCGTCGGTCTGGGAGGACGACATGACCGAGTTCGACCCCAGACGGGAGTACGACCTCGTCATCATCCCGTTTCGCACCTTCCTCCATAACACCACGCTGGCGAGCCAGCGGGCCGCGCTCCGGAACATCTACGACGCACTCGCGCCGGGCGGACAGCTCGTGCTCAACGCCTTTGTTCCGGCTTTCGACCGTATCTGCGAGACATACGGCGAGCCGGAAACCACGACCACGACCCGAGACGACGAAGAGTTCGTCGTAACGGACCTGACAGTCATCGAGGACGAGCCGGAGCAGATAATCAGGGTGGAGCGGACAGTCGAACGGGATGGCGACATCGTTCGGGAGGGGATCTTCCGGCTGTCGCTCATCACGAAAAACGAGTTCGAACTGTTGTTCGAGGTGACTGGGTGGAGCGAATGGACGTGTTACGGCGGCTTCGACTGGGACCCACTTGAGGACGGGTCCCACGAGATGGTCTGGGTTGTCGAGAAGTGATATCGGGTCAGTCTACTCTTTTTCCTACGGCTGACCTGAGGGGAGCCTGAACCGCGAATCTATCGACGACAGCCAAGCTGACCTCCAGAGTAAACGCGATGACAGCGGCGTCGGTGGCTTTCGCGGCGATATCGAGTAGCGGCTCCATCGGCTTGCAGAGGGGACAGCTGGTGGTTCTGTGTCCGCATGTTCGTGCTCTCGATACGCGCTGTGGAGGAAAGAGCCCCTGACTGAATACGTGTCCCATCGGACGGCAGGAGATTCGGTGCCACGATTGGGCAACAGAACAGGAGAGCGGAGCGCCTATCAGGAGTCGGCTGTTGCCAACAGCTATGGACGCTGCGCTTGGCCCGCCCGAGCAGATGGCCGAGCTCGAGGAGGAGCTGACGCCGATGATGGCACAGTACTACGAGCTGTGCCGACAGTACGACGACGCGCTGGTCCTCTTTCAGGTCGGGGACTTCTACGAGGCCTTCTGTGCGGCCGCACAGCGGGTCGCCCGGCTGTGTGAGATTACGCTGACCCAGCGCGAGGACTCTACCGGCGAGTACCCGATGGCCGGCATCCCCATCGACAATGCCGAGTCCTACGTCGAGACGCTGCTGGACGCGGGCTACCGGGTCGCCATCGCCGACCAGGTCGAGGACCCCGACGAGGTCAGCGGCGTAGTCGAGCGGGCGGTGACGCGGATCGTCACGCCCGGCACACTCACCGAGAGCGAACTGCTGGGCGGGGCGGACAACAACTACGTCGCCGCCCTGACCGAAGGTGAGCGGTACGGGCTGGCGCTGCTGGACGTGTCGACCGGGGACTGCTACGCCACGAGCGTCGGCTCTGAGAACGCCGTCGCCGATGAACTCAGCCGGTTCGGGCCGGCGGAGGCAATCGTCGGCCCCGAGGTCGACGTGGACCGGGACGCCGTCTTCGGCCCGGCCTGTCTGGTGACGCGCTACGACGCGGACGCCTTCGCCCGGGAGCGCGCCGCAGACCGCGTGGGACAGTACTTCGGCCCGCCGGAGCGCCTGCTCGCCGGCGACGCGGAGATCCGGGCCTGTGGCGGCCTGCTGGCCTATGCTGAGTACACCCGCGGCAGCAGCGGCGCGGTCGGCCCCGACGGCGAGCCGGTCGACCCCGACGTGGACCCCGCCGGCACGCTCGACTACCTCAATCACCTCACGCGCTACGACCCGCGAGAATACATGCTGCTGGACGCCGTCGCCGTCGAGAGCCTCGAACTGTTCGAACGGCGCTCGGTGCGGGGTCACGAGAACCGCACGCTCGTGGATACGGTCGACGAGACGGCGTGTGCGCTGGGGCGGCGGAAACTGACCGACTGGCTCCGCCGGCCGCTGCTTGACGCCGACCGCATCGAGGCCCGCCACGGCGCGGTCGCGGAACTCCAGCGCGATCCCGCGACCCGCGAATCGCTCGCCGACCTACTCGCGGAGGTGTACGACCTCGAACGGCTCATCTCACGGGTCTCACGCGGCCGGGCGAACGCACGGGACCTCCGGTCGCTCGCCGCCACGCTGTCTGTCGTCCCGGATATCCGGGACCAGCTCGCAGACGCTGACGCCCGCCTGCTCGCGGATCTGCACGCCACGCTGGACCCGCTAGCTGAGACTCGCGAGGAAATCGAGGCGGCGATCCGCACGGACCCGCCACAGCAGGTGACCGAGGGCGGCGTCATCAGCGAGGGCTACGACGAGGAACTGGACCGGCTGCGCTCGACCGAGCAGTCTGGCAAGCAGTGGATCGACGACCTCGAAGCAAGCGAGCGCGAGCGCACCGGCATCGACTCGCTCAAGGTCGGCCACAACTCGGTGCATGGCTACTACATCGAGGTGACCAACGCCAACCTCGATTCCGTCCCCAAGGACTACCAGCGCCGCCAGACGCTGAAAAACAGCGAGCGCTACTACACACCGGAACTCAAGGAACACGAGGAGGAGATTCTGCGCGCCGAGAGCGCGGCCGACGACCTGGAGTACGACCTGTTCTGTGCGGTCCGGGACGAGGTGGCCGGCGAGGCCGAGCGCGTACAGGCACTGGCAGACCGACTGGCCCGCCTCGACGTGCTGGTCTCTTTCGCCGAGGTCGCGGCGCAGTACGATTACTGCCGACCGACCGTCGGGAGCGACGGCATCGATATCACCGCCGGCCGACACCCCGTCGTCGAGCGCACAGAGGACGCCTTCGTCCCGAACGATACACACCTCGGGAGCGGTCCAGTGCCAGAAAGCGGAGACGGAAGCGGCGACGGCGTCGCCGCGGACGATATACAGCCCTTCCTCGCTGTCGTCACGGGACCAAACATGAGCGGGAAGTCGACGTACATGCGCCAGGTCGCACTGATTTGCTTACTGGCACAGGCCGGCGGCTTCGTCCCTGCGAAGGCGGCCGACCTCCCGATTCTCGACCGGGTGTTCACCCGCGTCGGGGCCAGCGACGACATCGCGGGCGGCCGCTCGACGTTCATGATAGAGATGACCGAACTGGCGACGATTCTGGACGCGGCCACGGCCGATTCGCTGGTCCTGCTGGACGAGGTGGGACGGGGCACGTCGACGGCCGACGGGCTGGCTATCGCCCGCGCCGTCACGGAGTTCCTCCACGACGAGGTCGGCGCGTACACGCTGTTTGCGACCCACCACCACGACCTGACCGCCGTCGCCGCCGACCTGTCCGGCGCGACCAACCGCCACTTCGAGACCAGCCGCGAGGACGGCGACGTGGCGTTCGACCACGAACTCGCGCCCGGTCCCGCGGCGGCCTCCTACGGCGTCGAGGTGGCGAGCATGGCCGGCGTGCCCGAATCCGTCGTCGAGCGCTCGCGGGACCTGCTGGGGGACGCCGAGGCGGCCGACGGGGACGAGCGGAATACCGGCGGAGCGGCAGCCGATGCCGGCGCAGATTCGACGGGGACGGTAACGAGTGAGGTGGCGGGGAACGGGGCAACGGCGGAGAACGGAGCGATGGCAGAGAATGGGGCGGCGGCCGGCGAGACGGCGACGGACGGCCACCGCGAGGCGCGACGGACGAACGGTACCGAGGTCGAGGGAGAACCTCCGGAGTCAGTGACGGCGCAGTTGGCCTCCCTCGACGTGGCGACGATGACGCCGATAGAGGCGATGAACGCGCTCGCGGCTCTGCAGGACCGGGTCGAATAACGGTCAGTTGCCGTCGGCCAGTTCCTCGTGCGGGCAGGCGAACATGGCCGCGACGAGTTTCTCCTCGGCGGCTCGCAGGTGCTTGTGGAGCGTCGGCTCCGAGATGTCGAGCCGGTCGGCCAGGTCGGCGGCCGTCGCCTCGCGGGGCCAGCCGTAGTACCCCGATTCGTGGGCCGTCTCAAGGACTTCCCGCTGGCGGTCGGTCAGCGTTTCGGTGAGGGCGGCATCGTGCCGGAACCCGAACAGCGGCACGATAGATTCGCGGTGCTGTTTCGCGGCGAGTTTGGCGTTGGAATGAACCGAGAGGAACTCCTCGATAACCGCCGCTGTCTCTGTCTGACTCGGTACGTCGGCCACGACAGTCCCTTGGCCGTCGACGCCCCTGGCCGTCTGTGGCACCGCACCGGCGTCCGCGAGCGAGACAATCGGACAGCTGTGCTGGACATCTATCTCGACGAGCCCGCCGTTGCTGGTGCGGTCAAGCACCCGCCCCTCGCACTGGACCGTCTCCTCGGCGAGATCGACAAGCCGGTGGGGCTGAGCACCCTCGATTGAGAAAAACTCCGCATACGTGTCGTCCGTCTGCGGGAGGCATTTCTCGAGAATTACGGAACACGATTCGGCTTCAGATATCGATACAAACGGGTACGTCCCATCAGAAAGTTCAAACTCAACGCGTGTCACCGGCCGACCGTCACCGGGCTGTTGAGACATACACGGCTGTACACTGTTCTCTATGATGAATGTTGGCATGAAACGTCATTCAGCGTTCATCATGCTAGCCATACTGAATTTTACTACCTGAGAATGTATCTACGGTGAGGGACAGAGACCTGTGTCTGGAATATCACCACCCGTTATAGAGGCGCACGATAGCGACCGCTCCGTCGTCACCACGGTCGTACAGGCCGTGGCGGCCACGGAGGGGCGACCGACCGAGGACCTCCCACCGCTGGGCGAGACAATCAATCCAGATGCACTGACGGCGTGCATCACCGATTCGAACACCGACGGCCACGTCGCGTTCGATTACAGCGGTCACCGCGTGGTCGTCGATACCGACGGGACAGTCACCGTAGACGGATAGCCCGCGGTCCATGCCCGGACGGTACAATAACTGGCGCGGTCAGTTCATCGACACGCCCACGTCGCCGGACCGAGACAGCAGTCACGGCGGTTCGAGCGAGACGAACTCCAGTCCCTTCTCGGCGAGCAACTGGCGCGCCCGGTCGGTCACCGACGGGGCCACGAGGATGCCACGGACCTCGGTCTCGGCGTGCAGGTCACGCTTCAGAGCGTCGACATACCGACCCAGCTGGCCGACCGCGTCGGGACCCACGCGGCGGCGTTTGAGCTCCAGAACCGTCGTCCGGCCCTCGGCATCCTCGCCGTAGATGTCGACCGCGCCGGCGGGAGTCTCGCGTTCGGTCGCAAGCGGGGTAAAGCCCGACTCGACCAGCGCCGGCTCGTCGAGAATTCGGTCCTTCAGGTCGGCCTCCGTCCCCGTGAGCGCGAGGTCTTTGGAGTCCGTCACGTCGAAGGCGGCGGCGTGGGCGACCATCTCGAAGACCACCTCCAGCGATTCTTCGGGGGACGACCGCGTGGAGCGAACGACCAGCGAGCCGTCATCGACGCTGACGCTGTGCTCACACCCCGGCGGCTGCCAGTTCACCGGCTGTTGGCCCTCGTCAGTGTGGACCAGCGCGGCCCCGTCGGGCTTGAGCATCACGTGGCGGTCGCCAAGCCCCAGCGAACTGGCCGCTCGCCCCTCGTACTCGACCGTACAGGTGCCCACGAGCGTCACCAGTGCGTCGCGGTCGGTGGCCCGCGACGCGAGGTCCAGCGCGTCCGCGGGGTCGGGGTAGGTCAGCGTCTCGACGGCAGTCACGGATGGCGATTAGCGGTCCCCGCGTAAAAAGGACGCGTCGTCGAGGCAGTGGACGGACGAAGCGCGGTTTCGGAGCGACGTGAGCAGGGCACGCCGGACAGTCGCCGGGTCACAGCCGTCGCTGTCGAGAGCGCGACAGGCCTCGTCTTTACGCTCGACCCACCACCGCCGGAACGCATCGGGGTCGGCAGTGCGGGCGAGGACAACGTCGTCGAGGTCCGACAGCGTCGGGTCGAGCCAGCAGACGACGTAGGTCCGGACCGCCCCGTCGAGTACGACCAACTGGTCGTAGGTGGCATCGATGACAGTGCGGGCAGCCGACGCTGTCAGGCCAGTCCCGAGCGGCCGAGACTGGGCGATAGGGTCGGCGCCGACGCCCCAGTGTGCGATTCGGCAGTCGTAGCGGCCGTCGGGACGGGCGACAGCCACGAGCGTTCGACGGCCCATCAGGGACCACCGAGCGTGTAAGCGGGCATGGATACCCCTGGCTGCGTGGTCCTATTTGAACGCTGGCCCACAGGACACCCCTTGCTCCGCACTCAGAACGGGAAACGGCTCCAGACCCGTCGAAATCATCGCCCATTGGTAACCCGGCACAACCCTCAAGTAGTACGTTCACGTACCGTTACATATGATGGTGAGCGAGTGGCTCTACGGCGCAATCGCGCTTCTCGTGGGGCTCCACGTCCTGACCATGCTGTACGCGTACCGGCACCGGGGTGACCCGGCCGGGGCGACCGGGCAGGGCGACGCTGAAGGGCGCCGTGGCAGCGCCATCGACGACAGCACTGAATCCATCGACTGTCCCCACTGCGGGGCGAGAAACGAGCAGGACTATCAGTTCTGCCGGCAGTGCGTCGCCGACCTGACGAGCGGTAGCCCACAGCGCCAGCCGACGGACCGAAGCCAGCCGTACTGAGACCGTTGCAGGGCTGGGGTCGAAACGGCCGGTCTGAGCGTTGCTATCGGCCAAAGGATTTATTTCTACGAAGAAATATTTGAATATACTGTCACGAACGGGGTGGACAATGGGGAACATCATAGACCTGCAGTCCGCTGACCGGCCGGAGATATTCGACCGGGCGAACACCGACGGGCTGTTCGGGCGCAAGCGCCGCCTTCAGCGGCCGCTGGGGCAGTATCTCCGGGAGGCAGAGACGCCGAGCTATCTCGCGTCCAACGACCGGTCCGGCGTCATCGCTGCCCAGAGGGACAGCGGGTCGCTCACGCCGGCCGGCGACTACCGCGCGTATCTGCTCGCAACGACCGTTCGAGTCCTGTTCGTCGTCGGCGACGACGACAGCGACCGGACTATCTCACTTCCCCACGAAGACATCGTTGCTGTACACTGTACGTCGGGACTCCGCACGTCGACACTCGAAATCGTCACCATCGACGAAGACCGCTGGGCGTTCGAGTGCAAGGGCGACCTGACGCCGGTTCGGTCGTTCGTCGACGAAGCCACACAGGTCTGGACGCGCACGCTAACCGAACTTGACCGGGCAGAGTCCGCGGTCGAGGCTGCTCTGGCGGCACTGGAGACGACAGACCTCGAGACAGCAGCGACGCATATCACGGCCGCACAGGAAGCGCTCGACAACGGGCGCGAGCGAGTCGAAGCACTGGGGGAGGGAGCAAGAGCGGCCATCGATGGACGCCTCCAGTCGACGCAAACACGGATTGACACCTGCCAGCGCCGACGCCACGTCGACGCTGGCGATGAGCACCGCGACACAGCCCGCCGCGCGTGGGAGAACCGGGCGTACGAACGGGCCGCGGACGCGTACGCACAGGCCGGCGTCGAGTACGAGCGAGCGCTGGCTGTAACGGCATCGGAGCCGCCCACAGAACTCATCAGGGACGCTCGAAACGCAGTCGAAGCGGAGTACACCGAACTCCTGTCAGCCCCAGTCGACGCGGCGCAGGTGGCTGCAAGCGCGGCCAGAGCAACGGCAGACCCGGCGAAGCGAGCGAGACATTGGGAGGACGCGCTCGACCGATACCGAACGGCGTACGAGCTGGACTGGGGCCGTGACCGCCGCTTCGACGGCAACCGGGCGTCGCTCCGACAGGCGCTCGCGGACATCGCCGTCGAACTGGTCGATGCACATCGTGAGGCGGGACGACAGGCGCTACAGGAGACCGGCGACGAGTCAGAGCGAGAGCCGTCCGGGACCGCGTGTGACAGCGCGGCGGCACACTTCGAGCGCGCACGTCAAATTGCCACCGAGCTTGTGCCCGACAGACGCGAGCCGCCGGCAGACGAACTGGCCGCCGTATCCGGACAGGGAGCCAGCGTCGAGGCAGAGCAGAAAGGTCGGTAATTGTTTATCAGCGGGGAGCCGGGTATCGGTATGCGCTTTGGGATTATTTCAACGGCAAAAATCGCACGCAAGGACGTGATTCCGGGCATCCAGAAGTCGGACCACACGGTCGCGGCGATCAGCTCCAGAACTCGAGACCGCGCCAGCGAGGTAGCTGACGACCTCGGTATCGACAGTGTCTTCGGCGACTACGAGACGATGTTCGCCGAGGCGGACATTGACGCGGTGTACAACCCACTTCCGAACGCGCTCCACGCCGAGTGGAGCCAGCGAGCCGCCGACCACGGGCTCGACGTGCTCTGTGAGAAGCCACTGACAGTCGACACTGCCGGGGCGGTGGACCTCTTCGACTACTGTGCCAAACAGGGCGTCACGCTGATGGAAGCGTTCATGTATCAGTTCCACCCGCGGACCCGGCGGGCCAGGGAAATCGTCGAAAACGAACTGGGCGAGGTACACACCGTCGACGCATCGTTCAAATTCGCGCTCTCGGATTCCGAGGATATCCGTCTGGACCCGGAGCTGGCCGGTGGGAGCCTGATGGACGTGGGCTGTTACGCTGTCAGCGCGGCCCGGGGCTTCCTCGGCGAGCCGGACCGCGCGTTCGCCCACAGTCGGGATTCCCGGGACAGCGGCGTCGATACGAACCTCAGCGGCGTCCTCTCGTACGACGACGGGCGGGCCGCCTCGATTTCCTGTGGATTCGACGGACCGAGACGGGAGTACTACCGGGTCGAGGCCGACGACGGCTGGCTCGAAGCGCCGAACTGCTTCGGCCCGGATCACGACCAGTCTGTCTCGCTGACCTACAGCGTCGACGGCCGCGAGGTCACCGAGACGTTCGACCCGGTGGACCACTATCAGCTGCAAGTCGAGGCGTTCGCGGACGCCGTCGAGAGCGGCGAAACGCCGCCAATCAACCGCGCCGAGACGCTGGGGAACATGCGCGCCATGGACGCGCTGGCCCGGAGCGCGGACACCGGCCAGCCGGTCGACATCACCAGTCCCGAGTGAAACGTAAACCGGACGCGTGCCGCGACACGCCGGGCGCGAAACGGTTTTGACTGCGGCGGATGAGGCACGTACTGTGACACCCCCAACAGTGACGCTTCCGAGTGGTGACGAGCTACCGATGGTTGGCGTCGGGACGTGGGACATCGACGGTGCTACCGTTCAGGAATCGGTTCAAGCTGGGCTCGACGCGGGTTACGCCCACGTCGACACCGCCGAAGGCTACCGGAACGAGGCCGAAATCGGCGAGGCCCTGGCCGACTACGACCGCGAGGACGTGTTCCTCACGTCGAAGGTGCTGCCCAAGCATCTCGACTACGAGTCCGTCATCGAGGCCTGCGAGGCGTCGCTCGACCGCCTCGGAACCGATTATCTCGACCTGTATCTCGTCCACTGGCCCAACCCCGCGACCTCCATCCGTGAGACGATGAACGCGATGGCCACACTCCACGATCAGGGGAAGATTCGCAACGTCGGCGTCTCGAACTTCAACGCGTACCAGCTCGGGGCCGCCCAGCACGTCGCCGACGTGCCCATCGCCGTCAACCAGATCGAGTACCATCCCTGGAACACGCAGGACCAGGTCGTCGAGTTCTGCCGTGATACCGACACTGTCGTCGAGGCGGCCGCGCCCCTCGGTCGAACAGAGGTCTTCGCCGACGATGTCATTCAGGACTTGGCAGAGAAATACGACACGTCGCCGGCTCAGATCGTCCTGAAGTGGGCAGTCGAGAACGGCGTGGTTGTCCTGCCGAAGTCCTCCTCGCCCGAACACGTCCGGCAGAACTTCGACCTGTTCGACTGGGAACTCGATGCCGCCGACCACGAGCGCATCGATGCCATCGAACGCGAACAGGCGGTCTACGACACCGGTGTCTACGACTGGAGCAACGACACCTACGGAATCTCCCACTAGGTCCCGATGGTCGAACCGCCCGCACTGGACCGCTGGGACGCCACGGCCGCGGCGAGCATCGCCGTCTTGCTCGTCGTGGCATACGTTCTGATTCCCGACCCGACAGTCCAGTACGGGACGTGGCTAGTTGTCTTTTGCATCTGGATGGCCTGGTTCGTCTTTTTCGGTGCCAAATGGTTATACGGCCCCTAGAGTGGAGTGTTGAAGCTTTTACTCGATTCCGTGTCAGCGGAGATTTATTTACTCCCACTCTCTATACACACCTGATGCCCCGTATCGAAGTCTCGGAAAACCTGTACCGGCAGATCGAGAGCGAAGCCAACAACGACGACTTCAACGACACGCTGTGGAAGATGGTGGGCTCCTATCGGCGGACGAACAATCCGGAAGCGGATCAGACGTAAACAGACGTATCGCAGTCGTCGACGACCCGTAGCGAGACAGTTCTGAGTGGTCAGTCGTTCCCGACAGCCGCTGTACCCGAGGACACTTCGACGCCGGTGTCCCGTCACTGTGCGCGGCAATCACTGCCGTCGATACGCATATTTTTACGATTTGAGCCGCTGCGTACTGGTAATGAGGCCACGAATCGCCCTGCTGAACGCAGCCCACGACGGCGACGACAATCGCCGGAACTTCCGGCGGGAACTCGATGCCGACCTCGTGGAATACGACGTGACCGAGCGCGAACTGCCCGACACCTTCGCGTTCGACGGCTGTCTGGTCACAGGCAGTCGCGCGTCGGTCTACTGGGACGACCCATGGATCCGCGATCTCGAATCCTGGGTCACGGACGCAGTCGACCGCGATATCGCGTTCCTGGGCGTCTGTTTCGGCCACCAGTTGCTCGCACATGCGCTCGGCGGCACCGTCGAGCCGATGGACGAGTACGAGATCGGCTACCGGACGGTCGACCACGACGGCGAGAACGAACTGCTCGCCGGCGTCGACGAGTCGTTCACTGTCTTTACGACGCACTCGGACCGCGTCGCCGAGGTGCCACCTGGCGCGACCACATTCGCCGAGAACGACTACGGCATCCACGGGTTCCGGAAGGAGAACGTCTTCTCGGTGCAGTTCCACCCCGAGTACGACCCTGAGACGGCCAAGACAGTGACGAAGGGCAAGGACGACCAGCTCGCCGACGAGCGCATCGAAGCGGTACTGGACGGCGTCACTGACGAGAACTACCGCGCCGCCTGCGAGGCCAAGCGGCTGTTCGACAACTTCACGGAGTTCGCTGTGCGTCACGCAGGTGATAGGACGGGCGCCACCGCTGCCGCCGACGACTAACCTATCGAAGTCGCTGTTACCGGTCAGGTGAACCGGCCCGTCTCGGCGTCACATTCTGCACAGCGTGTCACCAGCGCGTCCCGATTATCAGTCATCTCGACGTAGTTGTGCGTGCGGCCGCCGCAGTCCTCACAGTGCCGGAGCATGTCCGTATCGCCCATTTCCTGTGGTGCGCCGAGCGCAAGCGCGACGACGCGCTCGTCGCCCTCGTTGCAGCCGCGTTGCCACTCACCGGGACCGAAGCGGATAGCCTCGCCAGCACCGACGGACACGTCGCCGTCCTCCGTTTCAAACGTCGCTGTACCCGACTGGACGAGAAACACTTCTTCCTGATCCGGATGGCGGTGGTAGCCAAAGCCGAAGGATTCGCCGGGAGCCAGTTCATAGTAATTCAACGCGATATCGTCGGTGCCGAGTGGGCCGGCGAGCGCCCGCTTGACCGACGCCGGCCCCATCCGCGATTCGACGGCGTCGATGCTGACTTTCTCCATAGTTGCCATGTGCGGCGGACAGTCCTTAATCGTTAGTCAGGGTAGGGCCCGCGGAGACGCGCCACAGCAAAAGCACGAAAACAGCGCGTCAGTCACTCGCGTCGGTCGATATCGAGTTCTTCGTCGAGATCTTCGAGCCAGTCGGCGTCCTCCAGTTCCGCCATCTGTTCACGGAAGTGCGTCTTGCAGACACCGACCTTGACGCCGTCGTTCTCGACGGCGATGTCGGCTTCACGGTCGCAGTAGTGACACTGCATATCTAAGGGTTAGTCCCCGACAGCATTGAACCCTCGGGTTCCGTCTGCCGGTTGTCAGACATTGAGCGCTGTTTCGACCCGGTTCCAGGCAGTCGTATCCAGACCGGTGTTGCCCAGTGTCTCGCCGTGGGCGTCACTACCGCCCGTCGGAACAAGGTCGTATCGCTCGATAGCGTCGTCAACGAGGCTGGCGTCGACCGCGCGGCCGTAGGGATACCACCGTTCGACAGCGTTGAGCGAGTCACACCGGGACAGCGCGGCCGCCGTATCAGGGTATCTGAACGGGTGAGCGAGGCCGACGAGCCCGCACGCATCCGAGAGAACTGCACAGCCGCGCTCGAAGGACGGGACCTCTCGAGGGACGTAGCAGGGACAGTCGTCGCCGATGAGTTCGTTGAACGCGGACTGGAAAGTGTACTCGGACGCCTCGGCGATGGCGCGGGCAATGTGGGGGCGACCGAGGCCGTCGCGTGGCTCAACGGGCAGCGACACGCTCAGGCGGTCCTCAACACGTTCGATGATGCGCGCGCCGCGCTCGCGGCGGTTCCGCTGGATGCGCTCACACTCGGCCCGAAGTTCGTCGGTCGGGTCGACGCCGTAGCCCAGCAGGTCCAGCCGCTGAGTCTCAGTTTCGACGCGAAGCTCGATACCGTGGAGAAGCGTCACACCGTCGCGCTCGGTGACAGGACCGTCGAGTGTAGGCTGGAGCCGGTCGTGGTCCGTAACAGCAACAACCTCAACGCCCGCTTGTTTCGCGGCGGGCGGGACCTCGTCGAGAGAGAGCGTCCCGTCAGAGCGGGTCGTGTGTACGTGCAAGTCAGCAACGACCATACAATAGCCACAATCCCCAGCAGGAAGCCGCTTCCGGCTAAATCATGAGTCGTGGACACACGAGACGTGAGTTCCTTATACGCATTAAGGGATATTATGATTATCTATAGTGAAGGTTTATTAGGAACCATGAACTTTCGATAGGTATGCGAATGCTAAGCAACGCAACGGACGCCTTCCAATCGTACGACTACCCGGTTTCCGCCGAAGAAATCATCGAGGGCGACGGCGACATGGAACTCGAATTGCCAAACGGCACCGAGCGGCTGGGTGACGCGCTCAGCCGGTCGGCCCCGGAAACCTTCGAAAGCGCGGAAGACGCCGAGTTCGCGGCGTTCTCGGGCGTGTCGAGCAAGGCCATCGGCCGGAAGGGCTACTCCGACCGCGACCCGATCTGCATGGGCGAAGACGGGCCGGACCAGGTCTCCTTCTAACGGCCTAGAACGGCCTGCAGTCACCCCAGCTCTGGACGGATTTTCCGTCTTTTCGTTTTTTACGCAGGTGAGCAGCAGCGCTATCGCTGTCGGTGAGTGAACACACCAGAAGCTACCGGTCGAGAAAGTCCGGCTTGTCGACGGCGTCAGTGCTGTCGATGGACTGCCTGTCCAGCAATTCTGAGGAGTCGAGCGCCGACGGCAGGCCGTCGCGACCGCCGGTCGGCAGGTCGTCTTCGTCGATGTAGGTCTTCTCGCCGTTAATCAGGTCGGCCCAGAGAGCGTCCCGGTCAACACTGGTCGTCTCCGCCGCTTCCTTCGCTTCGTTGCGACCTTCGTCGTACGCGAGTTCGACCATACTTTTGTGGTACGCCGAGTTCATCTCGGCGTAAATGGCTTCGAGCTCTTCACGGTTGAACTCCCCAAGGCGCTCGGCGACGCCGATAGCGTATGCCCGGTCGGTAGCTTCGTCTTTGTCGAGAGCGTCCCAGTCAGTGCCGAACTCACGCTCGTAGCGGCTCATGTCTCCACTTTCATATCAGGGTTGACCCGTAATCCCGCGTCAGAAAAGGAGATTTCACGGATGTCACAGTCGATAGCGGTACCCCGCATCTTGATGACCTGAACGCCGCGGGTCATGCTTCCGTTTTCGAGGAAATTGTGGAAGAAAACGACGCCGTGGGCGAGGTAGTGTTCGTCGCTGTAGGAAGACGGGTCGGTCATCTCGGAGATGAGCAGCGTCGTCGCGTCCGTCTGTTTCAGCGCAGAGAGAAAGCCCGTGATCTCGTCTTCGACGTCGTTCATGAAGTGCTGTAACAGCATCGTCGAGTCGATGACGACCCGCTGGATGTCGTTCTGTCTGATGTAGGCGACGAGGCGGTTCGTCAGGCCGCCCTCGCTACCGAACTGCGTGATCGTTCGTTTCCCGCTCTCGGTGACGAGGTTCAGAAATTGGATGGCGTCGGACTGCATCGCGCGGTCGAAGCCGAAGTCGTAGCCGGCCATGTCCTGCATGAGCTCCGATTTGGTCTCGTGCATCGTCACGTAGAGGCAGGTCTCACCCTCCTTGACGCCCTGCGTGATGAACTGCGAACAGAAGGTCGTCTTCCCGCTGCCCGGCGGGCCGCTGACCACGTAGAGACGATTCGGGAGTAAGCCCCCCTCAATGAGTTCGTCGAATCCGGGGACCCCACTAGAGAGACGCATATCAGCTATCTGAGTCCGTCTGGACATATGCTTTCACATTCTATTTTCACCGGTGATAACTCATTCGGCTGCGTCAGCGTTCGATAGCGCTGGGGTGGCTATCGGCCAGTTCGAGCAGTTGCTCCGTGCCGGCCTCGTCGAACCGCATCGGCCGTCGCCACCACGGCCCTTTCCCCGAGTCGGATGACAACTCCGTAACCAGCTCGTTCGCATCGGTGCCGCCGCTCGGCGCTGACAGCGGGATAACTGTGTTGTACAGTTGTGACTCCTCGGCGTTGCCGCGAATGAGAACGCGAGCGTCGAATGGGTCACGTTTCACGTGGGCGTTCGAAGAAAACTGGGCCTGTTCCTCGGACGGGAGGTCCCGATACTCGTCGCCGGTCACCGCGTCACGAGCGAGCTGGAAGTGACCGACGACGTAGGCCCCCCACTCCGGCGACGCCCAGGCCGGGCGCTCGCCAGCCACTGATAGCGTCGCGTAAAAGAAGAGGTAGTCACCGGCCGACAGTTCAGAGAGCGGGCCCGCTTTCACCCCGTGTTCGTCGCCGTACGTGTAGCGTTCGCCGCCGGCTTCCGGAAACTCCGGGTCGAAGTGAACCGGCTGATCGGCCACCGCGGACACGTCAGTCTGGAGGTCGAGGTCGCCGTAGGTCGGCACAGGCTCGCTGGTCGGTTTCGATTCGGGAATCGGGATGTACTCGAAAGAGCCGTCGGGAAACAGCGGGCCCCGGAAGCCGGGTTCGTTCGTGTTGGCTCCGATGTTAATGGCGACGCTTCGCATAGCCGTTGTTGGTCGGTTCCAGAGAAAGGACTTCGGTTGCGAAGAAGGGAGATACGCTGTCGGTTCCTACTCGCGGTCCGGCGGCGAGAGGTCGCGCTGGAACTCGTCGAACTTGTCGAGGTCGTCGGGGAGGTCATACGACAGTTGCCGCTCGGCGCGGCGGTCGACGTTCGCCCCCTCAATCGGCTCCGCAACGGACTCCCAGCCGTCCTTGACGGTCAGGGATTTCGCCGGTGTGCCGGCGGCGATGTGGTGGGCAGGAATGTCCTTCCCGGCGATAGACTTCGCTGCAAGGATGGCGTTTTCTCCGACCTTCACGCCGGCCCGGACCATCGAATCGTAGGTCAGGCGCACGTCGTCTTCGATGATGGTGTGGTAGTTGTCAACGTGGGTCTGGTCGACCGCGTCGTGGTCGTGGCTGTAGACGTGGGTGTCATCAGAGATAGAGACACGGTCGCCGATGGTGAGCTTCCCGCGGTCGTCAAGATGGACATCGTCGTGGACCACGACGTTGTCGCCGATCTCGATGTTGTGGCCGTAGGTAAAGGAGATGCCCTTGAAGAATCGACAGCCCTCGCCACAGGACTCGAAGAGGTGGTCTGCGAGCATCCGACGGAACCGGAGCGCGAACTCGACGTTGTCCGCCATCGGCGTCGCGTCGAACTGCCGCCAGAGCCACTGGAGGTGCTTCGAGCGTTTGAACCGCTCCTCGTCTTTCTCGGCGTAGTACTCGCTTTCGAGGGTGGTGTTACAGGGGTCATACCCCTGGAGCCGGACCCGCTCGGCTGGAGAGATATCCGCGCCGTCCTGCCAGCGCTCGTAGGCCTCCCGGTCGCCGTGGAGGTCGACAAGCACGTCAGTGACAACATCGCAGGTGTCCTCGTCACCGGAAAGGCGTTCGTCGACCTCGTCGATGAACCCCCTGAGCCCCTCTTCGGCGAGCGGTGGCAGCGACACGTGACGCTTCGTCATGTCGAGTACGTGGCCTCGCGGGCAGATAGGGGTTTCCGTTACGTGAAACCTACCCAGCAACATCCGTGTCACGACACCGTGTAGCACAGCAGCAAGCTACAGTTAAGACGACGCCGTTCCAGACGACGACATGGTCAGGTCGGACTTCATTATGGAGATACGGCGCTACATTGTCAATCCCGCAGAGCGCCGATTGCGAGCGCCGTGGCGGGTCACGGTCTGGGTGTTTCTAGCCGGGTTCAGCCTTATCCTGCTCTCCGGGGTGGTCGCAGTGGTGTCGTCTGTGGTGCGCATGACGCCAGCGGTTGGAGTCGCACGCCAAATTGCGCTCTTTGCTGCCGGACCCATCGTTGCTGTCGGGATCGGCTATCTCCTCGATCGACGAACACTCTCTGACTACGGGCTGGGATTCGACCGGCAGTGGTGGCGCGACGCAGCGTTCGGCCTCGCACTCGGGGTGGGGCTTCCGACGCTCGTCTTGTTTGTCGAACTGGCCGTCGGATTCGTGGAAGCCAGCGTCGCCTTCGCTACTGTCGACAGCGGGCCGCTTCCACTGACCGCGTTCGGGCCGCTGGTCGCCATCCTCCTTCTGGGGGCGTTCTTCCTCGTACAGGCAACTGCCGAGGAGGTGCTCGTCCGCGGGTATCTGCTGACGAACGCGGCCGAGGGGCTTGCCGGGTGGGTCGGGAAGCGACGCGCGGTCATCGCCGCGACGGCGCTGACAGGCGCGTTGTTCGGTGTCCTCCACTGGACGAACCCCAGCGCGTCACTACTCAGCGTGACTAACATCACCCTCTACGGCCTCCTGCTCGGTGCGTGCTACGTTCTGACCGGACGGCTCGGTGTCGCCAGCGGCTTCCATGTGGCGTGGAACTACACGCTGGCACTCCTTGGCTTTCCCGTGAGCGGCCTCCGGATGGGTGTCACCCTGCTCTCGACTGACGCGACCGGCCCGGCGCTGGTGACCGGCGGCGAGTTCGGCCCCGAAGGCGGACTCATCGCCCTCCCCTTGCTCGGCGTCGGTGGGGCCGCGCTGTACTGGTGGGTCCGCCGCGAGTACGGCACGGTCGAACTGCTCGATGCCATCGCCACTCCCGAACTCCGGATTCGGACGCGGTCCGACACCGCAAACCAAGACGGCTAAGTGGACAGCGCCGCTACGTCGGATATGGAATACGCGACACTCGGAAACTCCGGCGTCGAGGTCTCGGAAGTGGGGTTCGGTGCCTGGGTCGTCGGCACGGACTGGTGGGGCGACCGGACTCGCGACGATGCTATCGACATGGTCCAGCACGCGCTCGCGGAGGACGTGACGTTTTTCGACACTGGCGACGTGTACGGTCACGGCGACAGCGAAGAGATCATCGGCGAGGCGCTGGCGGAGCACCGCGACGAGGTGACGGTCTCGACGAAAATCGGCTACGACTTCTACAACAACCCACAGGCCGGCCATGGCGAGCTCCCGAAGAAGGTCACGCCCGAGTGGGTCCACACCGCCGTCGACCGCTCGCTCGACCGCCTCGGCATGGACCACGTCGAACTCCTGATGCTCCACAACGCCAACGTCGACGAGGTCGACGAGGACGTGCTGGAGGCGCTTGACGAACTCCGCGAGGAAGGCAAAGTCGAGGCCATCGGCTGGGCGCTTGGCCCATCTATCGGCTGGCTCGCCGAGGGTGACGCCGCCGTGGCGAACGAGTTCGATGCGCTCCAGACCGTCTTCAACCTCTTCGAGCAGACCCCCGGTCAGCACTTCATCGACACCATCCGCGAGCAAAACGCCGACACGTCGGTTCTGGCTCGGGTCCCACACTCCTCGGGCCTGCTGAACGAGCAGGTGACTCCCGAGACGGAACTCGGCAAGGGCGACCACCGCTCGCATAGACCGACCGAGTGGTACGAGACCGGCTGGGAGAAGGTCGAAGAAATCCGGTTCCTCGAACGTGACGGGGCACGGACGATGGGACAGGCCGCCATCCAGTGGCTCCTCTACAACGACGAGGTAGCGTCGGTCACGCCGACGTTCCGGACGAACGCCGACATCGACGAGTGGGCCGGTGCGCCCGACACGCCGCCGCTCAGCGACGAGGAGTACGACCGCGTACAGGACCTCTATCAGGACAACTTCGGCATCGACCGCGACGACGGGATGGACGCCCTGCGCTCGTCGGTCGGCGGCGCAGACCTCGAAGAGACCGGGATGAAATCAGCGGGCGACTGATTTTACGCCGCTCACTCGGTTGTCGCTTTGTCCGAACACCGGGGGTCGGGCACTGGAATCTCCAGTCGACGGTTTACCCTTGGAGAGCATCGACGACCAGACAGCCGTCTGCCGGTTCTCGGCTACTACCCCCCTGTTTCAACAGGAGATGTATCGCCGTCTTGCGATTGGGGTGGCGAAGTTTCACATTCACCACGGTGCGTCTGACGGCTGCAAGACGCAAGACGGGAGTCGGTTCGAGATGAAACGAAGGGGTTCGAGGTGCGGGACCAGTCAACATACCAGCTCGGATAAAATCCGTAGCAGGTGTCAAAGACTGGTAGAGGAGCTGATCTGCAATCAATCGGATCGACGATAGCCGCTACTGCCAGACCCGACCTACTCGTTCAACAGCCCGTCCTCTTCGACACGCATGACGCCTTCGCCGTCCGGGAGGTTCGGCGCGTCGACGAGTTTGACGATGCGCTTGTTCCCCTTGGACTTGCGGAGGTACATCCGGAACGTGGAGGTGTGGCCGAGGATGTTGCCACCGATGGGCTGGGTCGGGTCGCCGAAGAAGGAGTCCGGATTCGAGGCGACCTGGTTTGTGACGACGACGGCAGTGTTGTTGAGGTCGCCGACCCGCATCAGGTCGTGGAGGTGCTTGTTGAGCTTCTGCTGGCGGTCGGCGAGTTCGCCACGGCCGACGTACTCGGCGCGGAAGTGGGCGGTCAGCGAGTCGACAGCGAGCAGGCGAACGGGGAACTCCTCGTCCTGACTCTCGCTGGCGATCTCCTGTGCCTTCTCGGCGAGGAGGATCTGGTGGTTGGAGTTGAACGCCTTCGCGACGTGGATCTTCTCCAGTACGGAGGCGACGAGGTCATCAAGCAGGTCCTCATCGGTCGGGTCTGCGTCGGCCTCCTCCTCGACGATGCCGTGGAGAGTCATCGTATCTGCCAGTACCTCGTCGTCGAGTCCCTTGACCATCTGTTCGATACGCTCAGGTCGGAACGTGTCCTCGGAGTCGACAAAGATGGCGCTGCCCTCCAGTCCGCCGTGTTCGGCCGGGAGCTGGACGTTAACCGCGAGCTGGTGGGTCACCTGAGACTTGCCAGCCCCGAACTCACCGTACACCTCGGTGATGGACTGGGTCTCGACGCCGCCGCCGAGCAGCTCGTCGACCTCGTCGACGCCCCACGAGAGCTTCCCGATCTGCTCGCGGCGTTCGAGCACCGTCGATCCCGTTTCGAAGCCGCCGATATCGGCCGCTTCGCGGGCGGCCTGAATGATGTCAGCTGCCGACGATTCGCCGATGTCGGCCGTGTTCGACAGTTCGCCGGGAGAGGCGACCGCAATTCCCTGATAGGAGTCGTAGCCGTTGTCTTCGAGTTTCTCTGCTGTCGCCGGACCGACACCCGGCAGCTCTTCGAGGTCCTCACTTGCGGACATGGACATGCCTTGTGCGTCCGGGGGTATAAAGCCTCGTTAACACCAGAGTGAAAGTGAAAGTGTGGGACGGCAGCGGTATAGTTCGAGACAGAATCGAGAGGTTTAGATGGGAAGGAGCGAGTCGTCGGGTTCGTGGGCGTACCGAGAGCTGGAAGAATGTCGGATTCGGTGGCGACCGGGTTCCGGAGTCAGTAGTGACCGGTGCCGATGTAGACTATCGCACCCAGTCCAGCGAGATACAGCCCGAACAGCACCGTCCCGGGGAGCGGGACGACCCCGTCACCGAATCGCCCGACTACGAAGAGCGTGAGCGCGATCGCCGAGGGAACGGGGTCGGCCGCAAGCGTCGTAAGGAAGGTCCGGAGCGACCAGTAGGCGTTTTTGACAAGCGAACCCGGAGCGAGGTCAACCGACCGGCTATCGTCGGGGTTTTCGGCCAGTTCGAACCCGTCGAGGTCACGCTGGGCGACGGTGTGGATGTCACCGGTGTGGGCGCGACGACCGTCCCCATCGGCCACCCGAAGCAGCGTTACCGACTCACTGGCAGTCCCGACCACGCGATAGACGCCGGGCGGAACCCCGTCCGTCGTCGGTCGAAGGTGGTCGTAGACGGCGATATCGGCCATCTCACTCCCAGGGGTGGTAGCCGGGGCGGTCGGGCCACAGTGGATACCAGTACTCCTTGTCGTCCTCGACGGTTATTTCGTCGCTGAGGTTGCTGTCCAGTTTGAACTCCGCAGACGTGTTGCGTTCGTGGCTGTCGTGAGGGTCCGGTGCGAATGGGTAGTACGCGCCGCGACGGAACGAGTACACCCAGTAGACGGTCTGGTCGTCGCGCGTGTGCTCGAATGCGAACAGCGCCGCGAGCAGGCGCGACCCGTACCGGCGCTCGACGAGGGTGTCGGCGGCGAAGTGAATCGACGTGAGCAGGTCCTCGAAGTCGTTGTCGTGGAGCACGACCCACTGGTAGCCGTGGTCGTCGGTCTCGAACGTCGCCCGCGTTCCGGTCTCGACCATCCCGGCGTCGAGGATGGATTCGACTTCGTCGACGGCGTCCTGAAAGTCCGTGCTATCCACGTCGGCGAAACACAGCGCCGCTTCGGCGGTCGACTCGTACCCCAGGTCGGCCTCCATCGTGATGTAGGCGGTACTCATCCCGAACAGGTCATCCGGGTCGGCGTCCCGCGTCGCGTCGGCCTCGGCTTTTACCCCGAGAACACTCTTGAGTCCGTCGAGCAATCCCATATGACAGTCTCTATGGGCCGGGGACCAAGGTGGTTTGTGTCTCGGCTAGTGGGGATGTTTGTGTCCGAAGCCACGTTCTTTAATAGCCAGAAAGCCCCGAGACGACACACTCCTTCAGACGCGACAGTCAGAAAGCCGACCGAACTAGCGACCTTCGAGTTCGCGTTCGAGGTCCTGCAGGCGGTCGATACGCTTCTCGGTCGAGGGGTGGGTGCTGGCCAGCCGGCCGATCCACCCGACGCTGATTGGAATGATGAAGAAGGCGTTCATCTCCGCCTGATCACGCATATCATCTTTCGGCACCTTGTCCATCCGACCGTCGATTTTCATCAGCGCGTTCGCGAGGGCGGCGGGCTTGCCGGTAATCATCGCCCCGCCGCGGTCAGCGGCGTACTCGCGGTAGCGGCTGAGCGTCCGGATCAGGAGGAACGAAACGACCCAGACGACCAGCGAGATGAGGATGGCGACGATGACCGGGACCTGCTGGCCGCCGCGTTCGCGGCCGCCGCTGAACAGCCAGCCCCACCGGACGATGAGGAAGGCAATTGTCGAGAGGAACGACGCGATGGTCATCACCATCACGTCGCGGTTCTTGATGTGGGCCAGTTCGTGGGCGATGACGCCCTCCAGTTCGTCCTGGTCCAGTGTGTCCATGATGCCCGTCGTCACGCAGACGGCCGAGCTACTCTTCGACCGACCGGTGGCGAAGGCGTTGGGCACCCGAGAATCGGCGACGGCGACCTTCGGCTTCGGGAGGTCAGCCTGCTGGGCCAGGCGGTCGACGGTCCGGTGGAGTTCGGGGTACTCCTCCGGTTCGACCGTTCGAGCCCCCATCGAGTACAGAGCGAGTTTGTCGCTGAAGAAGAACTGCGCGCCGAGGAACAGTCCCATGACGACGACGATAAGCGCGAGATTGCTGAAATACAGCGTGAGCGCTCCGAGAAAGACGATGTACAGCGCGAACAGCAGGAACATCGTCAGGGCCATGCGGCCGCGAAGCCCCCAGTCTGTTTGCCATTCCATACCTGTCGATAGACGGTCGACACTCTAAAACCTCGCTATCGTGGGAAAGCGCCACACGGCAGAGCTAAGTGGACCGTCAGCAGGACCTGTCCACACGCATTTACTCTCCGGGCAACAATCGAACCCATGACCGACACAGTCGTCGTTACTGGTGGGCGCGGGCGTTCCGGGCGCTGGATCTGTGACCACCTCGCCGGCGAGTACCACGTCGTCTGCGTGGACCTGGACCACCCGGGCTGGGAGGTGCCGCTCCGCGACCACATCGATTTCAGAGCCGTCGACGTGACCAACGGAGCCGAGGTCCGGGACCTGTTCAGCGAGGTCGACCCGGACGCAGTCGTCCACTGGGCCGCGCTGCCGGCTCCGGAGCAACACGCGGGCACGCGGGTGTTCGATACCAACGTTTCGGCGACGTACAACGTCATCGACGCCGCAGGTCGCGCTGGCGCAGATGTCGTCTGGGCGTCCTCCGAGAGCGCCTACGGGCTGGCCTTCGCCGAGGAAACGCCGCTGCCGGCGTATCTCCCGATAGACGAGGCCCATCCGACCGCGCCGGAGGACCCGTACGGCACGTCGAAGGTGGCCGGCGAGGAAGTGGCGAAGATGGTGGTCCGGCGCGACGGCGTCGACGTGGCCTCGATACGGCCGTCGTGGATTCAGTATCCCAGCGAGTACAACTGCCGGGACGTGGCCACTGGCGACCTCGCCGGCGGCACCGGCAACTGCTGGTCCTACGTCGACGTGCGCGACGTGGCGACGGCAGTCGAGGCCGCGCTGGACGCCGACCTCGGCGGGCACGAGGCGTTCAACGTCGCCGCCGCCGAGAACTACGTTGGCCAGCCGACGGCTGCCCTCGTCGAAGAGCAGTGGGGCGAACTGCCAGCCGAGTGCGAACTGGACGGCGACCAGTCGGCGCTCTCGACGGCGAAAGCACAGGGGCTGTTGGACTGGGAGCCCGGACACAGGTGGCGTGACGCCGCCGAGGCCGACGTCGACACGCCGACGCTCACGGATGAGTGAGTGCGTGGGAACAGGGCCGGGCCTACCGGCAGGCCCGGCGGCGGTGGTGGAACACACGGTTTAAACGGTTCAGTACAGTAGGACCGGTAATGAGCCGGTCGGGAGAGTTCTGTCCACGCTGCGGTGACGAGATACCGGAGGGCACTGACGAGCGCCCGGAGCTTGCGGGGGCCGGCGGTCAACGCAACTCCGAGCACGTCCTCTGTGACGCCTGCTACTTCGAAGAGTTCGACCTGGTGGACGCCCCCGACACCATCCAGGTCCGGGTCTGTTCGCGGTGTGGTGCGGTCCACAAGGGGAACCGCTGGGTCGACATCGGCGCGGAGGACTACACCGATATCGCCGTCGAGCAGGTCAGCGAGGCGCTCGGTATCCACGTCGACGCCCAGTCGGTCGCCTGGCAGGTCGCCCCCGAACAGCTCGACAAGAACAACATCCGGATGCACGCGGAGTTCTCCGGCGTCATCCGCGGGACGCCGGTCACGGAGGAGGTCACCGTCCCCGTCCGCATCTCCCGGCAGACGTGCAAGCGCTGCGGGAAGATCGCCGGGGGCTCTTTCGCCAGCATCGTTCAGGTGCGGGCCGACGGCCGCGACCCGACCGACGAGGAGCGCGAGCGCGCCGAGGAAATCGCAAAAGAGTACATCGCCGCCCGCGAGGAGACCGGCGACCGCAACGCCTTCATCACCGAGACCAAGACCGTCGACGACGGGCTGGACATGAAGATCTCGACGAACCAGATGGGGCTGGGTATCGCCAAGCGCATCACCGCCCAGCTCGGCGGCTCCTACTCCGACTCGCGGCGGCTTATCTCCGAGGACGAGGACGGCCAGGAGCTGTACCGGATGACCTACGCCGTCCGACTGCCCCGCTATCGACAGGGTGAGGTCATCGACCCGGAGGACGGCGACGGGCCGGTGCTGGTCCGCTCGGTCCAGGGGAACCTCAAAGGGGTTCGCCTGGCGACCGGCGAGGACTACGAGGCCAGCTTCGAGGAGGGCGAGACGCCCGATGCTCATCGGCTGGGGTTCCGCGAGGACAGCCAGCAGACCACGCTCGTCGCCGTCGAGGACGAGAGGGCCGTACAGGTCCTCGACCCCGAAACCTTCGAGAGCAAGACCGTTCCGCGGCCGGACTACCTCGACACCGATGCCGACGAAGTGCCGGTGTTGAAGAGCCACGCCGGGTTGCACGTCCTCCCGGCCGAAACAGACGCCGATGAGTGACGACACGGGAGCGGACGGCCAGCGCCTCGCCGCCGTCGTCGCCAAACCGCGCTCACAGGTTGCTATCGAATCCCTGCGGGCCGAGGGTGTCTACGACGATACCAGAAGCGTCACCGAGTGGACCGCAGACAGCGTCGCCGTCCCGGTGACTGCCCCGCCACAGGAGACACAGTGCCGGGAGGTCGTCCGGCAGGTCGGCGAACGCCGCCTCCGAACGCTCGATGACCACCTCCGGGAACGGGGCTGGAGCGACGAGGAAATCGCCGCCGCACCCAGCTCGTGGGCCGTGCTCGGCTCCGTCGTGCTGGTCGACATCGGCGACAGCCCCCGGCCAGCGGAAGTCGGCGAGGCGCTGCTGGCGCTTCACGGCGAAGCCGAGACGGTGCTGGCTCGCCACGGCATCTCCGGCGAGCACCGCGAACCCAGTGTCGAAGTGATTGCTGGCGATGGCGACACCGAGACAATCCACACCGAACACGGAACCCGGTACGCGATGGACCTCGCGGAAGTCATGTTCTCGCCCGGGAACAAGGCCGAGCGGGCACGGATGGGGGATATCGTCAGCGAGGGGCGGGGGACCCGGCCCTCGGGACGGGCGAGCGGTGAAGCCGCGAGCGAGGACGGCGAGCGTGTGCTGGATATGTTCGCCGGCATCGGCTACTTCACACTCCCGATGGCCCGCGCCGGTGCACACGTCACTGCCGTCGAGCGCAACCCAACCGCGTTCCGCTTTCTCGTCGAGAACGTCGTGCTGAACGACGTAGACGAGCGGGTCCACCCCTACCGGGCCGACTGTCGTGATGTCGTCCCGGGCTTTGC
This sequence comes from Haloarcula vallismortis ATCC 29715, assembly GCF_000337775.1. Taxonomy (GTDB): domain Archaea; phylum Halobacteriota; class Halobacteria; order Halobacteriales; family Haloarculaceae; genus Haloarcula; species Haloarcula vallismortis. Next base: position 62,025 of record NZ_AOLQ01000031.1, read on the forward strand.
CGAGGAGGGGCGGGCCGACCGAGTGGTAATGGGCTACTACGAAGCGCATGAGTATCTCGACAGCGCGCTCGATGCGCTCGCACCCGGCGGCGTCCTGCACATGCACGAGGCGACGCCGGACGCACTCGTCTTCGACCGGCCCATCGAGCGGCTGGAGGCGGCCGCTTCCGAGGCCGACCGAGCGGTCGAGGTGCTGGACACCCGTCGGGTCAAGGAGTACAGCGAGGGCGTCGCACACGTTGTCGTCGACGCACGAGTACGGTAGGGCGTTTTTACTGGAATAGCCGTGGCTTGAGAGTTGTCAGACCACACCCGAAAGGCGGTCGTAACGCCTAATTGGGCGAGTAATCAAGAGTTTGCATGGATACACAGCAGATTATCGCCATCATCATGGTCGTCCTGATGGTCGGGTCGTCAGTGGTCTATGGATTAGCCTTCGCCTTCTTCTAATCCCAGACGTCCGAAAGCGGATGGTTGTCGTCACCGGAGCGCGAGCGCGAACGGTTGTGCCGGCGTTTCGTGCCCGAACTGACCGCTGACAGCGCCTGATCCGGTGCGAACCGCGGCAGGTCGGGCGCTGAGAGGCGGTCGACCTGTGCGCGGAACCAGTCGGGCATATCGTGGTCAGCGCGGTCAAAGAGGTCGAGTAGCGACGAGTCAGCGAGGTACGTCGCGCCGTAGTCGTCTGGCGCGCGGACGACGCGGCCACAGGCCTGTATGACCGTCCGCAGCGCCGTCCGGTAGTACCAGCCCCACTGGTCGTCTTCGAGTCGGCAGGCGACGCGTGAGTCTCTAGTGTTGGGGTAGGGAGCCTTGCACAGCACCTGCCAGCGACAGAGGTCACCCTCCAGGTCGAGGGCTTCCTCCATCTTCACCGAGAGAAAGACGTCGGGGTTGTCGCTGCGCTTCCAGGCGGACAGCGCGCCGTCTCGGCCCTCCTTGTCGTGGGTGCGGACGCGAGCGCCGACGCCAAAGTCGTCGAGCAACTCCTTCAGTTGCTCCTGAATGGCGTATGAGTGGCAGTGGATTAGTCCCTTCTCGTCGGGATGGTGAGCCATGATACGCACGATGGTTCGGGCGATGGCCGGTAGCGTGTCGTCGCGGTGCTCGTATGTCATCTTCCCCTGGGCCACGTCGTACAGCGGCCGGTTCTCGACGGGGAAGGTGTGGCCGACCTCGACGAGCGCGACGTTGCTGGGGTCGAGGCCAACGTTGGCACAGAATGCCTCCTTGTTGAGGATGGTCGCCGACAGCAGGGCGAAGCGGTTACCCCGGTCCCAGACGGTGTGTTTGAGGTAGCGCTCGGGGTTCATCGGCTTGATCGTCACCGGCGCGTGGTCGCCGTCAGCCTGGTCGACGACCCAGGTCGTCGCGCTCTCGGTGTCGGTGTAGTCCTCGCGGAACCACCCGAGGTCCTGTCGGAGCGTGTTCAGCGAGTCCCGTTCTGCCACCTCCTCACCGGTCAACTCCGCCTTCTGTCGCAGTTCCTTCACGCGGCGCTCAGCGAGGTGTTCGACGCGCTCAGTGAAGGCGACGGCCTCGTCTAGCCCGTCGATGTCGGGGACGTCGATGTCGTGCCACATCGGAATCGTCCCCGGCGAGAGGTCGATGGTGGCGTACATCTCTGCCCACTCGCCCAGACCGTGGGCCTCGTCGATGACAACCACGTCGCGTTTCCCGAACACGTCGCTGCCGGCAGTCTGCATGAAGTAGGCCAGCGTCATCGCGGCGATGCGGCGGTTCGAGGCGATGGCGCGGTCCGAGAAGTACGGGCAGCGGTGCTTGACCTGACAGTCAAACTTCCGTTCGCGCACGCACGGGGCCTGATTCACCGGCGTGTCCGTCTCGCCGGGGAGGATGCAGTCGTAATTGTTCTTCCCGCGGATGACACACAGATCCTCCAGCAGGGCGTCCTCGGCCACGTCGTCTAACTGAGAGACCTGCGGCGTGGTGTAGTAGGCATCGATGACCTGCTCGGCGGCGGCCTCGCCAGCGGTTCGAGCACACCCGGCGATAGCTCGGGCGAGCAGCGATTTGCCGCTCCCGGTCGGCGCACGAACGAGGACCACGTCCTTGCCACGCTCAAAGGCCGCGCGGATGTCAGCAAGGGCCTGCTTCTGGTTGCCCCGGTACGATGGGGCCGGGAACTCGTCGGTAATCCGCGCGGGGTACACGCCAGAACGCAACGGACGAGGCGGCCTAAACCTTTCCTGTCGTCGGATGGGCGTCGGCAACTGGCCGAGATGGCGAGGAGTGGGTCATGTTCACATCCGCACGGTCATGGTACTGATACTCTCGGAACCCTTATACATATACCCCCTGTACGTATATTTGCAATGGCAAACGGTAAGGTTGATTTCTTCAACGACACAGGCGGTTACGGTTTCATCTCGACTGAGGACGCGGACGATGACGTTTTCTTCCACATGGAAGACGTTGGCGGCCCTGACCTCGAAGAAGGCGAGGAGATCGAATTCGACATCGAACAGGCCGACAAAGGCCCCCGCGCGACGAACGTCGTCCGCAACTAAGGCAGATTTCCGGTCGCCTTCGGGCGACCACATCTGACACTTTGTTTTATCAGACACTACCCGAAAAGCGATAGCGACCGGGTCGCAGTGTCCCAGACAAGAAACGACGGTTAGTCGTCAGTCTGTGCGGACAGCGCGGCCACGTCCGCCGCAGTCACGTCCCGGTCGTCGGGCAACTGGTCAATGCAGTCATAACAGAGGAAATGCTCCGTGTCGTCGCCGAGTTCGAGAACGATGCCCTCGGTCGGTCTGGACTCCTGCGACCAGATGTTGGCGATGCCGCCAGCTATCGAAACGTTCGTATCGCACCCGTCGCAGGCTCTGGAGGCCATTGTCCGAGTATTATACGCTGTATACACTTCAAGGTAGCTGGCCCCTTCGGACGGTCCGGCGTGGTTAACTCTCGACATACTTTTGTCAGCCGATGGGCACCAATCAAATAATGCAAATTCTGGTCACAGGGGGCGCCGGGTTCATCGGCGGTCACTTGGCACAGCGGTTCGCCGCCGACAGCCACGACGTGGTTGTATTGGATAACCGCGACCCGTTCTACGATCTGGATATCAAGCAACACAACATCGATGCCGGACGGGAAGCCGCCCGGAACAGCGGCGGGAGCTACGAGTTCATCGAGGGCGACGTGCGCGACGCGGAGCTGGTCACTGAACTCGTCGCCGACGCCGACTACGTCTATCATCAGGCCGCTCAGGCCGGCGTCCGTCCGAGCGTCCAGAACCCCCGCAAGTACGACGAGGTCAACGTCGACGGCACACTGAATCTGCTGGATGCCTGTCGCGACGAGGGTATCGAGCGGTTCGTGATGGCCTCCTCCTCCTCTGTCTACGGCGTGCCGCAGTATCTCCCCTACGACGAGCAACACCCGACAACGCCCGTCTCGCCCTACGGCGCGTCGAAGCTCGCCGCCGAGCGCTACGCCTGTGCCTACAGCGAGGTGTACGACCTCCCCGCCGTGGCGCTGCGCTATTTCACCGTCTACGGCCCGCGGATGCGCCCGAACATGGCCATCTCGAATTTCGTCTCGCGGTGTCACAACGGCGAGCCGCCGGTCATCTACGGCGACGGCACGCAGACGCGGGATTTCACCTACATCGAGGACGTCATCGACGCGAACATGACGCTGCTACACGAGGACGCCGCCGACGGCATGGCAGTCAACATCGGTTCGACAGACAACATCGAGATCAAGACGCTCGCGACGGAGATCCGCGACCAGATCGACCCGGACCTCGATCTGGTCTACGAGGAGCGCCACGACGCCGACGCCGAACACACCCACGCCGCGACCGAGCGTGCCGAGGAACTGCTGGGCTACGACCCCGACCACACCATCCGGGAGGGCGTCTCGAAGTTCATCGACTGGTACCGCGACAACCGCGACTGGTACGAGCCACTCGTTCGACAGTCCTGACCCACAGGCAGCCTGACACGACGACGACCGAACAGGCCACGGTTTTAACCTCGTCCCGCCCTCGAAGAAGGGTATGCATGTGCTCGTGACCGGTGCGACGGGGTTTGTCGGGAGCCATCTCGTCCCGGCGCTCCTCGCGGCCGGTCACAGCGTCCGCGCGCTCGTTCGTGACCCGAGCGAGTACGCTCCACCAGACGGCGTCGACGTGGCGACAGGTGACCTACTCGACGCAGGCAGTTTCGATGCCGGCCTCGACGGCGTCGATGTCGCGTACTATCTGGTCCATTCGATGCGTGCCGGGAGCGACTACGCCGAGCGGGACCGGCGGGCGGCGCGGAACTTCCGTCGAGCGGCCGACGAAGCCGGCGTCGACCGGGTCGTCTACCTCGGTGGTCTCGGCGAGGACGACGAGACGCTGTCGAAACACCTCCGGTCGCGTCGGGAGGTCGAGTTCATTCTCCGGGACGGCGAGTACGACCTGACGACGTTCCGGGCGGCCATCATCATCGGCGCGGGCTCAGCGAGCTTTCGGATGATTCGCGAGCTAACGACGCGACTGCCCGTGATGCTGACGCCGCGCTGGGTACGGACGGACTGCCACCCCATCGCTATCGACGACGTTGTCTCGTACCTGGTCGGCGTTCTCGACGCGCCGGAGACAGCCGACGAAACCTACGAGATCGGCGGACCGGAAGTGCTGACGTACGCTGAGATCCTGAAACAGACCGGCCGACTCATCGGGACCGGTGAGCCGACAATCGTGCCGATACCGGTGTTGACGCCGAAGCTATCGGCGTACTGGGTCGCGCTCATGACGGACGTGCCATCGAGCGTCGCCCGCCCACTCATCCACGGGCTGAAGACGCCAGTGGTCGCAGACACCGAGGCGGCGCAGGCACAGTTCGCTGTTGCCCCGACATCGTTCGCAGATGCGGTCAGGCTGGCCCTCAGCGAGCCCCGGAGTCGAGATGCGGCACGGGCGGCCGCGGCCACGGGTGGTGCGAGCAGATGAGCGGCGACAGCGCCCGACCCGAGTACGGCGAAACGTGGGTGTACGAGAGCATCATCGGCGCGCTGCCGGGGATTCGGCTGCCGACGTGGGCAGCGATGGCGATTCAGCTTCTCGTCTTCGAGGTTGCTATCATCGCCCTGTCGTGGTACTACGAGGTCTGGAGCGCCGCAATCGCTGGAACAGTCGTCGTGTTCGTCGCCACCATCGGAAGTGCGGAGATGCTCCGTATCAGCACGCTCATCCGTCGTATCGACGTGCCACCGACATACCGTGCGCTGCTGTTCGCCTCGAACGTCGAAGTCGTGTTGTCCGTCCTCGCGTACATCGCCTTGCTCACCCATCTGTTCGTCTTCGACCCGCAGGTCAGCTCGATGCCGCTTCTGGGCCGGTTGTTCGGGTCGGAACCGCCAGTACTGGTCGTGTACCTGACGCTGCTCATCCTCTGGGACGTGAGCTACCGCATCGGGACCGGATGGTGGGCCAGCGTTACGGGCCTCTGGCGGTCGGTTCGCTACCGGTTCGACCCAGAGACGGCGCGGGTGTTCATGCGGGCCGACTTAGAGATCTGGGGCTTTGGCGTTCTCCAGCTCGTGCTCGTTCCGTTCGTGCTTGACCAGCCGGTACTGCTCGCGGCGCTAGTCGGCCATGTACTAGCCGTCACAGCCGTGACGGCCGTCTCTGTCGGACTATTGCGCTACCGGTCGAGAACGGCCGCAGTCAGTCAGAGTTGATCTGCTTGAACTGGTCGAGCAACTCTTCTGTCGACTCGTCACCGTCGTAATCGACGCTCCCGTGGTACGTGCTCCGGTCGTCGTCTTCCGACAGGTCGACCTCACTGTTCTTGCGTTCACGGCGTTCGTGTTCGTCGTCGTCGTACGCTCCCATCGACATAGGTTACCACAGTGAAACTTGGCTGGTAGTGACTATCAATGTAACGGTGGTCACAGAAATCGTATCACACGGGCGGTAGAGCCATGAGACAGTCCAAACAGCGGCGTTTCGGCAGGGCGGAACGCCCAAGACCACTGACCGTCTACACGACCCTGTGGCTGGTCCCTTACGTCTGCGACAGTCGAACGAACGATGGAGCGAAGATCGTGTCCGGAACGACCTGCTGAAACCGCTGCAGAACACCTTCGGTGCGACGATGAGCGGTCCGTGGTTCGCCCCGCCGGAGGGGTGGGCTGCGCGCCGACTGGAGATGGACAACGGCGATCTGGCGCTGTTCTGCTGGAACGGTCAACGCGCCTACTGGGTCGGAAACACGGAGACACCGGAGACGCTGTGGCGGACAGAGAAGTACACGTTCGACGAGGTCCCCGACGCCATCAGCGAGTGGGTCCAGCGCGAACTGTTCGCACAGTTAGAGGTGGAAGACCCATGGCTCACCGAGTACGAGACGCTGGCGCGCTTTTTCCTACCAGTGTTCCTCTCGAAGGACGGCCGCGAGTCGACACGGACGTTCTTCCGGGACCACGCCGGCGGCTTCCCGGACGCCGACCGGGCGGACGGGCTGGCATTCTACGATGACTTCCTCGCGACCAGCGAACTCGACGACTACCGCTACACGATGGCGAGCAAACTCGGGACCAGCAAGGGGTTTGACCTCTCGCGGATGCGGGCGACGATGGGCGAGTTCAACGTCGCCAAACTGCTCGTCGATGCGGGCAACGACATCACCCCCGAGGTCGAACTTGACTCGGGACACTCCGTCGACTTCCGGGTCGAAGACACGCTCGTCGAGGTCACCCGCCCACGACCGCCGTCCCGACGGCAGGTCGACACCGCCGTCGCTGCGGTCAAGGCCTCCGGCGATGCCAAGACGCGCGACCAACTGGCGGCCCACCCCGGTGCCGTCCTCGTCGTCGACTGCAGTTCCTTCCCGGACGACGACTGGAAACGGGTGTACGGCGAACAGCCTGACGTGGGGTACTCGCCGACTATCGTCTTCCGCGCTCGACCGGACGGCAGCATGGAAGGGTACGCCTACGGCTCGGTTCCGTTCCCGCTGCCGTTCTGACGGCGTTATCTTCCCCGAAATTCGGGGCGTAACATATAACGCGCCGGACCGGCAAGGCTGAGAGAGATAGCCGTGGTGGACGACACAGAGCAATCAGGTGCCAGCGGCGCGGGGCAGTCGGTCTCGGAGGTAATGGACCGGCTCGAATCGCTCCGGTCTGAGGAAGAGGAGCGCGCCGAAAGCGCTACCGCCGGCGTCCTGCTGGACCAGTTGCAAGAGGTCGAACAGCGGCTGCTGGCCTTCGGCGAAGCGCTGGGCGGCACCGCCGACACCGTGACAGACCTTCCGTTTACCGAGGAAGCCGGGTTGGACCACATGCCCGAGCCGCTGTACGTCCGTCACGACACCGAGATGCTGAACCAGGTCACGTCGTGGCTCCTCCAAGATCAGCATATCGGGTTAGTAAGCCCCTACGGCACCGGAAAGACGGCCTTCCGTGAAATCGTACTACGTGATCTCTCGAAACACGAAGGATTCGTCATCACGCATCTGGACAATCCGCGGGAGACCACTCCGCGAAAACTGTACCAGACAGTGCTGACCGCCGCCTACGCAGCTGGGTACTCCATCGACCAGCGCAACTACTCGCAGGTCCGTGACGGCATTCCGTGGGCGACCGCAGAGGCGAAAGACGCCGTCCACGAAATCGTCCGTCGGGTGCGCGGTGACGGGAAAACGCTCCTGTTGGTCGTCGACGAAATCGAGGTGCTGGAGGCGGACCTGCTGTCGCCATTGCAGGTGGCCGGGGATGCCGGTGTTCGGCTGTTCCTCACCGGGACGCCGGAAGGGAAGCGACGAGTGGCAGAGATTCGCGGGACGCTTGATTCTCGGTTGCGGTACTACGAGGGCATCGACCCGTTCTCGCCGGACGACGTGGCCGAGTACGCCGCCCGCTCGCTGGCCTACTTCCGGGACGAACCGTACGAGGGGCAAGCTCCGGACCTATTCACCCGGGCGGCAATCGAAGACATCCACGAGCGGACAGAGGGGAACCCCCGCGAGGTTCGCATCGAGTGCCGCGAACTGTTCACCAGAGCGGCGTTCGTCTGGTACCGGACCGGGCAAGACATCTCCCGCATCCAGATCACGCCGGAACTGCGCCACCGGCGGTTCGGAATGGGCCGCTGAGCGGCCCTGAGAGGGTATATAAACCACCCACGTTAGGTAGTATCACACTGTCGAGTGTGGCATGCAGTGGGGCGATATACCGGCCGTGACCACAGCTTTTATATAGAATCACATTCAATCATCGTTTGACTATGGCTCAACAGCAGATGGGCAACCAGCCCATGATTGTACTTTCCGAGGAGTCCCAGCGGACATCCGGAAAGGACGCGCAGTCGATGAACATCACGGCCGGGACGGCCGTCGCCGAGGCCGTTCGGACGACACTGGGTCCGAAGGGCATGGACAAGATGCTCGTCGACAACTCGGGCTCGGTCGTCGTCACGAACGACGGCGTCACCATCCTCGACGAGATGGACATCGAGCACCCCGCCGCCAACATGATCGTCGAGGTCGCCCAGACCCAGGAAGACGAAGTGGGCGACGGCACGACCACGGCGGTCGTCATGGCCGGCGAACTCCTCTCGAAGGCCGAGGAACTCCTCGACCAGGACATCCACGCCAGCATCCTGGCGCAGGGGTACCGCCAGGCCGCCGAGAAGGCAAAGGAGATTCTCGAAGACAACGCCATCGACGTCGACGCCGACGACACGGAGACCCTCGAAAAGGTCGCCGCGACCGCGATGACCGGCAAGGGCGCGGAGTCCTCCAAGGACGTCCTCGCCGAGCTCGTCGTCCGCGCCGCACAGTCCGTCGTCGACGACGACGGTAGCGTTGACACCGACAACATCCAGATCGAGACCGTCGTCGGCGGCGCAACCGACGAGTCCGAACTCGTCGAAGGCGTCATCGTCGACAAGGAACGCGTCCACGACAACATGCCGTTCGCCGTCGAGGACGCCGACGTTGCCCTGCTGGACACGGCCATCGAGGTTCCGGAAACGGAGCTCGACACCGAAGTCAACGTCACCGACCCCGACCAGCTCCAGCAGTTCCTCGACCAGGAAGAGGAACAGCTCAAGGAGATGGTCGACAAACTCGCCGAAGCCGGTGCTGACGTCGTCTTCTGCCAGAAGGGCATCGACGACATGGCCCAGCACTACCTCGCTCAGGAGGGCATTCTGGCCGTCCGCCGCGCCAAGAAGTCCGACATCGAGGCCCTTTCACGCTCGACCGGCGCGCGCATCATCTCCAACATCGACGACATCGAGGCCGACGACCTCGGCTTCGCCGGCTCCGTCGCCCAGAAGGACATCGCTGGCGACGAGCGTATATTCGTCGAGGACGTCGAGGACGCCCGCGCAGTCACGATGATTCTCCGCGGCGGCACCGAACACGTCGTCGACGAAGTCGAGCGCGCCATCGAGGACTCGCTCGGCGTCGTCGCCGCCACGCTGGAGGACGGCAAGGTCCTGCCCGGCGGCGGTGCCCCCGAGACGCAGCTCGCACTCGGCCTGCGCGACTACGCCGACTCTGTCGGTGGGCGCGAACAGCTCGCCGTCGAAGCGTTCGCGGACGCCATCGACGTCATCCCGCGCACCCTCGCGGAGAACGCCGGTCTCGACCCGATCGACTCGCTGGTCGACCTCCGCAGCAAGCACGATGGTGGCGCAGTCACTTCCGGGCTTGACGCCTACACCGGTGAGGTCGTCGACATGGAAGAGGACGGCGTCGTCGAGCCGCTCCGTGTCAAGACCCAGGCAGTCGAAAGCGCAACCGAAGCAGCCGTCATGATCCTCCGCATCGACGATGTCATCGCTGCTGGCGACCTGAAGGGTGGCCAGGGCGACGACGACGAGGACGAAGGCGGACCTGGCGGCCCAGGCGGCGCGCCCGGCGGAATGGGCGGCGGCATGGGCGGCATGGGCGGCGGTATGGGCGGCATGATGTAAGCGAGGTTTCGAAGAAACCTCGGTTCGCCGAGCGGGGAACGAAGTGACCCGCGAGGCAAACCATATGGGCGAAAAAGGCGGAATCGCCGCGAT
>NZ_AOLQ01000032.1 GCF_000337775.1 Haloarcula vallismortis ATCC 29715
CGTTGGCGGGCGGCTCTTCAGTTCGTTGGCGGGCGGCTCTTCAGTCTCGTCCGCTGGCGGCTCTTCAGTCTCGTCCGCTGGCGGCTCTTCAGTCTCGTTCGCGGGCGGTTCTTCAGTTTCGTTGGCGGGCGGCTCTTCAGTCTCATCTGCTGGCGGTTCTTCAGTCTCGTTCGCAGGCGGCTCTTCGGGCACGTCGGCTGCCGGCTCGATAGTAATCTCGGCGAACGCACCGTCGTCGCGCGTGAAGACGCTATGGATGTACGTATCCGGCTCGACACCGGTCGTATCGACGGTAAACGTCACGTCGCCAGATTCGTTCGCGTCGAGAGACACAGACTCGGAGGCAAGCGGCTGGCCACCCAGTCGGAACTCGACGGTCTGGGTCGTGTTGAGGTCGTTCGGGTTGGCGACGGTCGCGTCGACGGTGATGTTGTCACCGGCGGTCGCGTTCGTCGGTGCGTCGAGGCTCTCCAGCGTGAACGAGTCAGAGATAGTAACCGCGGCGACCTGCCCGTCGTCGCTGGTGAAGACACCGTGACGGTAGTCACCGGGTTCGATGCCGGTGGTGTCCGCGGAGAACTGGACTGTCGCGCTCTCGTCAGACTCAAGCGTGACGAGCGTCCGGTCGACGACAGCGCCGTCGAACCGGAATTCCACGGATTCAGTCACCGCGGTGTTTTGATTGTTGGTGACCGTCGCGGCCACGTCGGCAGTCGAGTTGGGAGCGACGCTCTGGGGTGCGGTCAGGGAGTCGACAGTGACCCCCGTGTTCGCGGCCTGTTCTAACGGCGATTCCTGTTGCGCTGTCACGCCCGGTACAGCCCCGACCTGTGCGGTGAGGCCGCCGACGACGAGTAGCGCAACGAGAACGGCGAGTGTGCGAGTTTGTATCATGATTCGGTTCTGCGGTGATCGGAAAGCAATGCGAACGATGCAATGGGTGAGTGACACATAAACCGCGGAGACAGTTCAGAGACGCATAATAACCTGCTAAGCCGTTCTCTATTGTTGCCGAATCAGGAAAGTGAGACTGAACGATAGCTTCCTGAGATTAAGTTGTTTTGCTGGTCATTAAATTCTCGGTGGAGACAGCGTGAGGTGACGGAAATCAGCCGGTATTTTGCCTCAGTACGGCTACCCATGTAATAACCACACAAGCGCCTGCCGCAGTGATCCACCCGAACATGACGCCGAGTGCTAACTCGCCGGTGACGACGCCCTTTCGACACCGGTTTACCCGTCGACAGTCGAGGATGCGATGACCATGCGCGTGACGTTTCTGGGGACGAGTGGGGCCGTGCCGACGACCCAGCGCAACACGAGCAGCATCTTCGTCAACCGCGACGGCGACTACCTCCTCTTCGACTGCGGCGAGGGCACGCAGCGACAGATGATGCACTTCGGGACCGGCTTCGCCGTCGACCACCTGTTTGTCACGCATCTCCACGGCGACCACGTCCTCGGGATTCCGGGCCTGCTCCAGACGTGGGACTTCAACGAACGCGAACGCGCCATCGCCATCCACACCCCAGCGGGCACGCGCGGAAACATCAAACAGCTCATCCAGGCGAACGGGACGACCCCCTCGTTTCCCGTCCGCATCAACGAGGTGTCGGCCGGCGATGTAGTCCTCGACAGACCGGAGTACGAAATCCGCGCTATCGAGACCGAACACCGGTGTGCCAGCGTCGGATACGTCCTCGACGAGGACGACCGGAAGGGGAAGTTCGACCGGGAGAAAGCCGAGGAGGAGTTCGGCATCCCGCCGGGGCCGAAATACTCGAAGCTCCACCGCGGCGAGGCCATCGAACACGAGGGCGAAACCATCCAGCCGGAGGCCGTCGTCGGGCCGCCCCGTCCCGGCCGACGCTTCGTCTACACCGGCGATACGCTCCCAACAGAGAGCGTTATCGAAGCCAGCGAGGATGCGGACCTGCTCGTCCACGACGCCACTTTCGCCGAGGACCGGAAGGAGCGGGCGAAGGCGACAGCCCACTCCACTGCTCGTGAGGCCGCCGACGTAGCGCGACAGGCCGGCGCGTCGACACTGGCGCTGACGCACATCTCGACCCGCTACGCCGCGAGCACCGACCAGCTCGTCGACGAAGCCCGTGACGCGTTCGACGGTGAGGTCGTGCTCGCCGAAGACGGGATGGAGCGGCGCGTCGAGTTCCCGGACGCGGACGAGTACTGAGGAGATAGTGCAGCATTTATTCCTTGAAGCAATAGCGGAGCCATGACATACCGATTAGTCCACGTCGGTCTGGGGGGCCAGGGGTCCACCTGGGCGACGGACGCGATCCCGCCGAACGTTCACGACGACCGAATCGAGGTCGTCGCTGCGGTCGACACCGACCCGGAACGGCACGAACTGGCCGAGCAGGAACTCGGACTGTCGCCCGATGAGTGTTACACCGACCTCGAAACCGCGCTCTCGGAGCGCCCGGCGGATATCTGTTCTATCGTAACGCCGCCGTCGACCCACGAGGCCGTCGTGGAGACAGCACTCGCCCACGACCTGCACATCATCTCGGAGAAACCGATTGCCGATACGCTGGAGGCGTCGGTCCGCGTCGCAGAGAAGGTCAACGAGGCCGGCAAGAAGATGGGCGTCACGATGAGCCATCGGTTCGACCAAGACAAGGCGACGTTCCGTCGTGCCGTCGAGGAGGCCGGCGACATCGATTATCTGACAGCCCGGTACACGGGGAACGTCCGCGAGCGCGGCTTCTACGCCGACTACGTCTACGAGATGGAGAACATGCTGCTGCTCGACGGCGCAATCCACCATCTCGACATCCTCGCGTCGCTGGCCGATTCGCCCTGTGAACGGGTGTACGCCGAGACGTGGACGCCCGACGGGGCCGACTACGACGGTGACTGCACCGGTCTCGTGACGCTGCACTTCGCTGACGGGACCCGCGCCCAGTACGAGGGTAGCTACGCCAACGCGACGACGCTGAACGGCTGGGGCCACGAGCAGTTCCGCGCCGAGTGTTCGGACCAGACCGTCGTCCTCGACCGCCGTGATGTCGAGCGGTTCCATGCTGACGACTACCACACCGGGAACTTCGAGAGCATCGGCAAGGGCGACGGCGAGACGGTGCCACTGGCCGAGCGCCCTCACTGGAAAAACGCCTGGCTCATCGAGCAGTTCTGTGACTGGATCGACGGCGGTGACCCGATGCCGACGAACGTCGACAGCGTCCTCCAGTCGATGGCTATCGTCTTCGCCGCCATCGAAAGCAGCGAGACCGGCGAGGCCGTCGACGTGCAGGCGCTGCTCGAGGACGCCCGCGCGAACGCCTAGCGCTCGCCGCGGAACACGTCGTCCCGTGGTTCGTACTCCATTTCTTCACAGACAGCGGCGGCCACGTCGTCGCCCCACTCGCGTTCGACGAGATGGACGGCGAGGTCCAGCCCGGACGTGACGCCGCCGCAGGTCAGGACGTCGCCGTCGTCGACAACTCGGGCGTCGACCACGGTCGCGTCGGTCGCCCGCAGGTCCTCGATTGCGCCGCCGTGGGTCACTGCGGGGCGGCCGTCGAGTAGGCCGGCTCGGGAGAGGACCATGCCGCCGGTACAGACGCCAGCAACGGTCGCGCCGCGGTCGTGTGCCGCCGCGACGGCCTCGGGTAGCTCCCCGCGTTCGGTTTCCGTCCAGACGCCGGCCTCGCTCCGGTCGTTCCACCCGCCGCCGGCCACGACGAGCAGGTCCGGGGTCACGTCGGCGAGCGGGCCGTCCGGCTCCACGCGGAGTCCGTGGCTTGCGGTGACCACGTCCGAGTCGCGGACCGAGCGAAGCGTCACGTCCCACGACGCGCCGAAGCGCGCCGCGTTCTCGAACACCTCGTAGGGGCCGATGGCGTCCAGTTCGTCGAACCCGTCGAAACAGGCGATTGCGACAGCGTCCATGCCTGCAACAGGGCTGACGGTGGCAAATAGCCCGGTGATCCTGTGTTACTTGTTGCCAGTTTACTACCGTCCGGAGTGTTCTTTGCCGACGCCGCCAAGCGAACAGGTATGTCCCATCCGTTTCACATCGTCGACGTGTTCGCCCGGGAGCGATACACCGGGAACCAACTCGCCGTCGTGACAGACGCCGGCGACCTCGGTAGCGAGGAGATGCAGGCCATCGCCGCAGAAATGAACTACTCCGAGACGACGTTTGTTACGGGCGAGCCGACCGACGGTTCGTGGCCGGTCCGCATCTTTACGCCTGCCGCCGAGATACCCTTCGCCGGCCACCCGACGCTCGGAACGGTACAGGTCATCCGGGACCAGCTGGCTGAGGGGCAACCAGAGACGGTGACGCTTGACCTGCCTGTCGGCGAGGTTCCGGTCGAAGTGCAAGAGCGCGACGGCCGCGAGACCCTGTGGATGACACAGCAGGCCCCCGAGTTCGGTGAGCAGTTAGCCCACGAGGACCTCGCCGGCGTGCTCGGCCTGTCGGTCGACCGGCTGGACCGCGACTGGCCAGTGGAAGTCGTCTCGACGGGGCTGGCAACAATCGTTGTTCCGGTGGCCGACCGCGACGCGCTGGAAGCTATTAATCTGGACCGGGACGCCTACGACGCCGTGACCGGCGACCGCGACGCGAAGAACGTCCTCGCCGTCTGTCGGGAGCCGCGAAGCGAGGACAATGACCTCGCAGTCCGCGTGTTCGCGCCGTTCTACAACGTTCCGGAGGACCCCGCGACCGGGTCCTCGAACGGCTGCCTGGCCGCGTATCTCGCTCGCCACGAGATGCTCGGAAGCCCTGCCGTCGAGGCCCGTGTCGAGCAGGGCTACGAGATGGGACGGCCGTCGCTGTTGCATCTCTCGACTGACGGCAGCGGCGAAGATATCAATGTCCGGGTCGGCGGCAGCATCGTGCCCGTCGCTCGCGGCGACCTGCTGTAACTGGCCGCGCCAGCCGCGTTACCGCCACACTCATTTCGACCCGTCCACAACGGCGCGGCATGGATCTCGCACACACCGCTATCTGCGTTTCGGACCTCGACCGTGCGATAGAGTTCTACGGCGCACTGGGCTTCGAGGAAACGAATCGGTTCACGTTAGACGGCGTCGAGAACGTCTATCTCGGTCGGGACGGCGACGGTGACCTGCAACTGCGCTACGACCCGGACCGGACCACCCCGATTGCCCCGAACCGCGCCGACGTGGACCACATCGCGTTCACCGTCGACGCCGTCGAGGAGACCTACGAGACGGCCATCGACGCCGGCGCTGCGCCGGTCCTCGAACCGACGGAAGTCGAGCGCGCCGAGGCCTTCGCCGCGTTCGTCGAGGACCCTGAGGGGTACACGCTAGAGTTCTACCACTGGCTCTGAACGGCAGCAGCGACGAACGGGCGGCGCTCACCCGAACAGGGAACGAACCCGGCTGCGCCACAGCGTTGCCGTCCGAGCGGCGACGAGGCGGGCCGGTGTGGACACGGCGACGAGGAAGCCGCCGAAGCCGACGAGACACGTCACGGCGGCCACGCTGGCAACGACAGTCGGGGAGAGGCCAGCGCGCGCGAGGCCAGCGACGACACCGGTCGTGAGTGCAAACGAGACGCCGAGGCCGACGGTGAGGGCTGTTGCTACCGTGGGTTCAAGTGGGATTCGTCCGAAGACGGCACGGGAGTAGTAGAGGACGTACCCGAAGATGACCAGATTCATCACGCCGTACCCGGCGGCCCCGGCGATAGCCCCGAACTCCGCACCGAATATCGCTGGGATTGGAACGCTGAACACCAGTCCGTAGAGCTTTGTGCGGAAGCTCACGCTCGGTTTTCCGACACCCTCCATGGCATGTGACGTGAGCGTCCAGAAGCCACGGAGGATGTTCACGCCGCCGACGAGCAGGACAGTCGCCGAGAAGACGCTTTCCGAGCCGGTGAAGGCGATTCGCGCGACCACGTCGTGTGCAGCCAGCAGGTAGCCGAACACGACGAAGGTGACGCCCGTTCCACCGGTGACCGCACCATCAAGATAGGCAAGCTGCGTGTCGCCTACAGAGGAGTCCCCGCTGACCTTCGTGAGCAGCGGGGAAGAGAGATGCCAGGAAATCGTCGCGCCGAAGTCGGCGAACCGGTCGGCGGCCTCGTAGATACCGACGGCCGCTGGCGTCGCGACGACGCCCAGTACGTACACCGGCATGTTGTACGACAGGCGGTCGAAAATCTGGTCCGGGATGCTCCACTTGGCGAAGTCCCAGGCGCGCTCGACGGCGTGTCGGTCCGGCAGCGTCGGGACGACACCCAGCGCGACGGAGACAGGACCGAGCACCGCCAGCCGGATGCCGGCCACGACCAGCAGCAGGTCGACGGCGGTCGTCAGCATCGGGGCCAGCGCCAGCAAGACGACGAGTTGGATGGCGCTCTGCGTGCTTGTGAGCCACGTCTCTACGCTCGGGTAGCCGATGGCACCGACCAGACTCGACACAATCATCGACAGCGCGACCGACAGCGCGTACAGTCCGATGGGGGCGAGCAGCCCCGGCGAAACCACCGTGTTGCGGACGATTGTGCCGGCCAGCGCGGCCACGGCCACACCGACAATGAGGAGATATCCGAGGGCAAACAGCGCTGCTAGACCGAGATACGGGCCGACAAGTTCCCCCCGTTCACTGCCGACCTTCTTCAACGCCTGGCTGATGCCTCGAATCGGACGCAGGACCAGCGAGACAGAGAGGGCGATAAAAAAATAGGTCCCGGTCGCCGCAGGCGACGTGACGAGCGCGTAGACGATGCCGCTGAGCACGAACAGCGTCGTCGACACCAGCGCTCCGCTGGTCGTCCGAATCGAGGAGTCCAGCAGGTCGATCTCGTCGCCGTCACGCTGTTCGACCATCGGCTAGCTGTCGGGGCTGGACCCGGGAAAACGGTGCGGTGACGCGCCGCCGTCGGCCGGGCGTTGCTGTACGGTACTGTGCGGCGAGCGAAGCGAGCCGTTTCACCGGAATCGCCGCTCGCGGCGGTTCCGGTCTTTTTCGCCCACGTTCGTCAGAGCAGAGCTCTGACGCAGCCCATCAGAAGTCTTTGACTTCTGAGGACGTTTTTGCGCGGGGGTTGAGGGCGCGTAGCGCCTGACCCCCCGTGGAAAAGGGTGGTACGCCAGAACTGGGATTTGAACCGGTGGCGAGACGTTCCGGGGTGCTCGCTTCGCTGTGCTTCCGGGGCTGCGACTCGCGTGCTCAAATCCCAGGCAGTGAGCGTTTCGTGACTGCTGATTCGGTCGTCGCTGTTACTCCTCTCGCAGTCAGTCACAGAAAACGCCCGTTCACGTTTGCAGAGGGTCTCGCTCCGTTCGAACCTCGCTACGCCAGAACTGGGATTTGAACCCAGAATCCCAAATGGGAACACGCTTTCCAGGCGTGCGCCTTACCAGATTCGGCCATTCTGGCACGTACTTCGAGAGTGTGAGGGCGGGCGATTAAGGGCTTTCGTTTCCGAACAGCCGTGGCTGCAAACGGTAGGAGGCAAGCGTCGCCCCGGTGCCGACGGCGACGGCGACGCCAGCTTTGACCGGTATCGACACCGGCGTCCCGGCCAGCAGCTCGTAACCCTGGATGAGAACCAGAAACGCGAGGCCGCCGACGACGCCCCACAGGAGGCTGGCCTTCGTTCGCGGGTCCATCAGTGCCCCCCGCTCCGTGCTGTTGTTCCGGTTGGTACTGTCCGTGCGGGCCGTCGCATACACGAAGCGGTGGCCGCTGCGGCTAAAACCCCGCCGAAATCAACGCAGAACCGTGACAGGAATTACCACCGAGAAGACCTCGACGGGAGCAGTTCGAACGCAGACACTCCGAGTCAGACGAGCACGTCGACCTCGTACCCCTCGTCAGTGAGTGCGTCGATGAGTTCGTCGACGTGGTCGTGGCCACGGGTCTCAAGATCCAGTTCGACCTCGGCCGAACTCATTGCCACGTCGCGACTGGTCCGGTCGTGCTCGATGCCGTAGATGTTGACCTGCTCGCGTGACAGGACCTCGACGAGTTCTTCCAGCGCACCGGGTCGGTCCTGAAGGACGGTCCGAATCTTGAGATAGCGGCCGGTCTCGACCAGGCCGCGCATGATGACGTTGGTCAACATATTCAGGTCGATGTTGCCACCGCACAGCGCGGGCACAATCGTTTCGCCGTCCTCAAAGTCGAACTTCTCCTCCATGACGGCGGCCAGCGCCACGGCACCCGCGCCCTCGGCAAGCGTTTTCGAGCGCTCTAACAGCGTCGTCAGCGCGACAGCAATCTCTGAGTCCGACACCGTCACGACCTCATCGACGCGGTCGCTGATCACCTCAAACGTCTGCTCGCCGACGGTACGAGTGGCGATACCGTCGGCGATGGTCTCGACGCTGTCACGCTCGATACGATGGCCCTTCTCCAGAGACTCGGCCACGCTGGAGGCTCCATCGGCCTGTACACCGATGACGCGGATGCTTTCGTCCTTGCCTTTGAGCGCCGTTGCGATACCGCTGATGAGTCCGCCGCCGCCGATAGGGACGACGACCGTATCTACACCGGGGAGGTCCTCGTAGATCTCCAGTCCGATGGTTCCCTGTCCCGCCATCACTTTCTCGTCGTCGAAGGCGTGGACGTAGGTCCGACCCTCCTCGCGCTCAAGTTCGTGAGCGTGTTCGGCGGCCGCGTCGTAGTCCCGACCGTGGAGGACCACGTTACCGCCGTAGCTCCGGGTCGCCTTCACTTTCGAAACTGGTGCTCGTTCCGGCATCACGATTTTCGAATCGACGCCGATTCGCGTGGCGGCCAGTGCGACCCCCTGAGCGTGGTTGCCGGCACTCGCCGTGACGACACCAGCTTCGCGTTCGGCCTCTGAGAGCGACGCAATGCGGTTGGTCGCGCCCCGGATTTTGAATGAGCCTGTCCGCTGGAACAGTTCGAGCTTGAGATGGACATCCGCGCCGGTCATCGCAGAGAACGTATGCGAGTAATCGAGCGGTGTGTGTCTGGCCGTTTCAGAGACGGTATCCTGTGCCGCGAGAACATCCTCAAACGAGAGCATGGGAGTGGCTATTCACCGCACCATGTTATACTGTCGGCCGACTATACGGTATCGACGGCCGCGATAGCCGCAGCTGCTCGGGTAGTGTACTGAAACGGAAAGGGGGGAGCGTGTGACTGCACGCGGGGAAACGAACGCGATTAACTTAAATCTCGTCGTAGCGCGGTGAAAGTGAAAGTGCAAGACTGCGGCCGGATAAGGTCACTCACTCCTATCATCCGAACCGACAGACGGCCACCAGCGAGTCGGACAGAACTGTTTTACAGTCGGTATCCCAGAAAACAGTAGATGGATACCTGGCTGCGACGGACCCTGTTGTACATCGTCGCGCTTGGCGGCATTATTCTGGGGTATGCGTTCGCGTACGACTACGGAATGGCGACGTTCGAAAACGACCCGCAACCGTTCCTGCGGTCGCTTCGCGTCGTGGTCGAAACGTTCACCACGACCGGATACGGGTCGGACGCGCCGTGGAGCACCACGGAGATGCGGCTATTCATTATCGTGATGGATATCACCGGCGTCGTACTCATCTTTCTCGCGCTGCCGGTGTTGTTGTTTCCGCTGTTCGAGGAGGCGATGGAGACGACAGCCCCGAGCACGGTCGAGAACGGCCTCAACGACCACGTCGTCATCTGTCAGTTCTCCCCCCGCGGTGAGACGCTCGTCACCGAACTGGACACCTGGGGTGTGGACTACGTCATCGTCGAACCAGACCGGAACCGGGCAAACGACCTCTACGAGGACGGGTACTACGTCATCCACGCCGACCCGCAGTCCGTCGACGGGCTTGAACGAGCACATCTGTCGTCCGCCCGAGCGCTCGTCGCTGACGCGTCTGACCAGGTGAACACCAGTATCATCCTCACCGCCCGCGAAGTCGACGAGTCAGTCCAGACCGTCAGCGTCGTCAAGGAGCCCGACCGCGCGAAGTATCACGACCTCGCCGGTGCCGACGCCGTCCTGTCGCCGCGTGGCCTGCTCGGCGAGAGCCTCGCCAGCAAGGTGACAACTGGCATTTCGACGACGCTCGGGGACTCAATCGAGATCGGCGAGGACTTCGACATCGCCGAACTGCCGATCCACCGCGGGAGCGACCTCGTCGGGACGACGCTGGCCGACAGCGGCATCCGCGAGGAAACCGGCGTCAACGTCATCGGCGCGTGGTTCCGCGGCCAGTTCGTGAGTCCGCCCGACCCCGACGCCGAACTCGACGGGAGTACGGTCCTACTGGTGTCAGGGACTGAGTCCCAACTGGAACAGCTCAAGGAGATGACACTCTCCAGCGTGCGTGGCTTCCGCCGCGGGGAGACCGTTGTCATCGGCGCCGGCGAAGTCGGTCAGACGATCACATCGGCGCTTACGAACGCCGGGGTGCCGCATACGGTGCTCGATCAGGCCGACGGGCCGGACGTCGATGTCGTCGGGGACGCCACGGAACCTGAGGAGCTTCGGCACGTCGGCGTCGGCACAGCCAGAACGGTTATTCTCGCCCTGTCGGCGGACACCGACACCGAGTTCGCGACGCTTGTCATCCGTGACCTCAATCCGGACGTCGAAATCATCGCCCGCGCAGAGGAGAGCGAAAACGTCCAGAAGATGTATCGGGCGGGCGCTGACTACGTCCTCGCGCTGTCGACGGTCAGCGGCCGGATGCTCGCCTCCACGATTCTCGAAGACGAAGACGTCATCTCGATGGACCAGCAAGTCGAGGTCATCCGCGTCACTGCCAACGGGCTCGGGAATACGACGCTCGGCGAGGCCGATGTCCGCTCACGGACGGGCTGTACGGTCGTCGCCGTCGAACGGAACGGGTCGGTCATCACCGACCTCGGCCCCGACGTGACTATCGAACCGAACGACAAGCTCGTCATCGCCGGCACCGACGACGGCGTGACGCGGTTCCAGTCGGTGTTTGGCTAACCACCTTTTTCCACGGGGGGTTCGGGCGCTACGCGCCCTCAACCCCTGCGCAAAAACGTGGTCCTCGTGAGCGGAGCGAACGAGGGCTCGAAAGACGAGTGACGCGAGTCTTTCGGTGGCGAAAAAGGCCGAACGCTCGCTACGCTCGCGTTCGGTGAACCGCTCACTTCGTTCGCGGACAGTCGCTACGCGTCCGTTACCGCAGCGTTCGATATCAGAAAAATTCGACAGGACATAGGTCCTGTGCTGATTCCGGGAACCGGCGGCGTCGCCGCCGGATGTTGGCCGCCCTGCCCTGCCCCGGTTCGCGCGATGAAACGCGCTCACGGCCGCCAGTACTTCACTCTTTAGACGAGCAGTAGCGGAACGGGCCTATCGCTCCTCAAGCGGCACGAACGTGGTCTCGTCGGGGTTCTTGCCGACGTAGCGAGCGCGCGGGCGGATCAGGCGGTCACCCTCCACCTTTTTCCCGTTCGGATGGCCTGCGGCCATCGCTCACGGCAAAAACGTGGGCGAAAAAGACCGAGTGCTCGCTACGCTCGCACTCGGGACGGTTTCTTACCGCTCGTCCAGCGGCACGAACGTGGTCTCGTCGGGGTTCTTGCCGACGTAGCGGGCGCGCGGGCGGATCAGACGGTTGTCCTCGATGTACTCGAAGACGTGCGCGACCCAGCCACCGACGCGAGACATCGCGAAGATGGGGGTGTAGATGTCGATAGGGATGCCCATCTGGTAGTACGTCGACGCGGAGTAGAAGTCGACGTTCGGGGCCAGGCCCTTCTCTTCCATGAGGTAGTCCTCGATGGTAGTCGACATCTCGTACCACTTCAGCGTCCCGGCGGCCTCGCCGAGTTCCTTCGACCGCTCGCCGAGAATCTTCGCACGAGGGTCCTTGACGTTGTAGACGCGGTGGCCGAAGCCGGAGACGCGACGGCCCTCGTCGAGGGCGTTCTGGACCCACTCAAGTGGGTCAGATTCGGCGTCGTCGACTTCTTTGAGCATCTCCATAACGTCCTGATTGGCACCGCCGTGGAGCGGTCCTTTCAGCGTCCCGATGGCGGAGGTGACCGCGCTGTGGACATCCGACAGCGTCGACGCCGTCGTGATAGCCGAGAACGTCGAGGCGTTGAGGCCGTGGTCGGCGTGGAGCACAAGCGCCTGATCGAACACGTCGGCAAGCACGTCGTCGGGCGCCTCGCCGTTGAGCATGTAGAGGAAATTCGCCGCGTGGTCGAGATCGTCGCGAGGTTCGACGGGCTCCTTGCCGTCGCGGATGCGAGTAAAGGCCGCGATGATGGTCGGAATCTTGGCCGTGATCCGTCGGCCCGTTTCAAGATTGACCGTCTCGTCGGTCGGCTCGGCGTCTTCGGGCGCAGGGTCGAACGCCGAGAGCATCGACACCGCGGTCCGGAGGGCTGCCATCGGGTTCTCGTCCGCTTCGGCGAGTTGTCGCACGGTCGAGATGACGTCGTCGTCCACGTCGCGTGCCTCCACCATCGCCTGCTTGAACTCGGAGAGCTCGTCCCGGTTCGGCAGGTGGCCGTGCCAGAGCAGGTACAGCACCTCTTCGTAGCTGGCACCCTTTGCGAGGTCCTCGATGGTGTACCCCCGATACACGAGTTTGCCAGCGTCGCCGTCGATAACGCTGAGTTCGGACTCGGCGACGATGACACCCTCGAGTCCCTTCTTGAGGTCGTCGGACATACGCAATCTCTTCCCTACCTTCCGGGAAAAACATTTTCTTTCTGAGCGTGTGTGGCACAATGTCAGGAACAGTTATTGAACGAGTGTCCAGCGGATTCGGCACATCACTGGGGCTATACTCCAATGTTGCACCCATACTCGTATGCAAACGGCCAGTCGCAGCTGATGTCGGGGGGCGCGCTACCTCGCCTCACAGTGAGGAACGTTTTTGCTCGGGGCCGTCGAACCGGCGGCTATGGACCTGACAGGGACGGTCGAGTACGAACCGGTCAGCGTCAAGCAGGTGCTGGCCGAGATGAAAGACACCGCCGAGTTGCTCATCGACCTCTCGTACTCGGCTGTCCTGCTGGGGAGCGACGATGTGGCCGCGGAGGTGCTGGAGTTGGAGGAGAAGATGGACGTCCTCCAGTTGCGCGCACGCATGAGCCTCCTGATGGCCTGTCGCTCGACGGCGGACGCGGAAGCACTGGCCCCCGTCCTGGGGATGGTCGGGGCCGCAGAGAAAATAAGCGACGCCGCTGGTGACATCGCCAAGGTGGTACTGGAGGACATCGGCCTGCCGGACACGATGCGGGCGGCGCTACCCGAGGCGGTCGAGACGCTCGTGCGGGCGACAATCGGTTCTGAGTCCGCACTGGCCGGCGAGACGCTCGGAGGCCTCAATCTCGAAACCGAGACTGGCGTCCGCGCGCTGGCGGTTCGCCGGCAGGGGACCTGGCTGCTCAACCCCGACCGAGAGACGCGCCTCGAAGTGGGCGACGTGGTGCTGTTCCGTGGCCCCGAAGACGGTATCGCCGAGGTGTATCAGGACGCGACTGGCGACGCGTACGAACCGCCGGCACCACCCGAGGGCGGCGTCCGCGACCTCGAACGTGCCGTCGACTCTATCGTCCTGATGAAAGACATGGGCGAGCTGGCAGTCGATTTGGCCTACGGCGCGGTACTGTTCGACAGCACGGAAGTCGCCGAGGAGGTCGTCGAACTCGAAGCCGAAGTCGACGCGCTGCAGTCCCGGTTTGAGGCCTGGACGCTCCGGGCTGCCGCCGACATCGACGACCCGGTGTCGCTTCGGGGACTGGTGCACCTAGCCCGGTCGACGGAAGTCATCTCCGATGCCGCGCTGGAAATGAGCGAGGGCGTCCTGCGAGGGCTATCGACGCATCCGGTCGTCGCGGAGGCCGTTCAGGAGTCAGACGAAGTCATCGTCCGGGCGACGGTGTATCCCAACAGCGACCTCGCGGGGACGACCATCGGCGACGCGGAAGTCAAGACGGCGACCGGTATGCGGATAATCGCGATACGGCGCGGGGCCGGAGAGAGCCAGCGGACCGGACGTGAAGGCGGTGACTGGGTCGTCTCACCGGGCCCGGAAACGCAGCTCCAGACGGGCGACGTACTCATTGCGAAGGGGACTCGAACCGGCGGCGACCGGCTTACGGACCTGACAAAGGGAGTATAGCGTTCTGCTACTGTCTGGCGAGTCGCACGGCCGAGACAGCCGTAAACAGCGCTGTCAACAGCCCACCAAGCGAAGTCACGAGGACGAACGCCAGCGCCACGTAGAAGCCAATCGGCCGTTGGGCCCCCGGCAGGACGAACAGGGCGAACAGCCCCGCCGTGAACAGGCCAGCGAGCACGAAGCCGACTGTCGCGTTGCGTGGCACGTTCAAGGCCGCGACCATCGCCGCTTTGCCGCTCTGTGGCTCGGACTGGGACACACCGACTCGTAGGGTCGGCGGCCACAAGATGCCGTCGGTCCGGCGCAACTGCTGCTGTAATCCGAACCAGTAAAGGCTCCCAAGGCAAACGTGAGAACAATGGTTACTTTCGGTACGGCGACCGCCGCTCCCGGTGAGAAGGACACGGGGCGGCTGGAGGTCGGTGAGACCCGCGACGGGTCGACGTTCGGGCTACCGGTCGCCGTCGTCAACGGTGTCGACGACGGACGGACGCTCTACATACAGGCGGCCAGCGACGGCGACGAACTAAACGGCGTCGGCGTCATCCAGCGGACGCTCCCGCAACTCGACCCGACAGAGCTGTCCGGGACGATTCTGGTCTGTGGCGTCGTCAACTACCATGCGTTCCAGGTCGCCGAGCACCGCAATCCGGTCGACGACACGAAGATGAACCGAGCGTATCCGGGCGACAAAACGGGGACGTCGAGCGAGCGCATCGCCGCGGCGACGTTCAACGCCGCCATCAGCGCCGATTACGTGCTCGACTTGCATCAGGGCTCGACCTCGCAGATGATCGACGAGGTGCGGGTCCGGTGTGGCACCCGCCATCGCCTCCACGAGGAATGTCTCGAACTGGCGAAAGTGTTCGGCTGTGGCTACATCCTCGACCAGAAAGGCCCCGACGGGCAGTTGGCCCGCGCTGCCCCTGACGAGGGCGTTCCGACGATCGATCCCGAACTCGGCGGCTGTGTCGGCTGGGACGAGCAGTCAATCCAGCGGGGCGTCGACGGTGTGTTCAACGTCCTGCACTACTACGGGTTCCTCGATGGCCACCACGACACCCGTCCCCAGACCCGTGCCTCCGGCTTCGAACAGTACGGCTCCCCGGTCGGCGGCCTCATCGACCTCAAACCCGACCTCGGCGACCGGGTCTCCCGCGGCGAGACGCTGTTCGAGGTGACCGACGTGTTCGGCGAGCCGAAGGCCGAAATCACCGCCGACTCAAGCGGCGTGTTCTGGCGCGCCCGCCGGCTCCCGCAGGTCGCGACCGGCGAGTACGTCTGTTCAGTCGGGACGAACATCGATACCTACTAGAACCCACTTTTTACTTCGAGGGGCGTCCTCGGCCGCGGAGCGGCCACCCGGCCATCGCTCTGTCCGCTCCGCTGCGGCCCCAGACCTCGATTTTGTCGTCTGAGATGCCGCCGGTTTTTGAACGGGCAGTGCCCCAGTGGTCCTATGCGCACCTGTAGCGTCTGCGACCGGGAGTACCCGCGTGAGGAACCCTGGCGGTGTTCCTGCGGGGCTCCACTTGATTACGCCAGTCAGCCACTACCCGACAGCCGACCGGGGCAGTTCTCACGGACCAGCGGCGTCTGGGACTTCGCCGAGTTCCTCCCGATGGACGAGCGAGTCAGTCTCGGTGAGGGCTGGACGCCGCTGGTCGATGCGCCCGAGTGGGACGCCAGCTTCAAACTTGAGTCGCTCCACCCGACAGGGAGCTTCAAGGACCGCGGCGCGGCGACGGTCATCGCCGAAGCGGTCGAAGTCGGGGCCGACCGCGTCCTCGAAGACTCATCGGGCAACGCCGGGCTCGCAGTCGCATCCTACGCGGCACGAGCGGGACTGGACGCAGAGATATATGTTCCCGCGAGCGCGAAGGAGTCGAAGGTTCGCCGGATCGAGCGAACCGGAGCAGACGTAATCTCAGTCGAGGGCAGTAGAGAGGCCGTAACCGCGGCCTGTATCGACGCCGTGGAAAGCGGATCGGGCTGGTACGCCAGCCACGCCTGGAACCCCGCCTTCTTCGCTGGGACGGCGACGGCCGCTTACGAGATTGCCGCCCAGCGAGACTGGCACGTCCCGGATTCCGTCGTCACACCGCTTGGTCACGGGACGCTGTTTCTCGGCCTCTATCGGGGATTTCGGGCGCTTGAGCAAGCTGGGTGGACGGACGCTATCCCGCGCATACTGGGGACACAAGCGGTCGGGTACAGTCCTATCGCCGACGAGGACGAGGACGGGGGTGTCCCGGACAATGCCGCTGCCAACGACCTCGCCGATGGCATCCACATCCGGGACCCGCCGCGCGGCCAGCAAATACGGCACGCAATCGAGGCAACCGGTGGTGCCGCCGTTGCCGTCTCCGCGGCAGCAACGGAGCGGGAACGTGATCGGCTCGGTGCAGCGGGATTTCACGTCGAACCGACGTGTGCGACGGCGACAGCGGCGCTACCCCGGTTCAGAGAGCGGGGGGAACTCCAGGACGGTGACGACGTGGTTGTTGCGTTGACCGGACGAAACGACTAGCCTACCGCATCAGCAGCGTCGACACCGGAAAGTCGGCATCGACGGAGAGCCACTGGTCCTCTACGTCTGCCGTGTCGACATCTGGCGCGTAGCAGATGAGTCGCTCGCTGCCGTCGGGCCGGGAACGGACCACGGCAGGCAGCGTTCCCTCGTCGTCAGCAGCCGCTGCCGTCACCTCACTCGTCGACCGGGTGTCGGAGTCCATGTCCCGATTCACGACAGGTATCACTATTGTTACCAGTCGATTATCGGGCGTAAGGACTACTGAACGTCGTCGAGAGAGACGAGACGGTCAGACGAAACGGCCAACCAGTTCGCTGCTAGTTCCGAGCCCGTGCTGCGGACGGAAACAGGATTGAGGGCTGGCCACCACCCGCAGCAGGCTCACGTTCGACAGTCAGTAGCGTCTCGGCAACTTCGCCGTCTGTCGTATTTCGCCGCTGGTATCCGAACACTCAGTTTTCATGGCCGCACATAGCTGTATATCAACATTGTTATCCGTAGTTTAAATTGAGGTATATCTCCGTATTACCGGAATATTCGTGGTGCTTACTCACCAGTAGCCGGTTCGAACCAGATAGCAGCTGGGACTGGTGCCGCGATCAACCACTGAGCAAGCGGTTACGCGACGGGATCGCGTCGCGTGCGAACTGCTGGAGCCCATTTCGGAAGCGTGTCGGCTTCGGGGCCAATAGTGGCCGGGATCACAAGACACCACTCTGCCTCAGCGGGACGGGTGGGTGGGCGCGTCGAACCCGCCACGGACTAGCGGCTTCGCGATGTGGCGGCGTCCGACCGGCGGCACTTCGTACCACCCGCATTCCAGCCCCCGCTCGATGGACTCCGTGATCTTGCCGTCAGCGCTGGTCCCGCAGTCCCGACACCGATAGCCCTGCTTCCGACCGGCAGATTTCATCGACCGGCCACAGTCCGGGCAGTCCGGCGTGACGAGTTCCGTCCGAACGAGTTCCCGGACCGCAAACTTCTCCAGTTTGAGCGTGCCGTCGGTCACTTCACCGCAGGCGGTGATTCGGTCGCCGACCCTGAGCGACCGGACCCGGTCGCGAAAGTCCTTTGTCGGCTCGAAGGCCGCACAGTCGAGAGTCGTCCCGTCGCCTTCGAGCGCAAGAAACACATGTCCCCCTGCCCGCGTTTCCGGGGCTTCAACCACTGTCCCGGTGACACGGTAGGCGCTGTCGGCCGTGACCGCGTCGACAGCGGCGTCCTGTAGGTGCGCATCTGTCCCCTGATTCGTCACGAACGTCGCCCGGCGGGCGATGGGTTCGCTGTCGATGGCGTCAGCGACGGCGCGACAGGCGTCGGGATCGTCACCGCGAATCCCGTAGAGGATCGGACACGGCGTCCGCGGCACACAGACCGGATAGCCCGACGTGCGGTCGACGGTATCCCACACGTCGGGGTAGTACTCCTCGGCCGCAACGCGAACGCTCTCGCTGTCGACCGACCGCTCCGTTCCCCACCGGTCTTGCTCCCGGTAGGCGATGTGTTCGTAGGTCCAGTCCGATAGTTCGGCCCAGGCCCCGACCGCCGCGAGCGCACCGACGAGTCCGCGGCCGTTGCCCCGCTGGCACCGGGCGAACCCGACCACGTCAGCTAGCGTCGTCGCGGCCATCGGGTCCTGTATCGACTGAATCGTCTCGCGAGCGAACGTTGCGACCTGCGGCGGGACGGCTTCGGGGTCACAATCCGCGACGACAGCGCCGGGATTGGTACGGGGGTCGTCGGTCTCGGCCATGTCGAGCACGTCTGCGGCCAACCCCAGCGCGGTGTCGGCGTCGAGATCCGTATGCACCGCCAGCGCCGCGTTCCCGCGGGTCTTGTGTTCGACAGCGGGGTTCAAACGGACGAGGAGCAGTCGCTCGACAGCCCCCCCAGCGTTCCGTATCGACTCGGCGAGGGAAGCGGCGGCGTAAGTCGTACACATTCCCCGTTCGCGCGAGTCCGTATCATCGAGACCGACGACAGTCACACTACTCTGTAGCCCCGAGGCGGTCAAACGCCTTTCGTCACGGGCCCAGTTCGGCCTGAAAGGGCAACGGACGGCGCAATACATATAATGGGTGAGCGGGCTAGACTCAGTAGAGGTACAGAGTACTATGTCACGGTCGGCGCTGGTAGAAAACGTCATGGCGATGCTCGAAGACGCTGGCTTCCTCGTCAGCGACCGCTGTGCGATTCGTCCGAAGAGTTTCGACATCGCTGCCCGTCGCGGTGAGGACGTGTTGCTCCTGAAGATACTGGGCAACATCGACGCCTTCGACGCACAGACCGGCGGCGAGATGCGGCGACTGGGCACCTACCTGAACGCCACGCCGATTGTGATCGGCCTCCGAACGCGCGACGAAGAGCTAAAACCCGGTGTCGTTTACTTCAGGCACGGTGTCCCCGTGCTGTCGCCCGACACCGCGATGGACCTGTTCGTCGAGGAGGTCCCGCCGCTCATCTACGCCGCTCCGGGTGGACTCTACGTCAACATCGACTCCGAGATCCTCGCCGACGTACGTGAGAATCGGGACTGGTCGCTTGGCCGACTGGCGAAGGAACTGGGCGTCTCCCGCCGGACAGTTTCGAAATATGAGGACGGAATGGATGCATCCGTGGAAGTGGCCGCCGAACTCGAAGACCTGTTCGACGCGCCGCTGACCTCGCCGGTGAGTGTCCTTGACGGCGCTGAAGAAGTTCGGGACGACGAGCCGACACCGGACGACCCCGATATCGCACCGGAGGACGAGCCGATCGTGACGGTGTTCACTCGTATCGGATTCGAGGTCCACCCGACGGACCGCGCGCCGTTCAAAAGCGTCAACGAAAGCGACGACGAGCACGGACAGGTCCTTGCCGGTCACTCGGCGTTCACCGAAACGGCCGAGAAACGGGCCCGCATCATGTCCTCGGTCGGCGAGGTGACCCGGACCCGGTCGGTGTACGTCGTCGACGAACTCCGTCGGGAGTCCGTCGAGGGGACCGCTCTCATCGAAAAGGAGGAGATGGAGAACATCGAGGATGCCATCGACCTGCGGGACCTGATTATGGAGCGCGGCGAGGACCGCGAAGAGGTCGCCTGAGCCGGCGCTATCAGTCTTCGCAAGTGAAAACGAGACCAACCGCAAGCGCTGGGTCTACTGCCCGTACGTTTCTTCGAGATACTCGACGATGTCGTCGGATTCAGGCATCCCGTCGACGCCGTTGTCCGTGTCGACGAGAACTGGAACGCCGGTCTGGCCCGAAATCTCCTTCACTTCGGTCCGCTCGCCGTGGGACCGTGGAACCATGTGGGATTCATACTCGAGGCCCAGCTCGTCGAGTTTCTTGATTACTTTCGCACAGTACGGACAGCCCTCGAGTTCGTAGAGTTCGAGATTAGCCATTACAGCCACGGATAAGCGAGCCAGCGTCAAGAACACATCGGTGATGTGTCCCGACCGCGCAGGGGCAAGAGCGGTCCGGCCAGCGCTACACGTCGATGTCGTCGGGCGCGTCGGCGAGCAGGTCAGAGGCGGTCACGAGCGAGGACAGTTCGAGGTCGTGGTCGGCGAGGTTCTCGCTGGCCCCTTCCTCACGGTCGACGACAACGAGCACGCGGTTAACCACAGCGCCGGCCTCGCGGAGCGCCTCGGCGGCGTCGACCGCGCTCTGGCCGGTCGTCGCGATGTCTTCGAGGATGATGACCTCCTCGCCATCGGTCAGATCGCCTTCGATGCGGTTGCCCGTGCCGTACTCTTTGGCCTGCTTGCGGGCGATGACGTAAGGGATACCGGTCTCGACGCTGGTGACCGCGACCAGTGGGACCGCACCGAGGGCAACGCCGGCGAGCGTGGCGTCCGTGTCCCACTCGGCGATGCGTTCGGCGAAGGCTTCGGAGATCAGGTTCAGACAGTCGGGGTTGGTCTCGAAGACGTACTTGTCGACGTAGTAGTTCGATGTGCCACCGTGGGAGAGCTCGAACTCCCCGAACTTGACGGCGTCAGCGTCCCGCAGTGCCGCGATGAGGTCGTCGTTTGCCATACGCTCACTGAACGGTCACGGGGCTAATGACTGTTGAATTCGGACAGCGACATTCCTAAGCCCCTCCGCCTCAGACACTCGCTCGAATGCAAGTGTTCGGGTCGAGTGGCGTCCGAGGTGTCGCGGGCGATGAGCTGACACCGCGGTACGTCCTTCGGGTTGCACAGGCCGCCGGGGACGTCTGGCGTGACGACCACGACCGCGTGGCAATCGCACGTGACACGCGGACGACCGGACGGACGTTTATCAACGCCGCGACAAGTGGGCTGACGACGGTCGGGTTCGACGTCGACCGCCTCGGCGTCGTTCCGACGCCGGGGTTACAGGCCTACTGCGAGCGTGAGGCGGTCCCAGGCGTGATGATTACCGCGAGCCACAATCCGGCCGCGTACAACGGCGTGAAACTCATCGGCGCGGACGGCGTCGAACTGACGCGTGACACGCTCGACCGCGTCGAACAGTCCCTCCGGGACGATACGCCGGCCTACGCGGACTGGGAGACAGTCGGGTCCGACACCGCCATCGAGAGCGCCCGCCGCCGCTACCGCGAGCAGGTGCTGTCTGCCGTCGACCGCGACCGTATCGCCGACGCCGACCTCACTATCGTCGTCGACCCCGGCCACGGTGCCGGCTCGCTGACGAGCCCCGACCTGTTCCGCGAACTCGGCTGTGAAGTCCACACCGTCAACACCCAGCCCGACGGCCACTTCCCCGGCCGCGACCCCGAACCCGTCGCAGAGAACCTCGAAGACCTGCGGGCGTTCGTTCGCGCCACCGACGCCGACCTCGGCTTTGCCCACGACGGGGACGCCGACCGCGGGATGTTCGTCGACGAAACCGGAACGCACATCGAGGGCGACGCCGCGCTGGCCGCGCTCGCGGCGGCGAAAATCGAGTCCGACGACGGCGTCGTCTCGGCGGTCAACGCCTCCCAGCGACTGGTCGACGTGGTCGAGGACGCCGGCGCGACCCTCTCGCTTACCCCCATCGGCTCGACGTATATCGTCAGCCGTATCCGCAAACTGCAAAACGAAGGGACACACGTCGCTATTGCCGGCGAGGGCAACGGTGGCATCCTCTTCCCCGATTACCGCATCGCCCGGGACGGCGCGTTCACCGCCGCGAAGTTCCTCGAACTCGTCGCCGAGCGACCCGCAAGCGAGGTCGCTGCTGACTACGACGATTACTACAACGTCCGGCGGAACCTCGAATACGAGACGGAAGCGGAGCGCGAAGCGATGCTCGAAGGCATCGAAGCCCACGCGAACGACGCGACGGCCGATCTGGATACGACGGACGGCTACCGCCTCGACTACGGCGACGGCTGGGTGCTTGCTCGACCATCCGGGACAGAGCCCGTCGTCCGGGTCTACGCAGAAGCGCGCACGCTTGACCGGGCCGAGGAACTCGCCGAGACGATGGTCAGCCGAGCGACCCAGCAGACGAATTCCTACAGCGACGAGTGAGCGTCTAAGGCGTCCTCGATAGCCGCGCTGGCCTCGCGGGCCGCCGACAGTTCCTGTTCGACAGCGCCGCTCGCCAGCCGCTCGCGTTCGCTCTCTGTGAGTTCCGAGCGAGCGACTGCGCTCTCCCGGAGCCGCTCGTAATCCTCCCGGTCTGCGAGCCCACGCACCTCCCGTAGTGTTGCGACAACTGACTCGTCGGCGAAGCGGGCAACGACTGAGCGGTACTCCCGGCAATACCACGGCAGGGCGTCGGCCGACGGCGGCGGCCAGTCGACCCGCACCGGTTCGGCGTCGAGCCGACGGAGATACGTTTGCCGAGTGGCGACAGCGCTCCGCAGCGCCGCCGCGTCGTCGACGTAGTGGTCCAGTTTCGAGGCGGAGTAGTCGGCGTACTCAAGCAGTTTCGGAACCGGTTCGGTCCCGGCGTCGTGCTCGCAGACGTACGTCAGCAGGTCCGCGGGCGGGGACCGAAACTCGACCAGTGGGTAGGCGTCCGCCCGGTCGATGACCGCAAGGGCGTCTCTGGCCGGCGTGTTGCGGCGAAACTCGGTGAACGCCTCGGTGACAGCGTCGTTGTAGCGTTCGATGGGGTCACGGAGACGCGCAACCGGTGCGTCGAGGTCGGCGTCGCCGAGCCGCCGGAGGCGTTCCAAGTCGTCGATGCGGTCGCCCAGTTCGTCGTGTCGGCGGCCGGCGGTAGTCCGGGCTTTTTTGTACTGCTCTCGCGCGTCGTCGAGTTCGTCGAGCCGTCCGACAAGGTCACCGATGGGCGAGAGCATCTCGCGGGCCTGCTCGAAGTCGCCCTCGGTGAGCCGCCGTTGCTGGAGGAAGTCGTCAATTTCTTCGAAGGTATCGCGCTCGGGCAGGTCCTCGGGGAGGTCGTCGGTCAGCGTCCCGACCCGACCCTGAAACTCCATGAACGCCTCGAAGTCGCCGCCGCCGGTCGCTCGCCCATCGTAGCTTTCGAGCAGATTCCGCAGTTCGCTGTAGACCTCGCGGCAATCGCGCAACGCGTCCGCCCCGATCTCCTCGACGCGTGCCTGCGCTCGGTCGTACGCTTCGGCGGCCTGTTCGAGGCGGTCCACCGCGTCCGGGGTTCCCGCGCTGAGTTCGGTATCAGTGTCGGATTGCGCCATCAGTACACGTCGTCGGGGTCGAACACTTGCTCACCGACCGTCTCGCCGTCGACAGTCCGGTGGAAACAGGACTCGTAGCCGGTGTGACAGGCCCCGCCGGTCTGGTCGACGATGTACAGCAGCGCGTCCCCGTCACAGTCGACCCGCACCTCTTCGACGACCTGCGTGTGGCCGCTCGTCCCGCCCTTGTGCCAGAGTTCGTCCCGGCTGCGGGAGTAGTAGTGGGCCTCCCCTGTCTCGCGGGTCTTCCGGAGGGCTTCCTCGGTGACGTAGGCGAGCATAAGCACCTCACCGGAGTCTGCGTCCTGAGCGACGGCCGGAATATACTCCTGCTCGTCGAACGCGAGGTCGACGTCGGTCATACTCGGTCGGAGGCGTGTCCGTAAAATAGGTCTTCTGCTGTCTGGAGTCAGGCCAGCCCGACGGCCTGCAACAGCGAGAACAACACGTCGCCGTAGGTGAGCGAGACGACCAGCCCGGCGAACATCGGAACGAGGAACGGAATCCCGGGGGAAATCCACACCTCGTCCTGTTCGACGAGCACGTCCAGCCCGTCCCGGAGCTGGGCCGGCGAGGTGCCGTAGGCGGAGTGGTCGATGTCGTTCAGGAACCGCTCGGCCCCCCATGGGTCGTCGATGGGGTCGCTGCGGTCGGACGCTCCGGTTGTGTCGCTGGGGCCTGTCGGCCCGTCGACATCGTCGATGACGCGGTCGCCACCGTCGGTCGCAAGCGACCCGTCGCCGGGGTCGTTCGGGACTTCTGGGAGGGAGGTCGGACGTCGGTGCTGGTCCGGGTCGGCGCGGATGTCGGCGAGCGAGCAGCCACGCCACTGGAGGTACATCCGGAGCGCATCGAGGTCGAGGCCGCCGCGGTCGAATCCATCAGGTGATTGGAGCAGGCGGCCGTACTCCTCGGTGACGGCGGTGGCAGAAACGGGCCGCCCGATAAACATCGCCAGTGAAAGGCGACCGCGGGCGAGGTTCCCGGCAGCGACGGCCAGCGGATAGACGACGCCAGCAAGCACGGTGTTCGAGAGAATCGTCAGCGAGAACACGCCGATAGCGCTCTGCTGGATCGGGAGGGCGACAGTCGGCAGGTAGTACACCGGATAAACCGGAAAGAGGACGGCGACGAGCATGAACGCCTTCGCGTCGGCCCCGCCGAACCCGCCGATGAGCCAGAAGCCGTATGACAGCGGGATAACGAAACCGAGGCTGATTGCAACCCTGATGAAGAACAGCCGCTGGCCGATTGCTGTCGGACCAGTCCAAACGGTGTAGGCATCCCACAGCAGGAGGACGACCGCCAGCGCAGCAAGCGGGGTCCAGGTCCGGTTCGGCACCCGGCGGGTTTTCACGTCGCGGTAGGCCGCCCACCCGAACACCGGGACGGCGACCAGCCGAAGCAGGTCGGGTATCGACCCAAGCACGGCTGTACGCAGTACAGGGGCACCCCTAATGGTTCCGATACGATAGCTGTCGAACGTAGTCGCTACTGGAAGAAGAAAGTGTAGTGCGCTGCAGGAGCCGCGTTAGATGACGCGGTTCTGCAGGTAATCGAGGTGCTTGGCGTTGTAGACGATCTTGACCTCGTCGGCGTCCGGGCTGCCGATGCAGGTCAGTCGGACGTTCTTGTCGTCGACTTCCTCGTCGCTGAGGATCTGCTGCATATCCATGTCGATGTCGCCTTCGAGAACGATGGCGGCACAGTTCGCACAGGCACCGGCGCGACACGAGAAGGGCCAGTCGTAGCCCTGCGCCTCGGCGGCTTCGAGGATGTACTCGCCTTCGTTCACGTCAAGGGACCCGTGATCCTCGTCGTCGAGGTCGAGGTCCGACGCCTCTGCGAAGACGTCATCGTCGTACATGTCCCAGCCGTTGTCGTCCACTACTTCGTAGTTAAGGTACTCTACCGTGGGCATCACCTGAGAGTTTGAACCCCGCCCTGTTAGACTTTGCCCTTCGGTTTTAGGCCGTGCAAAATAATGAGGGACAACGCGGGGATTCGTCGGGAATCGAGGACTGCTGTTTGGGGGCCGATTACTGTTCAGGTGATTGGGAGAAACCGGAACACCAGATACGCCGCGAGCGTCGCAATCGAGGGGACGACGTTCTGTAGGAAAATCACTCTAGCAGTGGTCCCGGGTTCGAACAGATCCGACGCCGACGGGATGTCCTCACGCGATTCCTCACCGATGGGATCAGTCTCGGCTGGCTTCGGCGTTCCCTTCTTGCCGCCGACAGTCGGCGCATCTGCGGCCTCCGCGTCGGTTGTCAGCGCACCGACAGACGCGACAGGCGCCTCGCCCTGCACAGTATCGGAGAGGCTCGTCGTTCGCGTCGCACGGCCCCACCCGAGCCCGACGATACTCATCGTGGCGATAATGACGAAACTGGCCGGGATACCCAGCGCCGAAAGGAAGGTAACGATAGTCGAGGCGACTGCCGCGACGACGATGGCGGCGACCAGCGGGAGGTCGGTCAGGTCGTTGCCGACCGTGTCCATCGTTCGGCGGGCGATAGTGAACGCACCGAGGCCGATGGCAGCGCCACCGAGCAGGATAGCCGGGTACATGTCTAGCGAGCCGTTCCCCACGAGAGGGGCGACGGCGTTGGCGACGTTCGACGCGCCCGCCGAGAAGGCCATATAACAGCCGATACCGATGACGACGACGGTCCCGACGAACTCACGCGTCGTCGTGTTCGCACCGAGTGACGGCCGTGGAATCGAACCAGACCGGTCGAAATCCAGTAGTGCCCCTTCGCTCTGTGAGACGGCAAACCACTCGACGAGCGTCGGGTAGAAGTACCGGCCGATGACCCCGCTGACCCAGAAGGCGATAATCGGGGAGACGAGCCACCACGAGACGATTTCGAGCATCAGGGCGGCGTTCAGCGTTCCGCGAGCGAGACCAAGACCGGCGATAGCGCCGACGGCCGTCATCGACGTCGACGCCGGAACCCCGACCACGTTCGAGAGAAACAGCGCGACGCCGATGAAAAACAGCACAACGATGCTGATTAGCGGCGAGAAGGCGGTCTCAACGAGGTTGCTCCCGAGGCTTTCGACGACCTCCGGACCGACGATGAGTCCCCCCGCCAACGCGAAGATGGTCATCAGGGCCGCAGCGGACAGTTTCGAAAGCGTATCTGACCCGACTGCAGGCCCGAACGCGACACCCGTCGAAGATCCCCCGATATTGAAGCCGACGAAGATAGCCACCAGAACACCGAGGGCAAAGAGAACTTCGACCATACAGGTGTCAGTCCCTCACCGGGTTAAAACATACCGAACGGGTAATCGCCAAGCGACGGCGACCGCCGCTACGGCGACCGCTCGTCCGGGCTTCCATCGTCGGCTGCGGATTCGTCACTCCCCTCCGCGAGGTGCTCGTCGTCAGCCGGCACCGTCTCCTCGACCGCCGCCGCGGTCTCCTCGACCTCGCTCGCCGTTTCCTTGGCCGCTTCGACCTCGTCAGTGACTGATTCAGCGGTCTGTTTCGCATCGCTGGTCTTGTCCTTGACCGCAGTGGTTTTGTCTTTCGCTTCTGTCGTCTTGTCTTTTACTTTGGTCGTCTTGTCTTTGACTTCCGTTGTCTTGTCTTTTACCTCGGTCGTCTTGTCCTTGACTTCGGTCGTCTTGTCCTTGACCTCGGTGACCTTCTCGGCGGCGTCCTCGTCGCCGGTCTCGGTCGCGGTCTGTTCGACTTCATCGGCCGTCTGCTCGACTTCGTCGGCTGTCTGTTCGACCTCGTCGACAGTTTCCTCTACTTCGTCCGCGGTCTGTTCCACCTCGTCGGCCGTCTGCTCGACTTCGTCGGCCGTCTGCTCAACGTCCTCGGCGGCCTCGTCGACCGTCTCAGCGGCGTCTTCGACCTCGTCAGCGGTCGTCTCTAGCTCTTCGGCTGTCGTTTCCAGTTGCTCCGCGGCCTCTTCGAGTTCAGCGGCTTTGGTCGCGACATCCTCGTTCGTCCGTTCGAGGACGTTCGCGAGGACGAGAAACTGTAGCAGTCCGACAACGACGAACGCCGAGATGGCGACGCTGGCAGCAGTCGCAAGCAACGATACCGCCCCGGCACCGAGCGGGAGAATGCCGAACGCGGCCAGCCCCCAGGCCAGCGCCAGGCCGACGGCGACGACCAGTACGGCCTGTTCGAAGAGCTGGTACTCGCGCTCGTACGGCCCGAACATGATTGCTTCGAGCCGACGGGCGAGCGGTGTGAGGACGAGTGTAGCAGTACCCATGGCGGACCTTTCCCATCACAGCGTAAAAGCATGCGGGTCACTGGCTTCCGCACACATCGGACCGACACGCTTTCGCCGGCCGCCGCCGGACCCACAGCCATGTTTCCCGAGTTCGAGGTCATCCCCGCGGTCGATATGCAGGACGGACAGGTGGTCCAGCTGGTCGGTGGCGAGCGCGGCACGGAGAAGACCTACGGCGACCCAGTCGAGGCCGCACAGCGGTGGGTGGACGCCGGCGCGCGGACGCTCCACCTCGTCGACCTCGACGGTGCGTTCGAGGGCGAGCGGCAGAACGCGGCGGCCATCGATGCCGTCCTCGACGCGGTGGGGGCCGACGTTGACGTGCAACTGGGCGGCGGTATCCGGACTGCCGAGGACGCTGTCTCACTGCTTGACCGTGGGCTGGATCGGGTCATCCTCGGGACTGCCGCCGTCGAAACACCGGAGATCGTCGGTGAAATCAGCGACGAACACCCCGGCAGTGTGCTGGTGAGCCTCGACGCGAAGGACGGCGAAGTCGTGGTGTCGGGCTGGACCGAAGGCACCGGGCTGGACCCCGCCGAGGCCGCCGAGCGGTACGCCGACCTCGGGGCCGGCGGCATCCTCTTTACCGACGTGGACGTGGAGGGGCAACTGGAGGGAGTCAGGACAGAGCCGGTCCGCCGGCTTGTCGACAGCGTCGACATCCCGGTAATCGCAAGCGGCGGCGTGGCAACCATCGACGACGTGCTTGCGCTGCAGTCGGCCGGGGCCGCTGCCGTCGTCGTCGGCAGCGCGCTCTACGAGGGGCAGTTCACGCTCGATGCGGCGATTGACGCGCTCGACGGGTCATCGGAATAGGTCAGGCCAGCTGAACGCATAACTGTGTGGCGCCCTCACAAGACGTATGGACCGCAACGAGGTGCGCCGCGCGTGGGACAGCGTCTCCGAAACCTACGCGGAGCGGCGTGACCCGACCGGGTCGGACGCCGCCCTGCTCAATGACCTGCTCGAACGGCTCCCCAACGGGCCGACCGTCCTCGACATCGGCTGTGGCGATGGCGCACGAACCCTGGCGAACTTGCCGGCTGGCAGTATCGGCCTCGACTTCTCGCGTGCAGGGCTGGAGCTGGCCGCAGAAACAGTCCCGGAGAGCCGACTCGTGCAGGGTGATATGACGGCGCTCCCGATTGCAACCGACAGCGTGGACGCCGTCACGGCCTACCACGCCGTCTTTCATGTCCCACGAGACCAGCACCCCAGCGTCTACCGGGAGTTCGCCCGCGTGCTCCGACCGGGCGGGACCGTGTTGATGACGCTGCCGAGCGGGCAGTTCGAGACCGTCCGTCGCGGCTGGATGGGCGGGTCGATGTTCTTCTCGGCACCGAGTCGGCGGGCGACCCTCGACCAGTTGGCCGCCGCCGGCTTCACCGAGACGGAGACGGTCACCGCGACGGACCCCCTCGGGAGCGACAGCGAGTTCGTCTTCGCCACGCTCGACGGCGATTAGTGACCACCTACTCCCCTAGCTCTTCGGCAGTGCTGACGTGCATCCCCACGAACTGCCACGGGCGGTCCTCATCAGTGGCTTCCAGCGTTCCGCTCCAGCGGGTGTCGTACTCGTGGCGGACTCCATCCTCGATGTCGGTCCAGCACAGCGCCACGTCGTCGCTGAACCACGCGTAGCCGTCGCGTTCTGTCACCCGGAGCGCACGGCTGTCGGCGGTCCAGTCGGTCGTCGTCTCGGTCTGGGTCTGCAATCCGGTCCTGAGAGCGTCGGTCCCGACCAACTGTTCGGAGATGCCGAACTTGACCACCGAGCGGTTCGCATCGTCGGCGAAAAACGGACCCAGCGGTTCGCCGGCCCGAAGCGCCGCGTAGTACGCCTCGATAGTCGCTGTCGCGTCCATACCCGGTTCTACGGCCTGTAGCCTCTTCACTGGCCACGCCGGGCGGCCGCAAACACGCTCTCCCGACCCGCAATCCTTACGCCCGGGACGACCACACGGACGTGTATGACAGAGGCGACGGGAATCGTCGGGGAGTTCCTCACGCTCAAGGAGGGGACCGACGCGGACCTGCTGGCGATGCAGTGTGGCGATTTCTACGAGTTCTTCGCCGAGGACGCCGAGATCGTCGCCGACGAACTCGACCTGAAGGTGAGCCAGAAGTCCTCGCACGGTTCGTCGTACCCGATGGCGGGGGTGCCGGTCGACGACCTGACGCCGTACGTCTCCGCGCTGGTCGAGCGTGGCTATCGGGTCGCTATCGCTGACCAGCACGAAACCGAGAACGGGCACGCCCGCGACATAACGCGGGTCGTCACGCCCGGGACGCATCTGGAGACGGGCGACGAATCGGCGCAGTACCTCGCCGCAGTCGTCCGAGAAGCCACCCGAGACGGCGGCGACACCTACGGCATCGCCGCGACGGACGTGACCACGGGGCAGTTCCAGGTCACGCAACTGGACGATGCCGACGCGGGCGAAGCGCTGACAGAGCTGTACACGTTCGGGCCAGCCGAGATTCTGCCCGGCCCGGAACTCCGGAACGACGACGCGTTCCTAGACCGCTTGCGCGAGCGGACGGACGCGGCGCTGACGCTGCACGACTCGGCGTCGTTCGAACCGGGGCGGGCGAGCCACACCGTCCGAGAGCAGTTCGGGAGCGAGACGGTCGACAGCGTCGGAATCGGTGATAAGGACGTGGCATTGCGAGCCGCCGGTGCGGTGCTGTCCTACGTCGACGATACCGGTGTCGGCACGCTGGCGGCGGTCACGCGCCTGCAAGCGTACGGTGAGCGCGCTCACGTCGATCTCGACGCGACGACCCAGCGCAACCTCGAACTCACCGAGACGATGCAGGGCGACAGTTCGGGGTCGCTGTTCGACACTATCGACCACACCGTCACGGCCGCCGGCG
>NZ_AOLQ01000033.1 GCF_000337775.1 Haloarcula vallismortis ATCC 29715
AAACGGATATCGCAGCCGGTGGTCAGGGCGTCAGTACGACCGGACCTTCGGTTCGTAGGTCTCTTCGTCGCCCTCGAGGATGACGGGCTTGTAGTACAGCTCCGGCTGGCCTTCGTTCCAGGCCAGCATCGTGTGCTTGATCCACTCCTCGTCTTTGCGTTCCTGATGCTCTGCACGCCAGTGTGCGCCGCGGAACTCCTCGCGGGCAAGCGCACCGAGCGTGATGGCCTCGGCCACGTCGAGGATGTTGCGGGTCTCGATGGTGTGGATGAGGTCCGTGTTGTAAGTCCGGGACGGGTCCTCGACGGCGACGTTCTCGTACTCCTTGCGCGCCGCCCGAAGGTCTTGAAGCGCCTTCTCCAGGCCGCCTTCTGTCCGGAACACGTTGACGTTCTCGGTCATCGTCTCCTGAACGTCTGCGCGGACTTCAGCGTGGTTGATGCCGTCGGACTCGATGAGGTTCTCGACGCGCTGGCGTTCCTGTTCGACAGTGCTTTCGAGCACCGCCTTCGGTTCGACAGCGGCCCCGTCTGCGGCAACGTCGCCGCTACTGGCGTCGATTGCGCCGGGTTCGACCGGTGGCTCCACATCGCCAGGCTCGCTCTTGGCGGAGGGGCCAGTTTCGATTTCGGCGGTTTTCATGTCCTTGCCGGCGGCGTGATGGCCGGCGCGGGCACCGAACACGAGCAGTTCCGGCAGGGCGTTACCCCCGAGCCGGTTCGCACCGTGTAGTGAGACACACGCAGTCTCACCGGCCGCGTAGAGGCCGTCGATACACGTCTCGCCGTTCTCGTCGGTTTCGACGCCACCCATGGCGTAGTGCTGGCCGGGCTTGACCGGCATCGGCTCTTCGAGGCCGTCGACGCCCTCGAAGTCCTCCGCGAGGTGGAGAATGTTTTCGAGACGGTCGAGGATGCGCTCCTCGCCGAGGTGGCGCATATCGAGATCGACGTACTCGTCCTCGACGCCGCGACCCTCGTTGACTTCAGTCAGTTCGGCACGAGCGACCACGTCACGGGAGGCCAGTTCCCCCTCGTTGTTTGCGTACCCGTGCTCGAACATGAACCGCTCCTCGTCGTCGTTGTAGAGGATTCCACCCTCACCACGGACTCCCTCGGAGATGAGGACACCCGTCGACGGCAGTGTGGTCGGGTGGAACTGGATCATCTCCATGTCTTCCATCGGGACGCCGGCGCGGTAGGCCATCGCGCAGCCGTCGCCGGTGTTGGCGACGGCGTTCGTGGTGTGGTCGAAGGCCTGACCGAGGCCGCCGGTCGCGAGGATAACGCCGTTGTTGGCCCGGAAGCCCTGAATCTCGCCGGACTTGATGTCGTAGGCGACACAGCCGTGACAGACGCGGTCCTCGGGGTCGTCGTGGTCAGTGACCGCGAGCTGGGTCACGTACCACTCATCGTACACTTCGATGCCGCGTTTGACCGCCTGCTCGTACATCGTATGCAGGAGGTGGTGACCGGTTTCAGCACCCGCGTACGTCGTCCGCGGATAGGAGAGGCCGCCGAACGGGCGCTGCGAGACGCGGCCGTCGTCCTCGCGCGAGAAGGGCATCCCCCAGTGTTCGAGCTGAATGACCTCTTCGGGTGCGTCCTTGGCGAAGGTGTCGATGGCAGGGGCGTCGCCGAGGTAGTCGGACCCCTTCATCGTGTCGTACGCGTGCAGGTCCCAGGAGTCGCCTTCCTGCAGTGCAGCGTTGATTCCCCCTTCCGCCGCACCTGTGTGGCTCCGAACTGGATGGAGCTTGGTCACGAGGGCAACGTCTGCACCCTCTTCGTTCGCTGCAATAGCCGCCCTGAGGCCAGCGCCACCCGCGCCGACCACGATAACATCGTGTTCGTACATTGTGAGAGTGTCTCTTGGCGTGGTTTCGGCTTAGGATTAGCCAAACTTAAGCCTCCCTGTTGCGTTACCAAGCGTGGTACCACTGGTGGGTTCGTTCTCGTTCCTGTTATCGGGACATATTATCAATACAAGAGAATTTTTGACCTAGTCGGTGGAATTATATCATACGCTGTGAATATTTAGGAACCAACTACTGATACCAGACCGTACAGTTGGTATCACTACGGGTATCACCCCGTCTCAAACCTGATGGCAGACCAGTATCTCACGTCAACTGATGACTTCGAAGCGGTGTTAGCCGAAGCACCCTCAGTACTGACTGTTACTGATGAAGAACTGACAATACGGTTTGTGAGCCCGGCAATCGAACGCGTGCTGGGGTACGATATGGACTCGCTCGTCGGCACGAACTGGCTAGATCTCGTCCATCCAGAAGACACTGACCGTGTTCGCGCCACGCTTGCGGGCGAACGGGATGACGATGGGACTGAGTACCGGTTCCGGAACGCCGACGGCGACTGGGTCTGGCTCGAAACTATCGTCGCAACTGATACCGAGACGGACCGTGATTTCCGGGTGTTCACCTCCCGCGATGTCAGCGACCGGCCGCGCTTTGAGGCCCAGTTTCACCAGTTCGTCACACACACCTCCGATGTGCTCACTGTGTTCGACGGGCAGGGCAGCGTCGAGTACATCAGCCCGTCTGTGGAACGTGTCCTCGGCTACGAGCAAGACGAGATGCAGGACTCGGACCTCTTCGAGTACGTACACCCAGACGACCTCTCGAACGCGCTCACCGAGTTTGGTCGGATGATAGACGACCCGGGGTACGTCGCCGTCATCGAGCACCGATACCGCCACGCAG
The DNA here is from genome assembly GCF_000337775.1 of Haloarcula vallismortis ATCC 29715. Classification (GTDB taxonomy): domain Archaea; phylum Halobacteriota; class Halobacteria; order Halobacteriales; family Haloarculaceae; genus Haloarcula; species Haloarcula vallismortis. The sequence goes on from NZ_AOLQ01000033.1 coordinate 2,723, forward strand.
ACGGCGACTGGATCTGGGCGGAGTCCCGCGGCCAGCAGGTCGCGAGCGGCCCGCTGGAAGACCACGTCGTCGTGACGACCCGCGACATCTCCGAACGGAAACAGCGCGAAGAGGAACTCAAACGACAGAACCAGCGCCTCGAACGGTTTTCGGACGCGATTAGTCACGACCTACGGAACCCACTGGATGTCCTTGATGGCTCGCTGGAACTCGCGCGTGAGACGGGCGAAGAAGCGCACTTCGAGCGCGCCGAGCGGAGCATCGACCGGATGTACACGCTCATCGATGACTTGCTCGTACTCGCCAAACAGGGCGTCGATCCGGCGGAAATCGAGACAGTCGACCTCAATGCCCTTTCACAGCAGGCCTGGTCGATGGTCGACACGCAGGATGCGACGCTGACAACTGACGCCGCCGACACGATCAAAGCCGACGAGGGTGCGATGCTTGAACTACTGGAGAATCTCTTTCGGAACGCTATCGAACACGGCGGCGACGACGTGACCGTCACAGTCGGGACAGAATCGTGGGGATTCTACGTCACAGACGATGGGGCGGGCTTTCACGACGGCACCGCAGACCTGTTCGAACCCGGCTACTCGACGGCTGATGAGGGAACCGGGTTCGGGCTCTGCATCGTCGAACAGATCGTCGACGCACACAACTGGGAGGTCATCGCCACCGACAGCGAAAGCGGCGGTGCCCGCTTCGAGTTCATCTGTTGCGATAACTGAGACGCGGCTCTGTCTACGGTACCGGTAGTTGCCGCCCACAACCCATTTCACCCGGTTCGTTGTAGCTACACGGAACATGAAACTCTGTATCTTCGGCGTTGGCGGTATCGGCGGCTATCTCGGCGCGCGACTCGCCGACGCGGGCCACGAGGTCCACCTCATCGCCAGAGGCGAGCATCTGGCGGCGTTACAGTCCGACGGGCTCCGGGTCGAAAGCATCCACGGCGACACTGCGGTCGACCTCCCTGCGACCGACGAGCCGGCCGAGGTCGGCCCCTGCGACGCCGTTTTGCTCTGCGTGAAGTCGAACGACACGCGCGCGGCCGCCGCGGACATGGCCCCGCTGCTCCGCGAGGGAACCGCCGTCGTCTCCTTCCAGAACGGCGTCGACAACGAGGCGTGGCTGGCGGAGACGATAGATGAGTCCCACGTGGTCGGTGGCGTGGCCTACATCTTCTCGACGATTAAGGAGCCTGGCATCGTCGAACACACCGGCGGACCGGCCCGGTTCGTCTATGGCGAACTCGACGGCCGGCGGACGGAGCGAATCGAGTCGCTCGACGACGCGCTTTCGGCGAGTGAGGGCATTGATGCGGTGCTCGCCGACGACATCCGCGTCGAACTCTGGCGGAAATTCGCCTTCATCTGCGCCCACGCGGGGATGACGGCGACGACCAGACGGCCGGTCGGCGACCTCCGGGCGTACGAGACGACGTGGGCGATGTACCGCCGACTCATCGAGGAGGTGTGTGCCGTCGCCCGCGCGGAGGGCGTGGCCCTGCCCGACGACACTGTCGCGGAGTGGCTTGACTTCGCTGAGGAGTTGGACCCGGAGATGTACTCCTCGCTCCACTACGACCTGACCCACGACAAGCCGATGGAACTCGATGCGCTCAGCGGCTCGGTGGTCCGCCACGCCGACGAGGTTGGCGTTGATGTCCCGATGAACGAGGCTGTGACCGCGATTCTATCGCCGGCGGCAGCCAGACGGGAGTAACAGTCGCGCCCGGCCACGATAGTACGGAATGGGGAACGGGCGCGTCACGTCGTCATCGTTGTCGGACTGTGCAACGTTACATTATATCGGCCGACTGGAACCGAATGTAGCCGAACCCGAGTGATAGAACGAGCCAGGCCCCAAGAATGGCGAACCCGGCCCACTTTGGCGGGTAGAATGAAGCCGATACCGGGTATGACATTATTTCGTCGAACGTGGGGATTATCGCCCGTGCCGCGTAGCCGACTGCCGCAGTCGGGTTGAGAGCGTGGACGACAATCAGCCACGGAGGTGCACCGGAATCTGGTGGTGTGTAGCCGACAGTGATGACCTGCAGAATAGCCGTTACAACGTCCCAGCCGAGCTGAAAGAGGATGTAGAGTCCCCCCGCACCAACGACCGCCGTGTACTGTGACCTCATTATCGACGAGAAGCCGATACCAATTGCGACATAGACTGCACCGTAGAAGACCGTCAAGATGGTGTAGAGCACAAATTTGACGGCCGCAAATGATTCGTACGTGAACAGTGCGAAAACAGCGACGACAAAGTAGCCGCTGAGGATAGCGATAGTCAAAACGGCACACCGGCCGATGAACTTCCCGAGAATAACGTCACGGCGCGAGTTCGGCAGGCTGAGCAAGAGCTTGATGCTCCCGCTGTCACGCTCACCGGCGATAGCGGCATAAGAGATGCCTAACCCCAGCAGTGGGACAAAGAAACTCATCGGCTGGCCCATACTGTTAAGCAACGCCAGCGTGCTGGTTGGGACATCGCTCGTCGAAGCCGTCAGCGGGACGTGCTGAATCGCCGCCCAGAATCCGGCGACGAGGACGAACAACAGGGTGGTAGCGAGGAACGTTCCTGAGCGGATTGCGTCGTTGAAATCTTTCCTGATGACCGCAGGGAGGGACATTTGTCGAATAGTTGTCCAGAGTCGTCAATAAATCTTGATAGCTCCTGAACACACTGTGGGCCCATGTCCCTATACTGATTGTCTCAGGTTACTCTGGGTCACAGGTAGCGACAGACGCAGCGTACCTGACGACTAGCGGCTTTCTGCAGAAGGAATGCTATCCTGAATTCACCAGAACTTCAGGTTGTTCTTGACGGCTTCCCGCTTCAGTTCCTGGATGTGCTCGGTCAACGGGATGTCTTTCGGGCACACTTCGGTACAGGAGAACTGGGTCTGGCAGCGCCAGACGCCGTGTTCCTGTTCGATGATGCGAAGGCGTTCCTGCTTGCGGTTCTCGCCTTCACGCTCGTCCATCGCGAAGCGGTACGCTTTGTTGATGGCGGCGGGACCGAGATACTCGTTGTCGCCGGCGGCGATGTTACACGAGGACATACACGCGCCACACCAGATACACCGCGTTGACATTTTGACCTTCTCGCGGTTCTCCCGGGTCTGGCGCTGCTCTTCGAGTTTGTCGTCCGGCGTCTCGTCGGCGTCGAAGTACGGCTCGACGGCCTCCATCTGGTCGTAGAAGTGCTCCATGTCGACGACGAGGTCCTTGACGACCTCCTGATGGGGCAGTGGCTCGATGCGGACCGGGTCCTCAAGCTCGGATATCTGCGTCTTACAGCCGAGGCGCTGTCGCCCGTTGACGAACAGCGCGTCCGACCCGCAGACGGCCTGCCGACAGGAGTGTCGGAAGGTCAGCGAGGAGTCGTAGTGGTCCCGTGCGTAGATGAGGGCATCGAGGATGGTCATTCCCTTGTGGAACGGGACGCGGAAGTCGTCGAACCGTGGTTCCTGCTTCCCCTCGACTTCGGGGTCGTAGCGGAACACTTTCAGCGTGATCGTGTCTTCGTCGTCGAGCGTCTCCTCTTCGACTTCCCGCTGGGCCTGCTCCTGTGCCTGTCGTTCGTTTCGCTGTGCGCGCCGACGGTCGCCCGGGGATTCGACCTCGGGCTCTGTCTCCTCGTCGGCTTCCGTCTCGGTTTCCTGTTGTTCGATTTGCGTACTCATAGTTCAGACGAGGGTCGTCATGGCCAGCGACACGCGGGTCCCCTGCACGACGAGCAGGAGGCCGGCGGCGCCGAGCATGTATTTGACTGCGTTCTTCTGGGTGCCGGTGAGTCCCTGGTTGACCAAGGCGTTGTACACGCCGTTGACGCCGTGGAACGTCGCGGTCACGAGGAACAGCCACATCGTTGCGAAGTAGCTGACCTGACTCATTCGGGCCTGCGTGCCTAGGAACGTGATGTCCGCGGCGTGGTTCACGAAGTGCAACAGCATAAAGTGGAACGCGAGTACGCCGATCAGGAACACTGCTGTCAGGCGCTGGAACAGCCAGCGACGCCCGCCGCGGTCGAAGGAGGAGTAATGCTGTGCCATTAGAGTAGTTTCCCCCCGAGGAACGTCGGCACGCTTGCGACGACGATGGCACCTGTCAGCAGGAGCGACGCGTAGAAGCTCTTGTCCTGCGATTCCAGTCCAACGCCGAGGTCAACCATCAGCAGCCGAATCCCGTTGAGGATGTGGAAGACGGCGACGGCCAGCAGACCGACTTCGAGAAACCGGACGATCAGCAGCGATTCGAGACCACTGAGCGTGCTGGTGTAGAGGTCGCTGCCTGCCTGTGCGCTCGCCGGATCGACGCCGACCGAAGTGCTCAGCACCGCGATGTGGGTGAACAGGTAGCCCACGAGAACCCAGCCGGTGAACTTGTGGAAGATCCAGGCCCACATCCCGGCCGTGAACTCCCGCCACCGTCCGAAGTCCTCGACGGTGCCGCGATTGTAAGACTGACTCATACACTGGGGGGTTAGTCCGGGGACAGATAGTAGTTTCTACAACGGACGCGTATCGCCGGAATCCCGCCCGAAGACGTTCGTCAATTGACTACTTCGTCGTCACCAATCGTCGTCGTCGGTCCGGCGGTTCCCCTCGATAGCCCGCTGTGTCCGGTCGTCGAGTCGAACCAGATGACAAAGGGGGTTGCCGGGATACACCAGCGGGTTCTCGAGGATGCCGACCAGCAGGCCGGTAAACGGCGCACGCATTAGCGTGTTCTCCGTCTTGAACGGGTTCGCAATCGTACAGATCACGTCGTCCTCGTACACCAGATCGCCGCGGTCGTAGTGCATATCCACAAGGCCGCCAGAGTCCGCACGGATCCAGGTTTTCTCGCCGCTGTCGTCGATGACTGTCCGCCAGCCCGGCCACCGGACGGTGTTGGTATCTTGGAGGCCGAACTCCGCCAGCACCGACCGAACACTCTCTAAAGCTGAGTCGATGAGCGGCCGCTGGAACCGGTGTGCTTCGCCCATCTCTATCGTGATCGTCGGGACGCCCGAGTCGCTCAGTTCCCGACGGAGCGACCCGGACGGCCCCGCAGAAGAGATGATGACGTTCGACGAGAAGGCGTTAGCGACACGGGCGACCTCCGGGTCGTCCATGTCCGCCCGAACGTGGAGCATATTCGTTCGCCCACGCGTGGACGTATGAAAATCGAGGCCCACGTCACACGGGGCCAGAAAGTTCCGGAAAATCTCGTGGGCCATCCGCTTTGCGCTCGTCGATTCGGAGTCGCCGGGGAACGAGCGGTTCAGGTCCCGGTCGTAAATCGGCAGGTATCGCTCCTGTGCCAGAAACGCCGGGACGTTCAGCACCGGCAGACAGACTAGCGTCCCCGCCAGCCCCTCGTGGTCCCACTCGTGGGCGACTTCCCGGACGACCTCGATGCCGTTGAGTTCGTCGCCGTGGGCCGCCGCAGTGAGAAACACCGTCGGTCCGGGTCGCTCCCCGTTGACGATAGTGACCGGCATCCGGACAGCGTCACCGAGATACGTCTCGCTGACCGTGTAGCGAACGTTGCGAGTCTCACCCGGCGCAACGATTCCCCCGTCGTAGGTGAACGGCTCGGCCTCGTCCATGCCATCACAACGAGAGGCGGTGGCTAAAACCCCTCCGGCAAAACGGTTATGGGGCGGGTCGTACCGCGTAGCCCATCCGTACATCTATATCATGGCCGGCAGAAGGCGAGGGCATGAGCGACCAGGATATCACAGTCGGCGTTCTCAGTCTTCACTCCAGCAAGGAGTCGAAGGCCATCCTGAACGCAGTCGACGAGATGGGCTATAACACGGAGTGGCTTCGGACCGAAAACACCGCGATTGGCGTCACCGACGGCGACATGACACTCGAACCAAACGTCGACGTGGTCGCGAACCGGCTACTGCTTTCCAGCGACGAACACCCGGCAGAAGGAATCGGGCTGGGGATGACTATCAGTCGACTAGCGCCAATGTTGAACGAGCCGATGGCGGCGACGACGGCTCTGCATAAGTTCGCAAGCGCTGCCGCGCTGGCTGCTGCCGGCGTCCCAGTCCCGGATGCACTGCTCGCTCTCTCAAGCGATATGCTGAACGAGGAGCGGGACCGCTTCGGTGACCGCGCGGTGTACAAAACCGCTATCGGCACCCACGGCGGCGGAACGTGGATGGTCGACATGGAAAACCAGGTCAACGCACAGGTCGGCGGCCGCTACGCGTTCTTACAGGAGTACATGGAACACGACGAGAGACGCCACCATGACCTCCGTGTGTACGTCGTCGGCGACCAGGTTGTCGGCGCGATGAACCGCTACGCGCCCGAAGGCGAGTGGCGGACGAACGTCGCACTCGGCGGCGAGGTCGAGGACATGACCGGCAAACTCCCCGAACGCGTCAGGGAGATCGCGCTTGACTCGGTCGAGGCTATCGGCCTGGACTACGCCGGCGTCGATATCGTTCAGAGCGACGACGGGTACTACGTGCTCGAAGTCAATCCCACCGCCGGGTTCCGCGGCCTGTTCAAGGCCAGCGGCGTCAGCCCCGCCCCCTATATCGCCCAGCTTGCCATCGAGCGGGCCGGCGGGAGTGTCGACGACAAAACTGTCGAACGGCTCTCCGACCGCCTCGACGACTCCAAGCCCGCGTGCACGCCGAAGAAGCCACAGCCGAAAGCACAGGAAAACGTCGTCGTCGGCTACATCGAGGAGGTCGTCGTCACCGGAACGCAGGGGGCCAAGTCCGTCCTCGCGAAGTCAGACACAGGCGCGACCCGGACCAGTATCGACGCCAAACTCGCCGCGGAAATCGGCACGGGGCCGATTCTCGACATCGTGAAAATCAAGTCAGGCAGCCTCAAATCCGGCCGCTCACGCCCGGTCGTCGACCTCGTCGTCGGCGTCGGCGGGACCCAGCACACTGTCACGGCAAGCGTCGAAGACCGCGGGCACATGGACTACCCGCTGTTGCTGGGCCGGGACATCCTCAAGCACTATCAGGTCGATGTGAACCGCCGCGCGGACGACGAGTCGGAAGTGGACACCGAGGAAGAAGAACAGAGCGAAGAGTAGCGACTCCCCGGCACCGACCTCCGACCGGCTCAGTCCTCACTCACTTCGGCGACGCTCTCGGCGATGTCCTCGCTGGCCCGCCACAGATATAGGCTCGCGTAACTCCGATACGGCGACCACCGCTCGGCGTACTCCCGCATCTCCGCGCGGCTGTACCCCTCTCCGACGACGGCCTCGAACCCCTTGCGGATGCCGAGATCGCCGACCGGGAACACGTCCTCGCGGCCGAACGCGAACAGAAGTTGCATGTTTGCGGTCCAGTCGCCGACGCCCGTAATCGCCGTCAGCGCTTCGCGGATTTCCTCGTCGGTGGCGTCCGCGAACGCCTCCAGCGAGTAGTTCTCTTCCAGAAATGTGTCAGCGACCTCGTTGACGTACCGGGTCTTCTGTCTGGAGAGCCCGGCATCCCGCAGCAACTCGTTGTCTGCCTCTCTGATGCCCGCTGGCGTCACGGTAACGGCGTCGAACAGTCGTTCCCGTGTTGCGGCGGCCGACGCCATCGACACCTGTTGGCGGAGAATCGAGACCACGAGGCGCTCGAAGAGGTCCGACGCGGGGTCAAGCGTGAGTTCGCCGTGGTTCTCGACAAGCGTCCCGATGTCGGGGTCCGCGCGTAACGCCTCGTGTGGCGAGTCACTCATTGCTCTGTGGTACTGGCTCGACCGAAAAGAACGTGTCTGTCGCCGTTAGCCGTCGGCGAGAATAGGGTCGGGGCTGGGCGAGGCGACGCCGGCCGCGCCCACGGGTTTCGCCGGGTTGCCGACGACTGTCGTCTCCGAGGGAACGTCGTCAACGACGACAGCGCCAGCGCCGACGGAGGCGTTCTCGCCGACAGTTATCGGGCCCATTATCGAGGCGTCAGCGCCGATGGTCGCGCCGTCCTCGACCGTCGGGTGGCGCTTCTCCCGGCGCATCGATGTACCGCCGAGGGTGACGCCGTGGTACAGGAGTACGTCGTCGCCGATTTCGGCCGTTTCGCCGATAACGATGCCCATCCCATGGTCGATGAACACGCGCTCGCCGATCTCCGCGGCAGGGTGGATCTCGACGCCGGTCAGGAACCGGGTGACGTGAGAGATGAGTCTGGCAAGCATCGTCCGGTCGTGGCCCCAGAGCCAGTGGGCGACGCGATAGGCCCAGATGGCGTGGACTCCGGGATAGGTGAGTGCCACTTCGGTGGCGCTTGTCGCCGCCGGGTCCTTTGCGAGTGCTGTACGGATATCCGCTTTCAGTCGGTCTAACATTGGTGTGTTGTAGGTGAACGTATCGTCTGCGTACGAGACAGGCGGCCGTGGTCCGAGTCACCGGACCGAAGCTATTGGGGACAACAACAGCGACGGAGAGAGCGGCAACTGGTTCCAGTCTGAAGCGGGCGAGTGACACGGCGTTGAGCTCGGTCGCCCATGGGTGGCACAACTACGGTGGTCAGTCGCTTAAAAAGCAGCGGTTCGGTTATCCACTGTCTCGCCCGCGATGACAGGGTGTTCGTGAAACAGAAGTGTCGTCGAGCGCTGCAGCGTGCTCAGGCCATGCCCTTTCCGAGCAGTTCTCGGGCGACGATGTTCTTCTGGATCTCGGTCGTCCCCTCGTAGATCTGGGTAATCTTGGCGTCGCGGTAGAACCGCTCGACGTCGAAGTCGTTGACGTAGCCAGCACCTCCGTGAATCTGGACAGCTTCGTCGGCCGTCTCGACGGCGACGCGGGAGGCCTTTTCTTTGGCCATCGAGGCCAGCTCGGTGAGCCGGTCGGCGTCGTTGTCGACGCTCCAGGCGGACTTGTGGGTGAGTTGCCGTGCTGCCTCGATTTCGGTGAACATCTCGGCGAGCTTGTGCTGGATTGCCTGGAACTCCGAGATGGACTGGCCGAACTGCTCGCGGTCCTGTGCGTACTCCAGAGCGCGTTCGGCGGCTCCCCGGGCGATACCAACGCCCTGTGCGGCCACGCCGGTCCGGGTCTCGTCGAAGAACTGCATGATCTGGAGGAAGCCGGCCCCACGCGTGCCAACGAGGTTCTCTTCGGGAACGCGCACGTCGTTGAGGATGAGTTCTGCCGTGTCAGACGCGCGGATGCCGAGCTTCCCGGTAATCTTCTCGGCTTCGAACCCGTCGCGGTCGGACTCGATGAGAATCTGAGAGAAGCCGTTGTACCGTCCCTCCGCGTCGGGGTCAGTCTCACAGAGCACGACGAAGTAGTCGCCGACCGAGCCGTTTGTAATCCACATCTTGTTGCCGTTGATGACCCACTCATCGCCCTCCTTTCGCGCCTGCGTCGACACCGATGACACGTCAGAGCCGGTGTCGGGTTCGGAGATGGCCGCGCCCATGATGGCGTCGCCCGTTGCGACCGGCTCCAGATACTCCTCCTTCTGGGCCTCTGAGCCGAATCCGATGAGCGCGTCCGCGCCGAAGGCGGCCGACTGAATGCTCAGCCCGATGCCGGGGTCAGCCGCGAACAGCTCCTCGGCGATGATGGCGTTCGTCAGCGTATCGTAGCCTGCGCCCCCGTACTCCATCGGGATGTTCGCGCCAGTGAGCCCCATCTCAGCGGCCTTTTCGACGATATCTCGGGGGAACTTCTCTTCCGTGTCGTACTCGGTCGCGACGGGTTTGATCTCGTTCTCCGCGAACCGGGCGATCTCGTCCTTTATCTGTTGCTGCTCTTTGGTCAGTTCGAAATCCATATGTGGTGTGTTGACGTGAAATGCATTAATGGTTTGTAATCCGAAATAAACTTGACAGTGGTTTTCTAATGAGAGAAACGTTGAAGCCTCGGCCGGCAGTGGAACGATATGTCATGGATTTCGAGGATATTGACACTATCGCCGTGCTCGGTGCCGGGAATATGGGCCATGGAATCACCGAAGTGGCCGCGCTCGCAGGCTACGACGTGCGGATGCGGGACATCAAAGACGAGTTCGTCGGGGACGGCTACGACAACATCGAATGGTCGCTGAACAAGCTGGCCGAGAGAGACCAGCTCACGCAGGATGAAGCCGATGCGGCACTGGACCGCGTGACGCCGCTTGTCGATGTCGAGGAAGCGGTCAGCGACGTCGACGTGGTCATCGAGGCCGTGCCGGAGAAAATGGAGATCAAGAAGGACGTGTACACGGAGGTCGAAGAACACGCGCCCGAGGACGCTATCTTCGCCACGAACACGTCCAGCCTCTCTATCACGGAACTATCGGAGGTGACCGAACGGCCCGAGCAGTTCTGTGGGATGCACTTCTTCAACCCGCCGGTGCGGATGCAACTGGTCGAGGTCATCTCCGGCGCACACTCAAGCGACGAGACGCTGGACGCCATCGAGGCGCTTGCCGAGGACTTCGGCAAAACGCCGGTCCGCGTCCGCAAGGACTCGCCGGGGTTCATCGTCAACCGCATTCTCGTCCCGTTGATGAACGAGGCCGCCTGGCTCGTTCACAGCGATGAGGCGACTATCGCCGAGGTCGACTCGACGACGAAGTTCGATATGGGCCTGCCGATGGGGTCGTTCGAACTCTCCGATCAGGTGGGCAACGATGTCGGCCTCCACGTCCTCGAATATATGCACGAAGTGCTGGGCGAGCCATACGCCCCGTGCCCGCTACTCGAAGAGAAGGTCGAGAACGAGGAACTCGGAAAGAAGACCGGCAAGGGCTTCTACGACTACGAGAACGGCGGCGTCGACATTCCGACCGACGCCGGCCGTGAGGATGTCAAGCACCGCCTCGTCGCGGTGATGGCAAACGAGGTCGGGAAGCTCGTCGAGAACGACGTGGCCCCCGTCGGGGACATCGATCAGGCCGTCCAGCTCGGCGGCGGCTTCCCGGACGGTCCTGCGAAGATAGCCGACAAGACTGGCCTTGAGGCGCTTGTCGACACACTCGAGGAAACCCACGAAGAGACCGGCGCGGAGCGCTACGCGGTCTCTGACGGCCTCCGAGAGGCCGCAGAGGACGGTGGCTTTTACAGTACCGAGGACGACACTCCGGCAGAGTTCGACAACGTCACGGTCGAATACCCCGGAGACATGGTCGGTCACATCGAACTCGACCGCCCGCACCGGATGAACACCGTCAGCCCCGAGCTGATGGACGACCTCGCCGACGCCGTCGACCTGCTCGAAGACGACGACGAGGTGCGTGCCATCCTGCTGACCGGGGCCGGCGACAAGGCGTTCTCCGCCGGGGCCGACGTGCAGGCGATGGCCTCGAACGCGACGCCGCTGGACGCTATCGAACTCTCCCGGAAGGGTCAGGAAACCTTCGGCAAGCTCGAAGAGTGCTCGATGCCGGTCGTCGCCGGCATCGACGGCTACGCGCTGGGCGGCGGGATGGAACTGGCGACCTGCGCCGACCTCCGCGTGGCCTCGGAGCGCTCCGAACTGGGCCAGCCCGAACACAACCTCGGCCTGCTGCCGGGCTGGGGCGGTACACAGCGCCTCGCCCGCATCGTCGGCGAGGGCCGTGCCAAGGAGATCATCTTCACGGGCGACCGCTACGACGCCGACGAGATGGCCGAGTTCGGCTTCATCAACGAGGTCGTCGACAACGAGTCGCTCCACGAGCAGGCGCTCGAACTGGCCAGAGACATGGCCGCCGGCCCGCCGGTCGCACAGAAACTCACCAAGCGCGCGATGCTCGCCGGCCGCGATGATATCGACGCTGGCCTCGAAGTGGAATCACAGGCCTTCGGTCACCTCATTGGGACCGACGACGTGATGGAAGGCATCAACGCGTTCATGGGCGACGGCGAGCCGGACTTCGAAGGAAAGTAATAGCCGACGGTCGCCCGCCGAGTAAATACGTCGCATCTTTTTGCTGGACCCGTCTCGATAGTGGTCTGCGTACGGTAGCCACACGCCTGTGGTACGCATCCTCAGGTGGCGTCTATTTCGATGGGGTTAAATTGGTCCATCCGGAACGAATGAGTACGCTCGGTTGGTGTAGTCCGGCCAATCATCTTGGCCTTTCGAGCCGAGGACCAGGGTTCAAATCCCTGACCGAGCACATTACTATCGTAAACAAAACGGTCAGCAGTTGCTGTCCACGATGCCCGAATTACAACTGCTTTGACTAGTCCACACGTAGCCCTGTTTTCACTGTCAGGAATTTGGAATGTAGTCACTCTATTTATTGATATTTGACAGTTATATGGGTGAAAGAACACATATTTGTATAAGTATATAAATCCAGTAGTACATGGACCGACGAACATACGTACGTACACTCGGAAGCAGCATTGCTGCACTCAGCCTTGCGGGATGTAATGGTAGCGACGGTGAAGACGGAAGCAGTGAGTCGACGACAACGCCGGAACCTACCTACGAAGTAGATCAGGAGGCCCCGGCACGGCTGAAACTGCTCTCCGTGAGCGGGCCAAAGGAAGTCGCGTTCGGCGATACCATTGAGGGTGATATAACTGCGGTCAACGTCGGAGGCGAGCCGATTTCTGGGGATGCAACCATAGAGTTCGTCCATTCGGAGTCAGCTGACACTGAGCCACAGACAGTCACAGTCAACGCTGATGGACTGGCGTCTGGCGAAGAAGTCTCCCATAGCTATCGTGTCGACGCCGAGTACGCCGGCACATGGGCGTTCGAAGTGTCGTCAGATTTCTACGCTGTCGACGACACGGTCACGTCAACTGTGTCGGTCCTCCCGAAGCAGGGCAGCACTGGGGACACTATTGAGCTTGCCAGTGGGGTTCAGGCCACAGTGTCTGATATGAGCTACGAACAGATGATAGCATACGAGCTGTCCCCTGGCGAACGAACACTGGGCGACAACACCGCACATGCCATCCGCGAAACGGTCTCAGATAACATCCTGCTGATGCTGAGTGTGACCTTTGAGAACGGAACGGGGGAGGCACAGACAGTGTCGAAAGACGACTTTATTCTCCCCGAGGGAAGCTTTGTGAGCAAGTCGGCCGCAGGCCGTGACGGAAAGAACGCGGCCGGGGAGAACATCAACCCCGGACAGACATACAGCGGGCATCTGATTTACGCTGTCCCGAAAGCCAAGGTCGACGACCTCACATTCGGCATAAACCTTGCCAAAGGGAGTGCGGTCGCTGATATCGAACTTCCGCTTCAGTCTCCCAGCGGGTTCCCCGAGTTCGAACTGGCGAACATCGATGTCCCGCCGGAGGACGTAACAGGCGATGAAGCGATAGTTGAGATGGAGGTCGAAAACGTGGGCGACAGCGCCGGGATGTTCCAATCTATCTTCGAGTTCAAGACGCCCGAGGAGCCGAGCATATTCGCCAGCTATTCGGCCGATACGTGGTACATTGACGCCGATGGCCCCTTCACACAGCGGATTCCCGCCGGAGAAACGAGAACTATCGAACTGGTGACGGAACCGGACCCAGACAGGCGGTGGGACTATCGGACGACGCCCTTCGGGGCAGAGTGGACGTTCAAGGCCGTAGAGTAGTCGCCAATCCACTTCGCCACACGACTCACCCCGTGGCCGCTGTATTCGTCCCCAAACGAGTCAACAGCGGTAGGTATTTTTCCGGGCCGGGCAACGGACTGACCATGCAAGCAGTTGTACTCGCGGCGGGGCAGGGGACGCGTATGCGGCCGTTGACAGACAACACACCGAAGCCGATGCTCCCGGTCGCAGACCGGCCGTTGGTGGCACACACCGCCGACACGGCCATCCAGGCGGGGGCTGACGAACTGATTTTCGTTGTCGGCTACGAGGCCGAAGCGGTCCGGTCGTACTTTGGCGACGAGTACAACGGCGTCCCGGTTCGTTTCGCCGTCCAAGAGGAGCAACTGGGGACCGCCGACGCGGTGGCCGCTGCGAGGGAACACCTCGACGGCCCCTTCGCGGTCCTCAACGGTGACAACCTCTATGACGCAGCGAGTCTCAGTGGCCTTTTCGACGCCGCACCGTCGGTCGCCGCCTATCAGGTGGACGACCCGACAAGCTACGGCGTGCTATCGACTACGGGAGACACTATCACTGGTATCGTCGAGAAGCCGGACGACCCGCCGACGGATCTGGCTAACGCCGGGGCGTACGCCTTCCCGGCGGCGGCACGGGACTGGCTGGACGTGCCCCTCAGCGACCGCGGAGAGCGGGAAATCACAGATGTCCTCGCGAAAGTTATTGAGGCGTCGACGGTCACTGCTGTCGAGGTTGACCGCTGGCTGGACGTGGGACGACCTTGGGAGCTACTGGAAGCTAACGAGTGGAAGCTCGGCGAACTGGACCGGCGACTCGCCGGTGAGGTGCGGGGCGATGCGGACCTGCGCGGCGAAGTCGTCGTCGAGGAGGGCGCAGTTGTCGAACCCGGTGTCGTTATCGAGGGCCCGACGCTGGTCCGGGCGGGTGCACACGTCGGACCGAACGCCTACGTCCGTGGGGCGACCCTTCTGGGCGAGGACACGCACGTCGGCCACGGCGTCGAACTCAAGAACACGGTGTTGATGGCCGATTCGAACGTGCCCCATGTATCATACGTGGGCGACAGCGTCATCGGCCGTGAGGTCAACTTCGGCGCGGGAACGCAGGTAGCCAACCTCCGCCACGACGGCGACCCGGTCCGGATGACGGTGAAAGGCGACCGCGTCTCGACGGGCCGGCGGAAGTTCGGCGTCGTCGCGGGCGACGGTGCGAAAACGGCCATCAACACCAGTCTGAACGCCGGCGTTGTCCTTTCATCGGGCGCGACGACTACCCCCGGAGAATCCGTCACCCGGGACCGATAGCCGGACCGCATAGTGGTCGCCCGTCCGGCTCACGGACTCACTGCTGGCCTTCTGTTACCGGTTCGACATTCGTGTATGTTCGTGACGTTCAGTGTAAGTATGTGAGATTAAGTGGCGTGAAAGACATTCTCAACTAAGATGGTCGACCCGACATCAGATCACCACGAAGATATCGACAAAGACGAGGCACCGGAGTGTGCTACCTGCGGTGACGCTATCGCTAACGAAGTGACTCACCGCGTCATTACATGGATCGAGGACAGCACTGTCGAAACAGCCCACTTTTGCAACGAGGACTGCCGGCTAGAGTGGCAGTAACGCGTCTGTATTCCCGCCCGGTTCAACGACACCCGCCCGGGTACCTGTTTTAGTTTGCCTGTCCCTCGGTGGATCTTTGACAGACCACAGATATGTGTCACTGATTCGTGCGTGCCTACACAGTCTCGGTATCAATGTGATGCACTGCATCGGGAGAGAGTAGTCTCCCTGTAGGGAGTTTGACCCATCCGTTTGCAAGAATACGGACCGCACCTTCGTGGAGGACTGTCTCTTGCTCTATATCAGCATAGACAGTCGCGTTCTGATACTCCTGTACGAAGTCGTCCATCGCGTTCCCCCAGACCGACTCAGATGAAATTACCATGGGAAAAATACGAGACGCTCTGATAAAAATGGCACTGTACTGGCAGTTCCGCAGGATTATCAGAGCAGATAATCTGGCCACAATGCGTATAAAACAGATTATATTGTTGAGACGTGATGGATCGAATCACAAGACGTACTGTTCTTTCAAGTGCTGGCAGTGCCATCTTTACGCTCGGTGCAACTGCTGTGAGAGGGAACCCAGGCCGCGGCTCCGGCCGTGATAATACGACTGTGCGGATGAAAGAAACCGACAATGTCGGCTCTGCGGAGCGGTGCCGGCTTCCACAGTCGACGATGGACGCTCTCGGTGTGCAGGCGGACCAGCAGGTTCGACTCGTGTACGATGGCGAGGCCGCAGTGTTCACTGTTGCTCTCTCGGACGATACGTTTGGATATGTCAACAACAACGGGAGAGAGCGTCTGCGAGCGAAAAGCGGGTCGTTCCGCGTTGATGTTAGCGCAGAAGTTATTGATACGGATCTGGACGAAGAAACAGCCAAAGCAGAAGGCGGGTTCATAGAACGGACAGCTGAGTCGGAGCAGTCTGAACTGGCCGTCCTTGCGCCACACGGTGGATACATTGAGTGGGGAACTGACACGCAGGCGGAACGCATGACAGCCCAACTGGACGCGACCAAGTGGTGTAGTTCGGGATGGTCGCCCGGCGGCGGCGCGTTCCGTCGGTGGCACATTACCTCGACAGCTATCCACCCGGAATCGTTCCCGGCCTTGCAAGAGATCTCTGATCGGGAGTTTGACCACGCCGTCGCCTTCCATGGCTGGTCAGAGTCTCACGTGGGTATTGGCGGCGCTGCACCCACCTGGCTCCGTACAGACGTTCGCGACGCCATCTCCGAGGTCGTCGACTGTGACGTTCGCCTTGCTACTGATGGCTCACGGGACGGCGATTCGCCGGAGAACATCGTCAATTGGATCACCGAATCCGGGAGCGACGGCGTCCAGATCGAGCAACCGTGGGCGGTCAGAGACGAACGAAGAAACACCGTTGCCGACGCAGTTGCCGATGTATTTGAAGCTCTGTAGGAGACAGCGCGAGCCCAGCCAACCGATTAGCTCCCGTCTTCAGACACTATCGCGGGGCGGTTTGATCTGAGCGCGGTTTCGTCTTCAGCTGTCGAACAGCGCCGATCCGACAGCATCAGCGATCAAGTCACTGTACTTTCGCCTGTCGGCGATGGGCTGTCCGATCCAGATCCCGTTTGATTGGTTCTCGGTAACGCGATTGACGAGCGTCTGTGGGCTGTCTGCTGCGTAGTGACTCTCCCCTAGTTTGACCGGCGACCCGTCGTGGGGCAGCGCACTGTCAATCGCATCGGCAACCGACTGTCGGATGTCTTCGGATGCAGCGCCACCGACATAGATCGTTTTCTCGTTGATACCGTTGAAACTGACTGCGTAGTCGTATGTTTGCTCGGACAATTCGGCGAGACGCGGATAGCAGATCGTCGAGAGCTCTGCCGATGGGACGTACCACCGGTAGAAACTCGTGTCCGACCCGTATCCCTGGAGCTTCCAGGACGTGACACTGGCATCGGAGAATTCCGAACGGAGACGTGTGACCTGCCTGCCGGTAAACGGCTGTATCTGTCCGCCGTGTGGTGCCAGGACAGCGTACTCACTACCGCCCATATTGAGCGTCTCGATGAGTTCGTCGCGTTCCTTTGCTTCACTGGGGCTCAGGTCCGCAGCCGGGACTCGCGGATCAATCTCGACGTCAAACGCTTCGCCGGCGAGGCTACAGTTATCATCCCCGCGTAGGGACCCCCATCGCCGCTCGTCAGAGAAGCTCCCGTCCTCGTAGAAGGAAACGCGGCATTTGCCCTCTGATGAGGTCCGAACGGTACTTGCGTCTCCACTGATAGTTTTACTGATCGTATAGACTGCGGCGTCGTTTCCGCGAGTAACACGCACTTGATCGCCACGGTCGCGTTCGAGCATATTGCGGACCGGCTCCGCAATGTGAAGTTGTCTGTAGCGGTTCGTTGGGAGATTCTGTGCCGCCTGTTCGTCGACCGTGACGGTCGCACTGTCCACCTGACCAGCCGTCGCAGTGCCGCTTCTGGCCTGCTCTAACGGACTGGCAGCCCCGACACCGATTAGACTCGGCATGCTGGGGAGGCCGAATGAATCTACGGCAGCAAAGCCGGCGCCGAATAGAGCGGGAGAGCCGAGCGTCCCAGCGATTACCGCCCGCCGGCGGATGCCACTGGTGTTCGCGCCCGCGTCTGTCGCTGTGTTCTCGGCTGGTGTTTCGCCCTCGGTGGCCGACTGGCTACTGTCGTCGCCAGTGGCAGCAGGGGTGTTCGGTGACTGTGCGCCGTCGTTGTCGGTCGTGTCTTCTGTCATTGGTAATCGTTATTGTGTATGTTCGATTGCTCGTTTCTCGGTCGCTGCCGTGGATCTCTCTGGCATTCCCGGGCTACTGTCTGCCCGCCGTGCCTCGATTTCGGCTTCGAGGTCGCGCATGAAATCGGCGACAGTGTTCCCCATGATGAAAACCGGCCAGCCCGGTGACAGTGCTGCGTCTAACACAGCACTTGCAGATTTCGACGCATCGTGCGTCGCAACCGGGAACGATGCCTGCTTGTCAAACAGCTTCGCGTGCGGGCCAACAGCGTGTGTTACCTCGAACACATCATCCGAATACAACCCGTCCAGATACGACAGAAACGACGCTGTCCTGGCACGGCGGTCTGGACGCAAGTATATCAGCGGCTGGATAGTGTCAATATCGTCATCATCGAGTGCCCGGCGGACGATTTCAGTACTATCGATGTCGTTGACTGACGCAGCATTGTATACGCGGCCGTCGGCCAGTGTCGTCCATCTGACCTGCATTTCATCGATATAGGCCTCTATTTGCCGGTCAGAGAGGGGCTGTTCGCCAAGTGCTTCAAGCACTTCATTCAGCCCGAGTATCGTCTCTGCGCCCGGCACATTCTGCAGTGGCTTCGGAACCAGAACCCAGCGAATCTGAACATCAGTCTCCTCAAGTTCTCGCTTCAGCACTGCGCGAAGAGTCGGACGCTGTTCGCCGACGACGAGCGTCACACCATCGGGAATCGTTCTGGCGAATGACCGGGCTATCTGTGTGGGAGTGTCCCCGAGCCAGTCGAGGTGATCGCTCCTGATATTGGTGAGAAAGATGACATCGGGGTCCGTAAACCGCTGATGGACCGTTCGCGTGGTGTACTCCCCAATCGCCTGATTCTCGAAGATTGCTGTTTCGACTGGTGCGTACTGTCGCAGCTGGGCCTCGTTTTCGTACAGCGTGACTCGCCGCCCTCGCTCAATCGGGTGAGACTCCCCGTCATGTAGAACGAGCGGTCGATTCCCGGTAATCTTCGCGAACGCGTCTCGTCCGCGACCGTACAGAATCTCGTAGAGCCAGCGCGTTGCGCCGGACTTCCCACGGGTACCGGTGACGACGATCTTCTCGTCTATGTTCTCCAATCGGGCTTTGTGCGACGGTCCTCGGTTCACAACGTTGCGCAGCCGCTGGATACATTTTCTGAGATTCATACCGAGTC
>NZ_AOLQ01000034.1 GCF_000337775.1 Haloarcula vallismortis ATCC 29715
CCACGGGAAGCCCACGGCGGGCCGCAACGGCGAACGGGAACGTCGAGTTGATGCCGCCGCACTCGATGGGCATCGTCGCGTCGGCGGTCTCTCCGAGTTCACGCTCAATGCGGTCCAGCGAGGCGACGGCCTCCCGCCCGCTCGGAAGCTTCTCGACCGAGACGGTCGGCGCGCCCATCTGCGCGGTCGGGACAACGAAGTCGTCCGCGTCCAGTTCGTCCGGGTCGAGGAGTTCGACCGGACCAAACTCCTCGATCGCCTGCTTCGCTACGAGCTTGCCGACGTGGGGGTCGCCCCCGCCGCCCGTCCCGAGGATGGTTGCGCCGAGTGCGATGTCCTCGATTTCCTCGACGCCGATTTCGACCATCATTAGTGGTCGAGCGCTCCGGCGGCCTTCACCTTGATTCGCACCGCGTTGCCAGGCAGGTACGAAGCGGGACCTCCTCGACATCGACGATGTCCACGCTATCGGCGTCCGCTCCCGCTGCGAGGGCGTTTTCGGTGGCCTCGTCCTTCGCGTGCT
>NZ_AOLQ01000035.1 GCF_000337775.1 Haloarcula vallismortis ATCC 29715
AGTCTCTCCTGACTGGTCGCCATCGCTTGTCGAGTCGTCGTTGTTGTTCAAGTCGGGCAGCTGTCAGCCCGCCGGGGACGAGCGCTACAACCGTCCCCAGCGCAATCGATCCCATTCCACCGGGTACTGGCGGGGGAGCCGTCAGTGCTGACACCAGCAGCACAAATACGGCAAAAATGGCTGCTGAAAGACGGGTCGACTGACGGAGTTCGGTCACAGAGAGGCGGTGGAGATTGTATGCACCGATTCCGCTGATCAGCGCGGTAAACAACAGGTAATTGCCCGGAAGAGCGGTGAGCAGCCCGGCAGGGACGGACAGCAACACAGCAGTGACGGCTGCCATTGAAAGGAGGACCCGCCCGTACACCAGTGTCCGTCGATGGATGAACTGAATGATCGCATACGTCGCCAGCAGGAAGGTGGCATAGAGCAACAACACGGAAGGCTTGGCGACAACGAAGAGCGCCAGTAGCGGGAGGGCGATAATCCCGTACAGCCGGACGTTCCAGACTGTCTCCACGAACAACGAGACCAGCAGTCCCAGGAACAGAACGCCCAGGCCGACTGCCGGACTGTGCATCATCCCGAAGTTACCGCCTGCAACAGCGATATTCCGGAACTGTGCGACATCAGATGCCGGCGAGAACAGGAGCGTCGCGTCCGCACCGAGCAGTGCCAGTGTGGTCTCCGAGACCAGTGCAGAACCGAGTGTGAGCAGGCCAATGTACGCAGCGACGGTCGCGACGAGATCATCAACCAGTCGCTCAAACTCAAGTCGATGGAGGTTATACGCTGCGACTCCCGGGAGAATGCTTCCGATGGCATACACCTCAATCGAGCTGGTGTAGTAGCCGAAGGATGCTAGTATGGCGACGGCAATACACGGAATAACCGCGCCAAACAAGATTGCAGTATATAACAGCCTTCGACCGTACAACAGTGTCCGCTCGGAAACGACCGTAAGACACCAGTACGCAGCCGCGACGCTGATGACCAGCACTGGGAGGGATGAGACGTCATACAGTGTGTACAGTGCAAACAGGGGAACGACAATAACCCCTGACAGCCTGAGGTCCCACAACTGCGTGGCTGTCACCCCAAGTACCAGGCCAGTGATAACGATGACTCCGGAGAGTATCATTCCTGGCTATATCGAAGTCCCGGTGTACCTGTGACTGCTATTTCTGCAGGAAGCTGTTCCTCGATGGTCGGATCGCCATGAGCCGACAGAGAGTACGGTGTATCATCTGGGTACATCTCGTGTATTTCCAGATACTGATATGAATTTATTATACACCTGCAAAATGTAAGATTGATATATAAAATGCCGAGACTCAACGCATAGTATGACTCTTATTTCTGTTTAGCATCACCCAAAGAAAGCCTCTACGCATAGTGTGGGGAAAACGGCACCTTACTGCTTTATTTATCATATTGTCGATGAGTAACACTCACCACTCTCGTCGCCTGGACGATATATGTCGAGCAGTTGGCATAATCTAGATTGGTTGCTAGTTGCTGTCTGGGTACCCGACGACACCGCGGTGAAACAACTCTAACAAACCCGAAAAGTGTTATCATCCTGCATATATTTGGGCTCCCATGGTGAACACTGACCCATGACATGACCGCGGGCAAGCACTCTGACTGGCGGCAAGCCGAAGACGAATACACTGATGAAGTCATCGGCGACGACACACTGGGCGAAATGTTTGCCGCAAGCGCGGCGCGAAACGCCGATACGACGGCCCAACTGTACAAGGGTGGCGTCTACGACCGGTCACTGACCGACGACGTGATACCGGCGGCTCCCGACGGCGACTACGCCGAACTCAGCTACGAGCGGATGCACCACCTTGTCAAACACTTGGCCGCAGGGTTCCGTGACCTTGGTGTTGGCCCGGACACGCGTGTCGGTATCCTGGCGAACACGCGGATGGAGTGGGCGCTGAGTGACTTCGCAATCCTGTCTGCGGGTGGAGTCGTGACGACAGTGTATACGGATTCCTCGCCGAATCAGGTCCAGTATCTGCTGTCGGACCCGGAGGCGAGCGCCGTCGTCGTGGAGAACACTGAGATGCTGGAACGTGTTCTGGCTGTCGAGGACACCCTCTCGCTCTCGTTTATCGTCGTCATGGACGACACCGACGTGGACCGCGAAGACGTGTACACACTTAACACCGTGTACGAGCGCGGCGAGGAGACGTTCAGCGAGTCGGCGTACCAGTCCTGGCTAGACGAACGCGACCCAGACGACCTTGCGAGTCTCATCTACACCTCCGGAACGACGGGCCAGCCGAAAGGAGTCCAGCTCACACACCGTAACTTCCGGGCGAACGTCAACCAGACGCGCCGGCGAATCGGGCCACGACCGGACAAACCGCCGGACCTGCCGACCGTCACCGCCGAGACGCGTTCGATAGCGTTCCTCCCTCTGGCGCACGTCTTCGAGCGCCTCGCGGGTCATTTCTTCATGTACGCCTCCGGCGCGGCTGTAAGCTACGCCGAGAGCCCGGACACGCTGGCCGACGACCTCCAGACTGTCCAGCCGATGACTGGATTGAGTGTCCCCAGAGTCTACGAGCGTATTTTCGACAATATGCGAACGCAGGCCAGCGAGTCTCCGCTGAAAAAGCGGATTTTCGATTGGTCGATGGACGTGGCTCGGGACTACGCCCGGACCGACGACCCGGGACCGATACTCACGGCAAAACACTCGCTCGCGGACCGTTTCGTCTACAGCACGGTCAAAGAACGGCTTGGCGGGAACATCGAGTTCATGGTCAGCGGCGGCGGCAGCCTCTCGAAAACGCTCTGTGAGACGTTCCTCGGGATGGGCTTGACGATACTCGAAGGGTACGGGCTCACGGAGACGTCGCCCGTTCTGACGGTGAACCCGCCAGAAGATGTTCGGCCCGGAACCCTCGGGGCTCCGCTGACTGCGGTCGACGTTCACATCGATACCGGCGTCGTCGACGCTAGCGAGTTCGACGACGTCACTGGCGACGTGGGTGAACTGCTCGTCGACGGCCCGAACGTCACGCAGGGGTACTGGAACGCGCCCGACGCGACGACGCGGGCGTTCACGGAGATCGACGGCACCCAGTGGTTCCGCACCGGCGACATCGTCGAACGCACCGACGACAACTTTCTCATCTACCACGACCGTCTCAAGGAACTGCTCGTTCTCTCTACGGGCAAAAACGTCGCGCCACAGCCCATCGAAGACCAGTTCGCGACGAGCGACCGGGTCGATCAGGTCATGGTCGTCGGCGACGATCAGAAGTTCGTCGGTGCAATAATCGTCCCGAACTTCGAGGAACTCCGTCGGTGGGCCGACAGCGAGGGCGTCGACCTCCCCGACGACCCCGAAACGCTGGTCGATGACGAACGGGTCCACGCGTGGGTCCAGACCGCCGTCGACGCGGTCAACGAGGACCTCGAACGCGTCGAGCGAATCAAGTCGTTCGCGCTCGTCTCCCGGGAGTGGACCGCCGAGAACGACTTGCTCACACCGTCGATGAAAAAGAAGCGCCGCAACATCCGCAGCGCGTACCGTGCGAAACTCGCCGAAATCTATGGCGAGCAACAGGCCGAAGCGGCCTGACCGGCAGTTACCGGGGCCTCGACTCAGTCGGTAATGACCACGTCGACGGCTCGTTCTCGCGGCCCGTCACAGTCGACGAACAGCACGGACTGCCACGTCCCCATATCGAGGTCGCCGTCGCGGACGGGAATTGTCTCGCTTGCCCCGACGATCATCGCCCGGACGTGTGAATCTGCGTTGCCGTCCAGTTCGTCGTGGGCCCACCCGTTGTCCGGGATAAGCTCGCCGACCGCATCGCCGAGGTCGCCCAGCAACCGCGGCTCGGCCTCGTTGACGGTGATACCCGCCGTGGTGTGACGGACGAATACGGTACAGGTCCCCTCGGCGTCCTCGGGAATCGCCTCCCGGACTCGCTCGGTGATATCAACTACATCGGTGTGTGCGTCGCTTTCGACAGTGAACCGAGTCGCGCTCATACCGGACGCCACTCCCCGGACATATGTGAAGATACACCATTCTCATCACAGCGGTGTCAGGACCGCCGGCGCTACGTGCGTGCCGATAGCTCGGCCCTCAACGGTCCCGATGGACGCAGTGTCACGCTCGGCTGTAGGTCGAGTTCATTGGCAGTCACCTGCACGTCGTAGTGCTGGAGAATGTGGCTCAGGGCGAACTGCGCCTCGGTCAGGGCGACCTGACGACCAATACAGACCCGCGGCCCGCTACCGAAGGGATAGTACGCCGGGTCGCCCCGCGATGCGTCGCCGGCCCACCGCTCCGGGTCGAACGTCAGGGGGTCCGACCACACGTGCCTGTCCCGGTGATGTGCGTATATGGGGAGCATAACGAACTCGCCTGCGTCAAGTTGCGTGCCGGCGAGAGTGACTGGTTCGCGGGGCTCACGTGAGACGTTCCAGGCTGCCGGCGTCAGCCGCAGCGTCTCCCTGACGACCCGCTCCGTGTAGGTGAGTTCGGACAGGTCGGCCCAGCCGGGCCGTCCTCCGTCGAGCACCTCTCTCGCCTCCGCTCTGACGCGCTCTTTGGCTTCCGGGTTCTGTGAGAGCCAGTAGAACGCGTAGGCGATCGTCAGTGCTGTCGTCTCCTGCCCACCGGTCATGAACAGCACCGTCTGGTCGATGAGTTCGTTCTCGGAGAGCTCGATGTCCGGGTCCGCCTTCGCGTCGATGAGCGCGGTAATCACGTCTCGGGGCGGGTCCTCGCGGTCGAGGTGCCAGTCCACGAACTCCGTTGCGACCGAGTCGAGCACTGCGTCGGCTTCCTCGAACTCGCTTGAGACGCCGGATTGCAGCCGCTCGGGCAGGAGCAAATCGAACACGGAGGCGTCGAACTCATCGTTGAGAGCGGCTAGCGCCTCGTGGACTGTCTCCCCGCGTTCCCGGTCGGTGTCCCGGCTGAACAGCGAGCGCGTGATGACCCGCATCGTCAGTATCGACAGCTCTTCGAACAGATCTACGGTCCCCGATTCGGGCCATTCAGTCAGCGTCTCATCGAGCGTCTCGCCGGCGATTTCGGCGTAGTCTGCGAGTCGCCCGCCGACGAATTCCGGGTCCAGCACCGACCGCTGTTGCTCCCAGAGCGCGCCGTCGCTCGACACGAGTCCCTGTCGTCGCTGCTCCTGGACCCCGACGTTCGGGCGGCGGAACCGGTCACGGTCGGCCAGGACCTCGTGTGCGAGTTCGGGGTCGAGGACGACTGTTACCGACTGCCCGACCGACGGGTCGATCCGGACGAGCGGGTACTGGTTCGCGTAGGCGTTCTGGATTCCCGTGAGAAACCGCAGCGGGTCCCTCGCGAGCCGCGGCAGACTCCCCACGACTGGAAGCCCCGGTGGCGTGTGTGCCGTTCGCTCCATGGCCGCGGGTTAGCCCAGATACGCAAAAACCTTTGGTGCATGTTGACACATACTTCCTGCTGCCGCGAGGACAAATTCCCGGAGCAGTCCCGCTCAGTCGTCGGCGAGGTGAACGGTGAGGTCCGTGGCCGAGACGATACCCGTCACTCGGTTCTCGTCGTCGACGACCGGAACGTGGCTGATGTCGTTCGCTCGCATCCGGCTCGCGACCCTGGATAGTTCGGTGTCGGGCGACGTGGTGACGATGTCGGTCACCATGTGTTCCCCCACAGTCGCTTCAGTGGGGTCGACGCCGTCGGCGGTCATCCGAACGTAATCCGTCGAGGTGAGGATGCCCGCCGGCTGACATGCCTCGTCGACGATGACGACCGACTTGATCGACTGGTCGTCCATTGCCGCCGCAACGTCGAGTGCCTGGTCGTCAGCAGTCACTGTCAGCACCGGTTCGGTCATGCAGTCCGCGACGGTCGCCTCACTCATGCTCCGGGGTTAGGACCGATTCTACATACGATTTGCGCGGGTACTGGAAAGAATACCAACACAGCGGCGGATTCGGTTTCCGCCTGTGCTGGGGTGTCCCACAGCACTCAGGCCAGCCATTCGTCCGGCTTGGTGTTGTAGTCGATGTCGGTCGCGGTGAGGTGTTCGACCTCGGACCAGTCCACGTCAGTGACGGTCACCTCGTCGCCGTCATAACGGATGCGCTTGCCGACCTCCTCGGGTTCGGGTTCGCGGTCGCGGCGCTTGGCGACCTCCACGTCGTGGTCGTCGAACTCTTTGACGATGGTCAGGAGGTTCACGGGCCGGCCCCAGAGTTCGAAGGTCCGCTTGAGGACCTCCTTGGCCTGCCCGATGTCGAGCATCACGCCGTTGTACTGGTGGGCCAGCAGCAGTTCGTTGCGGTTCTGGTAGTTGCCGTCCTCGACGACGACGGTGGGCTTCCCGAAGTTGGTGAACTGCAACATCAGCTTCTTCTTGACGTCCTCGTGGTCCGTCGAAGTCACCCGGTAGTCGCCGGAAGCGTGGGTGTACTCGTAGGTGAAGTAGTCGTTGTCGTCGACGAACTCCTGTGTGAGGAACTCATCGAGGAATGTCACGTCGTTGTGACTCTCCCGGATCTCCCGCATCCGTTCCCAGCCACGGGTGTAGTCCACGTCGGCTAGCGCCTCCTCGACACTGTCGTAGCGCGAGTCGTCGAACATGTAACGGGCGGTCCGCTCCAGTTCCTCCTGTCCAATCCGGGAGACGAAGCCGCGGTACTGAGGCTTGACCAGCGAGTAGTGCCGGTGGGCCAGTCCCTCGTAGGTCAGCACCTTCCAGGGGTACTGCTCCACGTCGAACTCGCCGCCGCGGGCCGCCGCCAGCCCCTCGCTATCGACGCGGGGGTCCTCGGGGTCGAGGTCGTCGAGGTGGCCCGGAACGTCGGTGAGCCATTCGGGGGGTTCGAGGCGGCTCTGCACCATCTCGTAATCGACGCTCTCGTCGAAATTTCGCCAGGTGATTCCCTCGACCCGAAGTAAGCGCTCGATGACCTCCCGGCGGTTCTCCGTGTTCTCCACGTACTCCCAGATCTCTAAGCCGAGGCTGTAGGGGTTCAGCCCGCCCGACCCCAGCACCTTCGACATATGGTCCGAGTAGAGGATGAACTCGTCGTCGCCGGCGAACTGCTCGCCGGTCATCATCAGGGATTCCCAGTAGGAGGCCCATCCTTCGTTCATTATTTTTGTCATTTTCTGGGGTGCAAAATAGTAGGCCTCCCGGCGCAGGAGTTCCAGCAGTTCCGTCTGCCAGTCCTCCATCTCCGTGGCCCGTTTGGCGTCCGCGTCGTACTGCATGCCGTGCTTGCGGAGGAAGCCGAGGACGTCCTTTTCTGGTTCGGCGGGGAACGTGACGTTCTCGTCGTCGTCACGCTGGGCGTCGAGCCACTCGTCGTCGAACACCTGCCGTTTGACCTCCTCGGAGAGGTCGAGGTCATCCAGCTGCTCAGTGACGTCGGCCCCTTCGATATCCTCGAACTCCTCGGGGACTGTCTCGACCGGGCTGTAGGGGACGTGCTGGTCGATGTTGTCCTCCAGACAGAGGACGTGGTCGATGAACCGTTCGACCTCGGCCCGTTCGATGTCGGGGTCCTGCATGTACTCCTGAATGGTGTCGCCGTGGCGAGCGAGCATTCCGGCGGCGTCGGGGCCGCGACGGCGGTTCGTGCCGGACTCATCGGTCGTCGTCCGAGAGGAACCGTCGGTGAACATGCGGAACCACTCGTTGTTGGCGAAGAAGTCCGCGTGGGCCTCGACGTGGGTGATGACGGCCTTCTGGTCGGCCAGCGTGTTCGATTCCTGCAGGAACGCGTGGGCCGGGTCGTCGTTGTTGACGATCTCGAAGGCCTTCCCGCCGAGGAACTGACCCTGCTTTTGCTGGCGGTCGTACTGCATGCCCCAGCGCCAGTGCGGATACCGCTGCTGGAACCCGCCGTAGGCGATGAGTTCGTTCATCTCGTCGTAGTCGACGATCCAGTAGTTCACCGGGTACGGCTTCAGCCCGAGCTTCCGGGCGAGGTTACCCGCCTCCTCGACGGGTTCGTCGAGGTCGTCGGCCACGCGCTGTTTCGCGAATCTGTCGTTGTTCATTGGTCTTCCGTGCTGAGTATGTCGTAGATGGCGTCCACCACGTCCTCCGGCGAGGAGACGTACGCGACCGCGACGTTGTCGGCGTCGCGGAAGGAGCGTTCGACCTCCTCGGCGTGGGTGGCGTTGATGGCGTTGCCGCTCGGCTGGGTCTCCACGTAGGCATGGAGGTTCGCCGGGATCTGTTCCATCAGCGGGACGACCTTCTCTTCGGTGTCGTTCGATGAGTTCTCGCTGTCGCCCGCCGCGAACACGTAGCGGTTCCACTCGCTCCAGGGGTACTCCTCTTCGAGGATTTCCGCTGCGAGTTCGTACGCGCTGGAGATGCGGGTCCCGCCGCCAGAGCGGATGCCGAAGAACTCGTCGCGCTCGACCTCCCAGGCGTCGGCGTCGTGGGCGATGTAGACGAACTCGGCGTTGTCGTACTTGCCGGTGAGATACCAGTCAAGCGGCGTGAACGTCCGCTCGACGAGTTCGCGTTTCTTCTGGCGCATCGACCCGGAAACGTCCCGGATATTCACGACGACGACGTTCTTCTCCCGCTCCTCGACGATTTCGGGGTAGCGGTAGCGTTCGTCCTCGCGGCGGAACGGGATCTGGTCGACGCCCTCCCGCCGGATGCGCTGTGAGGTCTCGACCTTCTCGACGTTTGCCTCCATCTCCTCGATGGAGTCCCAGACGGCCTTCTCGTCGCTGGGGAGTTCCTCGTAGGCGTCGTCGATCCACGCCTTCGAGACGGGCATGTTCTGCTCGCGGGTCCACTCGTAGACGGTGGCCGGGCCCCAGCCGTCGACTTTCAGCGCCTCGCGGACGTAGTCCTCGTCGAAGTCCATCGCGAGCTTTCGCTTCAGTCCCTTCTTGAACAGCCGCTCGAAATCCAGCGTCGAGGAAGGGCCGGTCCGGGTGATATCCGTGAAGTCACCTTCCTTCTCTTCGATGACCTTCTTGCCCTTTGGTTCGAGGTCGAGCCCGAGCTGTTCGTCCAGCTCCTCGGCGAACTCCTCGGGGTCCATCTCGTAGTACTCGTGTTCGCCGCCTTCCTCGCCGGGTTCGCCGTCCTCACCGTCGTCGCCGTCGCCGGGCTGGGGCTGTGGCTGGCCGACCGGGTCGCCCTCCTCTGCGCCCTCGCCCTGGCCGACGCCGCCCTGATCGCGCTGGTCGTACTCGAACTCAGGGAGGTCGACAATCTTGATCGGGATGCGGACTGAGTCGCCTCGAGACTGGCCGAGGTCGCCGTACTGGATGAACTCGGCGAGGTCCTGTCGGCGCTCCTCACCAACATCGCGGTACCGTTCGAGGTCGTCTTTTAGTCCCATCTATAACTCACCTGACTCATGACGTGTCGGCTCGTCAGCTCGGCCGACGCCGGCGTGTAGTCGAACATCTCGACCATGTTGTCCAGCGCCTTTGCCTTGAGGCGGGCCGTCTCGGTTCCGGACGGTGGGTTGTCCCACTGCCCGGGCTCGAAGTCCTCGTAGGTCCGCTTGATATCGTCCCAGTCGTAGCTCCCGAGGACGGTGTTGATGACCGGAATCTCCTTGGGGTTGACGTCGCTGACGCGGAACTCCTCGTCGCGGCGCTGCCACGCGTGGCGGTTCAACGCCGTGATGATCTTGTCGGTGCGGAACTGCTCGACGGCGTGGTCGGGGTCGTTGCCGTCGTAGTTCTTCTCGTCGAAGCGACCCAGATGCTCGATCTCGAACACCTTCATCTTCAGCGGGTCGGGGTCGACGAGTTCGCCCCGCTCGTTCTCTATCTGGTCGTCGGATTCCCAGGCGTAGACCTGCTCGATGTACTCCTCGACGGTCGCCTCGTCGACGCGCTTGTCCCGCATCATCGCATCGAGGACGTCCTGTTCCTGCTGGCCGAAGATGTAGTTCTTGACAGTCACGACCCGTTCCTCGTATTCGGTGGCCTCGCCGGTGGAGAACACGGGGGCATCTTCAAGCCCCTCGGCGACGGCGTTGAGCACGTCCCGTGGCATCAGGACGTGTTCGACCGGGAGGTCTGGGTGGTGGCGATCCTGTGACTCGTGGAGCAGGTCGGCGATGATATCACGGACGTAGGTGACCGGGATGCCGTGGTCGCCGTCCTCGGCGGTGGTTTCGAGGTCGTAGTCCTCGATGTCGACTCGTTCGTCGCCCTCCATCAGGTAGCCCCGGTCGAACAACAGGGCTTTGTCCACGAGGTCCAGCCCGGTTGGAATCTCGGCGCTGTCGAGCCGCGAGACGACGGCGTACAGCGCCGCGGACTCGACGGTGTGTGGAGCCAGCTCTTTGTCGGTGGCCGAGGCCACCTCGTCCCGGACCGAGATGGTCAGTGGCTCCTGAATCCACGTCTCCAGCTCGTCCCATGTCTCGGGGTCCCACACCTGCGTTTCGTTGGTCAGCTCGCGACGCAGGAGCTGGGCCTCAAGCGAGAGATTCGTCAGGTACGTGAACTCGTGTTTGTCCAGCCGACGTTTCAGCGCCTTCAGCGGGTCCTGGCCCTCGCGGTCGGCATGCTTGTTCAGCTGAGCCTCCAGGTCCGGGTTCGAGATGATGACCAGCTGCGTGTCCACGTCCATCCCGATGCCCTTGTCGAGTTTGACGTGGGACTCGTCGGGGACGTTCAGTAGCTTCTGGAGCAGGTCGGCGTGCTGGGCGGCGTCTTCGACGACGGTCAGCAGGCCGTTGCCCTGCGAGAGGACGCCGTCGTAGCTGAACGCCTGCGGATTCTTCCGGCCGCGGGAGTCCAGTTCGCGGAGCATGCCGTGCATCCACGAGCCGACCAGCCGCTCCTTGGGCGTGCCCTCGTCCTCTGAGTGGAGGATGCCGATGCCATGGCCCACGTCCACGACGAAGTTCTTCACCCGGAGGTGGGCGGGCTGGGTGACCGCCGAGAACAGGTCTGTCTCGCCCTGCCGGCGGTACTGCTCTTCGAGGAAGTCGTAGGCCTCCCGCGAGAACGGGTCGAGTTCGCCGTCGACGCGGATGGGGATGTGGTCGTCGAGGCGCTCGTTGACCTCGGCGAGCAAGTCCGTCCGCACGTCGTCGGGGAACACCGTCAGCGGGTGGGCCTGAACTGGACTTTCGTACCAGTCGTCCTCGTCCTCGATGGCCGCGTTCCCGTATGTCATGCTCGTGGCGCTGCCGCCCGCTCCGGCGACGTTCCACTCAACGGTGTAGCGCCGCCCCTCGGGCGTCTTCGAGTACTCTCGCAACCCGTTGATGAGACAGCGCTTGAGCTCGGATTTCCCCGTGGCTGTTGGCCCCTCCAGCCAGATTATCTTCTCGTCTTTCCCGCGACCCGCCGCGATAGAGCGGAGGTCGTCGACGAAAGCGTTCAGGACCTCGGTGTTACCGAGGATGGCGTGTTCGCCGTCGTTGTACGGGTCATCGAAGAAGCGGTAGCGCTCCTTCTCCTCGCCTTCCTCAATGACCATCCGCGTCCCGGCATCCTCGATCGCATCGAGCAGGTACTTCGAGGCATGCGCCGCGAGCTGAGGCGTTTCGAGGACGGCGTCGACGTACTCCGCGAGGCTCATCGGGGCCTCGTAGGCGGCGTCGAGGGACTCGTCCGCGCGGTCGATGTACTCCTTGCCGGTCATTACTCTTCCATCTCGCTTTTGGCGACCTCCGCACCAGCGAACTCGAGCACTTCCTTGGCTCCCTCCTCGGAGTAGCCCTGCTCGATGAGGGCGTCGATCCACTGGTTGCGCTCCTCGTCGTCCATCTCCGAGCTGGAGACCAGCGCGGAGAAGTTGATGTTGTGTTTCTTGTCCTCCCAGAGCTTGCGTTCCAGCGCACGGCGCAGGCGGTCGTTGTCCTGTGGGTTGAACGTGTCACCCTCGCGGGCGCGCCGGGACACCCAGTTCGACACCTCCTGTCGGAAGTCGTCCTTGCGGTCCTCGGGGAGGTTCAGCTTCTCCTCGACGGAGCGCAGGAACTGCTCGTCGGGCTCCTGCTCGCGGCCGGTGAGTTCGTCCTCGACGGTCGCGTCGTCGATGTAGGCCATGACGTGGTCCATGTACTTCTCGCCCTGACGCTGGATCTCGTCCATGTCGTAGGCCAGCGCGTGGCGCACGTCCTCGATGGCCCGCTCCTTGTACTCCTCGCGGACGAGTTCGAGGAAGCGGTAGTACTTGCTGAACGACTCCTCGTCGATGGAGCCGTGGTTTTCGAGGTTGCCCTC
Source organism: Haloarcula vallismortis ATCC 29715 (assembly GCF_000337775.1). GTDB lineage: Archaea > Halobacteriota > Halobacteria > Halobacteriales > Haloarculaceae > Haloarcula > Haloarcula vallismortis. The sequence continues at coordinate 12,218 of NZ_AOLQ01000035.1, forward strand.
GAGATGATTGAACGTCGTCAGCGGCGAGAGGAAGTCGCGGCTGCGGTGCATCGAGTCCATGATGGCCTCGGCGATTTCGTCGCCGATGAACCGCGGGGAGACGCCGTCCATCCCCTCGCCGATGTCGGCCATCTTCTCGGCCTCCTCGCGGAGTTTCTTCACGTCGACATCGTCGGCCTCGTCGATTTCGCCGTTGTAGGCTTTGGCCTTCTGGACGAGGTCTATCGATTCGTTGTCCGGTTCCTCGATGCGGGTGAGGACGCCGAACAGCCCTGCCATCTCCAGAGTGTGGGGCTCGACCTGGATGTCCGGCAGGTCGGCGTTACGCAGCATCTTCTGGTAGATCTGGGCCTCGGCCTCGTACTGGAGGACATAGGGGAAGTCGATGCGCTTGGTCCGGTCGTTGAACGCCTCCATCTTCTCGTCGCCCTTCTTGTCCCGGTACTCGGGCATGTTCGTCCGGCCGACGATGACCTGGTCGATGTCGATACGGGGGTTGTTCTTGGGCTTGATTGTCTGTTCTTGACTGGCATGGAGGAAGTCATAGAGGAACTCCCGCTGGAGTTTCAGCAGCTCCTCCCCCGAGAAGATGCCGCGGTTGGCGTTACAGAACGCCCCGGAGTAATCAAACGCTCGCGGGTCGCTCTCGCCGTAGATGGCGATTTTCGAGTAGTTGACATCGCCGGTGAGTTCTGTCTCGTCCTGATTCTTCTTGTCTTTCGGTTCGAAGGTCTCGATACCGCGCCGCTGGTTCTCGTCGGCGACGAAGCGGACGACCTCGACGTGGTTTTCGAGAACGGCCTGCAGATCATCGTCGTACTCGGCCAGCAGGCGGTCCATGTAGAACTCCGAGGCCGGGTCCAGCGACTGCTCGTTACGGATGGTGTAGGGCGCATCGAGGTCCTCGTTGATGTCTTCGATGACCTTGTCCCGCTGTGCCTGCGGGAGGAGTACGAGCGGGTCCTGATTCATCGGCGACCGGACCACGTCGTCGGCGGGGTCCTGATCGTGAATGACGTCACAGAGGTTCGTCCAGCGGAACGTGTACATCCGGCCCTCGTCCCGGCTCGTGTAGTCCTCGAAGTAGCGCCGGACCTGCCGGTCGAAGTCGGACTTACCCGATCCGACCGGACCTAGGAGGAGTTTGATACGCTTTTCGGGCCCGAGCCCACGAGCGCCCGATTTGACCTTGTTGACGAACTCGTGGATGGCCTCGTGGATGACCCGCCCGTAGAAGGTGTTCTCGCCGTCGTTGAGGGGGTCCTCGCTCGCCAGTTCGTACTCGACCACGCCGGCCTCCTCGTCGTAGGTCGTGCCGTAGTAGTCGAACATATCCGCGACGCGCTGGTGGGCGTTGCGGGCAATCTTTGGCCTGTCGTACAGCTGTTGCAGATACCAGTCGAACGCGTTCGTCTTCCGGAGGTCCGCCGGTATCGTGTCACGGTACTCCTTGCTCAGCGCTTCGAGTGTCTCTTTGTTCTTGCTCATGCTATCTCAGTAGTTCGTCGTGGCTGCAGGCGACTGCCGACCGTTACGGGCTGTCCTCGGGGCTGTACTCGTCGTCGGTGCTGTCCGCTACAGATGTGGCCGCGTACGGTTGCTGAATACCCCTTCACCGCAGGGTGACGCGTGTGCCCTTCCATGGCTGACCTGCCGGGCGGAACACGGGGACTGTTCCGACCTGGTTTGGTAACGGGAATCAGTGCCGAACTGTTTCCGATACTATTTACCGTACGAGTTCTGTTCATATAAGAACTTTGCCCTCTTATGGGCAAACCGCCGATAAATTTCGGTGCGCTGGTCGGCCGAACTCGGGGATGGCGGGCCACACGTATGTTAGCACATCTCATTATTTTTGCGTTGGTTTATATACTGTGTCGGTTGTCAACTGTTCTCTTCGGTGTGTCGGCCAGTGTTTAGCGCTGGATTGATGTGAATCTGTTGCCGGATTGATTGGCGGCTGCGAACGGGACACACGGTATCGCAACTCGGTGCTTCGACGTTCCAGTGCTCAGTTGCTTGTCGGTATCTGGAGCTGGCGGACTCTGGGACGGACCAGCGGATTCTTGCCGGTCCGCGCCAATTCGTCGGTATGGATCTGTCGGGCCTCCCCGACGACTGGACGGTGTGGAACGAGACCGACGAGAAGCTCATCCTCGCGTACCGCCCGGACGTCTTCGACTCCGAGCAATTTCCGGCGCCGTGTCTGCCGACTATCTATCTCACGCGCGGGAAACGGACCCGCCGACCCGGCGCTGACCGGACCGGAGAGGCCTGGTACGTCTCCTTCTATCTAGAACCCGAGGTCGAACGCGACGCCGATTCCTACGAGCGCCGCGACGCCGCCGTCGACGGTGCCGTGGAACTGGCGACCCGGTTCGCCGACGGCGACCTGGACTACCGGTCGCTGTATCAGGTGCCACGAGACGCGTATCTAGACAGACTGGACGCACTGACCGGGCGGTCATGATACTTTACCGTGGCGACGTTCTATAGCCCGGTATGACCACCGTCACGCTCGTCGGGACGCGCCTCGCTGAGGCCGGCGAGGAGTTCGTCTACCACGGCGAAGCCAGCGGCTGTGCGGGCTGTCCCTACCGCGACCAGTGTCTCAATCTCACGGTCGGGACCCGGTACCGGATTACCAGCGTCAGACAGAGCGGCCAAACGCTAGACTGTGCGATGCATCAAGACGGCGTGCGGGCCGTCGAGGTCGAACCCGCGCCGATCAGGGCGAACGTGCCCTCGAAGGGAGCCTATGCCGGGAGCAAAGCGTCACTGATGGGCCCCTGTCCACACACTGAGTGTCCCAGCCATCCCTACTGTGAGCCTGCCGGTGCCGACTTCGACGACGAGTACCGGATTGACGAAATCATCGGCGACCCGCCCCACGACTACTGCATGCTAGACCGGGACCTGACGCTAGTGGAGCTCGAAGGCGACGAGCAGTAGGCCAAGACATGGTCCTCCCAATCGAGCACTTCATTATCGCCCTCCTCCCCGTCGCAACGTATGCGGTCATCCGAGACCGGCGACTGCCGTCGCTCCAGCTACTCGCAGTCGCCTTCTTCGGGAGCCAGTTCCCGGACCTCATCGACAAACCTCTGGCTCACGAACTGTTCCTCATTCCGTCCGGGCGAGTGTTCATTCACTCGCTCCCGTTTGCCATCCCGCTCGCGATTGCTGTCATCGCGTATGGGATCAAGACAGAACGGGTGCGCCTCGCCGTCGCGTTCGTGTTCGCTCATCTCTCGCATCTGGTCGCCGATAATCAGCAACTGCTCCCGCCGAATCCACGCGTATCCCCGGACTTGCTCTGGCCGCTCCAGCCTCCCGTTCCTCGGTCAGCCATCCCGAACTGGGCCGGTTCGGGGTCGATAAATCTCCACCTCTGGACCGCGTTTTCAGTTGTTGTTCTCGCACTGGTGGCGTACGTGCTGGTGGTGGATCTGAAGACCCAATTCAAGCTGTAGACGAACGCTGTGGGTCTATAGCCCGTACTGTTCTTGGACGGCAGCACCGAGGCCGCGCTCCTCCAATATGTCGAGCGGAGCGAGCATATCCAACTGGACGACGCCGGGGAGTCGACCGATCTGGACACCCCCAGTAAAGGTACACCGCGCACGGACCTCGCCCTCGCTCATGTCCAGCAGCGTCGTCGCCCGGTCGAAGGCGTTCTGCGTGGCGTCGTTGACTGTGGCACCCGATCCGACCACCTGAATCGGTGCCATGTTCTCCTGCACGTCGACGCCATGCTCTGTACCGAGATCGCGGCCGGCCTCGAGCTCGTCGTCGCTGTAGGGCTGGCTGATGAACGGCAAGTCCTCCTCGTTGGGCAGCAGGATGGGCCCGTCGAGTTCGAGCCCGTTGATGACTTCGATGTCCATCGTGACGGTCCCGCTCACGTCGGTCGTGTGCAACGAGAGCTCCCCGTCTCCCTGGTTCGCGTGCAGGTCGCCGACGTAGACACCGCCGCCGTCGACAGCGACCGGACAGATCAGCGTTGCGCCCTCGCGGACCTCCGGAATGTCCATGTGGCCGTCAGTCCGCTGTTCCAGGTCGGCCTCAGTTTCGACGCCGTAGTCGTGGTCGGCACCGATGAGGCTCTGTCCGAAGTCTCCCGCATTGTGTGAATCCGGCATCGTGACCGGCGGTGTCGTACCGATGTTGCCGATGAACGGACGGAGTCGGCCAAGCGTCCCGGGCATCCCGTCGGGTTCGTACAGCAAGATCGGATGCTGGCGTGCGTTCTCGGGGATGTCCATCACCTCATCGGCGTTTGTCGCGAGCTCGTGTGCCCCATCCTTGTCGAGTGTCAGCCCGACGGCGTTCTCGTGGTCGAAGGCCACGGTGTACCCGTACTCGAAGCCAAACGAGGAGGCGTTCGCGCCGCACTCGGCACACCGGATGGCATCCTCACCGGTGCCCTCGACGACTGAATCCGGCCACGTCGTCCCACACTCCGGACACCGATGGTCGACGAAGGGGTCATCCTCGAAGGCTCCGTCGCGTTCGGCCATCGACCCCGTACTCGTCGCCATACTCGTCACCTCGATGTCGCGGATGTGGATCGGCACGGCGTCGCCGACACTTGCCCCCTCGACGCGGATCGGTCGTGTGACTTCGTGTCCGCCACGGAACGACGGTGTGATCATCGGCCCCCAACAGCCCGGCGGCGTGTACGTTGTGACCCGGCCACCGTCGGCGACTGTGCCAGCCCACTCCTGGTCGGGACCGACTAACCCGAGTGTGTACTGGTCGACGTGTAGCTCTTCCTGGACGCTTTGTTGTGACATACGATTACATGGTAGGGTTTATCTCAATATAACCGTAGTGGGGAGTGAGTGGGGTAGAGCAT
>NZ_AOLQ01000036.1 GCF_000337775.1 Haloarcula vallismortis ATCC 29715
GCCGCCTCTACCAGAATCTCGACCGCCTTGCCGAACTGGACCTCATCACCCGGGACGAACTCGACGCCCGCACCAACGTGTATACGCTGACTGACGCTGGCAGACGAGCCCTCCAGCGCCAGGGAGAAACACTTGCAGTCCTGTGTGAGCAGCCCCGTCCCGTCGCTGGAGGTGAGCAATCGTGATGACTCAGTGTTATCACGACAATATCAAACAAGTTTTATATTCTAACCAGAGAGTAAAACCCGGGCGACACTGGGCACACAGCGAGTCGCCCGGCATCCGTGGTTGTCAGAGGCACGGACGGGTTCTGGATATGGCCCACTCGCTGGCGCAGTCAGTCTGTCTAAGCGAGTGGTGCAGCAACCCGAACCCGTTTAGATATAATGCATGTCTAACAATTAGTTCTTATGTACCTGATTCGAACAGGTTTGGTCGGCTGAGGGTTAACGTCCGTAGGCAGTCTTTCTTCAACAGGAAGCCCAATGTTCCAGTTCCATCCGCACGCCATCAAGACGCACGGCTCTGCCATGTAGAGCAGCAGAAAAATGGTGGGCAGCCATGGAATGGGGGGAGTGGCGTGGACACCATCGGGAGTCGTCATCCACGACGACGGGTTCTGGACCCGGGCCAATCGATGAATTTGGGGGGATTCAAGAGGGAGTGGAGCGGGGACCAGAACCCAACCGAACGGTATGTGGTTGGTAATAAAAACAGCTGTGATATCGTCTCACAGTTTATCGATTTGCCGCCGAGTCGCGACCCGTTGACAAGCCGTTCATGCGGCGGGGAGGTGGCGCGATGACGACCCAGCCGACCGTCGGCGAGATCGTCGCCATCACCACCACCGACAGCGACCCCCTGCTGCTGGTCTGTTCGCAGGAGACCGAACTCATCACGGGTGTCTTGCTGGCCGACCTCGCCACCGAGACGATCCACCGCCTGCAGGCGTCCGAGCCAGACACAGCCACCCGTCAGCAGCTGGCTACCGCCGTCGAGCGCGCTGACGGGTGCCTGTCGTTCACGGTCCCGACGACAGACTGCGCGTTCGTCGAACGCGACAGCAGCCGTCCTGGGCCGTTCGACGGAGGTGAGGTGTGATGGGCCGACACCTCAGCCGCGACTGAACGGGATACAGCGCCCGCACAGGCCGACGAGTGGCGACTCCGCTACATGGTCGGTGACCTCACCCACTACACGGAGTGGACGACCGACTTCCCTACCGTCGAGAACTACTACGAGCAGTACCGCCGCGGTGACTACGCCCACGATGTCGCCATCGAGCGCCGGGCGGTGTTGGACTGATGCCGGAGGGCCGTCGGATCGACCCCGTCCGCCCGTGGCATGTGCCCCAGCCGGTGGCTGCCACGAGGCAGCACCTCCAGACAGCGGGACAGTACCACGAGACAACCGCCTAGCCCGTGCTGTGGTCAGCACAGTCCGGTTCGATTCCGGCCACGGGCCTTGTGGTAGATATGCCACGAACCAATTCCCCCGCAGACAGCGGGACCGACAGCACAGCCACTGACCATGCCCTCGCTGACGCGCTTGATATGGATATTGGGCAGGACGGCACGGATGTCGAGGATCTCCAGTCGCTTGTCGACCAGCTCGACAGTGAGGTTCCACCCCCCGTTTCGAGTGTTCTTTCGGGGTTAGTCGCAACCATCGACAGCCTCCAAGAGCGCGTCGACGAACTCGAGGCCCAGCAAGAGCGCACACACGACGTTGCGACGACAGCCGTCGGGACGGCCGCCGAAAACGAGAGCCGTCTCGACGATGTCGAAGCCCAACAGGAGAGGACCCACGACGTCGCAAAGAGTGCCATCGCGAAGGCCCAGCAACTGGAGGCCGATCCCGACCACCAGGAGGATGCCGAGCAGTTGCCCGAGGGTCGGGAACCCAGTTCCTCACCGCTGGATTTCTTCGCAAACTGCCGCCAGTCGAAGGTCAAGACGATGTTCGTCGAGCGGTCGAACCGCCAGAACACCTACCGCGCGATCAGTATCGCCAAACGCTGGCCGGAATTTGCCACGAAGCGAACGGATGGCAGCGGCGTGTTCCTGACCAAAGCAGACCTGACCACAGCCCTGACCGCCGAGCTCGGGAAAGAGCCCCATCGCCAGACGGTCAAACGAGTCTGGGAGAGGTTAGTCGAGATCGGCGGCACTGATATCGTCGAGAAGACCAGACAGGTCGGGCGAGACCAGACGAAAACAGAGATCCTCGCGATGGACATCGAGACCGCCGAGGAACTACTGGAGCAACGCTACGTCGGCCTGGACCTCCTAGAGAATAGCGACCGGAAAGCAACGACTGGTGGCGTCACACCCGTTGTGGTGGAGTCCCCGGCCTGACCCTGTGACAAACCCGGAGTAACGATCGAATCGGCACGAACCCGATGCTGTCGGACGCGGTGGCACGTGCCCTGCCGCCGCCGACACCGCTGTTCACTAGCTGCAGAACCCGGGAGCGACCCCATTCTTGCAGGAGTGAAGTGAGTGGTCGTAACACGAACGGAGCGACCACGGCGATTGCAGTGGTCACAACGGGTGTGACAGGGCACTCTTACCACGGACCTGCGGGCCTGAGAGCGATCTGTGACTGGCCGCCACCTCTCTCAGCCTGCCCCTCACTATCAGTGCCGACGGTCAGGTGACCCTCATCGGATAACCACGAAATCGGCACCGTGAGTAAGCGGTTGGCAATCTCAATAGAAAGCGTGTAGGGTCAGTTCTAGCAGGCTAAGACGACTCTTCAAGTACTTCCTCTGGTCGTACTGCCCCCTGTTCGACAAGTTCCCTATCAAACGAGACCAACGTTCCCTCGATTGCGTCAGCGGCTGTTAGAATAAGTGC
>NZ_AOLQ01000037.1 GCF_000337775.1 Haloarcula vallismortis ATCC 29715
ACAATCTATGTTGGTTAACACGCTGAGTCGGGAAATTTTCTGGTCCTCCGGCGGGGTGAGAGGATGACAACAACTGATCAGACTCAGGACCAGGATGGACAGTTAGACCAGCAAGCCGGGTTCGACTTCAGCAAGCCAAACCAAAGGCATGAGATCGAGGTGTCGTACTCTTGGGGATATGTCGATACCATCCACATGGACAATGGAGAAATCGTCCGTTCACAGGATACCGACGGCTACTACCGAAATGATGAATCGTTTGAGTGTACCTGTGGGGAGACATTCGATTGCGAGGGAGAAGCAAAAGCACATATTCGCGACAAGGCCTTCCGAGGCCCGCCTGTTCCGGTCGCCGGACATCCAGAAGAATTGAGTTGGGAAAACGAAGCGGTGACTGGATTCAACGACTTTGTCGAATACATTCCGGATGTAGCGAACACAGCCGGCAAAGTTGTTGAGGGAGCTGACTACCTGATCGCGACGACACGGGCGACGCTGACGCCGCCAGCCGACTATGAGTTCGAGGACTGGGAGCCACTGCAATCTGGCCGCCTGTCGAACCATCGCGGCGACCCGCTGTTCTCGGCACGGCTCTTATCGAAGACCATCGCAACGCTCTCGACCGGGTATCAGTACGTTCCAGACCGGTACACGCTGTATTTCCGCGGGCATACAGCACTGTATCTGGAGGGGGCGAGTGGCGGCATCATCATCGCTGAGCGGCTGCCAAGCCTCGACTGACGCGGCAGTTTTCTGTTCCTCCGGCGGGTGAGAGGATGACCCACTCAGCATCGACACGACCGCAGTCGTTCCAGCATCGCCCGCCAACAGACACAAGAGAGTGTTCCTGTCCGATCCACGCTGACAGTGACCCGTTCACCGCGCCGCTTGGGGTTCGATTCGCTGACCACGTCGTTGTTGAGCCAATCGACAGAGAAACCGCAGCCGCCGTGTACGAGGCGCATCACTCTTATATGGGCTCGCTCCCGTCGGTCAATCTCGCCCACCACGGACTGTACTTTCAGGGCTCGCTGGTCGGCGCGATCACGTATCGGTATCCGCTCATCTCGAAGAAGCGAATCCGGTACGGCGTCGACGGCCAGCTTTGTCCCGAACCAGTCGAGATCGGGGATCTCCCAGAAGCTATTCGAAGTACTGCCCGGCGGGTTCTCCCGTCGACGGACACGCCAGTTGTCGACAGTGAGGTCGTCGCCGGCGACACTATCGTCGAGGCCGCACGGATTTGCCTTGGTGTCCGGATGCCAAACCTCGCTTCAGCGGCGTTGGCCCGCTCACAGGAGCGATTCTTGGCGGGCGACGACCGCGACACTCGCTTCTTGTTGACGTGGGTTCGCTCGGATTATGATGGAGCGATGGTTCGAGCGCTGAAAGACAAGGGCTGGACTTGTACGGGCTATCGTGAGCCAGGGCAGGCAAGTAACCGCGAGGACAAGCCGATCAGAGAACGGTACAAGTGGCGGTTTCTCTGTCTTGTCGAGACTGCTCGCGAACAGTCAACACTTGCACGGTGGTCCCGGTGACCGACATCCAGCCCGAAGCAACGGCTGACCGGTGTCGGTTCTGCGGGGACAGAACAGCCGACATTTTCGGCGAGGCACGCAGCTACGTCCGGTGGCCCGACGAGGTCGACCGAGCGGATGGTGTGTTCCAGTTCACGATCTGCGAACAGTGTGCGCTCCAGAGACGTTCCAACGTCGAGCAGGCGGCTTCGCTCTTCCACGAGGCAGATCGAGACTACCTCCTAACCTGTGACGTCTGTGGGGCTGTTGGCTGCCAGTCTGCAAGCACTCGTCGTCCAGCAGCGGACACGTACCGGGTTGCGAGTATCGTCACCTGGTCGGTGACGATTAACGGCTTCGACGGAGCAACACGCTCTTGCGTTGACTGCAGTCCCATCGTCCCGGTCGAGTGTGTCAAGTCTCCAGATCGGACGTACAACGACGAACTGCCCCGTCTCGTTGAACCACCGTTTGACTCAGTTGTGAAGACAGCAGCCGATGCTCCAACTGATAGTGAACAAGTTGAGATCGGTGGCTGGGTCGGCTAGTTGGCTGCGGATTTGTGACAGATGAGTTTGTTTCCCTGTTGTGTGAGCAATACAGAGTGTTTCCTTTTCAGACGGAGGGGGTGTTTGTTTGTAGACTGCGTCGGGTAATGAACGGTGTCAAGAAGAACAGAACACCACCAATTGCGGCGACGATGATGCCAAGACCGAATGGAAGTATCGTCAGTGTAGCGAGATCATACGTCATTTCGAACGAATAGACTGTGCCTTGATACTGGACGGCGTTATTGGCGAACGTACTCAAGGTGGTATCTTCAACTGGGGCTGCTCCGCCATCCTTCACTCGATCAAATACTTCTTTCTCCGCGGAAGTAAGATCCGAATACGATACCGTGGGTTCGTTTGTATCAGAGACGGACTGGTCAACCTGAATCATGTAGGGTGTAGATTGTATCTCACCGTATGCGGCAAATCCCGTTATTGCAATCCCGATGATGAACAACCCGATACCAGCGGCTTGGAGGGTGGGACGAAGTCGCGGAGAGGCACTCATTAAAATATTCTTCAATTTACCAATCATATCAAAATTTTCACCGAGTGCTGGCCGGGAATCGATAGGTTCGCAGACAGACTGAGCGGGCATTTCAGGCACCTACGTAGGTACATAAATCGAATACACGGCCGCCTCAGGCCTAATTTTGTGTTCCTCTGGCGGGTGAGAGGATGTCTCGAAATATGTCTTGTCGTGGTCCAGAAGACCTGTCTCGGTCAACCACTCCGAAGTTTGTCGAGTCCATCGCGATGACTGTTCGAGCGCGGTCTGACAACGTCGACGTTGAGGCCGCGACCCTCCGTGCTGTGGCCCGCCGCTCGGACAGCATTGCCCTGCCGGACGTACTCGAACTTCGCTCACTGCTGGACGTCGACGGTGAGCAAGCTGACACTCTAGAGGAACGAGTCCGAACCATCATCAGCGCTATCGACGCCGAACTCGCGGGCTGGGACCGGCAGGAGGTTCTCGCATGACGCCAGCGGAAACAGCGACGTTGGGCGATTTCGGCGCTGGTGGTCGCCGGTCGGATGCCATGATCGACACGAAGGCCGCAGCACAGGAGGCCGTCGCCGGCGACTGGGAATTTCTCGCCGCCGCGAACGACACGATCGGCTGGCACATCCCCGACACCGGAGCCACAATCCTGCTCAAAGGCGGCGACGATGGCTGGACGCTCGAACGCGCAACCAAACTGGTCGGGACGCGAAGCACACTCGATGCCGGGCTGGAACTCGCCCACACCTACATGGCGGATCGACCGGCGGGAGCAGCGACATGGCGATGATCGAACGCGACAGCTGGCATCGCGAGGAATGCCATCGCGTTCCGGCCGCACTGGCACGGGCCCGGTTCTGGCAGTCGGTTGCGCCACACAAGATCGGGTTCTGGGAAGCCGTCGATGAGACGCTGCTGGCTGACTACCCGCACTGTCGGTACAAGCGCAAAACAACACTCGCTGACTTCCGGGAGGGGGATGCATGAGCGACCCTGACCCGATTCTCGACAAACTCCCACCAGAGCGGCTGTTGGACGCCGGTCATCTCCAACCAATCGTCGCTGGCATCAACTGTATGCACTCAATCGAGACGATCCAGCGGTATCTCGCCCACGAGAACCAGCACGAAAACCGGACGCCAGTCCAGTCTCGCCTTCGAGAGCGGGCACGCGAGATCCGTCGCGACGAATCGGACACCGAGGAGCAAGCCGCCACGTAATTTCTGTGCCCCAACGGGGTGAGGGGCGTCCGACAGCGGGCGCTCTGCTACTGATCATGACTGAAAGTAAGACAGACGAGACAACTGCACAGCAGTGCGACGACCTCGATATCGACCCCGACGCGGTAGATATCGGTGACGGGCTGAAAACAGCCGAAGACGCGCCCGAAGTTGTTGTTGGTGGCGTCGACGCCGAAAACAAGCGCGTGAAGGTGTACTCTTCGTCCGGCGAGCTACGGATCAACCGCTGGGTCAGCATGGACCTGTTCAGCCTCCACTCTCCAAACGAGGACATTCAGACTGACGCCGACCGGAAAGAGTGGCTGAACGAGACGCTACCGAAGAAGGCGACGCATATCGACGAGAACGTGTACCCACTCAGGTATGCCATCGACGAGAATGGGAACGTGGTCGCACAATAATCGAGGAGTCATACCAGCCCTTCTTTCGCTTCATCACACGCTCACGGTTCCCGAGCGCAAGCGCTCTGGGGACACGCTCCACCTTGGACCGGCAGGCCGGTCCGGCGGTCCCGCTTCTGGAGACAGGTGAGGCTCATCGCGATAAATCGGATGGCTGTGAACAAGCCATCGTGTAATTTCTGTGCCCCATCGGGGTGAGGGGCATCCCACAAAGGGCGCTCTGCTACCGATCATGAGTGAGAACAAGACAGCCGAGACAACTGCACAGCAGTACGACAACTACCCCGATCCCGACGCTATCGTTCACTTTGGCGATGTCTCGGAGGAACTGGTCGAGTTGGTCGAGGAAACGCTGGAGACCTCAGAGTTCCTGTCGACCTCTCGCGACGACCTGCCAGAGACGACACTACTCGTCGAGGCGGTCGAAAATGAGTGACGACCAGCTGTTCATCGTGGTCGAGGGTGTCGGGCCAGCAGACTTTCCTGAGACCGAGGCGAGTTCCAACAAGCAAGACGAGGCCGTTACTCTCGCAAACGACATCCACGATCTGCTTCGCGAGGAGTACGGCAAGGAAGAGATCGAGGGCGTCATCCCAGTGATCAATCCCGACGCCCACCAGCAGATGCAGGCAACAGAACTCTGACCGAGCGGCGAGAAGGAAGTTTCTTTAGCTGTGGTGCTGGCTGCAACGCCTGCTCAGTACGTGTGCACACTGACTAATCGCTACTGACTCTCTTGGCGGTGAAAACAGGCATCTGATCCAAGCAAAAGATATCGGGGGTATCAGTGATTTGTTTGATGCAGCCAAAGCGGAGACGTCCCCTACTGACGATATCGACTCGTTCGCTCAAGCAGAAGATGCCGATGCTGTCGACGACCTGCTCGAAACCGAGAACTCCAAAATCAAGACCATTGAGACAGTCTCATTCGGTGAGTTCACCGAAGCGACCAAGCCAAGCGCATTGTCATGACCCATCCCGCCCAAGGAAGTCGGTGCGCGAAATCGAAGTCGGAAGCACGAGTCATTCCTTACCGATATGGATTTCAAAGCGAACGACCTCGAACAGTTCAGTCGCAACTTTCGGGAACGCTGGGGAGTCGAAACATCAATTCGGCAAGCGAAGCACCGCTTCCACGCGCAATCTAATTGACGGCTGGAATTGTTATCAGATCTAATATCCGATGCGATAAATAGTATAAATACTGCAGAAAACAGCTTTAAATATTGGAATGAATAGAATACAAATATGCAATCACGTCGCTCATTACTGGCAACATTCGCTGCAGGGGCAACAACCGTGCTCGCAGGGTGTTCAAACTCTTCCTCAATCGATTCAACCCAGGCAGAAACAGATGTTACCACCACTTCTGGAATAGATACTGATACATCGACACCAACTGGACCGCAACCGGGTTCATTTAAATCGGGGACATTCTCAAATCCGAGAAACTTTGCTGGAAGCGAATTCGCAGCTGGTGGGCGATATTCGGATGATTTCCAAAACCCCGAAGAGCTTACAGAGGTATTTAGTCACGAATTAAAGGACACAGCCATTTCTTCTAGTGGCATATACATCACCGACGCAACGACATTTATAGTTGATGAGAACAACGTTCGCCGAGTTGAGTACGATGGCTCTACTACGTGGGAGGCTGGTTCTAATCTTGATGCGTACGGGCCAATAGTTGACGGAAAAACGGTCATTATCTCTACCCGAGATCGCATAATTGGATATGATCGCTCTACCGGGGATCAAAATTGGGTCCGAGAGGGTGGCACCCCAATATCGGCTGAAAATGGATATTTATACACCAGATCAGATAATTCGATTATAAAATCAAATATCGACGATGGCAGTTCCATATGGGAAATTACGCCGAAAGAAACCCGTGGCGAGGGATTAAACGAAAGTTCATATAGGCTTGATACTGTTGAAGCGTTAACTTCTAACTATATTATCGTCAGTTTGGATCACCTTGAGGAGGGCCTAATAGCAGCTTATCACCGTGATTCAGGCAACCGCGTTTGGATCACAGAAGAGCCCATTAAACCTTATTTTTCACTTATTATTCAAGGGGATAATATTATAGCATGTTCATATACAAGCCTCCCTGGCGAAGAACCCATATTTGAGATGTTTATTTACTCACTATCAGACGGTACTAAACAACTGTCCTTCAAGCATGATAGTGTCGGATTCCGCACATCTAATACTTTCTCTATGGGATTTGCGACCAGCAACGGTGACCAAGTGTTTGTAACTGGAGAGAAGGAGATTCGATCATATAATATGGATGACGGATCTATAGCGTGGGAAACATTGCTAGCCTCACAGCCAACCCCAGCAATTGCATGCTCCAACGAGACTGTGTATTCGGTTCTAAATGATGACATAGTCACGTATGATGCAGCAGATGGCTCAGAGATAGGCCAGTATTCAGTTTCCCTCTCAGATTCGGCTGGGGTTTCAGACTCGGCTGGAATCTCAATTGTTGGTGATCATATTATTCATACACAGGATATTCCTTCTGGCACTACCCGCATAGTGAAAGGATACGCTCCTCCTGAATAAGGAAATCTACTTTATTTTCGGAGTTTCTGACTCTGTTGACTTGATGGAAACGCTGCTACCCTAGGAGAGCGTGAAACAAGATATGGGGCGCAAGAGACCGAGAGGGTTTCTGTGCTACAGAGCACGTTCTGTTGACTGGTCCGTGTGCGAAAGAAGCCGAGTCATGGGCGTGACAGCCCGGATGCCGCGCCCCGCGGCATCCGGGAAAGCCCGAATAGGTGAATCTCTGCTTCACGCACTGGCGTCCCGGGTGAACAGACTATGTACCTCGGAATTGATGTCCACAAACGGTACGCACAGGTGGCAGTAATGGACGAAGATGGTGAGATCGTCGAAGAGCTTCGCGTCGAGAACGCGAAGCTCGACGACCTCGCCCAGCGGTATGCTGGTTCTCAAGCTGCGCTTGAGGCGACCAGTAATTACTACCACATCCACGATACGCTGTCGGAACATTTGGATGTGACTGTTGCTCACCCGAAGGAGCTGAACCAGATCGCCGACACTGACAAGAAAACTGATCGCGTCGACGCCAAAGAGCTAGCGCGGATGGTTCGGTTGAACTCTGTCCCGGAGAGCTACGTTCCATCCGACGAAGTCAGGGAAGCCCGCGCACTCGTGCGCGGGCGACAGACATTGGTAGAAAACCGTACCAAATACGCCAACAAGATCCACGGGCTCCTGTCCGATCACGGCATCACTGAGGACGTGAAGCCGTTGACCGTGGAGGGACGAGAGTTCCTGCGGGAACTCTCGATCCCGACGCCATGGGACTCGTTGCTAGAGTCGTATATCGAGTTGATTGAGACGCTCACCAAAGAGATTCGTAATCTGGAGGAGACGATCGAAGAGCGCGCTGGGTCTCTGAAGGAGACCCAGCTGCTGATGACTATTCCCGGCGTAAGTTACTATACGGCGTTGACGATTTACGCCGAGTTAGGCGAAATCAGTCGATTTGACGGTGATAAATCGGTTGTCAGCTACGTTGGGTTGAACCCGGTGATCCGCGAGTCAGGCGACTCGCGGATCGAGGGGAGTATTTCGAAACGTGGATCGGGTCGTGTCCGGTGGTTGCTCGTCCAAGCTGCGAACACAGCAGTTCACACCTGTAACGATGAGTATCTAACCAGCTTCTATGAGCGGCTAGCTAGTCGGAAGAACTCACAGAAGGCAATCGTAGCCTGCGCTCGGAAAATGCTGGTGTCGATCTACCACATGCTAGACCGGGGCGAAGTATACGATCCGCCTGATGTGAGTGCGTAGACGAAGGAACTGAGGGCCGCCGGGCGGGCGGCCCTCAGTGGCCGGTCGGGGGCAGCGTTAGCGACAGCTATCACCAGACCGCGACCGCACCGCCTGAAGATATCGGCCGCCTTTCAGCTGGTAGAACCGCAGACTCCGGGACGGCGAAAGCACTTTGTCGAAAACGGTGGTTTGTCTAGATAGCAGCGTTTCCATGGGTGAAACCCTTAGAGAGTTACACGTTCGCCAGATAGGTTGACCAGATGCAGGCGCTCCCGAAGTCGCGATTGTTCCGGTTCGTCGAGCAGGCATTTCACTTGGCCCCAGAGAGCTGTCGCCCGCTACTCCTCGAAGTTCTCAAAACAGCGCTACACACTCCATCAGCACATCGCTTTACTCTGCCTCAAAGCTCCGAAAAACACGACTGGTGGAAACAATTTCGAGAACTCACCATCATCTGTCTCACACACAACCTTGACCGGTCACTCTAATCGAGGGATACAGAGACGCTACGGGACCCGGCGGTCAAGATGGTCTTCGAGTGCCGCGACAACTGCCTCATCGTCGATGAGGTAGCGCCGGCATCGAACGTCGATGTGGGGTAACGCCCGGTGCAGGACGATTGCGTCGTCGGTCACGCTGAAGTCATCAAACCTCGACCATGGGATGAGGCGACGGGAGACGAACCATCTCCCCTCTCTACGCTGTTCCAGTCCCACCGACGTCGTGCGATACGTGCGCTCGGAAACCATTGAGCTGAGTACGATCATGAGTACCGTCCCGAAGGGTAGGACAGTCGTTACCGCCCTCCATTCCAGTCGCCAGAAGGCCAGTCCAGCGAGAAGGCCGATGACGGCGAGTGTTCCGGCCATGAACCAAAGCCGAGCGCGTCGCGGCCACCCTGCTGTCCACTCAACAGCGGTGTCGGCATCGTCTACCGTCGCGTTGGCCAGTCGGGTACGAGCCATGAGGACGAGGGACTCGCCCAGTGGTGTGGCTATTATCCCAAGGAAAAAGCCGATGAATCCAACGAAATTGGCCGTGTTGTCCGCCTGAAGATCCGTAACGGCGAACCCGATGAAAAGGATGAACTGGAAGAGATAGAGACCTACTGGAAGGACACCAACTGCAGGGACGAGGATTGAAATCCAGGGGGAATCAGACCACGCAACGAGTTCGCCCCGCCGGGAAACGATCCGTGCGACAACGGCGGTGATGGCTGCCCCCACTGCGCCAAGCAATCCGAGTGTGGCTGGCCAACTCGCTAGCCCCAGCCACTGTACTACGACGAATAATAGCGCTGGTGAGAGCAACGCGGCGACGTAGAACCCGGCCACGAGACCGAACCGCCCGCCCAGTTGCTCCGGCGTCTGGAGCGGTTTATGCCTGGAGCGAACTTGCATACGTATTTTTGCTCTTTGCCTGTCAATATAGGCTTCGATACACCAATTCTCGACGGGGTTTCAGTACGAAAGGTATCGAACCAATAAGATTTCAACGGAGCCCAGTTACCAGTACTTCCGAAACAGTAGCACAGCACGACTCTGGGACCGTTTTTGACTCACCGCCAGCGCTCCGGTCGCCAGCTAAGGTCGCGTCGTTCGTTGAACAGGTCCTCGTCGAACTTCGCCACGAGGCAGTGGCTGCTCGGTACGTGACTGATCTAGACCAAACTGGAGCGAAGACGATCTGGTGTCGGGTCGAGCACACGGCGCTGGACGTCGACGCTGCGTATGTCCAGATTCGAGACGATCCACGGTTAGGCGTTGGTATCGAACCGTGTTCGCAGGCAACGGTTCGAGAACGACTGTGCCAGTGTCTCGATCACGATCGGGTCAGGCGCGTCGACGTGCGACCGCTGGCTGGTGTCGAGTTTGAGAGCGACTGATGAGACGATACCACTACTCGACAGCGCAGCCGTACGTCTCAGAATAGGTGAAGAATTATACTATACCAGCGTGTAGCATTTGTATATGTCTGATGCAGACAGCGATACTGGAAACGGTGGTCCAGAGATGGTACAAATAAACCTCCGATTGAGCAAATCGTTTCTTGAAGACATCGATGCAACATGGCAAGAAGAGGGGTTCAATTCACGGAGTGAATTCCTTCGCCATGTCGCTCGGGATGCAGTGAAACAACCCGCATTTAGTCGGAGTGGGTGGAAACAGATTGCCGCCAGCGAGCATGATCTTCGGGCGGGTAATGCTGAATTGGTTTCACGTGAGGAAGTCCGTGCAATGATGGACCAAGACGGTAATGACGAGTGACGCTGAGTGGACGTGGAAGTTCACTGAGCGTGCGACTGAGCAGTTTGGTGACCTCGATACGCACGTTCAGGATCGAATCGTTTCGAAATTAGACGAGGTTGTCGACTCAGCATGGCGGGAGCCAAAGGATTTCTTAGAACCGCTAACTGGCGGGCCGTTCTGGAAACTTCGAGTTGGAACGTACCGTCTTGCGTGTGTGCTTGCACACGATGCCTCGGTACTTGAAGTCCACAGGATCGAACACCGAAGCGGTGCGTACACGGCTGACGACGACTAACTATCGCTCGTTCGTTCTGGCAGGTCAAGTTTGTTGAGAGCAGCGTACTGGCGAAGAACACAGAGATGTGGGCAGACAGTCGTCGCCTGGAAGACTTCACAGCTGCACCAGCCGGCGTGGGTCCCGTTGGGATGCTCGGCCAGCGAGCAGTTCGCAGGACAGTCGTCGTCGACGGAAACGAGGAACAGGTCTGGACGGCCGCCCTTCGTGACCTCGACAGTGGCATCGAGGGCAGCGTTCCACGTTGCTGACCGGTCGTCTCGGATCTGCTGGAAATTAAGACTGCGGGTGCCGCTGGGCTGGCGGGAAACCCGCTGATCTGGGAGCGAGCATTCGCTGGTCGTGGTGGGGGACTCGGCTGTTTTCATGATGAGTCCTCGTACTAACACCCACACACTCAAACAGCAAAAAAGTTGTCTCAGAGGTAACCAGCGGTGGATTTTGTGCTTCTCCGATGGCTGAGAGAATCCAATCATGAGCAGTAAATACCGACGTGGTGACACTGGTCCGAAAAAGTTGAAGTGGCGCTGGAAAGACGAGACCGACAATCGGTCGCTGCCCCAGTCGTGGGCCGACAACGGTCGCACAGAATCTCCCGAAGAGGATGAGGTGCAACTGTATGCAATCCAGTGCCGGGCTGGACTCTTACTCGAGTGGTTGGTCAATACACGGACTGGAAAGTTGCTCAGGGGGCCGCTGAGTGAGAAACCGGGAATCCGCGTGCTGTACGTCACTGCTGACGGTGAGCACGCAGTCGTCGAAGAATCCGAAGCCCGAGAAGTAGACGGTAGTTGGAAGCCTCCAAAGCAGTTCGCTAGCATCATCGCGAAGCACCCGGAGGAGGCTGATCCAGTCCCAGACTCCAGTCAGGATCACTATCGACGCTCGGTCAGGGACCTGTACGATTTGGAGTGACGGCGGCGAGGTCATGGCAATACACTTGTTCTTCGTATTCAACCAGCCAATATGGACGATCTGACAGGGTTTCAACGAGACTTATTGTTCGTGGTCGCTGGGCAATCCGAACCGGCCGGTGTTGCGATCAAAGACGAAATTGAAGAGTATTACCGGAAGGAGATCCACTATGGCCGACTGTATCCGAATCTAGATACGCTCATCGACAAAGGTCTCCTCGAGAAAGGGAAGAAAGACGGACGGACGAATTCTTACCTAGTCACCAATCGTGGGCGTCGAGAGCTTCAAGCCCGACTCGACTGGGAACGCCAGTACAACGCCTGACCAGACTCCCGACTGTGGGGTGGCCGGATTTTGTGCCTCTCTGGTGGCTGAGAGAGCATGGCTTCGCCACAGATTGACGTCGACGAAATCATTGAAACGCTTGCACAGATTCGCCAGCGCGGGCACAGCGCACACACGGTTTTCCGGGACTGGGTCAACCTCATGTTGTTCGCACTCCAGCGCCGTGACGATCCGTACTTGGAGATCGTCGACGACTATCGCGAGCGCGGCGACATGGACTACCCCGACGGGCAGCGGTCGGTCGACCTCTTCTCGAAAGCGTTCGGCCAGCTCCAAGAGCGGATGGCGGCCACCGATGCTGACGTTCTTGGCGCGGTCTACGAGGAGTATGGGATGTCCAGCGATGCGTTCGGCCAGCACTTCACGCCTCACTCCGTTTGTGAGACGATGGTAGAGATTGCTGGTGTCGTCGACGAGAACGATACCGAGGACCGACAGACGGTGCTTGACCCAGCCTGCGGGAGCGGTCGAATGCTCTTGACTGCCGGTCGGAAACAGCCAGACGCGCTGTTTGTCGGGCAAGACAAGGACCCACTGTGTGCCCGCATGAGCGCGCTGAATTGCTGTTTCCTGAATCTCGACGCCTAAGTCGTGCAAGGTAACTCGCTGACTGTCGAGTTCCAGCGGGCGTGGGAAACGTCGTACTCTCCGATGGGTGGGAGCGTTCGCGAACTCGACGACGAGGCGGTCGAGGATCTTCACGGGTGGATGACCGACGCCTTCGAGAACACGGCCGAGGAGGAGAGCCGGTCCGGGTCAGAACAGCAGACAGAGACGGATTCTAGTGACCGGACACTGCCGGTCACGACGTCTGTCCCGAGTGAACAGGCCAGTCTGGGCGCGTTCGAGAGCAGCGACTGACGGCTGTTTTGTGTGCCCCAACTGGGCGAGGGGCGTTCCAATGAGAGCGTCCCGAGAAGACCCATGTCAGAAGAATCAGACACAGGGCCGGATACGGCTCCAGATTCGGTTGAAAAGGTCGAACGAACAGACTTTGGGTGCAGTATGGAGGCTAGGCTGGATCGAGGCACTGGCACCCGCGATCAAGACAGAGTGACGATCAAGTCGAAGGGTGAGACTGCTGCGGAGACGATTGCGGAGTTCTACGAGCTCCTCGAAGAGCATGAGCAGGAGATCAGTGATCGACTTCGAGATATCCAGCCAGGAGAAGACGAGGCAGGCGAGTAAGACGACGAGTCGGACTCTCTATTTTACTGCCCAGCGGTTGGGTGGGTGTGACCGTGACGACAGAGCACATATTCTGTTAATTACCGCGAAACAGTGGCTAAACGCTTATATTCGAGGGTGGGCAATTTTTGCGTGGAAGGAACACTGTCACACGCCCCTTCCATCCCCGTTCCATGCCTGATGACACGCAGAGTCTCGGTCGCTGTCCGAACTGCGACGAGCGTATCACAACTCCGTGGCTGCTGGTTGAATACGAGAAAGACGATGGCACGGAGGGTATCTGGGCCGAGTGTCCAATGTGTGAAGATGTCGTTGCGCCAGAGTAGGAGATGGCATCGTCGAGGAGCAGCGCAGACTCTCAGGTTCGTTTCTTGCCGAATACTTACATCGTGCCGGCTTCGAGGTCGACATACCGCCACCGCAAGCCATTTTTCGTCATTACTCTGTCCATCCTCTTTCTCTTGCTCGCATCCTGAATCATTTTTGAGGTGATAGGACCAGTTATCGGTCGCGATGTGGAAGCATCGTTGCTAGAACGCGGTATCGTTGACGGACAAGCAGTCAAAGCGGTCGATCTGTTCTTGGAAGGACTGTCGGCAGTCCTCAATATATTCTGGGTCTGGATCGGGCTTGGTCCGTGTCCGCTGGAGATATTCAAGTTCGATGGTCAGGTACTCGTACTCGGGGGCATCTTGGCCGTCCCACCACGAGGAAAAATGGAGGTGTCTGACTAGAAGGTTCTCTTCGTCGTCCCAGCCACGAACAAGAATATGCTTGTCTTCGTCAAGAGTCTCAAGGTCAAGTACAGCACTGGAGACGGTATCGCCGATTTCACCTGGTGTGTCAGTCGGATCTGCACTCAGCCTGAGCCGAACCGAATATAATGCGTTCTTGTGCCGCCCCTCCATCGGTAGCAGTGTGTAGTGAACATCACAAAATTCGTATGGGGCAACATCCTCGCTCATCCTCTCTAGCATTTCAGGATGTTTGAATTCTGCCCGGTACCCGT
Organism: Haloarcula vallismortis ATCC 29715; assembly: GCF_000337775.1. GTDB lineage: Archaea > Halobacteriota > Halobacteria > Halobacteriales > Haloarculaceae > Haloarcula > Haloarcula vallismortis. Next base: position 14,033 of record NZ_AOLQ01000037.1, read on the forward strand.
CAGATATCCCTTCGAACCTTACAATGTATGTTTCTTCATTGAGAAGCTCGCGCATATTTCATTGATTAACGAGAGCGATATTAAATAGTCTGGCTAAATACTACGTTAGACAGTGGTCTGTCAATAACAATTCCTCGGGTATTCCCTATGGCGTCATACGACGTGAGTCTCCGGGCGTGATTCTGTTCTGTTCTGAACTGTCTGGTGACCAGTTGGAGGGATCCGTCGGTGCATCCTGCTGTGCCTCAACCTCGATATCGCCGTCTTTGACGGTGAAAGATACGCCCCCGTATTCGTCAGAGATGTAGAGGTGCTCCACCGAGGCCACTCTGTTAATATTATTGAGGGTTTCATCGGTCGGATGTGATACTCTATTTACACCAGACACCTGCAATACGACATATGTCGGGTTCATCCCTTCGAACCACTCGACAGTATTGTCGGGGGGTCCGGCCTCGGAGTTAGAACTCCCATGATGCATGGTCGTGGTTACATCAACGTTGCTGTTGGCTTGGACATCACTATTGACATGATGATCAGTCGCGATGTGGAATGACCGTCCGTCGATAGTAATCGTCATCGCCAACGACTCACTGTCGGCATCGCCATCTTCCTCATCTAACGTTTCTGGGTTAACGATCTCGAAATCCGTCCCGGGCGCTTCGATATTGTCGCCAGTACCACTCTCTAGTTCCGTGTTTTTGTGGTAGGTGAGATCACTCGATGCTTCGGCCGCCTCAATAGCTGCCAGCGCTTCGTCATCAGGTTCCTTACCTTCGGGATCTGCCTCACTTACTTGATTCCAGTAGACTGCTTCAATATCGAATCGATCATCTTCGATCAGATCGTCGACGAATGCAATGTGATCTTCGTGACCGTGCGTGATGACCAATCGGTCGATCGTAATCGGCTCTCCGTATTCACTGTTCTCACGATTCTCGTTGACCTCTTCACGAAGGTCACTGGCGTAGTTGTTGTAGCTACCTGTCGACTTCGACCCAGCGTCGATGAGGACGTTCTCACTACCGGACTCAACGAGGACGCTTTGGCCTTTCTGCATATCGAAGAACGTCACCTCCTGATGAGAGGGATTGATATCGTCATCATCGTCGTCTGAATACTGGTCGTAGATGTTGGATGCCTTGTAGACGTCGAGGGCGAAGTCACCGACAGTCCTGATCCAGAGTTTCTCGCGCTCGCTGAGTCGCCAGTCCTGTTCAGTACCGGGGGCATCGTCAATCTCTTCTTCGTCGGTAAGTTCTTCGTCACTCTGTTCGTCTTCTTTCTCTCGCTCGATCGTGTCTTCAACTGTTTCGACACTGGTGGCACCGATAATCGTCGAGCCCAGTATATACAGTGCGATGTGGCCATCGCCATTGGGGTTCTCTCCGATGACGACATCGTATCCCTCTGACGTTTCAGCAACCACTGCGGTAGCTAGGACGTTATCGATGTACAACGTGTTACTACATAAAAATCATAACTCCGTGCTGTCACTGACTCAGGACAGGCACCATCGCTGGAGAGCTCATATCCCATTCGAGGCAGGATTACACCATACCGAGCGGTCATCAAAGACGTTACTCACAGTCTTCATCACTGCTTACAGCAGCTTCGCTTCGATGTACCGGTCGATATTCTCATCGTCGTCAAGTTCAGCAAGCGTGTCCAGCGCCCCTTCCATCGAGTCGAGGTCCTCGGCGGTGAAGTCGTCCTGCTGGGCTACCCGCCCCAGACTCACGAGGAGTTTGATCTTGCTCACGTCCGTATCTAGACCTATCACTTTCGTCACGACGTTCTCGTCGTCGGGACCGTCCAGCCGGACGAACGCCGGCGGGATTACGTCCCGAAGCAACGCCGAAACGTAGAGGTCGTCGTCGGTAGCGTCGCTGGGAACGTCAGCGAGCATCTGCTTGATTACTGAGTGGCGGTCGTCAGAGTCAGCGTAAACGACGTTACGGACGAATTGTCCCGAGTCAACGCGGCGCAGGTCTCGGTCCTCATCGACTTGGACACGAATCAGTTCTAGAATCTCGTTCGGGAACTCTGTGCTAATGTCGTCGCGGTGGACACACACGTCTGCACCGTACTCACCGATGTCGAGAGCGGCGAAGGGGTCGCCGAGGATAACTGAATTTGGTCCACTAGCGTCGGTCACACGTCATCACCGTCCAGAAGATGTTTATCGAGTGGATGGTCTCGACTTACATCAGCCCACGGCTCCTGTGTCTTGATCAGGAGCACAGCACCGGTGTCGAGTTCCTCAACGGTCCAGGCTGGTGAAGCCGAAATTCGATCTGTCCACCCGAACTGGTCTATGAGTGAGGGGGAATAGACGCTTAGCCAGGGAAGACGCTCTATTTCGAACTCACCCTCAGTTGGCATTATTTCGAGTGGTGATGGTCGAACATCCTTCACTGGATGTCTAACTGATACGTAGTCGGGTTCGAGTGCAATTGAGAGCCAGCGTATTAGGTCAACGAACGTTGCTGTGTATCCCTCGTACTGATCGCCGTGTTCATCGGTTCCCGTCAGGTAGCGTGCGCTAGTACTCAAGCCCAGAAAACGTTTTAACCGACGTTCAGTCTCGTCATCCGGTTCAAATCGTATCCGAAATTCCGTCCCATCGGCGTGCAGAAGGAGCACATCGCCGAGGCCGATATCAGTTGCTGTAGCAGGTTCGTCGCCATCCCAACTGTAAGCCAGCTCTGCGTGGTCGGCGACGCTCAGTACCTCGTCGAAGACGTGTTCTACCCCGTTCGGGCCCCAAGTGTAGAAGCCCGCCTGTGCAACACCCTCCATCACGAGGTCTCTACTTCATCGAACTGTTTGAACGTTACTTCGACACCATCGAAGTTGGATTCGATCTGGTCGCCGAGATCACGGAGTGACTCCGCACCGCTCAGCTGCCCGGAGAGACGACGCTGGACTTCTGGAGGGAACTCCGTATCGGCATCTTGTCGAACCACAACGACAATTTCGTCTTGACCGCTGGCACCGAACGTATTGAGCTTTGTTCTGAGGTCATCAAGTGAATCAGCAGTTTCCTCGTACGCTCCTGAGAACTCTGCAAAGGGTTCGTAATCCAAGTTTTTCACCTCGTAGGCCGGACCGCCATCGATATCGCTATCGATGTCGGTGTTGCTGTTGTAATCACTCGACTGCAAGGAATCAGTCTCCCAACTGCTATCCTCTCTAATCTGTTTGTCCATCTCAAGGTCGCTGGCGTCGATATCGTCTCTGTCCAAGAGGTCCGAGGTTACCTCTACTTCTCCGTCGAGACCCTTCATGTTCGAACTTATATCGTCGCCGGAGCTACTTGTTCCTCTGTTGATAGCGTCGTCGAGACCGTCGACATCGTTCCGGTCGAGGTTATCGATGTCGTCCTGTATGTCCCTGACATCGCGGCCATAGCTTTTGTCGCTGTAGGTATCGTAGGCCCTTACCAGGTCATCGACCTCCCCGTCAGTCAGAACGCTATCGCTGCCGTCACTGAGATCAGTTGCGTCATTCGTAACTGAGACGCCGTCAGCGCCTTCGCTCTCGATGAGATTGGTGGCGGAGTCCTGTGCATCCCTGTCTAACTCATTGATAGACCGTCTGACCCCGTCGACGCTGTCGGCATTGAGGTCTCCATCGACGTTCACGAGAGCATCCTGCAGGTCATCTTCCACGTCGTCGGGAAGCTCGGGACAGCTTCTACCGCTCTGTGCGAGGGTCGACGGCGGTGTTGCGACCGAGTGATACCGGTCGGTCCGGAACGAGCCCGCCCCTCCGAGCGACGGTGCACCGCGAGCCCCACAAGGCGAGATGATGGCGTCGAACGTGTCCGAGTCCGTGCGGCCTGCGAAGTCGGCCGCGTCGTCCCCGTTGCGTGCCAGCAGATCGTCGAACTCGTCCTTCCCATCGCTATCCAACTTATCGTACCGCTTGAGAGCCGTCGCCATCTCGTCACGGTCCAGTTCGCCGTTATCGTAGGCCCGGGTAAATCGCCACTGGGTAGCGGCGTCGTCCATCTGGAGGAGCGCGTCGGCGGCGTCGGGGTCGGTCTCGGCGAGGTCGTTCAGCGCGCGGCGGCCCTTCGGCCCGGTGTTCTGGAAGAGGTCAGTAGCCTTCAGCGTCGGGTCGTCGATATCCGTGTCACCAAGGTAGTCCTTGCCGTCGCTGTCGAGTTGGTCGAACTGCTCGGTGGTGCGCTGGCGGCGCGGGCCGGGCATGTCGTTTAATTTCGCGCTCATGCGCCCAGTCGGCACGTCCGCGTCGGGCACCGCGTCGTCGACTTTCCCAGCCCGCCGTAGTGCTGTCGGCTTGACGCCGTTTGGCACCCGAGAGGGCACCGCCGAGTCCGCGGCGTCGACCAGCCGTCTGAGCTTCGAGGAGCTACTGAGTCCCTTCTGGAGGACACTTCCACCGCCGGAAGCCGCCGCCGGGGCGACCGTTCCGGCCGAGTAGCCTAGCGACCAGCCGCCGCCGAACTCCTGGTAGTACTGCTCGCGGGAGTCGAAGGGATTGCGGGTCTCGTGTTGCTGGCGGAGCTGGCTCGCCATCATCTGGGGCATCTTCGTGATTATCGCGGGGTTGTTGGCGATGGTCGTCGCCAGTTGGGCCATCTGGCTCGCGTAGCCGCCAGGGTCGGAGACCATCTGGGCGACGCCTGCGACGGTCTCGCCGACCACCGTTGACGCGCCCGAGGAGAGGCCCATCCAGGCGACGAAGCCGCCTTTGCCAGGACTGGCCGGGAAGCTAGCGTATTTGTCAGCCGCCTGTCCGAACGTGTCTGGCCCGCTAAGCTCCTTGCGTTTGCGGTTGTCGTGGATATCCGTGGCGCTGGCGTCGATGGTCACCGGCGTGAAGAAGCCGGTTGCGCCGGTATATATGGCGTCTAGCGCGTCACGCTCGACCTCGATGCTGGCGTCGAAGTTTCTGGCAGTCGCGCCATCGCCTAGACCCGACCACTGCCTGTTCCCAGCCTTGTAGAACTCGATTCGAGAGATACCGCTCTGGTCGGAAACGCTGACGCGAGCTGTGTAGCTGGTTCGGGCGGTGTTGTCGGCGCTGACCTCAAGCGGTTCGACCAGTGGCGCTTTGTGGTCGTGGATGGTCGGGTCATAGTCGTTCGAGACCTCGTAGTAGTCGTCACTGCCGTCGGTGTCGGAGTCGGCGACAGTCGGGCTGGTCCCAAGGCGACGCTCCTCGTGGTCGTCCAGCAGGTCGCCGTCGGTGTCGGTCGACAGCGGGTCGGAGCTAACGTTTTGCTCCCAGAGTACGCCGAGGGTGTTCCCACCGCTCTGGCGGGCGCTGACGAACTGTTCGGCTGTCGAGGGCGAGCGTGCGAGGTAGGTATTCCACCCGCGGTTTTCTTCCGGGTCGGTGAGTTCATCCCCGTCACTGTTGACCTCGGTCGGGTCGGAGTTTGCGACCGCGATACTCGTCGTGAGCGTGCCGTTGTCGGCCTCAGTCTTGTAGATGATCTCCTCCCCGTCAGGGATGCCGTCTCCGTCAGTATCAGCGTCATACGGGTCCGTCGAGAACGTACTTGCATCGGCAGTCGGAAGCGTCCAGGTCTGATTCTCTACAGAGTCGCGGATGCCGTCCCCGTCACTGTCGGAGGTTTCGCGTGGGACGACCTCCGCTCGCATATTGACGCCGTCGGCCGAGAGGCTGATGTTCGCGGGGCCGTGAGCAAGCGTGGAGACGTTGACCGTCGTCTGAACGGTGCCGACGGTCCCGATAGCGAGGTCTTTCGAAACTGTGGTTCCGCTCGCACCGGTCACCTCGACGCTCGCTGCCGGACTGGTGTTGGTCTGCTCGGTCTGATACACCACCACGAGGTCATCACCAGACGTGAGATCGTACGTGACGTTGGCGGAACCCGTGTCACCACTGATGTTACTGGAGGCGCTCTCGTCGGGGTCGCCCGGGACGCTGATGGTGATGTTCTGGTCTCTTGCCAGTGATTCGTTGGTTGGGTCGGTCGCGCGTCCGGACAGAATCTCCCAGTCATTGAGTCGGCCGGGAGTAATCGGGTCTTTCACCGCCTCCTCGTTGAACCTCGGTTTGATGGTAAACGTCGCGTTGGTCAGCCCGCCCCGGAACGCCCCACCATCGGTGTTGTCGTCGTTCCAGCTCCAGTCAGGCGTCGTGCCGTATTTGTCTCCGGGATCGTCCTGAACAACCCAATTCCCATCACTGATCGGGAACTCGTAGAGTTCGAACGAGACAGCAGCACCGGATCCATCTCGCGGTTTATCGTGCAGTGAAACCAGACTGAGGCCGTTCGGCCCGGACCAGAAGAACAGCCGACTGGTGTCGCTTTTCGCAACCGGAAGCGGAGAGTTGATTTCGGCGTCCCCGTAGTCGTAGAACTTCTCGATGGTCTGCCCATTGCTCAGCGGCACCACTTCGTAGCTGTCCCCGCCCTGTTTGATGATTATCTTCCGCGTCGTGGGTTCCCCGCCAAGCACGACGGTCGAGTTGCCGGTCAGGTTACAGGCGTTCCGACAGCGGAACGAGTCGCTGGCGTTGAAGTCGACCGGCTCGCCGATACTGACCTGCGTCGCGCTGACCCACTCATCAGTGTCCAGCACCGTGAAATAGGAGAAGTGTTCGACAGTGGCTTTCGCCGTCCCGTTCTCGATGGTCGTCTCGACCTTGCTCCAGGTGTCTTTCGAGGAGCCGTTCCATGTATAGATAGAGAGGTTCTCGTACTCAGTCTCGGGGACCGAGGCGTCAACCGGGAGTTCGACCGTCGCGTTCTCGAAGGCTGTGCGGTTCTCAAGCTGTATCGTCGGGCCGGCGCTGGCCGACGAGTTCTCGAAGAAGTCGGGCTTGGCCTCCATGGTGACGTTGGCCCCCGACCCGTTCGTCCGGAGCGTGACAGTGGCGCCGGTCGATTCGCTGTCCATCGCCGTCTCAAAGGTCTCGTTCCCGTCGAGAACGCCGTCGCCGTCAGTGTCGTTGACGAGTGGATCGGTCCCCAAACTGAGTTCCTCGTCGTCGTCCAGCCCGTCGGCGTCCGTGTCCGGCAGCGTCGGGTCTGTCCCCAGCTCGGTTTCGCGACTGTCGTTCAGCGACTCGCCGTCGGTGTCGGGTCGGTCGACCAGGGTCCCGCGCTGGGCCTCCTCACCGTTGGTCAGTCCATCACCGTCAAGGTCGCCCGAAGCGTCGGTTGTGCCGTCACCGTCCGTGTCGGCGTCGAGCGGGTCAAACTGGTCGTTCCGGTATTCGAAGCCGTCTGAGAGCCCGTCACCGTCCGTGTCGCTTACGAAGGGGTCCGTGCCGATGGCGTACTCGATGTATGTCCCCAGCGTGTCCTGGTCAAAATCCTCCATCCCGTCGATGACGTCGTTGTCCGCCTCGGTGTAGTTCGTCAGAGGGGACTCGCTGTCGTTGCTGGCCGGGTCGGTCTTCGTGACGTTGCGCTCATAGCTGTCGGGGAGTCCGTCGTTGTCACGATCGTTGTCCAGATAGTCCGGCATCCCGTCACTGTCGCTGTCGTTGGTGCCCTCGACGCCATCCAGTGTCCCGTCTCCGTCGGCGTCCGTATCCAGCCAGTTGACCGTCTCGTCGAAGTCGACGTCGTGGCTGTAGTTCTGGCCGTCAAGCGCTTCCATGCGCGTCGAGATACCGTCGCCGTCGTCGTCGGTGTCGCGGTAGTTGGGCGTCTCGTCGCCGTCAGTGTCTTTGGTCCCTTCGCGGATGTCAGGGATGCGGTCGCCGTCGCTGTCGGCGTCACGGGCATCGATGATGCCGTCGCTGTCCGTGTCGATGGGCTTGCCACCGTTGGTTTCAGTCCAATCGCCGATTCCATCGCTGTCGGTATCGGTGTCGAATGCGTTGGTGCCGAGCGCGACCTCGACGGTGTTATTAAGCCCGTCGCCGTCGGCGTCGGTCTCGGTTGGATTGACTGCCTGGACGTAGAGCCACTGGCCGTCACTGGCGGTGACTCGTCCGTCACCAGTGAAGTCGAAACTCGAACTATAGTTCTGGACGGAGGCGTTCGTGAGGTGAGCAAGCAACGCTTGGCTGTCGACGACGTCGAAGCTGCCATCACCGTTGACGTCCTCGAAACGTCCATCACCGTTCGGGTCGGTCGGGCTCGCCGAGCCGACGACCGGGTCGGGTGTCACAGCCGTGTTTCCGGCGCCAGCGCTGACGCCGGTGTTACCCGCGTCCGTACTGGTGTTGCCTACATTGCCGGCCTGTGCGAATGCGCCGGTCGGGACCGCTGCGGCGACTGGGCTGGTGACGAGTAATACGGTCATAACGACCGCCAACAGCGGCCGTGCCTGCTCACTTACGAGTTCGATCCCTTCACGAGTGCGACTGTGACCTCTAGACATGAAGTATTCCAGCGTTAATTCAAAATATAATTTCGATTTATTTAATGCTACGGAAATTAGTTTCACCAATATCGATGCAACTTGCTCGTCTCATGAGGGTAGTATTAGTTAGCGTTGCGTTGATTGGGAGTACTGTTGCCGTCTCTGGTGCCGGCGGGACAGAGGTTCGACTCTCGCCGGCTGCAGAGAGCGTTGATCCGGGCACATCCGTCGAGTACGATTTGGTGGTGGCTGAGGCCAGCGGTGGTGTCGGTACGTTCAACGCGACGGTGTCGCTCAACGATAGCAGCGTCGCGACCATCGAGAGCGTCAAGTATGCCGACAGCCCAGCGTACGCCAAACAGCCCGACAGCGGGGAATCAGTGCAGTTAGCGGCAACGGGAATGAACACGCTCCAGAGCGGCCCGGTGGAACTTGCGACCGTCACTGTCCGAGCCGAGAATCCCGGAACTGTCGGGTCCTCGGTGAATGTCGCAGCGCTGGGTGACGAGAACGGCAGTGCCTACTCGGTCACCGGCACAGAAGGGCGCGTCCTCAGCGTCGACGGGCAGACCAACGATAATAATGGGTCGACACCAACGCCGACGGAAACAGCCACACCGACGCCAACGGAGACGCCAACACCAACTCCAACTGAGACAGAAACTCCTACCGAGGAGGACTCTTCTAGTTCCGGCGGTAGTAGTGATGACGACGACGATAACAGTGATAGCGATTCAAGCAGCAGTGACTCGAGCGACTCCAGCGACACAGCGACGGACACACCGACAGTAACGGAACCGACGCCCAGTGACACGCCAACAGCGACGACGACCGAAGTGACTGGACGCTCGACCAAAACGGACACCGAGGAATCAACCCCAACCCAGACTAGTAGTGGTGGGCCAGCAATCACTCCGAACGTGACGGACACACCGTCTCAGACCGCGACCACAGATGTCGAGCCGTCGGGCGGCTCACCCACGAATCTGCTCATCGGTGGGAGTATTCTCGTGGCTGTTCTCGGTGGAATCGTCATCTACCGTCGGTTGTAGAACTGATTCCAAGACACACGAGACATTCTCACCTCGCTGACGACTCAATTGGAGGGCGTCTGTCAATTCCCTCTGAAGAGCGGCCGACAACTTACTCGCCGTTGATGATATCGTTCGCTTCGTCGCGTGTCCGCTTTGCAGCCTCTTGGGCGTAGCCTTCGTGGGTCGTCTCGATGGACTTGTGACGGAGTACATCTTGGGCTAGTTGTGGATTTTCGCGATAGATTTCTCGTCCGAGGCCACGGCGAGCGCCGTGGGGCTTCAGGGGTTCCTTGAAGTCATACTCTGTCCAGTCACAGAGATCAGCGAGGATATTTCGTGCTGACTGGGTTGTGATTGACGGCGTCGGGTCAAGTGATTTCGCAGCGTTGTCGAGTCTGGGGAACACAGCTTCGTCATCATCTGGGTCCCGGAGTTGCTTCCAGCGCCGGAGTGGATCGAGACCGTCGTCGAGGATTGGCGCGGACTCACGAGTGCGATTCTTGCCGAACACCTGCATCGTACCAGCGTCGAGATCGACGTGCCGCCACCGAAGGCCGTTGCGGTCTTCATCGTCGGAGACGGCGACGAGTTCGGCGCTGCGAGCACCAGAGTAGGCGAGAAGGAAGACAAGTGCCTGATTGCGGTACGCCGCTGTCCGGTCGATGTCGTCGCTTTCGCCGGCTTGATCAACGCGGGCAGTGGCAGTCGCACAGATGGCTTCTCGGTCGCGTGTGGTCCAGTACTGCTGGTCACTCTCTGTCTCGTCGGTTGGAAGCGGGTCTTCGGCGTGGTTGGTCTTGGCCGGGTTCGTTTGAATCAGGCCCTCGTAGACGGCCCAGGTGAGAAATGAGCGGAGGTAGGCGAAGTACCGTCGTGCTGTCTCTGGGGAGATATCGTCTCGGTCCTCGGCACGCGCCAGGCCACGAGCGTACTGTCGACAGAGGTCGTCGTCGATATTCTCTGGGCTCGTGATACCGTGCTGGTTCCGTCCCCACGCTGCAAACTTTCGGAGGACGCTGGCGACGTTGGTTCGGTACCGTCCGGAGTCGATATCGACGAGCCGCTTGTCGATGGCTGCTTCGAGGGCGTCATCCCGGGGAGTAGCGTCGTACTCAGGCGGAAGACGATCCATGCTTCCCGTACAGCGGCGATCCGGGTAAAACTGGTGGTGCTTACTACACTAATACAAACCTAATCACAAAATCACAATTCCACCGTTTCAGCCACTCTGTCTGTGAATATTCGAGTTTTCTGTGCCTGATAAACTGTATATGGCTATATCAAAATCGCTCAAATTCTGACC
>NZ_AOLQ01000038.1 GCF_000337775.1 Haloarcula vallismortis ATCC 29715
CATCGAAGCCGCCAGCGATCAGGAGATCGCTGACGGGTTCGTCCCGAAAACAGACGACTGGCGCGGGGACCTCGACTGGGCCGATGTCGTTATCTTCGACGACATCTGGGTCGGCAGCGACATCGGCACCGGCGAAATCGCACAGGAACTCCGAGTCGAGGGTCACGCCATCGTTGGCGGGAACTGTTCACGGAGACGCTCGGTAGGCTGGAGGGCTGGCTCGCCGACGAGGGGCACGTCGGCAGCATCGACATCAACTGTATCGTCAACGACAGTGGTATCTATCCACTGGAGTTCACACCGCGGTTCGGATATCCCACAATCACGTTGCAAGAGGAGTCCTTCGAATCTGGAACGGGGCAGTTCTTCCTCGACCTGGCGAACGGGCGCGACCCGGACTTGGCGGTCCATCGTGGGTATCAGGTCGCGGTTCGGGTCGTCCTCCCGCCGTTCCCGTTCGACGACGAGCAAACCTACGACGAGAACTCCCGCAACGCCGCGGTCGTCTTCGAGTCCGACAGCCGCGATGGCATCCACATCGAGGACGCGAAGCGCGTGCCCGTTGCGGACGCGGAACGCGCGACCGGCGAAAGCAGCGAACCGGGAGCGGCAGCCGACGGCCAGTGGCGGGTGGCTGGCGAAAGCGGGATGCCGCTGGTCGTCACAGGCAAGGGCGAAACGATGCAAGCGGCGCGAGAGCAGGCCTACAAGCGCGTCGATGGCATCCTGATCCCGAACTGCTACTACCGCGACGACATCGGCGAACGGTGGATCGACGGCGACGGCGACAGATTGCAGGCATGGGGGTATCTCAGCCCGGCCGTGTAATGGCAGATCGCTGTATTGTCTGGCGTATCTCTTTTGGCACGCGCCGAACGGGGACCTTTATGTATGTAACACATACTCATGGGTGACGAATGGACGCACAAACTGAGCGGTCGCCGCTACACGTCTCGCACACCGACCACGACGACAGCTGGACGGTCGCTGTCGACCTTGGCTCGCTTCAGGTTAGCGACGACCACGTGACAGTCGACGTCATCGGAACGGAAGCCATCGTTGCCGTCGACGCCCCGCACCTCCAGACGGAGTTCGACATCGAGCTGCCGGCCGCCGGGGCAGTCCAGACACTCAGGAACGGCGTGCTCACGCTCTCGCAGCGAAGCTAGCGCTGTCGCGGACTCCTTTTTAACCATACCCGCTGTTGTGACAACCACACAACACGATGTAACTCCACAAGGGATTTGGGCGTGATGCTGGAAGCGTTCAGTGATGACCACCGATCCCGACCGGGACCCGAGCGCTCTGTCAACGATTTGGGGCTCGGTGCCGCCGCTTCGTGCGTGGATTCGAACGTTTCTCATCGGCCTCTGTATGGGCAGCGCGGACGGCGTCCCCGGTGTCTCCGGCGGAACAATCGCGCTTATCGCCGGGGTCTACGAGCGACTCATCGCCGCGATTACCGCCGTCACCCCGGGCCGTATAATTCGGTTCGTTCGCGCGCTCGTTCCCGTTGACGGCGGCGTCGATGTCCGTAGCGCGTTCTCCGAACTCCTCGAAATAGATATTTGGTTCCTGCTCGCGCTGGTCGGCGGTGTCGCAACCGCCGTCGTCATCGTGACTCGAATCGTCACTATCGCCAGCAAAGAGACGCCGGAACTCCTCTTTGGGTTCTTCTTCGGACTCATCGCCGCCTCGGCGCTGGTGTTACTGCGCAGTCTCACGGTCGACTCACCGGTCCAGATCGGGACTGGGGTCGTCGGCTTCCTGCTCGCGTTCTACGTCTCCGGTGTGTCGAACACCGCGGCCGACGGCGGTGGTCTCGTGTTCGTCTTCATCGCCGGCATGATCGGTGTTAGTGCAATGATTCTGCCCGGCATTTCGGGGTCACTGCTACTCATCATCCTCGGCCAGTACGACAGGATGTCGACGGCACTCACCGAATTCGTGGACGCGCTCATCGCGCTTGCCACCGGCGGGCCAGCCGAAGACGTGACCACGACCGCCGTGCCGGTCGTGACGTTCATCCTCGGCGGCCTTGTCGGCCTGTTCACCATCGCCCGCGTCGTCCGTCGTGCGCTTGATTACAACCGCCGGGCGACACTGGCTTTCCTCGTCGCCCTCGTCGTCGGCGCACTACGCGCCCCTGTCGTGGAAGTTCAGGAAAATGTAGGTTTTTCGACGGACGTACTCATCGCGTTCGTCGCCGCTGGTGCCGTCGGCGCGGTTTTCTTGCTCGTCCTCGACTGGTACGCCGTCGACCTCGACCTCGATAAGGTCTAATCCGGTTCAGAACCCCCAGGCGCGACGGTACTGCGGCGGCCCTTCGATTCCGTCGGTCGCGTCGAGTTCTTTCGCAGCAGTCATCGTGAAGTACGGGTCCCGGAGGTGTTCGCGGCCGACAATAGCCATGTCGGCCCGGTCGTTGGCGATGACGGCTTCGGCCTGTTCGGGCGTCGTGATGCCGCCGACAGCGCCGACGGCGATGTCCGATTCGGTTGCCTCGCGAATCCGCTCAGCATATCGAAGCTGGTAGTTCGGGCCGGCGTACTCCGGCCGGGACTGGGGGTGGATGCCGCCGCCGCTCACGTCGATGAAGTCCGCACCGATGTCGGCGAGTCGGTCCGAGAGGCGCACGGAGTCCTCGACGGTCAATGCGTCGCGGTCGGGGAGCCAGTCTGTCGCCGAGATCCGGACGAACACCGGCTTGTCGTCGGGCCAGAGGTCACGGACGGCGGCGGTTACCTTCCGTGTTAGCCGCGTGCGCCCCTCGAAGTCGCCGCCGTAGTCGTCTTCGCGGTGGTTCGTCACTGGCGAGAGGAACTGATGCAAGAGGTAGCCATGGGCGGCATGGACCTCCGCGACCTCGAAGCCGGCGTCGAGTGCGCGCTCGGCGGCGGCACAGAACGAATCGATAACGTCCTCGATGCCGTCCTGATCAAGCGCCGCTGTCGGCGGGGCCTCGTCGTCTTCGTACGGCCACGGGTTGTCGCTCGGTCCGACGACGTCCCAGCCGCCGTCGTCGGGCTGGAGCGGGTCGTGCCCATCCCACGGTCGTTCAATCGAGGCCTTCCGCCCGGCGTGGGCCAACTGGATGCCGGGCACGCTGCCCTGTTCGCTGATGAACTCCGTAATCGGGTCGAGCGCCGCCGCGTGCTCGTCGCTCCAGATGCCCAGATCCTCCGGAGAGATGCGTCCGCGAGCTTCGACGGCGGTCGCCTCTGTCATGACCAACCCCGCGCCGCCAACGGCACGAGAGCCCAGATGCGTGCGGTGCCAGTCGGTAGCAAGGCCGTCGCCGGCCTCGCAAGAGTACTGGCACATCGGAGAAACCATGACGCGATTCGGGACTGTCGTCTCGCGGAGTTCCAGCGGTGAGAACAGTGCAGTCATCGGCGGTGGTTTGCCGTCGAGACGGATAACCACAATGGCGGCTGCAAGAGTCGTCGTTACTGCCAGCGGCTCGCATCGAGTCGCCCCGCTGTTCCGCTTCGGCTACTCGGTCAGCGAGGCACCGGTGTTCCGGGGTGCGACGACGCGGACCGTTCCCTCAACGCCGGCCGCATCGAGCGCCAGTACGCCTGCTTCGCGGGCCTCAGACTCGTAGTCTGCCGTCGTCAGACCCCAGACGGTAGGACCCCACGAGCTCTGGCCGGCCCCGGAGATGACCGGTGCGCTCGATAGCGAGTCGACGAGTTCGCCAGCGGGCGGGCGGTAGACGCCACCCTGCTCGTCAGCGTACCACGCGCCGTTGAGTCGGCCCAGTCGTGCCGCGGCCTGCCCGAAGTCGCTATGGTCTCTCGTCGCAATCGCAGGGAGGACTCGGCGGGTCAGTAACGTCGAAATCTGGTCGGCGATGCCGGGGTCAGCGCGCTCGACGGCTTGCCGCATGCTCTGGTCCTCCGCGTCTCCGCTCTGACCCGGGTCGGTGTCCGGCACGACGACGACGAAGCGCCAGTGTGCGGGCACGTCGTGATGCGCCAGCACCGGCGGCACGTCCCAGTCACCCTCCGCCGGTGGTTCGGCTGTAAACCGCTCGGTTGGGTGGCCGCCGTCGACGATGAACCCGCCCGACTCGAACGCCGCCACCCCGACGCCGCTCCGGCCGCCCCGTCCCAGTTGTGGCGCGTATGTCCGTGCGTCGGCGGTCCGTTCGTAGGCCCGCACGATGGCGATGAGCGTCGCGAGCGAGAGCTGTGTGCCGCTGCCGAGCCCGACGTGTCGCGGGAAGCGCTCGTCGACAGAGACAGCAGCGCCGGGTACATCAAGCGCGTCGACCACGCGCCGGACGTACGGCTCGGTCGCCGGGTCGTCACACTGGACTCTGTCGGCCCGTGTCGCCTCGACGGTCAGCCGCGGCTCGTCAAGCGCAAGCCCGACGCCGCCGTAGAGGCGCTCGTGAGCGAGTGAGAGGTTCTGAAACCCGAAATGGAGTCGCGCAGCGGTCGTGACCGTCGGCATACCGCAGCGGAGGTTCCCGACAGAAAAGAACCTGCTGTCACCGGTGGGTTTCGCCGTGCTTCTGTGTGGGTCGTTAGCGCGAGTACAAGTTATTTAAGGTTGCCCATGGCCTCGGTGAAATATGAGCAATCAGGAGCGGCAAGAACGTCCGGAAAAAGACCCGGACCTGCGGAGTACCGAGGTGACGGAGGGATACGAGAAAGCTCCCCACCGCGCGATGTTCCGCGCGATGGGCTATGACGACGAGGACCTCTCCTCGCCGATGAT
The DNA here is from genome assembly GCF_000337775.1 of Haloarcula vallismortis ATCC 29715. Lineage (GTDB taxonomy): Archaea > Halobacteriota > Halobacteria > Halobacteriales > Haloarculaceae > Haloarcula > Haloarcula vallismortis. The sequence continues at coordinate 4,729 of NZ_AOLQ01000038.1, forward strand.
CGGCGTCGCGAACCCCGCCGCCGACATCACGCCGTGTAACGTCCACTTAGACGACGTGGCTGACGCTGCCTACGAGGGTATCGACGACACGGAAGGGATGCCGATAGAGTTCGGAACGATCACCATCTCCGACGCCATCTCGATGGGAACCGAAGGGATGAAAGCGTCGCTTATCTCCCGTGAGATAATCGCCGACTCAGTCGAACTTGTCACCTTCGGCGAGCGCATGGACGGCATCGTCACTATCGGCGGCTGTGACAAGAACATGCCCGGCATGATGATGGCCGCCATCCGGACGGACCTGCCCAGCGTCTTCCTCTACGGCGGCTCCATCATGCCCGGCGAGCACGACGGCCGCGAGGTCACTATTCAGAACGTCTTCGAGGGCGTCGGCGCGGTCGCCGACGGCGAGATGACCGAGGGCGAACTCGACGAGATGGAACGCCACGCCTGCCCCGGTGCGGGCTCCTGTGGTGGGATGTTCACCGCGAACACGATGGCCTCTATCTCCGAAGCGCTCGGCTTTGCACCGCTGGGGTCGGCCTCCCCGCCAGCCGAACACGAGTCCCGCTACGAGGAGGCCCGTCGGGCCGGCGAACTCGCCGTCGAGGTGGTTCAGGAACGCCGCCGCCCCTCCGATTTCCTCACCCGCGAATCCTTCGAGAATGCTATCGCCCTGCAGGTCGCGGTCGGCGGATCGACCAACGCCGTCCTCCACCTGCTCGCGCTCGCGGCGGAGGCCGGCATCGACCTCGACATCGAGACGTTCAACGAGATAAGCGCCCGGACGCCCAAGATCGCTGACCTCCAGCCCGGCGGCGAGCGGGTCATGAACGACCTCCACGAAGTCGGTGGTGTCCCAGTCGTCCTGAAGGCGCTGAACGACGCCGGCCTGCTCCACGGTGACGCGCTCACGGTCACAGGCAACACAATCGCGGAGGAGCTCGAACAGATCAATCCGCCCACGGTCGCGGAGCTCGACGTGGACTATCTCTACACAGTCGAGGACCCCATCCACGAGCGCGGCGCTATCCGCATCCTCTCCGGGAACCTCGCGCCCGACGGCGCAGTTATCAAGATAACCGGCGAAGACCACCTCCACCACGAAGGGCCGGTCCGCGTATTCGAGCAGGAGGAAGGAGCTATGGAGTACGTGCAGGAAGGCCACGTCGAATCCGGCGACGTGATCTGTATCCGCAACGAGGGACCACAGGGCGGCCCCGGCATGCGCGAGATGCTGGGCGTGACCTCGGCCGTCGCCGGCCAGGGCCACGCCGAGGACGTGGCGCTGTTTACCGACGGCCGGTTCTCCGGCGCGACTCGCGGCTTTTCCATCGGCCACGTCGCTCCCGAGGCGTTCGTCGGCGGCCCCATCGCCGCCCTGGAGGACGGCGACACCATCACCATCGACATCGACAACCACGAACTGTCGGTCGATCTCAGCGAGGACGAGATGGCACAGCGCCTCGAAGATTACGACCCCGAACCGACCTACGACAGCGGCGTGCTGGCGAAGTACCACAGCGACTTCGGCTCCGCCGCCAACGGTGCAGTGACGAACCCCGGCGCGAAGTGGGACTGAGTCGAACCAGTCACAGCCTCGGCTCGCAGGGCCAGTCCTGACGGAATCGTGGACTCACGTCCGTGTGACCGTGATAAGCCCTTCTTTCAGCGCCGCTTCGAACCGCTCGTCAAGCGTCATCTGCTCCCAGCCGTCAGGCCGGTTCTCCGTAGCGATCTCAGCGAGCGACTCGACCAGCGACCTGTGGAGGAACCGTCCGTTCTCGCCACAGTCGTCGCAGGTCTTGATTATCGAGCGAACCTCGAAGTCCCGCTCGACGCCGGCCTGGCACCGTGCACACACGTACGTTTCGGACACACCCGTCCATACGCCGCCCGGATACTCGGATGTTGTGAATTATTTCAACTGAGTGTCATTCGCGGCTATGGGCCGTTCCCATCGACGGCACGCTCTATCGGCTATCACCGCACAGTTCCCTGCGCGGAAGATAGGCACCGTGCTGTGTCATTGCGTTATCGCGGCCACTTGGGCCATTCAGCGGGAGGATTCAGACGACGACTGTCCGCTGCGGACAGCAATGGCTAATATGAGTCGGACGGCCTTGTCCCGCTATTAGGTCCTATTTTATTTTTATCATGACTACTAAACCTATTTACAATCTCAGTACAAACTACGGGCGTGTCGATGTCCCCGCCGACCGTCCTCCTCATCGCCGCCGAGCCTGCTACCGGAAAGCGGTTACAGGCGGCACTCGAACAGGCCGCAATCGACGCCACGGTCGACACGACAGAGCCCGAATGCGTCGATACGACACTGCTACGTACTGCGGCTGACTGCCTCGTCGTTCCGGTGACGTGTGAGGGCATGGCAGGCGGACATCTGGCGGAGGCGGCCACCGGTCTCTACCCGGACCTCCCAGTAATCATGTACGGTAGTGAGGCGGACCATGGAGAACATATTCGGACGGTCGCCGACGACGACCTCGGGTCGCCGGAGCTGGCAGCCACAATCGGTGAGACACTCGAAAACAGTGAGACGATGGCTGCGCGGCCGGCGTCCCGGCCGGAGACGATTCTCGCAACGATGTTCGAGCGGAACTCCGAACACCTGTATGTAAAAGACACTGACAGGCACTATCTGTTGCTCAACGATGCCTCATACGCGCCCCCAGAACTACTCGGTCGGCGGGACGAAGACGGGCTCCCCGCCGGGGCGACGTATCTGGATGCGGCACGCGGTGACGACTTGCAGGTCATCAACGACGGGACCGATATCCTCGACATCCACGAGTTCTCGCCGTCGATGGGGAAACACCTTCGAACGTCGAAGGTACCCTGGTACGACGAAACCGATGAGCTGGCCGGTCTCATCGGTATTACGCAGGATGTCACCGACCAGAAAGAGCGCGAGCGGCTCCTCAGACAGCAGAACGAACGCCTCCGGAAAGTGGCGCTGCTGGCCGCACACGAACTCCGAAACGAACTTCAGGTGTCGACCGGCCACCTCTCGCAGATCGAAGCCGACGACGAGCACGTTAGCGCTGTGGAGCAGTCCATCGACCGACTCTCCAGTATTGTCGATAAGGTCGTCTCGCTGGCGTCGAGCGACTCGCCGGAGTTCGAACCCGAGAAGCAGTGGCTCTCGACGGTTGTCTGGGACGTATGGAGTTCGCTATCGCTCGAAGCCGCGTCGCTCGAAGTGACATCGGATAGGCGACTGCTGGCGGACCCGGAGTCGATGCGCCTGTTTCTCGAGATACTACTCTCGAACGCTGTCGAACACGGCGGGCCGGACGTTGCGATTCGCGTCGGGGCCACGTCCTCGGGGTTTTTCGTCGCAGATGATGGGCCCGGCGTCACCGTTTCGCCGCCGGAACGGGTGTTTGAAGCGGGCTACGCATCAGAGAAGCAAAACAGCGGGTTCGGCCTCTACATCGCCAACCGGATCGCAAAAGAGCACGGCTGGTCGCTGTCCGTCGATGACAGCGAGGACGGCGGCGCGCGGTTTACCGTGACCGACGTGGAGCGACCGGATTAAAGCTCGAATGTCTCGTCGCCGTCGAGGACGTGGACCTCGGCGTCACTGCCGGTGCCCGCGACCTCGTTGACGAAGTCTTGCGTATCGATTTCGATTGGCGGGAACGTGTCGTAGTGCATCGGGAACGCGTGGTCGACGTCCAGCCAGTCGACGGCGATGGCGGCCTGCATCGGTCCCATGGTGAAGTGGTCGCCGACCGGCACCGCCGCGGCGTCCGGTTCGAGGAACGGCCCGATGACGTCGCGCATCTCCGTCATGAGACCGGTATCGCCGGCGTGGTAGAACGTCGTCGACTCCTCGTCACTGACCTGTGTCGGCTTCGTGTCCGAGATGATGAACCCGCCCGGCATCCCGCCGCTCGTCCCGTAGCTGGTATCCATGCCGTTCGTGTGGTCGGCCCGGTGCATCGTGACAAAGGCGTCGTCGATTTCGACGGTGCCGCCGAGGTTCATCCCCATGCCGCCGACGGCGTCGAAATCGCCGAAGTTGTCCTCGCAGTACTCGACGATTTCGGGCGTGGCCACGAGCCCGCTGCCCTCGTAGCGGTCCACGTCGCCGATGTGGTCGGCGTGGCCGTGGGTCAACAACACGTAGTCCGGGTCCAGTTCCTCTGGGTCGGTGTCTGTGTGTGGGTTATCGAAAAACGGGTCGATGAGCAACTCGGTGTCGTCGACTGTCACGTGCCACGTCGAGTGGCCATGCCATGTGAGTTCCATACCGGATGCACGCTACTCGCGGCGTCTACTTAATATTACAGTGGACTGGCTCTGTAGTGTCCAATCGAGCGGCCGCTCCCCACCGATCATCGCTGGCAGCAATCAGCCATGACGGGTATCCGAAAAGTCTTTCAGAACATTTTCTGTCTGCTCGTTTAACTGCACAGGCTCGACCGGTAGCCGCGCTTCGATGGGAAACGCTCTGGGGACGGGAACCAAAACCGTTTTATGATTTTTAGGCTAGCCTAAATACATGGCGAGTAACTCAAATGACCAGTCAGGGCTGACACGACGGGAATATGTCGCCTGTGGCGGTACGGTCGTCGCTGGTGGACTGCTGTCTGGATGTACGGGAAGCAGCAGCCCAGACCCGTCGGAGTCGGGGACCGCCACGGGAACGGACACAACAACAGCAACGGAATCCGAACCGGCCGACGCGACGGCCACGGACAGGTCCTACCGCGTCACCGTCGAACCAGTGGGGGAGGTGACGTTCGAGACAGTTCCACAGACGTGGGTCGCAGAAAACGCCAGTTGGGCCGACATGGGCGTCGCACTCGGCCTGACCAAACCCAGTGCAGTTGTTCTCACCGGAGAGTACCGTACGTGGCATTACGAGGACGTGCCGGGACTTTCGCCGTCGAAAGGCGATATGACTTCACTGTGGCAGGACGGTATTTCGAAGGAGCGGCTACTCGAAATCGACGCTGGTGTTCACTTCATCGACCCCAACTACATGGTGAATCTCATCCCGAACTGGGACCGATCAGATGTCGAGGAGATGCACGAACGCGTCGGCCCGTTCTGTGGGAACACCAGTTTCTCGACGTACTCCTGGCACGAGGACTATCCGTACTACAGCCTGTACGAAGCGACCGAGAAGGTAGCAGCGGTGTTCCAGCGACAGGACCGGTTCCGGGCCCTCTCGAATCTCCACGAAGAGTTCCTCGGTCGATTGCAGGGACGGCTTCCCCCGGAAGACCAGCGGCCGGAAATCGCGCTCCTGTCACCGGGGTCGACTGAGCCGGAGACGTTCTATCCGTACCGGCTCGGGGACCGGACGGCGTACAAGCACTGGCGCGATCTGGGTGTGAGCGACGCACTCGCCGGGAGTGAGATCCAGAGCTTCACGTCCGACCGGGGGACGATCGACTACGAGCCGCTTCTTGAGATCGATCCGGAGGTGCTGATGCTGTACACGGATACCCATCGTACCGATGCGGCGTTCGAGGACACGTACCTCGCGTTTCTGCAGGACCACGACACGGCAAGCCGGCTCACTGCCGTGCAGAACGGCGCTGTGTATCCGGCTGGCGGGATGTATCAGGGCCCGATTCTCAACCTCTCAAAGACAGAACGCGCCGCAAAGCAGCTGTTCCCGGACGAGTTCGACGAGGAAGAGATGCTGTATGACCGCCAGCGAATCGCGGACATTCGCGCCGGTGATATCTAACCGTCGCCGCTCTCCGGCCGGACCCGCGAGAGCCGCATCGCGTTTCCGGTCACGGCCGTCGTCATGCCGGCATCACCCGCGAGCACGGCGACCCAGATAGGGACGAGACCGAACGGGACGGCAAGCGCGAGGCCGGCCTTGACCGCGAGGCTGGCCCAGATGTTCTGCCGGATGACGCTGTTGGCGTCGTTCGCCAGTTCGTACAGGTACGGGAGCTTCGAGAGGTCGTCGCTCATCAGCGCGATGTCGGCCGTTTCGAGGGCCGTGTCTGTGCCGGCGGCTCCCATTGCGACGCCGACGGTGGCGCTCGCCAGTGCCGGGGCGTCGTTGATACCGTCGCCGACCATGGCAACCCCGTCGTACTCGTCCACGAGGTCGTCGATGGCCGCCACCTTCTCGTCGGGCAGGAGTTCCGCCCGGTAGTCGTCGACACCCACTTCCCGAGCAATAGCCCCCGCAGTGCGTTCGTTGTCGCCGGTGAGCATCACTGTCCGCTCGACGCCCAAGTCACGGAGCCGGGAAACAGCGGCTTTCGCCTCCGGTCGCACCTCGTCGGCGACGGCGACGATGCCCTCGATCTCGTCTTCTGTCCCGACGATGACGACGGTCTTCCCCTCGGCCTGGAGTTCCGGCACCGTGTCCGCAAGCAGGTCCAGGCAGTTGTTACGCTCACAGATTTGCTGGGCCGTCTTGGTGACGACGCCGCCATCAGTGGTCGCATGGACGTGCGAGAGGTCGAATCCGAGGTCGTCGAACAGCCCCGGTTTGCCGGCGTAGTGGGGCGTCCCGTCGAGGTCCGCCCGAACGCCCTTACCGGTGATGCTCTCGAAGTCGTCGACTTCGGCGCTCTCGACGCCGGCAGTCCCCGCTCTGGCGACGATGGCCTCGCCGATGGGGTGTTCGCTACGCTGTTCGAGCCCGCGAGCACACCGCAGGACTTGCTCTTCGGTGTTCCCGTTCAGCGGAACCACGTCGGTGACGGTGAGTTCGCCTTTCGTCAGCGTGCCCGTCTTGTCGAAGGCCACCACGTCAACCGCGCCCATCGCTTCGAGATGGTTGCCGCCCTTGATGAGGACGCCGTTCTTCGCCGCGCTGGTGATACCCGAGACGACCGAGACGGGTGTCGAAATGACGAACGCGCAGGGGCAGGCGAGGACGAGGAGGGTCAGCCCGTACACGACGGCAGTCGACCACGCCACGCCGAACACGGCAGGACTCGTCAGCGTTACCAGAACGGCAAAGGCGACGACGACCGGCGTGTAGTACGACGAGAAACGCTCGACGAACTGCTCGCGCTCGGTCTTGTTCGACTGGGCATCCTCGACCATCTGGACGATACGCGAGAGCGTGTTGTCGCTGGCTGCCGCCGTGACCTGCACTTCCAGATACCCCTCCTCGTTGATTGTCCCGGCGTACACCTCGTCACCGTCGGTCTTGTCGACCGGAACGCTCTCGCCGGTGATCGGTGCCTGGTTGACGGCGCTGGTCCCGTCGATGACCGCACCGTCCATCGGAATCTTCTCGCCGGGCCTGATGACGACGGTGTCACCGACCTGCACCTCGTCGACGGGGACCGTCGTCTCCTCGCCGTCCCGCAGCACCGTCGCCTCGTCGGGCGAGAGGTCCATCAGCTCCGCCAGCGAGTTCCGCGCGCGGTCCATCGAGTACCGTTCCAGCAGCTCCGCGACGCTGAACAGGAACGCAAGTGTCGCGGCCTCGAAGTATAGCGCCTCGCCGAAGGCCAGGCTGGCGGTGAGCGCGCCCAGAATGGCGATAGACATCAGCAGGTCGATGTCCAGATTCTTGCTTTTCAGGGAGTAGTAGCCGCCACGCAGGATTTCCTGCCCACCGGTGGCCACAGCGATGAGGAACAGGACGTCGGCGATGTGCAGCGGCGACCCGAGAACGGTTCCAACCTGCGCGTTCGCACCGCGCACCAAGAACTCGAAGAGGAGGCCGAAGGCCACGAAAAGGCCGCTGACCCACGTCTTCAGCGCCCGCGAACTGGTCCAGAGCGAGCCATTCTCGTCCGTCTGGCCGGTCGCCGTCTCGTCTTCACCCATCGTCTCCGTGACCTCGTACCCGGCGCTCTCGATAGCCGTCACGAGGTCCGCCGCCGTCGTCGCGTTCCGGTCATACGTGACAACGACCGTCCCAGTAGTCGGGCGTGTTTCGGCGCTTCTGATGCCGTTGGCTCGGCCGAGCGCGGTTTCGACCTTCCCGGCACAGGAGGCACAGTCCATCTCGTGGACGCTGAGCCGCAGCGTCTCGCCGCCGTCATCTGTAACGGTGTAGCCCGCCGCTTCGACGCGGTCCCTGATTGCAGCTAACTCCGTCTCGGCTTCGTCGTACTCGACGGTGAGCCGACCCGTCGCTACCTGCGGGTCGATAGCTTCGACGCCCGCCAGTTCGCGGACGCTCGACTCCACTTTTCCCGCACAGGAGGGACAGTCCATCTCCGGAACGGACAGCTGTGCGACCTGCCTCGTCCGCTCTCCGGCCGACGCTGTCGGAGAACCGTCGTTACTCGCACCGGCACACGCACCACCGTCCGAACAGCTGTCGGACTCCGTCATTACCGGTGCTAGGCTACCCTATCTTATTAATTCAGCTGCTAAAGTTCCCCCTCAGAGTGGGATTTGCTAATAAATAGTACCGTGTCAATTATTAACCCAGCCAATATCGCCGTGTCGCCGGCATTGCTAGCCGCCACCCTCAATCGAACGGTGTCGTCCGCGTCGGTTTCCCCTGTGCGTACCGGATCCAGCGCCGTATATGTCGACCGACTGCCCAGAACAGTACGACAGTCATCGCCAGTAGCGCCGACAGGAAGACGATTCCCAGCCGTATCGGTTCCTCAGTCGGGAGGCCGATGAGCAACACGATTGTCCCGACGAGTGCCATCTCGACACCACAGCGCAGTCCGGGCAAGACGAACCCCGGTGTCGGCGTGTTCGTTCCCGATGAATCCTCTGCCATGCGCCCCCGTATGCTATCGGGACGATTGTAGTTTGTGCCCGCTCTCCGGGTCGAACTGAAAGCCACAGCGCACAGCAGTCACGCGGTTCGGTCGTGATAACGGGCTCTGACCGTGCCTTTTTCGGAGCACAGACCTACGCACCAGTATGAAACAGTCTCTCACTCGCCGGGCGATGTTAGGGGCCCTCGGGACAGCCGTCGCGGCCACAGCCGGCTGTCAGAGTCCTGGGACAGACAGCAACTCCGGCAGTGACAGTGGAAACCAGTCAGGGTCAGCCGACGCAGTCGCACAGTCAGACAGTGTCTACACCGACGTGTACCAAGAGGTCGCCGATGCTGTCGTCTCGATCAGAGTGTACGCCGAGGACTCCCGTGGTGGGCAGGGGAGCGGTTTCCTCGTCGACGACGAACACATCGTCACGAACGAACACGTCGTCGAGGGCGGGGACGAGTACTATGTCCGCTTCGCGGACACCGGCTGGCGCTCCGCCTCCGTCGTCGGTGCAGACGTGTACAGCGACCTAGCGGTCCTTCGTGTCGGCGCGACGCCGGACGTGACACCGCTCTCGTTTGTCGAGACTGAACCCACTGTCGGAACCGAAGTCGTCGCTATCGGGAACCCCTTCGGCCTGTCCGGGTCAGTGTCTGCGGGCATCGTCAGCGGTGTCGACCGCACGCTCCAGAGCGCCAACAACTTCTCTATCGCAGACGCGGTCCAGACCGACGCACCAGTCAACCCGGGCAACAGCGGCGGACCGCTGGTCACGCTTGACGGCGACGTAGTCGGTGTGATCAATTCGGGCGGCGGCGACAACGTCGCATTCGCTATCTCGGCCCCGCTGACCCAGCGTGTCGTCCCGTCGCTCATCCAGAGCGGCAACTACGACCACTCGTATATGGGTGTTGGACTCCGGAGCGTGTCGCCACGACTCGCAGAGGCCAACGACTTAGACCCCGCGTCAGGCGTGTACATCGACAGCATCCTCGACGGCGGTCCGGCAGCGGGCGTTCTGCAGGGAAGTGACGGGGAGACGATGATTTCGGGGACGGCGATTCCCACTGGCGGTGACGTAGTCAGGCAGATGGGCGACACGCCGACGCCGACGCGTCAAGCGCTCGGAAGCTTCCTCGCGCTGGAAACCAGTCCCGGTGAGACAGTCGACGTACTGGTCGAGCGCGACGGGATGCAGGAGACGGTCGAACTCACGCTCGGTTCGCGTCCGGAGCCATGACGAACGTAGCCGGCCGAATCTGATAGCCGCGTTTGATTACTGTGTCTGGAACCCGTCCTGTTCACCACGGCTGCTACCTGCTAGCCCGTAACCGATTGCGGCAGCAAGCGGTAGCGTCACCGGGAGCCCAGCGACAAGCAGGCTGATGCCGAGACTCCCGTCGCCGTACACGTAGAGCGCAACGCCAGCCGCGGTGACCACAACGAAGTCCGCAATGGTCGCCAGCGCGGCAAGTCGAAGGCGGACTGCGCGCTCGGGAACCGCGCCCGCCGCTGCTCGGTCGCGATACCACAGCAAGACGTACCCGGCAAACAATCCGGTCAGGCCGGCCGACAGGCCCACCGGAAGGCCGATGAGCAGTGAGAACTCTATCTGCGGTTCGAAGCCGGCGGTCACTGCGACGGTTGTGACAGCGAACACGAGTGCGCCAAGGAGCAGGGTGACAACGATGCGGACGTGCGTGTTCATACGTCTCAACTGCACGACGGTCTACAAATAGTCCATCGCTGCCGCAGAATGGCGTGTCGAGCGGTGCACAGCGGCCCGTGTTCCCGTCGGTCGGCCTATTCTAGCGGCTCAGCGGCGTCCTGTTCGACCAGCGGGTCGGCGTTGTCGGCCGGCAGCGTCACCACGTCGTCCGTCGAGAGGTCGTACTCGCGCTGGTCGACGCCGAATATCTCGCCGACGTCGTCCGTGATACGGACCGTCCGCCGGTCCACGTCGGCGGCTCCAGCCGTGTTAGAACTGGCCGATGACTGCTGGTCGCCGTCAGCCTGCGGCGGGTCCGGCGCTTGGCTGGCGGGAGACTCGGCGCTCTGGTCGGCTGGTGGTACGGGAACATCGTCACCACCGCTTGACACGTCCACCGGATCGGACTGGCCGCCGACTGTGGGATTGCTGCCAGTGTCCAGCTCGGGCGGTGGCGTTGGTGCATCGGAGTCCGCCGCTGGCGGCGACTGGTCCCCGCCGCTGCCCATCATGTCTGCCGCGTCGACACCCGAGTCCGGCATCGATGTCGGCTCGGGCCCACCGGCTGTCGCGTCGGTTGCTGCTTGATGTTGGTCCGGGTCAGGGGCCTGTCGCTCGCCCGATTTCGGCTCGTCACCGACCGCACCGGTCGGAGCCTCTCCGGCAATTACGTCAAGGACGTGACCCCGGTTGGACTCGATGGCCTCGACCATCGTCTCGAACAGGTCTCGCTCCTCCTGTGTGAGGCCGTCGTCCTCGGTCGGCATGTCCGCCGCGGCCAGCGATGCCATCTTGACGATTTTTCCGACACGCCGTTCGTAGACCGCTTCGACGGTCTGTTCGGCGGTCTTGATGTCGTCGGTCAGACGGTTGACCTCGGGCGAATCGAACGGGTCCTCAGCGCGCTCGGCCGCGCGGTCGCGCTCCGACCGGAGCTGTTGAATGAACTGGCCGGCGTCCTCGTAGAACGTCTCGCGCAGCTGCTGGAGCTGATCTGTCTGGCGTTCTCGCGATTGGACGGACTGGAGCTCGTCTACGTTCATTCCTTCCCCTTCTCGGCACGCCCGCGGGCCATGAGAAACACGCCTACGTGCTCTGGTACAGTCTGATTACCCGCCTCCAGTGTAAAGCTATCGCCATCCAGTTCCACGAGGCCCCCGTCGGTCACCTCGACAGTGATATCGTGGCCCCGGAACGTCTCCGGCACAGGGTCGACAAGCGGGTCGAACGCGTCGATGTCCTCGCGGTCGATGCGCTGGACTTCCAGCCCGCTGCCGCCGTGTAGCGACCCGGGCAGGCGGATGAGCCGGTTCGTGTCCGTCGTTACCGGTTCGTCTATCGGTGCGTTGTCCGCCGCGACAACTTCGTGGAGCAGAATCTTCGCCAGCTGGTAGAACGCCGGATGCACGTCGATGTTCCCGGCTTCCAGTTGCTCGTAGTTCGACCGGGCGGCGTTCAGCGCCGCCGTCGCCTTCCCCTCGCCAATTCTATCGTACTCCTGCAGTCGGTCCAGCGCATCCGATTCCTCCATCGCGAGTAGTTCGTCAACCAAATCGAGCATGTGACGGTGTGCGCGGGCGCTCCAGCCCCCCTCCGTCGAGAGCGTCCGCTTCTGTGCCGGGCTGGACCGGCCGGCCGTCCCGGCGACGGACTCCTCGTCGACGAGTTCGTCGAACTCCAGCCCGATGCCGCGGACGTAGTCGACGACCTCTCGCCGCGCGTCCCGCTCCAGGTGACGGATGCGCTCGTCGCGGACGTGGACGTGGTAGCCGCGACCGCCGGAGAAGACGATAGTAAGATCATCGAAGCCGAAGTCGCCCTCCAGAAAGTCGAGCAGTCGGAGCAGCGCATCCTTACACTTTTCGAGCATCTCGGCGTAGCTGTCCTCCCCTAATACTACCGAGGGGAGGTGGTCGGCGTCGAGGTCGAACACGAGGTCCGAGGAACGCCAGCCCTTGTCCGACATCGTGGAGGCGCTCGGTTCGTCGTAGCGGCCCGCGGAGAAGTAGACGTGGCGAGGCTTCCGACGGCCGAGGAAGTCCTCAATCTCACCGAGGTCCAGCAGCGAGCGGTGGCGAACCATCGTCTCGCCCGGGCCGTCGGTCCACGGAATGAACCCCCATTCGCGCTCGTTCGCGGCCGGTGGCGGCGTTACGGATGCCTGTCGGTAGTGGTCGCCGAATCGGCCACGAAGGTACGCGCGGGTCCGCTCTTCCATCGGCTACCTGCTTGGGGAGGTCCCTTGAAAAGCGTTCGCTTAGCCGCGCAGGAACTTCGACAGTTTGTCCGTAATCGAGTCCTCGCCGAGTTTGAGGTAGTAGGCGTCGCCGCCGTCCTCGTAGTAGTTGTCGATGCGCCGTGTGATCTCGAAGCCGATGTGTTTGTAGAAGCCGAGTGCCTCCCGGTTCGTCGCCCGGGCGTGGCAGGTCACGCTGCCGTAGTCCTCGGCGACGCGGGCGACGAGTCGCTTGCCGAAGCCGTGGCCCCTGTACTCGTCGTCGACTGCGAGAAAGAGAATGTAGCCGTCGCGTCGAACCGCGGCGAAGCCGATGAGGCGGTCTCTGGAGCGGTCGATGTAAAGATAGGTTGTCGACCGTCGGTAGGCGTCGCGAAAGAACCCCCGTCGCTGTCGGAGGACGCCGTCAGCCTCGCGGATGTCCTCCTTGAGCCGCCACGCCGCGTCGACGTGTTCGTCGTCCCCGCGTTCGACGATCTGTGTCTCGATATTGACGCTCACTGCCGTATAAGTAGTAGAGGCGTGGATATAATTCCACCGCCTACAGAGAGGGGTATCTGAACGTCCAGCTTCATCGACCGGACGAACAGGGTTAGGTAGATAGCGCACGAATTCTCAGGTATGGTCACACGGATACCGAGTGTTGTCGGCACCGCCGTGCTCGCGCTCACTCTCCTATCGCGGCCCGCGGCGGCACACGTTGACTACGTGACGGATGGGCCAGGCGAGGCCCTTGATGCGGTGGCGTTTGCGATATCTGTGCTGTCTGATCCGGTGAACGCGGCGGTTTTTGGCGTCTCGGGAGTGGCCGTGACTGTCGGCCTCGCAGCGTATCTCTGGGTCCGTCCGACGATTGCGGACATCGTCATTCTCCGGGACGTACTCGTCGGCTACGCGGACCTCGTCCCGTGGATGCTCCGACTCAGCGTGGGACTGCCACTCGTCGGTGCCGGCTTTCAGGGGTATCTGTTTGCCCCGACAGTGACGTTTGACCCCGCCACGAGCCCGGTTGTCCGAGTCCTGTTCATCGGACTGGGTTTCACGCTCCTGTTCGGACTCGCGACCCGTATCGTCACGACGGTTGGGCTGGTGACCTACGGGTTGGCACTGACCATCGACCCCGGTGTCGTGCTCGCTATGGAGTACGTGCCGGCGTTTCTGGCACTGCTGATTCTGGGCGGCGGTCGCCCGAGCGCTGACCACATGCTCCAGCAGGTCGCTAGCACCGACGGGACCTATTACGGCCGCGTCGACCCGGTTCACCATCTCAAGGGGTTTCTTGACTCGGTAGCGGACCCGTATCGCGAGTACGTCCCGGTCATCGTCCGCGTCGGCATGGGTGTGACGTTCATCTATCTCGGACTGTTCCAGAAGCTCGCCGATCCCGGCCGGGCGCTGCTGGTCGTCGAAAAATACAACCTCACCGCCGTCGTCCCGGTCGACGCCGGGCTGTGGGTACTCGGTGCCGGCCTGACCGAGATGCTGGTCGGTCTGGTGTTGATCGTCGGCTTCATGACTCGCGGGGCCGCGGCCGTCTCCTTTGTCCTGTTTACCACGACGCTGTTCGGGCTACCGGACGACCCGGTACTCGCGCACATCACCCTGTTCGGGATGGCTTCGGCGGTGTTCACGATGGGTGCCGGGCCGCTCTCGTTCGATGACTGGTTCGGTCGGCCGGCACAGAGCGACCGGGAGAGCGTCGTTTCGGCGGACTGAGCAGGCACAGCAGTCCCGCAGGTCAGTTCGCGCCGTCCCACTGGTCCAGCTGGGTCCGGTTCCCGCTTGCGTTGTGGTATATCGTGATCGTGTCACGAGCCCCGACGCGTCGCTCGTAGGCGTTGCCGCTGCTCAACTGCGCGATATCGCCCGGGCCGATCATCGCGTCGGGCTCGCGGTTCGCCACCTGCGCCCAGGTGACCGTCTTGCTCGGCCCTTCGAATTCGACGTTCCCGGCTTCGAACTCGTCGCCGCGTTCGTGTGTGACGATGAGCAGTTCATTGTCCTCGACGTAGTCGTAGCTGAAATTCGCCTGTGGGCCACCACCGTCGTCATCCTCGATGACAAGGACGTTCAGCCCGACGATAGCCGTCACAAGTAGCGTCAGTCCGACGAGTACGGCGACACCAATACCCTCGGTCATCCCGACTGTCTCAGTCTTGAACCGTCCCATAGCCGTCTGTCTCCCCTAATGTGAGACGGCGTTAAATGCTGTTCGGCGGCGAGGGGAAGACACATATCGGTTCAACTCACAGCCACGCGTATGATAGACGAGACTGTCGAAGAGATCTCGGAGATGCAGACCCACAGTTCCTCCGTGGTCGCAGTCAAAGCCGCCCAGGCGCTCCGGGACTTGATCGATAGAGAGTACCCGACGGTCGAGGATTACCTCCGTTCACTCGACCGGAACAGCAGCGCCCTCCGACGAGCGAACCCCTCACACGCCTCCCTCCATACGACCCAGCACCGGATCGTGACAACCGTCTCAAACGCGGAGCCCGACGACGTGGCGGCCGCCAAGGAACTGACTGACGAGGCCATCGACGACGTTGTTGACTCGGTGGAGTCGTCGAAAGACCGCGCCGCTGCACGCGCCGTGTCGGAGTTCGCTGATGATGACGTGCTGTTGACGCATGACTTCTCCTCGACGGTCCTTGCGGCCATCGACGACGCTATCGAAGCCGGACACAGCTTCGACGTGTACGTTACGGAGTCCCGACCGCGCTTCCTCGGCCGAAAGATGACGCGCCACCTCTCCGACCGAGAGAGTGTCGACGTGACGCTCATCGTCGACAGCGCCGCCGGCCACTTCATGTCGGAGGTCGACCGCGTGCTGGTCGGCATGGACTGCATCGTTGACGACACGCTGTACAACCGCATCGGCACCTATCCGATTGTGACGGCGGCAGCAGACAACGACGTTCCGGTAACGGTGGTCGGGGCCGCCGCGAAATACGTCGACGGGGCCTTCGCGTTCGAAAACGAGATTCGGTCGCCGTCGGAAGTACTCCGAGAGCCTGCAGACGGATTCGAGGTCGCAAACCCGGCCTACGACGCCACGCCGACGCACCTGCTGGATACGGTCGTCACCGACGACGGAATCCACGAGTACTGAGGCGGACCGCTGTGCTTCCGGTATCTGGCAAGACAGGTCCGGCAACGGAACGCAGGCTCGAAGGTTCTTATTGCTGGCAATGAACAAACACGTATGGACGACACTGCCCTCCTCTGTCGGACAATCCGTCGGTGTACCGCCATACTCGTTGCCACCCTTGCCGCCGTTGGAGTAAGTCTACAGAGTCCCGGAGAAGCGAGCTACTTGCTCATATTGGCCATCATCGCGGTAGTGTATCTCGTTGCTGAGTTCATCAGAGTGACTCCGACCGCTGAGAACACCGATCGTTCCCCGTCTACAGAGGACGAGAGGTAATCCGTAGTCTACCGCTGTTGGACGACGGCGTCACACTCCGGACATCGGAGCTCCAGACTATTCTCGGTTGCTTCGGCTGTCCAGTCGCCCGTCACTGCGCTCTCGTGGCCGCAGTCGGGGCAGAACAGTGATGTCTTGGACCGCGTCTGTGGTGGCGGGTCTGAATCGACCGCGCTGGTCGTGTAGATTTCGGTGGAGGTCATCAAAGAAAAGAACGGGCTGTACGCTGAAAAATGTGTCGGCAGAATGTTTGATTGTTAACGCATAATGTGGAATTATGAGATTTTTAATTGCTGAAAATGTGCACGTCTGTCCCGTATTTTAGCTCTTACATGTACATTCGGTCATCAGTAAACTGGTCGGAATCGGCGGCCTCCATCCGTTCTGCGAGTGCCTCGTAGTGGGCCTCGATGTTCGCGGCGAAGGCCTCCAGCGGACCGGTGTCAATCTGGATCGCATGGGTCTCTTTCAGCGCGGTAAGCAGTCTGATTGCGGCCGCTGCGTCGGGCGCCTGCGGGTGGGTTGGTGTCGTGAACACGCCGGTCGGAAGCGACTCATCGATGCCTCGCACGACGAGCTCTGCACTCAGTCCGTCGAGGAATCCGTTCCCCATCGGCCTGATGTCGGTCTCGTCGAGATACGACTCCTGATACGCCGGCGTTGCGATGTAGAACGGGACGTGGTCGTCCGGACCGTGCGCGACGGGGGCGCCGGTGAGCATCGTAATGTTCGAAGCGTCCAGTTTTCTCCCAGCGGTCGCGATTGCCTTGGCGAGCGATTCGGCCTGCGCCGGCGGCACGAACCGCTCTCCCACTAGGACGGCAAACGACGCTGCCTCGTCGACGTATAGCCGCGTGTGATGTCTCGGAGTCCCGTTCTCGAAGGGCGTAATGAACGGCGGTTCCTTCGTCCGCAGATGACCGACCTCGTGCATCGAGTCCTGATCGGCGAGATAGTCGACGGCCGTGAGGCCTGCCAGACCATACTCCGAGACGCCGACTGCCAGCGTATCGACCGGTGGCCGGTCGCCTGAGATGACCACCGAAATGTCGTCTGAAGACATATTTTTTCGGACGGGACGCGAGGGCTAAGTAGTTCGGGAGGGGAACCCTTTTCTCGCGGCGGTGTCGATTCCATGTCATGCGTTTTGGCCCTGTCTGGCCGTTGCAGACACCCACTCCGACACCGACCGAAACTGCGACCGAAGTAGCCACCGACATCGGTGGGTTGCTCCCCTTCGAAATTCCGATGTGGGTAGTGAACCTCGGGGAATCGCTAATCGTCATCGCGCTGGCAATCATCGTTTCCAGGGTCCTCGTTCGCCTCCTTGGCCGGCGCGTCGCCCAGCAGTTCCGGCGGCCGAGTCTCACTCGAACAGCCCTGCGCGGCATCCGTGTCGGTGTGTACATTTTCGCATTGCTGACCATTCTGAATATCTACGGCCTGCAACTGGGCGACATCGCCCTCTCCGTCACCGTATTCACGGCCGTGGTGGGTGTCGTCCTGGCACCGATTCTGGGGAGCCTCATCTCCGGAATCTTCCTGTTGGCCGACCAGCCCTACGAGATCGGCGACATGATCGAACTCGTCGACAGCGGCCAGCAGGGGTTCGTCGAGGATATCACGCTCAGACACACGAAGATATTCACGCTCGACAACACGTTTCTCGTCATCCCCAACGGCGAGATGCGACAGCGTGACGTCGTCAACTACTCGGCGGAAGACGCACGGACGCGCCTCTCCCTCGATGTGTTGGTCACCTACGAGAGTGATATCGCTGTCGCGCGGACCCTCATCGAAGCGGCGGCCCGAGAAGTGGACAACGTCATCTCCGGCGGGCCGAACATCCGCGTCGGCGCGGCCCGGTATCCCGCCTCGCCGACAGTGTACATCAACGATTTCGCCGACCACGGCGTATTGCTGACACTCCGGTACTGGGTGACCGAACCGTACAAGCTGCTCGCTGCACGCTCGAAGGTCCAGACGAACGTCTGGCGGCGGCTCGAGGACGCAAACGTCGAAATCGCCTATCCGCATTCGCACCTGTACTTCGACGAGACCAGCGGGGAGATGAACGTCTCACTCAACAACGGGCTTGGTGGCCTAGACGGTATTGACCGGACCCACACGGCCACTGGTGACTCGCCCGTTCCACCTCATCAGGACCCTGATGAACTCGCCGACGAGTGACGGCTAGACTGTGAGTTTGGCTCGACGGTAACGATTTCGCAGTCGAGTTCCTCGCGGAGGAACTGTTCGACGTCGGGGTCGTCGACCAACCGCCGGATCATCTGTCGCCAGCGACTCGCCTGTTTGCTCCCGATGACGACGATGTCTGCGTTCTGTGCGGCGACCTCGTCGAGAATCGTTTCTTCGACGAGCATCCCCGACCGGACGACGTATCGCGTTCGCGGGACGTGGCCAAAGGACTGCTCGACGGCACGTTTGAGTTCTGTCCGGTCGACACGGTGGCTGTTCTGGTATAGGTTCACGTGCAGGACGGTGAGGTCCGCGTCTTCCTCGTCGGCGATCTGAATGGCTTCCGCGAGCGTGGCTCGGGAGTTCTCAGAGAGCGGGTATCTGACCGGGACGACGACCTGTGGCATCGGCAGAACGTACCGTGCCGAGGTTTAAATCGCTAGCGACGAGTGAGTCGCCCGTCGACCGCCGGGGCGATGTCCGTCTCACGGGCGTAGTCGGCCAGCGCTTCGTACTGTACGTCGGCGACGCTGACCCGGTGGGACTCGGTGAGGACCGGAAACTCCAGCTCGGTGTAGTAGAGGTAGTTGCTCGTCGCGAGCGTGTACGTCTCGGTGTCGCTGACCGGTCGCCCATCGACCTGCAGTCGCTCGATGGTCTGTGTGTCATCGTTCCAGACCAGTTCGACGCCGCTGAGGTGGGCGTGCCACCAGTCCGGGTCGCCGAACGCGACCTGTTGCCCGTTCCCCTGTCGACACAGCGTCCGGAGTTCCGCACCCGTCAGTTCGGCGACGGTCAGCGGCTCCTCGAACGGAACGACAGAAATCATATCGGCGACCGTCAGCGCTCCATCGAGCGGAACCGTGTCGTTCCGGAGACCACCGCTGTTCTGGAGGGCCACATCTGCGCCCGTCGCCCATCGGTACGCGTCGGCGACGAGGTTGCCGAGCCGACACTCGCCGCCGTAAGTCGTCGCCTGCCGTCGGTCGATAGGGTCGTCGACATGCCCGACAACTTCGTCCAGTCCAGCCGCCGAAAGTCTGTCCTCGATGGCCGCCGCGAGCCGGTCGTCGACAGGGCCGTCGGCCGTCTCACGGAACTGCGCAGTCGGTTCCGGCCCGGCGAGGTCGACATCGACGACGGCCCGGCCGTTAGCCCCGGGTCTGGTGAGCAACGTCCCGGCGACGCGGTCGATACGGCGCTCGTGGACGTGCCCGCCGAGGATGATATCTACATCGCAGGCGCGGGCCAGTTTCGCATCAGTCCGCCCCAGATGTGAGAGCACGACCACGACGTCTGCCCCGTCGGTCCGAAGCGCTGTGGCCGCTTCGCTGACGGCCTCGACAGGGTCAGTGAACGTCAGCGTCGTCGCCTGTGGATTGGCCGAGGCCGTGTCCGGGCTGGTGACGCCAACGAAGCCGACCTGCACTCCGTCGACAGTCCGGCTCGCCCACGGCTGGGTCAATCGTCGGGCGAACCGCTCGCCGTCCTGTTCGACGTTTGCTGTCAGCCAGGTCTGTGGCGACCGTGCGATAATCTCTTGCGCCGCATCGAGTCCGTGGTCGAAATCGTGGTTGCCCAGCGTCTCGAACGCGGGCGTCAGCGCAGTGAAGAGGTCCAGCGACTGCTCGCCGTCGGTGACTAACGACAGCACCCCCGGACCAGTGTTGTCCCCGGTTCCGACCACCAGCGTATCCGAGCCATCAGCAGCGGCCACTGTCCCCGCGAATCGACCGATTCGCTCGGGTGTATCGTACGCTTTCTCCACGTCTGAGTAGTGAATTAGCCGGGGACTCACACCACGAGTGCAGGCGAACCAGCAACTAATGGTTTCCGCAGTGATTTAGCCACTGGCCCGTCATGACTACCTATGGACGCACTCGACGGTCCCGACGGGGAAACGCTGTACGTCGACCGCAGCGACGGCGACATCGGCACGAAAGGCGCGTTTTACGTCGTCTACCGCGACGCCGATCGCGAGCGTCGCTGGGGGTACTTCTGTAGCAACTGCGAGACGTTCAACAACGCGATGGACTCGATGGGGCGCATCCGCTGTAACGACTGTTCGAACCTCCGCAAAGCCGAGGAGTGGGACGCCGCCCACGAGTGACGGCGGGTCCAGGCGACCGGACTGTGTTGCTACCTAACCGCCTCAGTGTGTCGGATGGAACGCTGGGAGGGGCCTCCCCCAACACTGGCCGCTCGCTCAGTTCAGCCGCCGTATTGCCCGACTAACTGTCAGCTACATGGATAGTGGGAACGTTTATGAGATAGCCAGTGGTACTGGTTCTCAGATGGGGGCCGTTACCACATCACTCGACGAGCAGGCCCGGTCGATATTCGACGAACTCGGATACACCGTGTCGCGCACTGGCACAGAACTGCAAGCGGAGCGCGGCTGGCGCGTCGTCACTGTCTCAGCGCTCGGCTCGCAGGACCCGATACCAGAGAGCGGCGATCTGCGATGTTTCGTCACACGCACTGGCGAGGCAACACACCTCAGTCGCCGTCTCAATCGGCTCGACGTATCATATGACTGGGCTGTCATCGAGATTACCGAAGACGGCGACTACGAGGTAATCCGTCACCCCGGCGACACAGCCACCTCGACCGACGCCAACACTTAGGAGCCTCTCCGTTCACCATCCGGCGTGCAAGTCGGTGTCATCAATCGAGCGCTCGAACAGCTAGTCACGAACGTCGTTGACGCGCTCCCGCGCCTGATAACGGGGTTCATCTTTCTCGCAGTCGCTGCAGTAGGCATCAAGGCGATCATGTTTGTCGTCAGGACCGTGCTGGAGCGGTCGCTACCCGGCGAATCACCCGTCTATCGGCAGTTTCTTGCGGTCATCGTGCTCGTGTTCTTGTGGTTCGGCGTGGCGCTTTCGTTCCTCTCTATTGTCGGGCTGACCGCCATCGCCGCGTCGCTGGGGACCGCAACAGGGTTTCTCGCGCTGGGCGTCTCCTACGCCCTCTCGGAGATGATCAAGGACGCTGTTGCCGGCGTCTACCTCCTCCGGGACCCCGACTTCAATCCCGGTGACACCGTCAAGGCCGGCGACACCACCGGCGAAGTGGTCGCCATCGAACTCCGGAAGACGCGGTTCCGGGTAGACGGCGACACCGTCGTCAGGGCCAACGCGGCCATCGAGGAACGCTGGACCAAAGTCGGGTCCGACCCCTGAGCGTGCCGGAAACCCGCGCTACCAGTTCACACGAGGTGTTTAAGACTCTCGCCGCCCAACTGAACGTATGTTTGTCGGACACGCGCTGTTCGCGTTCGCCCTCGGAGCCCTCGCCGCCCGGTGGCTGGGGCTCTCCCGCGAGCGGGCGGTCCAGCTCGGCGTCGTCGCCGGCCTGTTCGCCGCTGTGCCCGACGTGGACATCGTCTACGCGCCGTTCGGCCTGCTTGTCGGGGCCGCCGAGAACCTGACGGCCGACAGTTTCTGGGAGACTGCCAACGTCGTCCACCGCGGCCCGACGCACTCGCTCGTGCTGGGGGCCATACTCGCTGCCGCGGCCGGCCTCTGGGCGACCGACTCGCGGCCCGCCCGAACCGGCGCGCTGTCTATCGGCGTCGCGCTGACGGCGCTCACGGGCGCACTCAGCGGACCCGTCGCGGCACTCGTGATGCTCGTCTTCGGCTTAGCTGTGCTCGGCGTCGCCACAGTGGCACAGTCCCGTGATATCAGCCCCCGGACGGTGACCGGGCTGGCGCTACTGGGCCTGCTTACCCACCCGTTTGGCGACCTCTTCACCGGCGGCCCGCCCCCGTTCTTTTACCCCTTCGACGTGACCCTCGTCGCCGAGCGGGTACTACTCCACCCAGACCCGACAACGCACCTCTTGGCGGCGTTCACTATCGAGCTTGCGACGGTCTGGCTCGCCGTGTGGACGTACGTCCACCTCCGCGGAGATTCGCTGACCGAACTCGTCCGTCCCCGGGCAGCGCTGGGAATCGGGTACGCGGCGGCCGTCCTGTTCCTGCCCGCGCCGACGCTCGAACGGTCGGCGCACTTCGTGTTCAGCGTCCTCGCACTGGGCGTCGTCGGCGCGCCGACTCGGCCCTTCAGTGACGGTGTCGACTGGCTGGAGACGGTTGTGACGGGGCTGGCAGCAGTGACTATCGCTGCGCTCGCGTATGCCATGGCGTATGGGGCTATCTGAACAGCCCACGCCACCGGTATCGGTCGATAGGGTTTTTCCAGTCGCGACTCACCAGACAGTATGAGCCGAGACGTAGCGCGGTTGCTCCGGGACAAGCGCGTCAACGCGCTCGCCGCGTGGTGTATCGTCGCTATGCTCGCAGCCGTTTCCGTGACAAGTGCCGTTCAGGCCGACCTGCTGTGGGCCGGATTCGCCGCCGCCGTCGCGGCGCTGGCGCTATTGCCGCCGATTCTACTGCGTAACCGGGATGCTATGCTTCCCTGGGAAATCCTCTTGTTGGCGGCGCTGCCCGTCGTCGGTCGGCTGTTTGCGACGCTCTCGATGACGGGCAATCTCGCGACCTACCTCTCGGTTGCCGCCATTGCGCTCATCCTCGCTGTCGAACTCCAGCTCTTTACCCCCGTCCGGATGACGCCCCGCTTCGCCGTCGTCTTCGTCGCCATCACCACGATGGCGGCCGCCGGCGTCTGGGCGGTGGCCCGCTGGACGGCCGACCAACTGCTCGGGACGACTTTCATCCTCGATCCGACGGTGTCCGAACACGTCATCGAGGAAGCGCTGATGTGGGAATTCGTCGCGTCGACTATCGCCGGCATCGGTGCCGGCGTGGTGTTCGCGTACTACGTCCGCCGGCAGGCCGGGACCAATCGCGTCCCCGAGGAGGTGCAGCCGGACGTATGAAGGTCCGCGACCGCCTCCGTATCAGTACGGCGACCCAGCAGCTACTCTCGCGGACCCTCTCGGTCGCGCTCATCGCCCTTCTCGGGGTCGGCATCGAGCGGGGCAACGTCGGCATCATCGTCAATTCGGCTGTCGCCATTCTCGTCACGCAACTCCCGGCGCTGCTGGAACGGGACTACGACATCGTCCTTGACCCCGCGCTGACGCTGTGGATTACGTCAGCGGCATTCTTTCACGCACTCGGGACTGTTGGGTTGCCCGGAGCCGATGCAAACTTCTACGTCACCATCTGGTGGTGGGACCATTTCACCCACGCCCTCTCGTCGTCGGTCGTCGCCGCCGTCGGGTACACGACGGTTCGCGCGCTCGACGAACACACCGACGAGATCTCGATCCCCTCGCGGTTCATGTTCGTGTTCCTCCTCCTGTTCGTGATGGCCTTCGGCGTGTTCTGGGAGGTCATCGAGTTCTCTATTACCCTAGCCGCGTCGGCAACCGGGAACGACACGATTCTGACACAGTTCGGACTCAGCGACACGATGCTCGACCTCGTGTTCGACGCTATCGGTGCCATCGTCGTGGCTATCTGGGGGACCGCACACCTCACTGACGTGGTCGGGCACGTCGAGGCACTGTTGAACCGGCAGTCTCGGTGACCTGTCCGTACTTTTATGACATATCTGTGTGAACAAATATCACGCAGATGGTTTTCAAAAAGATCACACTCATCGGGACCAGTTCGGAAAGCTTCGACAAAGCCGCTGACGACGCCATCGAACGCGCGGAGGCGACACTGGACAACCTCAAATGGGTCGAAGTGGAGGAACTCGGCGTCGAAATTGCCAGCGTCGAAGGCCGCGAGTACCAGGCCGAGGTCGTCGTGGCGTTCGAACTCGAAGAGTAGCTACGTCCGGAAAGACTCGCCACAGCCGCACTCGCTGACCACGTTCGGGTTCTGGACGTGGAACCCGGCCCCCTGCAGGCCGCCCTCGTAGTCCAGTACCGACCCCTCGATGTAGTCGATGCTCGCGTCGTCGACGAATACGCGGAGCCCGTTGCGCTCGAACACTTCGTCGTCTTCTTCGGGTGCATGTTCGAATCGCATCCCATATGAGAGTCCGGCACAACCGCCCTGCTGAACGTACAGGCGAAGCCCGGATTCTTCCACGTCCATGCCCTCACTTTCGAGGAGGTCCAGTGCCTCACCCGCTGCCTGCTCGGTGACGGCTACGTCCTCGCCCCCGAGGTTCGGGTCGCCATCGTCCGCTGTGCTGCTCATGCACATATGTGGACGCCCGAACGTGTTAACAGTGACGCCGGCGGCGAGGGCAAGCCGGTCAGTTAACCTCGCTGTACAGCGTGACGATGTCGTCGTATTCGAGCTTCCCGTTCTCGTTGAAGTCGTAGGCTGCCTTGTTGAGCGCGACGCTGTCGTCAGCGAAGCTGTCGAACAGCGCTTGGATGTCGTCGTAGTCGACGCGCCCGTTGCCATTAACATCCTCGAACAGCCCGTCACCGTCGGGGTCAGTTGGTTCGTCACTCCCAGTGACTGGCGGCGGACCGACGATGACGACACCTATCTCGGTGTTCGGTTCGAGTGCATCGCCGCTCTCGTCGTCTAGCTTTTCGACTGACAGCTCGATATCGGTCGTCCCGGCGCTCTTGCCGCGGATATCGAGCGTGGCGAGCGGCGTATCAGTGCCACCGACAACCGACTGGACGTTCTTTTCGACATCGGCAAAGCGGACCGTGGCGGACGCCCCATCGCTGGCGATATCCGTCTCGGAGATACTGAGGGGCTCGGTGACAGTCACACCGGTGATTGTCGCGACCTCAGGGTTAGAGATAGAAGCAGTTATTGTCCCGCCCGAGAGGCCTGTCTCCAGCCAGCGGCCAGTCAGTTCGGCTGTCCCGTTTTTACCGTTCCCGACGGCGACAGAGTCAGCGAGGACCAGCGGCTTCTCGTCGGGAATTCCGGGCTGGCCCGCCCTGAGTTCGACCGTCGCGTCCGTGCGCATCGGTGCGCCGGGTTCGTCGACGTAGTCTAACACTCGGAACTCTGTCGTCCAACTGTCGGGCGTGACCGTACAGCGGACGTAGCCGCGCTGGTTGTTGTAGTACTCGACGTTGTCGTTCTCTGTGACGACGTAGCGACCGAAGTCATCTATGTCAGTGCCGTTCCCGCCCGACGTGATAGAGGTCCCAACGAACTCCGCGCCGACCGGTTTGCTAGAGCCGTCTTTCGCACTAATAAGATTATTCGCCCAGTGAGAGTGGAAGTCACCGGTGATAACGACGGGGTTGTTGGCGTCCTCCTCGAACGCGGTTTTGACCAAGTTCTGTTCGGGCACGTAACCGTCCCACTGCTCCGTTCGGAACCCTTCCTCCGAGCCCTGCTTGAAGTCCATTTTCGCGAAGGGGAGCTGATTTGCCAGTACGTTCCACGTCGTCTCGGTGGTCGAAAGGTTGTCCAGTAGCCACTCTTCTTGGGCGTCCCCGAGGATGGTCCGGTCTTCTTCGAAGCGTTCCGCGCAGTCAACCTTGTTGAACACGTCGTCGCAGGCTTGATCGGACCGATAGAGCCGCGTATCGAGAACGTTGAAATCGAGCAGGTCGCCGAACTCGTAGTATCTGTAGAGCTTCTGGCTGGCGTCCTCGGGCTTTTGTGCCATCCGGAACGGCATGTGCTCGTAATACGCTTTCAGCGCCGCCGCGCGGCGTTCGATAAACGCCTCGGCGGACTGTTTGTCAGGGTCCTGTGGAACGTCGCCTGCCCAGTTGTTGTCGACTTCATGATCGTCACGAGTAACGAGCCACGGGGCGCTAGCGTGAGCGGCCTGCAGATCCGGGTCCGATTTGTAGAGGCCATAGCGGAGGCGATAGGTGTCGAGGTCTGTCGTCTCCTTCTTATACGCCTGCGGGAGCGACTTTTTCCGGGGCGAATCCGAGACGTCGATACCGTATTCGTAGATGTAGTCGCCGAGATGAACGATGAGATCGAGTTCATCCCTGGCCATCTGCCTGAACGCCGTGTAGTAGCCGTCGACCCAGCGGTTACAGGAGGCGAAGCCAAACCGGAACTCCTCGACAGACGCGCCGGCGGGCGGCGCGGTCTTTGTCCGGCCGACCGGACTTGTCTCGCCGCGGCACTCGAACTGGTAGTAGTACTCGGTGTCGGGGTCAAGCCCATCAGCGTCGACGTGGACGGTGTGCGCGTGGTCCGGGCCAGCAGTCGCGGTCCCGCTGTTGACCACGTCGCTCATCCCTTCATCGGTGGCAACCGTCCACTGGATGTCGAACGGCTCGGCTGGCATCGCACCGTCCGCTTTGAGCGGGTTCGGGGCGAGCCGTGTCCAGATGATGACGGAGTCGGGAAGCGGGTCGCCCGATGCGACCCCCAGTGTATAGGGGTCCGACTCGAAGTTCCCGTCGTCGTTCACCATCGCACTGGCGCTTGCAGACATACCAAGCACCGCCGCCAGCGATACGCCACCAGTCCGTTGCATGAACGTTCGCCGGTTCTGTGCTGTTGTATCTATTTCCGGGAGGTCCGTGGGCCTCATGTGTGTCCACTACCCCAGACGCTGATTAACAGTTTATATTATTGATATGTCTAGATTATGTCTATTACGACCACGTACGGTATCGGAACTTTGCGAACAGTCAGCACACTGTCAGCAGTACTCCTCTATACCTGTTGAATCAGGCACTGGGGACAGCTATCAGCTGGGTAACTAGACACCCCGGACGTGACGGCAGTCCTCCGCACACGTCCGCTACCGTCCAAAGTCCACAGCGGACCCACACCGGATTCGTTGGCTGCAACCGACGGTCGCCGTACCGGTCTGTGTGTTACTCGAACCGTTTGCGGACGCTCTCGGCGTGTGCTTCCAGCCCTTCGGCTTCGGCGAGGGTCGTAATCGTGTCAGAAAGATCGTCCAGCGACTCCGCTGAGAGCCGCTGGACAGTTGTCGACCGGACGAACGTGTCCACGGAGAGGCCGCCGGTGACTCGCGCGCTGCCGCCGGTCGGCAGGACGTGGTTCGTGCCGGTCGCGTAATCGCCAGCGGCGACCGGGCTGTACGGGCCGAGGAACACGGACCCGGCGGACGGAATCCGTTCAAGCAGCGATTCGTCGTCGTCGGCCTGTATTGAGAGGTGTTCGGCGGCGTACTCCTCTGCGAAGAGGACAGCCTCGCTCATCGAGCGAGCAAGGAGGACGCCGGAGGCGTCGTTGTCCAGTGCGGCGCGGATGACCGCCTCGCGCTCTCGGCCGTCGACCTGCTCGTCAACAGCGGCCGCGACCTGTTCTGCGAGTTCTTCATCGTCGGTGACGGCCACGACCGAAGCGTTCTCGTCATGTTCGGCCTGTGCGACGAGGTCGGCCGCGACCAGTTCAGGGTCCGCATCGCCGTCAGCGACAACCATGATTTCGGAGGGGCCAGCGAGGAAGTCAATGGCAACGTCGCCGCGAACCTCGGCCTTTGCTGCCGTGACCCAGCGGTTGCCGGGACCGACGACGATGTCGGTCGCGCTCACGGTTTCAGTTCCGTAGGCCAGCGCCGCGATGGCCTGTGCGCCGCCGACCTGATAGACGGCGTCGGCCCCGGCGACGTGGATGGCAGCCAATGTGACGGGATTGACCTCCTCGGCTGGTGGGGTGGCGACGGCAACGTGTTCGACGCCGGCGACCTTCGCTGGGATGACGCCCATCAGCGCGCTGGAGGGGTAGGCCGCCGTGCCACCGGGCGCGTACACACCAGCACTATCGAGCGGCTGATAGCGACGACCGAGTTCCCGCCCCTCGAAGTCGTCGTGCCAGTCTTCCGGGACCTGCCGCTCGTGGAACGCGCGGATATTCGCCGCGGCGTCCTCGATGGCCTCCCGCACCTCGTCGTCGATTTCCTCGTATGCTCGCTCGGCGGCGTCCGTGATGTCGATGTTACCCACCGACACGCCGTCGAACTCCTCGGCAAAGCGTCGCAGCGCCACGTCACCCTCCTCGTGGACCTGCGAGACAATATCGCGCACGTCGTCTCTGACGGCGTCGACACCGGCATCGCGGTCGAAGAAAGCGGCCCGTTCGTCGGGACCCAGGTCGGCTATCGTCCGTACGTTCATACCCTTGGTTCGGGACGGGGCAAAAAACGGGTTTCCCTTCGTCGGTCAGAAACGACACTGAAGCCGAGCACGGGAGAGACGCACCGGTTCATCGGTCGAGAGCGACTGCAGAATCGAAGGCTGTCGGAACACAGACGGCAGACGCAGATGTTCACCCCACTGCTACTCGTTCCCTCGTCACCGTTTTCCGGCGCTCGGGCATACGCCCAGTATGGATTCAGTCGACGACCATCGTCGCCGCGCGACCGACCTGCCCCCAGCGACGGCCGAGTATTTCGCGCCCGAACTTGCGACGATTGAGAGCTATCTGGACACCGTCCCGCCAACTATCGACACAGCGACCGGCGACGCCGCGGTCGGCCCGATACACACCCTCCCGTGGTTCTACGTGGCCGACCTGACCGGCTGGCGCGGTAGTACGCTCGCCCGACTGCTGGCCGCAGAGCAGGACGCCGCCTGCTACGAACTCTCCGCCGGCGCTGCGGACGCAATCCCGGCTCTGTGGTCACTCATCGACGAGAGCGGCAACGGTCCCGTCGTGCTCCATCTAGATCTTCAGGGCGAAGGCGGGCGGATTCCACGAACGCTGCAGGAGGCGCTCCGACGCGGCTACGTGCACACCCCTGAGGGCTGGGACGAACCGGTGCGTGGCGACCCAGCGAACCTCCACGTTGTCTTCACCGATACGAACCCCTCGAAGCGGCTGGCTGTGCCACTGCCCGCCGCGACCACGCCGCACACGGGCGCTGTCCTCTCGTATGCACCCCGCCGGAGCATGCTCCCGGAACGGCCCGATGGGACGACCGTGCTCTCCGATCCGCCAGCGCTCCACGACCGCGAAGCCGAACTGGAGGGGTTTCTGCTAGCCGCGATAGCTGAGTACGGCGACGACGACGCCAGAGAGCAGTACGTCGACCATGCCGTGGAAATCCTGTCGATTACCCACTCGCTCATCGGGAAGCGCGACCTGCTGTTCGACGTGTCGCCGCGGCCGGCGCTGAAATACGGGACGCTGCTGGACAGGCTTTCGGTCGGTGCAGCGACGGAGCGACTCGGCCGGGACGTGCTCGGGCAGGTGCCACAGAGCCCCGGGAGCGAGGATATCCGGGCGACGTTGCGGGACTTACTGCCGGAGTGACAGTGAAAGAATGGTCGCGGGCCAGGCGCGTCAGTTCGCGTCGCTGACGATTTTGATGACCGATCCTTCTTCGAGTTCCGTTTCGTCGCTGATACGCCGGTTCTCGCGGGCGTCGACAGCGTGGATGTAGCCGTCGCCGATATCCGAGTGGACAGCGTAGGCGAGGTCTTTGGGCGTCGCGCCCTGGCGCAGCAGGAACGCGTCGGGGAGGACGTTCTCCTGCCCATCAGTCCAGTGCGTTTCGTTCTGGACAGGGTAGGCCGTCAGGTGGTCCAGCAGGTCGTAGACGGCGGTGTCGAGTGCGCCCTGAACGCCAGTGCCGCCGTACTCCTCCATCACGCCGCGGATGCGGTTCAGTCCCTCCCGTTGCTGGTCGCTCACGTCGCCGACGATGTCGAAGTCCGGGTCGCCCGGGTCGTAGTCGATGACCCCGGCCTGCGCGGCGTTGCGTAGCGCGAGTTCGCCGTCGGCCGTCGCGGGGACGACCACGTCGGCGGCCTCCTGCAGGGCCTCGATGTTTCCATCCGGGGCGATATCGGCCTTGTTCGCGACGACGACGAGCGGTTTCGTCCGCTGGCGGATCTCCGTCGCCAGCGCCTCGCGGTGCTCGTCGGTCCAGGCGATGGGGTCCTCGGGGTACTCCAGGTCCCGCAGCGTCCGCGCCACATCGAGTTCGGAGGCCCCGACCCCGGCCAGCATGTCCGCGAGCGACTCGTCGAGCTTGAAATCCGGCGAGCGGGACTGGCGCTCGATGGACTCCCAGTTGCGCTCGACGATGCTGGCGAGCCACAGGTCCATCTCCTCCTCGACGAAGTGCACGTCCTCGACGGGGTCGTGCTCGCCGACCTCGACGGGTTCGCCCTCGGCGTCAGTTCCGCCGGAGGCGTCGACGACGTTGAGGATTACGTCGGCGGTCGACAGCTCGTCGAGGAACTGGTTCCCGAGGCCGCGACCCTCGTGTGCGCCGGGGACGAGGCCGGCCACGTCGATGAGCTCCACCGGAACGTAGCGTTTGCCGTCCCGGCAGTTGTCGTCGCCACAGCGTTCCTCGCGGTCGAGACAGGGGCACTCCGTTCGGACGTGGCTGACCCCGCGGTTGGCGTCGATGGTCGTGAACGGGTAGTTCCCCACGTCCACGTCGGCCATCGTCGCCGCCTTGTAGAAAGTAGACTTGCCGGCGTTCGGTTTGCCGGCCAGCGCGATAGAGAGCATGCCAGGATTTACCAGTGGCCCCCGAAAGGGGGTTTCGGTTCGGCCCTACAGGCTGACCCGCTCGCCGCGCTCGTCGCTTCGCTCGATGGCGTCGAGGACACGCTGTGCGGCGAGTCCGTCGGCGAAGGACGGTTCCTGTTCGCCGCCGTCGGCCACGGCCGAGAGGAACTCGTAGTTCTCGTGGACGAACGTGTGCTCCCAGCCGATGACGTGGCCGGGGGGCCACCAGTGGTCGACGTAGGGGTCCTCGGCGTCGGTGACAAGCACCTGCTGGAACCCGCGGTCACCCTCGGTGAGCACCTGCAGTTCGTTCAGCCGTTCGAGGTCGAACTTCACCGCGCCCTTCGACCCCTCGATTTCGATGGTGTGGGCGTTCTTGTGCCCGGTGGCGACGCGGGAGGCCTCCAGTGTTCCCATCGCGCCGCTGTCGAACTCGATCTGCGCGCTGTAGGCGTCGTCGACGGTCACCGGGCGCGTCTCGTCGCTTCCCTCAACTGGCCGTTCCTCCGTGAACGTCCGAAGGTGGCCGCTCACGTCGGTTATCTCGCCGGCGGCGTCGCCAAGCAGGAACCGGGCCAGGTCGACCGTGTGCGAGCCGAGGTCGCCCAACGCCCCGCTGCCGGCCATCTCCGCGTCGTTGCGCCAGGACCACGGCGCGTCGGGGTCGACCAGCCAATCCTGGAGGTACTGCCCGCGGAAGTGGTGAATCTCGCCCAGTTCTCCGTCGTCGATGAGCCCCTTGGCGTACTGGATTGCCGGGACGAAGCGATAGTTGAACGCCGCGCCCGCGGGCACGTCGGCGTCGGCGGCGGCCTCGGCCATGTCCTCTGCCGTATCGAGCGTGGGTGCGAGCGGTTTCTCACAGAACGTCGGTGTGCCGGCCGCAAGCGCTGCGATGGACGGTTCGGCGTGGACGTGGTTCGGGCCGAGATTGTAGAACACGTCCACCTCATCGATGATGTCCTGCCAGTCCGTCGCGATGCGGTCGAAGCCGAACTGGTCGGCCGCCTCGGCCAGCGCGTCCTCGTCGCGACCGACGAGTACGTCCTTGTTGACGGCCGGCGCTTCGGGGAAGAACATGGGGAGGCGGTCCAACGCGTTTGCGTGGGCCTTGCCCATGAATCGATAGCCGAGCATGCCGATGTCGAGGGTCATACCCGACTGTTCACTCGGGGCCGAAATAACGCTCATGGTGACGGCAGGGCGGCGGGCCGCTTCGAGGGAAAAGACGAAACGGGATGCGCGCGTTGCTCCTGCATGGCCACTGAAACGACCGTTCGTATCGAGGACATCATGTCGACGCCGCTAGAGACGATTTCTGCCGACGAAACCGTCAAAGCGGCCGCGACGCAGATGCAGGCCCAGAACATCAACGGAATCTTTGTCCCGGGGGCACAGGCAGGTATCATCACGACGACCGACATCGTCGACGCCGTTGCAGCCGGCAAGGACCTCTCGACGGCGACTGTGGGCGACGTGATGACCTCGCCGGTCGAGCGGGTGACGACCTCGCTCGAACTGGGCGAGGCCGCCGCGATGATGACGACCTACGACATCAAGCACCTCCCGGTCATCGACGAGCATCAGGACTACGTCGGCATGGTGTCCTCGACGGATATCACGCAGGCGCTCTCCTGAAAGCGGTTTTTCGCCGGCGGACGCTCTTCGGCTAGATGAAGTCGTCTAGGCCAGTCGCGTCACCGTCGTTGTCACCCGTTCCGGGTAGCGCATCGGCGATAGCCGAAGTGAACGAGTCGAGCCCGCGCGTCTGATACCAGACCGTTCCGGGGCCGGTGAAATCCATCACCAGTCCTTCGCCGCTGAGTAGCGTCGACTTCAGCCCGCCGACACGGTGGGCGTCAAAATTGACCGATTCCTCCCAGGCGACGACGTGGTCGTTGTCGATGGTGTAGGACTCGCCGGCGTCGAGTTCAACGGTCTCCAGCCCGCCGAAAGCCTCGATGAGGACGTTCCCGGTCCCTTTCAGCGCCAGCGGCGTGATACTCGCGCCAGCCAGCAGCGACTTGATGCCGCCGAACTCCGAGTCGATATCGATGTCAGGGTCGGCCGCGAGAAACGCCCCGTCGACGGCGTACAGCGTCTCGCCGGTGAGTTCGTGGTGGTGAACGTCGCCGGGCGTCGGCGGCGCGAGGGTCAGCGTGCCAGAGCCGCCCCGTGCCGTGAATTCGTTTGCGAGCAGCGATTCGCCGCCGAGCATCGATTTCGCGGAGCTGAGGAGGCCGTCCCGGCTCGTCGTCGTCTCGATTTCGATGGTCGGCGAGTGGCTGACCATCGCGCCGGGTTCCGCGAGTATTGATTCACCGCTGTCGAGGTCGGCGCGGACGTGCGTGTACGAGGGCTTGTGTGTGAGTTCGATGTTCATCGGGTGTCACTGGATACGGGAATCCAATCGGAGTATCACACAGACATAATATAAGCGTACGTGCCCGAAAGCGCCGCACTATCGCCCGTATCGGTCACTCAGCCCAGTAGGCGTCGCCGGGCTGCGTTTCAAATACGGCGCGGTCAAGCACGTCCACGGCCTTCTCTAATCCCTCGCGAGCACTGGTCAGCGAATCCTCGTGTTCGATGGAGAGCGCGCCGTCGTAGCCGACCATCCGCAGGGTCGACACCACGTCCTTCCAGTGGGACTCCCCGTGGCCGTAGCCGATAGAGCGGAACAGCCACGACCGGTCCGACTCGTCCGTGTACGGCGCGGTGTCCAGCACGCCCTTCTCCCGGGCGTTTGACTCGTACACCTTCGTGTCCTTGGCGTGGAAGTGGTGGATGGCGTCGTGTTCGCCGAGCAGGCGGATGGCCTCGGTCACGTCGATGCCCTGCCAGTACAGATGCGACGGGTCGAAGTTCGCGCCGATGCGGTCGTTCGTCCGCCGGCGCAGTTCCAGCAGGCCGCGGGGCTCGTACACCAGCATGTTGGGATGCATCTCGATGGCGACATCCACGTCGTGTGCGCCCGCGTGAGCCGCGAGGTCCGACCAGTACTCGTCGGCGACACGCCACTGGTACTCGTGGGCGTCGGCGTGTTCGGTCGGCCACGGCGCGGTGATCCAGTTCGGAACTTCGTCGTCGGGACCGCCGGCGGGCAGGCCGGAAAAGCCCGTGACGGTGTTCACGTCGAGTTGGTCGGCCAGCCGGATCGCTTCCCGGAGTTCCGTATCCGCTGCTGCGGCGCGGTCGTCGTCCGGATGGAGCGGATTGTTGTGGGTCGCCAGCGCACTCACCCGGAGGTCGTGCTCGTCGAGGAGTGCTTCGAGTTCGGCCTGCTTCTCCTCGTTGTCGAGATACGCCTGCCGGTCGAGGTGGTCGTCGCCGGGGAAGCCGCCACACCCCAGTTCGACCGCATCGACGCCCAGATCGCTGAGATACGCCAGTGCCTCATCGAGCGACTGCCCGCCGAGGGGAACGGTTAGTACACCGATGTCCATAGCCGGCGATACAGCCGGTGACAAAAAAAGCGTACTGCCGCCGCTCTCGTCTCGCTGTCCGCCCGACAAGCGGTACGGCCCAGAGATGAGGCCGGAACAGGTCGCGGCGTAAAGGATTAACGCCGGGAGTTCGGTGGTATTGTCATGATTGTGGCCGTACTCGGAACCGGAAAGCGGGGGCGGGATATCGCACAGCGATGTGTCCGTGCGGGCCACGAAGTACGTCTTCGGGGAGCGGATGCGACGGCTGTGATGGACCGAGTCGACGAGATCCGGCGGGCACTCAACGGAGATGTCTCGGCCAGTATCGACGGAACTACCGGGCTCGAAAGTGCTGTCAGCGGCAGCGATATTGTCGTCGACGCAATCGACGGCGGGACGGACAGCCACCGGGAAGTGGTCGCCGAAACAGAGACAATGGTCGAGGCGGAGACGCTCATGGCCGTCAGCGACACGTCGCTGTCGGTGACCGCAGTGGCGACCGGCCTCCGGAGCCCGGACCGGGCAGTTGGTCTCAACCTCGTCGACCCGCCCGACGGCGCAGTCGTCGAGGTCGTCATCGCTGCGCAGACGACGGCGGCGACCCGCGACCGGGTGACTGACTTCGTCGAGAGCCTGGATGCGTCGCCGGTCGTCGTCCGCGACACGCCGGGGTTTGCCGCGCTTCGGCTCGAACTCGCGACCATCGCCGAAGCGATCCGGATGGTCGAGGACGGTGTCGCCGGAATTCGTGATATCGACCGGACGTTCGAACGCGGCGACTCGGACCGTGACGGGCCACTGGTCCGCGCCGACCGCCACGGGCTGGAAACGGTGTTAACCGCGCTCGAAGACCTCTCTACGCGGCTGGACGAGCGGTTCGAGCCGCCAGCGTTGCTCCGACAGAAGGTCGAGGACGGACAGCGGGGTGCTGTCGCCGGCAAGGGATTCTACGTCTGGGAAAACGGCGTTCCCACGACCGGTGCCGAACCGGACCCGGACGTACCAACACGGGATAGTGAGCCCGATCTCAGATGAGCAGGCAAGAGGACCAGCCGGCCGAGCTGGATGCAGATGACGACGAATTCGCGGCCCTGTTCGACGAACTTCAGGAACTGGAACAGCTCGTCGACTCCGAAGACGAGCGACAGCAGGTCCGGGACGCGATGCGCGCGGCCGCTGAGTCACAGGATCACGAAGCGGCGACCTTCGGCCGGGTCGTCTGGGGCTTCGGCCGGTCCGACCTCGCGGAGGCACTGCTAGGGTCACTACTGTTCGGGATTCCGATGGCTGTCGAAGGCGGAACGGTCGACGCCGGGTTGCACATCGCCCAGCACCCGCTGTACCTCGCCGCGACGCTCGTCATCGCTATCGGACTGGTCATTTCGATTCTGTACGTCGCCGACTTTCAGGACGTGCGCGTCGCCAACCCCATCTTCGGACTCGTCCCTCGCCGACTCGTCGGCGTCACCGGGACGGCACTCGTCGTCTCTGTCGCGCTCCTTACCGGCTGGGGGCTCGTTGAGTGGTCGACCGACCCGGTGGTCGTCTACCGGTCGGCCTGTATCTGTGCCGTGGCGTTCGTCCCGATGGCAATCGGTGCTGCGCTCGGGGACATCCTGCCCGGGAACTAGAGCCATGGCAGTCTCTCGCGGTGGCGGTCGCGTTTGGCAATCGTTAAAAGCCGCGGTCGGATACGGAGTGGTATGAGCGAGAGCCAACAGAAACAGGCGCGCAAGTGCGTCTCGTGTGGCATCAACATCGCCGGCACGAACGCCGCCGCGTTCAAGTGCCCGGACTGTGGCCAGCAGATCTACCGCTGTGCCACCTGCCGGAAGCAGAGCAACCTCTACAAATGCCCGGATTGTGGCTTCATGGGACCATAACAATGGGGAAAGTAGCAGCCAAGATCAAGGTCATGCCGGAGAGCCCCGAAGTCGACCTCGACGACCTGCAGGAGCGTCTCGAGGGCGTGCTTCCGGAAGGAACGAAGATCAACGGGTTCGAGCGCGAGGACGTCGCCTTCGGCCTCGTCGCGCTGACGCCGACGGTCATCGTCCCTGACGACTCTGGCGGCACGGAAGCCGTCGAAGAGGCCTTTGCGAACGTCGATGACGTCGAGTCGGTCTCCATCGAGAGTACCGGTCGCCTGTAATCGACTCGCCGCTGTCGTTTTCCACTCGGTACTGTAGCGACTGCAAGAGCGTGACCAGCGACGGCCGCGGAACGCACGTTTTATTAGGGCGACCGGATTAGCGAGGAGCAAGAATGCCTAGTTCAAACGGACCCCTCGAAGGAACACGAGACAAGCTCAAGAACAAGCCCCGCGACCGCGGCACCTCGCCGCCACAGCGCGCCGTTGAAGAGTTCGACGACGGCGAGAAAGTCCACCTCAAGATTGACCCATCCGTGCCCAACGGCCGCTTCCACCCGCGATTCGACGGCCGGACCGGTACTGTCGAAGGGACGCAGGGTGACGCGTACAAGGTCGACATCGTTGACGGTGGCAAGGAAAAGACTATCATCGTCACCGCTGCGCACCTGCGCCGGCAAGAATGACAATATTCAAAGAGAAAGTCAGTGAGGAGTTCCTGACGGTCGCGGAGACCAAAGAGATACTCGAGGACCTCGAAATGGAGCGAGCGGCCGAGGAGGACCGCGAGATGCGCTACGAGCTCAAGCGGGCGATCGAGCACGTCAACCGCTTTGCGGTCCTCGACCCAGAAGAGTCGCTGCAGCTGGTCGAAGACCTCGAAGAACTCGAAAAGGTTGACACCCCGACGGCCTACAAAATCGCGAACCTGCGGCCGCTGGACCGCGACGAACTCCGCGCCGTGTTCGCAAAGGAGCGGTACACCCTTGACGGCGACGAACTCGACGATATTCTCAATATCGTCAAGCAGTACGCATAGCAAGAGCCTCGTCAGTTCGGCTCGTCGCCGCTCACTCTGATTTCGTAGGCGATTAGCAACGCGAACTGTATTCGCGTTCTACTGTCGGTGGGCCAAACACAGAGACAGCGACGGCGCTCGGTGAAGCGGTTCGAGGCATCCACCGGCATTAAGTGTGCTGTGCTCGTACTGCCTGACATGACTGAATCGGAGAGCGGCGGCGACTCTATGATGGCGGCTGTCCTCGATGTCCTCCCACACGGGCGGCCCGGAGACGACCGGCCACAACACCAGAAGGAGCCGCTCGCGTACGCGCTCGATATCGACGAGTTCTACATCTACGAGTTGCAGCTCGACGACAAGGACGTTGACATCGCGTTCGGTGACCGTGTTGACCTGACAGAGTTCGGCCGCGTGACCGAAGTCGAGTTCGAGGATATCCCGAGCGGTGCCCGTTCGGAACTCGATTACGCCGTCGAGGAAATCGTCGAAGCAAACGAGCAGCGGTTCGTCGACTTCTACAACGACGCCCAGCCGATTACGCTGCGACTCCACCAGCTGAACCTCCTGCCGGGCATCGGGAAGAAGCTCCGGAACACGATTCTCGACGAGCGAAAGCGAAAGCCCTTCCAGAGCTTCGAAGACCTCGAAGAGCGCGTCAGCGGTCTCCACAGCCCCAAAGAGACGCTTGTCGAACGGATACTCGAAGAGCTACAGGACGACGACCTCAAATACCGGCTGTTCGTCCGGCGCGAGGAGCAGTCCTCCTGAGACTGTCGGCTGCAACCAGCTGACCTTACAGCCACCAGTGTAAGGCGACCCTTTTCTACCGCGACCCGCTACGGCTCGCTAATGACTACGACCGAGACTGGGAGTCGGGACCCTGACGCACTTGTCCGACGGGCCGGCAAGCGGGCCGACACCCGGCAGGACCAGCACTTTCTCGTCGACGACCGAGTACTCGACCGGATTCCGGGGTACGCAACGGATGCGGGCGTCGACCTCTCGCACGTACTGGAGATCGGCGCAGGCCCGGGTGCACTGACCGACCGCTTACTCGCGGCAGCGGACAGAGTGACTGCAGTCGAACGCGATCCCGACTTCGCAGCCCATCTCCGCGAGGAGTTCGCTGATGAAGTCGCGGCTGGCCGCCTCACTGTCGTCGAGGGCGACGCGCTCGAAGTCGACCTGCCGGAGTTCACCGCCAGCATCTCGAACCTGCCATACGGTGCGTCCTCGGAGATCGCGTTTCGGGTGCTCCCGGAGCAGCGCCCGCTCCTATTGATGTTCCAACAGGAGTTCGCCGAGCGGATGGCTGCCGAACCGGCAACGGACGACTACGGCCGGCTGTCGGTCACAGCGGGCCACTACGCCGACGTAGAGATCGTCGAGACGGTTCCGCCCGAAGCGTTCGATCCGCAGCCCCGCGTCACGAGCGCGCTCGTCCGGACGACGCCGCGACAACCCGACTACACCGTTCCCAGCGACGACTTCTTCATGGACTTCCTGAAGGCGGTGTTCACTCAGCGCCGGAAGACGATGCGCAACGCCGTCCGGAACACGGCCCACATCTCCGGGCTGGGCGACCCCGACGCGGTGGTCGACGCCGCCGACGAAGAGCTGATGAGCGCCCGTGCCGGGAAGCTGACGCCGGCCGACTTCGCCACGCTGGCGACACTCGCCTACGAGGTCGGCCAACCGGAGGCCTGAGATGGACGAGGAAACGGGCGACCCGAATGGGGACGGCGACTCTGGCGACCGTCCCTCGCTGGCCGACCAGCGCGGCGTCGAATCGGTGTATCAGCCCGCTGAGGACTCGGACCTGCTGGCCCGAACAGCCAGCGAGCGAGTCGACGGAGGCGATACCGTGCTCGACGTGGGGACGGGCTCTGGCTACGTCGCCGCGACGCTCGCTGAGGCCGGCGCGCGGGCGGTCGGAGTCGACGTGAGCCCGCTCGCGTGTCGAGAGGCCGCCGACAACGGCGTCCCGGTCGTTCGCGGCGATCTTGTCGAGCCGTTCCGGGCAGATGCCTTCGACCTCGTTGCGTTCAATCCGCCGTATTTGCCGACCCCGCCCGAACAGGAGTGGGACGACTGGATGGAACACGCGCTGTCGGGGGGCGAAGACGGCCGCCGGCTCGTCGACCCGTTTCTCGAAACCGTCGAGCGCGTGTTGGCCCCGGGCGGCGAGGCACTCATGCTCGTCAGCAGTCTCACGGACCCGGAGGCAGTGCGAGCGTATGCGAGCGAACACGGACTGGCGAGCGAGCAGCTTGCGAGTGAAAACCACCCGTACGAAGTGCTCGTCGTCCTGCGGTTCTATCGAGAGTGATTACTGCAGAGCATTTTATTGAATAGGAAATATTAAAGCCCGTCATTTCCTACCCAACAGCAATGACACAGGTAATCGCCACGACCCCTGGGCTCTTTCCGCTTCCGGACTGGGCCAAGGACGAACTGGCAGATCTGAAGGGCCATCAGAAGACTGACCTCATCTCGGGCGACGAGTCCGGCGAGGTCGTCGCGGCCTACGACAAAGCCCGCGAAGAAGTCATCTCCGTCCAGCAAGACGCCGGGCTCGACCGCATTGTCGAGGGCCAGCTCCGCTGGGACGACATGCTCGCGCATCCACTTGCGGTCCACGACAGCGTGGAGACGAAAGGTATCGTCCGCTACTACGACAACAACAACTTCTATCGAGAGCCGGTCGTGCAAGGTGACCTCAGTGCTGACGGCGGCGACGTGGCCGCTGACCTCGGTGCTGCTGCCGACCACGTCGATTCCGGCCTGCAGGCAGTCCTCCCCGGGCCGTACTCGCTTGCGGACCTCGCTACGGACGAGCACTACGGCGACGACGCCGCGTTCCTCGATGCTATCGCCGACTTCCTCGTTGAGGAAGTGAACGCCTTCCCCGACGTGGAGACGCTGTTCCTGCTTGAGCCATCGCTGGTCGAGAACGCGCCGGCCGACGGCGAGGACGAACGCGCCGCCGCGGCAATCGATGCCGTCGCCTCGGCCGCCGACGCCGAAGTCGTCGCCCACACCTACTGGGGGGCCATCGAGGAGAAGGCCTACGCACACCTGATGGACGCTGACGTGGATGCTATCGGCTTCGATCTCGTCGCGAACCACGACCAAACCGTTTACAACGTTCAAGAATACGGCACCAAGGACAACGTGGCGCTGGGCGTCGTCAACGGGCAGAACACGCTCGTCGAGTCGCCCGAAACGATTCGAGACCGTATCGACTGGTTCGAACAGCAGACAAACACCGCGTACGACACGGTGTACGCGACGGCAAACACGGAAACGTTCTATCTTCCGGTGAATAAGTTCGAAGACAAACTCAAAGCGCTCGCAAACGCCGCTGATCTGGAGGCGGCGGAGGCATAACGATGACAGGACCACGAGACCAGTTCAAGCCGGCGGACCACCCGAACGACCACTTCCTGCTGACGACTGTCGTCGGCTCCTACCCCAAGCCAAAGTGGCACGACCGTGCCCGAGAGCTGTTTGAGGACGAGGACGCAGACTTCGGCGCCGAGGAGTGGGAAGAATCGAAAGACGACGCCTCGCGGCTCATCACCCACGAGCACGAGCGCGCGGGCCTCGATGTCATCTGTGACGGCGAGATGCGCCGCAACGAGATGGTGGAATACTTCGCCCACCGCATCGACGGCTACGAGTTCAACGGCCGCGTGAAGGTGTGGGGCCACAACTACTTCGACAAGCCAAGCGTCGCTGACGAGGTCGAGTACGGCGAGCAGTGGCTCGTCGAGGAGTTCGAGTTCACCGACGAGGTCGCCGAACGTCCGGTCAAGGTCCCCATCACGGGGCCGTACACGCTGGCGAACTGGTCGTTCAACGAAGTGTACGACAGCGAGGAGCAGCTAGCCTACGAGCTTGCAGACCTCGTCAACGAGGAGATCGAGGCGCTGGTCGAGGCCGGCGCTCGCTACATCCAGATCGACGAGCCCGCCCTCGCCACGACGCCGGACGACCACGCTATCGTCGGCGAGTGTCTGGAGCGCATCGTCGACGAGATTCCCGACGACGTGCGCCTCGGCCTGCACGTGTGTTACGGCGACTACTCGCGCATCTACCCTGAGATTCTGGACTACCCGGTCCACGAGTACGACCTGGAGCTCGCCAACGGCGACTACGACCAGCTCGACGTGTTCAAAGAGCACGAGTTCACGAAGGACTTCGCCATGGGCGTTCTGGACGCCCACACCGCGGAGGTCGAGTCAGTCGAGGAAATCAAGGAGAACATCAAGAAGGGACTGGAAGTCGTACCCCCAGAGCGACTCACCGTTTCGCCGGACTGTGGCGTGAAGCTCCTGCCCCGCGAGGTCGCCCGCGGCAAGATGGAGAACATGGTGCAGGCCGCCCGCGAAATCGAGGAAGAACTGGACGCCGGCGAAATTGACGTTGTCGCGAGTGGTGCGGAAGCGCACGCCGACGATTAGCGAGATTTGAGCGGAGCGAAAATCTCGGACTCGTCGAACGGGGAACAGAGTGACCCGTGAGACGACTGAATCGACGAGGAGGGCGGCCGCGAGTTGGTAACCGTTTTTGTCGCGGACGAATAGCGAGGACCCGAACACAGCGGAGCTCTCGGAGAATCGGACAGGGGATGTGAGGTCCCCGGCTCGAACCTGAACGTTGAATCTGTGAACGGGGGTTCACAAGCAGTGTCGCTGGAGGAGCGGCAGGCGTCCACACACAGTGTCGCAGGACTGACCGTATTTTCGACGAAAGTTGGCTACGATTTCGGCAGCTATCGAATATCCTCGGGCGCACCGCACCCGGATCCGGCAAATGTCGCAGGCAGGTACAGCGATGGTATCGGGTGCGGTAGCAGGCAAGACCTGTGCACTCGCTGGCCACCACTCTCTCGAACAGGCCATCACAGGGTAACCTGCGCACAAAACCGCCCGACAAGCAACCATTATATTTCTTATATATACTCGGATTCGTCAGCTAAACTGGAAGCCATTCATCGGTAGTTTGTTCGATAATTGTCGAAGCTAACATCGACCTGAGAGGAAGATAACTGTTGCCGTACTAATAATATAAGGGGCTTCCACATTCAGGCAAATACGCCATATTATACATATAGAGCCCCACATACACCTGATTTTCAGTCTCCTGCTTTGTGTGGTGTGTTGGCACGAAATCTGGGAAAGAGTTTTGAGGGTCTCTGGAGAAGCTAGCGATGAGAACGCTATGACAGGGGACACACATCTTCGGGCTGAACTGTATCTTCGCGGAGATACCTACGGCACATTCGACGCGCAACAGCAAGTGCTCAATCGAGTGAAGCGACTGGAGGCCAACGGCGTGTTCAGCGAGTCGATGGTCGCCGGTGAGTGGCAGCGAATCAGGACGATGGCAGAGGACAAGCGGTCGGAAGCCATCCAGACATACGAGGAGTTCACAGACTGGGCGGCCCGGAACCATCACTCGCTCGAACCGGCGTTCGAGCGACGGAACCGGAGCTATGTCGGGATGGAGCAGGTCGACGACGTCGTCGTTTTCCCGGTCGTTTCGCTGGCGATCTATGACAGCGACGACCTAGAGGGCGTGTTCCCGTGCTCGGACGAGGAACGCACCTACACTGTCGGCGACGCGCTTGAGGCCTTCGAGCGCGGCGACGAGGACTGGCTTGCACAGTTCGACGCCCTGTCGGTCGACCGGACCGACCCACTGCTGGAACCGGGCGTCGACGCGACGATTTAACCGCGCAGCGCGTCGACCGGTTCTTCGCTCGCTGCTTTCCAGGCCGGGTACAGCCCGCTGACGATACTCGTCAGCACCCCAAACGTGAACGCCGCGCCGACGTACCAGGCGTTTGGCAGCCTGAAGACGGCCATCGCATTGCCGACGGCGTAGTGATTTATCGCCAGTCCGGCACCGAGACTCAGAATGACACCAGCGATGCCACCGAGGAATCCGAGCAGCGTCGCTTCCATCAACATCACTTTGAGGACATCCCGCTTCTGATAGCCGACCGCCCTGAGGACGCCGATCTCCTCCCGTCGTTCGACGGTGGACATCAGCATGACGTTGAGAATGGAGATGCCAGCCACGAGCAGCGAAATCGATGCGATACCGGCGAGGACGGTGTTGATGATCTGGAACTGCTCTTCGATGGTGTCGACGAGCGAGCCCAGTTCCTGAACGACGACCCGCTGCTCGCGGTCGTTAAGCGCGCCGCGGATCCCCATCGCGGTCTCGTTGGCCTGTGTCCCGGTCGACTCGATAACGTACACTTCCGAGTAGCCGCGCTGGCTGAACGACGTAGCCGGCATGATGATTCGGTTATCGGGGTTCGTCGAGGAGAACGGGTCGCCCTCTTCGAGGACGGCCCGGACGCGGACACTGGTCCCGTTGACAGTAATCTGGCTCCCCGGATGCAGTTCGTGCTCCTCTGCGACATCTGAGCCGACGAGTGCACCGGATCGGAACGGCGATACCCGTCCCTCCTTGGCCTCGTACAACGCGGC
This sequence comes from Haloarcula vallismortis ATCC 29715, assembly GCF_000337775.1. Taxonomy (GTDB): domain Archaea; phylum Halobacteriota; class Halobacteria; order Halobacteriales; family Haloarculaceae; genus Haloarcula; species Haloarcula vallismortis. The sequence goes on from NZ_AOLQ01000038.1 coordinate 48,142, forward strand.
GGGGTCCTCAACGCCGTATATTGTTTCCCTGATTGCGTCCTCGCGGTTGTACGACACCGGCTCTACACGTGTCTTTACCGGCGACACAGTCGCTGTTGGACTTGTCTCTCTGCGAATCGTACGGATATCGCGTTCGGTGAGCTCAGTGATGTTTTCCCCGGAGTTCGGGTACACCGTGAGTTGATTCCCGACGTTGCCGAGGTTCTGGGTAAACGAGTACTGGAGCGCAACGCCGAACATCCCCAGCGAAGCGATGGCGACGACGCCGATGACGATACCCAGCGACGCCAGCAACGACCGCATCTTCGTCCGCGTGAGGTTGCGCCGCGCCATCAGCGCGGCCGGGAAGAACCTACCCGCCATTCTTCCGCTCCCTCCCGATAGTGCCGTCGACTAAGTGGACAGTGCGGTCAACGTACTCGTTGACGAGGTCATCGTGCGTGACTGCGACGATGGCCACGTCGTCCTCGTCGGCGATGCGGCGGAACTCGTCGAGTATCTGTCGTCCGGTTTCGCTGTCGAGGTTGCCTGTCGGTTCGTCGGCGAGAACAACCTTCGGGCTGTTGATGAGCGAGCGCGCGATTGCGACGCGTTGCTTCTGGCCGCCGGAGAGTTCGTCGGGCTTGTGATCCAGTCGGTCGCCGAGCCCAAGCCGCTCTAGAAGCGCTCTGGCCCGTTTTTTGACTTTCGGATCACTGTCCAACAGCAGTGGTACCTCGACGTTCTCGACGGCAGTCAGCGTCGGCAGGAGATAGAAGTGCTGGAACACGAACCCAATCGTTTGCTTCCGGAGTCGCGTCCGCTTGCTGTCGCCGAGTCCGGTCACGTCCTGCCCCTCAAGCAGGACGGTCCCTTCCGTCGGCGTGTCCAGCAGCCCGAGGATGTTCAGCAGGGTCGTCTTGCCACTACCGCTTGGCCCCATAATCGAGACGAACTCGCCGGATTCGAGCGCGAAGTCGATCCCCGCCAGTGCGTACAGGGTCTGGCCCCCGGTACGGTACCGCTTGACCAGCCCCTGTGCGTCGATAACCGTCATACCTCGATATCGTCGTCACTGCTTCGGTAGCGGCGCACGAGGACACCGACGACGACCAGCAGTGCCAGTCCGCCGGCGATGAACACCGGCAGCATGCTGTTTTGGTCCTCATCCTCGCTGTTGCCGTCCTGACCCGCCGGCTGCTGTGCCGAACCGCCCATTCGGTCGATATCTACGTCGAACGTCTGTCGCTTCCGCGTGTCGTCGACGAGATACGTCACCTCCAGTGGCACTGACGTGGCGTTCCCCTCCGTCCGTGCGTACACGTCGAAGGAGACGAAGTCGCTGGCTGGGACCGTCCCGACGAAGTAATCGCGGTTCGGAGTTGCCGGCGTGACGTTTTCGGTATCGACGACGCTGACGAGGACGCTGTCCGCATCTGTCGAGCCAACGTTGCTCGCACTCCCTGAAATCTGGAGGCGCCCGCCCTGTCGGACCACGTCCAGACCAGTGATGTCAATCGTTCCCGGGACGGAGCGAAGCGTCGTTTCGGTGGTGGCCTGCTCCGTTTCGGACCCCAGGTCGTAGTTGGCCGTGACGGTGACGTCTGCCTGTGGCTCGTCCATCGTGGCGTTCAGTCGCACCTGCCGGGTCGTGCTAGCTGAGATGTTCTCAAGCAGGACGCGCTGGAACGACGCGTTCTCCGACGTTGCGCTGACCATGACATCCGAGAGCGGCGCGTTGGCTCCGTTAGAGACGGCGACCCGCAACGCGCGGTCGGTGCCGCTACCGACTGCGGTCGTGTCGAGCTCTACGCTGTTGCGGAGCGGGTCCGCGTCGATGACCGTCGTGCGGGTCGTGGTGCGTGTGGTGTCGCCGTCGACCGTGTAGCTGACCGTCGCGGTCAGTTCGTGCTCGCCGGCAGATTCAGGCCGGAACCGGAACGGGGCAGTCATCGACCCGTTCTGTTCGACGCGTGAGCTGACTGTGCGGCTCTCCGTCATCTCGACGCCGTCGCCTTCGACGACGACTTCGACGTTCGTTATCTGGGAATCGAGTCCGTTTGCAACGGTGACTTCACCCGCCGATTCAACGCCAGCGACGGAGTCGTTAGTCGTGATATCCACCTGCGGGTGACGCTCTTCGATGTTTAGCTTCACCGGATATCTGAGTTCGACGTTCTCGCCAGTTCCGCGGTCACGGCCGTACGCGATGACGCGGAGGTCCTTGCTGCCGGACGAATCGAAGGACGCGGTCAGGGGTACCTCAAGCGTGCTGCCCGGCGAAATCGAGCCCAGATCCGAGACGCGTTCGTACTCGGTGACACCTCGTCCGCCAGACTTCCGGATTGCAATGGCGTTGATTTCGAGCGGGGCGTCGCTGCTCTGGAGATTTCGGACCGTCGTGTCAAACGTGACGGTCTCACCCGGCGCTGGTGACGACGGCGAGACGTCGACGTTCGAGACGGACGCGTTGACGCTTGCGCCGGCGACCGAGAGCGGAAGCGAGCCGACGACTACTAAGCAGGCCAGTACAGCCGCACCGTGGCGCATCAGGCAGTCACCTCTGAGTGCAGTAATCGTCTGCTGGTCCGACGACTCATCGGGAGGACGCTATCGGGGACCGTTACCATGTGCGCCGGTCCGTTCCGGTCAGTGTTAAACATGCTGCATATCTTCGAGTGGGAAACTGATATCATAGCGCCCCTCCCAGCGGTGGATATGCGCGTCATCTGTGCCGGGCACGTCAACTGGGACGTGACGCTCCGCGTCGACCACCTCCCGGAGCCCGACGGCGAGGGGCGTATCGCCGACCGGTCACAGTCTAGCGGGGGAAGCGCATCGAACGCGGCCGTTGCACTGGCTGGGCTCGATGCGGACCCGCTAGTCCTCGGTAGCGTCGGCCGGGACGACCACGGAACCATGGTCCGGCGCGAACTGGCTGCCACCGGCGTCGAGACGGTGTTGATCGAATCTGACGACCCGACGGCCGTGAAGTACCTCATCGTGGACGAGAGCAGCGACGTTGCAGTGCTTGGAAACGACGGGGCCAACGAGGCGTTCGGCGCGGCAGACCTCCCGGCCGAAACCTTGGCCGAGGCGGACCACCTCCACCTGACCGGCCAAGACCCGACGACGGCTGCAGCGCTCGCACGCGACGCCACGGCCGCGGATGTTCCGGTAAGCTTCGACCCCGGCCGCCGGCTCCCGTACCGCGATTACTCGTCGGTGCTCTCACATGCGGATATCCTGTTTTGCAACGACCGGGAGGCCGACCATGCCAGAGACAGCGGGCTCTTCGAGGCAGTGCCGACAGTTGTGGTCAAACACGGGGACTGCGGTGCGACAGCCCATATCGGTGACCAGACGGTCACGAACGCCGGGTATCCGATAGAATCTGTGGACACTGCGGGCGCGGGCGACGCGTTCGCCGCCGGGTATCTGCTCGCCAGCGCACGGGAGATCGGGCCAGAGCGCGCGCTCGCGGTCGCCAACGCCTGTGGCGCACTCGCAGCGCAGTCACCCGGCGCACAGACGACGCTCGACTGGGAGTCTGTGTGGGAGCTTGTCGACAGCGAGCGCTCATCGGAACCGGTTTAGTTTGCCTGTATCTCCTCGACGAGCCGCTCGAACTGCTGGCGGTACTGGGCTTCGGCGCGAGCGGTGGCGAGGCCGGACTCGTCAGCGAAGGCGGCGTTGAAGCCGGCCATTCGCCACAGGAGCGTCGAGAGCTGATAGAGGGGGCGTCGCTGTTCGTACCCTTCGTCGAACTCCATCGGGCGCATCTCCTGATACCCCTCGTGAAATACCGTCCGGAGCGAGGCACGCAGTTCCGGGTCCTGAAACGACGAGTCGATAAAGAGGAACTCTGTCTGTGCGAGGTTGTACTCCGGCAGTGCCGCGAGTACGTCCTGCCAGTCGAGGACGGCCGTGATCGGCGCGTCCGCCGTCTGCTCGAACATCAGGTTCGCCGGCCTGAAATCGTCGTGAACCAGTCGCGGAACGCCGTCCTTTGGCACCATACTCAGTGCCGGTTCGATACAGTCCCACGCCCGGTCTGTCATGTCCTCGAAAGGCGTCCCATCAAGATGAGAAAGGTGTGATCTGGTGAGACGCTCGAAGTACTCCCGCCAGTCCCCCATCCAGTCGCTCACGATGATCCGGTCGTCGTGGAGCGTGAGTCGACCGAACGCCTCGAACCCGATCTCGGAGTGCATATCTCCGAGGATACGACCGGACTGGGCCAGCACCCGTTGTCGGTCGTCGGTCGAAAGCCCGGCGAACTCCTCGGCCAAGTTCTCGCCGTGAATGCGTTCGGTGACGAAATACGGCGGGACATCGGCGTCGGGGTTGTCCTCGTAGACGAGGATGCGTGGAACAGGGACATTTGTCCGACCGGCGACGAAGTCGTGGAGACAGGGTTCGACGGCGAACGGGACATCGCCCTGTGGCTTGAATTTCACGACCACCTCGTACGCCTCGCCGTCGTGGCGCAGCGTTACCATGTAGACATCGCTCTGGTGGCCCCCACCCGGAGTCTCAAACTGGAACCCCTCGTAGTCCGGGCCTGATTCTTTCAGCACAGCTTCGATGTCCTGTTCCGGGGTCTGCACTGACATACCTTCTAGTGGGCGAGCAAATAAATCTGTCAATCCCGCCACGGACAGCACTGGCACCCGGTCCAGGCGCTGTCGGTGGCCATCTCCACGCTACCAGGAGTGAAACGGTGAGACTGGTTTCGTCCCGTCTGTCACTTCGAATCGCGCGCCGCCGGCTCTACTCTTCGTCACTGAGATATCCCAGCCGTGGGCGTCGGTGATCTGGGCAACGATAGACAGGCCGAGGCCGGTGTCACCGCCGGAGAACCCGTCGACTGAGAGGAAATCGTTCACTTTATTCGATGGGATGCCCGGTCCGTCGTCGGCGACGTAGAAGCCGGTTACTCGGCTCCCATTCCGCTCATCCGCACGGTCTATCCCGGCTGCCCCGCCGTCGACAAGTGGCCCGACCCAGACGGTCGCCTCGTCGCCTGCGTGGTCCGCAGCGTTCCGAAAGAGATTCTCGAACACCTGTTTGAGGCGGTTCTGATCACCGAACACTGGAGCGGACCCTTCGATATTCAGCGTTGCGTCAGCCGTTCTGGCCATCTCCCAGGTCTGTTCGACAATGGTATCGAGTGAGATAGCGGTTCGGTCTTCGACTGCATACCCTTTGTTTGCGAGGGTCAACAGGTCGTCGATGAGCGCTTCCATGCGGGCCACACCCTCTTCCGCGTCTTCGAGGTGGGACAGGTCACCGGTCTCTCGAACGAGTTCAAGCCGTCCTTCGACGACGTGAAGCGGGTTTCTGAGGTCGTGTGAGACGACGCCGATGAACTGTTCCATCCGGTCGCGCTGGACGCGGAGGTCGTGTTCGCGCTCGGCCTTCTGCAGTGCCGCCTGAACGTGTGTCGCGTACATCCGGGCGAGTCGAACCGCTTCATCGTCGAACGTAACGGGGGTTAGCGACCCGATGTTGATAACGCCGTACTCGGCAAGCGGGAGGATAATCTCGCTACTGACAGGGGAGTTCTTGTTGTACTGGCTTCGCTCGCTGTCGAGTTCGGAGTACGTCCGCACTTCGTCCTGCTCGAACGCCTCCCACGAGAGGCTGTTGCCGGGCCGGTAGGTCACCGGCCAATCAAACACCTCGTCAGCCCGCTCCGTCGACGCGGCCAACTGCAGCTCCGTAGCGTCGCTGTCATACAGCCACAGCCCTCCGAGTGGCACGTCGAACACGGACGCAATCCCCGACATTGCGATCTCGCAGATCTCTCTCTCGGACTCCGCAGTCATCAGCTGCTGTGTTACAGCCTCGAACGAATCGAGGTCGAATGTAACAGTTAACTCCCCACCCATCCCGTACAAATCATGCAACTTCCTATATAAAACTCGGTGTTTCTGTGTCAGTGATACGTTGCATGGCGTCACCGGTTCGCCGATGTCGCGGGACCTATGTATCCACAGCCCTCAGAGAGCGGTATGCGAACGGTCGAAATCGACGGCCTCCCGGTGGGCGATGGCCATCCGACACGCGTCATGAGCGTGCTGAACATGAGTTCGAACTCCGGGTACAAGCCGAGCGTGTATCTGGACCCCGCGGAAGCCGCCGACGCAATCGAGGAGAACCTCGTCCCCGCCGGCGCGGACATCATCGATGTCGGCCTTCAGTCGGCGAACCCCAAATACGAGTCCAAACCGGTCGAGATGGAGAAAGACCGGCTCGAAGAGGTCGCGCCGCTGGTCGACGAACTCGACGCCGATGTGCCGCTGTCGCTCGAGACGCGCTATGCTGAGGTGGCCGAGGCGGCCATCGGCCACGGTTTCGACCTCATCAACGACGTATGTGGCTTTGCCGACCCGGACATGAAAGGCGTCGTCGAAGACCACGATATGCCGGTCGTCAAGATGGCTAGCCCGCCGGACCTTGCCAGACCCGGCGCGCTGAAGACAATCGACGACATCTTCGAGGCACTCCAGCGGGACGGGTTCACGGACAAGACCATCATCGACCCGGCCTTCGGCGGCTGGTACGACGGCAAAGAGTTCGAAGACAACTGGGAGATGTTCCGTCGGCTCCGGGAATTCCGTGCCTTCGACCGGCCGATGCTCACCGCGACCAACCGCGAGGACTTCCTCGGCGACCTGGCCGACCAGCCCGAGACGGAGAACCAGCTCGCGGTGTCGCTGGCCGCGGCGACGATGGAGGTCGAACGCGGTGCACACATCATCCGAACGCACGACACGCAAGAGACACATGATGTGGTTAAAGTGGCCGACGCACTCGGTGACGAGCGGACGACGCGGCCGGAGACCGACGCTGGCCCCACCGTGTCGGAACTGACGGACGTGACGCTGCGGGAGGTGGCCCGCCATCAGGCCCTCGGCGAGACGGTCGCTGGCGGCACCGACGACGGCGCGACGCTCACGTTCCTGCTCGGCGACCTGACCGACGACGCCCGCGCGAGCATCCGGGCTGTCGCCGAGGTGACTGACGTGGTGGTCGTCGAGAAAGACAGCGGCAGTCTCTACGTCGGCGGTTCCGCGGCTGCACTGAAAGTCGTCACCGACAGCCTCGCCGAGGATGGCCATCGGGACCTCGCCGGTGAACTGCGAGCGTCCCTGTCCCGTCGCGTGTAGTGGCGCAACTGGGCCGTACCACAGCGACGATTTTTCACGGGTATCTGTGTAGCAGTCTGAACAGACAGTGGCTATCCGTGGGGGCGAGCGAACTACGCGGAGCGGTCTGCGAGGGAAGCGGTCACTAGCCGCGCATCAAATTCAGGACCTCATCGACGACATCCGGTTCGACGGCGATAACGTAGCGGCTCCCTGGTGTCAACGTCGTGTCGGCACGGGCGATTCGCTCACCGTTATCGTCGGAGACAACGAGGGTGCCCTCGGGGAAGCGTACGTCTGTAAGTGCTTTTCCGGCGGCCGGAGCGCCGTCAGCGACGCGGACGAGCATGATATCGAGGGTGCCTGTCACGTCGGCAAGCGTCTGGACATCGCTCCCGAGGATTTCGTTCGCCGCCACCCTCGCACCAGCCTGTTCGGGAAAGACCACCGCATCGACAAATCGAGTGTACGCTTCACCGGCTGTGCGGTCGATACGTGCGACCGTCCGGATATCTGGTGTCAACTCCGAGGCAGCTAAACAGACCGCGAGGTTCAGTCCGGTTTCACCGGTGAGCGCGGCAACCGCGTCCGCTCTGTCGATGCCTGCCTGTTCGATGATCTCCGGATTCGTCGCGTCGCCACGGATAACCGTCGCTACCCACTGGTCGGCAATCTCCGAGACCATCCGCTCGTCGCGTTCGATTATCGTCACGTCGTGACCGCGGTCGGCGAGTATCTCGGCTGTCTGGAAGCCGACGCGGCCACCGCCTGCGATGATAATGTCGAGTGTTCTGGTCATGAGTTAGTCTTCAGCCTCGGGTGTTATTTCGCTGGCGGCGGTCTCCTGCTCGCGGTCCGATTGCCGTTTCACCCGTTTGAGAGCGAAATACACGACCGCTCCGAGCAGAATCCATGCCACACTGAGCGCCAGTGCTAATGGATCCGTCCGGAGCAGGAACGCTACCAACACCCCAGTCAAGATAAGGTTGAGTACAATGCCGATTATCGGTGGCGCGGGGTAGAGCGGCATCTCGTACGGCCGGTTCATGTTCGGTCGTTCCCGGCGGAGCCTGATGACCGCGACGTTGACGATAATGAACGAGAGCAGGAAAAACAGGCTCGACATATTGCCGGCGCTCTGTGTCGGCAGCGCAACAGAGCCAAGCATCACGATGGCGCTGGTGAGGATGGCAACGAACGGCGTCCCGTAGCGGTGGTGTATCTGGCCAATCGACGGGAGTAACTGCCCTTCGCGTCCCATCGAGAACGCGACGCGTGACGACGCGATGACGACGGCATTGAGGGCGGTGAGCGTCGAGAACACAGCCCCGAAGACGATGAGTGCCCCACCGTTCTGTATAATCGGTAACCCGGTTGGCATGAACGACGTCGCTGCCGTAGCGATGCCGGCTTCACCAGCGTCAGCGAGTCCCTCGGCTCCGAGCGTCCCGATAGCGACTGTCACAACTGCCAGATAGACGACGACAGTCACAGCGAGGCTAATAAAGATCGCTTTCGGGATGTTTTCCCGCGGGTTCTGTACCTCCTCCGTGACAGTGGTGATGAGGTCGTACCCCTCGAAGGCGATGAAAGTGAGCCCCATTGCCGGCAAGATGGCAGCCGCCCCGCTCCCTTCCGGAAACAGCGGCTGGAATTCGGCCCCCGAAAACATCGGTGACGCGAGCCCGAACGCGACGAACACGACCAGAATGGACACTTTGATGATTGTGAAAATCGTCTCGACACTGCCGCTGGCGGCCGTCGAAACGGCGTTGAGCGCCACGAGACCAAGGACTGCAATAAACGCCAGCAAAAAGGCCGGCGGGAGCGCTATCTCAATGACCGGAACTGCAACGGCGCTGACTTGGTCCGGTGACGGGACCAAGCCGTAGACGTGCAGCAGTTCGAGAAAGTTCGGCGCAAACCCCAGTGCGTACAGCGCCCCCGCAATCATGTAGGCGAACCAGAGCATCCAGCCCATGATGAACGAGGCGAAATCGTCGAATATCTCCCGCACGAAGGCGTATCCCCCGCCGCTTTTGGGAATTGAGGCGGCGAGTTCCGCATACGAGAGTCCAGTAAACGCCGTAACCACGCCGTTTAGTGTGAAGACGAGAATCGCGGCTGGGCCGGCGATTTCGGCGGCCAACCCCGTCAGCACGAAGATACCGGCTCCAATCATCGCTCCCATCCCAATCATCGTCGCGTCAAGCAATCCGAGTTCGGCCTCGGGTGACCGGGTCTGGCTCTTGCTCATTTCATCCTGTTCGTAACTGGCACGCTGTCCATCGTACGCTGTATGTGGGCCGCTCGGTTCATATGAGTATCAGGGACCGTTCTCTTATTATAAGAACTGTGATGGGATTTCATTAAGCCTTCTGCCGACTGGCCTCTGATTCAGCTTGTTGTGTTCTCGCTCGGTTGGAACTGGCGGGGCATTGAAGATAATACGTCTGTAACACTACGACAATGGCCCGGACAAAGCAATTCGTCATCGCCGGCGGCGGCCGCGTCGGGAAACAAACGGCCGAGAACCTCGCTGATCAGGGGCACGATGTACTGCTGATCGAGTCCGATGCGGAACGCGTCGAGGCGCTCTCGGATGCGTATATCGGTCCCGTTATCCACGGAGACGCCACGCGCCCGACAATTTTGGAACAGGCAGACCTGTCGGAGGCAGACGCCATCGCCGCACTCACCGACGAGCCGGGCACGAACCTCGCCATCTGTATGGAGGCCCAGCAGTACGCACCCTCGATTCGGACCATCGCGAGAGCAGAGACGGAGACGGACCAGGAGTACGGCGAAGTCGTCGATGCGACGCTGTTACCCGAATATCTCGGCGGGGACTACGCGGCTGATATACTGACCGGCGAGGATGTCCGGACGCTCGTCTATCCGACCGCTGACCTCGATATCATCGAGGTGAGTGTCGCCCCGTCAGCCCCTGTTGCGGGGCGTCGGCTCGACGAGATCGCGCTTCCGTCCGGCAGCCTGCTCATCTCGACGGCGGACCGAACGGAACTCGCAGGCGCAGATATGGTTCTGGAACCTGACAAGCGCTATATCCTCGCCGTCGAAACCGATGTCGTCGACGAAGTCCTGAATCTCATGCGCGGGTAACAGGCTGAATTGTCAGTCTGATATCCACCATCTGTTATTATTTATTCGCATGCGAGAAAGCGGATACACACGCTTAACAGCAAGTAGCTTCACCCACCGGTATGAGCAGTGAGCCCACGGACGAGGGTCTCCTCGGCCACGTACTTCTTCCCGTCGCTACCGAAGACGATGCGCTGGCGACGGCAAAGGCGCTCGAACCGTATGAACCGAGCAGCGTGACCGCCTTGCATGTCGTCGAAAAAGGCGGTGGCGTTCCGGATAAGACGCCGGTCGAACAGTCCGAGGAACTGGCCGAAGAGGCGTACGCTGCCGTCCGGACAGTGTTTCCCGACGCCGACGAACACACCGCGTACGGCCGAGACGTCGCGGCGAAGATATTCGAGGCAGCCGAGGAAGTGGACGCCAGCGCGATTGCTTATCGGTCCCGTGGCGGGAACCGTCTCATGCAGTTTCTCTCCGGAGATATCTCTCTGAAACTGGTGACCGAGACGGACCGTCCCGTCATCGCTCTCCCCCGGGGAGACGAGACATGAGCGAGGAAGACCTCGCAAAGGACCTCGGGCCACTGGCGGCCCTGACTATCGGTGTCGGGACGATGATCGGCGCGGGCATCTTCGTCCTCCCGGGCGAGGCCATCCTCAAAGCCGGGTCACTGGCGTCCGTGGCGTTCGTTCTGGGCGGCGTCATCGCCATGTTCACAGCGTTGTCTGCTAGCGAACTCGGCACAGCGATGCCTCGCTCGGGCGGGGCCTACTACTACGTCAATCACGCGCTCGGGCCGATGTTCGGGTCCGTCGCCGGGTGGGCCAACTGGCTCGGGCTGGCCTTCGCCAGCGCCTTCTACATGGTCGGGTTCGGCCGGTACATCGCCCGCATCTTCGGCCTCTCCGGCAGTGTCGGCGTGGGTCCGATATCGATCACCGTCGTGAAACTGATTGCACTCGTCGGCGGGGCCTTCTTCGTCCTCATCAACTACGTGGGCGCGAAGGAAACCGGACGGCTGCAGAACATCATCGTCGTCCTGCTTATCGGCATTCTCACCGTTTTCACACTCCTCGGAACGCTCCGGGCCGAGCCGTCGAACCTGCCGGCTGCGACGGACGTGGTTACGACGCTGGAGACGACGGGACTCATCTTCGTCTCCTATCTCGGGTTCGTCCAGATTACGAGCGTCGCCGAGGAAATCAAAAACCCCGGCAAGAACCTCCCGCGGGCGGTCATCGGCAGCGTCGTCATCGTGACCGTCATCTACGCGCTCGTCCTCGTGATTATGAGCGCGGCCGTCCCGCAGGGGTTCATCGCAGACATCATTAGTTCAGACGCCGAGAACCCCATCGCCGTCGTCGAGGTCGGAGACTACATTCAGGGGGCCGCGATGGGCGGTGCGCTCCTGTTCGGCGGATTGCTCGCCACAGCCTCCAGCGCAAACGCCTCTATCCTCGCGTCCTCGCGAATCAACTTCGCGATGGGGCGGGACCGCATCGTCACGCCAGCCCTCAACGAGATACACCCCCGCTACGGGACGCCGTACAGGGCAATCGGCATCACCGGCGGCCTGATTCTCCTGTTTATCATTATCGGGGATCTGACGCTACTCTCGGGCGCTGCGTCGGGCCTGCATCTCATCATCTACGGATTGCTCAACGTCGCGCTCATCGTCATGCGGTACGTGAATCCGGAGGAGTACACGCCGGATTTCGTGGTCCCGCTGTATCCGCTGTTGCCGATTCTCGGCGTCGTGCTCTCCTTCGCGCTACTTGTGTTCGTCGCCGCCGACGCGCTGTTGCTCTCGTTCGGTATCGCCGCCGCGGCGGTACTGTGGTACGGGTTCTACGCTCGCTCGCGAACCGAGAAACAGGGCATCCTGTCGAAACACATCATCTCGCGGTCCAGCGAGATGCCGGACGCGGCCGTCAGCGCGGCTACTAGCGTCCAGCCTGATGGCGGGGAGTACCGCGTGATGGTCCCACTGGCGAACCCCGCACACGAACAGGAGCTCATCACGCTCGCCAGCGCCATCGCCAAACAGCGCGGCGGAACTGTCATCGCGACCCATGTCGTCACTGTCCCCGACCAGACGGCGCTTTCGGCTGCCGCTGATCGATCCGATGAGATCGACAAGAGCTCACAGCAACTGCTCGATAGCGCTCGCGAGGACGCCGAGACGTTCGGCGTCGATGTCGAGACACACACCATCCTCTCGCACAAGTCCTACGAGGCTATCTTCGACGCCGCTCGCACACAGGCGGCGGACCTCGTCGTGATGGGGTGGGGTCCAGACGCGCACGGCTCGCCCGGACGGGCGGAGTCGGCCATAGACGAACTCACAGAGACGGTCCCCTGTGACTTCCTCGTCCTCCGCGACCGCGGGTTCGACCCCTCGCGCATCCTGCTCCCGACAGCCGGTGGGCCGGACTCTGAGCTGTCGGCCGCCGTGGCGAAACTGTTACAGTCCGAATACGACTCCGACGTGACATTGCTCAACGTCAACGACGACCGCGAGGCCGGCAAGCAATTCCTTCGAGAGTGGGCAGCCGAGCAGGGGCTTGAAGACGCGGAGCACCTCGTCAAGTCCGGTGATGTCGAGACCGCGATCCGGAATGCTGCCACCGATTCGACGCTGCTCCTCATCGGCGCGACCGAGGAGGGCCTGCTTCGCCGACTCGTCTCCAAATCGCTCGTGCTGGACGTCGTCGACGACGTGGAGTGTTCGGTCCTGCTGGCGGAGAAACGCCGCGACCGTGGCCTGCTCGAGCGACTGTTCTGAGTAACCGGTATTTTCTCTGAGACGTCTACGACGCCATCTCCTGACACGCCTGACCTATCCACGGGACCAGAACCGCGACATGCCTTTTCGACGCTTCACATCAGTTCATCGTGAAGGTCATGGAACGACCCGATGGTGAAATCCGGCTCGCCGGCGAACGAGTCCCACGGGCCGTCATCGCGGTTGACCCAGACGCCCTGCATCCCGGCGTGCATCGCCCCGTACACGTCAAAATAGCCTGCAGTGACGTGGGCGATTTCCTCGATATCGGTCCCCGTTCGGTCCGCCGCGTGACGGTACAGCTCCGCAGCCGGCTTGAACGTCTGAATCTCGTCGGCACTGACGGTGTCTTCGAGCAGCCCGCCGATGCCGGCGAAGTCAACCATGGAGTCGAGCATTTCGGGGTTGCCGTTCGAGACGACATAGAGGTCGTAGCCGGCGTCATAGAGCCGGTTCATGCCGTCACGAACGTCGTCGAACACGTCGAGTTCGTGGTAGACCGCGAGAATTTCGTCGCGTTCCTCCGTCGTGATATCGACCCCGTGGACGTCCAGCGCGTACTGGAGCGCGTCGCGGTTCATCTCGTAGAACGGCTTGTAGGCGTCGATCTGGTTGGCGAGGAACGTGTACGCCAGCGAGCGGGAGCGCCAGAGCCGGGACACCGGCCGGGGGTCGTCCACCCGGTCGGCGAGGGCGTTCTGGGCCGCTTCGACATCAACGATAGTGCTGTACGAGTCAAATGTAATCGTCGTCACGCGGTCCGGGTCGAACGGCATGGGCACCCGTAGAACCGGCGGCCACATATAGCCGGTCGCCGAGGCGGGGGTCGACCGGCGTAACTCCCGGCGCGCTCACCTCACCGAGTGCGACGCGACTGGCCCCGCTCAGTGCGCGGACATCTCGGACAGGACGTTGACACAGTACACGCCGACGATGATAAGCAGGATGCCGACGGCACCGGGGAGGTCGATTGGCTCGTCGAACACGGCAATCCCGATGGCGGCCACGCCGACGATTCCCAGCGCGGCCCAAGTGCCGTAGACGACGCCGATGGGGAGGTCTTCGAGCGTCAGCGACACCAGGTAGAAGGCCAGGCCGTAGCCGACGACGACGCCGAGGCTGGGGACAGGGCGTGAGAACCCTTCTGAGAGTTTCAGCGACGTTGTCCCGAGCAGTTCGGACACGATAGCGGCTCCGAGGAGGGCGTACGGGTTCACGGTTCACTCGCCGAGAATTGTGGACAGATAATATACATTTCGGCTGTCGTCGCGGTGCCGAGTAGCCCTTCCGAGTCGGTGACGACCCGGTCACCGTCCTGTGAATAAACCGCGGACAACGGGCGACACTCCCCCTCTCATGTGGCTTTATCTCCCGTGCGGCCGCACTGCGAGCCATGTCTCAGGCACAGACGTTCCAGTCGCTAACAGGCGTCCAGCTAGTCATCGCTCGACGCGTGGAGGGCGACAGATGACAGCGCGAGACGTGTATCTCCCGGTCGCGGCACAGCCGTCGGTCGACACGCTGGTCGAGATGAGCCAGCAGGCCGAGGACAGTGGCTACGACCGGGTCTGGCTCCCGGAGACGTGGGGCCGGGACGCGGTGACGACACTGACCAGCATCGCCGAACACACGTCGACGGTCGGCCTCGGGTCATCGATTCTGAACGTGTATTCGCGGTCGCCGGCATTGCTTGGCCAGACCGCAGCGACACTGCAGGAAGTCTCGGATGGCCGCTTCCGCGCTGGCGTCGGCCCGTCCGGGCCTATCGTCATCGAGGGCTGGCACGGCCGTGAGTTCGAAAGCCCGCTGAAGTACACGCGGGAGACTGTCGATATCATGAAACTGGTGCTCGCCGGGGACACGGTCGAGTACGACGGGGACATCTTTTCGTTGTCCGGGTTCCGACTGCGCTGTGAACCGCCCGAACCCGCCCCACCCGTGGACGCCGGTGGCCTCGGTCCGAAGTCCGTCGAACTCGCCGGTCGCTTCGCCGACGGCTGGCACGCGCTCATGCTGACCGCTGACGGACTGCGGGACCGGCTCGAAGACTTCGAGCACGGCGCAGACCTCGGCGACCGCGACCGCGCCGACCAGCGAGTGACACTGTCGCTGACGTGCTGTGCGATGGACGACCGGGAGCAGGCCCGCGAACTGGCCCGGCAGCACGTCGCGTTCTATATCGGCGGGATGGGGACGTTCTACCGCGACGCGCTGGCCCGGCAGGGATACGAAGACACCGCCTATGAGATTGCCGAGCAGTGGGGGTCAGGCAACAAAGCGGCTGCCGTCGACGCGATCAGTGACGAGCTACTGGACAGCATTGCCGTCGCCGGCACGCCCGAGGAATGCCGCGACCGCATCGCGAAGTTCGAGGACATCGATGGCGTAGACGCAATCAACATCTCGTTCCCCCGGGCTGCTGAGCGGGACACTATCGACACGACCATCGACGTGTTAGCGCCCTGAGTCGGGGAGTCGTTTTCAGTTGGCCGCTACTGGCTCGATGGCGTCACGACGGCCGTCGAGCACGCCGAAACGCTCGTCGCGGCGCTGCTCCAGCCAGAACAACAGGCGTTCGGCCCAGCGGAGTTTCTGTCGCTTTTCGTCGGTCACTGACGGGTCGTCGAAGTCCCAGCCCGGAAAGACCAGCGAGCCAGCGCCGAAGTGATCCGCGAGGAACGCGGCGCGGTCGCCGTCGGTGAAGCCGCCGTAGTTGCGGACCGGCGGTGCAGGTGTCGCCTGCGTCGTCGGCACGACGAACTCGCTTTCGTAGGTCGGAATATGTGCCTCCAGTGCCGGGATGTTGTCGCCGTGGGCGTGGGCGACGACCGGCGTCCCGGCGGTAGTCAGCTCCCGGCCGGTATCGGCGTTCTTGTCCAAGTCGGTGACCATACAGTCGACGGCGACGCCTGCCGCCTGGAGACGGTCGGCGGCCGTGGACGCCGCAAGGACTACGTCGGCGTCGGCTGCACGGTCAGCCTCAGCTTCCAGTGACGGGCCGGCCCCGGCGATAGCGACTGTTGCACCGTCGAGTCCGAGTGCTGTCGGGTCGTACGTGCTATCGTCGCCGAGCAGTTCGATGAAGCGGTCACAGGCGCGTTCGTCGCCGTCACGGGGGTAGCCGAAGTCGTCGAGGATGTCCGCGTACACTGGCTCCCAGGTGTGAAATTCCATCTGTTGTCAGACACCACGCAGTGGACGTGCTTCTGTCTTGTTTCCCTGTTCAGTCACACCGCACCACGCTGTCACTGGCCCGGAACGCTGCTGTCGCTGTCGGATTTGTGTCCAGATAAACCGAGTTGAGCCGAAATGGCACGTCCGTGTACCCCTACCCGGGTGCCCTTTCGGCTTTCACCCTTTTCTTTCGAGGCCTCCGGTATAAGTTTTCTCTTACCGTCAGACACGAATGGCAGGCCTCACGGGCGGCGATGAGTTGGTCCCCTATGCAGCTACGCCAGCGCTCCACGACAGCCTCAAGACGGGGCAGTCCTTACGGAGGACAAATGGCCCCGGAGCTGTCCGAAACAGTACACGGCGATGCAGTTCCGGACTCGCTCGTGGTCGTCTCGAACCGCGAACCGTACAGCCACGAGCGGGGCGACGGCGGCGAGATACGGGTACAGTCCGCCGCGGGCGGGCTGACGAGCGCACTCGACCCGGTGATGCAGTCACAAGGTGGCACCTGGGTCGCCTGGGGGAGCGGCGACGCCGATATGGCTGTCGCCGACGAGGGCATCGTTAGAGTGCCGCCATCGGACCCTGCCTACGACCTGAAACGTGTCCCGCTCTCAGAAGCGGCAGTCCAGGGCTACTACTACGGCTACGCCAACCAAGTACTCTGGCCGCTCTGTCACGAGGACACGGGCCGGATGTGGGCCGAACCCACATACTGGGAGCAGTACCGCGCCGTCAACGAGCAGTTCGCTGAGGCTGTCGATACAGTCGCCGACCCGGGCCAGCCGGTCTGGTTTCAGGACTATCATCTGGCGCTCGCGCCCAGACTGGTCCGGGAGCGACGGCCGGCGGCGACGCTGTTGCAGTTCTGGCACATCCCGTGGCCCGCGCCGTCGGTGTTCCAGCACTGTCCGCACAGTGACGCGCTTCTTGACGGACTACTGGCCTGTGACGTCATTGGCTTTCATACAGCAGGGTACGCCGAGCAGTTCCTGCACTGCGTCGACAACGCGTTTTCCGCGGCGACCGTCGATACGGACGCCGGGACAGTCACCCGGAACGACGAGCTGACGCGAGTCGTTGCGAACCCGCTGGGTATCGATGTCGAAGGGGTTCGGGACCGGGCGCGGACCGCCGACGTTGGCAGTGTCCGAGATACTGTGCTTGGCGGTAGTCGGTCGGACACGTCCGTTCGTCTCGCACTCGGCGTCGAACGGCTCGACTACTCGAAGGGAATCCCCGAACGAATCGAGGCGCTGGCACACCTCTGGGACCGGCGGCCGGACCTGCGAGGCGAGTTCACGTACGTCCAGAAGGCGAGCCGAACGCGAGAGGGTATCGCCGCCTACCGGCGGTATCGGACAGACGTGATGGAGGCTGTCGAACGCGTCAACGACCGCTTCGGAACCGACGACTGGCAGCCCATCGTCTACACCGAAGCCACCCTCGACAACGAGACGTTGGCCGGGCTGTACCGGGCCGCCGAGGTCGCACTGGTGACGCCACATCGCGACGGCATGAACCTTGTCGCCCACGAGTACCCGGTCGCCTGTGTCGACGGCGACGGCGCACTCGTACTGAGCGAACTGGCCGGCGCGGCGACGCATCTCGACGGCGCGCTCACGATCAATCCGCACGATATCGAGGCGATTGCAGACGCCATCGAGCGGGCGCTGGAACTGGATGAAGCGGACGCGAGTGACCGGCTGTCACGCCTGCAACACAGCGTCGAGGCGCTCGACAGTGCACAGTGGGTCGCCAGACAGTTCAGCGCCGGACAGTCGCCATAGGGGCCGTCAGTTGGCGGCGTTACGCGTTCGACAGCCAGTCCGGTTCCGCAACGGTGGTGTCGCCGACCTGCGAGACAGAGAGCGACAGCGTCACCGTCACCGGCTGGCCGTCGCGTTCGGTCGTCACGCGGTACTGGAACGACCGGACGACACCGTCCTCATCGACGAGGACGGTCGCACTGGCAGATTCTGTCGTTCCGTTGGCCGAGACGTTCGTCGAGACGGCGGTATCGGCTGCGAAACCGGTCACCTCGCCCCCGGTCGCTTCGAACCGCGAGACGCTGTCACCGTCGACGGTCCCGGTTCCGGCGTAGGTCCAGTTGATGTCTGTCCCGAGCGACTGGAGCAGCGAGCGGTCGATGACACTGCTCTCGTTGACGGGTCGGACCTGCCCGTCGTAGGGGGGCGACGCGGAGCGGTAATCCGTCATCGTGTCGTCGCCGCGGGTGAGCACTCTTCGCTCGGCAGTGGTTTCGTCGGCTGTGTAGGTCGTCGTCGCCAGCGTGTCGCCGCTGGCCCGGACCAGTTCGCCCGTCGCCAGCGACCGGCCGTTCTCGCGGTCGATAGCGACGGTTCGGTTGATGAACACCGACCGGTTCTCGCCGTCGCGGACCGTCGAGAGCTGGAACGACAGCGAGGTGGTGAACGACGAATCGGACAGCGTCTCGAAGTGTCCGCGCTCGATGGCTGCCGCATCGAACCCGGACGACCCGGGCGCAGGGCCGTTGGCGTCCGCCGGCGTCGCTGTCCCGTTCGCGTCTGCGCCGCCCGCTCCCGGTTCAGAGCCAAGCAAGCCGGTACAGCCGGCGGATGCTGTCAGTAACAACACGAGTACAAGCGAGAGGTGACGGCGTTCGAGTAACATACCGGAGCCACTGTATCAGCGAACTAGTTCCTTATGGCCGTTCAACTGTCACGTTCTCGGCGTCAGCGGGACTCGCACAGACCCTCGCTGACTGCACCGCCCAGTCGCGCAACCATGACTCGTGCCGGCCCGTCCGACCAGCGTCAGACGCCCGTCATGCGCGCCATGAGGGTTTAATACGAACGAAACCGCTATAGCAACCGTGCCTCTCGGCTCTGACCCGCTGTCCGAACTCGACATTCCCGACGGGACTACTGTCGAGGAACACGACCTGGTAACCGACGGTGATGTCATCGTCGGCGGCCAGTCGACCGTGGAGTTCGGCGTGCGCGGGCGGACGGTCATCGCCGACGAACGAGTCCGCTTTGGCGGCCACATCGAAGCCGAAGGTGACTGCCGGCTGGACATGTGGTGTGACGTCGCGGACAACGTGCTGGTCGGCGAGGACGCCTACATCGGCGAACGAGTACACATCGGCGGCGAACTCCGGGTCGCGGGCGATCTGGATATCGGCGACGACGTAGACATCGAGAACGGGTTCGAGGCGAACGGCTGGATCGTCATCCGCAATCCGATGCCGACCATCGTCTTCCTGTTCGTGTACCTCTCACAACTCCTCCGCATCGGCGAGGAAGACGCGGCCGAGGAAGTCATCGACGAGATGCTAGACGACGGCAGCGACGAGCACGACCCGGTTCTGATTCCACGCGGTGCGAGCGTCTCGGACGACGCCTGGCGCGTTTCGACGCCAGCGACGGTCGGCGACGACTGCCGGCTCCACGGCAACATCCGCGCGAAGGCCCTCGAAGTCGGTCGTGACACGGTCGTCTTCGGAAGCCTCCGTGCGAAAGACGACATCGTGGTCGGCCGGGGAACAGAGATCAAAGGGGATGTAACGACCCGCAGTGGCACCGTCCGCGTCGGCCCGGGCGCGAAGGTCTGGGGCGACATCTCGGGGACGACCGTCGAACTCCACGAGAACGCGACGGTCGACGGGACAATCCGGGCCAGCGAGGAGATGCAAATGCACACCGAGGAGGTGCTGGACCGACCGGACGAGTCCGCTGTGGCGATGGCGGAGATGGCCGAATCGCTCGAAGTTGACACTGACACTACGGAGCCAACGAACGAAGAGAGCGATTCCAACGATACTGAGCCGACAGTTGATGCACCACCCGACGATAACTATGCCTCTGCGGACAGCACAGCGACCAACGGCGGCGACGGAGACGGAGCGACGACTGGCAGCGATAGTTCAGAAACGGACCCCGACGTCGAAGAGGCGGCGGAGTCCGCAGAGTAACGTTCGGACGCCATTTTGCGTGAGAAACTGCCTCCCACAGCGTCAGTTTTCAGTCAGATCACTCACCGCTGCTGGCGGTGAGACGCCGTGTCCCGGTCCGTCGATATTGATACGTGGACCGAACGACATCGACGGCGGAGTTTCATCGAGCAACAGGTGGCCATCCAGATCGACGTGGTCGAAGGCACCGAGCCCGGCGGCAAGGTGAGCACTCGTCGCAATCCCGGTTGCGCCTTCGAGCATACAGCCGAGCATACAATCAATCGAGGCGGCCTCGGCGATGTTTGCGATGGCCGCTGCCCCGAGGAGTCCCGATTTCCCGAGTTTGATATTGATCACGTCGGCAGCCCCGTCGCGAACCACAGCGGTCGCGTCCGCGGGCGTGAATACAGCCTCGTCCGTAGCGACGGGGACCGGAAGTCTGTCGCGTGCCCGCCCGAGACCGCGGATGTCGTCTTTCGGCGTCGGCTGTTCGACCAGAGCGAGGTCGACCCCGGCCGCGGTCACCTCCTCGACAAACGTCGCCGCGGCTTTCGGCGTCCAGCCCTGGTTCGCGTCCACTGTAATCGTCGCGTCGGGCGCTGCGTCCGCGACTGCAACCGTTCGGGCCACGTCGGCGTCGATCTCGCCCCCGGTTTTGACCTTGATGTGGTCGAAGCCGGCAGCCGCGGCGCGCGTGGCTCGTTCGGCTGCCGCGTCGGGCGAGACTATCGGAACGGTGATGTCGGTGGTAACTGTGGTCGGGGCTCCACCGAACAGTTCCGAGAGCGGGATACCGCGGTCACGACAGTACGCGTCAAGGAGTGCCGTCTCGACGGCGAACAGTGCCGAAACCGCTCCGGGGATTGCGGCCCGCAGGTCGCGGGTGAGTTCGCGGTAGTCGGCGAGGGGAGCCCCGTCAAGCATCGACGTTACCGACCGTGCGGTTTCCACAGCAGCTGCCTGTGTCTCACCGGTCACCGGCGGCAACGGGGACCCCTCTCCGTGACCGACGACGCCTGAATCCGTCTCCACTGCAACGACCAGATTCCGCGCTCTCTCCCGGGTGCCAAGCGAGATTTCGAACGGTTCGCGGAGTTCGCGGTCGAGTGGTTCGACAGAGACACGGTCGATACGGGTCATAGGGACTCCAGAACGGCCGCAAGGAGTGCCTCTGGGCCGTCATCGTCGTAGATGTTCGCCGCCGGGAGCCCTGTTCTGTCGGTTTCTGCCTCTGGGTCACCCCACGTGGAGAGGGCGGCGACTGTCGTCCCTGTGAGGTCCGTAATCGCGCGGCGTTCGGCCTCGACACCGGCTACAGTGAGGTCGTCGAAGTGCGAGCGGGCCTCCCTGGAGGGGTCGTCGGCCAGCACCACGGCATCAGGGGCCGCTCCGTGCAGGAGGCCGAGTGTCACCCCGCCGTAGGCGGTGTGCGTGAGCGCGGCCTGCCCTTCGACGAACACGATATCCTGGTCCGCTGCGACATCGAGCACCATATCCTCGACGACGCCCGAAACGAAATCGGCCGGCACCCGGTCGATGACGACACCGCGGTCTGCGCCGACGAGGATGCCGGTCTGTCCCGTCGCGACCCACCCGGCGTCGAGTCCGGCGTCGGTCGCCGCCCGGTACAGTTCGAAGGTCGTCGTTCGCTTCCCGACCGCACAGTCGGTCCCCATCGTCAGGACGACATCCGCGTCGGCCTCGCTCCCGCGACCGTCACCGAGCGTTAGATCGGCGACGGCAGGGGGTTTCCGAACGTCGACGAGGTCGACACCGTGTTGCTGTGCGCGCTCGGTCCAGGCTGTGCGCTCGCTCAGGAAGACGTGCAAGCCGGAGACGACATCACAGCCCCGCTCCATCGCGTGCGTGATTGCTTCAACCCAGGACTTCGGGAGCTCACCGCCAGCGGGTGCGACGCCGATGACAAGGACGGCGGCGTCTGGGGCTTGATCCAGCGCTTCGGTGACGGTTTCGACGACCGGAACATCGTCGGCAGCAGGCCAATCAAGGGCCGAGCCGGCGCTGGGGCTCGGACACGTCGAGTCCACGACGGCCTGCGCGTCGAACAGTTCGCCGTGCATAACGATACCGTTGGCCGTCTTGCCTTCCGGCTGTCCGAACTCTCCCTCTGCGAGTACAACGGCGGGCGTGCCTTCGTCGTATTTTCGCCGCAAGTCCATACTGGGAGACACCGCAGGCGTGACTGACAAACCAGAGCCTTACATGTGTGGCACCCAGTGAGGACACTGGAGAAAGATTTGGAATGAAAGCGAGAACAGGTGAGCGCTATCGCGTCGGAGAACACAGAGAGAGCGATGGATACTGACGGCTCCGAGATGACCGCGTCCCCGTCCGGCGGCGGTCTCCAGTTGGCCCTCGAACTGGAGCATCCCGACTGCTGGATGCGGGAAGTGACGGCGGCAACCTCGGCCAAGCTGCTGGTCAACGCGGCGTATCTGGTCGACGAGAAGGTCAAGGCCCACGTCGTCGCGTACGCGGAGTCGGCGGCCGCGGTCGAGGCGCTCGTTGCCGCGACCCGGGCGTCTGACCACACTCATGCGGTTACGGAAATGGATACCCGTCGTAGCTTCGGCGGGATATCGGCACCGGTGAACAAAGCGACGAGCACGCTTCTCGTCGAATACGGCCCCGAAGAGAGCATCCACGACGCGCTGGTCTCACACGGGTTCATGAATCAGGAGCCGATCCGAATCCGTGACGGGACCGAGTACTGGACGGTCGCTATCGACGATTCGCGGGCGACGATACAGGAGAAACTCGACGCCGTGTGCGCACAGAAGGACGCGACCATAACCGTGACCCAGATTACGTCCGCGCCCACCGGAAGCATGGAGCGGGACGAACTGGCGGTCCGGCAGCTGTCCGACAGGCAGCGCGAAGTGTTTGAACTGGCCCGCAAGCGTGGCTATTACGACTACCCGAGGGACGTAAGCGGGAGCGAGTTAGCCGACGAACTCGGTATCGCGAAGACGACGTTTCACGAACACCTCCGGAAAGTCGAGGCCACGCTTCTCGGCCCGAGAGACGCCGACCGGGACTGACGACAGCACAGCGCCTTGGCCCACACTGCCACTTGTCGTGTCTACTGTCACAGACCCGGTGTCACACAGCCGCTCCTCGCTTGCGACTCCAGGCCCGACCGAGCGCTACTGAACCCCGAGCTCCGACTCCAGTTCCTCGACGACATCCTGCAGCATCGATGCGAGTTCCTCGTTCGGTGGCAGTCGGTACAGAGGGCCGGAGATGTCGAGCGCACCGAGAACGCCGCCGTGTGGAGCGGTGACCGGCACGCCGACCGAGCGAAGCCCTTCGACCGCTTCCTGATCGTTCACCGAGTAGCCACGCTCGTTCGTGCGTTCGATGTCTTCCATGAGGGTTTCGCGGTCGGTGACGGTATACTCCGTCTCGGCGGGCAGTCCCCACCGGTCGAGAATCTCGTTGACTCGGGTCTCTGGCAACGCAGCGAGAATCGCCTTGCCGACTGCTGAGTTGTGCAGATAGTAGTACCGACCCACCTGGAATCCTTTCGACGGGACGTTAGCGACGACGTTGAACAGCGTTATCGCACGCCCGTACTCCTCGACGGCGAATGTGACCTCCTCGCCACAGCTATCGGCGAGTTCATGCGTTTTGCGACGGGCGACCTCGTACCACTCGTTTCGGGTCCGAGCGCCCTCTCCGAGGTGGAACAGCTTCATGCCGAGTCGGTACTGCTCGCCCCGTTTGACCAGATACTCCTGATCCAGAAGTGTCTTGAGGTGGACGTGAATGGTGCTCGTCGAGAGGTCCAGCCGGTCCGCAAGCTCACTCATTCGAGCCTCCCCCAACTCGTTTACCGCATCAATGATCGCGAGGGAGGTTTCGGTCGTCTGGAGCCGACGACCGCTAGAGCTGTCCATACCACAGTGGACTTGGGACTAACATAAAAAAGTCCGGTCATAGTGGAACAGGTTTCGGCGGTATTATACCGGATTTTGATAGCCAGTGGCGTTCAGATTACCTTCAATTATATTTCTACCATCTATAATTGAAACCATCATCTCTCAGTTCAATGTGGGCTATATTCAGGGGTAGTACACTACCCGAATTCCATCAGAAGTGGACTTTTATACACGTACAGCGACCGCAACGAAGTGAGAATTTGCCAGAGGCGACTCCGATGATTTGTTACCGCGGAGTTAGCTATTATCATGAACTTTTGCGTGTGTATTTGACGAGGCACAGAATGCATGTCAGACACGGATAGTGGCGATGGGACAGAGATCGATGAGATCTCTGGCCCGGATGTCGAAGCAATCGAGTTCTACGGCGGACGGTGGATGAGCGTTATTCCCATAGGGCTGTTTATCCTGTGGGCGATTGTCCAGAGTGGCCTGTTCGGTATCGGAGATACGACTGGACTCGTCGCGGGAATGCTCGTGGCACTCATCGTCGGGATGTTCTTCGCCAAAGGAGACTGGAAGAACTACGCGAACACCATCTTCGATGGGATGACGAAGCGAGTCGCCGCGACGGCAGTCGTCGCGTGGCTCTGGGCGGGGATGTTCTCGAACACCCTTCAGGCAGGTGGCTTCGTCGGCGGACTCGTCTGGGCTGCGAACGCGGCCAACGTCGGGGGCGCACTGTTTCCGGCGGCCAGCTTCATCCTCGCGGCGCTGTTCACGACCGGTATCGGTACTGGCTACGGCGCGGCAGTCGCGTTCTCAGCGCTTTTCTTCCCGGCCGGCATCCTGCTCGGGGCGAACCCGGTACTGCTGTTTGGGGCGATTCTCTCCGGGGCCGTCTTCGGCGACAATCTCGCACCAGTCAGTGACACGACAATCGTGAGTGCGGTGACACAGGACGCCGACATCGGCGGTGTCGTCGCCTCACGGTTCAAGTACGCCATCATCGCTGCGGTGTTGGCGCTCGCGGCGTACGTTTTCGCTGGGAACGCGATGCCTGGGCTGGACATTTCCCAGCAAGCACAGGACCTGTTCGTCCAGAACAGCGAACCGGCGGGACTGTTGCATCTCATCTCCATGCTCGTCGTCATCGTGACGGCAGTCATGGGCCGACATATCATCGAGGCGATCTCGTGGGGGCTCGTCGTCGCCGTTGCTTTCAACATCGTCTTCGACCTCGCACCGCTGAGTGACGTGTTGCTGTTCAAAGTTCCCGAAACGTCGGCAGCCGCGAGCTGGGCCGGCTCGCTTCCCATCGCGGAAGTGGTCGCGGCCGAAAACGCCGGCGTCACCGGCTCGATCTACAACGGTGCTGCCGGGTTCTTCCCGCTTATCGTGCTCGTGTTGCTCATCGTCGCCGGATCGGAGATCATGATCCGTGGCGGTGGCTTCGAGGCGATACAGGAGTGGCTCCTCGAAAACGTCGCCACGGGCGTCCGCAAGGCCGAAACGACGATGGTTGTCGGTACCGCCCTGGTCAACTCGATGATTACGATCAACACGGCGGCGGAGATTGCGATTGCACCGTACATCGCCCGTATCGGTCAGCGGTACAACATCAACAGCTACCGCCGGGCGAATATCCTCGATGCGAACACCTCCGCACTCGGGTACATCTTCCCGTGGGGCGGCGGCGTACTCATCGGCTTTGCGACGCTGCAAGGCCTCCCGAACCAGTACGAGTGGTTCACTGATGCAATGGTCGTCAATCCCATTGATGTCTGGCCGTACGTCTTCCACGGCTGGTTCCTGTTCGGCGTGTTCCTGCTCTGTGCGCTGACCGGCTTCGGGCTAGAGTACACCACTGACCGCAAATCCAAGGATGTGACCCGTCTATGAGCATGTTCAGTAAGTTCCTGACAGGAATGTCCTTCAGGTCGACCACGCCGACATTCGAGGCAGGCGAAGAGATAGAGGTGTACGTCACGGAGCTCGACGAAGAGTCCGGCGAACTGGTCGCACAGGTCGGCGAGACCCGTCTCCACTTCGAGAACGGCGAGACAGACATCGTCGGCTGTCGTGTTCTCGCGAAGGTCGAATCGTTCGACGACACCGAGCACCGCGGCCGTCTCACCCACCTCAAGACGCTGTCTCGGGGGTCGTTCTGAGATTGCCACAGAGAGCCAACCAGTGCGACGAGCCAGTATAGCGCGACCGACGAAATCCATATAACAGATTCACACGACTATGAGCAACTCACTATATTCCACAGCACGACAGGACAACCAGACGACTATCGTTCCCAGTACGGACATCGAGGCGGCCGTCGAGATGGCGGATCTCGTACCGGCTATCGAGGCCGCGTTCGCCGCATACGAAAACGACACAGCGCAGATGCCGCCGAAGTCCTACATCGACCTGCCACAGCACAACGGGGACTTCCGGTCGATGCCGGCTTACCTCGAAACGGACGACTGGGAGGCGTCGGGTATCAAGTGGGTAAACGTGCACCCGGACAACCCCGACGAGTTCGACCTGCCGACGGTGATGGGAACGCTCGTGTACACGGACCCCGAGAGCGGTTTCCCGCTTGCCGTGATGGACGCCACGACGCTGACGATGAAACGAACCGGCGCGGCCGCCGCCGTGGCGACGGACCACCTCGCCGTCGAGGACGCGTCCTCGCTCGGCATCATCGGGGCCGGCGTCCAGTCCTATACGCAACTGGAGGCTATCTCGCAGGTCCGACCGATAGAGACTGTCGTCGTCAGCGACCTCGACGACGAGCGCGTCCAGCGGTTTATCGACACCTTCGGCGATGAGTTCGACGTGCGAGCGGGCACGATTTCCGAGGCGGCCCAGTGTGACGTCCTGTCGACGGTCACGCCGGTCGAGGACCCCATCGTCACGCTCGACGATCTCGGGGAGCACACGCACGTCAACGCCATGGGTGCCGACGCCGAAGGAAAGCAGGAACTCCACACCGAGGTCATCCGCGAGGCGACGCTCGTCATCGACGACTTCGAACAGACGACCCACTCCGGCGAGATAAACGTCCCCTGGAGCGCGGGCGACATCGACGAGTCCGATATCGACGCCGAACTCGGCGAGATCGTCGTCGGGAACGCGCCGGGCCGCGAGGAGCTGTCCGGGATTACCGTCTTCGACTCGACCGGCCTCGCGATTCAGGACATCGCTGCCGCACGCATCGTGTACGAATCGCTCGGTGACGACAGCGGCCACCGCCTCGAAATGGTGTAACTCCGACGGTCGACATCGTCGTTTCGTCGGTCACCCATCGGAATCGAATCGGGCATATGTGGTTGTGGCACGGGTTGTGGCCCGGAACGATTTATACGTCCCATACGACGAAGGCGTATGCGACGCGTCATCATCGACACGGACACCGCGGGCGACGACACGCAGGCGATTTTGCTTTCCTGTCTCAGCGACCGAGTCACCGTCGAGGCACTCACGATTGTCGCCGGCAACGTGCCCTTCGACCGGGAGGTGGAGAACGCGAAGTACACGCTGGACCTCGCCGGCGCCGTGGACGTACCCGTCTACGAGGGGGCAAGACAGCCCCTGCTCAAGGAGTTCGAGCACGCGACGGACATCCACGGCGAGGACGGCCTCGGCGGGGACGTGTTCCCCGACACCGGCATCGAGTCGGCGGCGGGGTTTGGTCCCGACGAGATCGTCGACCGCTGTCGGGCGGCCCCGGGTGAGATCACGCTGCTCTGTATCGGGCCGCTCACCAACATAGCGCTGGCGTACGCCCGCGAACCCGACCTGCCAGACCTCGTCGATGAACTGTGGGTGATGGGCGGGAACGTCAACTGCGAGGGAAACATCACCCCCGCCGCGGAATTCAATCTGTGGGTCGACCCCGATGCTGCCAGGCGCGTGTTCGATGCCTTCGAGGTGACGCTCGTCGACTGGGGCGTGTGTCTCCGGGACGCGGTGTTCAGCTCGCCGGAGTTCGAGGCGGTATCGGCGTTCGACACTGAACTGGCGTCGTTCTTCGAGTCGGTTACACAGCGGGCCCGAGCGTTCAACAGCGAGGGGTCACACGACCCCGGGTGGACGGCACTCCCGGACAGCGTCACCGCCGCGCTGCTTGCGTATCCGGAGCTCCGCGACGCGGTGTCGACGTACCACGTCGCAGTCGATGACCGCGAGGGACTCACCCGCGGGTACACCAGCGTCGACGTCAACGGTGTGACCGACGGGGAGCCGAACACGCACGTGGTTGAATCCGTCGACAGCGATGCCTTCCAGTCAGTCATGTACTCGCTGCTCCAGTCCCGGGACCCAGATAGCGGCATCGCGGAGTGAGTCGGAGCCGGAGCCAAATGCGATAGTAGTGACGGTGTGCGTCGTAGTTGCCGCTGTGCGGGATGTGCCAGCAGACCTGCTGCCGCGTGTTGTCCCTGGTTTTTACTGGCGGCCGGCGGCATGTCGGGGTATGACGCTCACAGACCGTCTCGACCAGTACCTCCGGACAGCGGGACTCGAAGCTGTCTGGTTCGCCCGGCCGAACTCCTTCGCGTGGCTCACCGGCGGCGGAGACAACGTCGTCGACCGGGAGGGCGACATCGGCGTCGCCGCAGCGGGCTACGACGGTGACGAAATCCGAGTCGTCGCCGACAACATTGAAGCGCCGCGGCTCCGTGACGAGGAACTCGACAGCGACGTGGCCGTCGAGACGTTCGACTGGCACGCGGGGTCGCTGGCTGACGCCGTCGCCGAAGCGAGTCCAACCCCGGCGGCCGCAGATTTCGACATCCCTGGCTTCGAATCGGTTGCTGCCACACAGCTCCGGCAGCCGCTGACCGAGACCCAGATCGAGCAGTGTCGTGGCCTCGCGCGGGACACGGCTGACGCAGTCGAGGCTGTCGCGCGAAACGTCGAGCCGTCCCACACCGAACTCGATGTAACCGCGGTGCTCCGACAGAAACTCGAAGGTCGCGGCATCGCCACACCAGTCGTACTCGTCGGCAGTGCCGAGCGGGCGCAATCCTACCGCCATTACACCTCGACTGACACTGAAATCGGTGACTATGCGCTCATCTCAGTGACTGTCCAGCGGAACGGCCTTCACGTCAGCACCACCCGGGCGGTCGCGTTCGACCCGCCAGAGTGGCTCATGGAGCGCACTCGCAAGGCCGCCCGCGTCGAGACCACTGCGCTGGCCGCGACACAGGCTGCTGGCCGGGATGGCGACACAGCGGGCGACGTGTTCGAGGCGATACAGGACGCCTACGCCGAGGTGGGCTGGGAAGGCGAGTGGCAGAACCATCATCAGGGCGGCGCGACGGGCTTCGCCGGCCGCGAGTGGATCGCCACGCCCGAAAGCGAGGCTGAGGTCACGTTGCCGCAGGGGTACGCCTGGAACCCGACTATTGCCGGCACGAAGAGCGAGGACACGTATCTCGTCTCTGGTGACGACATCGAACTGCTGTCCGAGACCGGCGACTGGCCGACTGAGACGGTTTCGGCGGTCGGCTACGACCTCGAACTGCCGCGACACACAGTGCTGGAATTGTAGCGACGCTGGACCCTTCTCGTCCACCTCGCCCGGATGTTTACAACGGGTGTTGTATGAATCCGTAGGTTTAAGCAACGGGTCAAGCTACCCCTGTGTATGACCGCAGAGCGCGCCTGGTGGAAAGAGGCGGTCGTCTACCAGATTTACCCACAGAGCTTCAACGACAGCGACGGTGACGGCGTCGGTGACCTCCAAGGTATCATCGAGCGACTGGACTACGTCGCCGACCTCGGCGTCGACGTTATCTGGCTCAATCCGGTGTACCAGTCGCCACAGGTCGACAACGGCTACGACATCAGCGACTACCGCGCCATCCACGAGGCGTACGGGACCATGGCCGACTGGGAGGAACTGCTCGACGAGATTCACGCCCGGGACATGCGACTCGTTATGGACCTCGTGGTCAACCACACCTCCGACGACCACGAGTGGTTCCAGCGCTCGCGCCGAGACGAGGACGGCTACCGCGACTACTACATCTGGCGCGAGGGCGACACCGACGAGGACGGCGAGCCAGTGCCGCCGAACAACTGGACCACCGGCTTCGGCGGGTCAGCCTGGACCGACGACGAACAGGTCGGGACACAGTACCTCCACCTGTTTCACGAGCGCCAGCCGGACCTGAACTGGGAGAACGCCGAGGTCCGGTCGGACATCTACGAGATGATCGACTGGTGGCTGGCGAAGGGCATCGACGGCTTCCGGATGGACGTCATCAATCTCATCTCCAAGCCGGAGGGGCTGCCCGACGGCGACCCGGACAAAGGATGGGTCGGCATCGAGCACTTCGCCGACGGCCCCCGAGCACAGGAGTTCCTCGAAGAGATGGCCGCCGAGACGTTCGACAACTACGACTCGATGACGGTCGGCGAGTGCGTCGACATCGACGTCGACACCGCCGGGGACTACGTCAGCGCCGACGGGCCACTGGACATGGTGTTTCACTTCGAACACATGCTCCTCGACCAGCAGGAGGGGTGGTGGACCATCGAAGACTGGTCGCTGCCCGAGCTGAAGTCGGTGATGGCCGAGTGGCAGACCGACCTCGACGGCTGGAACACGGTCTATCTGGGCAACCACGACCAGCCCCGAATCGTCTCCCGCTTCGGCGATGACGGGGAGTACCGCGAGGAGTCGGCGAAACTACTGGCGACGTTCCTGCTTACGCATCAGGGGACGCCGTTCCTGTTCCAAGGCGACGAGATCGGCATGACGAACTGCCCATGGGAGTCCATCGACGAGATGCGCGACGCGGACGCGACGAACCGCGTCCGACTCGCCCTAGAATCGGGCGACATCGAGGACTACGACGAGGCCCGCGAGGTCGTCGAGTTCCGGTCGCGGGACAACGCCCGGACGCCGATGCAGTGGAACGACTCCCGGAACGCCGGCTTCACCGACGGCGACCCCTGGATACAAGTCAATCCGAACTACGAGGACGTGAACGTCGCCGCGGCCGAAGCAGCCGAGGACAGCATCCTGTCGTACTACCGTGACCTCATCGACCTCCGGAGCGACCTGGACGTGCTCGTCTACGGCGAGTACGAACTGCTACTGCCCGACCACGAAACGGTGTACGCCTATCGGCGCACGCTCGACGACCCGGCGGTCGATGTCGACGACGTTCTGATAGTGTTAAACATCTCGCCGACGGCCACGCGCGTCTCGGTCCCGGTCGAGGCCGAGGCAACACCGCTGTTCGGGAACGAACTGGACACGGCGACCGAATCCGGCAGCCACGATGTCACAGACGCGGCATTGCAGCCGTACGAAGCGCGCCTCTACGAACTCTCAGAGCAACAATGATGTCATCGCAGATACTTTCCGACGGCGAACTGGACCGCGAATGGTGGAAAGAAGCAGTCGTCTATCAGATCTACCCACGGAGTTTCAGCGATGGCGACGGCGACGGCGTCGGCGACCTACAGGGAATCATCGACCGACTGGACTACGTCGCCGACCTCGGCGTCGACGTTATCTGGCTCAACCCAGTCTATGACTCTCCACAGGAGGACAACGGCTACGACATCAGCGATTACCGGACCATCTATCACGAGTTCGGGACGATGGCCGACTGGGAAGCGCTCCTCGAAGCAGTCCACGACCGGGACATGCGGCTTGTCATGGACCTCGTCGTCAACCACACGTCAGACCAACACGAGTGGTTCCAGAAGTCCCGACAGCGCGACCCGGCATACGAGGACTACTACATCTGGCGCGAGGGCGACACTGACGAGGACGGCGAGCCAGTGCCGCCGAACAACTGGGAATCGTTCTTCGGTGGCTCCGCCTGGGAGTACGACGAGGTGCGCGGCGAGTACTACCTCCACCTGTACGACACCTCACAGCCGGACCTGAACTGGCGCAACGACGCCGTCCGACAGGATGTCTTCGACACCATCGAGTGGTGGCTGGAGAAGGGCATCGACGGCTTCCGGATGGATGTCATCAACCTCCTGTCGAAAGTCGAGGGACTGCCCGACGGCGACCCGGACAGCGAATGGACCGGCTCCGAGCACTTCATTGACGGCCCGGAGATGCAGTCGTATCTGACGGCGCTGGACGAGGCGGTGCTGTCGAACTACGACGTGATGACCGTCGGCGAGATGCCACAGCTCACCGTCGAGTCGGCCCGGGAATACGCTGGCACAGACGGCCCGCTGGACATGGCGTTTCACTTCCAGCACACGAAACTCGACTACGACGACGGCGAGCGATGGTCGGTCGGCGATTGGAGCCTGCCGGAGCTGAAAACCATCGTCGACCGCTGGCAGGACGGGCTGGCGGCGGACGGCTGGAATACGCTGTACTGGGAGAACCACGACCAACCACGTAGCGTCTCCCGCTACGGCGACCCCGAGAACTACCGCCGGGAGTCCGCGACGCTGCTCGGAACGTTCGTCCTCACGCTCCGTGGAACGCCCTACATCTACCAAGGGCAGGAACTCGGGATGACTAACGCCGACTGGGAGACGATGGACGCCCTCCGTGACGTGGACGCCATCAACCACGCGCGGGAGCTACTCGAGCGAAACGGTGTCGATGAGTACGATGACGTGAGAGAGGTCGTCGGCTACCGGACCCGCGACAACGCCCGGACGCCGATGCAGTGGGACGACTCCCGAAACGCCGGCTTCACCGACGGCGACCCCTGGATAAAGGTCAATCCAAACTACAGAGAGATCAACGCCACTGCCCAGCGAACAGACGAAGAGTCCGTTTACAGCTACTACCGGCGACTCATCCAGTTGCGCTCTGACAGGGACGTACTGGTGTACGGAGACTACACCGACTTGCTCCCCGGCCACGAAACCGTCTTCGCGTTCACGCGGTCGCTATCGACGGACGCGGGAACCGAGCGAGTCCTCGTCGTCCTGCACTTCGACGACGGGACCGAGACTATCGACCTTCCGGTCGAGTACGCCGATGCGACGCTACGTGAGTGTAACTACGACCGCGACGACACGGACCCGGAGATGGTGACGCTTGCGCCGTACGAGGCTCGCGTCTACGAACTGTTCGACTGAGTCTGTTTTCCCGCCCCGACTCTCACCGTGGGACGGTGCTGAGGCACAGATTCAAGACGCACCCGTCACCAGCACTGGTATGTACCTTGCCGACGAGACCTGGCCGGACCTCGGCGACTATTTCGAGACGGAGTCGCTCGCGCTCGTGCCGCTGGGGTCGACTGAACAACACGGGCCGCATCTCCCGCTGGCGACAGACCACCTCATCGGGGAAGCCTTCGCCCGGGAAGCTGCCGACAGAACTGGCTATCTCTGTACCCCGACGATCAACGTCGGCGTGAGCCCGCACCACAGACAGTTCAACGGGACGATGTGGGTCGACGCGCCAGTCTTTCGCGACTACGTCGAGTCGTTCACCCGGAATCTGGCCTACCACGGCATCGACCGGGTCATCTACGTGAACGCCCACGGCGGGAACGTCGAACACCTGCGAGAGGTCGGCCGTCGGCTCCGGGACGACGAAGTCCTGTACGCAATCGAGTGGATGTGGGACGAGAGCATCCCGGACCTCGTAGACGACCTGTTCGAACAGAACGGACCACACGGCGGCCCGAAAGAAACGGCCATGATTCAACACCTGCGCTCCGAACTGGTTCACGACGACCGCCTCGAAGACGCGCGGGACGGCGGGATTCCGAGCGTCGAGGCGGCGGAGACAAAGAAGTACGGCTCGCGAACCTTCTACGACGCCGCCGACAACACCGCCAATGGCGTTCTGGGCGACCAGACCGACGCCACGGCCGAAAAGGGCGCGGAGATGTTCGAAGCGGCAACCGAACAGCTCGTCAGGCTCTGTGAGTGGCTGGACTCGCAAGCGTTCGACGACCTGCTGCCTGAGCCACACGTCTGAGCCTGCTACCACAGGAGCGACCGGCGGCGCTCACGTTGCAGGTGGATTTTTGCGACAGCCGGGTGTACGGGGCGTATGGTCCCTCTCCTGTTTCCCGGTATGCCCGGAGCTGTCGAACTGGTCATCCTCCTCATCATGATGGGACTGTTCCTCGTCGTTCCCCTCGCACTCATCGTGGCTGCGTACCTGTTCGGCAAGCGCCGCGGCAAAGCCGAGATGGGCGACTCAGGCGATTCGTAACCAATCGCCAGACGGCGGCCAATCGGCGCGTTACGGCCCTCTCGCCGCGAATCGACTCGTTTATCGGTCCCTCCCTATGATGGCAATGTGTGTCCCCACCGAGTCCCCATTCGGAGTCGCTTCGTAGCCGAGCGTTCGAAATAACGGTCGATGACGGACGAGAGACCTTCAACGCGCTCAGTATCGAGCATGCCGACTGTGAGACGGAATGGATTATCTCCGACACGGTGTGTGCGCTCGAAAATATGCGGTAACAGGTAGCAAGCTGTTGTGCTGTGACATAACAGCCAGTCGCACTGCGTCGAAACGGTGACGCCGTTGTGTCTGTAGAGGCGTTTTCTCCTGTGTCACTCCGCTGAGAACCGCCGCCAGACTGGCATGAACACGCCGTAGAACGAGCCAAAGAACAGGACAACGGCCACGATAGCTAATTCGCGCCCCGCCACGCCGAATACGTCGTACAGGGTCCGGAGAACGATGATGACCCCGAGTACCCAGATAGCGAATGCGGCTCCCTCTTTCCAAGACATCCCCCTCCTACGGAACATACGCTGTCTCCACAACAAACGGTATCAAACCCTGTGGTTCAAACACGGTAGCGGATTGCCTCGTGGACAGAGGGAATACACTGGTCACGTGGTCAGCCGAGCCGCTGCCTGACCAGTTAGTGTGGACATGCCTAGCCAGACAGAGATTCGCGATCCAGCTTACTCGGTCGGAACGGGACCGGTCCCGATGGCGTCTCGGACCGCGTTCTCGAACTCCTGCCGGTCCGCGAAATACGGCACGTCGACATCTTCGAGTACCGTTGCGAGCTCCTGCGGGCCGTCCGGCGTCCGGATCGCCGTGTCACCCTCGCGGTCGACGATGGTGCTGTGTTCGATGCCCCAGGTGAGCCGGGCCGAGACACGGGCCAGCGGCGCACCAGCAACGTCTGGTCCGTCGCCGAGTTCGACAGCCGGCTCCTCCGCGTCCTCGCTTTCGTCGTCGCTCATACCCGAACAGTGCCCGTGGGTCCGATTAGTGCTTTCGGAACGGCTCGCGTGTCCGTTGGGGTGCGTACGCGCGTGCCCGCGTCATGCGTATGTCTGACGGGTAGTTTTATCGGATGTAGCAGTAGTGTACTGCATGACTAGTCTCACCGACGTGTACGAAGGGGAGGTTGGGCGCGTCGCATCGCGCCGACAGCAACTCGTCGGGACGGCCCTGTTTCTCGTTGGTGTTGCCGGACTCGTCGGGGCAATCGCACTCGCAACGACAGCCGTCGGCAACAGATACGGGCTGGACGCCTACGCAGCTAGACAAATCGCCGGCATCATCGCCGGTCTCGGGCTCCCGTCGGTTATCCTCGGTGTGTTTGCAGTGTTGCCAGCCAGTCGACGAATCCGGCTGACTGCCCTTGGCGGCACGGCTATCGCAGCAGTCGGCGTCGGGCTGTTCCAGTCGCTGTACCCCTACAGCTGGACCAGCAGCGACCCGCTGCTGGCACTGCTTACCGGCGCCGTCTACTTTGCTGGTATCGTGACGACGTTCTGGTGCCTGTTCGCGTCGCTTGCGACGTTCAAGACGCGAAACGACCCCGGGGGGACGGCACGCATGGAAGTGACAGAGGAAGGGACGATTCGCCTCGTCGAGGAAGCCCGAACGCTCCCGGGGCTGGGCGGCATCGGGTTTTTCGGACAGGACCCGGACGGCGGGGTCGAGACGCAGACGAACCGACCGGGGGCAGGTACCCAGGGCGCTGTCAGCGACGGCGGGACCGGACAGCACTCGGGCAACGCGCAGTCCGACCGCAGCAGGCAGTCCTCAGGACGGTCAGACAGCGGTACAGCGACAGAGCGACAGTCGGGTCGGCAGTCGACCACTCGCTCGAACACGGAATCGCGCGGGACGGGCCAGACCGGCCCGTCCGAGAACGCGCTCGACCCGAAAGTAGCTGCGGCCGGCCCGGAAGCCTCGCCGTCGACCGACGGCGGCACGGCGACGACGGGGCACGACACGATTACCGAGACGGCAGTCCATCAGGGCGAACCGGACACTTACTGCGGGAACTGCCGGCACTTCGAGTACGTGATGCAGGACGGCGACATCGAGCCGTACTGTTCGTTCCACGGTGAGGTCATGGATGATATGGAAGCCTGCTCGGCGTGGGTTCGCAACGACTGAGACGGTCGCCGTTCCGGTTTTGCTGTTCGTTTCACAGTACAGGGCGATACGGAGAGACAGAACGGGCCGGGCGAAACCGGGCGTTTAACACAGTCGGCAAGCAAACGATGGTACTACAATGGAGTTTTGCGACGAATGCGGTTCGATGATGAAAACGGACGACGAGCGCTGGGTCTGCGGTAGCTGCGGCTACGAAAAGGCTCGAAATGCCGAGACCGAACAGGAAATGGCCGTTACGACGCAGGGCCAAGAGGAGTCGGAAGTCGTCGACACCTCCGAGGTCGACGCCGAAGACATGGGACCGACAACGGGCGCTCGCTGTCCCGAGTGTGGCAACGAGCGAGCGTTCTACGAGATGAAGCAGATACGCGCGGCTGACGAGTCCGAGACACGCTTTTTCACCTGTACCGAGTGCGAACACAAGTGGCGAGAGGACGACCACTGAGGCAAGCCCGTGCCCACTGACCCCGCGTTCCCGGATGTGCCCGTCGACCAGTTACGCGACGGGGGCTGGGAGCTCGTCGACGAGAGCGTCAAAACGGTCTTTCAGCTACCGACGGCTCGCGTCGAAGGGGCGACAAAGGTGTACGACGCTGCCGAGACGCGCGAGGCCGTTCGGGATGCAATCGGGCTCGACCACCAGTGGCGGTTCTTCTTCGCGACCGCGCTGTCGTTCACGCCGCCGCTTGCGCCGGGTATCGGCCCGGCGATGATTCTCCCGACGGTCCGTTCTGAGGCCCAGTCGGCCTTCGCCGACGAACTGGCTGACAGGGGGTTCAAATCGGTCGAGCGCGGGCGGAGAGAGCGCGTCCGCGTCGACAGCGGCGACCGCGCCCGACTCCGGACCTACAGCGCCGAACTCGACCTCGAAGCGGCCGACGCGACGCTGTCGATTACCGGCTGGGTCGGCGTCTGGCACAGCGACGGGTTCCGCATCGCCGCCGGTGCGTATCCGAACCAGTCGCTGTCGTCGTTGCTTGCGATCGAGAATCCGCCGGAAGCGCTCCAGCGGACGCCGTCTGACTACCGAGCAGAACTACTCGCTCTCATCCGCGCCGTGGCGTAATCGCCAGCAGTGCGCCGTCGAGGAACAGTTGGACCGGGCCGAAACCGAGCCGTTTCGCAAGCGGGCTCGGGACGGCGTCCGCGCCGAGGCGGGCCACGGGCGCGCCGCGAACACGGATTTCAGCCGTCAAACCAGCAGCAGCCAGCGCTGCGGCCACGCTCCGTCCCTGGACCGGTCGGTCCCGCCAGAGGGAAAACGCCGCCCCGAGCGACGGCAGGTCGACGGCGACGAGGTCGTCGTACCCGCGGACGGTGAACGCGACCCCGTCTCGCTCGACGGTCAGGTCGGCGTCGACGAGGAGGTCCGGCTTTCGCTCGATCAGGTCGAACAGATCACCGACCGCCTTCGCCGTGGTGACCACTGTCAGTCGTTATCGCGTGTCGTGATAGTCAGCGTCCCATCGACCCGCCAGCGAGCGTGTTCGGCGTCCTCACCGGCCTTGCTCGGGACGTCGACTTCCATGTCCTCGAAGTCGTACGTTATCTCGGCATTGCGCCCAGTCAGGCGGTCGTAGAGTCCGATTGCGAGGTCTGGCCAGGTTGTCGTCTCCATCGGCGTTTCTGATTCGCTCATGCAGTGTACCATACGTACTACTACATGTTTAAAACCGACCCCAACAACAGGGGTTCGGCGGACCGACGAAGGCCGTCAGGGCCGCCGGGCAAACGTCAGGTAGCCGGTATGTCCGACACCGCCGGTCGAGGGGCGTGAGCCGCGGTCGTCGAAGTCCATCTCCCGCTGGATGGTGTCAAGCGTCTCGACGCCGTCGAGGCCGACCTCGGTGGCTGTCTCGACGACCGCACGCGTATTCTCCACGAACGGGGAGTACACAGCCAGCGACCCACCACGGTCAAGCAGCGTGGGCGTTCGCTCGACAACCGTGGGGGCGTCCTCGGTATCGAGAGTCAGCACGTCAAAGCCCGAGAGGTCGTCGAGGTCGTCGGTGATGTCGCCGGTCCGGACCTCGACGGTGTCCGCGACGCCAGCGATCTCCATGTTCTGTCGTGCGACCTCGGCGAACTCCGGGTCCTGCTCGTAGGTGACCACGTCAGCGCCGATGCGGCCCATGTACGCGCTGAGGATGCCAGTCCCAGTGCCGGCATCGAGCACGCGGTCAGCGGCGGCGACGCCGGTCTTGCCGACGACCAGCCCCACATCGCGAGGCATCATCGGCGCGCCGGTGCGTTCGAGATGGGTGAACAGGTCCGGGCCGCGCAGCCGGCGGACGGTGAACCCGGTGCCCAGATGGGTCTCGACGACGTCACCCGGTTCCACGTCCTCGGGTACTTCCAGAATGCCGAGGTCGGACTCGAAGCGCTCGCCGGGGTCCAGCAGGTACTCGCGGTCTTCGTGGACGAAGAGGTACGCCACGTTACTCCAGTTCGTCGACCGCGTCCGCGAGGTCGCCGTCGTTGGCTTCGAGCGCCTCCCGCGCGGTGTCTTCGTCGACGCCGGCCCGCATGGCGACGAGTTCGACGTCGTCCTCGTCGACACCGGAGTCACTGCTACCCTCGTCGGCGTCGTCGGCCGCGGTCGAGCCCTCGCCGGAGCCGAGTTCGCGGCTCTCTGGTTCGCCGACGACCTGGTACGTTTTCTGGCCCTGAGCTTCCATCAGCTGGACCTCCGCGTCGTCGAAGACGAGCTCCTCCTCGGGTGTGCGGATAATTACTTCCTGCGCATCGATGTCCTCCATGTCGATGCCCATCTGTTCCATCATCTGCTTCATCTTGCGCGGGTTCATCCCGCCGCCTCCGCCAAACATACGTAGGACTGGCGGGGCAGGGCAGAAAAGCGTAGCGACCCGGACTCGGACCGGGGTTCGGCGCGGTACGGGGCCATCCATCGGCGGAAACCGGCACGCTCCCGCGGCTTCGTAACGGTTCTAAGGCTCGCCCGTGCAGCCCCGTCGTGTCACTGCTGACCATCTTCGCCACAGCCATCCTCCCGGTCGTCACCGTCGCTGCGGCCGGCTTCGCGCTCGGTCGGGTGAACGGTACGGACCCGGACGCGCTCAACACCATCACAGTGTACGTCCTCGCGCCCGCGCTGGTCGTCCACAGTCTGACCACGTCGACGCTGGCCGGCAACACGATTCTGAGCGTCGTCCTCGCCGTCGCGCTGTTCACCGCGGCCTCCTTATCGCGGAAAGCGTCGGCCGCCTCACGGGGCACTCGGAACCGCTGCTCGGTGCGTTCGTCCTCGTCTCTATCTTCCCGAACACCGGGAACTACGGCATTCCGCTGGCGGATTTCGCCTTCGGGCCGACCGGGCGGAGCACGGCCGTCCTCGTGACCGCGCTGCAGGGCGTGCTACTCTACACCGTCGGCATCTACATCGCCGCACGTGGTAGCGGTGGCAGTCCGCTTGCGGATATGCGCCGCGTGTTCGGCGTCCCGCTCGTCTACGCCGTCGTCGTGGCGCTTGCACTCCGATGGCTCGGCGCGGTGCCGCCGACCGATTCGACGGTGATGCAGACACTGGAACTGCTGGGCAACGCCTCGATTCCGGTGATGTTACTCATTCTGGGCATCCAGCTGTCGAATGTCGACGGGAACAGCGACTTCCAGTCCGTCGGTATCGCCAGCGGGATGAAGCTCCTGCTGGCTCCAGTGGTCGCGTTCGCCGCGGTACTCGCGGTCGGGTTCCAGAACCAGACAGTCGCGCGGGTGGTCGTGCTTCTGCTGGCGACCCCGACCGGCGTGACGACCATCATCCTCGTCGGCGCATTCAGTCACCAGACTACGGACCACTCGCCGAGCGAACTCGTCAGCGCGACGGTGTTCCTGACAACCGTCGTCAGCGCGCTGACGGTGACGGTTCTCGTGTGGCTGCTGCAGGCCGGACTGATGCTGTGACTACTCCTCCCAGTATATCCGTATCTCCTCAGCAGTGATGTCGACAAAGTGATTCGAGCCGTTTCTGACATCGAACCGGCCGATGTTCCGGTCGATGGTCCGGGTAGGCCCGCCGTCTACCGCGACGGTAATCGCGTATTCGCCGGTTGCACCGATCATTGGGTCATACTCGACCGACTCACCGGCCGCCAGCGTCGTCGTCTCGTCCAGTACAGTCGCTTCGTCTCTCGTGATAGTAAGCGTGACAGTCTGCTCACCGTCCGTGCCGTTGTCGACGATAAATAGAATCGGGTCGTCGGGAGCGGGTGTCACTGTCGGTGTGGGCGTGTCCTGTGGTGTACTGGTTACCGCTGTTGTCGACTGTTCCGGTGGCGTCGTTGTGGCTGTCGGTGAGGTTGAGTCGGTCGTCGACGGGTCATCACCGGGCGAAACACAGCCGGGGATTGGAGAGAGCGCGAGTGTCGCGAGGAGCGTACGGCGGCGCATATCGCTCGTCTCGGAGGGAGCGACAAATGCTTTCTGTCAGTCCTCTGCGCCCTGTCGGACCTTCACGGCCATGCCCGTCTCGAAGTCGTCCATGCCGCTGCCGGGCAGTTCCGCGCGGCCGACGGCGAGCAGATAGCCGTCCTCGTGGACGACAAGGGCTTCGTCGCCCGGGCGGAGTTCGCTGTCAGCAGACTGGACGAACTTCGCGAAGGCGTTGCGGCCCTCGCGGATGAACGGCTCGCTCTCGTCGCCGACGACCACGCGGTGTCGCGGCCCGTCGAACGCATCGAGGAGTCTGCTCCCGCCGGCGAGTCCGAGTCGGAAGCGTCCGTCGTCGCCGTACGTGGCGATACGGCCGTCCGCGGTGTGGATCTGGCGCGGGCGGCCAGAACTAGTGTGTGTTACGTCGAGGGCGTCAGCGCCGGCAAACAGCGCCGTCCCGCCACTGCCGCCGAACTGGTAGTCAGCCGCACGCCGGAGCCCGCGGAACTCGTCGTCACTCATTGCCCGTGTTCGATGCCGGGTGATAAACCGCCTTTCGGTTCTATCCGTACCACTGTTCGGTACCGTCCGAAATGAGATATGTGCCCGACCGTGGCTGCCCGGACCACGGCCGACCGAAATCGTGTGGCGATGTTGAATGCCACTCCCCCCGATCCGCTCCGAATCAACGGTCCAGTCCGACGACGGACCCGAACCGGAATGCCATTGGTTCGCCCCGTCAATCGCCCCGGCCCGAGTACACGGGGCGCGTGCCTCTGTAT
The DNA here is from genome assembly GCF_000337775.1 of Haloarcula vallismortis ATCC 29715. Classification (GTDB taxonomy): domain Archaea; phylum Halobacteriota; class Halobacteria; order Halobacteriales; family Haloarculaceae; genus Haloarcula; species Haloarcula vallismortis. Next base: position 89,689 of record NZ_AOLQ01000038.1, read on the forward strand.
CTGCTCTGTGGTCGGAGGACCGGCTACGATGCCTGGAACTGCAGTGGGTCTCCGTCTCGCGCCTGGCCCGTGACGAGCAGCCGCGAGGTGTCCCGACTATCCTCAGCACGTGGCAACACGCCGTCTCTGTGACCCAACTGGTTGGGGGCACTACGAGGGGATGTATGTGCTGCTTCAGTTATGCAGGTGGGCATCGGATACCGCTGTCCGGACCGGAGCGGTAGCGTGCCTCTAGAACATGGTCATTGCTGACCTGTAACATACTTTTCTCCGTCGATTTTGGGGAAATTTATACCGGATGACTTCCAAGTAATGGGTGATATGGCTACCGACTCGCGAAAAGTGATTCTGGGCGCTGCGCTGCTGGTAATCAGCACTGTGCTCATCCTTGGTACAGGGGCAATCGACATCGGCATCCCGGCCGCTGCCGGAGCGCTGGCTGCACTGGGGCTGGCCGCCGGAGCCCTCCTCGTTGGAACGTCAGAAGACGGTCGTCCGGTCTAACCGCCGAGAGACGCTTTTGCTTCGATGATAACCCAGAAACAAAGAGCGGTGAGCCCGCCGAACCACAGGAAGCCGCGAACGGGTATGTCGGCTACGTAGTTAGACCAGCAGTGGACACAGCGACAGAGCGGCCACAACCCACTGGGGTGGCTACAGAAGGAACCTGTCGGAATCGTCGCTCATGTCGATAAACCCATCAACGGCCGCTTTGAGGTCTTCGGAGGACGATTCCTCGAAGCCCATCGCTTCGACACGACAGCCTTCGTGCCGGAGGTACCGACACACACGAGCGAAGTCCCCATCACCGGTACAGAGCACGACCGTGTCGACGTGATTCGCCAGCGAGACCGCGTCGAGGCTCATCCCGACATCCCAATCCGCCTTCTTCGACCCGTCCTGAAACGTCTTGATGTCCTTGATGCGCGTCTCAAAGCCAATGTCGACGAGTGCTTCGAAAAACGACTCTTCTTCGGGCGAGTCCGCTCGGATGACGTAGGCGATAGCGCGAGTCAGTTCGCGGCCGTCAACGGCCTCTTCCAGTAGTGCCTCGTAGTCGATGTTCCGCGAGTAGAGACTCCGGGCAGTGTGATAGAGGTTTTGCGCGTCGGCCAGTACGGCCACGCGCTGTCCCGGCTGGGAAACTGTCATAGCAGGTATTGACTATCGGGCGAAATATGCTTTCGGGATACAACCGTGAAACAGCGGCATAATTACAGCTCGACTAACCATTTGTTGTGGATTCGTCAGTTCCAGCAGTGGAGCGATGTATCAATACAGTTCAGCCGCCGACAAAGACTAATAAACCGATAAACATACACAGTAACCCCAATGCTCGAAAAAATACCATTCCACTATCAGACAACGAACTCTCATTTAGCGCTCCGAAAAACCAGTATCGGGGGGTCGCTTCAGGCCAAACGAATCCTGTGATCCCAGCTATAAATAATAGAACCCCAGCAATAGCTTTCATATTGGGCAGTATTCTCCAGTAGCTGATGGTTCTTGGGTACACATACCGACTGATTGTTCCAAATAGTCTTCAGATAAATAAAGACCAGTCGCTTCTGCTAACAGGGTACCGCTGGTACATGATACGCTAACGCGTTCGCTTCTACCGATGGTCCGTTCCTCACTCACGCACCAGGGTTCACCAACGGTGTCCCCAGCACAAACCGAGGACAGCGCCGACGAGTTGCCACATGAGTAACAGTCCCCGCAGTTGTTACAGCGATACCCCGATGCGCTACGAAGCCATTCTGCAAGGCGACAGCGAGAACACAAAAGCTAAGTCGGTCACACGCAGTTACTCGACCATGCGACAACGCCTTCAGTCCGGAACCGCCTCGTGGCTCCCCGGTGAGGGCGTCGTCCGCGCAAAGCGCAAACCAACGTTTTAGTGACTCGTGGCGGACGTGGCGCCTCCGTCTCGGGTCGGGTCGTTTGACAACCAACAGCCGGCCGTTTCGGCTGGTCACCGCACCGTTTCCGACCGGACAACCCACCCCACAACGACACCAGACACAGCAATGACAGCAATCGACTTCCGCGGCGTGTTCCCGGCGATGTGCACGCCGTTCCATCAAGACGGCAGTATCGACTTCCAAACCCTCCGAGAAGACGCTCAGCGACTCGAATCCGCTGGCGTCGACGGCCTCGTTCCCGTCGGCTCGACCGGAGAATCGGCGACACTCTCACACGACGAACACATCGAAGTCGTCGAGGCGGTCATCGACGCGGTCGACGACGTGCCGGTCATCGCCGGCTCGGGCTCGAACAACACGAAGGAGGCACTGGAGCTATCCCAGCGCTCCGCCGAGGCCGGCGCTGACGCGCTCTTGCTCATCTCGCCGTACTACAACAAGCCCGAACAACAGGGGTTCATCGACCATTACACGACGCTGGCCGACGCCGTCGACCTGCCGCAAATCGTCTATAACGTCCCCTCGCGGACGGGCCAGAACATCGAGCCAGACACGGCGGTCGAACTCGCTTCGCATCCGAACATCCGGGCGTACAAGGCTGCAAGCGGCGACATGAACCAGATTTCCGAAATTATCGAACGCACCCGGGACGAGGATTTCGCGGTGCTGTCCGGCGACGACGGCATGACGCTGCCGGTGCTGTCGGTCGGCGGCACCGGCTGTATCTCCGTCTCGGCCAACATCGAACCGGAGCGCACCTGCGCGATGGTCGGCGCGGCGCTGTCCGGTGACTTCGAGCGCGCCCGCCAGATCCACCACGAACTCGGCCCGCTGTTCCGCGCGATGTTCGTCGAGACCAACCCCATCCCGGTCAAGGAGGCCATGCGAATCCGCGGGTACGGCCCGGCGTACCTCCGCTCGCCGCTGACTCGCCTCTCAGACGAACACCTCGACCACCTGCGTGACGTGCTGGCGGCCCTCGAAACTGAGGACCTCGAAGACGAGTACGCGGAGGCCGAGCGATGACGCGGGTGGCGGTCAACGGCGTCACCGGCCAGATGGGCGGGGCCGTCATCGAGGCCGCCACCGACAGCGAGGTCGTGGTCGGCTTCGCGACCAGCGAGACGAGCGCAGTCGACGGCGTTCCAGTCGTCCACCCGGCTGATGCTGCCGAGGCGCTCCGGGAGTACGACGTGGATGTCGTGGTCGATTTCGCCGTCCCCGAAGGCGCGCTGATCGTCGCCGAGGCCTGCGTTGACGCGGGCGTCCCGATGGTCGTCGGGACCACCGGATTCGACGAGGACGGGCTGGCTCGCCTGCAAGACGCCAGTGAGGAGATCCCGCTGTTGAAGGCCACGAATTTCTCGCAGGGGATTCAGGTCCTCCAGCGCCTCGTAAGCGAAGCGGTCGGCACGCTCGACGACTACGACCTCGAACTCATGGAGACCCACCACAACCGCAAAGTCGACGCCCCGTCGGGCACAGCCAACAGTATTCTCGACGTAATTCAGGAAGAGCGCGACGTGGAGCCGGTGTACGGTCGGGAGGGACATACACCCCGCAAGGACGACGAAATCGGCGTGCTTGCCCGACGGGCCGGCGACATTCGCGGGGAGCATGAACTCGTGTTGGCCGGCAACGACGAAGTCCTCTCACTCTCGCATCGGGCCGAGGACCGCGGGGTGTTCGCCGCCGGCGCACTGGACGCAGCGACGTGGCTCGTCGGACACGACGCCGGCTGGTACGAGTTCGGCGACGTTGTAGACGCGTAATACGGCCTACACTGGAGTATACATATTCAATGATATTGCCTAGTACACTGCGATAAATATTAGAATCAGCCTTATATATCGGTCTGCGTGACACTCTTGTATGGCTACGAGCCGATCCGTCCGACTGCCAGCGTCCGACTGTCCCCGATGTGCAACCTCGTTTGAAGCGACGGCCCCACAAATCAGTATGTGTCCAGAGTGCGGCTACATTCCCGGTCACGGGGCCGACTGAAGCGGTAGTAGCTGCCGCCAAAGCACTGATATCCGGCCGCGACCCGATTCGGTTGCACTACTCGCAGTCGACCGCATCGGAACAAAGCTGCGAGCGGTACGGTTACGTGTCGACGGACGACGATACGAGGGTTACAGCTGTTCGAACGTCCACTTCTGGTTGTCGCCGCCGACGTAGCTGTACTGCTGAACGTTCGCGCCGTCAGTTGTTGCGCCTGCCTCGACATCCAGCGCCTTCCCACTGTGGCGGGCTAGGAGGCGGTAGCTTCCGTCGGCCGTCTCCTCGATAGCCCATTGCTGGTTCTCGCCGCCGCTGTACTCGTACTGGTGGACGTTCGCGCCATCACCGGTCGCGGCCGACTCGACGTCCAGCGCCTTCCCGCTGTGGACGGCTTCCAGTTTGTAGTAGCCGGTGCCGAGATCAGTGACGACCCACTGCTGATTCTCGCCGCCGCTGTACTCGTACTGGTGGACGTTCGTGCCGTCACTGGTCGAGGCGAACTCGACGTCAAGCGCCTTCCCGCTGTTCTCGTTCCGGAGTACGTACGCTTCACCGGAGACGATGTCGTTCGTGTCACTGCCGTCGGACGGAACGATTCGCATCGCGGTCCCGCCGCTTGCGCCCATCGAAATCGTTACGCTGTCACCCGCAGCCACGTCGTAGTCACTGATGACGACCGCTGTCGGGTTATTGTCGACATCAGCCTCGGCAGCGTCGGCGTACTCGGTGACGGTCCAGCCGTCGCTCTGACTCGACAGGAAGTCGAGTGGGATGGTTACGTCGCGGGCGGTTCCGTCGGTCATCGCGCCGAGATACCACTCGCTGCCGCTGCGCTTCGCCGTGACAACGTAGTCCCCGATTTGGCCGTCGACAGCGACCGTCTCGTCCCAGCTGACAGGAACGTTCTCGATGTAATCGAACTCCGGTTCGGTGTCGTAGTTCTCGGCGGCGGCAACGCTGTCGGTGAAGTCGGTGTAGGCGGCCGGGAACGGTGCAGCGGCGCCCTGGTCGGTAACGCCGACAGTGTTGACGTTGAAGCCGCCGGCGTCGTTCGGCCCGAGTTTGATAGCGAGCCTGTTCGTGCCCGCGTCGAGTTGGACTGAAACTGTGTGAATGTCCCAGGTGTCCCAGTACGTGGTGAACGACGGCGTAAGCGTCTGCGCTGTGCCGTTGACGAGGAGAGTTGCTTCGGGACCCCCGTTGTCCTGAACTGCTGTCGAATTGTCTTCTTGATCGGCGGCGTAGCGCAGGTGGAGGTCGTAGGTTCCGGCACTGGGGACATCCGTCACAGTGAAACGCACCGCCGCGCCCTCTGGCTCGCGGTTCGGGTCGACCGGAACGTAGTGCGCGCCGAAGGCGTTGCGCCAGCGGTCGGCAGTAATCATGCCGTTCAGTGTGCCTGACTGGGCCTGGATGAACTCACCGACGCCGAACGACTCGTCGATATAGGCCTCCATACGGTCGGCAGCCATCTGGATACCGCCCAGATAGTTCGGGTACATCGCGAGCTGTTTGGCGCGCGTGGTCTGAATCTGGTCGCCTTCGGTGTCGTTGAACGTGATGTCGAAGATGCCGGGCTGGTAGCTCGTCGGACCGGCCAGCATCCGGGTGAACGGGAGCAGGACGTGGTGGTCCCGGCCGACGTTTGCGCCCAACGAGTCGAAGCCGTCGTACTCCTGGGCCTTGACGACTTCGCGGGCCGCGACGTTCGGATACGTCCGGATTTCTCCCGTTGGCTTGATACCTTCGTGAATCTCCAGCATCTGCCGGTTGGCGGCCGCCTGCTGGATGACAAAGCGATGGTGGTTGACGGAGGTCTGGCAGTGCTGGTTGTGCGACGGGGTCGAGCCGTCGCCATCGAAGCCCAGTCCGGGGTCTGAGACGTAGCCGTTCTTGATAGAACGGATGCCGGCGTTTTCGTAGCCCGAGAAGATGTTGTCGGTGTTAATTTCGTCCTCGTAGGTGACGATGTTTCCGGCCGTCTCGTTGTGCATCGTCATCTCAACGGGATTCGATAGGCTTTCGCCGTAGTCAGTGACCGCCTGAACGTCGAAGTCCGGATAGGATTCCTCGACGGCCATCTCCAACCCAGTACCGTCTCCGGGGTAGGTGTCCCAGCCCTGATTCCATCCCTCGGCCAGAACACTATCGATACCGTGTTCCTCGGCGAATTTCATGTACCGCTTCATCCGCTCGGTCCGCGCCCCGTGGACGTATTCGGCAGGGTTGTTGCCGTTGTTCTCGATTTCGCTGTCGCTTTTGTACTCCCAGTTCGCGCTGCCTGCGATCATCGTCCACCAGATACCGGTGTACTTCCGACCGTTTTCCAGCCAGCTGGTATCGACGGTGCCGTCCGAGTTCGTCGGGAACGCACCCTCATCCAGCGGGTCAGCGAGCAGTGGCACCAACTGCGATTCGACGAGGTCACTGGGCGAAGTCCCAATCTGGACGGTCCGCCACGGCGTGACGTGCGGTGCCGACGCCGACACCTTGTTTCCGTCCGGGAGCGGGGCCAGGTCGACGGCCATCTCCTTGCTCCCGCTGTCAGACTGGGACGCGAGTGCCATCGACGCGTAGTCGTCGAGGTTCGACTCGTGAACGCTGAGATACGTGCCGTCACCGGCCGCCATCGTCAGCGGGGTGTGTGCCCCGGCGCGAACAACGTTGTCGTTGGGACGAATCGTCTTATTCCCGGCCGGAATATCGCTGAGCGCGCTCTCGGTGTACTCCTGCTCGAAGCGGGGATTGACGTACTCGTTTTCAATCCACCAGGCAGTGTAGTCGCCGCTGAAATTGAACTCCGTCGTCTCGCTGCTAATGGTGAAATCACCGAATTCGTCGTCGAACGCGACGCGGAAGCCGAGGCCGTCGTTGAACACACGCACTTCGATGTTCGCCGACCGTCCGGGGCTCGCCGTCTCTTCGAGGCCGACCCGGAGATAACTGTACTCCTCTGAAACCGTTGCGAAATCACCCCATTCCGGTACCCACGTCTCTGTGGCGGTGCCGGTCTCGCTTCCAGTGACAGTGATATCCGGTCCAGACCCGCTGACGGCTGTGCCAAATGCCGCCTGGTCCACGAACTCGAACCCTATTGAGGACGGAGCTATGTACGTCGTCCCGCCGAAAGCCACCTCGTACTGCGGGACGCCCGAAGTGACATCGACAGTCACCCCAATAGTGCCATCTGGAGACGTCACCTGCTGGGTATCTGAGCTGTCACCGGCGGTTACCTGCGCTGCCACCGCCTCGGGGACTTCCTTGGAGTATGCTGCGGCTGCTACAAGCCCTGAGAGGCCGCTGAGGAAGTCACGCCGATTCACCGAACGATCGTGCCAATCGTCGTCAGTCATCCGTGTTGTAAATTTACAATAATCATAATAAACTTTTCTTTATATCAGCTGACAGCCGTGTAGTCTGGCGATTATATCAGCGTCCAAACTATTTTTCGGTCCCGGCAGTGACTGCGCAGAAGCAGTTGGTTCGAATCGAAACCCCGACAAGTAATACCATCCGAGAAATAGTGACACTCATGAGCCTCAAATCCGATATCGACGACCTCTGGCAACGGAAACAGGACGGTCTCTCAGCGGCAGACGCGACAGACGACCATCTCACCGTACTCGATGAGTTCCTCGCAGCGCTGGAAGCCGGCGAGGTCCGTGCCGCAGAGAAGTCCGACGGCGAGTGGGAGGCCAACGCCTGGGTCAAGCAGGGCATCCTCCTGAACTTCGGCCTGCGCGAGACTGTCGCTCGCGAGTACGGCGGCGTCGACTACCACGACGTACTTCCGCTGCGGGAGACGGCGGACCTCGGCGAGCGCGGGACCCGCAACACGCCGGACGGCACGACAATCCGCCGTGGCGCGTACCTCGGCGAGGACTGCATCATGATGTCGCCTTCCTTCGTTAACATCGGGGCGTACGTCGGCGACGGAACACTGGTGGACTCCTGTGACACCGTCGGGTCCTGCGCCCAGATCGGCGAGAACGTCAAACTCGGCGCGAACACGCTCATCGGCGGCGTCCTCGAACCAGTCGAGAACGCGCCGGTCATCGTCGAGGACGAGGTCTCGCTGGGCGCTGGCTGTCGCGTCACCAGCGGCTTTGTCGTCGGTGAGGGCTCGATTGTCGGCGAGAACACGCTCCTGACGCCACGAATTCCCGTCTACGACCTCGTCGAGGACGAGGTGCTGTACGGCGAACTCCCGCCGGAGCGGCGCGCGTTCCAGCGCTTCGTCGACTCTTCGGTCGGCGAGAACGACCTCATCCCCGGCGGGGCGTACAAGCCGGCCGTCGTGGCGACTGACGTAGAGGAGGAGACGCTAGAAGCGACAGAGAGAGAAGACGCGCTTCGGGAGTAGCGAGATTCTGAGCGACGCGAAGAATCTCGATACGCGAGCGGTGAGCGGAGCGAGCCGTGAGCAGCGAGGATGCTCCCTGAAAAGGAGAGCCGAGGCCAGCAACAAAGTGATGTACGCCAGCATGAGTCCACGGACCTGATTCTCATAGGTAATTGAGGCTAGTGGGTCTGTAAGGCCAGGTTACCTACGTTACACTATCGGCTGTTATTTGGTACCATAGCACACAGTGTGTCGCATGAGTCAGCGACACACCGGGACTCGCGTTGCGAACCTGCTGCAGTTCAGATGGGTCGCCGGAGCGGTGAGCGGGCTGATCGCCGGTGTCGGCATGGGAACCGTCTTCCACGCAGGCGCGAACCTCATGCCGTTCATCGGGGCGCTGTACGGGTGGCCAACGGTCGTCGGCGGGTGGGTCGTCCACCTGGTAAACAGCGTTGTTGCCGGCCTGCTGTTCGCGGTCATCATCTCCCGGCCGATTCTGCGAGAACAAACTGCCTCCACGGCGGAAACCGTGGCCGCGGGGGTCGTGTACGCGGCCGCTATCGGACTGGTATCGACCGGCATCCTGTTGCCGATATCGATGAACGTGCTCGGCGTCCAGTCGTTCCCTGAGCCGCTGGTGCCGCTGCCGGGGATGCTCGGGACCTTCCTCGTCATCGTCTCGGTCGGCGTCGCGCACTTGGTGTACGGCCTGATTCTGGGGACAGCGTACGCGAGGGTCAAATCCTATCAGGCCCCGGAAACGACCGTAGCTGGAGGGTAGCCAACGCCGGCCTGTCTCTCGGTTTCAGATCGTGGTGGTGTCGCCGCCGGCCTCGTCGAGTGTTGTTTGCCGACCGTCTACGGAGCTGCCACGCCGCTGGTAGGATTCTCTGAGGGTGAGCGCGAGCGCGCCGAGGCCGAGCAAAAGCGCAAGCAGTTCGAACACCCATCCGACGACCGGAACCGCACCGAGGAGTGCGAACCCGATGAGGCCGACAGCGAGCCCGAGCCAGCGGTTGTCACGCTTAGCAACCGAGAGCGCCCACGTTCCGACAGCGAACTGGCCATAGACGGTAGCGACCCAGACAGTGATCCCAAATGCGACAGCGCCGACGAGGGAGAGCGGAATGCCGACAATTGTGAGCAGGAGACCGACGAGGACGAGCGGTACCGCGATGAGCGTCAGGAGACCGACACCGCCAGATCTCACGGGGCTTTCCGCGATACGGTCGGCGACACGCGCCGAAAAGGAAGGAAAGACGGCCAGGAGAAGTGCACCGAGCAGGAAGTTCACGAGCAGGCCGTAGACGACCCCGACCCACGAGGGGAGCGTGAACTGGTCCGGACTTGGACCGGCATCGCCGCCGATGCTGTCGTCTTGAACGACGCTTCCGCCGACGGATGCCCCGGAATCGCGAGTGAAGGAGGCGGCGTCGTACCGGAAATCACCGCCGACCGACGCCGTCGGTCCAAGCACGAGTTCTTCCGCGCCGGCAGTGACGGAGCCGTCGATAGTCCCGTGGACAGCGACGTAGCCGGCGCCCGCATCGAGGTCACCGCCGATCTGTGCCGTTTCGCCGATTTCGACCGTGCCGCCGGCGACGCTTACGTCACCGGTGACGGTTCCATCGATGCGGACAGCACCCGCCGCGGTTTCGATATCACCGCCGACTTGGCCGCCTTCCGTAACGTGAACCGTCCCTGCGGCTGCGGCGATATCGCCAGTTACTGTTCCCCGAACAATTATCGTCCCGGCAACTCCTTCGATGCTGTCGTACGTCTCGTCAGGGCCAACGACAATCGTTCCGGCCGCGCCCTGATACGACTGCGCGGTGGCGACGCCGGCCCCGAGTGAGAGGACGAGAGCGACTGCGACCAGCAAAGCGGCGGCCCGCGCCACATTCTGTGAGGCTGTAGTGACCATACGAACACCGCTATCGGAAGTGTAATAAATCTATACTGACATATCACTGAATCGAGTTTTCCAGACACGTCGAATCCACTGAACACGTCATGAGACTTTGTCCAACGCGGCCGGAAAGCGTCCTGAGAGGACTGGATTCAGACCGCGAGTATCGAAACGGAACCCTTGTTAGCCGTCGACACCGTTGTTCCCCCAATGAGCCACGACTCGCCGCCGGTCCGCCGCCTCGCAGACTGGGACCACGAGCGTCTGGAGGCAGTGGCTGCCGAACACGGCACGCCGCTGTACGTCGTCGACCTCGACCGCGTCGCCGAGAACTACGAGCGGTTCGCTGCGGCGTTTCCCGACGCCCACGTCATGTACGCCGCGAAGGCCCACACCGGGCAGGCCGTTCTGTCGAAACTGCTTGAGACGGGCGCGGACATCGAGTGTGCAGCCTGGGGGGAACTCCAGCGGGCCATCGACGCCGGCGCGGACCCGAACACGCTCCAGTACACGGCCGTCAATCCGCCGGATCGCGACCTCGACCGTGCCGTAGAGCTAGCCGCCGAGCATCCCGGGCTGACGATTACGGGAGGTGCGCGGGACACCTTCGACCGCCTCGAAGAGCGGGGCTACGACGGTCGGGTCGCCATTCGGATTAACCCCGGCATCGGCACGGGCCACCACGAGAAGGTCGCCACCGGCAAGGACGCGAAGTTCGGTATCCCATACGATGAGGTACCCGAAGTCGCCGCGGACGTGCGCGAGCGCTTCGACCTCGTCGGTCTGCACGCCCACGCCGGCAGCGGCGTCCTCCACGACGACTTAGACGACCACTGCCGGGCCATCGCCAAGGTTGCGGATATGGGCCGAGAGGTCATTGCCGACGGCGCGGCCCTCGACTTTGTCGACTTCGGCGGCGGCTTCGGCGTCCCCTACCGGGAGACTGTCGAACCGCTCGACATGGACATCGTTGGCGAGAAGCTCCGCGAGGCCGTCGGCGACCTCGACGCGCAGGTCAAGCTCGAACCCGGTCGCTACGTGGTCGCCGACGCCGAGTGCATCCTCACGGCGGTCAATACTGTCAAGGAAACGCCGGCGGCGACCGTCGTCGGCGTCGACGCTTCGCTGGCGACGCTCATCCGGCCGGCGATGTTCGGCTCCTACCACCCGATTCGGAACGTCACGGCGCCCGAGCGCGAGGCCGAACCGGTGTCCGTGGGCGGCCCCTGCTGTACGAGCGCCGACGTGTTCTGTACCGACCGACCTGTCGCTCGACCCGAGCGGACTGACCTGCTCGCCATCGGCAACGCCGGCGCGTACGGCTACGAACTGGCGAATCAGTTCCACTCCCAGCCACGACCCGCCGAAGTTGCCTTCGAGGACGGCGAGACGAGAGTCGTGCGGGAACGTGAGACGCTGGCGGACGTGACCCGCATGGAACAGTAATGGCGTTCGATATCCCCTCGTTCCACCGGCAGGCCGTCGAGACGCCCTCTCATAAGAGCATCGACGAGATGCGCTCGCTACTGGTCGACACGCTCGAAGACGCCGGAGAGTACCCGGAGATCGACGACCGCGGGAACGTCGTCGTGTCCCGGGGCGACACCGACGGGAGGCATATCCTGCTCAACACGCATATCGACACTGTCCCGCCACATCTGCCCTACGAGCGGCGGACGGAGCCGCCGGGGCCGGACGAGACCGTAGATGGCTCCGGCGGCGACGGAGAAGGTGACATCGTCTGTGGCCGCGGGGCCTGCGACGCGAAAGGCCCGCTTGCGGCGCTCCTCGACGCGTTTCTCACCGTGACACCCGACGACGGCCGAGTCACGCTGGCGATCTCCACCGACGAGGAGACGACACAGACCGGTGGCGCACACCTCGCCGAGACCATCGACGCCGACGGCTACATCGTCGGCGAGCCGACCGGCCTCGACGTGTGTACCGCCGCCCGCGGGCAGTTCGAGGGGACCGTCACCATCCACGGCGAGAGCGCCCACGCGGCTGACCCCGGTAGCGGCCACAACGCGATTCGGGCCGCCGCGCCGATTCTGCAGGCGATGGAGTCATACGACGACAAGAAAGGCCCCGGCGAACACGAGACGCTGGGCTATCCCATTCTCACCCCGTCGATGGTAGAGGGCGGCGAGGCGACCAATCAGGTCCCGGCCGAATGCACCATCACGTTCGACCGGCGGAGCGTCCCGCCGGAGACGAGCGAGTCCTTCTGTGCCGACCTGCAGGCGCACCTCGAACAGTGGCTCCCGGACTCGATGGCCCTCACTGTGGGACTCATCCGTCCAGACACGCCGTTCCCCGAGGCGTTCGCGACCGACACCGACACAGAGCTTGTCCGCACGCTGCAGGAAGCCAGCGGCGGCGGCGTCCGGCAGTTCGGGGCTGCAACAGAAGCGTCGTATTTTGCGAGCAACGGCCCGACAGTGGTGTTCGGACCCGGCGACCTGAGCGACGAAATAGGGGCTGTCGCCCACTCGAAACGCGAGTACGTCCGTCTCTCGGAGGTACGGACAGCCGCGCGAGCGGTGCGGGAGACGGTCGAACGGCTGGTCTGAGGCGGAAAGTAACAGCCTACGCCGACCGCCGCTGGACGAGATCCGAGAGCGCTGTCGTCGCTTCCTCGTCGGTCACGCTGTCGAACTCCTCGTAGTAGTCGGCGGTGGCCTGAAACGCCGCCGGTTGTAGCGGGACGACAACGTCGTCGGCCCACTGCTGCACCTCCTCAAGTACGTCCGGCGGTGCGACGGGAGCGGCGGCGACGACTTCGTCGGCACCCGCCTTCCGCAGTCGCTGGGTGGCGACGCGCATCGCCGCGCCCGTCGGAATCCCGTCGTCGACAAGCAGAACTCGTTTGCCGGCCACGTCAAGCGGCCCCCACGTCTCGCCGTAGTCGACCGCTCGCGCCTCGACGGTGTCGCTCGCGTGCATCTTCGCCTCCTGCACGTACTCCCAGTTCACCTCTAGGAACCGCATCATGGGGCTGTTGATCCACGAGAAGCCCCCTGGCGCGACGGCCCCGATAGTCAGTTCCGGGTGGTTCGGGGCCTGTATACGCTGTATGACAACGACATCCATCGGACGGTCAGTCGCGTCGGCGACCACGTTGCCGACAGGGACGCCGTTCGGTGCGAGCGTGACGACGACATCGCCGACGACATCCCGCCGGCGCAGCGCGGCCACGAGCTGTTGCGCCGCATCCGAGCGGTCTGTGAACATGTAACATGATAAGGGATCGCGCATCGTAATCATTCCGGTTAGCTGTCTCTGTGGCTGGTGGCCGCCCAAGCAGTCCGCCGGGGTGCGCGTGCTCAATCCTGTGGTGCTGGCTGGTCTGATTCCGAGCTAAGATCCAGCGTCTCTTCGACCTGTGTGTACGTCAGGACAAGTCCGACGAACGCGAGCGCGGCACCGGCGGTGAAGGGCGTGCTGAACGAGCCGACGTTGTACAGCAGGCCTGACGCCAGCGGCCCGATAGCGACGCCGAGGCCAAACGCCATCGTCAGGACAGACAGCGTCGTTCCGGACCCGCGTGCGCCGGCCAGATCCCCGGCAAGAGCGAGCGACGGGGCGAACACGAGCGCGACGGCGATGCCCTGTACGAACCGCGCAAGGAGCATGAGCCACGGGCCTGTCACGATACCCTGTGCGAACACCGACGGGACGAGAATGACGAACCCGGCAACGATGAACGGTCGCCGACCGAACCGGTCGCTCGCTCGGCCGATGGGTACCTGAAAGACGACGTTCGCGATGACGACGGCGGCAAACTGGACGCTGAAAAACAGCGTCGACTCGTTCAGTCGCATCCGAACCGGGCCTTCGAGGGTGGCAAACAGCGCGATAGTGGACGCCATCATGAACGTGCCGACGCCGAGGACGAACACCGGGTCCAGCCCCTTCCCTCTCCGGTCCAGAATCGCTATCGAGAGGTCTTTGCCCGCCTCGGAATCGAGCTGCGGGTCCTGAATCAGCGCCCAGACGAGGGCGAAGCTCACGACAGCACCCAGCACGGCGATAGCGAAGGCGGCGGTGAAGCCGGAAATCGCGGTGCCGGCGACGCGGTAGGTCACCACGTCGTTCGCGGCGAGCCCGCCGGTGATGACGATGCCGGCGACAATCGGCCCGAAGCCGAAGCCGATGAGCCGGAAGGTGTTGAACACGCCGAAGTTCCCGCCGCGCTCGGCGTCACTCGCGGCGTAGTCGTTGACCAGTGCGACCGTCGCCGGAATCGTAAAGGCCGCGCCAAGGCCCTGGAACGCCCGCGCCGCAAGGACCGTCCAGTACGAGGAGAGGAACGGATAGGCCGCGCTTCCGATAGCGAACAGCACCAGTCCGGTGAGGACGAAAATCCGCCGCTGCCCGGTCCGGTCCGAGAGCCGCCCGGTGAAAGGCTGGCCAAAACTGTTCAACAGGCCGAACAGGGAGAGCACCAGCCCGATGAGCGTCTCGGTCTGGAGCGTGAATCCGAGCACCTGCTGACCGGCGATACCGGCAAGCGATACCTGACCGCTGGCGATGTACAGGGGAAGGACGATGATGAGAAACGAGTTGCCCAGTGCGTCCGCCATCCGGGCGAACGCCAGCGTCAGAACCCGCGTGTCAGTGCCGAGGACCATCTATCACTGATGAAGGCGGCCACACTACTGATAGTTGTGTTCGTCGCCGCAGCGCGTGTCGACCCGGAAACAGCGTCGGGGCAGCGACCCTCAGATGCCGTCGGCCTGTTGTTCTGCAATACCAGTGTAGTCGGTCGGTGTCAGCGCTCCCAGTTCGGCCCGGACCGCGTCACTCACGTCGAGGTCGGCGAACATGTCGTGGAAATCCTCGATGGTGACATCCCGGCCCCGCGTGGCCTTCTTCACCTGCTCGTAGGCGTCAGCGTACCCCTCGCGGCGGAGAATCGTCTGGACGGCTTCGCCGATGATTTCCGGCGTTGCAGCGAGGTCGTCAGCCATTACCTGCTCGTTGGGGACGACCTTCGCCAGCCCGTTCTGGCATTTGCTGTAGCCGATGAGACAGTGAGCGAAGGCGGCCCCGATGTTGCGCTTGACCGTCGAGTCCGAGAGGTCCCGCTGGAGCCGTGAGTTCGTGACGTAGTCGCCGAGGAAGACCAGATCGGAGTTAGCCTTCGAGAGGTTCCCCTCGCTGTTCTCGAAGTCGATGGGGTTGACTTTGTGGGGCATCGTCGACGACCCCGTTTCGCCCTCGACGGCCTCCTGGCCGAGGTAGCGATCCGAGACGTACAGCCACACGTCCAGATCGAGGTCCAACAGAATGTTGTTCGCGCCCCGCAGCGCATCGAACAGGACCGCGAGGTCGTCACAGGGGTTGACCTGCGTCGTCAGCGGTTCGTGGTCCAGACCGAGGTCGCCGACGAAGGACTCGGCGAAGGCCGGCCAGTCCACGTCGGGGTAGGCGGCCACGTGAGCCGCATAGGTTCCCGACGCGCCGGCGAGTTTGCCGGAGAGGGCGTCGGCGGCGCGTTCGACTCGTGTGATGGCCTGGCCCAGCCGCGAGGCGTAGACGGCCATCTCCTTGCCGAAGGTCGTCGGCGTCGCAGGCTGGCCGTGGGTGCGGGCCAGCATCGGCACGTCGGCGTAGGTGTGGGCCATCTCCACGAGCGTGTCCCGTATCTCGCGGAGTTCGGGCACCAGCACCGTCTCGGCGGCGGGCTTGACGAGCAGCCGCTGGGCGAGGTTGTTCACGTCCTCGCTGGTCAGCCCGAAGTGAATCCAGTTGGCGGCGTCTAAGTCCTCGGGCATTCCCAGCCGGATGAAGTACTCGATGGCCTTCACGTCGTGGTTGGTCGCCGCATACTCGCCGTAGCCGTCGGTTTCGAGCTGTTTGACGACACTCGCGTCCTCGTCGTCGAACGTCTCATACAGCGCCCGGAGCGTGGCACGCTGTCTGTCGTCAATAGACAGCGGCGTGGCGTCGAGGTCGGCGAGCGCGATGAGGTACTCGACTTCGACTTCGACGCGGGCGCGCATCAGCGCCCGCTCGCTGGCGTACGGGACGAGCGGTTCGGTGTAGCGGGCGTATCGGCCGTCGAGCGGCGAGACGGCGGCCAGTGGCCCTCTCTCGGTCATACCCGAGTGTGCGCGGGAGGCGCGAAAAAGCGTGTCGTTCTCCCCCAACCGCGACGCGATGGGGCAGCGACGAGGTGCGACGGCGACACGATACGACAGCAACGCGTGGACGCGACGACGGGAAAGGGTCGGAAGCGGGAATGCGAATCGAAAGGGCGGTCGCGACGTTAGTTGCTAAACTCGTTGCAGACCGGGATGCCGACCGTGTTGTAGTCGCTCATCGCGGCCAGTTCGTCGGGGACCTGATGGATGTCGACCGTATCCTCGACCAGCGCCGTCGGGTCGAGTTTGCTCGATTCCACCATGTCAAGCATCTCGCTGTACCGCGACGGCTGGAGGCCCAACGACCCTTTGAAGTCGATCTCCTTGGCAACGAACTCGTCGGTCGGGAGCGACACCATTCCTTCCTCCTCGCTGGTGGTCAGCCCGATCTGGACGTGCGTCCCGCCCTTGCGGAGCGAGTTCACCGCGTTCTGGCAGGTCGTCGCGATACCGAGCGCGTCCGCGGACACGTCGGCACCTCCGTCGGTGATGTCTCTGACCTCCTTTGCGGGGTCGTCTACTTCCTTCGCGTTGACAGTCGCGACAGCGCCGAGGTCTTCGGCCCGGTCCAGTTTCTCGTCCATCAGGTCGACCCCGATGACGTTGCCGCCGAGGGCGTTCGCGATGTGGACCGCCGAGAGGCCGATGCCGCCGCAGCCGTGGATGACCACGTCGTCGCCGGCACTGACCGGTGCGCGGTGAGCCATCGCGTGGAACGAGGTCATGAACCGACAGCCCATCCCGGCGGCCGACTCGGCGTCGATATCGTCAGGGAGCGGCACGGCGTTGAGGTCGGCGTTGGGAATGTGGACCTCCTCGGCGAACGCGCCGGGGGCCTGATTCATGAACCCGAGGCCGATGTGGTTCTCACAGATGTTTTCGCGCCCGTTCCGACAGAGGTCACAGCTCCCGCAGGCGAAGTTGAACGGGATGGCGACCTCCTGTCCTTCCTCGACGTTTTCGACGTCCTCGCCGACGGAGACGATTCGGCCTGTCGGCTCGTGACCGAGGACGTGTGGCGGGTCAGGACGGTAGCCGAACCAGTCCCAGTCCCCCTGCCAGCAGTGCCAGTCAGACCGACAGATACCACAGCCGATGACCTCAGCGACAGCGCCGTCCGGCTCCGGCTCGGGGCGTTCGACGTCCTGTACTGTCAGTGGCTCCTGAAACTCTTCTAGTAGTACTGCTTGCATTACAGAAGACATATAGGATATCTCACTAATTAATATTATGATTTCCCATTTATACTATAGAACGGGCTTGAAACTCCTATTGTCCCCAGTATAGGGGGAGTTCCCCGTCCTTGCATGATATATCAGATTTCGTTGTTAAATCCCACCGAGTTCGGAAAGTGGTAAACAAAGGTATATATAATAGACGGAGCCGTATCTGGCCAAGATAACTGGGAGATATGGGCGAGAAACGAGCGTTCGGGACAATCGCTCAGTTCAGCCAGCCGTAGTTGCCGTCGGCCTCGCCGAAGCGACCATCCGGCGGGTCAAAGCGGTAGAGGTCCTGTCCGAGTGCGGCCCACGCGAGGCCGTAGACGGTTGCCGTCGCTGGCTGGATCTCGAACCCGAGGAACGCGATAGTCCCGAGGCCGAGCAACACACCAAGCCACGGCGGCTGGATGCGCGTCCTGACGAGGCCGGCCGCGACCAGCAGTGACCCGCTGACCAGCACGAGAACACCGACCGCGATGACCGGTTCGCCACCACCGCTGAGGAGGCGGACCAGCTGTCCGGCCGCGAAGATAATAGCGCCGAGGCCGCCGGCCCACGCGCCGGCAGTCCCGGGCCGTTTCATCCGCGCACCATAGAAATCCTCGATGGCATAGTGGCCGGCCACAACGCCGAGTGCGGAGACAATAGTTCCGGCTATAATCGGCAGGGCCGTGGCTGTATAGCCGGTCGCGGACAGCGCCGCGGCCCACCCGATCCAGACGAGACCACCGACGGCGGCGACCGCACCCGCGCGCTGACACCGAAGCTTCGCCATACGGGCGAGTTGGTGGCGGGCTACAAATGCGCACCGGACCGATAGACGCCGCCATCACGGAGAGTAATTGTGTGTCGTGATTGCATGCGACAAGGTTCTCGGGGGTTTCGCAACAACTTTGCACTGGCCGGTCCGTCGGTCGCACATGAAACTCGCCGGTATGGCCAGCAACCGCGGCCGAAACCTCATGAACATCGCGGACCGCGCCCCGGGCGGGGCGTCTTTCGCCGTCGTTCTGACGAACGACGCGGATGCGCCAGTACTCGAAGCAGCAGCCGAGCGCGGCATCCCCACCGAGGTCGTCGAGCGTGACGCTGACGAGTCGCGCGAGTCCCACGAAGAGCGCGTTCTCGACGCCCTTTCGGAGTACGACTTCGACCTCGTCACGCTGGACGGCTACATGCGCGTCCTCAGCGAGGCGTTTCTGGACGAGACACCGACCGCGCTGAACATCCACCCGAGTCTCCTGCCGAACTTCACCGGAGCGAACGCACACGAGCAGGTCCTCGACGCTGGCGTGAAGGTCACCGGCTGTACCGTCCACGTCCTCGATGAGAGCGTCGACGGCGGCCCAATCGTCACGCAGGAACCGATCCCCGTCTTCGAAGGCGACAACGAGGAGAGCCTCAAGAAGCGCGTGCTCTATGAGGGCGAGTTCACCGCCTACCCCCGCGTAATCGAGTGGTTCGCCGAAGACCGCGTCACCATCGATTGGAACGAAGGCACCGTCTCGGTCGAGGGCGACGAAAGCGGCGACTTCCCCGCCCGCCGCATCGTCTCGGACGACCTCGCGTCGAACCTGCGCTATGGAGAGAACCCGCATCAGGACGCCGCACTGTACACCGACACGACCGTCTCAGAGGCCAGCGTCGTCCATGCCGACCAGCTCAACGAGGGCGCGAAGGCGCTGTCGTACAACAACTACAACGACGCCGACGGAGCACTGAATCTCATCAAGGAGTTCGAGGAGCCCGCCGCCGCGGTCATCAAACACACAAACCCGGCCGGCTGTGCGACCGCCGACACCGTAGCTGACGCCTACGAGAAAGCGCTGTCGACGGACCCGATGAGCGCCTTCGGCGGTATCGTCGCGCTGAACCGCGAGTGCGACGCTGCCACCGCCGAGCAGATTATCGACTCCTTCAAGGAGGTCGTCGTCGCGCCCGGCTACACCGACGCCGCGCTCGACGTGCTCTTCGAGAAGGACAATCTCCGCGTGCTCGACGTGAACGAGAACTTCGAAGTCACGGATACCCTGACCGAGAAACCGCTCGTCGGCGGCCGCCTCGTTCAGGAGCGGGACACCCAGCACCTCTCGGCCGACGATCTGGAGGTCGTCACCGAGCGCGAGCCGACCGACGAACAGGTCGAGTCGATGCTGTTCGCCTGGCACACACTCAAACACGTCAAATCGAACGGCATCCTCTTTGCCGACGGGACGGAGACGGTCGGCATCGGCATGGGACAAGTCTCCCGCGTCGACGCCGTCCGTCTCGCCGCGATGAAAGCCGACGAACACGCCGAAGGCAAGGACGCTGAGGGCGCAGTGATGGCCTCAGACGCCTTCTTCCCGTTCCCGGACGGTATCGAGGAGGCCGCCGACGCCGGTATCGAGGCGGTTATCCAGCCCGGCGGCTCGAAAAACGACGACAGCGTCATCGAGGCCGCGGACGAGCACGACATGGCGATGGTGTTCACCGGCCAGCGGTCCTTTAGACACGACTGAGCGACAGCCTAATACTCGATTAGGCTTTGTAATCCTCTATCGAGTAGTAGACAGACTGACGGCGGGCTTTTCCGCAAGTCTTCTCCGGGCAGACTGTCGGCAACGAAAGACGTTTCATACCGGCTATTGAATCCCCGGGCGATGGCAGACAACGACGACAGAGAAGAAGCTGTCCGCGACGCTGTGGACGTCTCCCGGAGTGGTGCCCCAGCGGGCGGACGCGTCATCCGAGACCGATTCTCGGCGGACGAGATATTCCAGCGTATCATCGTCGCGGCCGACGAGGAGGTGACGTCCGGGACCCGCGAACTGTTCTTTGCCGGTATCGCTGGCGGGTTCGCTATCACGGTGACGTTCATGCTGTACGCGTCGCTGTACGCCAAGACCGGCGGCGACCCGATACTGAGCGCACTGCTGTACCCGCTCGGGTTCGTCTTCATCATTCTCGGGGACTACCAGCTCTACACCGAGAACACGCTCCCGCCGGTCGCGCTCGTTCTCGAACGACTGTCGAGCGTCCCGTCGCTGTTGCGTATCTGGGTCGTCGTCCTCGTGTCAAACGTCTTCGGCGGGATGCTAGGGGCGGCGGCGCTGGCGTTCACTGACGTGCTCTCGACCGACGCATCTGTCGCTGCCGCTGGCTTCGCACAGAAGGCCATCGAGACTTCACAGATAACACTGTTCTCGAAAGCCGTGTTCGCCGGTCTCATCGTTGCCGGCGTCGTCTGGGTCGACTACTCGCTGCGGGACAGCATCTCCCGGCTCGCGTTGATCTATATCGCCTTTCTGGCGATCCCGTTCGGGAACCTCTATCACGTCGTCGTCTCCGCGACGGAGATGTTCTATCTGGTGTTCATCGGCGAGCTGGCGCTGTCCGTCGGTCTCTGGGAGTTCGTCCTGCCGGTGCTGGTCGGCAACTCCGTCGGCGGCGTCGTGCTCGTGACCGTCGTCAACTACTTCCATACGACCGAACGACGGCTCGAAACAGCACGGGACCAAGGGTCCAAGCGCCAACTCACCATCCGGGAGTGGATCTGGGGCGGGTGGTCCGCTTCGGGCCGCTCGTACGTGCCGGCGACCGACGAGATCCCCCGAAGCGATCCGGAATCGCGAGAGAACAAGCGCTGACACAAACCATTTCAACGCCCTCCGGCTATCGTATGTGTGAACTGGGTGAGAGATAACCGCCTGTTGCTTCTGTTTGCCGCCGTCGTTCTGACGACACTGGGGGCTGTCGGGCTGGGAATCGTCGGTGTCGTCGCAACGGTCGGGGCGCTTCTCGGTGGCGGCGCGGTCGTCCAGACCGTCGCCGGATTCCTGCTTGGCACACTGTTGCTTGTGGGCGTCGACATCGTCTTTTCCGTCGCGCTGGTCCGTGCACTCGCCCGGCGGGCATCGGTGCCAAAGAGCCAGCGCGTCGCCGATGGAGTCGGTCGCCTCGAATCCGTTGTGCCCCCTCTCGCGTCGCTCGGTCTCTCAGACGTGTTCGCGCCGCCGGAGCCGACAGTCGAGGAGCGACACGAGGCGTTGACGCGCCGGTACGTCGAGGGGGACCTCTCCGAAGCCGAATACGAGCGGGAACTGCGGGCGCTTCTCAGCGAAGACGTGGATACGAGGGCGGAACCGCAAGATGACGCCGATATCGAGACCGACCTGTCGCGGACCACGGCGACCGACGCCGAGTCCGAAGCGGCCCGAGAATAATACTGAGCGGGTTTTACATGCTCGCCCGACGACGGGTCAAGTATGGATGCACCCACGTTTCTTGAAGTCGAAGTGGAGCGCGACGCCGTCGCCTCGGCGCTTGATGCCGTCCCCGGCGTCGCCGTTGTCGAGGACGCCACTTCGGTCCCCTCATCTGGACTGGCGGGGCCGGATGAAGCAGCGGATTCCGGCCCCAGTCTCACGGCCCGTCTCAGGTCGCTGTGGCGACAGTGGGGGCTGCTTGGTACTGGACTGTCCCTCATCGCGCTGGGCGCGGCTACGGCCGGTCTCTGGTGGTACCGCCGCCGCAACGCTGACGATACGGCTGTCGAGAGCACCAACGAAGGCACGTCGGAATGGGCCACGGAAGGTCCAAGCGAGACGCCACCGCCGGCTGAACCGACGGTCGACACGCCATCACCGGCCGACACGGCGTTCGAGCCGCCAGCAGCGGTAGCAGAAGCCGAGGACACGCCGGATTCGGAGGGGCAGGAAACTGCCCTGGCCGGAGAGATGCCACGGACTGAGTCCGGGTACCGGCAGCAGGACGGCGAGGGCGATACCGAGCCGGCTGGTGTCACCGGAGCGGAGGCCCAGCCACCAGCGCAGGGGGAACCAGAGCACGGTGAGACAGACACGGACGAACGACCGGGGGCGAATATCGACCCGGCACCGCTGCTGGGTGCCGCGTTCCTGATTCTGTCGAGCGCGGTCGGTCGGTGGGCCACACGCGACCGGAGCGAACAGGCGTAATCGTCGCCGGCAGGCCAGTGGGGACCAGTCGGGTAAACGGGCTGTTCGTGGTGTTCGCGCCGAAGACACGCAACAGTCCGACAGGCTAAAGCAAACGGCTCCGATAGCCCGACCATGGAGTTCCACGAG
Organism: Haloarcula vallismortis ATCC 29715; assembly: GCF_000337775.1. GTDB lineage: Archaea > Halobacteriota > Halobacteria > Halobacteriales > Haloarculaceae > Haloarcula > Haloarcula vallismortis. The sequence continues at coordinate 112,331 of NZ_AOLQ01000038.1, forward strand.
GCCGCGAACTTCCTCTTCGAGTTGCGCCGGTTCGCCCCACGACCCGGTACTGCTGCCACGCAGGACCTGCTCTCGTCGCTCGGCGACCCACAGGAGGGGCTTCGCTGTGTCCAGATTGCAGGGTCCAACGGAAAGGGGTCAACCGCGCGGATGGTCGAACGAACGTTGCGGGAAGCCGGCCTCAATGTCGGGCTGTACACCTCGCCGCATCTCGACGACGTGCGCGAGCGGATTCGTATCAACGGCCGGAAGCTCTCTGAGGCCGCCCTCGTCGAGTTCGTTGAATCGATTCGAACGTACGTGACTGAACAGGGTGCGGCCAACGACTCGCCAACCTTCTTCGAAACGATGACAGCGATGGCGCTGTGGGAGTTCGACCGTCAGGACGTCGACGTCGCAGTGCTTGAGGTCGGTATCGGCGGCCGGTACGACGCCACGAGCGTCGTCGACCCGGTCGCCAGCGCCGTCACGTCTGTGACGCTCGAACATACCCACATCCTCGGCGACACCGTCGAGGAAATCGCCCACGACAAGGCCCACGTCGCTCCTGACGACACACCACTGGTGACCGGGACGACGGGCGATGCGCTCGCGGCTGTCCGTGCGGTCGCAGACGATGTTGTAACTGTCGGCGAGGGCGACGACGCCGACGTGACGGCGGTGTATGGCGGTCGCGAGGGGCTAGAGGGGGCGGTCTCGGTCGATGGGCCTGACTGGAGCGTCGACACCCACCTCCCGCTGCTGGGCGCACACCAGGCACAAAATGCCGGAATCGCGGCCACGCTGTGCCAGCAAGTCGCGGACGTCTCACAGACGGAACTCGAACGCGGTCTGCGAAACGCTCACTGGCCCGGACGGTTCGAGGTGATGAACGAGTCACCGCTGGTCGTCCTCGATGGGGCACACAACCCCGGAAGCATCGAGCGCACCGCGGAGACGCTGTCCACGTTCGACTACGACGGCCTCCACGTCGTCATCGGCGCGATGGTCGACAAGGACCACGAGCGCATCGCCGCGGCGTTACCGGACCCGGACCACGTCGTCGCTTGCCAGCCCAACGTCGACCGGGCCGAGTCCCACCACGTTGTTGCGACCGCAGTGGAAAACGCGACAGACGCGACGGTCGAGACGCGCAGCGACGTTACAGGGGCGCTCGATATCGCGCTCGACGCCGCGGACTCCGGCGATGCGGTCCTCGTGGTGGGGTCGCTGTACGCCGTGCGGGAGGCCCGAACCAACTGGTCGCGCTCGCTGGTCCCCAAACAGGTCGATTCGCTGGCCGAGGCTCGCGAGACTATCGAGAGCGCCCACGTCACCGCGGCCGGGGCCCAGCGGATGCGAGGGAAGGGCGTCCACCGCGTCCTGCGTACCCGCGTCCAGCCACGACAGGCCCAGTATCTTAAGGAGGAGCTGCTGTCGCTGGGCGGCGAATGTGCGATTTCCGGACTGAGCAGTCAGGATGAGGAGGCCCTCGATGTGGTCATGATGGCGACGATGGCCCAGTACAGGCGTCTCACGGAGAAACTCGACGGCCAGCCCTACGGGCTCGCGTCCTTTGCCGACGAACTACGGGCAGCGCTATCCATCCAGCAGCCTGAGTCAGACACGTCGACAGCCCACCCGTGGGACGACGGGACGGCCGTAATGGGCATCTGCAATATCACGCCGGACTCGTTCCACGACGGCGGCGAGTATAACGCCGTCGAAGACGCCGTTGCCCGCGCCGAACAGATGGTCGAGGCGGGCGCGGACATTCTCGATATCGGCGGGGAGTCGACCCGGCCCGGTGCCGAACCGGTCCCGGTTGAAGAGGAGATCGACCGTGTCGTCCCGGTTATCGAGGCGCTCTCGGAGCTGGACGTCGCCATCTCTGTCGATACGCGGAAGGCCCCTGTCGCGCGAGCAGCACTCGATGCTGGTGCAGACATTCTGAACGACGTCTCGGGGCTCGAAGACCCCGAGATGCGCCTCGTCGCCGCCGAGTACGACGTACCGGTGGTCGTGATGCACTCCATCGAGACGCCGGTTGACCCGGATAGCGACATCCACTACGACGACGTGGTCGAGGACTGTATCGACCAGTTGACCGAGCGCGTCTTACTCGCCGAAAAGGCCGGGCTCGACCGCGACCAGATCATTGTCGACCCCGGCATCGGCTTCGGGAAATCGGCCACAGAGAGCTTCGAACTACTCGACCGCCTCCCGGAGTTCGAGGCGCTTGAGTGTCCGATTCTGGTCGGCCATTCCCACAAGTCGCTGTTCACGCTGGCCGGGCAGGAGGCGGGCGACTGTCTGGAGGCGACTATCGCCGGGACCACACTAGCGGCCGAGCGAGGGGCCGACATCGTTCGCGTCCACGATGTGCCTGAAAACGTTGCCGCCGTCCGCGTCGCCGAGGCAACCCGTGACCCACAGAAATTCAAAGACGGATTTGAATAGCCAAACAGCCGGGGGACAAATCGCCGGACGTGACTGTCAACCCCAAATTTTTGGTTGCCTATTTATATTTCTCAATGATGAGAATCGGGGGCGAACATATAACCCCTGTGTCGGTAGACTCCTCGCCATGGCATTCCAGAGCGAGAGTACGGGCTCTCGAAAACGTATCACTGAATCTGATAGGTCTGGCGTCGACGGCGGGACGCTGACCGACCGTATCGGACTAGACGACGGAGAGATACGCTGGCGGAAAGAGTTTACTGGATTTGACGAATCGGATGTCGACAATCTCACCGCGATGGCAGACGAGACGAACGCCCGAGCCGAATCTGTCGTTGACGATTTCTACGATCATCTCCAGTCGTTCGATGAGACCGTCGAGATTTTTGGCCGCTCCACCAAGTCAGTCGACCAGCTCAAAAACACGCAGACGCAGTACCTCCGCGACCTCGTCGCCGGGAGCTACGACAAACAGTACTTCGAGAACCGGGCCCGTATCGGGAAAATCCACGACATGCTCGACCTCGGCCCGAAAATCTATCTCGGGGCCTACAGCATCTATTTCGAGCATTTTCTGCGGACAATCGTCGAGGATCTGCAATCGGGTGACGCTACCCGGGACGAAGCGCTTGAGGAAATGCAGTCGCGGGCACTCTCCGTGTTCAAGCTCCTCAACCTCGACCAGCAGGTCGCGATGGACACCTACATCGACTCCTACAGCGAGCGGCTTGAGTCGGCAATCGACGACCAGCAGGCACTGATGGCGGAGGTCGAAAACGGACTCCGGCAGCCCATTGATGAACTGAGTACTTCAGCCGAGGAGGTCGCTGAAACGAACCAGCAAATCACCGACACAGCCGAGACACAGTCCGAGTCGATGGACGAAGTGGCGGGCGAAGTCGCGGATATGAGCGCGACCATCGAGGAAATCGCCTCGACTGCCGAGGAAGTTGCCAGCACGAGCACATCGGCCGAGCGGAAGGCTGAACGCGGGAACGAAGCCGCACAGCAGGCCGCGGCCATGATGAACGATGTTGACGACGCCGTCGATACGGTGTCCTCAGACATCGCCGGTCTACAGCAACAGGCCGACGAGATCGATGACATCGTCGAAGTGATAAACGATATCGCGGACCAGACCAACATGCTCGCGCTGAACGCGTCCATTGAGGCCGCACGCGCCGGTGAGGCGGGCGACGGGTTCGCCGTCGTCGCCGACGAAATCAAGACGCTCGCCGGAGATTCACAGGATCACGCGAACCAGATCGAGGACACCGTCACGGAGATTCAGGACGAGACCGTCGACGCCGTCGAGAGCCTCGAAACCGTGACCGAGCAGGTGACGGAGGGCATCGATCAAGTAGAGACGGCGGCAGAACGCCTCGAAGAGATCGTGTCTGCAGTCAACGAGGCATCACAGGGCATACAGGAGGTCTCGGCGGCCACCGACGATCAGGCGGCGTCGACCGAAGAAGTCGCCAGTATGATCGACGAACTGTCGAGCGGCATCGACGATATGTCGGCACAGCTCGATGACCTCGCGGCGACGAACGAAGAACAGACGGCGAAGATTCAGGACGTGGCCGAGACCGCGCGTCGACTCGACACAGATACGGCGTAACCTCGATTGCCAGTCACATAGCGCCGGGGTGAGTCCGGATTGGACCCGTTCACACACCACCCAAAGAGCTATTCCGGACTATCGAGAGCACCGAGTATGAATCGACGCGACATCGTCCGCGAGGGGTACGACGATATCGCCGCGACCTACGCGGCCAAGCGTGACGGCGAGGGTCGCGAGCGCGATCTGGTCGCAGGTCTCGCGGATCGTCTGCCTGCCGAGAGTCGGGTTCTCGATGCTGGCTGTGGCGCTGGGGTGCCCGCAATGGACGTTCTCGCAACCGATCACACTGTCACGGGACTGGATATCTCTCGCGAGCAACTGCGAACGGCGCGCGATCAGAGCCTGGGACCGCAGTTCTGTCAAGGCGATCTGGCAGCACTACCGTTCCCGGCAAACACCTTCGATGCGGTGGTCTCACTGCACACGGTCATCCACGTCCCGCGAGCGGAACACGCCGCCGTCTTCGCCGAGTTTGAGCGCGTGCTCGAACCGGGCGGGCGACTACTGGCCGCGCTGGGCGACGAGCAGTGGGAGGGCAACAACGAGAACTGGCTGGGGACCGATACCGAGATGGCCTGGAGCTTCCACGGGCGGAAGCGTAATCGCGAGCTACTGACCGAGGCCGGCTTCTCCGTCACCGGCGTCGAAACCGTCGACGACGAACTCGGTGGGGTTTTCGCGTTTTTCCGGGCCCAAGCGTAGCCTCATCGCCTGCTCACTCCATCTCGGCCGGCGGCGCGACGGCCTCGGCCTCAGTCTCTGTCACGCGGATACCCTTCGAAGCGAGGTGGCGCATCTGGCGGCGGACGAAGTCCTCCTCGGTCGTCCCCCGCGTCGCGAGAATGACCATCCGGGCGTCACCGGCCGGGCGCATCGTCCGCCCGGCCCGCTGTGCGCCCTGCCGCCGGGACCCGCCCAGCCCGGAGGCGACGAGCGCGAGTTCGGCGTCCGGCAGGTCGATGCCCTCGTCGCCGACGCGGGAGACGACCAGCGTGTCCAGTTCGCCTCGGCGGAACTCGTCGAACAGCTTCTCTCGGCGGGCGTGTGGCGTCTCGCCGCTGATGAACGGCGCGTCGATGGCCTCGCTGATGGCCTCGCCCTGGTCGAGGTACTCGATGAACACAAGCGCCTTGGCCGCGGGGTTCTCGGCCAGCGCATACCGTATCTCGTCGATTTTCCCGGTGTTGCTCGCGGCGGCCTGCCGGCGGTCGTGGCCCGACGTGGAACTGTACTCGGACTGCTCGGTTTCGTTCCCCCACGGGACGAGCCGGATTTCGACCTCCGGTTCGGCGACGTAGCCCTCGTCGAACAGTTTGCCCCAGTCGGTCCCGATTGGCGGGCCGACGAGCGTGAATATCTCCTCCTCGTCGTCGCTCTCTCTGGTCGGCGTGGCGGTCAGCCCGAGGCGGTGTTTGGTCTGGAGGTCCGCGCTCCGACGGTGGATGGGCGAGGGGACGTGGTGGACCTCGTCGTAGACGATGAGGCCCCACTTGCGCTGGTCGAACAGCTTCCGGTGGCGGTCCATCCCGGCGGTTCGGTATGTGGCGATGGTGACCGGCCGAATCTCCTTCTCCCCGCCGTGGTACTCGCCGATATCGTCGTCAGTGAGCGAGGTGTGGCGAACCAGTTCGTCGCGCCACTGGGTGGCGAGTTCTCGCGAGGGGACGAGAATCAGCGTCTCGCCGCCGATGGCGGCCATCGCTCCCATCGCGGCGACGGTCTTGCCCGACCCGGGCGGGCCGACGAACACGCCCGAGCCCTGCTCGGTGAACCGCTCGACCCAGTCCTGCTGGTAGTCCCGGAGGCGCAGGCGGAGGTCCATCTCGATGGCGTCGCCCGTTTCGAGGTCGCGGTCGTCCCGGACCGGATAGCCCGCTTCGTAGAGGGTGCGCTTGATTTCGGCCGTGGCGTCTTCGTTGACCCACGACTCCGAGTCCGAGATGGGGGCCCGGAGATGGTCGTCGTCGAGTTTCGGCCGGGCGACGTTGCCCATCAGGTCGTCGCTCTCGGCTTCGAGCACGACGTAGCCGTCCTCGTGGGTCTTCAGACGGAACTTCCGGGCGCGCTCCCACTGGCTCGTCACCCACTCTTCGAGATGGGGCGAGCGCTCGCCCAGCACGTCTCGCATCGTCGTAAGCAGGTCGTCCAGAGACTCGTGTGGCGCGGCCCAGATGTCCTCCTCGCGGAGTTCGTACACGTAGCCGCCCGAGCGGTTGGTGTCCTGCAGGCGGGCGAACTGCGAGAGCTGCGCCCGCGTGAACTGGTCGGGGTGTTCGACGACCACTTCACGGCGGTCGGGAAACAGGACGACGCGCTCGCGGTCGGTCACCTCGGCGATATCCGTCGGATACCATACAGACTCGACCTCGGACACGTCCTGACGCTCGATGTCGCCGTCGGCGGCGAGCCGCTCCAGTGCCGCCCGCGCCTCGTCGGGCGTCAGGTCCGTCTTCCGGGAGAACTCTGTCGCCGTCAGATGTGGGCGGCCGACAGCGTCGATAGCGTCGTAGACGGCGTCAAGTTCGACTTCCGTGGTGGGGTCCGAGTCGTCGTCTCGGTCGGCTGGCTCCTCGACTGTCACTACTGATTGGAGGGTGTCGACGCTCAAACGGGTTTCGTCTGGACAATCCCTGAGACGGGCGCGAATACATACCTTAATATAGCGCCACCTAGACCTGCCGGCATGGTTGAGGGAATCGCGGCTGGACCGTGGTCGATTGTTCCAGCACTCATCGCAATCGGTCTGGCCTGGTACACCCGGGACGCCCTCATCGGGCTGTTCGTGGGTATCGTCGCTACAGCTGTTTTGGTCGGCGCGTTACACCCCCAGGCAGTCGGGGTCCCGTCAGACCTGATTACTGCCGGCGGCGAGGTGGCGACCGTCCAGCCACAGGCCGAGGACGGGAGTCCGTGGACGGTCGGCATCGGTGGCATCGTACTTGGCGGTATCTTCGGGCTGAAGCTCGTTCCGGAGATAATCGCCACGGCCCCACTGTTCGGAGAATGGTACGTCAAGAACGTCCTGCTCGCTATCTTCGCCATCGGCGGGCTGATCGGACTGATGATCCGAGCCGGGGCAATCCAGGGCGTGCTGGAGGCGCTGGTGGCGCGGGCCGACTCCGCCGCAGACGCCGAGAAGGCCGCGTTCCTGGCCGGGATCGCCATCCACATCGACGACTACTTCAACTGCCTCGTAGTCGGCTCGATGATGCGGCCGCTGACCGACAAGTTCGACGTTTCGCGGGCCAAGCTGGCCTACTACGTCGACTCAGCGGGGTCGCCAGCGTCCCGGCTCGCGTTCTACTCGACGTGGGGGGCGGCGATGGTCGGCTTCATCGGCGGCGGCCTCGTCGAGGCACAGCGTCAGGGAACGCTGCCGTCCGGTATGACCAACTTCGTCAACACCGGCGGCGAGCAGGTCACCGCGGCGACCGGTGCCGTCTGGCCGCTGTTTTTCAACACGCTGTTTACCGGCTTCTATTCGTGGATTGCGCTCGGCCTCGCTGGCCTTGTCGCGTGGCAATTCGTGCCAAACATCTACGGGATGGGGACGGAGGAGTCCCGGGCGAGAAACGAAGGGAAGGTCGTCGGCGACGACGCGGACCCGATGATTTCTGCGGAAATGGACGAGTACGAGGTGTCAGAAACCGCGACGCCGGACTGGCGGAACTTCGCCTGGCCGATTCTCACCATGATCGTCGTTGGCCTCGGCGCGATGTTCTGGCGGGCCAGCCCCGTCATCTACGTCAAGGGGAAGGAAGGGATGGGGGCCACACTGCTCCAGCTCGGCAGTTGGCAGCTAATTACGCCGCCGAGCGGGCCGTGGGCGTTCAACATCGGCGGCGTCCAGCTCGGTCTCGCCTCGTTCTCTGCGCTTATCGTCGCCTTCCTGCTGTATCGCTGGAAGGGCGACATCCCGTCGAACGACGACGCGACGGACGCGATGATGGTCGGCTTCAAGGGCATCCTCCTTGCGGCTGTCATCCTGATGTTCGCCAGTTCCATCCAGAACGCGGTAACGATACTGGGGATTTCGTCGTTCGTGACGAACGTCTTCGGCGGCGTGCCGGCCTTTGTCGTCCCGGTCGGCGTCTTCCTCGCGACCTCGTTCGTCAGCTTCTCCGATGGCTCGTCGTGGTCGACCTACGGCATCATGTTCCCCATCGCCATTCCGCTGGCGTTCTCGACTGGGGCGAACCTCCCGCTCGTCCTCGGCGCGGTGTTCAGCGGCGGCATCTTCGGCGACCACACCTCGCCGATCAGCGACACGACCGTTCTGGCGTCGTCGACAAGCGGGAGCGACCACATGGTTCACGTCAGGAGCCAAGCGCCGTATGCCCTCATCGCAGCGGGCGTCGCGGCCGTGCTGTTCCTCGTGTTCGGGCTGGTGCTCCCCGAAGGATTCCGCGTCATCCCGTACTGACTGGCGGCAATCTGTCCTCGTCGCTAGCACGTCCGTGTGCTGTTCCGATTAGAGAAGGCCGGTGTCCTCGATTCGCTCCTCGTAGAGGGCTTCGTATTCAGCGCGGACCTGTGCGTGGTCGAACTCGGCGCAGGACTCGTCAACCGTCCGGCGCTCGAAGCCGGCCGACTCGGCGATTTTATCGGCGATCTCCTGTGGGTTTGTCACCCGGAACGCGCGGTCGCGCTGTTCGATGAGCTCGTGGGCTGAGGATTCGGCCTGATACTCCACGATGCCGATACAGCCACAGGCCATCGCCCAGAGGAGGTCCGTGGCGAAGCATTCTCGAAATGCCGTCTGGACGAAGACGTGTGCGCCCTTGTAAATCGAGACGCGGTCTTCGACGTCGCACGGGCCCGCGAAGGTCACGCGGTCGTCGATGCGGAGGTCGGCCGCCTCCTGCTCGTAGTACGCACGCTCCGGGCCGTCGCCGATGATCGTCGCCGACCACCCTTTCTGCCTGAGTTCCGCGAGGCCGAGCAGGAGCGACTCGACGTTCGCGCTGCCATCCAGGCGGTGGGCGTACACCACGTCGATCTCCTCGTCGGCATCGGCCTCTCTAACGAGGTCCATGTCGATGCTCTGTGGGAGTATCACCGTCTGGCCCGCCGTCGCCCCGCGCTCGCGGACCCGCGTGCGGACGAGTTCCGATGGCGTGATGAGACAGTCCGACGCCCGAAGCGCGAGGTCCGCCCGGCGGCTCTCGGGCACGTCCTCGTCCCCGTACCACTCCGTGAGCAGCGGTGCACGCGACAACGTCGCGCCGACGTTGGCCGCGAGTGCGACCGAGGCTGGTGTCGGGTGGACGTGGACGACATCTGGGCGGAACCGCGCGAGCATGACCGGCAGGCGGACACAGAAGGAGGGGACGGTCGGCGAGACGGTGACGGCGCGATACGTAACGCCGTCGCGTTCGCGCTGATTGTCGAACCCCGGCCACCACTGCGAACAGAACACGGTCACGTCGTGGCCGGCAGCGGCGAGTTCGGTAGCCACCCGTTCCAGCCGGGTTCGACCCACTGTGTCCCGGTACTGACTCGTCTCCATGGCGACGACCGCGACACGCATACAGGGGCGACAACGTGACCGCTCAAAAATCCACCCGTTCGTATCTGAAGCTGATGGACGGCGAAAGCTGTTGCTCGACTGGAAACTTATTACACCGACTCCGTAACGTGTCAGTGTATGAGCGACGATGACGACCTCGAAGCGGAGGTGCGGGAACTCCGAGACGAGGTCGATGCCCTCCACACACGCATCACCGCCCTGGAATCGGCACTCGACACGGACCCGCCGCCGTCAACAGAGGACGAAGCGGCCAGTACAGCAGTCGAGTCGGATACGGTGGAAGCCAAATCGGGGTCCCCGGACGGTTCGGAGCCAGCACCAGAGACGAGCGAAACAGCCGACAGCGACACACCGCCCGACGAGCGGAACTGGGAGCGCGACATCGGGATGAAGTGGCTCGGCGGGGTCGGCGGCCTCGCGCTGGTGGTCGGCGTCGTCTTCTTCATCCGGCTGGCTATCGAGGCGGGGTATCTCGGCCCACTCGGGCGCGTGCTCACCGGCACGGCAGGCGGCCCCGTGCTGCTCGCTAGCGGTCGGTATGCCGCCGAGCGACAGGGCTACGACCGATGGGGCCGACTTGTCGCGGGAACCGGGCTCGCAATCGCGTATTTCAGCGTCTACGCGGCCTACGGGTTCGAGTCGTACCGGACCGCTATCGGAACCCCGCTGTGGACGGTCCTGCTCGCCCTGACGGTCCTCGTGGCCGCCACCGCGGCTCTCTCAGTCCGGGACCACGCGCCGGCCGTCGCCGGCGAGGCGTTCCTGCTGGGCTACGTCACTGCCTACGTCGGACTCGATGCCAGTACCTTCGTCGTCTCGCCCGCCTACGTCGTGCTTCTCACGGCCGGGCTGGTAACCATCGCCGCCGTCCGGCCATGGAGCCGGCTTGTCCTCGGCAGCGTCCTCCCGGCGTACGTGCTCCACATCGCCTGGCTGGAGACGGTCGAACCGCCCGAGTCGGTCGCCGCCGCCGTTCTCGTCGCGACGTTCGCTATCTACGCTGCTGGTGTGTACGCGCTCCGTGCAAGCGACCGAACAGACCGATGGCACCGCCGACTGGTGGACGCGACGACCGGACTCAATGCTGTGTTCGCTGCAGTCCTGCTGGAACGAACGGTTCCTAATCTCGTCCCGACGGCACCGGACGGAGTAGCTGTCGGCGCGGTCGGACTCGCTCTGGGTGGCGTCTACGCCGTCACCGAGTCACGGTTAGGCCAGCGGGACAGTGCGGCCGGAGTGCTTGCCGTCGCTTTGCTTGCGGTCAGCGTCGTCCTCGCAGCCGACCCGTTCCTCGCGACCGTCGGCCTGCTCCTGTTGCTCAGTGGGGCACTGGTGGTTGGCTCCCGGCGCAACGCCGGAGCGGTCCGTCTCGGCGGGCACCTCGTCGCCGTCGGAACGGTCGCCAAACTGCTCGCTGTAGACGCTACCAGATTACCGGCGTTCTCACTCGCGGACCCGCTGGCGACCGCGATGGGACGGCCCGCCGCCTACCTGCTCAGTATCGCGGTCTTCTACGCGCTTGCCCGGTGGTCCGGTGGCGTATCGGCGACGGTCCCTGCCACGGAACGCGAGTTCTCGGTGGCGACTCCGTACACCTGGACAGCGACCGGACTCGCGGTGGTGCTCCTGGGACTGGAGCTTTCGGGGGCCGGGCTGTCTGTCGCGTGGGCGGTTCTGGGGCTCGCGTTCGTCGGGGTCGGCCTCGCGCTGGACGACCGCAGCCGTCGGCTTCAGGGCGTCGTCGTCCTCGGACTGGTAACCACCAAAGTGTTCCTCTATGACACGCAGGGACTCGATACGCTCGCCCGGACCCTCTCGTTCCTTGTGCTCGGCGGTATTCTCCTCGTCGCCTCGTACGCGTACGCCCGATGGCAGGGTGAGGAGCCGCTCAGGCGGCTTTCCGGATAGCAGCCGTTTCCACCTCGACCAATACGAATCGAAAGCCGCGGTCGCCACAAAGGGTTTTGCCGATTCCTGCCGTCCGTTCAGTCGTGACCGCGTACGACCTCTCTCGCTATCTGAACGTCCGGAGCGCCTACGGCAGTTCGTTCGCGCCGGACGGGACGCTCGCCTTCCTGATGAACACGACGGGCATCGCCCAGGCCTGGTCGCTTACCGAACCCCACGGCTGGCCCGAGCAACTGACTTTTTATGACGACACTGTGAGCTTCGTCGATTACTCGCCCGAACGACAGGAGCTCGTCTTCGGTATGGACGAAGGCGGCAACGAGCGGGCGCAACTGTATCGCCTCGACGCGGACGGGCACGTCCACGAACTCACCGGAATGCCCGACGCGAAACACCGCTGGGGCGGCTGGTCGCCCGACGGCGAACGCTTCGCGTTCGCGTCGAACCGCCGCGATGAGGCCGTCTTCGACATCTACGTGCAGGATCGCGAGGCGACCGGCGACGACGCAGAACTGGTCTGGGAGGGCGACGGCTGGCTCTCGGTGGGTGGCTTCTCTCCCGACGGCGAGCGCCTGCTGGTCAGCGAAGCCCACTCCAGTTTCGATCAGGACATCTACGTGCTGGACATCGACAGCGGGACCCTCAGCCATCTGACGCCACACGAGGGGAAGGTCCGCTACACAAGCGCCTCGTGGGGGCCGGACGGCGAGGCGGTGTATCTCGTCACAGACGCCGAGAGCGACACGCTCGAACTGGCCCGCCTTTCGCTCGACAGCGACCTCGACATCGTACGCTCGGACGACCAGTGGAACATCGACGGCGTCGCACTGGACAAAGACAGCGGCCGCCTCGTGTACTCGCGCAACGTCGACGGCTACAACGAACTCACCGTCGGCGAACTGGCGGGGCCGACGACCATCGAGACGTTCCCGGCACCGGACCTGCCGGGCGGGCTGGCCGGCGGCGTCTCCTGGGGACCTGACGCCGAACGGTTCGCTGTCAGCGTCACCGGGCGGACGGTCAACACCAACGTGTTCGTCGTCGAGGCCGAGACCGGCGAGAGCGAGCAATGGACGGCCGCCTCGACAGCCGGCATCCCGCGTGAGTCGTTCATCGGGCCCGAAGTCGTTCGGTTCGAATCCTTCGACGGGCGAGAAATTCCGGCGCTGTTCTCGCTGCCGGCCACCGTTTCCGAGTCGGCAGCTGCCGACGGCGACACGCCCGTCATCGTCGATATCCACGGCGGCCCGGAGAGCCAACGCCGCCCGTCGTTCTCGGGCCTGACACAGTACTTCCTCTCGCGGGGCTACGCCGTCTTCGAGCCCAACGTCCGCGGGTCGACCGGCTACGGGAAGGCCTACACGCACCTCGATGACGTGGAAAAGCGGATGGACTCCGTGAAGGACCTGCGGGCCGGTGTTGACTGGCTCCACGGCCACCCGGCCGTTGACCCGGACCGCATCGTGGCGATGGGTGGCTCCTACGGCGGGTTCATGGTGCTCGCAGCGCTGACGGAGTACCCCGACCTCTGGGCGGCCGGCGTCGACGTGGTCGGCATCGCCAACTTCGTGACATTCCTCGAAAACACTGGCGACTGGCGGCGCGAACTCCGCGAAGCCGAGTACGGCTCCCTTGACGAGGATCGGGAGTTCCTCGAATCTATCTCGCCAATCAACACTGTCGACCGTATCGACGCGCCGCTGTTCGTCCTCCACGGAGCTAACGACCCGCGTGTCCCCGTCGGCGAGGCCGAACAGATCGCCGAACAGGCGGCCAAGCAGGGCGTTCCCGTGGAGAAACTCGTCTTCGACGATGAGGGCCACGGCATCAGCAAGCGGGCGAACCGCATCGAGGCCTACACCGCTGTCGTCGAGTTTCTCAACGAGCACGTCTGATCTGTCCGGCCGAATACTGTAGCGGGTATTACGGGGAATCACAGCCGGCTACAGGGTAGTTTCAAACCGTGAGAGCGTTCAGGCGGATTTATTACGCTGCCGAAGCACCGTTTCGTATGGAGATAGCCGAGCGCTCGCGGGCGCGGGTGCAGGAGCGCCTCGCCCGGCTCGAACAGGAGTTCGGCTCGACGCCGGTGGACCAGACCACTTTTTCGGTGGGTACGGAGGCGTACCAGCGCGCTGTCGAGCGCTCACGAGAGGGACAGGTGGATGTCCACGCGTTCGTCCACAATGAGTCGGGCGACGTGTTGCTGAGCAACGCTGACGGGTCTTGGGAGGTCCCCACGGGCCAGACGCAGGGGGCCGAACGACCGGCGGGAGCGGTCAAACGGGTCGTCGCCGAAACCGCCGGCGTCGCGTGTACGGTTCGGGACGCGGTTCGGGCGACCATCTGTGGCGTGCGAAACGAGGGTGACCCGGACGCCGAGACGGTGTACCGGCTCAGTATCGTGTTCGACGCCGAAATCAACAGTACGGCGCTCGACGACAGCGATAGCACCGAGATAGCCGAGGAAGACGGGGCGTCGATTCGATGGGACGACGCCGGTGACGTCGCGGTCGCAGAACTGGTTTAGATAACGCCGGTGACTGTCGCTGCCTCTATCGCCGCTTCTTCGCTCATTCCGTCCCCGAGTACGGTGTAGCGGTCGCGAATCTGGTGGGCCGTCGTCAACGCCTCGATCACCGTCTCGTCGTCGATGCCGAGTCCATCTGCCGTCGTTGGCGCGCCGATGGCCGCCAGCGCGTCTCTGGCGTCTTTCCACTTGCCTTTCTGGCCGCTGTGGAGGTACTCCGTCATGATAGAGCCGACGCCGACCTGGTGGCCGTGGAGCGCGCCGTCGGGGACGAGACGGTCCAACTGATGAGAAAACAGGTGTTCCGCCCCGCTTGCCGGCCGAGAGGAGTCGGCGATGGACATCGCAACGCCGGAGGAGACGAGCGCTTTCACGACGATCCATGACGACTCCTCCAGCCCCTGTTTTATCGAGTCGGCGCTTTCGACGAGCATCTCGGCGGTCATCTGGGAGAGCGCGCCAGCGTACTCGGAGTAGTGGACGTTCTTCAGCCGGTGGGCCAGTTGCCAGTCCCGAACCGCAGTGTAGTTCGATATGATGTCGGCACAGCCGGCGGTGGTCAGCCGCCAGGGGGCCTCCGCCAGCACCTCGGTGTCGGCGATGACGGCCAGCGGCGGTTCGGCGGCGACGCTGTGACGCGTATCGCCTTCGGGGACCGAGCCCCGGCCGGAGACAATGCCGTCGTGGCTTGCGGCCGTCGGGACCGAGACGAACCCCAGCCCAAGGTCGTCGGCGGCCATCTTCGTAATGTCGATGGCCTTCCCGCCGCCGACCCCCAGTAGGAAGCCAGCGTCGATGTCGCTCGCGTGGTCGATGACCTGCTGCACAGCGTCGAAACTGGCCTCCTCGATGACGATTTCAGAGGGGTCGTACCCCGCGTCCTCGAACTGTTCGACGACCCGCTTGCCGGCGACGTCGTGTGGCGTCGGACTGGAGACGATGAGCGGCCGGCCGGTCAGGTGGAGTTCGCTGACGGCCTCGATTGTCTGCCCGAGGACCCCGTGCCCGACCACGACGTTGCGGGGCAAGCGGATCCAGGTGCGTTTCTCGAACATGGTAGCCTGTCCCCGGGCACGCGTGAAAACAGTTTAGGTGTAACTGGGGCTTCGACTGCGGCGGCAACTGAAATCCTTTGACAACTATCACACAGCAGTTTTCCAAAAACAATTATTAACATCACCGTTTGGGTGCGCCTGTCATGGCACATGACACGACTGACGACGGCATGCGAGCGTCTCGGCGGGCATTTCTGAAAGCGACCGGGGTGGCCACGGCGGCGGCCACGACCGGCGCAGGTGTTGGGACCGCCACAGCGCAACCGGACGTCGATTCACTCATCGGAAACCTCACACTGGAGCAGAAAGCGGCCCAGATGACGCAGGTCGCAATCAGCTCATTCGAGGCAGAGCCCGCGGAATCAAACGTTCCCGACAGTTTTGGGGTCGACACAGTCGGCGAGTACTTCAGCGAACTCGGTATCGGGTCGATACTCTCCGGCGGAGCTGAGCCACCGAGCTTCGACGCCAACGAGGTGGCTCAGGGTATCAACGCCCTGCAGGAGTATAACCTGAACAACGCAGACCACGACATCCCGTTCCTCTACGGCGTCGACGCGACACACGGGAACGGCCTGCTGGAGGGAGCGACGGTGTTCCCCCAGCGGCTGAACATGGGTGCGACGCGAGACCTAGATCTGAT
Organism: Haloarcula vallismortis ATCC 29715; assembly: GCF_000337775.1. Classification (GTDB taxonomy): domain Archaea; phylum Halobacteriota; class Halobacteria; order Halobacteriales; family Haloarculaceae; genus Haloarcula; species Haloarcula vallismortis. The sequence continues at coordinate 128,060 of NZ_AOLQ01000038.1, forward strand.
TGCGGAGGCCGAGCGCCACACGAGCGATGCGGCGGCGTCGATGGGCGCTCACTGGACGTTTGCGCCGACGACGGACCTTCAACGGGACCCCCGCTGGGGGCGCTTCTTCGAGGGTATCAGCGAAGACCCGAAACTCGAAGCGGATGTCTCACGGGTCCGAGCGCAAGCACTGGAGGACGACGACCGGCTGACGGCGTGTGTCAAGCACTTCGCGGCCTACTCCATCCCGAACAACGGCAACGACCGCGCCCCGGCCTCGACGTCCATGCGCGACCTCCGGACGAACATCCTCCCGCCGTACCGGGAGGCACTGGAGTCCGAACCCGGGACGGTGATGGTCAACAGCGGCGCGATAAACGGGATTCCGGCCCACGCCTCCCACTGGCTGTTGACGACGCTGCTCCGAGACACCTACGGCTACGAGGGGATGGTTGTCTCGGACTGGGACGATCTCAACCGGATGATCACGAACCACGATTACGCGCCCGATTTCGAGACGGCGACCGAGATGGCGATCAACGCCGGCATCGACATGTACATGATCGGCAACGGTGGCGACGCGCCGGGACCGGTCCAGTTCATCGACACCGTGGTGGGCCTCGTCGAGGACGGGGCGATTCCGATGGCGCGCATCGACGAAGCGGTCCGCCGGATTCTCGAACTGAAGATCGATCTCGGTCTGTTCGAACAGCCGACGGTCGACGAGTCCCGCATCGGAAACGTGCTCGGCGGCGCACAGGAGGCATCGGAGACGATGGCCAAGGAGTCGCTGGTCCTTCTGAAAAACGACGCGGACACGCTCCCACTTTCGGGCGACGAGAGCGTCCTGCTGACCGGACCCGGCGTCGACGGCGACGGCAACAACACCCGCGCGCTGATGCAACACGGCGGCTGGACGCTCGGCTGGCAGGGGGCAAGCGCCGGCGGCCCGTATCCGCGTCAGAACCTTCTCGAAGACGAGCTCCGCGCTCGGGTCGGCAGTCTCACCCATGTCCCCACGTCGTACGAGAACACCACCTAGTGGGCTGGCGAGGGCGACGGCGAGAACCAGCAGAGCGACGAGAACGGGAACTTCGATTTCACCGACGAACAGCGCTCTCAGGTCGAGTCAGCGGCTCCCGGAGCCGACGCTGTCGTCGTGGTGCTCGGCGAGGGGACCCACAACGAGGGCTTTGGCGACCGGGACGAACTGGCCCTCGACGAGTCCCAGCAAACCCTCCTCGACACCGTCGTCGACGCCACCGACGATTCGACGCCGATCCTCGGCGTCATGCTCGCCGGCGCGCCGCGGGGGTCCCCGGACACATTCAGCCACCTCGACGCCCTCCTGTTTGCCGGCCAGCCCGGCAGCGACGGCGGGGTCGCCATCGCCGAGACGCTGGTCGGCGAGTCCAATCCGTCCGGCAAACTCCCGTTCAGTTGGCCCGAGAACGTCGGCACCGCGCCCGTACAGTACGACCGCTACGACCCGACCTCGACGGGCGGGACGGACAACACAGCCGTCTTCGAGTACGGCCATGGACTCTCCTACACCGACTTCGAGTACGGCAGCGTCTCGGTCACACAGCCCACCGTCGGCAACCCGGCCAATCAATCCGAGGTGACCGTCAGCGTCGATGTGACAAACACCGGTGACATGGCCGGCGAACACATCGTTGAGGTGTTCAACACCCAGTCCTACGGTTCGGTACTCCAGCCGATGCGCCGGCTGCTGGGCTACGAGCGTGTCTCACTGGATTCTGGCGAATCCACCACGGTGGATGTGACTGCTGACCTGACGGCGCTGGAAGTCGTGCCGGGTGACGTGCTCGGACTCGCCCCGAAGGTCGTCGAAGCGGGAGAGTACGAACTCACGGTGGGCCAGAACGGCCCAACGACAACGCTGACTGTCCAGAACACGGCGAGCATCACTGACCCGGACCCCGTTCCGGGCCTCCCTGACGGGTCTGGCGGCAACCCCGGTCGGGGCAATGGAAACAGTGGGAACGGGAATGAGAACGGGAATAGCAGCAACCGCGATCCGACGATGGAAGACGTCGTCGACCTCCTCGATGAGGTTCGCCGGCGTTCCTGAGGGGGCCGTCGCGGTCTAATACCGCCTGTTTCGGGGACAGCTCTGTCCCGTAGACCACTACCCAGCGTCGACACATGTCGGCCCGCTCCAGCTCCCACTAGTTGTTATATACTCTCGGAGACACGACCTGACACGGCAACCCTGTAAGATGGAACCAATCGACATGCTCTGACCCGTTCACTATGCCTGACTCCACACGCCAGCCGAACGCGACAGTTCGGGACCGACTCCAGCAGTACGGACTCTCCGAGACAGAGGCCGACACGTATCTCGCCGTCGTCGAAAGGGGACCGGCAACGGCCCGGACAGTGGCCGAAACTGCAGGAATCTCTACGAGCTACGTGTACGACATCTGTGATTCACTGGCCGCGACCGGCTTCGTCACCGTCGACGACCACCGAACGCCGACAGTCATCCGTGCGACGCCCCCGTCGGAGGCCTTCGGCGCGCTGAAACGGGAACTCGACACGCTGGAAACGGCGGTCCAATCCCGGTACGAGGATCCCTCGACAGACGACAACTCTTTCGAGGTGGTCAAGTCCAGACCGACCATCGTCAAGCGACTGGAACAACACATCGACGCCGCCGACTGCGAGGTCGTACTCCAGCTCCCGGCTCGCCGACTGCCCGATCTTCGCGAGCCGCTGTGTCGCGCCCGTGAGCGAGGTGTTCTCGTACTTCTGACACTTTCCGGCTACGACGCCGAGTCGATGACGCTGGAACTGGACGGCGTCGCCAACGCGGTTCGGCTCGGCCTCGGTGGTTCGCCCTCATTGCTCGCGACGGACCAGCAACGCGGGTTCGTCTCCCCGTCGACGATGCTCAGCTGGGACCACGACGAAACGAACGCAATCACGTTCACACAGGATGCCGTCGCGGCGGTGTTGGTCGGTTCCTATCTAGGCAATTACTGGCCTATCGGCGAGGAAGTTCTCGTCTCGCGGCCGCCGTCGCTCCCGGCCCGGTACGACATGTTCCGTCCTGTCGTGTTCACGACAACGCTCGCACTCCGGGCCGGCGAGTCGGTCGTCGCCGATCTGTACGCCCGGCCGACAGGCTCAGACAACGAGTTCGAGGTGCTGACCGGCGACGTGGTCGATGTCCGGCAGAACCTCCTCGACCCAAGCAGCAGCGACTTCGGATTCGAGAACTCGCTGGTCATCGACACGGGACAGGAGCGGATCACTGTCGGTGGGTACGGCGCGTTCCTCGAAGACTACGAGGTCAAGCATACAACATTGCACCGAGCGTAGGAGTCACTCGGTCAGGCGGTCGATGAGCGCCGCTTCCACCTCGCGGTCGGGCCCGTACTCCCGGCCGGTCCGGTCGTTCTCCCGGTGTTCGGCGACGGTCACGGCCAGCGCCGTCTCATGGGGCGTCGACGACCAGCCCAGGTCGCGGAGTCTCGCCGTCGATAGCAGATGGGGTGAGTCGCGGTAGATAGGGAAGTCATCAGGAGCGAGCCCCGCCGCCGCGAGTTCGCGTTCGCCGACGCCGATGGCCTCGACGGACGTGTCGTGCACTCTGGCGAGCAGGTCGACCCACTCCCGGAGCGTCGGCGCGTGCTCGTCACCAACGTTGTACGCCTCGCCGGCCGTCCCGCGTTCCGCAACGAGGCGGAGCGCACTCGCCACGTCCTCGACGTAGGCCATCTGCCAGAGGCTGAGGCCGTCGCTGGGGACAACTACTTGCTCGTGCTCGACCACACGGTCCACCCAGTAGGCAAAGCGCTCGGTGTAGTCGTGGGGCCCGTACACGACGGTCGGCCGGACGCTCATCGCCCGCACACCGTCCTCGGCGGCGGCGAACACCTCGCGGTCGCCTTCAGCCTTCCGTGGCCCGTAGGTCTCTGCGCTATCGGTTGTGGCCTGTTCAGCAGTGCAGCCTGCAAGCGGCGTCTCTGCCTCTCGTTTGGGCGTCCGTTCGGCACCGTAGGCCGCGCCGCTTGAGATGTACACGTACGCGTCGACATCGGCAAACACGTCGGTCGCCACCCGGACGTCGTCCGGAAAGTACGCCACACAGTCGACGACGACATCCGGTTCGACCTGGTCGCGAGCAGTTTCGAGTGTGACCCGCTCGCGCCGGTCGCCTTCGACGTGGGCGACATCGGTGTCCGCGAACGGGTTTGAACGCTGTCCGCGGGTGAGAATCGTCACGTCGTACCCTGCGTCGCGAAACTCTGTGACTGTGTGTCGACCGATGAACCGACCGCCGCCGATGACGAGGACACTCTCCATACACCGTGCTCGGACGGGACCAGCAAAACAGTGTGGCTCACCGTCAGCGTCTGCCGCGGGTCCATCGATTGACGACGATTAGTATCAGGGCGACGAGCAGCCGGTTTTCTCCGCAGAACGGGACACTGTGGCCCGAGGTCTCCATTCAGGTCGGTATCTCACCCCGCTTCCGTCGTGGAGATTTTTACGTACCCAGCGCGTAATACGCCCAGTGGCAGGTAACTCGCGTGCTGTGTCCTCGGTCATTTCAGTTATCCTCCTCGTGGCGGTCACTGTCGTTCTTGCGGCAGTGCTGTCAGTGGCGACGCTTGGCCTCGCGGAGAAACTGGATGATACAGCGCCTGTAATCGGCCAATCGAAGGGCGAGTTCGCCACACAGGATGGGTTCGACGGGGGCATCGTCCGCATCACGCACGTCGCGGGAGATGTCGTCCGTGTCTCGGAAATCGAAGTGGCAGTCAGTGCCGAATGTAGCGGCGACGGGACTGAAAAACACGGGCGGTTAGTCAATCTCCCGGCAAAATCCGGTGACCGGCCACAGGGGGACAACATCGAGGGCGACGATATCTTCGACGAGAGTTCTGGCTCGCTCACGGAGCGCGGTTCCGATGATACCGGGGCGCTGGTTACAGACGAGTTCCGCCCCGGAGACGTGATTGTCTTCCGGATAGCAGGCGGAGACTGTGACTTACTGTCGGGCGATACGGTGACCGTTCGAGTGGTGCACACCCCGTCGAACGCGGTTATTATCCGACAGGGATTAACTGTATGACTCGGTAGGGACGCTGTACGGCCCGTCCCGATATCGATACGCCGCCGTGCACGAACCAGTCGTCATCACCGGCGAGCGACACAGCGGAATAAAAGCGACCGAGGCGCTCCCTCGTGCCTGCGATCAGTTCCCGCTCGTCGCGTTTGTCACGTTCGTCGAGAACCCGGTGTCAGCGCTGGAAGAATTGCCGCCGCCGCTGCTCCGACCGGTCTGCAGGATTATCGGTGTTCCTTCGTCGTCAGTCGCCAGAATGACTTTATCCGAGTCATCGATGCTCTGGACGTACTGCTGTTTCAGCACGACCGGGTTGTCCCGAAGCGCTTCACCACGAATCTCGATAACCCGGGCATCGGCCTCGGCCTGGACCTCTTTCCGTTCCTTGTCAGCTTCGGCCTGTTGAATCTCGAACTGCTTCTCTTCGACGCGTTGCTTTGCGATTTCCTTATCGTTGAGCGCCTGATCGTACGAGTCCGGGAGGTCGACGTCACGGACCTGCACCTCTTCGAGGACGAGCGCTTCACCCTCGAACGCGGATTCGAGTTTCTGCTGTGCCGCCTCACCAAGCCGTTCGCGGCCGTTGCTCGTGTATATCTCACTCGTCTGGATACCGGCGGCTTCGTCACGGAGTTGTGACCGCACAGACGGTCGGATAAGTCGCTCTTCTGCTTGCCTGACGTTCCGCCATTCGGTGACGAACCCTGCTGCGTCCGCTTCCTCGACCTTGTACCGGACGGTAATGTCGATATCGACTGTTGTCCCGTTGATCGTCTGGACGGTCACCGCGTCAGACTGTACCGCTCTGTTCCCTTCGCCCTGGGTACTTGCCATGGTGTAGGTCCGTGGCCGTATCTCTACGTCTTGAACGGAGTCCTTGACTGGCACGATGATGTGTGCGCCCGGCTGGAGTTCGTCGCCAGTCACCGCACCGAACGACTTCTGGACGCCGACGTGGCCTTCCGGGACCTGATGATAGCCACCGAACAGCGCTGTCGCGACGACAAGGGCGGCCACGACAGTGACAGCGACACGGAGGCCACGACCGAAATCGAGGTCTATGTCCGAGCCGGAATCAGGGTCAGGGCCGGGGATGTCACTCATGCTGTGCTCCGATTCGATACCACGGTTGGTTTACAGGGACCATATCACGCACTTTGGCCCGACAGCTATAGGGCCAGCGGTTGATTGTCACGGTATCTCATCACGGCATACAGACTACCCCCTCAATTGCGGTCAGAATCGGTCGGTAGCCGACTGCTGTCCAGAAGAAATGAAAACAGCGCTTCAGTCGTCGGTGGAGGCGACGAAATCAGTCTCAGCCGCGCCGGCGCTTGGCGCGGCCTTTGCCGGCGGTTCGTTGCGAACGTCGTCGCGCTCGCGGTCAGCGATGACCTCGGCGTAGGCGTCGGGCATCACCTTCGTGAAGTTCTCCACTTCGGCGTCCCAGTTCTCCAGTAGTTCCGCCGCGCGGTCGGAGTCGGTGTAGGCGGCGTGGTTCTCGACGAGGCGGGTGATCATCTGGCGGTCCTTGCCCTCCAGCGTGTCGTCGAGCGACACCATGCCGGTGTTTGCCTTCGCCGCGAACTCGCTGTCGGGGTCGTAGACGTAGGCGACGCCGCCGGACATCCCGGCCGCGAAGTTCTTGCCCGTCTCGCCCAGCACGACGATTGCGCCGCCGGTCATGTACTCACAGCCGTGGTCGCCGACGCCTTCGACGACGCCCTTGACCCCGGAGTTGCGGACGGCGAAGCGCTCGCCGGCCATGCCGTTGACGTAGGCCTCGCCCTGGGTCGCGCCGTACAGCGCGACGTTGCCGATGACGATGTTCTCCGTCGGATCGAAGGGGGCGTTCTCAGGCGTGTTCAAGATGAGTTTTCCGCCCGACAAGCCCTTGCCGACGTAGTCGTTGGCCGTCCCGGTCAGCTCCATCGTCACGCCCTGTGCGAGGAACGCCCCGAAGGACTGGCCGGCCGTGCCGTCGAAGTCAACCCGGATGGTGTCGTCCGCAAGGCCGTCGCTGGCGTGCTCGCGGGAGATGCGGTTCGAGAGCGTCGCCCCGACCGCACGGTCGACGTTGGTGATGTCGGTGTCGATAGCGACCGGGTCACCGCTGTAGATGGCATCCTCAGCGGCATCGATGAGGTCCCAGTCGAGCTGTTCGTCGACCTCGTGGGTCTGTTCGCGTTGCTTGTAGCGGCCGTCGTTGTCGGCCGGCTCCGCGATAACAGCGGAGAGGTCGAGCTTCTGGGCCTTCGGCTGTGACACGTCGTCGCGCTGTGCCAGCACGCTCGGTCGACCGATCATCTCGTCGATGGTCTCGAATCCGAGCTCGGCCATGATTTCGCGGAGCTCCTGGGCCACGAACGTCATGTAGTTGATGACGTGCTGGGGCTCGCCCGGGAACCGCTCGCGGAGGTTCTCGTTCTGCGTGGCGATGCCGACCGGACAGGTGTTCTCGTGGCACTGCCGGGCCATCACACAGCCGGAGGTGACCATCGAAGCGGTCCCGAAGGTGTACCCCTCAGCACCGAGCAGGGCGGCGACGGCCACGTCGCGGCCGGTCTTCATGCCGCCGTCGGTGGTCACCTTGATGCGCGAGCGCAGGCCGGTCGCCCGGAGCATCTGGTTGGCCTCCGAAACACCGAGCTCCCACGGGAGGCCGGCGTTCTTGATCGAGGTTTTGGGCGACGCCCCGGTCCCGCCGTCGTGGCCCGAGATGTGGACCACGTCAGCGTTGGCCTTGGCGACGCCGGCCGCGATGGTCCCGATGCCGTCCTCGGAGACCAGCTTGACGTTGATGTCGGCCTCGGGGTTCGAGGCCTTGAGGTCGTGGATGAGTTGCTTGAGGTCCTCGATGGAGTAGATGTCGTGCAGCGGCGGCGGCGAGATGAGGCCGACGCCCGGCGTCGCATAGCGGACGTGGGCGATCATCTCGTTGACCTTCTTGCCGGGCAGGTGGCCACCCTCGCCGGGCTTCGACCCTTGGGCCATCTTAATCTGGAGTTCGTCGGCCGACGCGAGATAATCGGAGGTGACGCCGAAGCGACCGGACGCGACCTGCTTGGTCGTACACTCCTTCTCGGTGTCGAACCGCTCGGGGGGCTCGCCGCCTTCGCCGGTGTTGGCGTTCGCGCCGAGCCGGTTCATCGCGATGGCGTTGTTCTCGTGCATCTCGGGTGATAGCGACCCGAGCGACATCGCCGCGGTCTCGAAGCGCTCGACGATGTCATCGACCGGTTCGACATCCTCGATTGGGATGGATTCGCGGTCGGAGTCGAACTCAAGCAGGCCACGAAGGGTCTGGAGCTCCTCGTTCTGGTCGTTGACCAGCTCGGCGAACTCTTTGTACGTGTCGTAGTCGCCCATCCGAACGGCCTGTTGAATCTTACCGACCGTGTTGGGGTTCCACTGATGATGGATGCCGTTCGAGCGGAACTCGTACTCGCCCTGGCGGGGCATATCCGGCTCTTCCTCGCTCCAGGCAATCTCGTGGCGCTGGGTGAGGTCGTCCTCGATTTCTTCGATGCCGATACCTTCAGTTCGGCAGGTCGTCCCCTCGAAGTACTCGGCGATGAAATCAGAGGAGAGGCCGACGGCCTCGAAAATCTGGGCTCCCTGGTATGACTCGACCGTGGAGATACCCATCTTGGCCATCGTCTTCAGGAGGCCGTCCTCGACGGCAGTGATGTAGGCGTCGATAGCGTCGGCCAGGTCTGCGCCGTCCGGCCCGGCGACGAGGTCCTCGATGGTCTGGTAGGCCAGGTAGGGGTTGACCGCGCCAGCCCCGTAGCCGATGAGCGTCGCGAAGTGGTGGACTGCCCGCGGGTCGCCGGACTCGACGACGAGTCCGACGTGGTTGCGGAGGCCGTTGCGGACGAGGTGGTGGTGGATGCCACCGACGGCGAGCAGGCTCGGAATCGGCACGCGGTCCTCGCCGGCGTTCCGGTCCGAGAGGACGAGGATGTCGTGTTCCTTCGCTGCAGCGTCGGCTTCGGCCCGCACGTCTTCGACGGCCTGGCGGAGGTCGCCGCCCTCCTCGTAGGTGATGTCGAGGACCTTCGTCGACATGTCGTTCGCGTCGAGGTCCTTGATCGACTGGGTCTCCTCGTCGGTGAGGATCGGCGAGTCCAGAACGAGCTGTCGGGCGTGGCCCTGGCTCTCGTCGAGGATGTTGCGCTGGTGGCCCAGTCGGGACTCCAGTGAGGTGACGAGTTCCTCGCGGATGTAGTCAAGCGGCGGGTTGGTCACCTGGGCAAACAGCTGTTTGAAGTAGGTGAACAGCGGGCGGTTGAACTGCGAAAGGACCGACAGCGGCGTGTCGTCACCCATGGAGCCGACGGGGTCTTTCCCCTTCTCGGCCATCGGCTCGATGAGGTGGTCGACCTCATCGTAGGTGTAGCCGTACATCGCCTGGTGGCTCCGGAGCGCGTCCGACGGGTCGCGTGGGGCGTTGTCCTCGCGGTCGGCGACGTCGCCGAGATCGACCTGTTCCTCGGCCACCCACTCGCCGTACTTGTCGTCGGTGATGTCGTCGAACACTTCGGCGTCAGGGATGACACGCCCTTCTTCGGGGTCAGCGAGGAAACACTGGCCGGGCTGGAGCCGGCCGCGCTCCTGAATTTCGCTAGCATCGTGTTCCAGTGCGCCGGCTTCGGACGACATCACGAGCGTGTTGTCCTCTAGCACGTCGTAGCGACACGGGCGGAGACCGTTGCGGTCCAGCACTGCGCCGATGCGGTCGCCGTCGGTCGCGGCGACGAGCGCCGGGCCGTCCCACGGCTCGACCAGCGAGGCGTGGTAGTCATAGAAGTCACGCCGGTCGCCGGTCACGTCGTTCATCTCACCGCGCCAGGCTTCGGGGATGAGCATCCGCAGGGCGTGGGGGAGGTCACGACCGCCCTGTAGGAGGAGTTCGAGCGCGTTATCCACGCTCGCAGTGTCTGACTGCTCGGGGTCGTCGATGATGGGCTTGATTTTCTCCAGATCTCCTTCGAACTCGTCGCTCTGGATGTCCGTCTCCCGAGCGCGCATCCAGTTGATGTTCCCCTGAATCGTGTTGAACTCGCCGTTGTGGATGACGCGGCGATAGGGGTGCGCGAGGTGCCACGCGCCCAGTGTGTTCGTCGAGAATCGGGCGTGGACCATCGCGAACGTCGACTGCATGCGCTCGTCTTCCAGGTCTGGGTAGTAGTCCTCGAGCTGTTCGGCCTTGAGCAGGCCCTTATACACCACCACGTCGGTTGCGAGCGAGACGACGTAGAAGCGCTCGTGGCCCGGCGGTGTTTTCTCCTCAACAGTGTTTTCGAGCGCCCGGCGACCGATGTACAGCTGATTCTCGAAGGCGTCGCCAGTCTTGCCCGCCGCAGAGGTGACGAAAAATTGGACGATGTCGGGTTCTGATTCGAGCGCCGTCGCGCCAAGGTCGCTGTTGTCCGTGGGAACGTCGCGCCAGTCGAGGATGTCGAGGCCCTCAGCGGCGAGTTCTGTCTCGACGAGGTCTTTCAGGCTCTCGGCAACCTCATCGTCCTGCGGGAGAAAGAGCGTGCCGACGGCGTACTCGCCAGCGGGTGGCAAGTCGGCGTCGACTTCGGCAGCGAAAAACTCGTGTGGAATCTGGAGCATGATGCCTGCTCCGTCGCCCGTGTCTTGCTCGGCTCCTGTCGTCCCTCGATGTTCGAGGTTGTCGAGGAGTTCGAGTCCGTCCGATACAACCCAGTGGTCGCTGTCGCCGTCGAGGTCCATGACGACCCCGACACCACAGTTCGACCGTTCGTCCGTAGGATCTGCAAGCCCGGCGTCGCCTGCAGAGAGACCTGTCTGTCGCTCAACCATGTGTTTCATGACTTGGGATGCCACTATAAGAGGGTAATCCTAATGGTATTAGTGTTGTTTAACCCCACATTAGGGTGTATATATTCCTCACGATTGTTTGAACTGTATCATCATTTATAAACCGTTGTCCGAGGGATGTCGGTTTACACGGTGCTCAGCCGAGTACGGGTGCAGGTGACTGCTCGATACCCGAAACGTAGGCCGTCATGTCAGTTGTAGTCAACATGCCGACGACACCTTCCGTCTTGTCGACGACCGGAAGGTGATGGACGCCGTGGTCCAGCATCAGACTTGCGGCCGCCTCGACGGGGTCGTTTGCCGTTACTGTGACCGGGTCCGTCGTCATGAAATCAGACACAGTTAGCCCCGTCGTATCGCCATCCTCGGCGGCGATCTCGACGAAATCCGTGGAGGTGAGAATCCCCCGCAACTCTCTGTCAGTATCGACGACAACAACAGAGCTGATGTTCTCGTCGAGCATTCGCTTGGCGGCCGCTTTCGCGTTCGCATCTGCGGCAACAGTGGTGACTGGCGATGACATAATTCGTCCGACAAATACGTCGTCCATGACATTCGGTAACATAGGACGGCATATAACCGTGTTGGTTCCGGATATCGACACATCTCACCAACTGAGAAATATATAAGGTGTTAATATTCTGCTCTCGCTGTGATGTATTCATTCGCTCGAACAGTCGCCCGCTATCTCAGGTAATCTACCTCGACCAGTCAGAAATCACAAGACTGTTTATGTCTTTTTGCTGATGCGAGCTGCCCGATGAGACATAGTACTCACGAGGGTATCTGTTCGCCGTTTGGCGTTTGTATGACCCTAGTCTGACGGCGATTTATATACATAGGGACAGCAGTAGTCATTGGGGGCACGGAGGAAAATGTCACACGCTCCCCGACCCCATCCTTCCTTCATACTGCCTGCGTCGTGAATATATGTATCACCTGTAGGTGACAACATGTTTCATGCGAGCACAGCCGGCAGTAGCAGCGGCCCGGCAGTTATCTGTGCAAGCCCCTCGTATATGAATTAAATCATGTCTACTCAGGGTCCCAGCGTCGCCATCGCCTGTCAGGGTGGCGGCAGCCACAGTGCGTTTACCGCCGGTGCGCTGCAGCGACTCCTGCCGGCGGTCGACGCCGAGCACAATCTCGTGGGATTGAGTGGCACCTCCGGTGGCGCTCTGTGTGCGGTCACCGCCTAGTACGGCCTGCTCAGCGAAGGCCCCGACTATGCCGGGGAGCTACTGGAGGACGTCTGGTATGATGTCGCCGCGACGACGCCGCCCTCATTCCTGCTGAACGAATCTCTCGTGTGGCACAAGCGACTGCAGAACCGAATGCTCCCCGCGGCCGATATCTCGCCCTACGCGACGCCAAGCGCCGTCAGCCACGACTGGTACCTATCGCTGCTTGACCGCCACATCGCGTTCGAGGAGTTCGACAGCCTCGCCGACGAGGCACCGCCACACGTGACTGTCGGCACAGTCAACGTCAACAGCGGCGTGTTCGAGACGTTCACCGACAACGCCATTACAGCAAACACCGTTCTGGCATCGGCTGCGTTCCCGCTGCTGTACAAGGCCGTCGAACTGAACGGCCACTGGCACTGGGACGGCCTGTTCTCACAGAATCCGCCGATTCGGGAGTTCCTGACCAGCGACCGGCCGAAACCAGACGAAATGTGGATTATTCAGATTGAACCACAGACCCGGGAGGACCGGCCGACATCGTTGGCAGAGATCACCGACCGTCGGCAGGAACTGTCCGGGAATCTCTCGCTGAACCAGGAGCTGTTCTTCGTCCGGAAAGTCAACGAGTGGGTCGAAAAAGGGTATCTCCCCGATGAGTTCAAGCACGTAGAGATTCGGCGACTGACCCTCGATGAGAAGCTGACAGCAGCCTCGAAACGTGACCGCGACCCCCAATTCATCGAGGCCCTTATCGAAACGGGTCGAGCTGAAGCCGACGCGTTTCTGGATCAGTTGCCGGGGTAACGGCCCTCAGTAGCTCTTTGCGAAGTACGCCGTCTCCTCGGCGTCCTCGCCGCAGATAGCGCAGTCGTCGTGAATCGGCTCCTCGTCGCGGTCCAGCGGGACCATCACAATCTCGGCCGCGATAGCGTCCTTGATCGGTTCCTCGCAGTCCTCGTCGCCACACCAGCCACACTTCACGTAGCCGCCGTGTTGGCCGATAGTACCTAGAATCTCTTCGCGGGACTCGGCCTCGCGGATTTCGCCCTCCAGCGTCTCTTCGGCCTCGGCGTACAGCTTGGCGTGGACGGTGTCAAGGTGGTCGGTGACGGTGTCAGCGATGCCATCGCGGTCGACCGTCTCGGTCTCGCCGTCGGGCCGGTGGACGAGCGTCGCCTCGCCGTCCTCGACCTCGTGAGGGCCGATTTCGACACGGAGCGGCACGCCGTGGAGTTCGTGTTCGTTGTACTTGAAGCCGGGATTGCGGTGTTCGCGGTCGTCGAGTTCGACGCGGACGCCGGCCTCGTCGAGTTCGGCGGCAAGGTCGGCGGCGTAGTCGACAACCTCGTCCTTGTTGTCTTCCTGCCAGATGGGGACGACGACGACCTGGTCTGGTGCGAGTGCAGGCGGGAGCACGAGCCCCTGGTCGTCGGAGTGAGTCATGATGAGCGCGCCCATCGCACGCCAGGACAGCCCCCAGGAGGTCGTGTGGGCCGTGTTCTCTTCCTCGTCGGCGTCGGCGTAGGTGATATCGAACGCCTCGCCGAAGGAGGTCCCGAGGTAGTGAGAGGTGGCGGCCTGGACGGTCTTGCCGTCGGGCATCAGCGTCTCGATGGTGGTCGTGGTGTGTGCGCCGGGGAACTTGTCGTGTTCGGGCTTGCGGCCCTTCAGCGGCGGCATCGCCATGACCTCCTCGTAGAGGCGGGCGTACTGGTCCAGACGGGTCATCGTCTCCTCCCACGCGCCGTCCTCGTCGGCGTGGGCGGTGTGGCCCTCCTGCCAGAGGAACTCCTTCGTGCGGAAGAACGGCTTTGTCTCGGTGGCCTCCCACCGGACGACCGAACACCACTGGTTCAGTCGCATCGGGAGGTCCCGGTGTGAGCGGGTCCACTGGGCCATGAACGGAGCGATAATGGACTCGCTGGTTGGCCGGACGGCGAGGCGCTCCTCGAGTTCGTTGTGGCCGCCGTGTGTCACCCACGCGACCTCGGGGTCGAACCCCTCGACGACATCTTTCTCCTTCTCCAGATAGCTCTCGGGAATAAACAGCGGGAAGTAGGCGTTCTGGACGCCGGTGTCCTTGAACCAGCCGTCGAGGTTGTTCTGGATACGCTCCCAGATAGCGTAGCCGCGTGGACGCGTGACGATGAACCCGCCCATAGGGGCGTAGTCCGCGAGGCCGGCCTTCTGGACGACCTCGGCGTACCACTCGCCGGGTGAATGCTCCTTGCTCTCGGTGATGCCGAGTTCCTGCTCGCTACTCATTAGGTGTGTCGTGGCCCACGGCGCTAATAAACTCCCCGAAGGGTGGTGAGTCGCTGGCACGCCGACTGGAGCCGGCGTGAGCACTGTTATACCCGGACCGTGAGTTCGTTGCCCGGCTCCGGCCGGCCGAAGGCCGCCGCTGCAGAGCCGCCGCGCAGGAACAGTTCTTGATAGGGGTCCCCGCCGCCTGCGGAGCCGGGCACGATGGCGAGAGAGCCCTCGGGAACGTCCGACACAGCGTTTCTGACAACTACATCCCGGGACTCGTCGTTGAGTTCGACGGTCGCCGTCTCCCCCGCCGGATTGAACTCCGAGGTTCGAATCGAGGTCTTGACGTTCCCGTACCCGTCGACGTGACAGACGACGGACTCGGGCGGGGTGGGCACGTCGTCAAGCGACCGCTCCGACCCAAGTGCGGCGCGGTTGCCGTTTGCGACCTCGGCAACTCGGCGCGGGAACACGTCCCGCGAGCGGAACTGGCCGGTGTCGGCCGGCAGTTCGACCTCGCGGAAGGTCGTGGCGTGGTCGGCGATAAACGAGAGGTTGTAGCCGGCGTCGACAGCGACGACGGGGACGCCGTTGTCCAGTTCGAGATAGCACAAAGGTCCGCCGGTGTCGGCCCGCTCAGGCGTCGACTCCGTGGTTCGTGGCGCGGTGTTAGAGTAAATCAGCAGGTCGTCGAACGAGGGGTTGTGGATCCCGAGCTGTGCGATCCAAAAGCCCGTGGCGACCGTCGAGAACGGCTTGACCTCGGTCGACTGGACGGTCATCGTCGGGTCGGCGGCGGTGAGGCGGTGGACGACCTCCGAGAAGGCCGGGTCGGCCGGACCGTAATCCGCGATAAGATGGACGAACGTGCTCATGTGAAGCTCTGGTCGCTACCACGTCGGTGCGCCTGTATAATCTTGTGCCTCGGTGACAAGGACGCGGTATCGGCCGGATTCAGCGGGGCCGCTCTCTCAGGCCCCAATCGTCGTCAGTGAGGCGATTGAGTCGGCGACGCGGCGTTGCATCCCAGTCCCGGTAAATCCCGGCGCAGGGTCGACGGCCTGTGCGTAAAACTCCGATTCGTCTTCGACGAACTCGACACAAAGTGCGCGCGCACCGAAGCGGTCCAGTAACTCCCGGACGCGAGCCGCGAGCGTCACCTCGACGGTCTCCTCGCTGATGACGTGGTCCAGCCCGGTGACCTCCGACCGGACCTGAATCGCTCGCAGATGGGTCTCACGGCCGTCGTTGACGGCGAAGTACTTGTATTCCACCGGCTCCTCACGAACCCGAGCCTGATAGAAATCGCCCTCGTCGCTATCCGCTGGCACACCGTCCCACGAGTAGCGAGTCCGGGCAACGTAGTCACAGTCCGGCTTCTCGAACCAGACGGTCGGGACCTGACAACCGACCTGCTCCAGCCCGTGTAAGGCGACGAGCCGGCAGGCAAGCGCCGTCGTCGGCAGGAATCCGTTCCACGTCTCGATGCCAGCCCTGTCAGCGTACCACAGTGCACTAAACGACTCGGGGCGGAGCGTCGTGTTGACAAGTGCAGCCAGGTCGTCGATATCGGCTTTGGCCACCGGGTTTCCGGGGCGGAGAAACTGGACGTCGAACCCCCGTGCGGAGAGCCGCTCTGCGACGGCACCGAACACCGGGTGTTCAGGCTCGCAGATGAAGCCGATGCAGTCCATACCGCCACGTCTCAGCGGGCCGATAAAAAAGTCGCGCAAAACCGAACGACTGAGGCATCGTGATTCCGAAGTTGATGTCTGATGACACCGCTCAGTATTGGGAGCCACCTCGGCACCGGGGGCTGGGACATCGCCGCCGTTGTTGTCCTCTCTGCTGTGGCCGGAGCAGTTCTGTGTGGGCTCGCCCTGGCCGCGTACCGACAGCGCGGGACTCGTGCATATCTGCTGATTGCGCTCGCGCTCACCGCGCTGTTTGTCCGTCCACTCGTCGCAGTGCTGTCGGGCTTTTCCGTAGTCTCGGGACCGACACACCACCTACTCGAACACGCGCTCGATACCCTCTTTGTCGTCCTCGTCCTCGGCGCAGTGTACTACGCGCGAACAGTCGAGAAGCGCCTCGACGAGGAGGGAGTATGAACGACACCAGAGCGCGGATTTACCGCCATATCGAGTCCAATCCAGGCGTCCACTTCCGAGAGCTAACGCGGGCGCTGGACCTCGCAACAGGACAGGTCCAGTACCATCTGGCTCGACTCGACCGCGTGCACAGCGAGTCGGTCAACGGGCGCACACACTACTATGCGGCGTCGTTCGATTCCTGGGAACGCCGCACCATCGCTTTCCTCCGCCGAGAGACAGCGAGAGATATCCTCGTGACGCTGATAGAGTGCGAGCCAGCCCGCCCCGACGAGGTGGCCGACCACCTCGACATCGCCCGGAGTACGCTCGAACACCACCTCAGCGGCTTGGTTGAACACGATATCGTCGAGAAGCGCCGGAGCGAGGGACAGGTGACGCTGGCGCTCTGCCGGCCGGAGTTGACTGTCGAACTGCTCACAGCGGTCGACCCCACGGCCTCCGAGCGCCTGTCGGACCGCTTCACCCGGTTGCTCGACCGACTCTTCGAGAGTGGGTAGCCCGATGACTGGCACGGCAGCCCCGCCGATTTCGAGTCCCGTACCACAACCCAATTGCACGGGCAGTCCATAGAGTAGGTGATGACTGAACGCGGGATTTCCCGACGCGAGTTCGCCAAGAGCGCCGTCGCCATCGGCGGCACCGCGGCGCTGGCCGCGTGTCTCGACCGCGGGTCGGGAGCAGTACCCGAAGGAACCGACGACCCCGCGTCGCTCCCGGAGCGCCAGCACGCCTGGGACGCGTCGCTGGCGACCGACGACGCGGGGAACCACCGACTGTCGCGCCACCACGTCCTCTTGCTACTGGATTACGCCGGCGACGGGACGCCGACGGACGCCGACCGCGAGCAGGTCGAGACGGCGCTTCAGGACCTAGAACAGGCATACGAGTGGAGCAACGAAGGGTTGCTGTTCACGCTCGGGTACAGTCCGGCCTACTTCGACCGCTTCGAGGCCGACATCGCCGGCGTCGACCTGCCCGAACCAATGGCGCTTGCCCCCTTCGAAGACCCCGAACTCGACACGCCCGACGCCCTGCTTCACCTCGCCAGTGACGACGAGCGCGCCGTCATTGAGGCCGAAGAAGCGCTGAAGGGCAATCGGGACACTGCGAACGAGCACGAAATGAGCGCTACTTTCGAGGGCGTCCTACAGGAGGCAGAGCGCCGGACGGGATTCGTCGGGGCCGGCCTGCCCGCCGAGAATCAAGACGTCGACGGCGTTCCGGACTCCGAGCCGGTTCCAGAGGAGGCCCCGCTGTTCATGGGGTTCAAGTCCGGTTTCAAGGAGAATCAGGCCTCCGAGGACCGTGTGACGGTCGACTCGGGGCCGTTCGCCGGCGGCGCGACACAGCACCTGTCGAAGATCCGACTGCAACTCCAGCAGTGGTACGAACAGGATTCACGGGACCAGCGTGTCTCGAAGATGTTCTGTCCGGCCCACGCTGCCGAAGATAAGGTCGAAGGTGTCGGCGAGAACCTCGGCACGGACAACGGTGCTGGCGAGTGTCCCGAAGACGTGGTTGACAGCGGTCGGCGAGAGGGCGTCGTCGGGCACGCACAGAAGATGTCTCGCGTCAGGGAAGACGGAACGCCGACCATTCTCCGCCGGGACTTCAGTTCGACCGACGGCGGCGAGGCAGGGCTGCACTTCCTCTCATTGCAGCGCTCTATCGCCGACTTCGTCGCGACGAAACAGGCGATGAACGGGACGGACGTCGCCAACGACTCCGCCGTCGGCCAGCGGGTGAACAACGGCATCCTCCAGTACATGACGGTCACGCGACGCGGGAACTACCTGCTCCCGCCGCGTTCGCTGCGGGCGCTGCCGCCGGCCGACCCGGCCTGACCGGTCTGGTCAGGACACCGGCTCGCGGTTCTCAACTGACTCGCGTTCGAGCGCGTCGGCGCTGACACTGTAGCGGTACGACTGGGTGAAGTAGTCGGCTATCGGGCCTTCAGTCGCCGTCGAACCGGCCGGCGGGTCAGTCGTTGATGACCCAGTACAGGTGACGATGACGTCGTATCCCCACGACTGGTCTGTGACAGCGTCGATGCGGCAAGCGAGCGTCATCTGGGTATGCTCGCCCTGCCAGAGACCGTTGTAGACGTGTCGGTATTCGTACTCGTACACGAACTCACTGACCGATGACTCGGTCAGCGTCGCGGGCTGGTCGGGTCGGTCTTTCGGACCGTCATGAAACTCGATTGTTCCTGTTGGGGGCGAAGCGGTCGTTGCTGTTTCTGACGATGGAGGTGACCCCGGCGACGGCGCACCGAAGCAGCCTGCGGTCAGGATTACGAAACCGAGGACTGCAATGCGGGCAGTTCTGGCGGGCACGCCCGTGAATGCACCGACCGGTGGCAAGTGTTTTGTGCCGCACAGTTCCCGCCGCGGGATTCGGCTATCGTACCAGAACGGTCTTTCAGACGAGGGCCTAAAGCCGGTCCATGAATCGCCGACAGTTCCTCGCCGGGGCCGGCCTCGCTGGCGCGACAGTCCTGGCAGGATGTGGCTCTCTGAGCTCCCAGTCGACGCGCGCACCCCCGCTGGTCGAGGACCGCCCCGACGCCACGTACCGTCCCACCCACGCCGAGGGGATGGGAATGGCCGGGATGGCACAGGCCGGCGAGTACATGGTCGGGCTGAGCTACTCCTTTCCTCACCGCTTCTGGACGGTCACCGGGACGACGGCCGAGAAGGTCGACATCCGGAGCGAAGACAGCGTCCACCTGATGGCGACTGTCTGGGACCCCGAGACCGAGATGGTCCTCCCGGTCTCGGCCGGACTCTCGATTACCGTCGAGCGCGACGGCGAGACGGTCGCCGACAAGTCTCCGTGGCCAATGATATCACAAAACATGGGCTTTCACTACGGCGACAACTACGCGCTCGACGGCGACGGCGTCTACCAGCTCTCGGTCCGCGTCAACGGGATGGGCGAACGCCGACTGGGGGCTTTCGAGGGGCGGTTCGGCGAGGCCGGGGAGGCCACGGTCGAATTCGACTTCGCACGGAACACCCGCGACCAGCTCTCCTTCGAGGAGTTTCCCGAGACACAGGGCGAACGCGCGGCAGTCGACCTGATGAACATGGACATGGTGCCGACCTCGCAAGTCCCGGAGGTGTCTGCGCTGCCCGGGACAGTCCTTGGGACGGACAAGGGAAGCGACGGTGTCTACGCCGTCACGTGGCTACAGGACGCCGGGTTCCTCGCCGAGAGCGAGTCGTATCTCGCTGTGTCTGCTCGGACGCCGTACAACCGCGTTCCCCTGCCGATGATGTCGCTCGACGGCACCGTAGAGTCCGACGGCGAAACGGTGTTTGATGACGCGCTGACCGCCGCGGTCCACTCTGAACTCGGATATCACTACGGGGCCATCGTCGAGACAACAGCGCAGGAGCCGTCTGTCGGTATCGACGTCGTTGCCCCACCACAGGTGTCTCGTCACGAGGGGTATGAGACGGCGTTCCTGACGACGCCGTCGTTCTCGTTTGGGGGCAACTGAGCCGCCCAAGGGCACCGGACCCTTAATGTGACTCGCTTGGCCGTCGCTCCGGACACTCCCTCGGAGCTCCTCGCCGAGAGCAGTTGGGGCTCCGGAGACTCGGCGTCACCTGTTAGAGATGACGTGACGCCGATGGCCTGTGTACCACCTCTGATCACCTCCCGTACCGCCGCGGTCCCTAGTCGAACCACTCGGTGTACTCGTCGCAGCTGCGGCACTCAGCACGGATACTCCATTCGTCTCCGCGCTCGTGCGAAGAGGGTGCCACCCTATTTATCCGGACGTCCACCGACCCACATTCTGGACACTGGCTCGGAACTTGCTCATCAAACATGTATGAGTGCCATCCGTGTAGTTGCCAGATTGACCTTCTGCCATAATATTTGTTTCCCAAAGCACATAATATAACGTATTTCCGGGTGAGACGCAGCGGCTGAGCCTGGCAACGAGTCCGATACTGTACTCCCCAGCGGTGTTACTCCACAGCGAACGGACTCGCCGCCTGTTGCCACGGCCAGCCCGGGACCCGGGTCTGAACTCCGGCCGCCAGCGCGGCGTCGAGATCGTCAGCGCCGGCGGTGTCCGTGTCGTTCCCGTGAGCTCGCACGTCCGCGACGTGAAAGGTGGCTTCTGCGAGCAGACGGAGCGGTTGCTCGCCAGCGATCATGGCTGCCAGCTCACGGCCCAGCAGTTCGTCAACGACGAAGCCGGGGTAATCGTCCTCGACATCGAGTTCACGCAGGAGTCGAACGAGCGCAGCCACGTTGACCGCGCGGTCGCCGTCGGCGAACACCTCGTCGATAGCAGCCGTGTAGGCCTCATCTGTGAGGGTGTCGACATCCACGCCGAACTGAGACCCGAGGTGGGCTCGCGTCTCGTTTATTAGCGGGACGACATCGCTCACTCGGTCCTGCACCCACTCGTACTCCTCGTCGACGGTTTCAGGTGTCAGTCGCATGCCGTCGTCTCACGTGGAGGCCGCTTACCGCTTGTGGACACACGCAACGGCGACTGCAGGACAGTTCGGACCGCCGTATTGCGAAGGCTTTTATAACACGAGGGGGATACTGAGAAATAGAGGACGGTTTTCCGGACAGTTCTCCACGTCCGGAGGCAACTCACCGATAACTGATGACTTTATTAGAGAGCGTACATCCCGCGGCATCAGGCCAGTCCGCACTAGCCGTGGACGGCCCCGCTACTGGGATGACACCCCGTTTTGAGCTATGAGCACTGTAGACAAGCAACTCGAAGACGTGAAGGCAACGATTGACGAGGAAGTCCCGCGCCGTATCTCCGTCTCGGATGTCACGTACGAGGGACCGGAACTCGTCATATACACGCGAGACCCGAAAGAGTTCGCCGCGAACAGCGACCTCGTTCGCCGGCTCGCATCGAAACTCCGTAAACGTATCACGGTTCGCCCGGACCCGGATGTTCTGTCCCCGCCGGCCGAGGCCGAGGCGGCGATTCGGGAACTCATCCCCGAGGAAGCCGGCGTCATGGACCTGAATTTCCACGCCGACACCGGCGAAGTCGTCGTCCAGGCACAGAAGCCCGGCGTCGTCATCGGACGACGCGGCGAGACGCTGCGTGAGATCACGCAAGAGGTCGGCTGGACACCCGAAGTCGTTCGGACGCCCCCCATCGAGTCCTCGACGGTCGAAAACGTCCGGAACTTCCTCAAACAGGAACGGGAGGACCGTCGTGACATCCTCGAACGCGTCGGCCGACAGATCCACCGCGAGCCAATGTCCGACGACGAGTACGTCCGCATCACGACCCTGGGGGCCTGTCGGGAGGTCGGCCGCTCCGCGTTTATTCTCTCGACGCCGGACACGCGGATCCTAATCGACTGTGGCAACAAGCCCGGCGCGAACGGCGAACAGCCGTATCTCGACATCCCGGAGGCGTTCGGAGCCGGGACGAACGGTATCGACGCCGTCGTCCTGACCCACGCGCATCTGGACCACTCCGCGCTGGTCCCGCTCCTGTTCGAGTACGGCTACGACGGCCCCATCTACTGCACCGAGCCGACGCGGGACCTCATGGGTCTGCTGACGCTCGATTACCTCGACACCGCCGCGGACGACGGCCGGACCCCGCCGTACGACTCCGAGATGGTTCGCGAGGCGATCAAACACACCATCCCGCTCGAGTACGGCGACGTGACCGACATCGCGCCCGATATCAAGCTCACACTGCACAACGCCGGCCACATTCTGGGCTCGTCGGTGTGTCACTTCCACGTCGGCGACGGGCTGTACAACGTCGCCTTCTCCGGGGACATCCACTACGACGACACGCGCCTGTTCGACGGCGCGGTCAATGACTTCCCGCGGGTGGAGACGCTCGTGCTGGAGTCGACCTACGGTGGCCGCAACGACTACCAGACCGATCAGGAAGACTCCGAGCGAAAGCTCAAGCAGATCATCCAGAACGCCTACGACCGCGACGGGAAGGTGCTCATTCCGACCTTCGCCGCCGGGCGGTCACAGGAGCTCATGCTCGTCCTCGAAGAGGCGATGCGGGAGGGCGACATCCCCGAGATGCCGGTCCACCTCGACGGGATGATCTGGGAGGCAACGGCCGTTCACACGACCTATCCCGAGTACCTCCGCGACGGCCTGCAGGACCGCATCTTCGACGAAGAGGAGAATCCGTTCCTGGCCGACCAGTTCAACCCTATCGACGGCGGCGACGAGGAACGGGAAGCAATCGCTGCCGGCGACTCTGCCATCATCCTCTCTACGTCCGGGATGCTCACCGGGGGCCCCGTGATGTCCTGGCTCGAAGACCTCGGCCCCGACCCGGACTCGACGCTCACGTTCGTCGGCTATCAGGCGCAGGGAACGCTCGGGAAGCGAATCCAGCGCGGCATCGACGAGGTGCCCGTCGGCGGCAGCGGGCGTAGCGAGACGGTCCCACTGGAGATGACCGTCGAGACGGTCGACGGCTTCTCGGGCCACGCCGACCGACAGGGGCTTGAGAACTTCGTGAAGACGATGAACCCCCGACCGGAGAAAATTCTCTGTGTCCACGGCGACGAATCCGCGACACAGGACCTCTCCTCGTCGCTGTACCACGACCAGAACATCCGGACCTTCGCGCCGGAGAACCTCGAAACGTTCCGCTTTCGCTGATCCGGTCGCTGTTCTCGGTCTATTATCCACCGATAGCCGAACAAACCTCTATACGGCAGGCGGGTGAAGGGCCAGATATGGACATCATCCGGTATCTCGACGAACTCGAACCGGTTGGGATGGTACTCATTGGACTCGTACTGTTCATCATCCCGGAGCCCGCAACCTCGACGCTCGGAATCGGCTTGATGGTACTGGGCGGGGCGTGGTGGTTCTACGAGTGGAACCGGTGAGACACGGACAGCAGTATCTATGAACCACGACCGCATTCACGCACAGGAACCGTCACACCACCGCGACCGCTGGACCGTCGGCACAATCACCGGGATAACGGGGCGAGACGGTCACTGTGTCGTCACTGTCGAAGACGAGTCCGGCGAGTCAACTGAACTCGTCGTCACCATGGCCATTCGCGACCTGTTCATCAGTCGGCTGGACATCGGTGACGATGAAAGTCCGGTCGGCGAGCGCGTCTGGTTCCGCCAACGCGGCGGGCAGTAACGAGCCGCTAACGCGTTCGGTCCGGGTTTGACTGTCGCTACGACAGGTCGACGGTCCGGTCGGCCCAGGCCCGAAGCCGGTCGACGGCGTCCCGCTCGGTCCGAGACACGGGGTTATCGAGGCCCAGTTCGTCACTGTCGAAGGCATTGAGGACGGCCACGTCCGCCCCGTCACAGTATTCGGTGAGCCGGCAGACTGCAACGGAATCGTACTGGAACGGTATCGTCGCGTCGTTGACGAACACCGCCCGGGGATTCGGCGGAAGGCGGTCCATCTCGCGCTGGGCCAGACGGGCGTTCTCCTGAGCGAGTGCGACAGCCTGCTCGTCAGTCCCGCTCTCGGCGCGCGGTGCGCTGGCATCGATTCGGCCAGCCCAGACCGTCTCCGGCACAGTGATGAACCGGTCGAGGCGACCGCCCAGAACGGTTCCGTCCCGTTCGAGTTCGGGCGCGAAATCGAGAACGACGACGCCCGCTGTTCCCTCGCGATCGAGCCAGGCGTCGATGGCGGCCGCGGTCGTCCGCGTCTTGCCGGCATTCGAGGGACCGGTGACGAGTGTCGACCCGGACAGCGGGAACTCAACGCCGGTCACGCGAGGAGTTCCTCCCGCAAGAACTTCCCGCCGAGGCCGGCCATGGCGAGTCCGAGCGCGACGGCGAAGGCCAGCACGAACCCGGAGAGCGGACCGACACCGCCGCCGAGCTGTTCGACGACGAAGTTCGCGGCCAGTCCACCCGACACGGCGATGAGGGCTAGGCCGCCGATATTAGCCAGCAGTGAGTTCGACTCCGGCACCGCGTCGGAGTTCAGGAGGTAGAGGACGAGCGCGATGACGAAAGGCGTGCCGACGGTGCCAAGCGCAAGCACGAGGACGAGCTGGCCGAGCACGTTGCCGCCGATGAACGCGCCCGGCGCGGACAAAAGCGCGACGGCGACGAGCAGTCCGCGGTAGCGGCTGTCCTCGATGGTGGTGCCCCAGCCGAGCTTGTCGGCGAGCAGGAACGGCGGGACGATGGTGTTGCCCCCGAGCGTCGACACGGCAGCGCCCCAGAGGCCGAGCAGGAACAGCCAGCGGGCGCTGTCACCGACCAGTGGACCAAGCGCCTCCGCAGCGCCGACCGTCGTGAGGTCGCCGGAGGTGAGCACGCTCGCCGTCACGAGAAAGATTGCGAGGCTGTAGACCCCGAAAGCCACCAGCATCGACGCTCCGACGTCGACCGTCGCGAGGTCGTAGTCATCGCGGGTCCAGCCCCGAGCACGCATCGTGTAGGAGTGCATCGTGATGAGCGTGATATGGACCGCACCGCCGAGGATGCCGGCGGCGACCAGCGCGCTCCCGGACGGAACGGACGGAACCAGTCCGGTCACCGCCGCGCCAGCGTCGATGGGGACGACGAACAGGCTGGCGACGAACGCGACGACCACGAGCAAGACGAGGACTTTCGCTGCCAGTTCGAGGAACCGGTAGCCGCCGCCGGCCAAGCCCGCCGCGAGGATGAGCGCCCAAGCGACGCCCCAAATTCGCGCGTCGATGCCCGTCACCGTCGCCGAAACCGTGGCGACAGTTTTCATGATTACCAGCTGTGCCACCCCGGCCGCAAGCACGGCGTCGCCGACAAGCAGCCACGCCCACGTGTCGCCGAGGTGGTCTTCGACGACGGCGACGATACCCCGCTCGGTCAGCAGTCCCAGCCGCATCGCGAGATACTGGGCCAGCGCTCCCGCTCCCGCGGAGAGGACGACAACCCACAGGAGGCTGTAGCCGAACGCGCCGCCCGCGGTGACGAGGCTGGCAATCGTCGCCGGGCCGGCGGCGATTGCGCCCGCGATCCAGGACGGCCCCATCGCTTCGACGTAGTCACCGATTGTCCCCTTGCTAACAGCCGAACTGTCGACGGTTTCGGTTGAACTCATACCTCCGGCTTGGGTGAGGCCACCTGAAAACCCTGCCGACATATCTTTCGGTGGTATTCTACAGTAATTCGACTGCTGTACTGCGGTTATCAAGAAATAGCGCCGCTGCCTTGATTGACAGACTCTCCGCTGACTGAAGGGAAACGCTACCAGAATCGGTACGGACTGCCCAACTCAGAGTTTGACGGTTCCGAGGTCCGACTCCAGTTCGTCGACGTGGTCGTTGTACGCGTCGACGAAATCCGCGAACTGCGGAGCGTACTCGCGGATGTCGGCCGCGGAGGGCGGTTCGTACTGCGAGAGGAGATAGAGGCCGTTGCTCCCGCCGACGCGGAGATACGACGCGCCGTCGGTGTCCCACTTCAGTTCCCACCGCGTCCCGCTGATCCGTTCGGTAAAAGTGCCGTAGTCGCCGCCCTCGTAGCGCTGGAGTTCCCGGGCGATCTGGTCGCAGATCTCTCGGATGCGGCCCAAGACGCGGTCGCGCTCGGCCACGACGCCGTCAGTCGTCGCAATGTCCGGGAACTCGGTCGATACATCGTCGAGCACGCCGTCAAGCGACCCGACGTAGGCGTTGAACCCTTCGACGAAGGCGTCGTAGTCGGCCAGCGCGTCGGCCAGCGGTTCGGGCTCCGGCGGCTGTTTGGTCGAGATGACGTACACATCGGAGCCACGCGAGGGCGAGAACCGGAGGTACTCCAGATCGCCGCCCTCGTATTTTACCGTCCACTCGCCGCGGTCGGTCTCGATGTCCGCCTGTCCGTAGTCGCCGCCCTCCAGCCGGGCGAGCTGGTAGGCGACCTGTCCGGCGTGGTCCCGGACCGCCGCGACCAGTTCGTCGCGCTGCTGTGCAACGGCCGTTGCGTCGGCGGGGTCGACCGGTGGCCACTCTGTCACAGTAGACGGAAGCGACGGGACAGCAATAACAGGCTCGGTCGGCTACTCGGACTCAAGCAATGCGTCGTCGCCGTGGCGCTCGCGGAGGTCCTCGAAGTACTCGCGCTGCTCGTCGATGTTCTGGGTCGACTCCGCGTACACGTCAGCAAAGAGGTCCGTCGGCTCGGCGGCGTGACCCTCGGCGTTGTCGATAATCTCGCCGAGTCGCTCGTCGATAATGTCATCCATCACCTCGATTTTTCCGTCGTCCAGTAGATTGCAGTTCCGAAGGAACGCCTCCATACGGTCCAGCGGGTCGCGCTCGCGCCACTGCTCGACCTCTGCGTCGTCCCGGTACACGTCCGGGTCGTCGGCGGTCGTGTGCGCGCCGAAGCGGTACTGGAGGGCCTCGATGAACATTGGTTGCTGAGCTTCGCCGTTTGCACCCACAGCCCGCTCTCTTGCGGCCTCGGTGACCGTGTAGGTTGCCAGCGGGTCCATGCCGTCGACCTGCACACCGTCGAAGCCGTACGCGTTGGCTTTCTGTGCCAGCGTCTGGCTGGCGGTCTGGCGCTCCCGCGGCACAGAGATGGCCCACTGGTTGTTGTTGCAGAAAAACACTGTCGGCGTCTCGAACACGCCGGCGAAGTTCATCGCCTCGTGGAAGTCCCCTTCGCTGGTGGCCCCGTCGCCGAAGTGGACAACACCCGCCCGTTGGTCGCCCTTTCGCTTTGCCGCCCACGACCACCCGACGGCGTGGGGCAGGTGCGCGCCGATGGAGATGTTCAGCGGGAACACGTTCACATCGCCGATGGCAGCGTTGCCCGCTTCGTGGCCCATCCAGTAGAGGACGTACTCCCAGGGGAGCCCGCGAGCGACGAGCGCGCCGTGTTCACGGTACTGATAGAAGACCGTGTCCTCGTCGGCCAGCGCGTACGTCGACCCGATCTGTGACCCCTCTTGACCGGCGAGCGAGGCGTAGGTACCGAGTCGGCCCTGCCGCTGGAGGCTTATCATCCGCTCGTCGAACTTGCGAGCAAAGCGCATATCCCGGTACATCGACACCAGCGCCTCGTCAGAGAGGTCAGGGATAAGATCCGGGTCGACGATCTCACCGTCAGAATCGAGCGCCTGTATGCGGTCGTCGGGCGCCCGATTGAGAACGTCCTGAGTCATTTCCTACCCTACACTCGGAGAGGACCGTCAAAAAGCTGTGTTCAGCTTGGGTCAGTCGAGCCACTCCAGCACACACCGACATTCTGGCCCGAGTATTCATGCCGTTTCCGCCCAACGTATCCATGATGCTCGGCAAAGAGAGCCCAGAGGCAGACAGTGAGCGGGTGACGGTCTGGCTGGAACACCACCTGTCGCCCACTCATGCGGTGCTCTGGATTGTCATCCTCGTCGCAACAGTGGGTGACATCCTCCTGACGATGACCAGGCTCACGGTCGGACTGCAGGAGGGGAACGTCGTCGTCAGCACGATGCTTGCGGAGTTCGGGCTGGCTGGGCTCTGGCTGGTGAAGTTCGGGGCGATGCTGTGGCTGGTCGCCGGGTGGCGACTGCTCTCCGAGCGCAACGCGACGGTCTTTCTTGCCCTGTTCGCCGTGGTCACACTCGCAGTCGTCGCCTACAACTCAGTCACCATCTTGCAGTACCGTGGAGTAATAACGGCTATTGCGGTGCTTTGAGGGGCTGACGCGTTAGGACTCGGGAACACCGGGGTTAAGTACCACTGGGTGTGACCACGGAGTAATGGATAGACGTTCCTTCCTGACAGCGGCCGGCGCGACGGTGTCCGTCTCCGTTGCCGGCTGTGCCGGGCTGGGCGGCAACGACGAAGCGAGCACCGGAGCGTCGAGTACGGACGAGTCGACTGCGGACGGAACGAGTACCGGCGACGCCGGCAGTGCCGACGAGACGCTGGTCGTTGGGACCTACAGCGCGTTCGTCGACTCGCCGTCGACGAGCCCCGGCGCGTGGGTGAAACAGCGCTTCGAGGAGGAGTTCGACGCCCGCCTGATCTGGCAGACGCCGAGCAACGAGGTCAACCACTACATCGAACGCCGGAACGCCGGCGTCGACATCGAGGCCGACATGTACCTCGGGCTGAACACGGACCATCTCGTCCGAGTCGACGAGAATCTCGACGACGGTCTGTTCGCCGATGTCGGCGACGTGGCCGGACAGGACGACATCAAGCCGGGTCTGCAGTTCGACCCCGACGGTCGGGCGATCCCCTACGACACCGGTTACATCAGCCTGGTGTTCGACGGGACGGCGACCACAGCGCCGGAGACCTTCGACGGCCTGTTGGCCGAGGAGCACGCTGGCGACCTCATCACGCAGAACCCAGCCAGCTCGGCAACCGGGCGGGCGTTCCTGTTGCACACGGTCAAGCAGTTCGGCCCGGACGGCTATCTGGACTACTGGAGCGACCTGCAGGACAACGACGTTCGGGTGCTTGGCTCCTGGAGTGACGCCTACGGCGCGTGGTCGGGCGGGGAAGCGCCGATGGTCGTCTCCTACTCCACCGACCAGGTGTTCGCCGACCAGAACGACGCGAACATGGCGGAACACCAGATTCGCTTCCTGAACGACCAGGGTTACGCCAACCCGGAGGGGATGGCGGTGTTCGAAGGCGCGGACACGCCTGCCCTCGCCCGAGAGTTCATGAGCTTCCTGCTGCGCCCGGAGATTCAGGGAGAAATCGCCGTCCGAAACGTTCAGTTCCCGGCGACCGAATCCGCCGACCTCCCCGAGGACTACGCCGAACTGGCTCAGGAGCCACCGGAGCCAGTCACCTTCGGCTACGACGAACTCAAGGGCTCTGTCTCGGGCTGGATCTCCGACTGGGAACGGCAGTTCGCCTCGAACTGACCACGACCGACTGTGGCCCGAGATTTCGACGGCGACACGGACGGTGCCGACAGCGAAACGGCGACAGAGACAGCGAGTGGTCCGTCCCGCGAACAGGGCCGGACCGTTCGAAACACTATCGAACGCCGGGGGATTGTCGGACTCGCAGTCGCCACTATCGCGCTGTTGCTCGGCATCTTCTACTACCCGGTGGCGACAGTCTTTATCGACAGCGTGCTCGTCGACGGCCGCTGGACTGCCCAGGTGTTCGTCTCGATACTGCAGGACCCGTTCTACTTCGGCGAACTGGCCCGGTTGCTCTCCGGCGAACCAGTGGGAGCTGTCATCGAAAGCATCCGCTCGCCGGACCGGCGGCTGGGCGTCATCGGCTTCACGACGTATCAGGCGGCCCTCTCGACCGTCGCCAGCGTTGCGCTCGGCCTGCCAGCGGCGTATCTGCTGGCCCGGTTCGAATTCCCGGGACGACGCACACTCCGGTCGCTGACGATTCTCCCCTTCGTCTTGCCGTCAATAATGGTCGGGGTGGGCTTCGTCGCCACGTTCGGCCGGAACGGAACGTTGAACGCCGTGCTCGGCGCGCTCGGTCTCGGCCAGGTCAATCTGCTGTTCACGCTGGAGGCCGTCGTCATCGCTCACGCGTTCTACAACGCCCCGCTCGTTGCCCGGGTGACCACCGCCGCCTGGGAGTCCGTCGACGCCAGCGCTGTCGAGACGGCGCGGAGCCTCGGCGCGAGCCCGTTCCGGGCGTTCCGTGATGTGGTCGCCCCGCAACTGTACCCGTCGGTGCTGATGGGCGCAGCCCTGACCTTCGTGTTCACCTTCAGCACGTTCCCAATTGTCCTCGCTCTGGGCGGGTTCCAGCTAGCGACCGTCGAGGTGTTCGTCTATCGGCTCATCCGCGACCTGGAGTACGCCGAGGCGGCCGCCCTCGCGCTGATTGAGCTCGGCATCTCGCTGGGGCTGCTGTACGCGTATCTCCGGTACGAAGCGCGCCACACCGTTCAGTCACGGGGGATTCGGCCGCTCCCGCGTAGGCCGCTGACGCCGCCATCGCTCTCGGTTCGTGAACTGCTCCCCAGAATGGGGCTTGCCGTCTACGCTGTCGTCGCACTGGCGGTGTTCGTTGCCCCGATAGCGAGCATGGTTCTGGCCAGCCTCAGCGGGCCAGAGGGGCTGACGCTGGCGAACTACCAGTTCCTCATCGACCGACAGACGACCGGCGCGTCGTTTCAGGTCCAGCCGTGGGACGCGGTCAGGAACTCGCTTTTGTTCGGCGTCGCCTCGCTCGCCGTTGCCCTGCCGATGGGCGTCGTCGTGGCCGTCCTCACCACCAGAGACTACCGCGGCCGAAAGCTCGTCGACGCCGTCGCGATGGCCCCGCTGGCCGTGTCGGGCATCGTCGTCGGCCTCGGCCTCCTTCGGGGCCTCGTCTTCGGCGTCGAAATCGGCGGGTCCCGCCTCGCCGTCGGCGGCGGCCTCGCTATCATCGCCGCCCACGCCGTCGCTGGCTACCCGTTCGTCGTCCGCACCGTCGCGCCCGGCCTCGAAAGTATCGACCACACGCTCGTCGAGTCAGCCCGCGCGCTCGGCGCGCCGCGCGCCAGAGTGCTTCTCGACATTGAACTCCCGCTGGTGTGGCCGGCCGTCGTCGCCGGGGCCGCCTTCGCGTTCGCCATCTCTATCGGGGAGTTCTCGGCGACGATTGTACTTGCTTCCGGGACGAACCAGTTCACGATGCCAATCGCCATCGAGCGGTTCATCGGCCGACGGCTCGGCCCCGCGACAGCGATGGGCGTCGTCTTGCTCGTGGTCACCAGCGCGAGCTTCCTGCTCATCGACCGACTGGGAGGTGACGACGTTGGGTTCTAAGGAACCGCCGTCGGACGGTGCTGCCGTGAACCGGACAGCCCCGCTGGCCGTCGAACTCGACGGCGTCACCAGACGCTACGGCGAGACGACCGCCGTGGAGGACCTGTCTCTCTCTGTACACGAAGGCGAATTCTTTACGCTGGTCGGTCCCTCCGGCTGTGGGAAGACGACGACGCTCCGGCTCATCGCCGGCTTTGAGGACCCCACGCGGGGCGAAGTCCGGTTTGGCGGCGAGTCCGTCACCGGCGTCCCGCCGGAGGACCGCGACGTGGGCGTCGTCTTCCAGAACTACGCGCTGTTCCCCCACATGACCGTCGGGGAGAACGTCGCCTACGGGCTCCAGTTCTCCGACCCACCCGACGGCGACAGCGACGAGTCGCGGGTCCGTGACCTGCTGGAGCTGGTCGACCTCGGTGGCATGGCGGACCGCGACCCCGACACACTCTCTGGCGGCCAACAGCAGCGGGTAGCGATGGCCCGTGCGCTGGCTCCCGGTCCCGACGTGCTCTTGCTCGACGAGCCGATGAGCGCGCTGGACGCGAAGCTCCGGGAGCGGTTGCGTGTGCAGGTCCGCGAGATACAGCAGGAACTGGGCATTACGACGATTTACGTCACCCACGATCAAGAGGAGGCCTTAGCTGTCTCAGACCGCGTGGCTGTCATGCGCGACGGGACGCCGGAACAGGTCGCGCCGCCGCGAACCATCTACCGCGAGCCGGCGACGGAGTTCGTCGCCACCTTCGTCGGCGACAACAACGTTCTCAGTGGCGAAGTGACAGCGGTACAGTCGACCGATGATGCCAATGACTCCGGCGACGAGAGTGGCCAGTCCACCGCGAACGTGACCATCGACGACACCACGCTCTCAGTTGCCTTGGGTGGTGACAGCGACCCGGCCGCTGTCTCGCCCGGGGACCGACTCACGTTCTGTGTGCGGCCGGAGCGACTCTCCGTCGACGGCGACCCGAACGCGCTGACGGCGGCAGTCACGAGCGCGGAGTTCCTCGGAGAGACTACGCGCGTGCATCTCGACTGGGCGGGCCGAGAACTCCTGTTACGAGCAGAGGACCCGCCGACTGGCACCGTGACAGTCGGCTTTGCCCCGACGGACGCACACATCGTCGACAGACAGTCGTAAGCTACCAACCCCCACGTCGACGCCGGAATGGAGTCTGATTTAAGTCACCTGTGGCTATCGCCGATATCAGTATGACACGCGGGGCCGTCGCAACTGTTCGAAACAGGCGTATCGGAGCGTGTCGACAGCGCTGGCGGGAACCACTGGGTCCAGACCAGAGCCATGCCGGCGTCCTGCCGGAGAAGCGCGACGGGGTGCGGTGATGGTCGAGTTCGAACCCCGACTGTTCGACGATATTGACCCATCTGAGCGGCCGTCGCTGGGTGCCGCGCTCGTCCCAATCGCGGGAATGATCGTGTTTCTCAGTGTGGGCCTCATTGCCTTCGATCTGGACCCGCAGTTCCCGCTGTTCTGGGGGATTGCGTTCACCGGCCTGTTCGCACGGTATCACCTCGGGCTGTCGTGGGAGGACCTGTACGACGGCATCGCCAGCAGCCTGCTCATGGGGATGCGGGTGATTCTCATCATGTTCACCGTCTACGCGCTCATCGCGTCGTGGATTCAGGCGGGCACGATTCCCAGCCTGATGTACTTCGGTTTAGAGCTGTTCACGCCGATGGTGTTTCTCCCGGTGGCGGCGATTCTCGCTGCCATAATCTCCTTCGCCGTTGGGTCCTCGTGGACGACAGCCGGGACGCTCGGAGTGGCGCTCATCGGTATCGGTTCCGGACTGGGGATTTCGGAGCCGATGACTGCCGGCGCGATTCTCAGCGGGGCCTACACGGGAGACAAACAATCCCCGCTTTCGGATACGACGAACCTCGCCGCCGCGGTGACGGACACGGACCTGTACGAGCACATCAACGCGATGCGGGCCGGCACGCTCGCCGCGTTCACGATTGCCGTCCTCCTGTACGCCGGCCTCGGGCTACAAGCCGCCGGGACTATTCCTGCTGACCGCGTTGCGTCCATCCAGGCAGCAATCGAGAGTACGTACGTCGTCTCGCCGCTCGTGTTTCTGCCGGTCGTTGTGACATTCGGACTTGCGCTGCGCGGCATCCCTGCACTGCCGACCCTCGGGACAGGCGTCTTCGCGGGCGTCGGAACTGCGATGCTCGTACAGGGAACCGGATTCGGCGCTGCCTGGTCTGCGGCACAGTCCGGGACAGCGCCGGAGACGGGCATGGAGCTCGTGAACGGACTCTTAGAGAGCGGCGGGCTGACCGGCGGCGCGTGGATTGTGACCATCGCGATTGCCGCGCTCGCGCTGGGCGGACTGCTTGAACGTGCTGGTGTGCTCGCGGTGCTCTCCCACCATCTCGGGCGACTCTGCCACAGCGTCGCGAGCCTGACTGGCGTGACCGCTGTGTCCGCTGTCTCGATGAATATTCTCGCGGCGGAACAGTACGTGAGTATTGTCGTGCCGGGGATGACACTCGGGAATCTGTACAACGAACAGGGACTCAAGAGTCAGAATCTCTCCCGGGCTATCGAAGCGTCGGGAACGACCACGAGTGCGCTTATTCCGTGGAGCAGCGGCGGACTGTTCATGGCCGGAACGCTCGGCGTCCCGACGCTGGAATACGCGCCGTACTACTTCTTCGGCTTTCTCTCGCCGCTCGTGTTGCTGTTCATGGGCGTCACCGGCTGGCAGATCGTCTATGCGGACCGCGCTGACGCGGAAGATACGGCTGCACAGTCCGGTGGTGTCGGGTCAGTGACAGCAGGCGAGGACTGATTCGCCCAGCACCACTGACCGTGGTGGTTGGCCAGACTTTCGCGAGCGCTCGTGTGCGTGCGCGTGCGCGCGAAGCCCTCATAAGTCCGCAGCGCCTACAGTACATGATGACACCACAGAAGCCATCCGCTGACGGCGAGCAGGCTGTTGACGGTCGGGCAGCCGATGCAGGCCCGGCGGTCGACTACGAAACGGTGTCGGTACCCGCGCTGGTCGTCGGCGCTGGCGCTGCCGGGGCGCGAGTCGCTATCGGACTTGCCGAGAACGGTGTCGAACCGCTGGTCATCGGCAAGCGCGACCACGGCGACGCCCACACGACGTGGGCGGCGGGCGGCATCAACGCCTCGCTTGGGTCGCTTGACCCCGAGGACGACTGGACCATCCACGCCGCGGATACACTGGACGAGGGGCACTTCATCAACGACCCGAAAGCGGTCGAGCTAACGGCCAAGCACATGCCCGACCGCATCCGGGAACTCGACGACTGGGGGATGCCCTTTGACCGCACCGACGACGGGAAAATCAATCAGCGGTACTTCGGCGCGCAGTCGTTCCGGCGGACCTGCTTCGTCGGCGACCGCACGGGCGAGGCGATGCTGGACACGCTCGTCGACAAGGCCCAGTCGCTCGAAATCCCCTACCGCGACAACGTGATGATTACGCGGCTGCTCTCGGACGGCGAGCGCGTCTACGGCGCGGCCGGCTACGACATGGAGAGCGGCGAGTTCATCCTCTTCGAGTCGGACCACGTCGTCCTCGCGGCCGGGGGGTCCTCCGCGCTGTACAACCGCCATTCCTCGCGCGACGAGGAGAACAACGGCGACGGCCCGGCGCTGGCGCTCGACGCCGGCGCGTCGCTGATGGACATGGAGTTCGTCCAGTTCCACCCGACGGGGATGGTCGGCGACCGCTACGGCGAGGACTGGGATGGTCGCCTCGTCACCGAAGCGGTCCGCGGGGAAGGCGGTCGGCTGCTCAATGCCGATGGCGAGCGATTCATGGAAGAGTACTCGCCGGACCAGATGGAACTCGACGCGCGAGACGTGGTGGCCCGCGCCATCGCACAGGAGCTCCGCGAGGGCCGTGGGACCGAGAACGGCGGCGTCTATCTGGACATCTCCCACCGCGACGATGAGTACATCAAATCGCGGCTCCCGCGGATGTACGAGCGGTTCATGGACCTCGGCGTCGACATCACGGAGCAGCCGATGGAAGTCGCGCCGACCGCCCACTACTCGATGGGCGGCGTCGACATCGACTTCGAGACCGGCGAAACCGGCGTCGGTGGACTCTACGCCGTCGGCGAGACGGTCGCAGGGGTTCACGGCGCGAACCGGCTGGGCGGAAACTCCCTTGCGGAGACAGTCGCCATCGGCGCGCTCGTCGGCGACCACGTCGCGGCGCAGGTGACAGGCGACGACCGCGGCGGCGACAGCCTACCGGACGGCCAGCGTGCCATCGCCGAGCGTGAGTTCCGGTCGCTGATAGAACTGGAAGCGTCGGACGGCGACGAAACACCCGAAGGGCTCCTTGCGGACCTCGGCGACCTGCTGTGGGAGCACGCCGGCATCCTCCGCACGGAGGAGTCGATGTCGGACGGGCTGGAAAAGCTCCGGCAACTCCGTGAGCGGACGGGGGACATCGGCGTCGACGGTGACCGCACCAGCCTATCGTTCGAACTCGCTGTCGATCTGTTCTTCAGCCTCACGGTCGCCGAGGCACTGCTGCTGAGCGCGCGCAAACGGGACGAGTCCCGCGGCGCACACTACCGCACCGACGCGCCCGACGTGGACCCGGACTGGCGGCGGAACATCCTTGCCGACCGCGGCGACACCGGACTCGAACTGACGACCCGCGGCGTCGCTGAACCGAGCGAGGCCGTCAGCGAGGCAGTCGACGTGGGATACGAACTCGACTACCACCACCTCGAATAACGTTTCCTGTGGTGTGGTCCGGACTCGCCCGGTTTCTCAGTCTCGATAGGCGCAATGGAAGCCGGCGACCTGCTGATAGAAGGTCGGAATCACGTCCGTTCGGAGGTCCGCATCGGGATCGTTCGCGAACTCCCGACGCGTGAACGCCCGCGCGTCTTCGATGGCCGCTTCGACGTGGGGCGGAACGCCGGGCTCGTCGATCGTGCCGATGTAGGCCCAGATGAACGCCGCCTCCAGCGTGTCGAAGAACGCCGCGGTCGGTTCGAACGTTGGTTCGCCATCCGCCGCGATTCGGTTGTACGTCCGGCTAATGAGGACGCTCCCGTCGTCGAGGCCGTGGTCGGCGAACGATTCCGTGGTCGTACACTCTTCATCCGTGTCGTCGTCATTCGTGGTATCACTTGACATGTCTGGACAGACGGTAGGTAACTAAAAGTAACCATCCGGAGTGTGTCTCGATACAACACACCCCAGATACTTTTTTGAGTCACCGAGATTCAACACGGCCCCAGCCGACAGTGTACTATTGTGGCACCAACTCGTCGAACCGTCCTCGCCAGCGGCGGCCCCGCACTTGGGAGCCTCACCGCCGTTTCGGGGTGTCTGGGTACCGCTGGCGACGCAGACGTGTCGTGCCCGCCGTCAGTCCCGACCGACGAGGCGCTCGGAATCGGCTTCGTCGGCGACGTGATGCTGGGTCGGAGCGTCGACGAGCGCTGGCGCGACGACCCAAACGGGCCGACGGCCGTCTGGGGGTCGATGCTCGACCGACTCCAGCCACTCGACGGGCTGGTCGTGAACCTCGAATGCTGCCTCTCGGACCGCGGCGAGCCACGACCCGGCCGTACGTTCCACTTCCGTGCGAGTCCCGGATGGGCCGTCCCCGCACTGAACCGCGCTGGCGTCTCCTGTGTGGGGCTGGCGAACAACCACCTGCTCGATTTTGGACCGGCGGCGCTTACGGACACGCCGGCGCATCTCGCCGACAGCGGCATCGCCGCAGCCGGGGCCGGCGTCGATAGAGCGACAGCATTCGAGCCAGCGTTGGTCGACATCGCGGGGCTCTCGGTCGCCGTCGTTTCGGTGACCGACCAGTCGCCGAGCTACGCGGCTGACGATGATAACCCCGGCACGGCCTACGCCCCACTGGACCCGAACCATCCGCTGACCCGTCGCCGCGTCGGGGGCGCGCTGGCGGCGGCCCGCGACGCCGACCCAGACCTGCTCGTCGTCACCGCCCACTGGGGGCCGAACTGGGTGACGGAGCCCGACGAGACACAGCAGGCCTTCGCTCGCTGGCTGGTGGACAACGGGGCCGACGTAGTTCACGGCCACAGCGCCCACGTCATCCAGGGCATTGAGGTGTATCGCGGTCGCCCTATCATGTACGACACCGGCAACTTCGTCGACGACTACGCGATCAAGGACGGCTACCGCAACGACCGGAGCTTCCTGTTCGAACTCCGAGTCGAGAACGGACGGCTGGCCGCGCTCGAACTCACGCCGGTCGAGAACGCGTACACCGAGGTCAGACGCGCCGACGGAGCGGAGGCGGAGTGGCTCCGAGAAACACTGCGAGCGCGCTCTCGGCCCTTCGGAACGGCTATCGAGCGTGACGGACTGGGGCTTCGAGTGCCGCTGACGTGTCAGCAGTAGCAGCCGCCGTGTGTTCTTGCAGACCGCCACGATTTCGGCCGCTACTCGTCGACTGCCGCAACCG
Source organism: Haloarcula vallismortis ATCC 29715 (assembly GCF_000337775.1). GTDB lineage: Archaea > Halobacteriota > Halobacteria > Halobacteriales > Haloarculaceae > Haloarcula > Haloarcula vallismortis. The sequence goes on from NZ_AOLQ01000038.1 coordinate 165,705, forward strand.
TCGCCATGATTTCGTCTACTAGCCGTGGGTTGTAGGTCCAGAGGCCCCGAAACGGGCCATCTTCCGTTTCCTCGGCGACGAGCGCGCACTTGTTCTGGTCGTCCCCGGCGGCGTCGAACGCCAGCAGCCACACCTGTTCGAGAGCCTCGTCCGTGAGCGGATGGAACGTGATTCCGGATATCGTCGGCGGCTCCCAGTCGGCCCGTCCGTACACATGGATGTCGAGGGCCGTGTCGCGGGCAAGCGTCTCGTACCGATTGCGCTGAGAGCGGAAAATCGACAGCGACTGGAAGCTCACTCGAAGGGTCCCCTCTCCGACTCGGTAGGCTCTATCCTCGAACTCGTGGGACGTTGCGAGCAGCTGTGCCGGCGTGAGCGATGACAGAAGCGTGTTCGCAAGCGCCGAGGAGAGAAGCTGCCTGCTCGGATCACTGTCAGGCGGTCCGCTGTCTGTGGAGCCCACTGTCGGTTTGCACAGGAACGCCTGCAGCGCGGTGAGCGGGATGGTCCCGGCGAACACACCGTCTCGACGGACGACCACAAACGCATCTTGCTCGCCGGTCGGGAGCTTTCGCCACGTGGCATCGATGCCCTGGTTTGCCAGACGCTCAACCACAGCCGTCGCTTCGGACGGGCCGTACACAGTCATCGCTACCTCCGCGCTCTCGAAGCGTCGGAGAAGCGTGCTGACTGTCATCGGCCGCTCGTCAGTCCCCGTAATCTATCTCAAGATCGATTATCGTTGCAAGAACCTGGGTCGTTGACGGCGGCAGCGGTGCCAGCGTCGCAGTCTGCTGAGCAACATCGTAGCGAACAATGCCAGCGTCGTCGAGAACGGGAAGGTGCCGGTGGTGGAGCGCAGTGCGGGTATCGTCCCAGTTGTCGGCATCGGTGGCGCGCCCACGCGCCCTGGTCCAGCCTTCGACCACATCGGTGAGGTCCGTGAGTGTGGCCGAATCGTGTTCGGCGAGGTAGGTGTATATCATCCGTCGAGGCTCGGCTGCCAGCGCGCGTAACAGCGTATCGAGTCGCTCGGACGAGAGTTCCGGCGTCTCTGCAGGCTGTTCGTACTGGTTCATACTACTCAATTATCCACTCTCAGTATTAATATCATTTGTCGAGAACTAGTCACAGATGTGACGGAATCCATTTACGTGTCAGCGCCGTCTAAATCGTATGAACTACGAGTCCGCCCTACAGCGTGCGTACGACGTGCTACCAGACCAGCCTCGGGAAGCCGGTGAACGGCTCTCGATTCCGGACCCCGAAGGCCAGACCGACGGGGCATTCACACGCCTGACAAACTTGGAAGCAATCGCTGACGCCGTCTCGCGGGACGCCCAGCACCTCCACCGGGCCATCCAGCGCGAGTTCGGGACCAACGGCCAGTTTGACGGCGGCGAAGCCCGCTACAACGGCTCGTTCGACACCGCTGACTTCGGAGCCGCCATCGACGCGTACGTCGCCGAGTACGTCACCTGTTCCGAGTGTGGCCTGCCCGACACCGTCCTCAAAAACGAGGACGGCGTCGACATGCTGCGCTGTCAGGCCTGTGGTGCGTTCCGCCCGGTCGCCAAGGGCGCGAGTTCGAACACGCAGCAGGATCGACCGACGCTCGAAGAGGGTGAGACATACGAGGTCAAGATCACCGGCACCGGCCGCGAGGGCGACGGTGTCGCCGAAAAGGGGAAGTACACCATCTTCGTCTCCGGCGCACGCGAAGGACAGGTCGTCGAGGCCTACATCGAGAGCATCAGCGGTACGCTGGCGTTCGGTCGCGTCGCCTGAAGGCTGTTTTCCGCCGTATACCTGCGTTTCTCGTTTATTCCCAGAGATCCGTCGAGAGATACCGTTCGCCGGTGTCCGGCAGGACGACGACGACAGTTTCTTCGGGATTCTCGGCAGCGTACTCCGTCGCCGCGTGCAGCGCCGCGCCCGATGAGATGCCGACCATAATCCCTTCCTCGCTGGCAAGGCGATGGGACGCCTCCATCGATTCCGCCTTGCTCGCGGTCCGCACTTCGTCGACGAGGTCGCGCCGAAGGATGTCCGGAACGAAACCGGGACCGATACCCTGAATGTCGTGACTGTCCGGGTCATCCGCCGAAAGCAGTTTGGACTGGTCCGGTTCAACGGCGACGGAGGTGAGGTCCGCGCCGACCTCCTCTTCGATGTACTCCGAGATGCCGGTAATCGTCCCGCCGGTCCCGACACCGGCGACGACGGCGTCTACGTCGCCGTCGGTGTCCGCCCAGATTTCCGGGCCGGTCGTTTCGCGGTGGGCCCGCGGGTTCGCCTTGTTCTCGAACTGCCGGGCGCGGACGGTGCCGGGTGCGTCCGCGAGTTCGTTCGCGCGCTCGATTGCGCCGCTCATACCGCCGTCGGCCGGCGTGAGTTCGAGCTCCGCCCCGAGTCCCGACAACAACTGCCGGCGCTCCTCGCTCATCGATTCGGGCATCGTCAGCACGCAGTCGTACCCCCGTGCGGCACAGACAGCGGCCAGCCCGATGCCGGTGTTGCCGCTGGTCGCTTCCACAACCGTCCCGTTGTCGGGGAGGTCACCGGACTCGGCGGCCGCCTCGACCATGTACAGCGCGATGCGGTCCTTGACCGAGTAGGGGTTTGCCGCTTCGATCTTGCCGAGTAGATTGTCCGCGAAGCTGTCGAGACAAACCAGCGGCGTGTCACCGATGAGCTCAGTCACGCTGGCTGCGACAGTGCCGTCGTCTCGCTGTGCGTACGACTGCATACATCGGGAAAAGACGAGTGGTCCCCCTAACGGAGTACCCAGAATACTGCGGGTCGAATACATTCACTCGGTTCCGAGTCTCCAGAAGCTTATATTGTCTCCGTACGAGCGTTCCAGTAATGCCCGAGATTACCGTCTCTGAGGGCCTGTACCGCCAGCTATCCGCCGCCGAAAACCAGGTCGACGAAGATACGCTCTGGAAGATGCTGCACCAGTTCAAGCGACAACACGCCGCCAGCGAGTAACGCCGCGGCACAGTCGTCGTTATTTGACCGGCTCGACCAACTCCGGCGAGTCGTTGGCAGGGCTGTTGACCGCTGACGAAACCGGATAGGTCTGCATCGGTCCGTCGTACGGATCGAGCAGTGCAGTCGCGTCATCGGCGTTCCCGCGTAGCCACGTCGACTCCTCCGACGGGTCGAGGATGACGGCCATCCGATGATGGAGGTCGGCGACGGCGTCGTTCGGTTCGGTCGTCACAATCGTGAATGACTCGATGACCTCGTCCTCTCCGCCCGAATCGCCGCCGCTCCCGCCGAACTCCCCCAGCCCGGTCTGGCGCTGTGGCGGCTCCCACCGCTCGTACAGCCCTGCCATCGCGAACAGGTCGTCGTCCGGCAGGGCCACGCGGTACGGCTGCTTGCCGTCGCTCGTTTCGACCCACTCGTAGAACCCGTCAGCCGGGACCAGACAGCGCCGGGACTCGTATGCCTCGGCGAACGAGCGTTTCTCGGTCAGGGTCTCGGCGCGGGCGTTGATGTGGCCGTGGTCCGTGCGGTTGTCAGCCCAGGACGGGATCAGCCCCCACTCCATCCGCTGGATTGTGCCGGACGACTCGTCGGTGATGACCGGCAGGTTCTGACTTGGAGCGGCGTTGTATCGCGATTCGTAGGCGAAGGCGAACTTGGCGTCGAACCGCGCCTCGATGTCTTCGCGGGGTGAAAACAGACTGTAGCGGCCACACATAGCCTCCGTTTGTCGTCGCCGGTGGATAAATCCACTACTCGCGCATCCACTCACTTGCCTGTGGCTCCGTCGGGTCGGTTCTGACCTCGACGAGTGTCGGCGCGTCGGTCTGAACCGCCTCGCGGACCGCTGTGTGGATTTCAGACGGCGTGTCGGCTTGCACGGCTTCCATCCCCATTCCGGCGGCGACGGTGCCGAAGTCAATCGGCGTCGTGTCCCATCCGTACGCCTGGTGACCGAGGTCGTAACTCCGGCCGGCCTCCTCGCTGATAATTGCGTAATCGTCGTTGTTGAGGACGACGACGGTGATCGGGAGGTCCTCGGCGGCCGCAGTATGGAGCTCGTGCACGCACATCATGAGGCCGCCGTCGCCAGTCAACGCGACGACAGGCGTGTCCGGGTTCGCCAACTGTGCCCCAATCGCCGACGGCAGTCCGGTTCCCATCGTCGCCCACGACCCGGGATTGACATAGCTGCGTGGTCCGTATGCCTCGAACGTATTCAGCGCCCAGACGCGGAATCCCCCGGCGTCGACAGCCGTGATAGCATCCGAAGGGACTGCGTCCCGGAGGAGTTGTAACACGTGGACAGAGGTAAGCGGTGGTTCCGAATCGACGAGCGGTTCGATACGACGTGCAGTGGCAGCACGGACAGCCTGTGCGCGTTCGGTGCCGTCCATCTTCGAGACGGGAGCGGTATCAGCAGCCGCGATTTTGTTCTCGATTGCCGTCATCGCGTCCGCGGCATCTGCGAGGATGCCGACGGTCGGGTCATAGCCCGTGCCAAGGTCGTCAGCGTCAATCGTGACGTGAACGAGCGTTTCAGGCAGTTCCACGGACCACCCGCGTGTCCCGTGTGCGTCGAGGTCGGAGCCGACAGCGAGCACAGCATCGGAGTCGGCGAGACAGTCGAGTAGTTCGGGGCTTGCACTCCCACTCAGGACGCCGGCACTGAGGTCGTGGTCCTCCGGGAGCACACCTTTGCCTTTGTACGTCGTCACGACGGGCGCGTCAAGTCGCTCGGCAAGGCTTCGGAGCGCCGCTGTCCCGTCCGATGCTCGAACACCACCGCCAGCCAAGATAAGCGGCCGCTCGGCCGCGAGAAGGTGCTCGGCGGCGGCTGTGACCTCCTGCTCTGGGACCTCGCTGGGAGACGGCGGTGCGGGTGTACTTGCACCGGCGAGTGAAACATCCATCTGGAGATAATTCTTCGGGAGTCCGACCCGGACTGGCCCCTTCGGAGGTGTCTGGGCGACCTGTACCGCCCGGTCGATTGTCGCCGCTGTCGTTTCGGGGTTTTTCAGCAGTATATTCTCTTTGACGACGTTGTCGTAGGTGTCCGGCGGGGTTTCGTGAATCGCATCGCCGCCCCGGAGCGCCGGCTCGGTTTCGATAGCGAAATGCACCAGCGGCGTGCAGTCGTTCAGCGCGTTTTTCAGGCCGTTCATCGCGTTCATATCGCCGGGACCGGGGACGACGACAGTACTCGCTATCTCTCCGCTCGTCTCTGCATAGCCCCAGGCCTGATGTGAGACCGCAGTTTCGTGTCGTGCCACGACAAAGCGGATATCGTCTCGGTTGCCGATGGCCTCGTTCAGCGGGAGGGACTGCTTTCCGGGGATTCCAAAGACGGTATCGATACCGTTTGCGACGAGACGGTCTACCACCGCCAGACTAACGCGCATACTGATTCCTCACGCGTAAGTCAATTCACGCTCGTGACTTTAGTTCGCCGCCGGCCATGCTAGACCGCGTCGGGTTACTGCAGCCACAGGGAGGGCAGAGACAACTGAGTCCTGCACGGCCCGCGAATTTAAATCCGAAAGCGCCCAACTACGTGACAGATGACCACGGACCCCTCGTTCAGCATCCCAGCCCACCCACAGCGGCGCTTTCCCCACGGGAGCGGGGTCGAGTACGAGGGCGGGACGGAGTTCGAACTCATTCCGGAACGGGAGCAGGCGACGCCGGACCTCGTGGAGACAGTCGTCGACATTCTCGGGGCTGGGCCGTACCGCTTCGGTGATTTCCACGACCTGCCGATGCCGCTGTGGCTGGTCCGCGACGAGGAGACGACCGACGTGTTCCGCGTCGCGGTCCGTGACGGGACAGTGCGATTGCACGTCTTGCCGACCACAGAGTCCGACGGGCTACAGCGCTTCTTCGAGCGCCTGTGTGAGACCAGCGAGGGGGAATCGTGGGCCGTACAGCGCCACGTTGACGGGCAGTAGCCGGAGCCGGAGTAGTGCGGACCCAAAACCGTCTTACACACCTGCCCCCATGTCTCCGCCATGACCGTCTCTCGCGAAGTCGAGCTAGAGGGCCACATCATCGACTCCGGGATGATGCAGTCCTGTTTCGGCATCATCATGGATCTGGGCGGCTCCTTCTCCGTCCAGGAGTTCGATATCGGCCGCCACAAGGACGAGGAGTCCTATGCCCGGATGCTTGTCGAAGCCGACGACGAGGCCCAGCTGCAGTCGATTGTCCACGAACTCCACCAGCACGGCGTCAACCCCTCGGACCCGAAAGACGCCACGCTCGTCCCCGCGCCCGACGACCAAGTCGTCCCCCACGGGTTCTACTCGACGACGAATCACCCGACGTACATCCGCCACAACGGCGAGTGGATCGAGGTCGAGGATATGGAGATGGATTGCGCCGTCGTTGTCGAGGATGGCGACCCGCCGCGAGCCTACACCAAGGTTCTCAACGCCATCGACGAAGGCGACATGGTCGTTACCGACGAAACCGGCATCAAGGTCCAGCCGCCGGAACGCCCCCGTGACTCCGGCGGCGCGTTCGGCTTCATGCAGGGCGGCGTCTCCTCGGAGCGCCCGTCGGAGTCGACCATCCGCAAGATCGCGAACGCAATCAAGGAGACAAAAAAGGAGGGCGGCAAGGTAATGGCGGTGTGTGGGCCGGCACTCATCCACTCCGGCGCGCGCGAGGACCTCGCACGCCTGGTCCGCGAGGGGTACGTCGATATGCTGTCAGCGGGGAACGGCTTCGCAGTCCACGACATCGAGCGAGACATCTACGGCACGTCGCTCGGGATGGACACCGAGAGCTTGGACCATCCCCGCCACGGCCACAAGCACCACATCTACGCCATCAGCGAGGTCATCCGCGAGGGTGGCATCGAGGAAGCCGTCGAATCGGGGACCATCGAGTCCGGCGTCATGTACGAGTGCGTCGACAACGACCGTCCGTTCGTTCTTGCAGGCTCTATCCGCGACGACGGCCCGCTCCCGGACACGGTCACTGACGCCGTCGAGGCCCAGAACGCCATCCGGGAGCAGGCCCACGAAGCCGACATGGTGTTGATGCTCTCGACGCTGCTGCATTCGGTCGCCGTCGGCAACTGTCTCCCCTCGACGACACGGACCGTCTGCGTCGACATCAACCCCGCGACGGTGACCCAACTGCTCGATCGCGGGTCCGCACAGGCGGTCGGGATGGTCACCGATATCGGCACGTTTGTTCCGATTCTGGCCGAGCAGTTGTTGGGTGAGGAATAGGCCGACCACGAGCGAGTGGTCGTTTTTTCGTTCGCATTTTTTGTACTGATTCTGGACAGCAGTTGTTTCAGAGAGAGTAACATCGGCCACAGCGCTTTAGACAGCAATGTACCCGCAACTACTGTTTCACGCGTCACCAATTATCACTCGCTGACCGGTCGCGAGATGCTTATTACCCGCCATCCGATACTCCTTCTATGACCGCTCCCGCGCGGCAGTTCACGCAGCTTTCTAGCGGTATCTCTGGCCTTGATTCGCTTCTCAGAGGTGGACTAGTAGAAGGGCGACTCTATCTCGTTATCGGGCCGCCCGGAACCGGCAAAACACTGCTTGGCACGCAGTTTCTGGAAGCGGGGCTTGAGGCGGGCGACGACGTGCTGTTCATCCACGCCGAAGAGTCGGCTACCGATTTGCTGGCCAACACCGCCGAACTCGGTATCGATATCGCCGACGCGACGTTTCTCGACGTCGGCCCCGACTCAGAATTCTTCGAGGAAGCCGAGTCGTACGACGTGGTCAAGCCGCGCGACGTCGAGGACGGCCACCTGATTTCGGATATCCGCGAGGCCATAGAGCGGGTCGACCCGGACCGCGTTCTCATCGACCCCATCACGCATTTCCAGTATCTCGAACCGACCGAGTACCAGTTCCGCAAGCGCGTCATCTCATTCGCACGCTTCCTGCAGGACAGGGAGACGACCGTGCTGGCGACCAAGACGCCGAGCAACCAGATGGACAGCCAGCTCAGGTCACTCAGCGACGGCATTATCTCGCTCAGTTACGGCGACGAGAGAGCTGGCCGGCGGATTCGACTGCGCAAGCATCGCGGCATCGGCCAACAGGACGGGTCGCATGGGATGGAAATCCGCCAGTCTGGCGTCGAGGTCTACCCGGCGCTCGAACCGGAACGGCGGACGCGGTCGTTCGACCCGACGCAGTTTTCCGCCGGGGTTCCGGAGCTGGACTCGCTTCTGGATGGCGGGCTCGAACGCGGGACAGTGACGATTCTCAGCGGCCCCTCTGGCGTTGGCAAATCGACGACGGCAACGGAGTTCCTGGCCTCCGCAGCGGCAGACGGGTCCCCGGGGCTTGCCTACCTGTTCGACGAATCAATCGACACGTTCACACACCGGTGTGAGACGTTTGGACTGCCACTCTCGCGATTGCGCGATGAGGGAACGCTTCTCGTCGAGGAGGTCGAATCGCTGGCGCTGTCCCCCGAAGAGTTCGCGAACCGCGTCAAGACCCAGACAGCGGAGCGTGGGGCCGAACTCGTCGTAATCGACGGCATCGCGGGCTACAAGAACGCAATCAAACACGGGCATGACGGCGTGGAACTGCGGCGGCGGCTCCACGCTCTGACGCAGCATCTCACGCGCGGGAACACCGCAGTCATTCTGATAGACCAGCGCAGAGACGTGACGGGCCTGCACGAACCGACGAGCGAGAACGTCAGTTACCTCGCCGACAACATCGTCTTCGAGAACTACATCGAGGTCGAAGGGGAACTCCAGCGGGTCGTCGGCGCGTTGAAGAAGCGCGTCGGCGGGTTCGAGACAGTCCCCCGCCGGTTCGAGATAACGGCCGACGGCTTGCAGGTCGGTGACCCCGTCTCAGGGATGCACGGCGTGTTCGAGGGCGTTCCTGAACAGCACGGCGAGGATACCAATCAGTCGTCCACTCGCTAACCACCGATGGCTGATATCCAGTTACTGCTTGCCGGCGATGGTAATCGGGACGCACTCGCCTCCGTCGTCGCCGAACACCACACGCCGATCACGGACGACGAGTTCCGGGAGGTGGATCTCCACATCGTCGACGAAGCGTCGTTTCCGAAATACAGGGCGGCGATAGAGCAGTACAAACACCGGGCAGATCCGGTGTTCTGTCCCGTGATTCTGGTCCGTCGCGAGGGGCGGCCAGCCAGTGTCGACCTGCCCGATATCGACGACGCCGAGCAGCCACTCGTCGTGAACGACATCGTGACGGCACCGGTTGACACGCAGGCGCTCTTTCGAACCATCGTGAACCTCCTCGCACGCCGGAGTCAGACTGAAGACCTCGTCGCGGACCTCCGGGAGCAAAACAGCGAACTCCGGCGGTTCAGAAACGCCGTCGAACACGCGGGCCACGCGATTCTGATAACGAACACTAACGGCGTCATCGAGTACGTTAACCCGGCGTTCGAGGCGTTGACTGGGTTCAGCGCCGACGAAGCGATTGGCCGAACACCACGGATACTCAAGTCAGGTGAACAGGGCGAACAGTTCTACGAGCGGCTCTGGGACACGATCTGTCGCGGCGAGGTCTGGACGAGCGAGATCGTAAACGAGCGAAAGTCCGGCGAGCGGTTCATCATCAACCAGACCATCGCCCCGATTCAGGACGCGGACGGAGCGATTCAGGGGTTTGTCGGGATGCAGGACGAAATCACCGGTCGTCGGCTGCGCGAGCAACAACTCACCGTCTTTCATCGGATTCTCCGGCACAATCTCCGAAACAACGGCACGACAATCAGCGGACGCGCAGATATCCTGTCGGAGTTAGTCGAGGACGACGACGCGCTCGACCATCTTGAGACGATCAAGGCGAACGTACAGTCCCTGCTCGATATCAGCGAGAAAGCCCACCACGTACAGGAACTGCTCGCGGACTCACTGGCCGACGATGTCGAGCGCGAACTCGAAGACGCTCTCGGTGACATCACGGACGGGCTGGCCACAGCGTACCCCGACGCCGAGTTCGTCGTCGAAAGCGACTCCCAGCCGGCGACGATAGATGCAAAGGTCGTCCCGGCGTTGCAGGAACTCATCGAGAACGGGATCAAGCACTCGGACGCATCGGCACCGCGGGTCATCGTCCGGACAGACCGCCACGACACAACAGCGACAGTGACGATTGCGGACAACGGACCGGGCGTCCCAGATCAGGAGCGGCGAGTCATCGAGGCGGCGGAGGAAAAACCGCTCGAACACGGGTCCGGGCTGGGGCTGTGGTTCGCCTACTGGCTTATCAGCTACGTCGGTGGCGATATTGACATCCAGACCGATGGTGACGGGACGAAAATCTCCGTGACTATCCCCGTGCGGTGACCGCGAGCGTCAGATAGCGACCCATGCCAGCACAATGACAGCAGCGCCGACCACCGTCGACCCGACGGCGTGCGTTCGGAGCTCATCGAGCAGGTCGTGGGAGTGGTCGTGTAGTTCACAGACCTCGTCGATTTCGCTGCCAGCCTCACAGTTCGGCAGAAAGTCCATCGCGACGTGGAGGAAGATGCCGGCGGCGAACCCGAAGATGACCGCGTTGAGAAGCGCCGATTCCGGAACTGGAAGCAGCGCGGACGGAATCGCCGTCAGGCCGACGCCGGCCGCGGGGAGCAACAGGGCAGTCGCGGACTTGTCGCTACGTCCGAGCCGCCGGGCGGCGGCGTAGCCGGCTGGCCCTTTGTGCGAGACGATAGCGAGGCCGAGCAGGATGCCCAGTTCGGGCATCGAGGCGTAGACCAGCCCGATGACCAGGCCCGCCGAGAGCGCGTGGGCGGCGATGGCGAGCGTCGTCATGTCGAAGGAGGTCTCGACGTGAGTCAGCCGGTGGCCGATAGTGTGGGTGCCGTAGCCGACGACCAGTCCGGCAGCGATACCGACACCGCCGATGCGTGCCGCGCCGGCCTGGCCCCCCAGTCCCATCGCCTGCGGGACGAGGAACATGGCCGCCGAGGTGACCATCGCCCCGCTCGCGAGCCCGTAGCCCCAGACCAGTCTGTACGGGTTTGTCTCGTCGGCCCGCGCACCGAGCCACGCGCCCAATGCCATTGCGATGAACGCAACCCACGAGATAACGAGAACCTTGCTCGCCCCGCCAGTGACTGCGACAGCAGACAGGACAATGAGGCCGACGACACTCGCAATGCCGGCGGCGGATATCCGGCCTGCATTATTAAAAACTGAGTTTGAGTTAATAGACATTACCTACACACACTGGGCTGTTACTAATAAACCCATCGGTGGCGGTCACCGTGTCGCTGATCGATAGTCGCCCCAGTCGAGGACACTGCCGTCCAGCGCTGACGGGTCCACGTCGCAGAGCGCCCAGAGGACCATTTTGGCGACGGATTCCGGGTCACGACCGCCGTCACCGGAGAGGTCTGTCGCGACCTGTCCGGGATCGACTGCACCGACCGGCGTGTCGAGTTCGGCTGCGAACCCGCGCGTGACAGCCTCCGCAGCAGCCTTCGAGACGGCATAAGAGCCGTAGCCGGGCATCCCTTCACGGGCGACGACGCCCGTCGGGACGACGATGCGGGCGTCCGGATCGAGGTGTGGCAGGGCTTCTCGGATGGTCGAGAACACGCCGCGGGCGTTCGTCCGGAGGTGGTCGTCGAAGGCGGCGTAGGACTCCTCCGTAAGCGGTGTCTCGCCGGCAGTGCCGTGGTAGACACCAGCGTTGGCGACGACGTACTGTATTGCCCCGTTGCCTGCGCGCGTGGCAGTTTCGACCAGCCGTTCTACGTCGTACTCGTCGCGTACGTCCGTCCGAATTGCGGTGACGGAGCCGCCCGCGTCCCGGATATCGGTTGCGACCGCGTCGAGTGCTTCGGCATCACGAGCACAGATGACCGCATGTGCGCCCGCACCCGCTACCGCATGCGCTATCTGCTCGCCGATACCTCTGCTCGCACCCGTGACAACAGTGGTTGCGCCGTCCATCGCTGGGACCATATCGGTGATACCGCTGCCAGCCACAAGGTCGTTGCTCTCGCCCTCGGTGGGGTGGGAGCGGTAGTCTCTTGTCGAACGCCCGCTACCGACCGGGCATGGACATCACGATTGCCGAGTCGACGGTCGAGGGGACGGCGCAAGCGCCACCTTCGAAGAGCTACACGCACCGAGCGGTGCTGGCAGCGGGCTATGCGGACGGTGCAGTCGTCCGCGACCCGCTCGTGAGCGCGGACACGAAGGCCACGATGCGAGCGGTCGAGGCCTACGGCGGCAGCGTCTCACTGGCCGACGACGAATCGACGGTCGAGGTGACGGGCTTCGACGGTCGCCCAGACACGCCGGACGATATCATCGACTGCGCCAACAGCGGGACGACGATGCGACTGGTCACCGCCACCGCCGCGCTGCAGGACAATCTGACGGTCCTGACTGGTGACGAATCCCTCCGGTCGCGCCCGCAGGGGCCGCTGCTCGATGCCCTCGAACAACTCGACGGCGACGCCGAGTCGACCCGGCGAAACGGGCAGGCCCCGCTCGTGGTCGGCGGCGGCATCGACGGCGGTGCAGTCGAGATTCCCGGCGACGTGTCCTCACAGTACATCACTGCGCTGCTGATGGCTGGGGCCGTCTCGTCGGCGGGCATCGACATTGACCTGACGACCGAACTGAAGTCCTCACCGTACGTCGACATCACGCTGGAGGTGCTGGCCGACTTCGGCGTCGACGCCGAGCAAACCGATGCCGGGTTTGCCGTCGAGGGCGGCCAGTCCTACGCGCCCGACGGCGGCGACTACAACGTTCCCGGGGACTTCTCGTCGATGAGCTATCTACTCGCAGCGGGCGCACTTGCCGCCGAGGACGGTCTGTGCGTCACGTCGGCGTTCCCAAGCGCACAGGGCGACGCCGCCATCGTCGACATCCTCGACCGGATGGGGGCCGACCTCAACTGGGACAAGGAAAACGGTGAAATCACCGTCTCGAAGTCCGAGCTGACCGGTATCGAGGTCGGTGTCGAGGACACGCCGGACCTGCTGCCAACCATCGCAACGCTGGGGGCGGTCGCCGACGGCGTGACCCGGATCACCGACGCCGAGCACGTCCGGTACAAGGAGACCGACCGCGTGAGCGCGATGGCCGAGGAACTCACCGAGATGGGGGCCGAGGTCGAGGAGAAACAGGACGAACTCATCGTGTACGGCGAGGACAGTGACCTCGTCGGCACGACCGTCGGGGGCCGCGCGGACCACCGAATCATCATGTCACTTTCCGTCGCTGGCCTCGTCGCCGACGGCGAGACGACAGTGACTGGCGCTGAACACGTCGACGTGTCCTTTCCGAACTTCTTCGACGTGCTCGATTCGCTCGGTGCTGCTGTCCAGCGATAAGCCCCAGCAGGCGTGAGTACACCGTGTTTTGCAATGAAAGAATATTACGTATCTGACAGATGAGTGTGCTTATATTGGATGAGAAATATTTACAACACACGTTGTGAATCGAACAGGCGTCTCTGAGCAATCTACTTCGGAGGCCACGACAGTCCTCTACGTCGATGACGACCAGTTGTTGCTCGATTTGCAGGCGGATATCGCCGACGAACGCGAGGCTATCGAACTAGTTACGACATCGAACACCGACCGGGCGGTGTCACTGCTGGCTGACCGCGGGTTCGACTGCGTGGTGGTCGGAAGCAGGCGAACTGTCTCGACACCGGGCAGGTTCGCTCGTGAAGTCCACACGGAATATCCGGAGGTGACGCTGGTCCGGTACACCTGGGAGCCGTGGCAGGGCGACGCGGGCGAGGTGTTCGATGCAGTCTTCAAGAAACAGGTCAAGTCAGCGGGGACAGTGCAACTTCTCGACCGCGTCAGGTGGCTCGACGACTGACAGGCGCATCTACAAGGTTCAAATGCCCGCAACCCCGACACCACTGTAATGAACGGCAACGAGTTCGGTCGTCTGTTCCGCATGACGACCTACGGCGAGTCTCACGGGGAGGCGATGGGCTGTACTGTCTCCGGCGTTCCGGCGGGCGTCGAACTCTCCGAAGAGGAGATACAGAAAGACCTCGACCGGCGCAAACCCGGGCAGTCGATGATTACCACCTCCCGCGGCGAACCGGACAAGGTGACGATCAACTCCGGGATTCAGGACGGCTACACCACCGGGACACCCATCGGGATGGTCATCCAGAACAAGGACGCCCGCTCGGGCAAGTACGAGCCCTTCATCACGGCTCCGCGACCCTCCCACGGCGACTACACTTACTCCGCGAAATTCGGGACCCGGAACTGGGGCGGCGGCGGCCGCTCATCCGCTCGCGAAACTGTCAACTGGGTCGCCGCCGGCGGCGTCGCCAAGCAGGTACTCGAACAGTCCGATTATGATGTCCAGATCAAGGCCCACGTCTGTCAGATCGGCGACGTCGAGGCCGGGCCGGTGACTTTCGAGGACATGCTCGAACACAGCGAAGAAAACGAGGTTCGCTGTGCCGACCCCGAGGCCGCCGAGGAGATGCGCGATGTGGCCGACCAGCACCAGAAGGAAGGGGACTCCATCGGCGGTGCGATTTACTTCGAATGTCGTGGCGTCCCGTCGGGCCTCGGCGCGCCGCGGTTCGATAGCTTCCCGTCACGTCTCGGCCAGGCAATGTACTCCATCCCGGCCGTCAACGACTTCGAGTACGGCATCGGCCGCGAGGCCCGGACGACCAAGGGCAGCGAATACACCGAGAACTGGGAGTTCGACGAGGACGGCCACCCGACGCCCGTGGGCAACGACCACGGCGGCATCCAGGGCGGCATCACGACCGGCCAGCCCATCTACGGGGAAGTGTCGTGGCACGCACCCGTGTCGATTCCCAAGACCCAGGAGACGGTCGACTGGGAGACAGGTGAGGGCAAGGAAATCACCGTCACCGGCCGCCACGACCCGGTCCTGCCGCCGCGGGCGGTCCCAGTCGTCGAAGCCATGCTCGCCTGTACAGTCCTCGACTTCATGCTGCTTGGCGGTCGCATCAACCCCGACCGACTCGACGGCCGGCCCGGCGAGTACGACACCGACTACCACCCGTCCAGTCCACAGAACGACCCCGAGGACGCGGATACCCACGCGAAAACTATCGACGACGACTAACATGGACGCACACCAGGAGTCCAAGTCGAACCCGTTCGGAATGGACGAGGAGTGTCAGAACTGCCCCGCGCTCTGTGAGACACGTGAGAACGTCGTCCATGGCTACGGCGACGTTGGCGCTGAGTTCATCGTCCTCGGTGACTCGCCTGCGGCCGGCACGGACGAGTCAGGCATCCCCTTCACTGGTGAGCGCGAGCGCGAACTGCTCGACATCCTCGCCGCAGTCGACATGTGCTCGGACCCAGACGCCGACAGACCACAGTTGGAGAACACCTTTCTGACCTACGTGACCCGCTGTCGCCACCCAGACAGGGCGGCCACCGACGAGGAGGTCGTCAACTGCGAGCCGTACCTCAACAGCGAGATACGGATGATTAACCCCGAAATCCTGCTCCCAGTCGGGCAGCGCCCCCTCGAAGAACTGGCCTTCGAGTACACGACGATGAGTGAAGACGAACTCGACATCAAGGACCGGCACGCCACGACGATTCGCGGCCGCGGGTTCGAAATCCTCCCGATGATTCCGCCGAGCGAACAGACCGACGAGGAACGGACGGCGTTTCTGGACCACTTCAGCGAGACACTCGGACAGGACTACCGCCAGACGAAGGGCCGACGCGGGCGGTAGTCAGGTCTCAGACCGGATTTCGGTTTCAACGGCCTGAAGCAACTCCTCCGGGCTCGAGACTGTTCCGTACTCTGTCGCTGCCTGCAACCGGTTTTCGGCGTCGTGGCGGTACTGGTCCGCCTGTGTCGATTCACCCTGTTCGCTGGCGTAGGTCATGCCGCTGAGCCATTCGGCAGCCTGCCAGAGACAGGTCGCCTTTTTGCGCGCGCGTTCCGACAACTCGGCCAACTCACTGTCGTCTGCTTCACGGACAGCCGTCGTGAACTCCTCGACGCCTTCCTCGAAGTCCGCTGCGGCACTGTCGAACCCACCCCGAGCGAGCGCCATCTCCCCGTCTTCGACGGTCGCCAGTGCGTCGGATAGCTGTCGGCGTGCTTCACGATACCGGATGTAGCCGACATGGTACGCCCGCTGTGCCGCTGCGGTCCCGGACAGCGTGGCTTCTCGTTCACAGTCACGACACACGATCTTCGGTTGCGACTCTCCAATAACACGGTACTCCGACCCACATCCGTCACATCTGTAGGTCTGGGATTGCTCCATATAGTTTCTCTTAGTTATCAAATACTGCTCACATCTTATAATTGTTCTGTAGCTGCGCGGGAACACAAGCGACTAATCACAGTCGGGCCGAGAGGACAGTATGACTACGGTAACTGTGCTGGCTGACCCGCCAGTCGAAGGGTTCGTGTTACAGGATCTGGCTGGCGGCATCTTAGACGACGCCGAGGCTGCCGAGCTATACGAAGCCATGTTGCTCGACGTCTGTCGTGCGGTGGAGATCAGCGGTGCCGAGTTGTTGGTGAACTACCGTCCCTCGGAACAGGTCCCGGACGGCGTAGACTCCGAGGCTGCGGTGCGAGAGCCAGTGACGGAGGCCCTCGAATCACCGGGCAACGCTCGATTCGAGGTACAGGTCGGTTCGACGTACGCGGGTCGGGTCGGCAACACGGTGACTCACCTCCTTGACCGGGAAGACATCGCAACTGTCGCCGCCGTTGAACCAACAGCGGCGCTGTTGACCCGCCAGCTCATCGACAGTGCGGCGATGAAACTCCGGTCTAGCGGGGTGGTTCTTGGCCCCGCTGCGGACGGCCGCGTCTACTACGCCGGCTTCGGCGAACCGATAGATTTCGAGGACAGCTACGCTACCCCGGCAATCGAAACCATCGGCGAGCGGGCGGCGGATGCTGGTCTCGACGTGGACTTTCTCCCATCCGCAGCCGTCCTCGAGACGCAAGCAGATCTCAAGACCATCGTGCCGCTGCTACGCGCCAGGAATCGGGCTGGTCGGGTCGTACCGCAACGAACGATGGCGTATCTCGATGACCTTGGAATACGTGTTGCCGACGACGACGGCGAGCCGAGCGTGGTCCGAGAGACCGACAGGCCTTAGAAGGCCCACCGAATATGCTTGACTGCGGTGGGATGGCAGAGCGGCCTATTGCGCCTGCCTTGAAAGCAGGTATCCTCACGGATTCCTGGGTTCAAATCCCAGTCCCACCGTATTTTGCCACGAACAAACCGTGAGTGGCAAATACATCAACTGGAATCTGAGCCCTGCAAGTCGCAGCGCACGAACACAGTGAGTGCAACGTCTTGCTCTGGTTCAAATCCCAGTCCCACCTATTGCTCCGAGCAAATACGTGAGGAGCCACCGGTACGTGCTAGCGCTCTGAAGCCGACGAGTCCCAGCCCGCACAACGACGTGAGCAGGACCGTCTCGGCTCGGTTCAAATCTCGCCCACAGTAACGTTCTGTCCAATCCAAGCAACCCTAAAACAGGATCGCAGAATTCACTGCCTTCTGATTCGTAGGGGTTGTTTACCAGATTAAAGCAACCGGGCGGTTTTATGTCGATAGTCTGGTTATGTCCGAGTAATGGTACGTGAAGATAGGTCCCCAAGACAGCATCTTCCGGGTCTGCTAATCATCTGTGCCGTTGCCCTCCTCCTCGCAGCCACGGCAGCAGGCCCCGCTGTTGCTGATCCGAGTCTGATCGTGTCCGACGCGTCGAAAGACGCCGACACGATATTGGTCGGTGAATCGGTAAACATCACGGCAACGGTTGCAAACATCGGTAGCTCAGGCGGCGCGGCGACTATCGAGTACAGGGTTAACCGAACGACAAGAGCGAGTGAACGGGTGGTCCTCGACGCCGGTTCGTCAGTCGAGCGGACACGGGCGATAGAGTTCGACACTCCCGGAACATACAGCATAACAGTTAGGAGTGGCCCGGAGAGGTCGGCTGGGAATGTCAGTGTCAAGCCGGCGATTGTCGAGACGACGCGTCCGGACCCGAATACGCGACAGCTTAGGATACGCGCCGGGACAGTCTCGACGAACGACCCCTACGAACTGAACGTGTCGGGGCCGACGAACCAGTCCTTCGCCGTCCAGTCCTGGACCGTCAACCCATCACAGCAAGCGTTCACGCAGGACGTGACCGAGTACACCGATCCCGGAGCGGCAGGTATCCCGGTTCCGTCCGGGGATGACGCGTCGGTGTTCGGCGTGGTGACTGCTAGCTCATCGGACGGGGTCGAGCCGTCGTCGATGCAGTTCACGGTAGACCGTGCAACACTTCAGTCGGCCGGAATTACCGCGTCGGATGTCCGCGTGTATCACCGCGTGAACGAGTCCTGGGAGGCCGCCGAGACAAGCGTCGTGTCGGAGCAACCCGACCACGTCGTCTACGAGGTAGATACTAGGGGAGCGTCGGCCTACGCCATCGGTCGAATCGAACCGTCCTTTACCGTCACACGGACGTCAGTCGTTAGCGAACAGGCGTCAGACGGCCATCGAGTAAGCATCAGGGGAACCGTCAAAAATGACGGCAGTGCCTCAGGTACGTACGACGCGCAGATGCTGGTCGACGGGGAAGTCGTTAACGAGACGTCCGTGACTGTTCCGCCGGAGACCGAACAGACAGTGACGCTATCGACGGTCATGACGACGCCGGGACAGTACCAGATCGGCTTCAGCGGTATCGAGGCTGGCGAAGTGCGGGTGACCGAGAGCCAACTCCAGACCAGCGGAGACGGCGGTGCCGAACCAGAAGCGGAGCCGACGGGCACAGAGTCAGCGGTCCAGACCGAACCCGCGGTCGACGGTGACGGCGGATTCGGGCCGCTCCCGGCAACAGTTATGGGTATCAGTACGGTGCTGATCCTTGGCGGACTTCTCGGTGCGTTACTCCTGTTTGGCCTCGTCATCGTGATCCTCCGACGGGGTGGCAGCCGAAACGATAGCGGCTTCGAACTGTAGGCGGGGAGAGAAACCCTTTTTATGCCAGTGTCCAGAGAACCGCGTATGGATTGGCCACACGATCCGGACGGTGAGGAAGGAAGCGAGGGCCGGCGCAAGTACGGCCACGCTGTGCTGGCGAAGAAAGTCGACGAAGACGAGGACTTCCCACTGACCGCCGCGGAGTACGTCGAACAGTACGGCGACCACCCGGTTCGGATCGACTACGAGACGGTCGTTAGCGTGGCAGACATCTTCGAACATGTCGACCAAGAGGAGTTCGAGGACTTCCCTGATTTCCACAAATCGCTCGGGCGCGCGCTGCGCGAGGCAGACTGGTGGCCATACAGACTCGAACAGGCCTGATTGTGTAGTGTGTGGGCACGACACATACTTGTGGGTGGACGGTGTAGCGTCGCATATGGCGACGACATCTTCAGGCGGTGACCGCGCCGAACAGGGGCTTCCCGAGAACGTTGTTGCCGACCTGCTGTCGGATGACATTCGCCGTCACGCGCTGGTGATACTGGCTGAGCGCGATGAGCCGGTAGTCGTGTCGGATCTCGCGGCGGCGGTTCTGGCGGCCGAGCGTGGCATTGAGCCAGCGGCAGTTCCGGACGCTGCGAGAGACGAACTCACCGAGGAACTGTTCACCGAGCACCTTCCAAAGCTGACGGCAACAGATATCGTTACGTACGACTCAATGGTTGGGACCGTCGAGATACAGCGGTGTGACGTAGTACCGACTGACCGCCGTTGAACTGGTCCTGGCGTCCGGAATCCGACACCGGTTGAATCGGATAACAGTGCCCTCTGCCGGAGCATTTCGATAGAGCAATACCTGTTGCTTCCAAACTGTCGATGGACAGTGACTAACACCCAGATAACCCATATACAGATTGACAACTACGGACCGTGGACCGTGACGCCGGAACCCCGCCGTGAAGTCGATCTTCAGACACTCCAGTCGAGACTGTACGCTGACCTCGCACAACTGTTCGGGAACCGCGACGGCTACATCTTCTTCTCGCGGTTCGACAACATGATCGCCGTGACGAATGGACTGGACGAGGAAGCACACGCCCTCATCCAGGAATCCGTCGGCAACCGCTACCCGGTGACGATGAGCCTTTCTGTCGCGACAGGAACGACGCCCGTCTCGGCGCTGGGGACGGCGACGGAACAACTGCAGGAGGCCGGTAGTGCACAGGACAAGAGTCGACGAGAAGTGCTACGCGGTCAGACAATCGACGAGGAGTTCCGAAAGTCCACAGACGTACAACTCGCGCATTTCGATGTCGACGACGCGACCGAGAAGTACACCGACCAGCTCAACGAGTTCGACACGTTCATCCAGATCGAGCAGGGGTACGCGGCGCTCATGAAGTATATGCGTGAGGCCCACGACTCGCTGTCGTTTTTCGTCGGCGGGGATAACGTCATCGCAGTCTGCCCGGACTTAGACGAGGCGGACTACCACGACGCAATCGACCATGTTCGCGAAGCAGTCGACGTGGATCTGAAAGTCGGTGTCGGACGCGGACGGACAGCAGCTACGGCCGGGATGGACGCCAAGCACGCGTTAGAGACCTGTCGGGCGACCGGAGAGGCCGTCACCATCGAAACCGAGACAATTGAGTAATTTGTGAGTCACGCGATATAAACATAGTGGAGGTATCTTTTAGACCGGTCGTGTGGTAACCACACACATGAACGGTGAGGTCACTGTGCGGGAGGTTATGAATCGAGAGTACGTCGGTGCGAGCGAGTCCGACGACCTCCTCGAAACGACGGAGTTGCTGATCCGTGAGGACCAGCATCCGATTCTCGTGTTGCGGGGGAACGAACCGGTCGGCGTCGCGACGGACAGGGACGTGCTGGCATACATCGTCGACGGCGGCAACCCGGACACCGCCACAGTCGGCGACGTGATGCGCGAGTCCATTCCAACGATTGACCCTGACGCCGGGCTTCCGGAGGCCCGCGACCAAATGGCGACGCGGTCGGCCGAATTCCTCTTGGTCACGGCGGACAGTGAACCACTCGGAACGCTGACCGAGCACGACATCCTCTCGACCGCGAGACTGGAGAGCGAGTCGACAGACTTCGTAGAGCAGCCCTCGCCGGTTGCAACGACCGGTCAGGAAGCCACCACAGACGGGATGCAGTCCGCCGCCGAGGATTCGTTCGATAGTCAGGGCATCTGTTCTGCCTGCAGCACGTTTACACGGGACCTGGCGTCGTTCAACGGGCAACTCCTCTGTGCAGACTGTCGTGATGTCTGAGCCGCGTCAGTCGGTCTCCGCTCTCGTAGCGGACAGATACGGCGGTGTAGCCGAACTGTTTTGACCGTACGACACCGAGTACCACCGTGGAGATTGCTACCGCCTCGATGGATGACGTGGACACCATCGTCGACCTGTGGGTCCGACTGGCGGAGAGCCAGCGTGCCCACGGGTCGCACCTGTTCGGAGACCGGAACCGAACCGCGGTTCGAGAGACTGTCGTACAGCGCGTCGTCGCCGAAAACGTCTGTATCGCCCGCATAGACCGACGCGTCGTCGGGTTCGTTATGGTGACTATCGACAGCGGCCGGTACGAACAGGACGAGACGCGGGGCATCATCGAGAATATCTTCGTCGAACCAGTCCACAGGAGCCAGGGAATCGGCGGCGAACTGCTCGAGACGGGAGAAGAACTACTTCGCCAGGCCGGTGCGGATATTCTCGCGCTGGAGGCGATGGCAGACAACGAGTCTGCCCGACAGTTCTACCGCGCACACGGCTACGCACCACACCGGGTCGAGCTCGAAAAGCCAACCGAAAACGATACTCTCTAAACGGTCCCCACACAACGCTGGTATGTAACCGCGCCAGGGGAGCTTGGGTGGTCCAAGCACTCGACTTGTAATCGAGAGTTCGTGGGTTCAAATCCCACCCCTGGCTCTAGGTTTTTACCGCTGGAAGGCGTACAGTAGCTCATGAGTGAATCCGAAGGAGAACTCCCGGACAACGACGAAGAGTGGCGCGAAATTCTCTCCGACGAGGAGTACCGAATCCTCCGCGAGTCTGGAACAGAGCCGCGGTTCAGCAGCGACCTCATCGACGTAGAAGACGAGGGCGTGTTCACCTGTGCTGGCTGCGGGACGGAACTGTTCGATAGTGACCGAAAGTTCGAGTCAGAAACTGGCTGGCCGAGCTTCTGGGACGTGTATCAGGAAGGCAACGTCGAGACACGGGCGGACAACAGTCACGGGATGGAGCGAACGGAAGTCGTCTGTGCCGAGTGTGGCGGTCATCTGGGCCACGTGTTCGACGACGGACCGGAGCCGAGCGGGAAGCGGTACTGCATCAACGGCGCGGCGCTGGACTTCGAGTCGGAGTAGCGACCACCGGAACCCTTTTTTCCGTCATTGAAGTTGATACGGCTAGACGTGACTGAACACGGGACCGACAAGGCGGGCGACGAGGGGGCCGGACCACCGGTCGACGAGTCGCTGGTCGACGAGCCACCGACTGCCACCGCCGAACAGCCACAGCCGGAGAGTCACATGTTAGCCGAGAGCCTCCGGACGTTTCCGTGGCTCCGCGCGGCCGGCGTCGCAATCGGGACGCTGGCTGTCGAGTATCTGCTCGTCGCACTGCTGTTTCTCGCCGGCCCGTCGTCGGTCGACCTGCCTGAGCTGTCGGACCGGCTGATCCAGTACGGGTTCGTGCTGTACAACGCCCACCACGTGCCGACGCTGGTGACCGCGGCAGATGCCGAAGTGTACGGCTCGGCTGCGCGGAACGTCCTGTACGGCGCACAGGGCGCGAGCGTCCCGCCGATAGTCTATTTCCTGATACCCATCGTCTCGTTGCTCGTCGTCGGCGCGCTGTTCGAGCGCTACCGCGGCGATGACCGGACAGACAGTCTACTCGAAGAAGCGGCGCTCGTCGGAACTGGCATCGGCTTTGGCTATGTCGCAACGGGGTTCGCGGGGAGCTTCGTCTTCGTCCGGACAGTCATGTTCGACGGCGGGGGCGAGGGACAGGCCGCACCGGCAGTGCTGTGGCTCCTTATCCTGATGTTCTTCCTGCCGCTGCTGTTTGCGAGCCTCGGCGCGGCCGTCCAATATCTCTACGCTGACCGGGCCTCCGGCGCGTAGGTCGTGTCGATAAATTCGAGGATGCGCTCGGACTCGGCCATCGTGACGCCACGATCTCCATCGACCAGGACTGGGACACCACGCTGGCCGGAAACCCGCTTGACCTCGTCGCGTTCCGAGTGCAGCGCCTCGACCCAGACGCTGTCGTAATCGATACCGAGTTCGTCCAGTCGGTCGGCGACCTTCTCGCAGTACGGACAGCCGTCGAGTTGGTAGAGCGTCACGCTCATACCGGCGATACGGACGCTGCCCTCAAGGTGGTTGTGCTCGAAAAAACGCGGCGGCCGATCTGGCGTTACTCGTACAGCCAGGGGGCGTCGATCTGGTCCCAGTCGACGAGTTCGTCCTCATCGAAGAACAGCTCGATTTCGCGCTCGTTTGCGCCCTCGTCCTCGTGGTCGGAGCCGTGGATGACGTTCCGACCGAGGTCGAGCCCGTAGTCGCCGCGGATGGTGCCGGGTGCGGACTCGGCGGGGTCCGTCTCGCCCATCATGGTGCGGACCTGCCGGGTCGCGTCCTGGCCTTCCCAGACCATCGCGAACACGGGGCCGGAGGTGATGAAGTCGACGAGCCCGTCGAAAAAGGGCTTGTCCTCGTGCTCACCGTAGTGCTCCTCGGCGAGCTCCTGGTCGATCTGCATGAACTTGCCGCCGACCATCTTCAGGCCGCGGTCCTCGAAGCGGGAGACAATGTCCCCGATGAGACCGCGCTGGACGCCGTCGGGCTTGACCATGACAAAGGTTCGCTCGTGGTCGGACATTACGCTTCAGCCTCCTCGGCTTCTTCGTCCTCGGCGTCTTCATCAGCCGAAGCGTCCGCGTCGGCCTCGTCGGCGTCAGCAGCGGCTTCTTCTGCGTCTGCTTCCTCGTCAGCCTCGGCCTCCGCTTCTGCCTCGTCAGCGTCGACTTCTTCGGCCTCGTCCTCGACCTCGCCGGCCTCACCGCGGGCGGTGTCGGTCCATTCGAGGTTGCGGGCCTCCCGGCCCAGGTCGGCGTTGTTCTCGCACTTCGAGGAACAGAAGTGCGTGGTTGCGCCGTCCTTGTGGACGAACATCGTGCCCGTGCCGGGTTCGATGTCCGTGCCGCAGTAGTCACATTCGCGTGTCCGGGGCATGGTTACTGCCCTCCGATGGTGTCGGCCTCGCGAGCCGTCTCGCGGAGCTGGAGCACGTCACCTTCGCGGACCGGACCGAGAACGTTGCGCGTGATGATGCGCCCCTGGTTCTCGCCTTCACGGATGCGGCACTTGACCTGCATGGCCTCGCCGTGCATCCCCGTCCGGCCCACGACTTCGATAACCTCGGCGGGCGTGGAACCGCTGCTTTCGGATTCCTCAGCGCTCATCCGAGGTCACCTCACCGAAGCTCCTCGACCTTGTCGGCGATGTCCTCGACATCGGCGTCAGCCTCACCGGCGTCGGTGACGGCTGCGGCGGCCGAGCCGACTTCGAGCCCGGCGGCGTGTCCGAGGTCGTCCTGCTGCTCGACGAAGATGAAGGGAACGCCCTTCTCGTCGGCGAGTTCCGGAATGTGCATGACGATTTCCTCGGGCTGGACATCTTCAGCGACGAAGACGAGCTCGGCGGAGCCGCGCTCGATGGCTTTGGTCGTCTCGTTTGTACCCTTCTTTACCGCGCCTGTGTCCCGGGCAACCTCAAGCGCCTCAAGGGCGTCGTCTTCGAGGTCCGCGGGAACGTCGAAATCTACGTATACTGGCATTTGTATGTTCACCTCCTGCGCGCGAGCTCAGGCTCCCCCGCCGTGTCCGGGCCACGAGGCCCGTCACACCGTGATGGTGTGTATCCTGAAAAGGCTGGGAGCATCATCAACTCGGCGCAGGCTGTACCCCATTCTGTGCCACCGGCCCTAAAAGCGCTTTCGAAGCCGAAATCGCGTGCCAGGCCGGCACACGGGTGCTGTGTCGGGGTCTGCCTATTCCGCGGCCGCCGACGCGTCGGCCAGCGCTGCTCGGGCGTCCGCGACGAGTCGGGTCACCACCTCACCAGCGGGCTGTACGCCCTGTGTGAGCCCGGCACTCTGGCCGGCGTAGTGGGGCAGGGCCTCGACCTCACCTGTCATCCCGGCAAGCGGGGGCATATCAGCAAGCCGACTGATTGGCTCGCCGTCGGGCATCTGTGCGATTTGTTCGGGGTTGCTGGCCTCGGTCGCTACTCCCGAATCGGCCGCCCCCTGCTGCCTGACCTCATCGGTTTCGAGAACCCGGTGTGGCTGGTCCAGCCAACCACGGTCGAACATGTCGGTGAGCCGCGTCGCCGTCTCCGGCGCGTCGACGATTTGCCGCCGGTATTTCTCGTGTGCGCCCGATTGCTCGGTCGCCACGAACCGAGTGCCGAACCAGCCGCCATCGGCACCCAGTGTCAGCGCCGCCGCGAGTCCGCGCCCGTCGCCGAGACCGCCGGCCGCGACGACCGGCACTTCGACCGCGTCGGCTACCCGCGGGAGCAGGGCCATAGTGGTCACGTCGCTCTGGACGTGGCCGCCGGCTTCCCGGCCCTGTGCGACGATGATATCAGCACCAGCCGCGACAGCGGCCCTGGCCTCGTCGGCGCTCCCGACCGTGACCATCGCCGTGCCGCCGGCCTCGTTGACCCGGTCGACGTACGACCCAGCATCGCCGAAGGAAAAGGAGACAGCCGACGCGCCAGCGTCCAGACAGACATCGAGACAGTCCGACGGGGACAGGACGCCCGTTGACTCGTCGAGGACGACGTTGACGCCCACCACGCCGCTGGTCGCGCTTGCGGCCTCCGTGTATGCATCGCGAATCGCGTCGGTGCCGCGCCAGGACATCGCCAGCATCCCGAGTCCGCCCGCGTCAGCGACGGCCGCGGCCAGAGCCGGCGTTGAGACGCTTCCCACTGGAGCCTGAACGACTGGGTGGTCGATACCGATCTCTGTACAGAGCGGGGTCTGGAGGGGAGCCATGCTGGCCACTGTGACCGGTCCGTCAAAAGCGTACCCCGATAACGCCGTGACCGTCAGGTCCATACTGGCTCGTCCGCCACCACCGGTATGGACATCGCGCGCTCGCTCCGGGCAGAGGCCCGCCGTACAAACGAGCGGCGGCTCCTCGTGCTGGCGGGCGACCCCGAACGGACGCGGGAGCGAGCGGCAACAGCGCTCGACGCGGCAGACATCCCGAGCGCGGAGACGACCGTTGTCGGCCCGACGGCATTCCTCGACTGCGAACACCACGAGCAGTCTCGCGCCGAGGAGTTGCTGGGCCGAACCCGGACGGCCGTCGTACTCGATGCACACGGGGAACTGCGCCCGGATGCTGTCGGGCGAACTGTCGGCGCAGTCGACGGCGGCGGCCTCTACGTCCTCCTCGCTCCGCCACTGGAGACGTGGCCCGAGAAGCGGGACGGCTTCGACGCCTCGCTTTCGGTCCCGCCGTTCGGCGTCGATGACGTGAGCGGCCACTTCCGCCGGCGGTTCGTCGAAACGCTCCGGGCACACCGGGGTATCGCTATTGTCGACGCCGACACGGATGCTGTCGAGCAGGAGGGGCTGACGGACCCGCCACCAAGCCGGTCGGTTCCCGCACCGACTCCGCCCAGCGATGCGTGGTTCCGCTCCGAGACGTACGCCCAGTGTCTCACCGACGACCAGCGGGATGCGGTCCAGGCGTTCGAGTCCCTGCGGGACGACGGCACGGCGGTCGTGGTCGAGGCCGACCGGGGTCGGGGGAAATCTAGCGCTGCCGGGCTGGCAGCCGGAAACCTCGCTGTGGCGGGGAAAGATGTGCTGGTGACCGCGCCGCAGTACCGGAGCGCTGCCGAGGTGTTTGCGCGGGCGGGGAACCTGCTGGAGACGCTCGATATTGGTTTCGCGCGTGACCGTGCGTCAGAACCCCAGCGGCTCGACATTGCGGCGGCGGGCCGCGTGCGGTACGCGCCGCCTGACGAGGCCGCGGCCCTGCCGGACGACCCCGATGTTGTCATCGTCGACGAAGCCGCAGCTCTGCCGGTCCGGCGACTCGAACAGTTCCTCGACGCCCCAGCGGTCGCCTTCACGACGACCGTCCACGGCTACGAGGGGGCAGGCCGGGGCTTCTCCGTTCGGTTCCGTGACCGACTCGTGGAAGGCGACCATGCCGTCACCGACGTGTCGATGACGACACCGATACGGTACGGCGACGCCGACCCCGTAGAGGTGTGGGCGTTCCGGGCGCTACTGCTTGACGCCCGCCCGCCGGTCAACCAGCTTATCGAAGACGCGACGCCGGAGACCGTCGAGTACCGGCGGCTCTCGGCGGCGGACCTGCTCGCCGACAAGCACCTGCTCCGGGAGGTGTTTGGCCTGCTCGTGCTGGCGCATTACCGGACTGAACCCTCAGACCTGGCCCGACTGCTCGACGCACCCAATCTTACCGTCCGGGCGCTAACCCACGAAGGCCACGTCGTTGCAGTGGCGTTGCTGGCACAGGAGGGCGGGCTTTCGGCTGACACGCGAGCCACGATGTACGAAGGCGGACGGGTGCGGGGAAATATGCTCCCGGACGTGCTGTCGACGCAACTCCGTGACGAAGCCGCCGGAATCCCGGTCGGCCAGCGGGTCCTCCGCATCGCGACCCACGCCGCGGTCCGCTCCAGAGGGCTCGGCTCGAAACTCCTGTCGGAGACCAGAGCGGAGTTCGCCGACCGAGTGGACTGGCTTGGTGTCAGCTACGGTGCGACGCCGGAACTCGTCCGTTTCTGGGCGGACAGCGGCTATCAGACGGTGCACCTCGCCACCTCGCGGAACGCGACCAGCGGCGAGTACTCCGTCGTGATGCTCGACCCGTGTTCCGACGACGGGGCGGCGCTCGCGGCACG
This sequence comes from Haloarcula vallismortis ATCC 29715, assembly GCF_000337775.1. Taxonomy (GTDB): domain Archaea; phylum Halobacteriota; class Halobacteria; order Halobacteriales; family Haloarculaceae; genus Haloarcula; species Haloarcula vallismortis. The sequence continues at coordinate 193,650 of NZ_AOLQ01000038.1, forward strand.
GCATAGTGCGTGGTTTCAGGACCGCATCACCGCAGTGCTGTCTGACTCACTCGACGACTGCGACCCCGACGTAGTTCGGGCAGTGCTTCGAGCGACTGACAGCGAACCGTCCCTTCGCCTCTCCGAGTGGGAATGGCGACTGGTCGCCGGCGTCCCCGGCGGCGCGTCAGTTCTCGACACGAACCCGAAGCCGTTCCGTGAACTCACCCGCCAGCACCTGTCAGCTCCGGCCGACCCGGCCGCGCTCTCGGCGCGGGAGGAACGCCTGCTTGTCCGAAAGGTCTTGCAGGCACAGCCATGGTCGGCTGTCGCCGAGGGGCTGGGGTTCGTTTCTGAGCGAGAGTGCATGCGGACACTCGGTGGAATAGTCGAAAGGTTGACGCGTCTGTACGGCGACCTTTGGGTACAGGAGGAACTCGATAGACACCTATGAGCCTGCTCGGCCTCGAATCGCTGCTGTTCGTGCTTGCATTCGCTCTGCTGGTCGGCGGCGTCGTCGGCAGCCTCACGCCCCAGGTCCCCGGTGCGCTCGTCTCGCTTGCCGGCGTCTACCTCTACTGGGTCGCCAGCGGGATGACCGACCCCGGCACACTGTTGCTGGCCCTGTTGACGCTTGTGGGCCTGCTGACGTGGGCCGTCGACATCGCGGGCGGGGCCGTCGCCGCACGCGTCGGCGGGGCGTCGAACTGGACGGCGGTACTGGCCGGCGTCGTGGCGCTCGTCCTCTTTTTCGTCACTGGTCCGCTCGGGATTCTGCTGGGCGTTGCTGGGACGGTGTTCGTCGTCGAGTTCTATCGCCAAGAGGACGCCAGGGGCGGCCTGAAGGCGGCGCTGGTGACGACCGCTGGGATGCTGGCCTCCGGCGTCGTTCAGGCCCTGCTGACCGCGTCGATACTGGTCACCATGATTGCTGTCGCGGTGCTATGACCCAGTGCGCCGAAGACGGCTGTGAAAACGAGGCCGCGGTCGAACTCCACATCCCCTGGGACGCGAACCGCGAAGTGTGTCCGGACCATGCCCGCGTCTGGGCACAGAAAGACGGCGTCGTCCCTGCGCCGTTGGAGGGCCACGAGGACAAGTGGCCGTAGCCCGCTGTCGTCGGAATTGATGTTTTGATTTACACGTCGGAACCGAATCAGGAGGGTGTCAACTGTTCACGAAGAAAATATAATAATAATTGGGTTTGAATACGACAAGTGAGGAGTGTTATCATGAAACGCGAGATGCTCACCACCGACTTCATCGACCGTGCCGCGGACATATACGACGACGTGACCGGTATCGTCGCCCACGACGGCACCGAGTACACATACGCGGAGGTAAACGAGCGGGTCAACCAGTTAGCACACGCGCTGTCGGACCGGGGTGTCTCGGAGGGAAGTCGCGTGGCCCTCCTCGCGCCGAACACACACTACTTCATCGAGACGCTGTACGCGACGAACAAGCTCGGTGCAGTGTTCGTCCCGCTGAACTACCGGCTCGACCCCGCGAAAATCGAATACATCCTGAACGACTGCGAGGCGTCGACAGTAATCGCTGACTACGACTTCGCGGAGAAGGTCCAGCCAGTGCGTGACGACATCCCTGCGGAGACGTTCATCGGCTACAAGCCCGACCGCATCGACGGCGAATGGGACGCCTACAGCGATATCCTCGACGGCCAGCCGACAGCCGAACCGGACCGCCCGCAGGTGGCCGAGGGCGACGATGCCAGCATCAACTACACGTCCGGCACAACGGGGGACCCGAAGGGCGTGGTCAGGACTCACCGGACCGAGAGCTGGCACGCGCTGGTGCTTAATCAGCACATGGAGATCCGCGACGACGACACGTACCTCTGGACGCTCCCGATGTTTCACTGCAACGGCTGGGGTCACACCTACGCCATCACCGGAACTGGCGGCACCCACGTCTGTCAGCGAACCTTCGACGCCGCGGACACCTTCCGCCGGGTCCGCGAGTACGACGTGTCGTTCATGTGTGGCGCACCGACGGTGCTGAACAAGCTCATCCAGCACTACCGGGCCAACGACGGCGACATAGTAACACAGGGTGACCGCGACGTACGGATTGCGACCGCTGGAAGCGCCCCGGCGACAGCGACTATCGAGCGCGTCGAAGACGAGTTCGGCTGGCGCATCATCCATATCTACGGCCTGACCGAAACGGCTCCGATTATCACGACCAGCAACTCCCCGCGGCGTATCGCCGAGCGAGGCCGGGAACTCAAGGTCAAGCAGGGCTCGGAGACCCTGTGTACCGACATCCGGGTCGTCGACGAGGACGGCAACGACGTGCCACACGACGGGTCGGCTATCGGCGAGATTGTGGTGCAGGGCAATCAGGTGATGGACCGCTATCTCAACAAGCCTGAAATCACCGAGGAGGCGTTCAACGACCGCGTCGAGGGGTACTTCCACACCGGCGACCTCGCGACGTGGGACGAGGACGGGATGGTACAGATCATGGACCGCCGAAAGGATATCATCATCTCCGGCGGTGAGAACATCTCCTCGATAGAACTAGAAGACGAACTGTACGACCACCCTGATGTTCTGAAGGCTGCGGTCATTCCGGCCCCGAGCGAGGACTGGGGCGAGACGCCGATGGCAATTGTCGTCCCGACGGCCGACAGCGACGCGACCGAGCAGGAGATACTCGAGTTCCTCAGAGAGCGCCTCGCGAGCTACAAGGTCCCAACGGGCGTCGACTTCCGGGACTCGCTCCCGGAAACGGCGACCGGGAAAATCCAGAAGTACGAACTCCGGGAGGAGTACTGGAAGGAGCAAGAGCGGATGATCGGCCAAGAGTAAACTACCCTCCCCTACTTCGCTCGGGGGCAATCGCCCCACTCGCTCGTTGAGGGGAGGGCTTTCGCGTGGACTCCCGTTCTATGCCTCAGCAGAGGCAGGAGGGTTGTACTCCCCACTCACGTTCAGCATCCCGCGATTCAAGCGCACGTCTACAGGTGCGCCTCCGGCGTCTGCGTTTTGCCGACGCCGGAGATACTGCAAACCGATGTTTTTCGCCGCATTGTAGTCGGCGTGGTTCTGGTAGCCACAATCTTGACATTCGAAGTCCTCACCGTGGCGGTTATGGTCATGGGTAAACCCACAGGTCGAACACCGCTTTGACGTATTCCGAGGGTCTACTTGGACAGTTTCGACACCGTGCTCTCTGGCTTTGTATTCGACGTACTGGTAGAGGCGACGGAACGCCCACAGATGGTGCCACGACGCTTTCGGTACGTTCTCACGAATGTCGGTCAGATCCTCGAAAACGATATGCGAACAGTCGTGGGTGAGGGCTTCGGCCACGATTTTGTTGGCGACACGATGCAGGAATATCTCGAAGCGGCCGTCCTCTTTGCGCTCGACGCCTGCTATCGCGTCGTGGGCCGCTCTCGTTCCGCACTGTTGGAGGTCTCCACGGCGTTTCTCGTACTCTCGCTTCCAGTGGTTGAACGCGTCTGCCGACCAAAAGCGTCCGGTTGAAGCGACCGCGAGTTGGTTCACACCAAGGTCCACACCGAGGACTGTTCTGTGCCCGGTTGTGGTGTCGGTATCGTCCTCTTTGAGCATCGACGCATGGAGATACCAGTCGCCGTCACGTCGATGGAGTGTGGCCCGCCGAAACTCGAAGTCCTCGTTGGCTACGTACTTCGTCGGTGGTACCTCAGCGTCGTCAGGGAGGATATAGTCACACTCGATTCGTCCGTCCACTGTTGACAGGGAAACGTGGTCACGGTGGAACGTGGCGCTTCGCTTGTCGTAGATTGCGGTGTCAGCGGTAAACGTCGGACGGGAGGTGTCCTGGTCGTTTGTGAGGCGTTCGACGCCGCTTTTGACGGCTTCGACGGCTTGGCGAATCCCCTTCTGGACGAGATTCGCGGTCAACTCGGTGTCCTCGCGCAGCTGGTCGTACAGGCCACGTTCGGCTTTAGCTTTCGAAGTGATGTGGTAGCCGTCGTCGCCGTGCCAGCACCATTCGCTTGCGGTGTTGGCGCAGTATTTGAATTGCTCGACGGTCTCTCGAAGGTGTGCATCCGCGCCTTCGGGTGTATCGAGCTTGATAACGGCAGTACGACGATACTCCACTGTATTTTCACATGTCTACTTGTAGTTACTTAATAATTGGGAGTTAGCAGGCAACAGTCTAGTGGCTGGTCAGTAGCAAGTCGGCTTCCTCCCCACCCTACTCGCTTGTGCTTCCGACGTATCGGAAGCCCGGCGCTCCTTGAGGGTGGGGCCTCCGCCTCGAATTGGTGAACACGCCGAAAGTATCAGAGGCGGACACCACTGAGTGACCAACACGATTCTTTATTAGGTTCCCAGCAGTCGGTCATAGCATGCATCTGGGAGTCGTCGTGCCACGCGTCGAGGACCACAGCACAGTCGACCTGGCTGTCGAAGCCGAAGACCACGGCTACGACTCGGTGTGGCTGAACGAACTGTGGGGGGCTAGCTCGGTCGTCGAACTCACAGACGTCGCGACCCGGACCGACGACATCGAAATCGGCAGCGCGATACTCAACGTTTTCTCGCGGTCGCCGGCCGTACTGGCGATGACAGCGACGACCCTCGATAGGGTCTCGGACGGCCGAGCAGTGCTGGGTCTGGGAACGAGTACAGCCCGGTCCATCGAGAATATGCACAGCATGGAGTTCGAGCGGCCAGTCCGTCGCGCTCACGAAACTATCGACATCGTGAAACAGCTCATGACCAGTGACGAGCGAGTGACCTACGACGGCGAGGTTGTGTCAGTCAGGGGGGTGCCGCCCTTAGACCGTGACGTGCCGGTGTACCACGCCGCGCTCGGGCCGGCGAACAGGCGAGTCGTCGCCAGACTCGCCGACGGCTGGCTCCCGCACATGGTTCCGTTCTCTGAGCTCGAAGCATCGTTCGACTACATCGCCGAAACCGCACGCGATGCCGACCGCGACCCGAGTGAGATTACCGTCGCACCGTACGTGCCAGCGGTAGTCCACGAGGACGCCGAGCGGGCAACCGAGGAGCTCCGGCAGCACATCGCCTACTACGTCGGTAGCGGCGAGGGCTACCGTCGGGCGGTCGCGGAGACGTATCCCGACCGGGCGGAACGCATCGCCGACGCCTGGCAGGCGGGTGACCGCGGCGAGGCGACGGAGCTCGTCACTGACGAAATGACAGCTGACCTCGGCATCGCCGGGACACCGGAACAGGCGCGAGAAAAGCGGGATAGAGTTGCGGACAGAGCTGTCATCGACCGGCTTCTGCTAACTGTACCACAGCAGGTCGACGGGGAGCTGGCCCGGACGACGATTCAGGCGCTGGGCCCGACTTAGAGGTCGATCTCCATCATCACTTCGTCGGCGTACTCGTCGCCGAACTTGTAGTGATCCTCGCGGATGGCTTCAGTGTCCCAGCCGTGGGCTTCGAGGAACTCGATTGCGTCCTCGTTCGTCGAGGGTACGGAGTTGTACAGCTTCTCGTAGCCGTTCGACGCCGCCCACTCGGTGCCCCGGGCGAGCAACTGGGAGCCGATACCGTGGCCCCGATACCGCTCAAGCACACCCAGCGTCAGCTCCGCCGTGTGGCTGAGCTTCTCGACTTCGGGGTGTTTGAGGTGGACCCAGCCGACCACGTCATCGTTGATGCAGGCGACAAAGAAGATGCGTGACTCCAGTTCGTTGTGCCGGAGTAACACGCCCTCGCTGTCCACCACGTCGGCGACAGTCTCTGCGTTGACGTACTCACCCCCGCCGATGGCGGCCCGGATGGCTCCGACGAGGCCAGTCAGGTCTTCCTGTCGCGCCTGACGGATGGTAAACTCGATGTCGTCAGCCTCGAACTCTACCTCGGCAGTGTCGTTGTAGGCGATGCGGAGTTCCCCATCGATCTCCTCCAGTACGCCGTCGCGTTTGAGTATCGCGACGTGATGACCGAACGGCCGCGGGTCCATCTGTAGCGCCGACCGGGCAGCCCTCGGCTCGACAGATCCGTGTGATTCGACATACTCGTAGATATCTCGTCGGTCTTCGTGGTCGAAGTGCAGTGGCTCTGTTAACTCCATGCTGTCTGCTACCACGACACAGTATTTAATCTTTTATCAAAAACCATGTACTTCCCAATAGACAGTCGCTACTGCTCCGGAACGCCGGTCAGAAGCACCGCTACGTCACGAACGTTGTGCGTGTCGACGAGCAACTCTGCGGCCGCTCTGACGGAGTAGGTGCCGGCTAACGCCACGCCGTAGCAGGCGGCATAGCAGTCAAGCCAGTCGTTCATCGTCTCCTCCAGTCGCGCGAACTCCGTCTCGGAGAAACTGACCCACGACTCGCCAGTCCGGCCCTCACAGTACAGCGCGACAGTGGGGCCGAACCCCTCCCGGAGAATCTCCATCGCGCACTCGTCGTCCGGCGGGTCGGGATCTAGCGACTCGCGGACGGCCTCGGCGCGCCTAGCGAGCGCCCGAATCCGGTGGTCATACTGCCTGCTCGTCACCGGACCGGTCATCCTCGGTTAAACTCGACGCCCTTGCCGCCGGCAGGGTGTTCCCACTCGGTGTCGGCGACGATGGCGCAGGTACCACACTCGACGCAGGGCTGGGTGTCGAGGCTCACGAGGTGTTCCGTGCTGCCGTTGGTCTGGACCATCTCATCGCGGTAACAGCCGCCGCCGAAGTCCTCGGCGCTGACCGGGCAGGCCGTGACGGCGGTGCCGGACGCCTCGAAGGATTTGTCGAGGAGTTCGATGTGAGGGTCGTCCACGTCGTAGGTCAGATCGCCGATGCGGTCGGCCAGATCGGGCGGCGAGACGGTGTTCTCTTCGGCCACCGGCTCGCCTAGTTCCTCGGCGATGACTGTCGGTAGCGTCACGTACGGCAGTTTGGTGTCGGGAATCATCGAGATCAGCCGCGGCGACGAGTAGGCCCGTTCGAGCAGCCCGCCGGCCGCGCGGACCCCGAACCGGCCGACGGCGGAGTCGGCGATAGCGTTCGAGAGGTCGTCGACGGGCCCGACCTCGCCGAGTTGGCCGAACATCTTGTACCCGGTCGGCTGGAGTTTGTCCATCACGCCCTCGTCGTGGAGTTTCTTCTCGTATAGCTCGCCGGCCTGGGATGGGTCTCCGCGAGCCCGGGCGTCGGCGAACGCCTCGGCGGCTAGCGCCCCGGCGGTGACGGCGTGGTTCATCCCCTTGATGATGGGGCCCTGGGCCTGCATCTGGCCCGCGGCGTCGCCGACCAGCACCAGCCGGTCCGTGTGCGGCGAGGGATGGGCCGCCTTCTTCGAGTCCGGGACGAGCTTCGCGCTGTATTCGCGCTCGTCGTACTCGTCGCCGAGCCACTGGGCCATCAGCGGATGGGTGAGCAGGCTGTCTAGCAGTTCGTGGGGCTCGGCGCGCTCTTCGGCGATGGAGTCGAGGTGGAACACCGTGCCGATAGACAGCGAGGACTCGTTGGTGTAGAGAAACCCCCCGCCGCGGACGCCGTCGAACAGGTCCCCCGAGAACAGGTGGGCCGCGCCGTCATCCGGAGCGACGTCGAAGCGGTCGTTGATGAGTTCGGGCTCCATGTCGACGACCGCCTTGACACCCTGGAACCACTCTTCGGGCTCCTCCCAGTCCATCAGCCCGGCGTCGCGGGCCAGTTCGGAGTTGACGCCGTCGGCGGCCACCACGATGTCGGCCTTGATAGGGTCCAGCTCCTCGGTCGTCACGCCGACGATTTCACCCCGTTCACGGAGCAAGCCGGTGACGTGGACCTCGGTCAGCAGACCACCGCCGGTCTCGCGAGTGCGCTCGTGGACCTGCTGGGCGAGCCACGAGTCCATCTTCCGGCGGAGCACTGCGTCGGCCCACGCCGTATCGTGGTGGTGCAGGTCGCCGATGTCGAAGGACTTCACCTTGTCGCCGGCGATGTTGTGGATGAGGTTCTCGGTCACCGGCCGCTCCGTGGCTTCCTCACGGAAATCGGGGAACAGCCCGTCGATGGTGTAGGGGGCTGACTCCTCGGCGTAGATGAGCCCGCCCGAGACGTTCTTCGAGCCGGCGTCAACGCCGCGTTCGAGCACCAGCGTCTCGACGCCGTTGCGGGCGAGGGTCGCCGCCGCGGCCGCTCCGCCCGGCCCGCAACCGACGACGACCGCCTCATACTCCTCGACAGCGTCAGTCATCGCTGGCCTCCATCATCGCGCCCAGTTCACCGGTTTCGACCGCCTCGGTCAACTGCGGCAGCACCTCGAAGAGGTCGCCCTCGATGAGGTAGTCCGAGAAGTCCCGGATATCGGCGTCGGGGTCGGTGTTGATGGCGATTATCGTATCGGACTCGTCGCAGCCGACCTTGTGCTGTATCGCGCCGGAGATGCCCGCAGCGATGTACACGTCCGGTTCGACCGCCTGTCCGGACTCGCCGATCTGGCGCTCTTCGGTGACGTACTGCTCGACGTGCCCGTCGAAGGAGTACGAAGAGGTGATGACCCCGCGTGAGAGCCCCAAATCGGCCTCGTCGAAGGCATTCACGAGGTCGAGCGCCTGCTCGATGCCCCGCGTCGGGTCGTCGCCGATACCGCGACCCACGGCGACGATGACGTCGTTCCCGGTGAGGTCCACGCCGCCCGAGAGGCGGTCGAATTCCTCGACCTCGACCTGAAACCAGTCCTCGTCGAGGGCCATCTCGTAGTCGACGACCTCGCCCTCGCGCTCGTAGTCGGGATCGGGCATCTCGAAGCTGCCCGGAATGACAGACGCCCCCTGGGGGTGGAAGTCCCGGTTTGGCTTGTCGATACAGAGAATTGTCGAGTACTCGAACCCGGAGAAGTCCGGGCGCTTCATGTGAAGGACCCGTTCGAACTCCTTCTTGTCGCCAGCGGTGCCGACCTTCGCGGGGTTAGATATCATCGCGTTCTCGATGTACAGTCCTGAACAGTCCGAGGCCAGCCCGGAGTCGAGTTCCCCCTGAACGAGCGCTGAGAGGTCCCGGCCGTTGTTCGTCGCCGGGAAAACGGCGTAGCGCGGTTCGTGGTAGTCCTTCCACGCCACCTCTTCTCGACCGTCGGCAGCGAGGTCCCCGCCGGCGCGGGCCATGTCACAGAAGATTTCCGTGTATGGCTGGTGGCGGAACCGTTCGAGGCGGGGGTCCTCGTGGTAGACGACCAGATCCGCGCCGTAGGCGATGACCTCCTCGACGTGGTCGCTGGCGTCGGCCCCGATGAGGACGGCGACGACGCGCTCCCGTTCGTTGTACTCCTCGTTGTACGTGTCCATCAGTTCGCGGGCCTTCCCGAGCATCTCCTTCGACACGTCGACGAGTTCGCCGGCCTGCGTCTCGCAGTAGACCCACATGTCGCGGTACTCCGCGCCGACGGTGCCCTCGACCCACTGCTTGTCGTTGGTCGGGTGGTCCAGTTCGGGATACTTCTCTTCCGGGGGGACGTACTCGACTTCCGTCACCGCCTCGCCCTCGGCTTCCTCGGTCCCCTCGACGGACTCGATACGGCTCTCTATCTGTGACTTCGCTGTCTTTCGGTCCTCGCCCGCTTGCTCTCGTTCGAGGAGGTCCCGGAGCACGTCGGCGTCGTCGATGTCCCGAACCATGTTCGCCACGTCGGCGACGGTGCGGTCGGAGAGGTCGACGGTTTCAGGCTCGATTTCGCCGTCGTCCTCGCTCTCGACTTTCTCGATGCGGTCCTCGATGAGCGTCTTGACGGGGACTCGGTCCTCGCCGTCTTCCTCCAGTTCCAGCATCGCCTGCAGTTCATCGGCGTCATCGACATCTTTTATCTTCGGGCCCAACTCGGCGATGTCGTGTTCCGTGGGGTCGATTTCGGGCATTGTCAGTCACCTGTCGCGTACGGCGTGAGTTCGTCCAGTACCGGTTCCAGTGCCTCGCGTTCGTCTGCCTCGATAACCGTGGCTTCCCGCTCCGAGGGTGCTTTCGGAATCGGGTCGACCCCGGCGACGATGGTCGGAGAGCCGTCGAGACCGATGTAGTCCGGGTCGAGGTTGAGGTCCTCGTGGTCCCAGACCTTGAGGTGCTCCTCGTACTCCTCGGCACGCTGCTGGGTCTCCTCGCGGAGGTCTTTGTGCTTCAGCCGGTGACTTGCCTTCCGATAGGTCGGTTCGAACTCCGGGTCCGCGACGATGAAACACGGCATCGGCGCTTCGACCGTCTCGATCTCGGAGACATCGCCGTCGACCAGTCGTTTGGCCCGGACGGTACCGGCGTCCTCGTCGATGTCCAGCGAGAGGGCGTGAGTGATCATCGGCCAGTCAAGACACCAGCAGGTCTGTGGGCCGGTGTGGCCAGTCTCGCCGTCGGCTGTTTTGAACCCGGCAAAGACTAGGTCAGGCCGCTCGTCGAGGTTCTGGAGGCCGGTAGCGACAGTCATCGCGGTAGCCCAGGTGTCCGCGGCCCCCATCTCTCGATCCGAGAGGAGATACAGGTCGTCGGCATATACGTCTGCCATCCCCTCCTGCAACACCTCTTTGTACCCCGGCGGCCCCATGCTCATCAGCGAGACATGGCCGCCGTTGCGGACTTTCGTCTGGAACGCGGCCCGCAACGCATGCTTGTCGTTGGGGTTCATCACCGTCGGTGTCTTTCCCCGTTCGAGATGGCCGTCCTCGTCGAACGATACCTGTCCCTCGCGGAAATCAGGTACGCCTTTGGTCATGACAACTGTGTGCATGGCATTGTGGTCCTCGTAAGTGAATGTCACACAAGAATATATAATAAATGTATGTTTACAATTCTGCACGACAGGCTGATGCTTCTGTCTCAAGGGTAGAGAGTCCCAAAACGCAAGGCATACCCACAGACTGACAGCTACGAGCCGTATCTATTCAGAGTGGGGCTGCTGCGAACTCGGTAGAACAGGAAGGAACTCAGATACGACCAGCGCGGCCTGGGTCCACGTCGATAGCATCGACCGGACACACGTCCACACAGAGCATGCAGTCGATGCACTGGTCCTCGTGAGCCGGGTCAGCCTTGATTTCGCTTTCCGGATGGTCCGGTGTGTCGACCCACTCGAACACGTCGACGGGGCAGTCTTCCAGACACGCGCCGTCGGCGATGCAGATGTCGAAATCGACGGCGACGTGTGTGCCGTGGATACCCAGTTCCTCGGGCTCGTCGACCGGTCCCCAGACGTCGTGTCCGTCGTGCTGTTCGACAACGTCGCGGTTCTCTTCGAACTCCGGGTCTATGGCCATTGGTATCTTATCTCACTTTTGGGAGCTACTTAACTTTTCGACCTGGCCGTCAGAATCCGGGGCCGTCGCGGCGATCCGGACCACGAATCTCCCCCGAGCCGAGGTCGTCGATGCGGTCGGCTGGCCCCGGCACATCGCCGCCGGGTAAGCCGATGTCCTCGTCTGTGCCTGTCGCGCCGCCAGTGTCTGGACCGCCGGTTCCGACCCGCCGGATGAACTCGATGGTCCGCTCGTACACGTCGTCGTAGTGGGCTCCGTGGAACGGGAAGCCATGGTCCGACGGCACTGTTTCGTGGACCACATCAGTCATCGGGCCGAGCGCGTCGGCCAGCAGTTCGGACTGTGACGGCGGCACGACGTCGTCGTCGGTGCCATGGAGCAACAGCGTCGGCGGGGCGTCGGTATCCACCTGCCCGACCGGCGAGGCGAGGTCGTAGGCCGCGGGTGCGTCGTCGGGGCCGCCATCGAGGTACGCGCGGTGGCCCTCGCCTGCTGGGGCATCGGTTGCGGTGTCGAGCGCGTGGAAGTCATAGAGACCGGCGTAGCCGACAGCGGCCGACAGGGCCGAGGACGCGCCGGGGTACAGTTCGGGTTCGAACCCGGGCTCGTCCGCCGTCAGTGCGGCCAGGAGGACGAGGTTCGCGCCCGCTGAGTGGCCGATGCCGACGATTCGGTCCGAGTCCGCGCCGTAGCGCTCACCCTCCGCTCTAACCCACTCGACAGCGGCCTTCACGTCGACAAGCGCCGCCGGGAACGTCCATTCGGGTGCGAGACGGTACTGCGGTTCGATGACCAGAAAGCCGTCCGCGGCAAGGTCGAGCGCGTGCCGGGCGAACTCGCCCTTGTCGCCGACCGTGAATGCCCCACCCCGGACGAGCACAGCGAGCGGTTTCGGGCCGCTTTCCGCCGGCGAGTCGTACAGGTCGAGCGTCAGCGTCTCGCCGTCCACCTCGTGAAACGGGATATCGCGCTGGACGGTTACCGACTCGGGAGCGCGGTCTGTCACGGGCTACTGTCGGGCCGTCGCGGACATAAGCCCGACGCTATCAGCTCTCGACGCCGGAGTCAAAGATCGCGTCGACACCATCATTCCACTCGCGGTCTGTCGGGCACTGGCGTAAACGTCGGTTGTCTCGTTATGACCGAACCGAAAAAGGGCAGTTATCGGGCGATACGCCTGCGGCCCGACGGTCAGCCTTCGACCTTGATCTGCTTGCCGCGGGCCGTCGCGCCCGTCTCGACGGGCAGGTGCACTTCGAGGATGCCGTTCGTGTAGTTCGCGGCGATTCCCTCGTCGTCGACGCGCTTCGGGAATCGGAAGCGTCGGTGATACGTCCGGCGCTCGCCGCGTTGCTCGTCCTCGCGTTCGGCGGCGATGTTCAGCATGCTGTCGTCCCAGAAGACGTCGATGTCCGCGACGTCGAAGCCCGGGAGTTCGACGTTGAGGACGAACTCGTCGTCCTCTTCGTACAGTTCGTAGTCGTCGCTACCGGTTTCGAACAAGCGGGACGGAAGGTCGAGACCGCGCATCCAGGAACTTGGTGTGGTCGTTGGCAGTGCCATTGGCCATCACCTCGCATCCATTTGACAGTGGTGTTGCGATTCTATAAAAATCTTACTAACCACGCCAGTAGTTGTCATGGCCAGAAATAGCACACCATCGACCAGAGAAGTACCGCGACAGTCAGTCCCCAGTCGAGGGAACACACCAGATTCGAGGGGATAGGAGACCAAACGCGGCCAGACGATTTTTTACTGCCAGTATGCTACTGACCGATAAAATGAAGTAGTAACACGCCAATAAACGGTGAAACGATGTACGGCCGCTTTGTGACGGTTCTGTGGGTCTTGACGGCTCTTTCGACGGTTTTTCTGTTGCTTGCATGGCGCAAGCGCGAGGAGCCTGGCGGGACGCCGATGGTGGTGTTTCACCTCGCCTTGGCGGTCGGTGCGGCCAGTTACGCCGTCGACATCACCGCGACGACGCTGTCGACGCAACTGCTCGCCCGGCAGGTCGCGACCATCGCGCAGGGTGCGGTTGCCATCGCCTGGCTGTACGCCGCACTGCAGTACGCCGACTTCGACCGAACGGTGACGCGGCGGGCCGTCGGGCTCCTGTCGCTTGACCTGCTGGTGCTGATGGCCGTGTTCATCTTCCCGGGGGTATCGCTATTTGACCTCCCGCCCAGCGGCTCAGTGGGGTCACTGGTGGTTGCTCCGGGAGCCGGGCTCACGGCAGTGTTCATCTCTCACATGGCGACGATTCTAATCGCGGCGCTTGCCGGGACAATCGTTCTCATACAGTTGTTCGTCCGCTCGCGGCATCTGTACCGAACACAGGCCGCGGCCGTCCTCATCGCGGCGCTGGCCCCATGGACCATTGCACTGACCCAGCAGTACTTCCTGCAGATTCCCGAAGATGCCACGATTTTCGCCTGGGGAGTTTCCGGGCTAGCGATGACGGCTGGCCTCTACACGTTCAAGACGCTGGATCCGGTCCCAGCAGCGCAGGAGACTATCGTCGAGCAGATGGGAGACGGAACGCTCGTTGTGGATACTGACGGTCGTATCAACCATGCGAATCCAGCGGCCGAGGCGCTGCTCGCTGGAGCCGAAGAAACGCTTGTCGGCAAGCCAGTGGAGGCTGTCATTCCGACCTGGGACAGTCTCCCGAGTGAGAGCGACGGGCAGTCAGACTGGGCGGAACTCGCGCTCGCCATCGACGGCCAGCAGCGGTTCGTCGAACTCGAGGTGACACCGTTTACTGACCGGTTCGACGGCCTCGTTGGCCGGCTCGTCGTCCTTCGGGATGTCACGGAACGCAAACAACGCGAGCAGCGGCTGGCGCAGTACAAGACGATTTTCGAAGGCGTCAGTGAACCGGTCTACGTTCTCGACGAGCACGACCGGTTCGTCACGTACAACGACCCGTTTGCCGAACTGGTCGGTACCGTCGAGGACAGTCTCGTCGGTGAGCGCTTCGAGACGGTGTTGGGGCAGATTGAGACCGTGCCGATAGACGACGGCACCGGGGAGTTCCTGATCCGGACTGCGTCCGGCGAACAGGTCCCCTGTGAAGTCGACGCGGCGGGCATCGAACTGGCCGGCGGTGAGTCCGGCCGCGTCGGTATCGTCCGGGATATCTCACGGCGGAAGGAGATCGAGTCCGAACTCGCGGTGACGACTGACCGCCTCGAAACGCTCGTCGAAGCTGCCCCGGTCGCGATTGTTGCGCTTGACGCCGACGCGACTGTCGATGTCTGGAACCCCGCTGCGACAGAGCTGTTCGGCTGGCGTGCCGAGGAAGTGTTGGGAGACAGGGTTCCAGTTATTCCGGAGGAGAACCGACGGCGGACGGCCGAGCTTCACGCGCAGGTCCTCGAAGGCGAGCGCCTGTCGGGCCACGAGACAGAACTCGAACGAAAGGACGGAAGCCGTGTCGACGTGAGCCTTGCCGCCGCCCCGATTCGTGACCTCAGTGGCTCCGTGGTCGGCAGCGTCTCCGTCGTAACAGACATCACAGAGCGGAAGCGCCGGGAGCGACAGCTGCGACTTCAGAACGAGCGGCTCGACGAGTTCGCCAGCCTCATTTCTCACGACCTCCGGAACCCCCTGCAGGTCGCCAGCGGTCACCTAGAGCTGGCCTCACAGGACGCCGATTCGGAGGTGGACGCGTCGATAGCGGCCGCTTCAGATGCTCTCAACCGGATGGAGGGACTTATCGATCACACCCTGACGCTGGCCCGCGAGGGGCGTGACATCAGCGACCCCGAACCGGTGACGCTTCGTGAGACCTTCGTACAGGCGTGGAACGCTGCATCCACGAGCACCGCCAAGCGCCGGATTCGAGACCCGCCAGAGTGTGTACTGGCTGACCCCGACCGCCTCGCTGAACTGTTCCAGAACCTCGTGCAAAACGCCGTGGAACACGGCAGGGACGATCTTGCTTCCGACGCCGGCCCAGCGGCCGACGGTGGAGGGACGGTTACTATCACGCTCGGGGCCACGCCAGACGGGTTCTACGTCGCCGACGACGGCCCGGGGATTCCGCCGGAACAGCGCGATGACGTCCTCGACTCGGGCTACAGTACCGACGACGACGGCACCGGCTTCGGTCTGGCAATCGTTGAGACGATTGCCGAGGCCCACGGCTGGGAGCTCACGATCACCGACAGCGAAGACGGCGGTGCTCGGTTCGAGTTCAGCGGCGTCGAGACCGGGTGCCAGGGTGAAGAACCAACAGCTGGGTCGTCGTAGCGGCGCTTCAGGGATGTGTGAAGTACGCGACGGACTCCGCGTCCGGCTCGTCCGTAACCTCGTCGAGGCGGGCGAAGCCGATACGCTCGAACTGCACCACGTCGTCGGTGTCGTAGCCGAGCAGTCCGGGTTCGGCAACGCCTGACACGTCCCCGTCCATCGTCCGCAGGCGGAGCCGTGGCCCATCAGTCGGTGCCCAGTGAATTACGTCGACGCCCTCCTCACGGACAGCGTCGATATCGTCGCCGGCGTACTCGAAGGCGTCGCGCGTGTGGCGCACGCAGCCGTACCCCTTGAGCCAGACGCGCTCGCCGTGGGGCGGCAGGTCATCGCCCTCAACGGCAACACCGTTAGTCACTGGAATTTCGCGGCAGCCACGGTCTTCGAAGTCCGGATGGAGCGGCGGTTCTCCGGCATCGGGACCGCCGACGATCTGGCGCTCGACGAGGCCGCCGTGGTCGTCGCTGTCCCGGACAAAGAACGCCCGGTCCGACTGGTCGTCGATGCGGTCGCGGTTGTTCGAGTAGATCGACGACATCGCGAGATCGACGTTCGAGGTGGAGGTCCCCAGTTGAATCATCGCGTCGACGACGGCTTCGCCGCGGATGCCGCGGCGTTCGAGGCTGGCGACGGTCGGCGCTCGTGGGTCGTCCCAACCCGCGAGTTCGCCGTCCGCGATGAGTTCGGCGATGCTTGAGGTGGAGAGTGGGACATCATAGGCGTCGACCTGGACGTGGCCCCAGTGGATGACCTCGGGGTACTCCCAGTCGAAGTAGTCGTAGACGAACTGCTGGCGCTTCGCGGAGTCCTGCAGGTCGATGCCACGGATGATGTGCGTGACGCCCAGCAGGTGGTCGTCCAGCCCGCTCTGGAAGTCGAGCATCGGCCAGCAGCGGTACTCCGCCGCTTCCTCCCGGGGATGGGGCGTGTCGACCATCCGGAACGCGACGAAGTCCCGCAGGGCGGGGTTCTTGTGCGTGATGTCGGTCCGGACCCGCAGTACCATCTCGCCGCTGTCGTACTCGCCGTCGACCATCGACTCGAACTCCGAGCGCGTCGTTTCGGCGTCCTTCTCCCGGTGGGGGCAGGCCTCACCGTTGTTCTTCAGATCGGAGAACTCACCCTGCGGGCACGAGCAGGTGTAGGCCCCGCCTTTGTCGATGAGCTCGCGGGCGTACTCGTAGTACGTCTCCACCCGGTCGCTGGCGTTGACCACGTCGTCGGGCTCAAAGCCCAAGTAGTCGATGGCGTCCAGAATAGCGTCGTAGGCGTCGAGGTCGGGGCGCTTCGTCTCTGGGTCGGTGTCGTCGAAGCGGCAGATGAACTCCCCGTCGTAGCGTTCCTTGTACGTCCCGACGACGGCCGCCATCCGCGCGTGGCCGATGTGCCACGGGCCGTTGGGGTTTGGCGCGACCCGCATCCGAACGGTGTCGTACTCGTCGGCGCTGGGCAGGTCCGGCAGCGGGTGATCTTCGCCCTCGTCCTCACTCTCCAGTTCTTCGAGCTTCTCTGGCGCAAGCTCCGCCAGCCGCTCCCGGCGCTCCTCGGCGTCCATGCCGTTGACCCGCTCGACGACCGGTGCGATGACGCCGGGTATCTCGTCGCCGTACTCGCGGAACTCGGGGTTCTCGCCCATGAGCGGCCCCATTATTGCGCCGACCTGTGCCTCGCTGTCGTGTTTGACCGCGTTGAGGAGGGCGTTCGTCTCCGCCGCCTCCGTGATACGGTCTTGAAGCTCGTCGTCCATTACCGGGACCTGCGACTGGGAGGGTCAAAACGCCGTCGGACCACCTTTTTCAGCGTCGGGTTCGCGCTGACCGCGCGAACCACTCTCTGCTTACGGGCGCGATGCGCCCGTTCGCATGGTCAGCGGGACCTTCGGTCCCGCTCGACTCGAAAAACGTGGTCTTGCTGAGCGGAGTCGTTCGAGGGGCGCAGCCCCTCGTGATGACGAGAGAGCGAAGCTCTCTCGAACCACGAAGCAAGGCTCGAAAGACGAGCGAAGCGAGTCTTTCGGTGGCGAAAAAGGCTGGAAGCGCCGCAGCGGCGCTTCCGGAGAACCGGCGGCTTCGCCGCCGGATGCCCGTCTTTACACGTCACTCCATATCCCCAAGAGACGCCCCAACCTGGTCCAGCGCCTCGATTCCGGTCACCTCCCCGGATTCGTCGGGAATCGTCCACAGGTCCAGTTCAGGCAGCGACTCTCGGAGCTGTGCGATAGCTTCCTCTTGTACCGCCTGCTTCCCCTGACAACGCTTGCAGTCGCCGGCGTCCTCGATGACCTTGTTCACGACCAGCGTCGTCACCGGCACGTCGAACTCCCGGAGCTTTCCGACTAGCCGTTCCGTCTCGCGGACGGCCATCGTCTCCGGAATCGTCACGACCCGGAACGCCGTCTGTTCGGGGTCTCGAAGCACCGTTCCGACCCGCTCCATACGCTCGCGCATCGCCGTGAAATCGTCCGGGCCGTCGTCGCGCCGGCTCGCCATCGGGCCAAACATCATCGTCCGGGCGGTGTTGACCTTCCGGCGGACCTGGTCGCGGAGGTCCATCGCGGTCGCCACGCCGCGGTCCATCACCGACGGCAGGTCGAGCAGACGGAGCGTGTGGCCGGTCGGGGCGGTGTCGAACACCACGCGGTCCCAGCGCTCGCTTTCGATGTACGTCGCCATGCCCTCGATTGCCGCCAGCTCATCGCTGCCGGGCATCACGCCGGTCGTGAACAGGTCGGCGATTTCGTCCTCGTCCATCCGGATGCCGGCATCGTCGAACTCCGACGCCAGCGCTTCGAATAGCGACCGGTAGCGGTCGATGCCAGTCTGCGGGTCGACCTCGACGCCCCACAGCCCCGGCCGGATTTCTGTCGGGTCGCCGCCGACATCGGTCTCAACGGCGTCGGCCAGCGAGTGCGCGGGGTCAGTGGAGACGACCAGCGTTTCGTGGCCCGCCGTTGCGAGGCGGTGGCCGGTCGCCGCCGCAACAGTCGTCTTGCCGACGCCGCCCTTGCCGCCGTAGAGGAGGAACCGGGTCACGGGCATCTATAAGGACTCCCTCGTCTTAGTTGCTGACCAGCACCATTCAGGGCCGCTCGACAGCACTGGCCCGCCTTACTGCCAGACCCGGACGACACTATCACTGCGACCGACGGCAACACTCAGGCCGCCGTTGCCGGTCGGCGTCGCTGCGACGTTCGAGGTGAGCGACGCGCCGATATCGCGCCGGGCCGCTTGGCGAACGCCGTCCTCCCGCTGGAGTGCAACGAGTCGGCGACGCTCCTGAGTCGGAACGAGGAGTGTCTGTCGGCCGTCGCCGAGCAGGTCTCCTGCGAGCCCGCCATCGAGGATACGCGAGCCGAACGTGTGTGAGGAGACCCCGTCGTGGCGGGCCGCGATTGAGAGCCGGTCGCCGTCGACGCGGTAGAACTCCACGGTCCCGCCGATGTGCGGGGTGCGAACGACGGCGATTTCGGGCGGCCCGTCGGGGGTAAACGGCGCGACACAGAGCTGATGTCGCCAGCGAAACCCCGTCCCGATTGCCGGCCCAGTCGCGACACGCTCGCCGTCCAGTCCGTAGGCGGCCAGTCGAGCGCCCTCGTCGGGGCCGGTGACGGTGACGAGTACTTCCGAATCACCGTCATCGTCGACATCGGCGAGAATCGGTGCCGTCCCTTCGACGACGGCCGGTTCGAGGAGCGGCACCCGCTGGCGGACGGAGCCGCTTCCGTCAGCGGCGAACAGAACGATGGCGCTGGCCTCGACCCCGTCACCGAGCGCCCCATGGTCGTATCGCTGCGTCGCGCCGGCGAGAACGGCGGCTGTGCCGTCCTGCCAGACGATTCGGGCGTCGGGCAGGGCGTCCTCGATGAGCAGGTCGCCGTCCACGAGAACGGCCCCGGACTCCGTCACTGTCGCGACGGCACCATCAGGAAACTCCACGGCGTGAGTGTTAGGCCCTGTCTCGTCGGCGGTGAGCAGCTGTGGTCCGTCGTCCTGAAGAGCCACCGCTGGCGGCTGGCCCGCTGGCAGGTCCGCTTCGATGGCAACCGACGCAGTCCCGTCCTGACTCACCCGGACCGCCTCTGGAGCCCCTGTCTCCGGAACGGCGACCCAGAGACTCCCGCTCTCGACCGGCAGTCCGGCGAGCCACTGCGGCTGCCTCTCGATCGCGATGTCTATCGGGTCGACAGTATCGAACCGGCCCGCACCGTGGAGACGGCGGTTGCCGGACGGACGGAGATGGGTGTAGCGAACCGTCTCAGTGGTGCCGGTCACCGTCACTGTCGGATGTGGCGTCGCAGTCCGCCGGCTGGGGGTTCCACAGCCGGCGACAAGTCCGGTAACGCCGGCGAGGAAGGCTCGCCGGGTTCGGGGCATCCTCAGTAGTCTCGCTCGACGAGGTAGTTCGCGATACCCTCGAGCAGGTAGCGGGCCTCGTTGTCCGGCAGGACTTCGAGGTTCTGCTTGCCGCTCGCGATGAGGTCCTGTCCGGTCTGGCGGGCGTACTCGATGGAGCCCACCTCTCGCAGGCGCTCGACGGCGGCGTCGATTTCGGCCTCCGAGACGGCCTCGACGGAGTCCGTGTCGACCAGACCACCGACATCGACGCCCTGCTGGCGAGCGTGTAGCGTCACCAGCGTCTGTTTTTCCTCGACGAGGTCTGAGCCCCGTTGCTTGCCCAGTTTCTCCGAGGGAGTCGTCAGGTCCAGCAGGTCGTCCTGAATCTGGAACGCGCGACCCACGTCGAGCCCGTAGTTGTACAGGGCGTCGACGGTCTCCTCGTCGGCCCCGAGCAGCGTGGCCGGAATCGAGGCGGCCGCGCCGTACAGCACGGCCGTCTTGAGTTCGACCATCTCCAGATACTCCTCGGGCGTGACGACGTCGCGTTGCTCGAACTCGATGTCGAGGGACTGGCCCTCACAGATGCGGGTACACGTCGTCGCGAGTCGCTTGTTCGCGTCGACAGTCCGTTCGTGGGCCGCGCCCGTTCCGAGCAGGAACTCGAACGCTTTCGAGTACAGTGTGTCGCCGGCGAGAATCGCCGTCGAGAGGTCGTACTCCTTGTGGACGGCGGGCACCCCGCGCCGGAGCGCGTCGTCGTCCATGATATCGTCGTGGATGAGTGTGAACGTCTGGATGACCTCGATTGCGAGGGCGGCCGACATCATATCGGCTTGCCCGCCTTCGAGCGTCGGGAAGTCACGGTAGTCTGCCGTCAGCGGGTCGACATCGAGCAGCGACTCCGCGACCAGCAGCAGGACCGTCGGGCGGAGCCGTTTCCCGCCCGCGTCCAGCAGGTAGCGCGACGCCTCATAGAGGTGGTCCGGCTTCTGCACCGGAAGGTCCTCGGGGAGGGCGTCGTTGACCCGGTCTCGTCGGGCGACAATCGCGTCTTCGACCTGCTGATGGCGTTCGGACATCGATTTACTCGGTGAGCTTGATCATGTTGCCGTTGCGGGTGATGTGGAGATCCCGTCCGGCTTTGTAGCCCATGTCTTCCGCGAGGTCGACGTACGGTGCGAACCCTTCGAGGCTCTGGTGGGCCGGGATGACGTTTTTCGGCTGGAGCGCGTCGAGCATCTCGTAGTGGCCCTCCTGTCGGAGGTGGCCGGAAACGTGGATGTCGTCGTAGATGCGTGCGCCCTGCATGCCCAGGAGCTTCTCCGACTGGTAGCGCTGGCCCTCGTTGGTCGGCTCCGGGATGACCCGGGCCGAGAACAGCACCTTGTCGCCGTCGTCTAGCTCGTAGGGCGTCTCGCCGCGGCCCATGCGGGTGAGCATCGCGCGGGGCTCACCCTGGTGGCCCGTGACGATGGGGAAGAAGTTCTCCTTGCCCTCGTTCATGATCCGCTTGAACGTCCGGTCGACGGACTTCCGGTGGCCGTACATTCCCAGGTCTTCCGGGAAGTCGACGAAGTCGAGTCGTTCGGCGGTACCGGAGTACTTCTCCATCGAGCGGCCAAGCAGCACCGGCTGACGGCCGATGTCGTCGGCGAACTCGACGAGGCTCTTGACACGAGCGATGTGTGAGGAGAACGTCGTGGCGACGATGCCGCCGTCGTAGTCCTCAATGCTCGTCATCACGTCTTTGAGGTGGCGACGGGCGACGGATTCGGAGGGCGTGCGGCCCTTCCGGCCGGCGTTCGTACAGTCCTCGATGTAACAGAGGACGCCCTCGCGGCCGATCTCTCGGAACCGCTTCATGTCGATGGGGTCGCCGATGACCGGCGTGTGGTCCATCCGCTTGTCGAGCCCGTAGACGACTGCGCCTTCAGGCGTGTGGAGCACAGGGTTGATGGCGTCGATAATGGAGTGTGTGACGTTGACGAACTCCAGCTCGTTGCGCTCGCCGATGGACATCGTCTCGCCGGCGCTCATCTTGACGAGGTCGTTCTGGACGCCAAACTTCTCCTCGCTCTTGATCTGCTGTTTGACGAGCTCGATGGTAAAGGGCGACGCGACGATGGGGGCGTCGTAGCGGTGGGCGAGCTTGGATATCGCGCCGATGTGGTCGAGGTGACCGTGCGTCGGCACGATGGCCTTCACGTCGCCCTCCAGGTCAGACATGACCCGGTCGTCCGGGATGGCACCCATGTCGATGAGGTCCAGCGAGTGCATCCGTTCCGTTTCGACGTTGTCGTGAATCAGTACCTTCGAGAGGTTCAGGCCCATGTCGAAGATGACGACGTCGTCCCCTGCACGGACGGCCGTCATCTGTCGGCCTACAGCCTCGTAACCGCCAATTGTCGCAATTTCGACTTCCATGGTTGTAGCTCCGAGTGGAAAGCCGGCCGCGGGCATCCGGTGGGGCACGGCAACGACGGTATCTGCAATGTAGGCGACATTGTCCGCGTCGGCGCTCCAGGCCAGTCGGGTACGCCCGTAGCCTGTGCAACCGCAGTGGGAGGGACTTCCGTCCCGCAACTTACATCCGCCGTCTGCCGGCCGCCGAACCGCAGTCCACGGGCGGCCGTGCGCTCGGTTACTTCGGACTACAACGGCGGTTCTTAAAACGGTGTGGGTTCGTCGCTACTCGTCGTCTAAGGGGTCCGAAAGTGGGTCGTCATCACTGGAGACATCGAAGCCAGCGACACCGTCGTCCGCGAGCGTCGAGTCCTCGTCAGCAGTCGTCTCCGTGTCCTGTGACTCCGGCTCGCCCGGCACGCTCTCGTCAGCGTCGGTTCCGGACTGGTCGGTATCAGCGCCGCCAAACAGGTCGTCTGTCGTCCGCGGGCCGCTGGACGTGTCTGTCTCGTCGGTGTCGTCGAGTAGTCGGGTATCCTGAGTCACGGCGTCGTGCTGGTCGGCCTTATCAGCATCTAAACTGCCGACGCCTGCGGGGTCGGTCTCGGCTTCAGATTCGAGTTCCCCATCGTCGGCTGGAGCCGGCTCACCGGCTCCCCAGTCGTCGGCCGCCGTGGGTTCCTCGCTCTGTGTGTCGAACTCCGCAGGGTCCGGCGGCGTCCATTCCTGTGGTTCCGTGCTCCGCTCCGGGTCTTCGGAAGCGCCCTCCGTGAGCAGGTCGCGGTCCGACGGCTCGCCAGAGTCGGACTGGGGATCCACTGGTTCAGAGTCGTCGGCGCGATCAGTTGGGGATGGCTCCGCAGTGATGTCGTCTGCCGTCTCAGGTTCCGGCCCGGATACGTCTTCTGCCGGCTGTTGGTTCGGTATCTGTTCGTCCTGAGCCGCCGCGGCCGTCTCCACTGCGTCTGCATCTGCCGCCGGGGCCACCGTCTCGTCAGCTACCGGTTGTTCCGGTGTGTCGCTGGCTGTCAGAGGGTCCTCATCTGTCGCTGGGTCAACCTCTGCCATTGGGCCATCGGCTGTCATCGAGTCGCCATCTGCTGGCGCATCGTCGTCGGCTGCCGCCACCGGACCGTCGCCGGCCTCGGCCGCCGCAGTGTCGGACCCACCAGACGGTGCTGCTGCATCTGATGGGTCAGGGTCTTGCTGTGTGGATGCCCGAACCCCCGATTCGCCGGAGGAGTCGGCATCCGGTTCGGAGTCAGCGACTGGTTCCGACACCTCGGATTCACCTACCGCCGGCTCGGCAGACGCGGAGTCGTCGGCCGGCTCGGTATCCCGGGAAACTGCTGGCTCAGGCTCGGCCGGTTCTGGCGTCGGTTCATCGGAGTCCGAAGACGGTTCAACAGCGGGCGCAGTGTCACTATCGGCAGTTTCAGCTGCTATCTGGTCGCTTGCCGGAGGACTGCCGGCTGCCGTATCGCTCGCTGCCCGGGCCGCGAGCGTCCCTGCCATCGTCGCATCGGCGATGAGCTTGTGGGTCAGACCGAGCAGACCGGAGAGCAACAGGAGCCCACCGAGGGCACCGACGACGATACCGAGTACCGCACGATAGCCCGCGTTCCCCGAGAGCGAGCCAAACGAGCCGTTCTGTATCAACACGTACCCTGCAGCGATGAGGCCGCCACCGACGCCGGCGACGACAAGCAATGTCCCGAGAAACCTCGTTCCGTATCGATAGACGTCGGTCAGACCTACTGCAGACATAGTCGCATAATTGATAACAGAGGACAAATATGTTACGACAGTTGTTGAAGTGATATTTAACCTACCTGTCAGCCAAACCCGATAGGGATACCGCTGTATCAGCCGGGTCGCGCACACTGTTGGCCACGTCGTATGCCGGGGTAGACCCGCTGGCGACAGAGACGGCCGTCCGCTCAGCCGGCGTCATCACCAGCGATAGTCGTCCCCGGGCTTTCGCCGCCGAGAAACGCGGAGAGCGCGTCAGGGCCGAACACGAGGGCAGGGGCCGAGAGCGCAAGCAGCGCACGGACCTTGCCGGCCATCCCGCCCGACACGTCCGTCGCGTCGCTGCCACCCAGCGCCGGTGCGACGGCCTCGAACGTCTCGATCCGGTCGATGATAGCTCCGTCTTCATCGAGAACACCGGGAACAGTCGAGCAAACGCCGACCCGCTCGGCGTCGACAGCCGGCGCGAGTTCGACAACCAGTTCGTCGCCGCTGAGGACCGTCGCGCCGGCGCCGGCGTGTGCGACGAGGTCGCCGTGGAGCACCGGGACGAACCCTTCGTCGAGCAGCGTCGTGACCTGCGCCGTCGGCAACGAGAGGTCGCCGTCGGCGTCGCGGACGGCCACCGAGAACGGATGGACCGGGACAGCCGGGACCCCGTGCTCTGTAAGCGCATCCACGACAGCGGCGTTGAGCCGACACATCGCGCCGTGGATGGCCTGTACGCCGTCCACGTCGTGGGTCCCCGCAGTCGTACTGACGCCGTAGTCGGCGGCGTGGTGGTGGCCGAAGCTCCCGCCGCCGTGGACGATGACGATGTCGTCACCGACGGCCGATTCAGCGATGGCCGACACCGCGGCTGACAGGGCAGCCCGGTCAACCGTCTCCGGTTCGTCTTTCTCGGTGATGACGCTCCCACCGAGTTTGAGGACGACCGTCATTCCTGCCGGACTCCGTCGGTGTCGAGTCCGGCCCGGAAGACATCCTCACACCCCGGCGTGTACTTCAGCGCCGTGAGCGCATCGTCCGTCTCGTCCAGCGCGACGATACAGCCGCCGCCACCGGCCCCGGTGAGTTTCGCGCCGTGTGCGTCGGCGTCGCGGGCTGCCCACACCATCGAGTCCAGCGACCGCGAGGAGACGCCAAGCGCCGAGAGCAGTCCGTGGTTGAAATCCATCAGTTCCCCGAGCCGTTCGTAGTCTCCCGTTACAAGCACTGACTCGCCCTCACGGACAATATCACCGATTGCCGTGACGGTGTCCGCGGCGAAATCGTACCTCCCACGGAGGTCCCGGACGCCGGCGACCAGTTCCCCGGTATCGCCGGCCCCACCGTCGTAACCGATGACGAAGGGGAGAGTGTCGATGCCGTCCAGCCGCCGGCAGTCGTCCCCCTCAACACGAACTGCCCCGCCCATCGCCGAGCAGAACGTGTCTGCACGCGAGGCCTGCCCATCCTGTACTGCGTGTTCGACCTGATAGGCGCGGTCGGCGATCTCGCTTGCCGATAGTCCGACGCCGAGTTCTCTCGTCGCTGCGTCTATCGCCGCAACGACAAGCGCGGCCGACGAGCCGAGTCCCGCCCCGAGCGGGATGTCGCCCTCGACAGATATCTCGAAGCCGGCTCCCGGCGCATCGGCCGCGTCACGAGCCTGTGCGACCGCTTCGTTGACGTACCCCATCCCAGCCTCGACGAGCGACTCGGCGACATCCACGTCCGGATGGCTCTCGCCGTCGCCGGAGTACTCGACGGTAAAGCCATCGAGCTGTAAGTCGTTCGCGTGGATGCGCAGTCCCTCGTCGATCTCGGTTGCCGTCACGTGCACCCGCCGCTCGATGGCGCACGGCACTGCCGGCTCCCCGTAGACGACTGCGTGCTCCCCGAACAGGTACACTTTCCCGGGAGCGCTCGACGTGACCATACCCGCCCGTGTGCGCCCAGGGCGTTAGGCGTTTTCGGAGTCGGTAGCTACTCGGAGACGGTATCGACGCCGGTGAACTCGAACCGCGCGCCGCCGTCGGCCCCGCTGACGACCTGTACCGTCCAGCCATGGGCGTCGGTGACCTGTTTCACGATGCTCAGGCCGAATCCGGTCCCTTCGACCGCCGTCGAATAGCCGGCGTCAAACACGTCTCCACGGTCGGCCTCGGGGATGCCGGGACCGTCGTCCTCAACGTAGAAGCCGTCGGCCAGTTCGCCGACAGTCACGGTCACGTCCTCACCGCCGTGTTCGACCGCGTTGCGGACGAGATTCTCGAACAGTTGGCGGAGGCGGCTCTCGTCGGCACGGATGGAGCGGTCTATATCAGTGCGGAGCGTCGCGGCTTTCGTATCGACGTTTTGCCAGCACGTCTGGACAAACGGCTCAAGGTCGACCACGACTGGTGACGCAGGTGACGCGCCGTCGCGTGCGAGCGTGAGCAGGTCGTCAATGAGCGTATCCATGCGTCGGTGTGCGCTGCCGATAGCGTCGATATGCTCGCTGTCGGACTCCTCACGCAGGAGTTCGAGGCGTCCGCGGGCGACGGTCAGCGGGTTCCGCAGGTCGTGGCTGACGACGCTGGCGAACTGTTCGAGCTGTTCGTTCTGCCGTTGGAGTTCCTGCTCTCGTTCCTTGCGCTCTGTGATATCGCGACTGATCGCCAGGAATCGGTCCTCGCCGTCGAGGTTGAGCCGGAGCAGATGTACTTCGACCGGCATCGTCGACCCGTCGCGGCGCTCGTACAGGCCTTCGAACTTCCGGCGCTCGTCGACGCTGAATCCGGAAAGCTGTGTCCGGACATCCTCGGCGTCGAACGTCAGGTCGAACTCCCAGATCGACCGCCCGAGTACCTCGCTTTCGTCGTACCCCAGTTCCGCACAGAACCGCTGGTTCACGTCGCAAATCGTTCCGTCGGCGTCAAGCACGTCGATCATGTCCGGTGAGTTCTCGAAGAGGGCTTCCAGCCGCGACGAGGTTTCCTCTAACCGTTGCTCGCGTTGTTTCCGCGCCGTGATGTCCTGCTGGAACCCGACGTAGTTGACGACTGTCCCGTCGTCGTCTCGAACCGGCGCGATTCGAACCCTGTTCCAGAACTCGGTCCCGTCCTTCCGGTAGTTCCGGAGTTCGACCGTCACGTGCTCCTCTGTGTCGATAGCGTCCCGCATCGCGGCGACGGGCTCTGGCTCAGTGTTCTCGCCCTGTAGCATCCGGCAGTTCTTCCCGAGCAACTCCGGAAGCGAATAGCCAGTCAAGTCGCGGTAGTGGTCGTTGGCGTAGATCAGCGGATTGTCCGTCTGGTCGGGGTCGGTAATAACGACACCGACCGGGGCCTCGTCTATCGCGCGTTTGTTCCGGAGTAGCTCCTGTTCGCGCTCTTTCCGGTCGGTGACATCGCGTGCCACGCCGACGATGCCGTCAATAGTGCCGTCGACAAGTAGCGGCGTTAATTGATACGCGACCACTGCGTGTCCATGGCCGGGGAACTCAGCTTCGATTTCGCCACTGAGCTGTTCCCGCGTTCCGTCGAGCAGTTCCTGGTAACAGTCTGTCTCACCTTCGGCTCGAATACGCGGAACGAGTCTACTGTTCTGTCCTTCGAGCGCAGCACGCGTCGTGTCGTACCACTCTGCTACGGTCTCGTTGACGGTTTCGAACCGGCCCTCGGCATCATAAATACAGGCTGCCTCCTGCATGGAGTTGACCATCCGCTCGTAGCTCTGTAGCGCTCGGTTCCGCTCGCTGACCGCCCGCTGTGAGCAAGAATGGTCGACGGCATCCATGATTCGGTTCGCCAGCTCGGCATACTGTTCGTTGCCTGGCTCTTTCCTGAGGTAGTCCGTAACACCGGCTGAAATTGCCTCGCTGGCGACTGCCTCGCTTCCTTTCGCGGTGTAGATAATAAACGGGAGAGTCGAGTACTCGTCACGGACCGTTTCCAGCAGCTCGATACCGTTGCTACCTGATAGGTCGTAGTCGGAGACGAGACAGTCGACGGCATCGGCAGCCAGCATTGCCACAGTCTCGTCGATAGTACGAGCTGTCTCGACGATGAAACGGTCGTTTTCGCGTTCGAGCGCCGCCGACAGCGCCTCGATGTCGTCTGCATCGGTGCCAACGTAGAGGACCCGGACCCTATCGTCCCTGTTGACAGTGGTTTCAGACGTCATCCGGTATCCTGTTCGGATTCGGTCGTTGCGTCAGGATTAATGCCATCTAAATTACTAATCATACCCGGAGCAGTGTAGCTCTGTGCACGGTCCCGGGGCAGCGCCGGGTGCAGGACAACTATAAACAGCGCGAGACGATTACTGCTAGTACTTGTCCGCAGTAGTGTCATCATGAGTGGGTTATCAGTTGCGGCTGTGGTCCTCTAGCAGTGACCGTAACCGAAATCGGTCACTGGAGCGACGTATAAATCTGCTTTTCTTGCACGTTTACACGGGGCTCTGCAGTAAATAGCTGGTGACCAAGTCAGCTGTCACGCCGGCCCTGCTCGGCGGCAACCGACGACGACGGAGTAGTTATCTCGGGGACCGTGTTACCGCTCCTGCACGCGCATCGACATCTGCTGTCGTGGGTGAGCAGTCAGCGACGGCAGCAGTTCCAGCGGTGTTTCCCCCTGAAATTCCAGTCGATACTGACTGGCCGTTGTTGCGGTGATGAGTTGCGCTTCCAGCATTGCAAGGTGCTTCCCGATACAGTGGCGCGGGCCACCACCGAACGGGAAGTAGGCGAACCGCGGGCGTTCGCTGGCTCGCTCGGGCTTCCAGCGCTCCGGGTCGAACGTCTCCGGGTCGTCGTAGAACCGCTCGGACCGGTGGACGCCCCACTGTGGGACCATCAGCGTCGTCCCCGCCTCGACATCATAGCCCGACAGCGTCACGTCCTCGGTCGGCTCCCGGAAGATGGTGTACACTGGCGGGTAGAGACGCATCGCCTCCTGAATCACCCATTCGAGGTAGTCCAGTTCGCGGACGTGTTCCATCCCCGGTCGGTCGTCGCCAATAACGTCGTCCAGTTCCTCGTGGACTCGCTGTTCGACCTCCGGGTGTTCCGACAGCAGGAACCACGTGTAGGTCAGCGTCAGCGCCGTCGTGTCGTGGCCCGCAAGCAGCATCGTCATCATCTCGTCGCGGAGTTGCTCGGGCGACTGGTTCCCCTCGTCGCGAGCGCGCAGGAGCACCGACAGGAAGTCCATCGGGCCGTCCTCATCCGTCCCAAGCGAATCCTCGCGGACCGCGATGATGTCGTCCAGCACCTCATCCAGCGTCCGTACGGCACGGTCGAACTCGCCGTCGTCGGGCATCGGCATCCACTCCGGCATGGCAAAGCGGATCGGGTCCGGCTCGAACCGCTGGCCTAGCGGCAACAACTGCTCTTCAATGGTCTGGACTCGCTGTTCGGAGAGTTCGACGCCCATCATCAGGTCCAGAATCACGTCCAGCGTGACCCGCGTCATCGACTGCTCGGCGTCAATGATGTCCCCGTGGGACCAGTCGGCGATGCGGTCCTCTGCGTGACCGGTAATGCGCTCGGCCATCCCCGACAGCCGAGCCATCGAGAACGCGGGGTTCGCGAGCTTTCGCTGCTGCTCCCACGTCT
The DNA here is from genome assembly GCF_000337775.1 of Haloarcula vallismortis ATCC 29715. GTDB lineage: Archaea > Halobacteriota > Halobacteria > Halobacteriales > Haloarculaceae > Haloarcula > Haloarcula vallismortis. Next base: position 223,175 of record NZ_AOLQ01000038.1, read on the forward strand.
CGCCCTCGCTCAGCAACAGCCCGTCACCCAGTAAATCCCCCAGCGCGTCGCCCTGGAAGTCTGGCTTTCGGAACCGGTCGGCCTCCGAGACCAGCACGCGCTCGATTGCCGTCGGGTCACACAGCATGACCGTGTCCATCGGCCCCATGTCGAAACGGGCGACGTCGCCGTAAGCCCGCTCCAGCGCTGAGATGAATCGGAACGGGTCCCGAGCGTACGTACGACTACTGCCGAACAGCGGTTCGCCCTTCGGTCCGGGCGGCGTCTTTGACATCAGCCGCTATTAGTGCCGAACACGCTTGAATGGTATGCCAAATATCGGACAGCGGGCGGCTCTGGCGCGTTTAGAGCCAGCGGTCGGCATCTAGATTCCAGTCGGTGTGTGCCGATACCCAGACCCCGCCGAGGCCGCCAAGCGCGCTGAGACCGACAGTGTACAGCAGAAAGAACGCAAAGACGAGTGCCAGAAACAGGTCGTACCCGGGCGTCCCGGGCGGGATTCCGAACCCGAGGAACCCGACGATGTACAGCGCCGGGATGAAGAGTGCGAGCAAGGGGACCATCGCACAGACGCCGGCCAGCGACCCCAGCCAGAGTCCGGTCCGGTAGCCGCCACCGTGGTTCGCCGCGGCGATGGCACCGCCGGCCACCGACGAGAAGGGAATGAAAGACAGCGCAATCGTCACGAATGCACCGAGACCCGCGTTTCTCACCGACTCGCGCATATGCGTTGCTGGTAGTAGCGTCCCGAGTGATGTAGTTACCGACACTGTGTGAGCTGTCAGTCGCCGATAGTCGTATCGTACCTGACGTAGTTGCCCAGCCACCCGCCGAGCGCGCTCAGTCCGAGAAAGTACGCGACTGTCGTGAGCGTTCCCAGAACGAGCACGACCAGCCCCAGTGCGCCGAACACGCCAAGCGCCTCGGGAACGAACGCCAGAAACGCGGCCAGGAAAACGAACACGACCACGAAGAAGACCAGCGAAATTGCCAGCCCGACGACGCCGGACAGCAGGCCGACGCGGACGCCGTCGGCTCGCTCGCCACCTTCGAGGTAGCCCGCGATGCCGCCGCCGAGCAGCGGTGCGAGTGGGACGAACCCACTCAGCAGTGCGGTCGCGACGGCACCGATAACGGCGTTGACGAACGTGTCTCCCTCTCCCATTTGCCAGCCCTACTCCGGGTCTCGTGGTAGGTCTTGTGTTGGAGCGACCGGTGTTGCCACTCGCAGGTCAACGGGCGGAAAAACGAAACAGTTCAGCGACGTTAGAGGTCGGACTCGAAGTCGTCGAGTCCGTACGTCGGCTCGGCACCGCGACGGTCGAGCGTCTCGTTGGCCAGCAGCCAGTAGACGACCGACAGCGCCTTACGCCCCTTGTTGTTCGTCGGGACGACCAGGTCGACGTTCGACGTGGTGTTGTTGGAGTCACACATCGCGATGACCGGGATCCCGACCGTGATGGCCTCCTTGACAGCCTGGGCGTCACCAATCGGGTCGGTGACGACCACGATGTCAGGCTCGATGTAGCCGTCGTAGTCGGGGTTGGTCAGCGTGCCGGGGATGAACCGGCCGGTGCGGACGCGTGCGCCAATGGCTTCGGCGAACTTCTCGGCCGGGAACCGACCGTACTGGCGCGACGATGCGGCCAGAATCTGCTCCGGTTCGTAGTTGGACAGGAAGTCCGCGGCGGTCCGGATGCGCTCGTCGGTCATCGAGACGTCCAGCACGTACAGCCCGTCGGTCCGGACGCGGTGGATGAACCGCTCCATGTCCTGGGTCTTCTGCTGGGTCCCGATGTGGACACCGGCGCCGAGGTAGTCCTCGACGGGGATGAGGAGGTCGGCCTCCGACTGCTCGTCGGGCATGACGTCCTCGTCCAGCTGCGGGCCGGCGGCCTCGTCGGCCTCGGCTTCTTCGTCGGCCTCCGTGTCGGCATCGGTTGGTTCGGCCTCTGTCGCCTCGTCGGCGTCGTCGGCGGGCTGTTCGGCTTCCGTTTCGGTCTCCGCGTCGACCGCTTCGTCGTCCTCGTCGGACGGGTCGAAGTCGGAGTCGGACGCGTCGAGACCTTCTTTTTCGTTGCCGCTCATACTGCGTTGTCCTCGATACGGATTAGTTCGTTCAGCTTGGCTGTGCGCTCGCCGCCGACCGCGCCGGTCTTGATGAACGGTGCGTCAGTGGCGACAGCGAGGTGTGCGATTGTCGTGTCTTCCGTCTCACCGCTGCGGTGGGAGACGACGGACTCGTAGCCGCTTGCCGTCGCCAGTTCGATGGCGTCGACAGCGTCGGTGAGCGTCCCGATCTGGTTGGGCTTGATCAGGATGGAGTTCCCGGCGTCGGCGTTGATACCGGCCTGCAGGCGCTCGACGTTCGTGACGAACAGGTCGTCACCACAGACGAGCGTCTGGTCACCGACCTGTGCGGTCAGGTCCGCGAAGGCCTCGTAGTCGTTCTCGTCGAGGGGGTCCTCGACGTAGACGAGGTCGTACTCCTCGACCTTCCCGGCGATGTACTCGATCTGCGCTTCGGTGGATTTGACGCCGTCGTCGTAGACGTAGCCGTCCTCCTCCTCGTCGTAGAGTTCTGCGCCAGCAACGTCGAGGCCAAAGGAGATTGCGAAGCCAAAGTCGTCGGCGACAGTCTCGACGGCCTCGTCCATAATCTCGAACGCTTCGTCGTCCGAGACGGACGGTGCCCAGGCACCCTCGTCGCCCTTGCCCGCTGGCAGGTCGCGGTCGGCCAGAATGTCGTGGACTTCCTGGTGGACCGCGGCGTTGGCGAAGACGGCCTCTTCGACGCTCGGTGCGCCGACGGGGGCCGCGAGGAACTCCTGAATGTTGGTCGCGTCCGCAGCGTGTTCACCGCCGCCGATGATGTTGCCAAGCGGCGTCGGGTACTCGTTGCCCCGGAACGTACCGCCGAGGTGCTGGTACAGCGGTGCGCCCAGCACGTCGGCACCGGCCTTGGCGGCCGCCATCGAGATGGCGACAGCGCTGTTGGCGCCGATGCCGGAGAAGTCGTCCGTGCCGTCGGCGGCGTGCAGTGCCGCGTCGACGTCACGCTGGTTCCCGGCGTGGACCTCACCGATAAGCCGCGGGAGTGCCTCCTCGCGGGCCTTGGCGATGGCTTCGTTAGCGGGGAGCTCGATGGCTTCGTACTCGCCCGTGCTTGCGCCGCTCGGTGCCTTGCCACGACCGAAGCCCCCACTCTCGGTGAGAACATCGGCCTCGACGGTCGCGTTCCCGCGGGAGTCGAGGACGCGGCGGAGTCTGATGTCTGTGATGAGCGTCATCGTTAGTCACTCCTGTTGACCGTAAACGGTAGGACGCCAGCGTCGTACTCCTCGGCGGCGATGAGTATCGGCTGGGTGTGTTCCGTCTCGATGAGCACGGGAGCACCGTGGGCCAACTGCAGCGCTCGCGCACCGAGCTTGCGGGCCTTCTCGTAGCGGCTTTCCTGTGCGTTCATTGGTAGGGTGAGACGATGTCGACGAGGTCTTTGTGTGAGACGAGCATCCGGCGACAGCAGTGCCGCTCGACGCCAAGTTCGTCGAGGACCTTCTCCGGGTCCTCGGGCTCCTCGGCCTCGCGGGTGCGTGCCTTGAACTCTTCCCAGTGCTCGCCGACGACGTTACCGCACGTGAAACACCGAACCGGTACCATCATACCTGAATCACCTTAGCGGTACGATTTCTGGTAGCGGGCCCGCGCACCGGGGCCGCCCCACTTCTTGGGTTCGGACTGGCGAACGTCGTTGACCAGCAGCGAGCGGTCGAACTCCATGAATGCGTCACGGAGTTCAGCGTCGTTAGTGTGGTCGACGAGCCCGCGAGCGATGGCGGTTCGGGCGGCGTCTGCCTGCCCCATAACGCCGCCACCCTCGACGGACACTTCAACGTCAACCTCGCCGCGGAGGTCGTCCTCGGCGATGCGGAACGGTTCCAGCATCTTGAGCTGCGCCAGCTCCGGGTCGACGAGTTCGACCGGCTGCGAGTCGATACGCACGCGGCCCTCGCCCTCGCGAACGGTTGCGCGGGCGACGGCGGTCTTCTTCTTGCCAGACGTGTTCGTTACCATGTCTTGTTCGCTCCAAGCGTTTCGCTGATTTCGCCCAGCGTGACGAACTTGATGTTCGACAGTCGGTCAAGCGACGTGCCGTCTAGGACCTCGCCGTCCTCGTCGTACGGGTTGCCGAGGTAGACACGGACGTTCTCGAACGCTTCGCGGCCACGCTGCTTCTTGTGGGGCAGCATGCCACGGATGGTGCGCTTGAAGATACCGTCCGGTCGCTTGGGGTAGAAGTACCCGTTGTCGTTACCGATGTCGACACGTTTCTTGTACTTCTCCGTGATCTGCTCCTCTCGGCCGGTGATCACGGCGCGTTCGGCGTTGACGACGGCGACCGTCTCGCCATCGAGCGCGCGTTCGGCGACCTGTGATGCGACGCGGCCCATGATACAGTCGCGGGCGTCAACGATGACATCCGCGTCAAACTCTGCGACGCTCATCGGATCACCCGGACGTGGGAGCCTTCTGGGTTGTTTTCGATTGCCTGTTCGAGTGATACAGCCTCTCCAACCTGGTCGATCTTCGTCTCGGCGGTTCCGGAGAAGTCGACAGCGGCGACGGTGACGTCCTTCTGCAGGACACCGGAGCCAAGCACCTTGCCGGGCACAACGACGGTTTCGTCTTCCTGGGCGTATCGTTCGATACGGCCGAGGTTGACTTCCGCGTGTGTGCGCCGTGGCTTTTCTAAGCGCTCGGCGACGTCGCCCCAGACAGCACCGCCCGAACTGCGGGCGGCTGACTTCAGGTCGGCGATGAGACTACTGAGTCTCGGGTTCGTCTTACTCATATGATTCCTCCGTTGTGGGAAAAGTGCAGGGAGCAGGATTTGAACCTGCGGACCCCTACGGGACAGCGCCCTGAACGCTGCGCCGTTGGCCAAACTTGGCTATCCCTGCGCGCGATTGTTCGTTTTGCGTGCCCCGTAAAACCCCTTTCGGTCCTCGCGCTCGGGGAGCGGGCGGTCATCGGTAGTGGTGGGGTGTGTCGGGGCATTGTGTCGTTACAGCTGGACTGCGTCTTTCAGTTCGGTCGCGCGGTCACGCAGCGTCTCGACCGCGCGCAGGACCAGTTCCTCGGTGGTGAACGAGCCGTCGGTCTCGACGTGGAACACGAACGCGTTCGGCACGTCCGAGACCTCGACCTCCTTGCCGGGATACCGGTTCCGGAGGTCGTTGTCGAACTCGTCTGTCGCGACCAGTTCGCCGTTAGTGGCGTCGCCGGCGGCGTGTTCGGCCGCCTGCTCTTCGATGACGCCACGCAGGATGTTCGGATCGTCGTCCTCGAACTCGCCGAGGTCGCCGACAACCTCCACCTGCTGGAGGTGTCGGTAGCCGACGGCCACGCCGCCCTGGTGTTTGGCGTGTTCCCGACCAGTGTCGAGGACGGCGTCGGCCTCGACTTCGAGACGTTGGCCCTCCTTGAGGTCGATGATCGGGATGTTGTCGTCAGCGGCTTCGACCATCGGGTCCGAGGAGACGAGGTCGCTGGAGTAGGCCGTGGCCGGCCCGTCGACGGACAGCGACAGCGTCACCTCGTCACCGATCTCGAAGTCGTCGAGGTCGGTCGTCAGCGGGACCAGTCCCAGTCGGAGACCGATCTGCTCGTTGAACATCACGCTGGTGTTCTCGATGACGCGGACGGTATCGATACTGAACGTCGGCACGTCCGCGACCATCGCCCGACGGATGCCGTTGGCGAAGGCCGGCGTGATGCCGCGCACGAGGATGCGGGCCTCGCGCTCGCCGCGTTCGACGAACTCAACCTCGTAGTCCTGTGTCATTGGTTAGAATCCGGAGTTCTTGGGTGCACGAGTACCGTCGTGCGGGGTCGGCGTGACGTCCTCGATGCGACCGATCTCCAGCCCCGCTCGGGCGAGTGCGCGGATCGTCGCCTGCGCACCTGGGCCGGGCGAGGTCTGGAGGTTGCCGCCGGGACCGCGGACCCGAACGTCGACGCCCTCGACACCACGGTCGAGGGCCTTCTCCGCAACGACCTCGGCCATCTGCATCGCCGCATACGGCGACGCTTCGTCGCGGTTCTGCTTGACGACCGTCCCGCCGGAGCTCTTTGCGAGCGTCTCTGCGCCGGTCTGGTCGGTGATGGTGATGATCGTGTTGTTGAACGATGCGTGCACGTGGGCGATGCCCCAGATGTCTTCGGTTTCTTCGCTCATTCTTGGGCCTCCGCGCGCTCAGGATGGAGTTCGTCCGACAGCGAGCTGTGCTCGTCGAAGCCGACCGAGCTCTCGACGGCGGTTTCGACTGTCATGCCGGGTCGGGTGACGCGAGCGTCGTCCAGCACGATGTGTCCGTGAACGATGAACTGGCGGGCCTGCTCGGGCGTGTTCGCGTAGCCTTTGCGGTAGACGACCGTCTGCAGGCGGCGTTCCAGCACGTCGGTCACGTCAAGCGACAGCACGTCGTCGAGCTGGTCCTGCTCGTTGAGGATGCCGTAGCGCTTGAGACGGGCGAGGAACTCCTCGGCCTCGGTCTCGTGCTCGCCGGCGCTGCCCAGCAGCTTCCGGGCCTCGCGGCGGTAGCCACGAAGCTCTGACTGTGCGCGCCAGAGTTCTTCCTTGTTCTTCAGGCCGTAGCGGCCGATGAGGTTAGCCTCGTCGGCGATACGTTCGCCCTGGAAGGGATGATTCGGCGTCTCGTAGAACTTCGTGTTTGAACCAAGCGCCATTATTCGTCATCCTCCGCGGCGGCTTCCTCAGCCTGCTCTTCCTTAATCGCCTCGACGTTGACGCCGATGGTCCCCTCCGTCCGGCCAGTGGACTTGGTACGCTGTCCACGGACCTTCTGGCCGCGCTTGTGGCGGACACCGCGGTAGGAGTCAATCATCTTCATGCGGTTGATGTCCTGCCGGCAGGTGAGCTGGAGGTCGTTGCCGGTCTCGTGGGTGGTCTCACCGGTGAAGTAGTCCTTCTGGTGATTGGCCATCCACTCGGGCACCTCATCGGCGAAGTTCTCGACGTTGTCGACGACGCGCTCGATAACGTCGTCGTCGAGCTTGCCGAAGACCGCGCGCCGGTCGACGTCCGCCTTCTGGGCGATAATTCGGGCGGCCCGGTGGCCGATACCGTTCAGTTCTGTCAGTGCTCGCTCGACGGATTTCGTCCCGTCGAGGTCTGTCTGTCCGATACGGACGAAATAGCGGATGTCCTCCTCCTCTTCGGCATCCGCGTCCTCGCCCGCGTTGGGGTCTTCTGCACTCATATGTAGGTACTGATGGGTGAGCGTCGTGGCGGGGATTCGAACCCCGGAGGCTGTACGCCACAGAGTTAGCAACCCTGCGCCTTGGGCCAGGCTTGGCTACCACGACACGCGTTCTATGACACTCGCGCCCGCAGCACACGGACTCGGGGGCTGGTCCCCCTACACGAGTCTATCCGATTCTATTCCGGGGTTGTATTTAAACGCAACGAAGGGGGCTGGCTGCGTGACTCCGAGACATACCCACTGAGACATCTAATAGCAAGTCCTGCCACAGGAGACGAGCCAGCACAATCCCTTCGTCACTGGAGACACACACCAGCATATGCACCGGCACAGCACCGACGGCGGTAGCAGTGTCGACCCAGCTGAGCGGGCAACAGTCCGTGCCCAGTTAGAACAGTTTGCGGGGCCTGACGCCGTCACAGAAGCGGAGGACGGCACGCTTCGGGCCGATTTCAGTGGCCGAACCCACATTGCAGTGGCTCCCGACGGCACGGTAGACACCGGCATGCCACTGCACTCGTTTGCTGGGTCGCCAGAACGGCTCGTGTTCGACCACGACAGCGGCGAACTCCGCGCCGAGTTGGGCGGAGAGAGCGTCTACGTGTTCCGGCGTCCCTGAGTTCGAAGTTCGCGGACCTCTGAACTGGCCTTCCCGCGTGCACCTGCACACGTGTGAGAACGATTAAGCCGCTCTGGCCGTGCTCGGCAGTGTCACAATTCTTATCGCACCTCCGGGACCTACTCCTGTGCATGAATACAGACGACGTACGCGAGCGCCTGCGAACGGTCGAGGACCCGGACCTGGGAGCCGACATCGTCTCACTCGGCCTGATAAACAGCATCGACGTGACTGATGACGAGATCAGCATCGACCTGGCGCTCGGTGCGCCGTACTCGCCGACGGAGACGAGCATCGCGAACGAGGTCCGCGAGGCGCTTAGCGACATCGACCGCGAAATAGATCTCTCGGCGAGCGTCGACCGCGGCGTTCCGGAGGCCGAGGACCCGCTCCCGAAGGTCAAGAACGTCATTGCGGTCGCTTCAGGGAAAGGCGGCGTCGGCAAGTCTACTGTCGCGGTGAACCTCGCCGCGGGTCTCTCGCGGCTCGGGGCCCGCGTCGGCCTGTTCGACGCCGACGTGTACGGTCCGAACGTCCCCCGGATGCTCGACGCCGACGAACAGCCGCGCGCGACAGAGGACGAGGAGATCATCCCCGTCGAGAAACACGGGATGAAACTGATGAGCATGGACTTCCTCGTCGGCAAGGACGACCCGGTCATCTTCCGCGGCCCGATGGTCGACAACGTCCTCACGCAGCTCTGGGACGACGTGCTCTGGGGCGAACTCGACTACATGGTCGTTGACCTGCCGCCGGGGACCGGCGACACGCAGCTGACGATGCTCCAGCAGGTGCCCGTCTCCGGAGCCGTCATCGTTACGACGCCGGAGGAGGTCGCCCTCGACGACGCCCGGAAGGGGCTCCGGATGTTCGGCCGCCACGAAACTCCCGTCCTGGGTATCGTCGAGAACATGTCGTCGTTCGTCTGCCCGGACTGTGGCGGCACGCACGACATCTTCGGCAGCGGCGGCGGCCGCGAGTTCGCCGACGAGACGGAGATGCCGTTCCTCGGCGAGATCCCGCTCGACCCCGAAGTCAGGGAAGGTGGCGCGACCGGCGAGCCGCTCGTTCTGGACGAGGACAGCGATGTCGGCGAGTCGTTCCGCGACATCGCCGCCCGCACCGCCAACATGCAGGGCATCATCCACCGAAAGCGCCAGAGCGACAGTCAGGCCACCCAACCAGAGCAGTAGCGGGCAGAAGAGAGCAATAGCTCGTTGTTGCGGGAGACAGAGAGAAAAAACCGAGTTACGCTTCGACCGGGTTGTTCATCTTCCGGGTGACGTAGCCGGCGATGCGGTTGCGGACACCCTTTGATTCGATGTTGGTCAGTTCCTCGACGACGTCTTTGTTGTGTTCGAAGTCTGCACCGAAGGCGTCAGGGTATCGCTCCATGAGGAGCGTCCCGGTCTTCTTGACGTAGGCGGGTTTGATTGCCATGCGCGCTACTTGCTTGGTCGCACTCAAAAAGGGTTCGGAACGGACCACGCACGCGAATGTTTATCAGGAGGGGCGGAACCAGGCACTGCCGTGCGCTGACCGTCGCTGTGGCAGGCCCAGCGGGAGTGCGACACAGCCTGTCACCGACTGTGGTGTGTCGCCTGTTTGCCCCTGATTCCGTGCGGAGTCGCTACCACTCGGCATCGACTAGCTCACGCACGCGCTGGAAGGCCGCTTGCTCGCGCTCGCTGCCGGCCGTGTCGACCACGGACTCGAAATAGGCGAGGCGCTCCAGCAACGTCTCGCGGTCGTAGCTCGGCACGTCCAGTCGCGAAGCCGCGACCGTCGCCTCGACGACGGCAGCGTGGCCGCGGTTCGTCGTCGGCACGACGCGCCGCTCAACGGCACTGTCGACAGGGTGGAGTCCCCACTCGACCCACTGTGTGTTCCCTTCTGCTCCAGAATCACGCCGTTCAACGTCGACCTCTACCCACGCGTCTGCGCTGTCAATGACCGGGTCGTCTTCCTCGCGGACTGACAGCGCCGCTTCGGCGAAATCGACCGGGTCGCGAGTGAACTGAACGTAGCCATCCCCACGCTCCCGGAAGTTCCGCCAGGTCCGGGTCCGTCCCCACGTCGTCGCCGTGGCTGGCCCGTCACCGTCTGGTGCATGGACACCCAGCGCAGCGATGTTCCAGCGCTCATTCGGTCCCAGCGTGGTGACGACCGTCTCGGTGACGCCGGCGAGCGCGACGGGCCACGCCGTCTGTACGTCAGTTCCGTCTGGCGGCAGCTCCCCGGTCACACTTCGAGCCCCCGTTCCAGCGCGACGAACAACGCACCGGCAACGATATCCGCAGTCGTTCCGGGATTGATGTCCCGCTGGACGAACTCCTCGGCGAGGTCGGTTGCGTCTTCGTCGCCGTCGAGAACGGCCTGTGCCCGTCGCTGGACCTCTGTGGCGGTTTCGCGGTTCTGTCGCGTGGCGATGAAGGTGTCCGGTTCCGCTGCAAGCAGTTCGAGGAACACGGCAGACGCGCGGTCTGCAACGGGTCCCGACCCGTTCAGTAGCCACTCGGCAGCCTCGAAGACGCGCTCGAAGCCGGAGACCCACTCGGCTGCCACACCGTCGACCTCAGCACTTGACTCCATTACATCGAACAGGGTCAGTCCCCGCGCCCGGAGTTCCGGAATCGCGTCGCTCCCGCGGCGGACATCGAGCGGTTCCAGCCCGTCCGGCGGGTCGTCGACGGCTACATCGACGTGTTCGAAGGCGCGGTAGAACGCCGCCGCATCCTCGACGGTCGTCTCGCGGACAACGGCGTCCACACCGGACGGCGACAGTCGCCCATCGACGGCCGCGGCCGCCAGCGGCGTAAGCGTCAGCAGCGCCCCGAACTGGGTGTTCCCGCCCGATTGGGCGGCCATCCCCTCGACAGCAGTCTCGAACGCGGGACCGATAGAGTCGCCCGCAGCCGCGCGGTCGAGCCCCGGACGTGCTCCCACGGCACCGGCCATGAAGTGCTCGAACCGGAGGTCGTCGTACTCCCGCTTTCGGTCGACGTTGCCGGGCTTCGGCGTGCCGGAGACCTCCAGCAGTAGTGCCAGCTGGGCGTTCTGTCCGACCAACCGGTCGCTCACGGTGACACCTCCGACGCGAACCATCCCGCTGTCGCTTCCCGGACAGCACGGAGCGTATCGGGATTGTCGCTTGCACGCCCGACACTGACCGCATCAGCGCCGTAGGCGAGGTACTCCTGTGCGGTCTCCGCCCCTCGAACGCCGTTGTTTGCGACGACGAACAGGTCGGTGGCGTCGGTCACCTCGGCGATGACGGACTCCGAGTCCATCGCGTCGACGTGGAACATGTCGCCACCAGCCGCTTCGATGGCGTGAGCAATGGCTGGGAGCGAGACGCCGTCGAGTTCAGCACGTCCTTTCACCGAGACCGTCGCCCCTGTCGACGCGGCTGCTTCCACGAACGTCGCCAGTCGCTCCGGGTCCCGGAGCAGTGCCTCGCCAGCACCGGCGGCGCACATCTCGTCTTGCCGGCAGTGGGCATTGATCTCGACGATGGCGTCGTGACGCTGGCAAACGGCAGCAGTACGCTCGACGGGCGCGAGCGTCGCGCTCCGGACGTTGAACGCCGGGCGTAACGGTGCGTCTGCAAGCGAAGCCAACTGGTCGTCGACGAACGCGACCGGATCGTCCGGCAGGAACTCGGAGCGGTCGCGGTCCGTCATCGCTTGGGCGGCCTCGCGGGTCCGGTCGTCAAGTGCGATACCGCCGAGGAACGCACATCCGACCTGAGACTCGACCGCGCGGGCCCACGACGCGTTGGCCTCGCCACTCAAACTCGCAAGCGCGACCCGCGGCTCGAACATCAGGCCACCTCCGAGAGGGCTGTTTCGACGGCGCGAGCCACCCGTTCGGCGTCAGCCTCGTCGTCAAGAGAAGTGTCGGTTCGGACGACCGGCACGTCGAGCGGCGTCGAATCGTCGTTGTCCAGTACGAACGCATCGGCGAAGGGGTATGACTCGGCCACGCCAGCGGTACTTGGCTCAACGCCGACGCCGGCCATCAGGTCCGCTGCTGGCCCCGAGAACACCGTGTCTTCTATGAACGGCGAGATGGCGACAACCGTTGTTTCGTGGAGTGCCTCTTCGACCTCATCGATGGCGAGCATCGGCCCGAGCGAGGTCACGGGATTTGACGGACCAATAACGACAGTATCTTCGAGTGCGGTCAGGACGGCATCCGTCGCGCTGGCCGCCTCAGAGCCACGAAACTCCACGTCTTCGACCGGTGGTTCCCCGTTATGACCGACCCACCACTCCTGGAAATGCATCGGGCCGGTCGGCGTGTGGATGATGGACGCGACAGGGTCGTTGCTCATCGGTAGCAGGGTCCGCTCCAGTTCGAACGCGTCGGCGAGCGTTCGCGTCACCTCGGTCAGCGAGTGGCCCTCGTCAAGCAGCGAGGTCCGTGTGACGTGGACCGCGCGGTCCCGGTCGCCGATGTGCATGAACTCCGCGACGCCCGAGAAGCGCCGCCAGCGAGCGATGTCACGCCCCGCGGTCTGTGCATCGTCGGAGAGGTATCGCGGGCCGCCTTCGAGCCCGGCGGCGTCGGCGAGCCGCGTCAGTTCGGCGTGTGTCTCTGCGGTGTCGTCGGCGATACCCCACCACATCTCTCGGTCGAGGACAGCACCGTCCAGAAACAGGACGGTATCGAGGTCGGGACAGACCAGATGCCCACCCAGTTCGATATCGTCCCCGGTGTTGGCGACGACAGTCGTCGCCGCGGGTGAAAACACGTCGTCGGCACCGGCGAGGAGCTTCGGCGTTCCCGTCCCGCCGGCGAGAAACGTCACCATGTCTTGACGTAGGGGGAACTGACAGTATAAACGTGGTCACTGACGCTGGTCAGGGTTTGAAAACGACCGTACGAGGACGTTTTTTATGCAGAGAATCACAGCTGAGAACTGGGTGGGTAGAGTGAAGAGGGTCGGTAAGATAGGCAGGGTAACGGGTGCTATGCCCATCGTGAATCCACACCGCTTCGCGCCTGCAACCTCCAACGAAGAGTACGTCTACGGGTCCTGTGCGCCGGGCTGGCATACGGCCGCCACGCATCAGGATGCTCTCGATGAGTGGGTCGCACATATGCAGGCACACGACATCGAGCGAGTCTGCTGTCTGCTTCCCGGGCAACAGCTCGACGACGCTGGGGCCAATATCCAGCGCTATCGGGCGGCCTTCGGAGCGTCATCAGTCCGCCACGTACCCGTTCCCGACCACCGACTTATCCCACAGGACCGCCTCCACAACGAGATTCTGCCGTTCCTCGTCGACGCCTGTGAGACAGAGGAACGAGTTGTCGTTCATTGTCTGGCCGGCATCGGTCGCACCGGACAGGCACTCGCCGCATGGTTGGTGTATCATTACGACTACGGCCCCGACCGCGCCATCGAAGCAGTACAGGAGATGGGTCGTGACCCGAAGGACGCAATCAAGGCAGGGAACGCGACCAGAGACGAACTGTTCGATCTGTTGTCGTCTGTCGCGCGTCTGTAGGGCCACTCAGCACAGTGGATTCAGTCCGTGCGCGGGAGAAGCCGTGCGCCGACAGCAAAGCCGACGACGGCACAGACGGTGAGAACAGCGAGCGGGCCGAGCGCTTCGCCAGTCCCCGTCGTCGCCGCACGGACGCCACGCGAAAAGTACGTCAGCGGCGAGAGCCAGGTCGGCAGCCACGTGGGGAGGAGCGTCTGTGGGACGAACGTCTCTGAGAGGAAGAGCAACGGCAGCGCAATGCCGTTGCTCGCCGCGATGACGCCGTCTTGCGAGTCCGCGAGACTGCCCAGCATCGCCCCGACAGCACAGAACAGTGCGACGCCAAGGCCGACAAACGGGAACAACAGCCCCGACAGGCGGATTGTTGCGCCGGTGAGCCACACCATCAGGCCCAGAATCAAGAGGCCGGCGATGCCGATGATGACGACGTTGACGAGCGTCTGTGCCAGCAGCCACTCGGTCCGGGTCAGCGGCGTCGTCGCCAGCTTTTCGAAACGGTTCCCGTCTCGGTGACGGGCCACTTCGCTGCCGACGCGAGAGAGCGGCGTAAACAGAACGACGACCGCCAGATACCCCGGCGCATAGAAGCTCGGTGGCTCGGTGAACAGCCCGCCGCCGCCCGGCTGGGTCTGGACCAGCACGCCGAAGATGACGACGATGATGACCGGGAAGAAGAACGTGAAGAAGACGGCCGTCCGTCGCCGGAGGAAGGCCAGCGACGCTGCTCGCGTCTCCGCCGTGAGGCGACCCAGTCGGCTCATTGGACACCACCCGCGACCGGCTCCGTCTGCTGTGGTTCGCCGCGCCGGCCGACGGCCGTCCCGGTGAGTTCGAGGTACACGTCCTCTAAGTCCGGCTGTTTCCAGGTCAGACTGTCGTACTCGATGCCCGCCTCGCCCAGTTGCGCAGTGATGTTACCGATAGATTCCGGACGGATGCCGTAGACGACCAGCCGGCCGTTCCGGAGTGCTGTCTCCGCCGGGTAGTCGATGGCCGCCACAGCGGCTTCATCGAAGGTCCCATCCACGATGAGCTGGCTGTCGCCGCCGTGCTCAGCGACGAGTTCCTCCGGCGAATCCAGTGCGATGAGTGTCCCGTCAGCGAGGAGACCGACGCGGTCCGCGAGGCGCTGGGCTTCCTCCATGTAATGTGTCGTGACGAGAATCGTCACACCGCGGTCGGCAAGCCCCTCCAGCAGTCGCCAGAGGTCACGCCGCCCGGCTGGGTCGATGCCGGTTGTGGGTTCGTCCAGCACGAGGAGGTCCGGGTCGTTAATCAGCGCCGTCGCAACACAGGTCCGTCGCTGCTGTCCGCCTGAAAGGTTCTCGTAGGTTGTACTAGCAGTGTCTAATAGACCGACGTCGTCGAGGACAGCCTCGACGTCGCGAGTATCGTCGTAGAGACCGGCGTAGTACTCGAGCAGTTCCCGAGCCGTCAGTCGCTCGTGGGGCGCAAACGACTGTGGCAACAGACCGATTCGGTCGCGGGCGACCGTTCTGGGGGACTGGCCGAACAGCCGTACCTCGCCAGTCGCATCCGTCGTTCCGGTCAACGCCCGTACGAGCGTCGTCTTGCCAGCTCCGTTGGGCCCGACCAGTGCGAGCACCTCGCCGGCGGTCGCCGTCAGCGAAACACCGTCAAGTGCGACCGTATCGCCGTAGCGTCGCCCGACATCCGACGCGACCAGTACCTCGTCCATGCGCCCTCGTCCGGTCGGGCCGCCGAAAGCAGTTCCGTTCTCGCGCCACTATGGGTTACACGTTGCGGCCACATTCCAGACAGACAGCCGGGAGCCACGGCTTGTCCGTAACGACTGGTCTGGTGGTTTCACAGTGGTCACAGAATTCGGTTTTCGTCGCCATGTGCCGGAAGTGTCACAGCAGAACAATAAATAGTTTGTTGTGCGGTATATCTTCTCATACTGGTGGGACTTCGCCACGGCGTTCCGGTGCCAGTATCACTGTGGCCTGCTACGTGACGTACGATCTGATGTCACGGACGATAGCGTCCACGTCGAACTCGTCGCTGGCCTCGGCTTTGTCGTAGACCGTCTCGTCGTCCACGCTAATCCTGAACACCCCGTGGTCGCCCATGACCAGTCGGACGCTGTCGAGTTCCCGCTCAAGTCCGGACAGAATCGCCTGCTGGACGGTTACCGCTCGCTCGCGGAATCCACATGGGACACAGTATTCGATTTCGACGGTGCTCATATCGGCCTTTACGCCTGTCAACGTGAAAGCGCTATGGTCGGTCGACTAATGTTCGGAGCCGACTGACGAGCGTCACGTCGAACCGGTGGACGCCGTACAGCAGTCCGACCGAGGTGACGAACACCACTGTCGAAAGACCATACGACTGGGACAGGGCCGCCTGTGACAGCGTTGCCCCGACGCCCACGAATCCGCCCAGTATCGACGCGATAATCGGGAGGACACAGGAGACACACGAAAACAGGCCGACGATGCCGCCAACCGCGCCGCCGCTCGCGTCGACGGCGGTCACGAACACCAGATACGAGAGCGCCAGGTAGCCGGCGACTTTCCACGGAATGAGCACTACGCTGAGGGTCGCACCGCTGAACACGACCGTCGGCGAGAATCCGGGCGGGGCCTGCGTGACTAGCCGGACCCCCGTCCCCTGGCCGCCCGTTCCGTAGACGCCGCCGACGTACCCTAACACGAGTAGATAGCCCAGAGCGATAACCGCACTGCCGAGCGTCCGACGGCGGTCGGTCAGTTCCGGCCGCACCCGCAGGACAACGAGACCGGCGATGTTGAGCCAGATGAACGGGAACAGCAGAAGGAACGGGTCCGTCGCGGGTTGGGCCGTGTTGAGGACGTAGCCCAGAACGAGGATAACTTCCGCGTTCAATACGGCTGCCCAGGTCACCAGCGAGCGCGTGTCCGGGATCGCATCTCTGAAAGCTGCTGTCGTGGTGCTCATAGTGCGAGTGCGTCGACGACGATGGCGATCAGGACTGCCCCGAGGTAGGCGTTCGACGCGTGGAACGCCCGGAACGCCGCCGCTTCGGTCTGCTCGCGGTGGAGCAGGATGACGGCCCAGAGGAACACCGCACCCAGCAACACCGACGTGACGGCGTACAGCCAGCCAAGCGACGTGAGCACGCCCAGAACACCCGAGGCGATGAGCGTCGCTCCGAGATAGTAGACGATGTGCTTGCGCGTCTCCGTCTCGCCGCGGACGACCGGCATCATCGGGAAGCCGCCCGCCTCGTAGTCGTCCTTGTACGCGAGCGCGAGGTTGTAGAAGTGCGCCGGCGTCCAGAGGAAGATGACGACGGCAAGGACAACCCCCGGGAGGCCGACCGTCCCGTCAGCGGCGACCCAGCCGATGAGCGCCGGCAGTGCACCGGCAGCCCCACCGAGGACAGTGTTCTGGACAGTGTTAGGCTTCAACACGAGCGTGTAGATAACGCTGTAGAACACAATCGCGGTTAGTCCGAGCAGCGCCACAAGCATGTTTACCTGCCAGAACAGCCAGAGCGAGGCGAACGACAAGAGTAGTCCGAACGCCAGCGCGTTCCGGACCGGAATCTGGTGGGTCGCGATGGGACGGTCCGAGGTCCGGTCCATCCGCTTGTCGATGTCACGTTCGAGAACGTGGTTGAACGTCCCCGACGCGCCGATAGAGAGGACGCCGCCCCCGAGCGTGAGCAGCACCGTCCGGACGGTGAGCGCCTCACCGGCCGCAAGTGCCATCCCGGCGGCGGCGACCAGGCACAGAAGCCACATCAGCCGGGGCTTCATCAGGCGGAAGTACGCAGATGCGGTCCCGACGAGGCGTTCGCGGAGCGAGAGTGTTGTGGTCCGGCCGGCGCTTTCGTCTCCGGTCGGTTCCGGCGCAGGTGTCGGGTTCTTCACCGGCGTCTCGTCATCACTGCCCGTCTCAGCTTCGAGGTGCCACGCTAGGGCCAGCACGAACGAGCCGAAGATTCCCATCCCCAGAGCGAGGTGGGCGCCGGGAAGTGCCGTCTCGGTGCTCGTCGCGACGACAGCCCCCAGCGCTATCTGGACCGGGTACAGCGCGGTGCCGAGGAGGATAGCTGCCCTGACCCGGCCGCGACAGCCGGATCGAAGCCCGATGGCGGCCACGGCCACCACGAGGAGTCCGACGACGGCCGCGACGAGTCGGTGCCCCCAGGCGACCAGCAGGGCCGTGTTCGTCACGTCGACCGGTCCGTCACACAGCGGCCAAGTCGTGCAGGCTGCTGCCGCATCCGTGAGCGTTGTCGTCGCGCCGGCGAGAACTAGCAAGTACACGCCGACAGCGGTCGCGGCGAGCAGCCCGGTGAAGGTCCGGCTCTCTGCCATTGTTGTATCCTTCGCTGCTGTCCACTTAGACCCCGCGATTCCGCTGTCTCTGTCTGGAGCGAGTCTGCTACCCTACTGTTGCAAATCGAGGGGTTGTGGCGAAGACAGCAGTTATTTATCTCCGAAATCCTAAGCCGCATCCATGACCCGGAAACGCGCCGGTCTGGTCGCTCTGTTCGGTGCTGCGTTGCTCGCACTCGCCGCCGAGCCGGCCGCCGCCGCACAGATTCAGGACTCGACAACGGATAGTCTCATCTGGGGGTTGAACATGAACCTCCTCTACGTTGCTATCCCGATTACGGTCCTCGTCGAAGGGATTTTGATCTACACCGTCTGGCGGTTCCGTAATCAGGAGGAGGCGCTCCCTACACAGGAGAACCGCCGACTCGAGGTCACCTGGACCATCGCGACGGCGATCATTCTCCTGTTCGTCGGTGTCGCCTCCTATCAGGTGATGGCGAGCCCGTACGTCACCGCCGAGGCCGGTGACCAGGCCGAACTACAGGAACAGGACACTGAACTCATTACCGTCGAAGCCCAGCGGTACGGCTGGACGTTCTACTACAACGAGTCGAGCTGGGACGGTGAGGCGGAAGTGAGCACCACGACGGACCTGAAGATACCGGCCAATCAAGACGTATCTTTGCGGGTCACGTCGACTGACTGGCTACACGCGTTCCACGTTCCCGGGCTGGGGCTGAAATCCGACGCGTTCCCCGGCCAGTACAACAGTCTCCGAACCCGCGCGACGAATACCGGCACGTACCAGCTCTACTGTGCCGAGTACTGTGGCTCCGGTCACTCACAGATGCTCGGGACCGTTGAAGTCGTCCCGCAGGACGAGTACGAGGATTGGCTGGCAGAGCAAAAGAGCGGCGGCGACTCCGAAAGCAGCAGCGAGTAACGCGGCAACTGAACGGGTTTTTCATTTGAGGGCCGATGAACTACGGAGTGCTACGCTCGTCCAGCAGCGCGAGCAGTTCCGGACGTGACCGGAGTTAGGCCAAGTCGAAGTCCCACAGGAGAGCCGACGCTGCCCGTCAGTCCATTACTGAACGATTCGCCTGTCAGCTACGTCACTGTCAGATGTACGCTTTGGCGGCTATGATTGTTTCACTGAATTCCTGCTTACCGTCGGCAGAGAACACGATTCCGCAGGTCTGAGCGTCCGTATCGCAGTTAATCTGGACACCTCTTGTCGGTGAATTAAAAGTGCCCTGTAATAGGACGTGGCTATTCAGACAGCAACATTCGAAAGCCAGCCAGCAACTTAGATTTCAACGAGCCTCGACACCCCACACGTCGACGACCACATTCTGGCGTCGATGCCACGGGGGGCAGAGTCCCGGCTTCGATAGTGTTATGCTCGGCGTTTCTGTCGCCTTCGGTGCTAGAACGTCTCGGTTTAGTCATCAAAGCAT
>NZ_AOLQ01000039.1 GCF_000337775.1 Haloarcula vallismortis ATCC 29715
GGGGCGTGCAGCTCTAACGCACCCGACCAACCCTCCTCGTTCGCCAACGGTCGAAACGCCCACACGGGCGTCGGCACGTGATTGGCCCCCGTGCCCTGACGAGACCGGCCAAACCTCCAGAAATGAGAGAATTCAGAACCACCGACGAGGGCGAACTCGTCGGCCCGCAAATGCACAGCGCACTCGAAAAACTCGATAACGGCGCGTACGCGTCGATGAACCAACTCGCAATCGCCGTCGGGCCGAACGGTAGCCAAGACTACGGTTACCGTGTCGTCCACCGCGTCCTCCGCAAAGGTTTCGCGGAACTCGACCCTGACCACGAGAAGGCGACGCCGAACGGCAAAGGCGCGGTCGTGCTGACGACGAAAGGCGAAGCATACCTCGACGAAGAGGGTGATTCCGATGAGTGACACCACCCACCCACCGACGTGGGAAGAGGGGGTCGTCGAGGAGACGTGCCACCCATCACACGCCCGCGAAGAGTGGGTCGCTTACATCGACGATGTGTACGCCGCCATCGCCGAGAACATCAACATCGAGGAGATG
>NZ_AOLQ01000040.1 GCF_000337775.1 Haloarcula vallismortis ATCC 29715
ATCGTGCGCTCGGTGAGTGCGATCAGGATGTCGAGGCGGTCGACGACACTCTCAACTCGGTCGACTGACGTCCGTACCTTGTAAGCAGTGTACCCGCCACGGATGCGGGAGGCGAAGTCCTTTGAGGTGAAGACGTGTCGACCAGCCCGGGAGAGTGCCTGCGCGAAGATCTTCCCGGTGGAGTCGATTCCATCGCCGGCTTCGCCGCCGATGGCCCAGTTCAGGTCCTCTGGCATTATATCCCTCGGGTAGCCAGCGTGGTAGGAAAAGCCTTCCGTAACCGCCCGCGCGCGCACTACTCGCTTTCGAGTGAATTTTCACATAGTTTCGAGCGAAAAACGGCATCATCACTCGTATGTGTGAAAAAACCGGCAACGCGGGCCGGGTAGACTGAAACTCCGCGACCGTAACCCCCTTGCCCAGCCACGGTAACTCTGAGGTATGGATGAACGAGTCCTCGACGTGGTTGCCGTCCGAGATGCCGGACCGGACACCGTGGCGATTGACTTTGAGACACCAGAGGCCTTCGACGCACAGCCCGGTCAGTTCGTCAAGCTGACACTGACCGTCGATGGAGAGGACATCTCCCGGTTCTACACTATCTCCTCGCCGACGGTCGACGAGGCGTTCGAGATCACCGTCGGCATCGACCCCGACGGCGAACTGGCACCACATCTCGGCGCGCTCGAAGCGGGCGACGGCGTCCGTATCGCTGGGCCGTTCGGGTCGGACTACTACGAAGGCGAGAGTCGCGTCGTCGTCCTCGCTGGCGGTCCCGGTGTCGGCCCGGCGGTCGGTATCGCCGAACGTGCACTGGATGACGGCAACGAGGCTGCAGTCGTGTATCAGGACGACGCGCCGGTCCACGAGGACCGACTGGACGCGCTCGCACAGGCCGGGGCGCTCGTCTCAGTCATCGGTGGTGGGGCGTCCCTGACCGAGCCGGTCGCTGATGCCGTCGAGGACGGCGGTCAAGTGTTTATTTACGGCTTCGCGGACTTCCTAGATGCGGCCACGGAAGCGCTCGAAGCTGCCGGCGTCAGTACCGACGACGCGAAGGTCGAAAACTTCGGATAGGTCGGTCGAGGGTCGTTCGAACGGCGTCTCGCCGGCTGGTAATATCGCCATGACAGACCACTGGGAGCGATGCTAGCTTTCGTCACCGGCATCCGAAGCTCGAACAGTCATCACCGGCACCGGCGAGGTTCGGACCAGTTTTTCCGCGACGCTGCCCAGCAGGTAGCGGTCGATACCAGTGCGGCCGTGGGTCCCGATGACGACGAGGTCAGCATCAGTCTCCTCGATGGCGTTGAGGATGGCCCGATACGGGACACCATGGGTGATGGCTGTCTCGACGGTCTCAACTCCCAGCTCAGAGAGCCGGTCGGACGCATTCTCTACGGCGTCCGTCGCAACCGACTCCAGTTCGTCGATGATAACGCTCGACCCGACATCGATACCGAGTGACCGAGTGTCCACGACCGAAACGAGGTGGACAGTGGCATCGGTTGTGTTTGCGAGCGCGCCCGCCGGTTCGATAGCCGCCTCTGCCCCGCTACTGCCATCGGTCGGGAGCAGAATGTCGTCAAACGAGACGGGTCCCGGCTCAGCGTCGGCTCTGACTGAGAGGACTGGCACATCGGCGAGGCGGACGACTTTCTCGGTCACGCTGCCGAGGAGGAACCGACGGACACCAGTCCGACCGTGGGTTCCCATCACGATGAGGTCGATGTCGTTCGCGTCGCCGTAGTCGAGAACCGCATCGTGGACGACCCCCTCGCGGACCGCGGCGGTGATGGACAGACCGTCGGTGTCGACGTGGTCGGCCTGGGACTCGACGAACGCTTCTGCTGGGGAGTCGCCGTCGTAGTCCCAGTCGTCCGTGGGTCCGTGCTCGTCGACAACTGAGAGGACGTGGACGGCCGCATCGTGAGTGCGGGCGAGCGTGGCGGCCACTTCGAACGCGCGCTCGGAACCGGGGCTGCCGTCGGTCGGAACGAGAATGCTGTCGAACATTGGATGTCGCTATTCACTGCCGACAGTGATAAACTATCGTGGCTGAGACAGGAACATCAGGAGAGCCCCACTGCGGCGGTACGAGAACAGAACAAAGCATATAACAGTTGGATGCGAACTTTTCCCATGCGCGAGGCAAGTCGGACGACGCGCCAGCGCATCGCTGATCAACTACGCGACGAAGCGATGGCCGCCGGGACAATCGCGAACGAGTTCGAGATACAGACCAGCGACGCACTCACGCACGTAGAACACATCGCGAAATCCCTAGACTCGACTGACGAAGAGCTTCTCGTCGCCCCACCGGAATGTGAAGAGTGTGGCTTCACAGACTTCGATGACCTGACCAACCGACCGAGTCGGTGTCCGGAGTGTAAATGTGAGGCTGTCTCGGAGCCTGCGTACCGAATCAGCTGAAACGCTCCGCGGCACCGCTGCTGTACGTTCAGTTCCCGGAGAAGCCGATGCGACCGCGTGAGGAGAGGTCGTGGTCGCCGGAAGGGCCCTGATTTTCGAACTCGTAGCGCTCGTCGGTCAGATAGATGTCGCCGTCCTCGGTGGTAATAGCGACTTCCTCCAGAACCGCCCCCTCGCAGGGGCCGTAGTTACACAGCCCCGAATCGGACTCGAACGTGGCCCCGTGTTTCTCACAGACGAGTTGCCCATTGCGAACCGTTGCTCCACTTCCTTTGTCCAGTCGGACATCCGTCCAGTGTGGACAGTAGTTCTCGAACGCGACGACGGCGTCAGATAACTCGACGATAATCGCTTCCTTCGTGTCGAACCCGTCGCGAACAGTAAACAGAAATGTTCCGTCATCGGGCACCTCGTCCAGCGCGACGATACGGCTGTCCTCGTCCATACTACCTGCTTGTAGGGACCTAAGCCGTTTTAAACCGCCGGTCCCGGCGCTATTCTCGTATCGAGGAGACGAACACCAGGACTGCATCTGCGTCAGTAGTGCTGCTGCTCGATTCGCTCGTCGAACAGCCGCTGGAGGAGTTTCGTCATCGGCCCGCTCCCCACGGAGATGCCGTCGACGGTCTCAATCGGTCGGATTTCCCACGTCGAGTTCGTGAGAAACGCCTCGTCGGCGTCGCGCAGGGCATCGAGCGAGTAGTGGCCTGTTTCGACGGGGAACTCTTCGCCTCGGGCGATGTCCATCACGATGTCGCGGGTGACCCCCGGCAGCAGGTCGAGGTCCGCGCTCGGTGTCCGGAGGCCGTTGTCGGTGACGAAAAAGAGGTTGCTCGTCGCCCCCTCGGCCAGATTGCCGTCCATATCCCGGATGAGACACTCGTCAGCTGGTTCACCGCCGGCGGCGGCCTTTCGGAGTTCCAGTCGGCCGAGGATGCCGTTGAGGTAATTGTGGGTCTTCGCGTCTGCCGGGACGGCCTCGCTGGGAATCCGTCGGGTCCGGACCGTCTGGACCGACGCCGGTCCGTCCCAGACGCGTTCGCCCTCTAACCCGCCCCGCGGGAGTTCCTTGCAGATGACGACGATAGTGGGGTCAACATCGGCTCCCGGCGTGAGCTTTCCGGGCTGGACGCCACGCGTGACAGACAGTCGGACGTAGGCCTCGTCGAGGTCGTTGGCAGCGAGCGTATCGTCGACGCGCTCCCGGAGGTCATCGGGCACGGCGTCGGCGAAGCCCAGCGTCTCGGCCGTGCGCTGAAGCCGCTCGCGGTGGGCGTCCCACTGGAACGGTTCGCCCCCGTAGGCCCGGAGTGTTTCAAAGGCCGCGTCGCCGTACATGAACCCGCGGTCGCGCACTGACACCGTCGCCTCGTCGTCGGGGACGAGCGTTCCGTTTACGTGGTATTGCATAGCAAGCAGAAGTTCTCGATCATAGCCTTGCCGTGGTCGGTCAGAATGCTTTCGGGGTGGAACTGGACGCCGATGTGCGGGCGGTCACTGTGGCGAACGCCCATGACGACCTGCGACTCATCCGTGCCGTCGGCGACGGCAGCGTCGGCTGAATCGGGTTCCACAGCGGCCCCAGCGTCGTCGCTGACGGTGTACGCTGTCTCGGTCAGCGCGTCAGGGAGGTTCTCGCGGTCGACCGCAAGCGAGTGGTAGCGGCCGACCTCGAACGGCTCCGGAATGTCTTCGAACACGCCAGTACCGTCGTGAGTAACCGACGAGGACTTGCCGTGGACGACCGCCTCGGCGTGGCCGACAGGTGCGCCGTTGGCCGCACACAGCGCCTGGTGGCCGAGACAGACTCCCAGCGTGGGGTATTCCAGCTCCTCGAATATCGGAATTGAGACGCCGGCGTCCTCCGGCGTGCCCGGGCCTGGTGAGACGACGATGCCGTCCGGGTCCAGCTCGCGGATGCCCTCGACATCGATGGCATCGTTGCGCCGGACGACGACGTCGGCTTCGGTCCCGCCGAGCCGGAGCACCACTTCGCCGACGTACTGGACGAGGTTGTACGCGAAGGAGTCGTAGTTGTCGACGACCAGCACGGTCGGTGCGAGCGAGTCTCCCGTCGAGCCAGTGCCGCCGCCGTGGGGGTCACTCATCCGCCGTCCTCCATCGTCAGGTCGAGGCGTCTCCCGAGGGCCTCGTCGACGGCGGTGACGAGCGCCCGGCCCTTATCCAGTGTCTCCTGATACTCGCTGTCCGGGTCCGAATCGTGGACGACGCCGGCACCGACACGGAGGTGGTATTCCTCGGCGTACCGGACTAAGGTCCTGATGACGATGTTCAACGTCGCGCGGCCGTCGAAGCCGAACAGGCCGATGGAGCCGGTGTACGGTCCCCGTCGCGTGGCTTCGACCTCATCGATAATCTCCATCGTCCGGGGTTTGGGCGCGCCGGTGATGGTCCCGCCGGGGAACACCGCGGCGATGGCGTCCTCAAGCGTCGCGCCGTCGCGGAGCTGCCCCTTGACGACCGAGACCAGATGCATCACCTCGGAGTAGCGGTCGACGCGGCGGTAGTCCGACACCTCGACGCTCCCAAATTTGCTCACTTTCCCGAGGTCGTTGCGCTCCAGATCGACGAGCATCGCGTGTTCGGCCCGCTCCTTCTCGTCGTCACGCAGGTCCGCTTCCAGTTGGTCGTCGGCTTCGGGCGTTTCGCCCCGCGGGCGGGTGCCGGCGATGGGTTCAGTCTCGATTCGGTCGCCGTCACGGTGCAAGAGCAGTTCCGGACTGGCGCTGACGAGGTCGACGCCGGGGAACTCAAGTAAGGCGGAGTACGGTGCTGGATTCACGCTCCGAAGCGCGTCGAAGGCCTCGACCGGATGGACCGCTGCGGGGGCACGGAGGCGCTGTGAGACGTTCGCCTGAAACGTGTCGCCCTCGCGGATGTACTGCTTGACGGCCCGGACCCGGTCAGCGAATGACTCGCGCGTACAGTCGCTCTCGAAGGTCGCTTCGTCGGCCTCGACCGGCGGGTCCTCGACACCCGGGTCGCCCTGTACGGCCGCCCGAGCCAGGTCAAGCGCGTGCTGTTTGCCGAACTCGTAGGCCAGTTCGGCCGTTTCGAAGTCGCCGATTCGCGGGCAGGCTGTCACGCGCAGCGTTACCGACTCACCGCGGGGCTCCTCCCAGGCCGCGAAGCGGTCGTAGCGAGCTATCTGGAGGTTCGGGAGCGCGCGGTCGGCGTCGGCGCTGTCGGGCAGTGACTCCAGTTCCCGCGCCACGTCGTACGAAAGCCACCCGACGGCTCCGCAGGGATACGGCACGCCACAGTCACCGCGGACCAATCGCTCGCCCTCGACAAATTCGGTCAGTGCGGCGAGGGTCCCGCCCGCTCTGGGGCTGACCTCGCGAAAGTTCGCGGGAGCGGTCCCGAAGTAGCCCCAGCCCGACTGGCCGCCGGTGGTCGCCAGATACACGCCCCCCGTCTCGTCACGCGCCCGACGATAGGCGAGAAACGGGTCGTCGATATCCACGTGCACCTCGACGGGGACGCGCGCCGCTGCGGGTGCGTCGGCCGCGAGGTCGGTGAACGTAGTCCGGTCGGTTTCGACCGATTGCATTACCGAATGAAAGCAGTGCGGCGACTAATTCCCTTGCGGTTCAAAAAGATGGACTGCCAGTTGTCTCAGAACTCTTCTGCCCGCTCGATCCAGCCCGAAACGCGGCTCTCTGAGAGGTCGGTGTCCGCGGCGATGTCCGCTGCGTCCCCAGCGGCGAGTTCGCTGACCGTCTCGATACCGATACCGTCGAGCCGGTCGGCGTAGGCGGGACCGATACCTTTGATTTCCGTGACAGGGGCGGTGTTTTCCCCGTCGCCGGTCTCAGCTACGTCCTCGTCGTCAGCCTCGGCCGGTTCCTCGTCAGCGCTGCTCTCCGAGTCGCTGGCTTCGTCGTCGAGCGCTGTGTCTTGCTCGGACTCCGGGGGAGAAGCATCGGTCGCAGATTCTGATTCGTCGTCGGTGGCGGTCGGTGACGCAGCGGTCTCTGACTCGTCCGTCTGCGTCGATGTTCCACTCCCAGTCCCCGATGCAGTACCGGCCCCGTCCGCAGTATCGGATGTGTGGGTCTCGGTAGTCGCGGCAGTGTTCGTCCCCTTCACAGCGTCTTCGTCTTCAGTAGAGGGCTCTCGCTCGACGGTCACGTCCACGTCGCGATTCGTTCCCGACGTGGATGACCCAGTCCCGTCAAGCCCAAGGGCGGATTTCAATTTCTGAAGCAGACCCATACATGAACGTATTTATCCCCTACACAAATCTCTTGCTGGTGACCGGTCCGCTACAGGTGTTCACGCAACTGGCTGTTCATACTATCTACTGGCGCGTCTTGGCCAGTCCAGCGTTCGAACGCTTCGACCCCCTGATACAGGAGCATCCACGCGCCGTCAACGGTCGTTGCGCCCGCAGCCGCCGCGTCCTGTAGCAGGCGGGTCTCAATCGGCGTGTACACCGCATCGAGCACCGCAAGGTCGCCGTGCAACGCGTCGGCGGGAACCGGCGTCTCGTCTTCCTCCATGCCCACGCTCGTACAGTTGACGAGGATGTCGGCGTCCGCGAGTAGACCGGGAAGCGAATCAAGGCCATGGCCCGTCGCGTCCGGGACCGCATCGGCGAGCGCATGGGCTTTCGATTCGGTCCGGTTTGCGACCTTCACCGACAGCCCTTCATCGGCGAGACCGAACGCGACCGCCCGGCCCGCGCCGCCGGCTCCGACGACGACAGCGGTACCCGATAGCGGTACCTCGTGGTGGTTCAGCGCTCTGACCGCACCGACCGCGTCGGTGTTGTAGCCTGTCGGCGTGTCACCGGTGAAATCGACGGTGTTGACCGCGCCGATGCGCTCGGCGAGCGGCGCGGGGTTGACGGCGTCTAGCACGTCCTGTTTGAACGGGATTGTGACGTTGAGGCCGCTTATTCCGAGCGTCTCTGCCGCCTCGATGGCCGCAGCACCAGAGTCCGCTGGTGGTTCGAACGTGACGTAGCGTGCATCAAGTCCCAGTGCCTCGTAGCCCGCCTCGTGCATCGGCGGCGACAGCGAGTGCCCGACCGGGTTTCCGAGAAGTCCGTAAACGTCCATACCAACGTCAGCGCGCCCCGGTCGTATCAACGCCACGCTCTGCGGGACACAGCCTCCGGCCGACACTTTCGCAAGCTTTTCAGCCGGACCCAGCCACACTTCCGACAGTGAGTCGTCTACGCCATCCACTGATTCAGGTTGCCGTCGCGCTGGCCCTGACCGTCGGCTGGATTTACCTCTTTATCACCGGCATCGAAGTCGGGAACGTGACCACCGTCGCGGTCAGTGGGCTCGCCGTTCTCGGGGCGTCGTTCCTGCTGGCCTGGGGCGCTGAAACAGCCGAGAAAGACGTGCCAAGAGCCTTCGCTATCGCTGTCCTCGCCATTCTCGCCGTTGCTCCCGAGTACGCCGTCGACGCGCTGTACGCCTGGAACGCCGGGGCGGGTGGCGCGACGACGGAAGCCTGTCGCCAGTTCACGGCGGCAGAAATCGAGTCTGCGACCGGGGGCCTCGCTCGCGCCTGTCACGACGCGAACCTCGCCATCGCGAACATGACCGGCGCGAACCGTATTCTCATCGGCATCGGCTGGGCCGGCATCGCCGTGTTCACGGTCTGGCGGGCCGCGAAAACGCAAGACCCCGCAGTCACGAAACGCGACGGCTTCCTGACCGACGCCGTCCAGCTGGACACCGACATCGCGACCGAGATTACCTTCCTCTTTCTGGCGACGATATGGGCGTTTCTCGTCCCGTTTGGCGGCGGTATCGGTATCCTCGATACGCTGTTTCTGGTCGGCCTGTACGTCGCGTACATCGGTCTCGTGCTCAAGTCCGACATCGAACACAGCGAGCACACCGTCGGCGTGCCGAAGTACTTCCAGGGGTGGTCGCTGCCGTGGCGGCCGCTCGTTGTCCTGGCGCTGTTTGGCTACTCCGGTGCGATGATATTCACTGCGGTCGAGCCGTTCGCCCACGGCCTCGAAGAGATCGGTGTCGCCAACGGCGTCCCCGAGTTCTTCATGATTCAGTGGGTCGCCCCGCTGGCCAGCGAGTCGCCCGAACTCATCGTCGTCGCCGTGCTGGTCAACAAGGCCCGGTCGACAGCCGGATTCAACGCGCTCATCTCCTCGAAACTCAATCAGTGGACACTTCTCATCGGGACCATCGCAGTGGTGTACTCCATCGCGCTCGGCGGGTACGGCGTCCTGCCGTTCGACGCCAGACAGGGTGCGGAAATCTGGATTACGGCGGCCCAGTCCTTCTTCGCGCTTGCGATTCTGGTCAACTTCGAGATCAGTATCCGCGAAGCGGTCGGGCTGTTCGCGCTGTTCATTTCGCAGGTGATTCTGGAGTTCGCTATCATCAGGGACCTCGTCGCCGTGCCGATATCGAGCCACGACCTCCTACTTGCCTACACAGCGCTGTACGTCGTCGCCGGGGCCGGACTGTTCATCCAGCGCCGCGAGGCGCTGAAACACCTGTTCGGGCTGGCCGGAGACGCCGTCCGGACCGCAATGGGTCATGAACCGGCCAATCTGGAGAACGCGGACTGATGCTTGGAATCGTCGTCTCACATGCTGACGCGGCGTCGACTCATATCGGTGAGCACCTGCGCTCCCTGCGAGACTGGGACACTCGCGTCGACGAGACGCGGCCCGACGCCGATGGCGGCGGCACAGTGTACCGGACTGACAGCGTGGAACTCCGTGAGTTCGAGGCGCTTCATCTGGACATCGAAAACGTCGCGGCGGCGTTCGACGACCCGGACCTGCTGGTGTTCGCTTCGAAACATGCCGGCGAGACGGACGAACTCCTGACGGCACACCACACCGGGAACTTCGGCGTCGCGGAGTACGGTGGCGAGGACGGTCGGTTCGCCCGCGCCTGCCCCGGCGCACACGAGGCCGTGATTTCGGCGCTCCAGCGCCATGCCCCGCCGGGCTATGAGGTTGGTATGGAGTGTACCCACCACGGTCCGACGGCGGTCGGCGTTCCGTCGATGTTCGTCGAGGTCGGCAGCGCGGAACCACAGTGGGAGGACCCGGACGCCGCCGACGCCGCCGCCAGAGCGATACTGGACCTTGCGGACGAACCGGCCGACAAGCCGCGAGAGAACGGGACGCGCCGCCACCTGCTGGGCGTCGGCGGCGGCCACTACGCGCCGCGGTTCGAGCGCGTCGTCCGCGAGACGGACTGGGCGGTCGGCCACATCGCCGCTAACTGGTCGCTGGAGGCGCTGGCGGAGTGGGCCGACAGCGACGAGGAGCGCGACGCCGTTCTCGAACGCGCTTTGGCAGCCAGTGCGGCCGACTACGCCCTCATGGAGGGCGAACGCCCAGACCTCCAGGCGGCTATCGAGTCGCTGGGCTACCGTGTCGTCAGTGAGACCTTCGTTCGGGAGACAACCGCTGTCGACCTGGACCTCGTCGAGACGCTGGAAGACGCTGTCCGGCCGGTCGACGACGGTCTCAGGTTCGGGAAGCTTGCGCCCGGATACGACGGGGAATGGACGATTCTTGACCTGCCGAACGAACTCATCTCGGACGTGCGCGGGGTCGATAGCGAGGCGCTGCGCGAGACCGTCGAAAATCAGTCCATCGCGTACGCGACCGAACAAAACGGCACCGTCCTCACCGGACCGATTGTCTGCCCGGCGGAGGCGGACCTGCAAGCGGTCGTCGCCCCGCTCGTCGAAATCCTCGAACGAAGATTCGACAGTGTCGAGTGGACTGCGGACGAACTTGTTGCCCGCGAGACAGCGTTCGACCCGGATCTCGCGCGCACAGCCGGCATCCCTGAAGGACCGAAGTTCGGGAAGCTTGCCTCGGGTGAGTCAGTCGAAATCGATGGAGAAGAGATAGAGCCAGAGCGGTTCCAGCGAGAGCGTATACGTCGATATACGCTGTGAACACTGGCGTGTTAGACGCCGAAACTGGGACTCAACACGTCAGACAAGCGTCAGACATAGGGGGAAAACTAATAACTATTCGTCTGCAAGGACGCTTTAAATTATGGATTCGATAATTGACGACGCTATCGACGAGGCAGAACAAGACGGGGAGGACGCGGACGGAGGAAATGTCAGCGAGACGTCATCGACACCGTCACAGGACATGTCCACGTCGGGGACAATGTCCGACGAGGAACTGGCAAGCGTCGTCAAGGACCTAGAGACGAAGATTACGGTCGTCGGCTGTGGCGGTGCCGGCGGGAACACGGTCACCCGGATGATGGAGGAGGGCATCCACGGGGCCAAACTCGTCGCCGCAAACACCGACGCACAGCACCTCGCCGACGAGGTGGCTGCCGATACCAAGATTCTCATCGGCCGCAAACGCACCGGCGGCCGCGGCGCGGGTTCGGTCCCGAAAATCGGTGAGGAGGCGGCACAGGAAGATATCGAGGATATCCAGCAGTCCATCGACGGCTCGGACATGGTGTTCGTCACGGCGGGTCTCGGCGGCGGGACCGGAACTGGCGCGGCCCCGGTCGTCGCACAGGCTGCGCAAGAAGCTGGCGCACTCACCATCTCTATCGTCACGATTCCGTTTACTGCGGAGGGTGAGCGCCGGCGTGCCAACGCCGACGCCGGCCTCGAACGGCTCCGCTCCGTATCTGACACCGTGATCGTCGTCCCGAACGACCGCCTGCTGGACTACGCGCCGTCGATGCCGCTACAGGACGCCTTCAAGATCTGTGACCGCGTCCTCATGCGCTCGGTCAAGGGCATGACTGAACTGATCACCAAGCCCGGCCTCGTCAACGTGGACTTCGCTGACGTTCGCACTATCATGGAGAACGGCGGCGTCGCGATGATCGGCCTCGGCGAGTCCGACTCCGAGAACAAGGCCCAGGACTCCATCCGGTCGGCGCTTCGCTCGCCGCTGCTCGACGTGGAGTTCGACGGCGCGAACTCCGCGCTCGTCAACGTCGTCGGCGGCCCCGACATGAGCATCGAGGAAGCCGAGGGCGTCGTCGAGGAGATTTACGACCGCATCGACCCCGACGCCCGAATCATTTGGGGTGCGTCGGTCAACAACGAGTTCGAGGGCAAGATGGAGACGATGATTGTCGTCACCGGCGTCGAGAGCCCACAGATATACGGACAGAGCGAGGCCGAACAGGAGAAGGCCGCCCAGCAGCTCGGCGAAGATATCGACTACGTGGACTGAAACAGCCTCGCCGTCTGTTCTTCTGGCTACAGGTACTGGATACCCCGTCATCTATTATTTTGACTACAAATACCAGTGGATAGCTCTCTTTATTTACACGAATGCTATCATAAATGATATTCTTGCCGAAAGGGGTTTATTCTGAAATTCAGTCTCTACTCACATGTACTCAGATTCGAGGCGTAATGTTCTCAAAAAGTGTTTAGCTGTTGGGAGTTTGGGCCTCTCGTCTGGCTGTCTTGGATCTCTGAGCGGAAGCGGTGACACTGTGCAGTTTGGTGCACTCCTTCCGCTCAGTGGTGCACTCGCTCCACTCGGGCAACACGGCAAGCGCATGGTCGAGCAGGCTGTGAACG
Organism: Haloarcula vallismortis ATCC 29715; assembly: GCF_000337775.1. GTDB lineage: Archaea > Halobacteriota > Halobacteria > Halobacteriales > Haloarculaceae > Haloarcula > Haloarcula vallismortis. The sequence goes on from NZ_AOLQ01000040.1 coordinate 11,989, forward strand.
ATGTCAACGCTGGCGGTGGAATCGGCGGTAATAGCGTCGAAGTGACCATCCTCGATACCGAGGCGAGCGCCGAAACTGCTGTCGAACAGTACCGCTCGCTCGCCGACCGTGGTGTCGTCGGTTTCGTCGGTGGCCTCGTCAGTGACGCGTCGCTCGCGCTCGCGCCGGAGGCTGCCAGCGACGAAATTATGGAGGTCAGCCCCGCCAGTACTGCCCCGCAGCTATCGACTGCCGGCCGGGCCAACGGGCGGAAGTACTTCGGCCGAACAGTGCCAAGCGACGGGACGCAGGCAGTGGTAATGGCGAAGGCCGTCGACGACCCGCTCTACATCGACGCGGACTCCGTCGCACTACTGAGTATCGACAACTCCTTCGGGGCCGGACTGGCCGAAGTGCAACGCGACGTATTAGACGCCGAGGTCGTCGCCGATATTCGGTACGACCCGTCGTCGGAATCGTTCGACGACACGCTCGCAGACGTGTTCCAGAGCGACCCCGATGCCGTCAGCTTTACTAGTGTCTCCGGTCAGGAGCGCGGTATCCTTGATGCGTACAGCCAGTCGGAGTACGACGTTCCATGGGTGTTGTCTGCGGGGATGTTCGGCGGCGACCTCCCGTCGTATTACGACGGGTTCTACAGCGCGTCGCTGTCATCAGCGCGGACGCAGGCGTACTTCGAGCTTGTCCGCCGACTCTCGGACATCGATGATCCCAGAGCGTACTCGGTCAACGCCTACGACGCGCTGTTTTTGATGGCGTGTGCCGCCGAGCAGGCCGGTGAAGCCAGCGGGCCGGCGATCGCCGAGACCATTCAGTCAGTTTCCGGCGGGTCCGGCCACACCGTCTCAGTCGGCGACTTCGGCCGTGTTCGGTCACTTACCGAAGCAGGACGAGCAGTGAATTACCAAGGTGCGTCTGGAAGCGTCGACCTGACCGGCAATCTCGAGCCGCTGAGTTCGTACCTCATCGAGCGAGTCACTGATGGGTCAGTCGAGTCTCTGGAGCTATTGCAACCGCAGTTCTTCAAATCGGGAGGGAACCGATGAGTTCGCTCCCGAGCCGGATGGTGCAGGCGACGGAGCGCGCGCTCCCAAGCGTCATTCGGCGGCGGTACGCGGCGAAGTTCGGTGTGCTGTTGCTCGGCGTGGTCGTCTTGCTCGCACTCGGTGGGGCAGCCATCAACCTCGAGACGGGAGCGCTGGTCGAGTCACAGACAGAAGAGCAGATCCGCGGTGTTGCGGAGTCCCAATCGAGTTCCGTCTCCACGTGGGTCTCGAACAAGCAGTCGACGGCATCGTTCCTTGCGGCGTCTATCGGTGACCGGTCCGAGTCGACTACGGACAGAGAACATCAGCGGTGGCTCGAACAGAAGCTGATTGGGCTCCCGGGAGACGTTCGCGCGCTTCATTACGTCGACGCCGCTGACGGCACAGTCACTGCCAGCACCGACGACGAACTGAACGGCGTCGCACTGAGCGACGTTGACGACCCGTGGACGGACGCGAGTGGTACGGTCGTCTCATCGGGACCGACGAGCACGTCAGAAGCGTACCAGAGCGGTAACGAGTCGGTTATCGCCTTCGTCCAGCCCGTCTCCGGCAGCGACGAATACGTCGTGTTGACGGCGTCGCTTGAGGCGCGCTCTCATGAATTTACCTCACCGTTTGCGACCGGCGACGTGAAGGTAGTCGGGTCGGACGGCCAGATCATACTCGACAATCGAAAGAGTTCGATTCTCGAACAGTACGCGGCGACCGGGGACGCGACCGACACGAGTGTCGAAGCGGCACTGAACGGCGAGACCGGCTACAAATCTGTCTCCGCCAGAACGGGGATGGAAGACGGTCAGTACGTGATGGCGTACACGCCGGTGACCGGCACTGAGTGGGCGCTGCTGTATCACGTGCCCCAGGACCGCGCGTTCGCACTGCAATCGGCTGTCTCACAAAACATCGTGCTCCTGCTTGCGCTTGCCGTCGGGGCACTGTTCGTCGTCGGTGTGACAATCGGGCGCGGAACCGCGAACGCGCTCTCCCGCGTGGCCGAAAGCGCCGAGGACATCGCTGCCGGTGACATCAACAGTACGCTCCCGGAGACCACCCGCGTTGACGAGATGGGACAGCTGTACGACTCATTCGCGTCGATGCAGGCGTACCTGACGACCGCCGCGGATCAGGCCGACGCGCTCGCAGCAAAGCGGTTCGACGACCCGGCGCTCGACGAGAGCATCCCCGGTGAGTTCGGCGCGGCGCTGGAGGAGATGGGCGAGGATATCCAGACGTTGATTACTGATGTCGAGGCCGCCAGAGACGAGGCGGAGGCAGCGAAAGAAGACGCTGAGGAGATGGCGTCTGCGCTCGAAGCAAAGGCAGCCGAGTTCAGCGACGTGATGGACCGGTCGGCGGCCGGTGATCTCACCCAGCGGATGGCTACCGACAGCGACTACGACGCGATGGTCGATATCGCGGAGAGTTTCAACGAGATGATCGCTGAACTCGAACGGACCGTCAACCGCATCGAAGGGTTCGCTGGAACCGTCGACAGTTCGACGGAGACGATTTCGGCGAGCGCACAGGAGGTGCGGTCGGCCAGCGAGTCGGTGAGCGAGTCGGTGCAACAGATCGCCGAGGGCGCTGACGAGCAAAACAGAAACATCCAGCAGGTGAGCGACGAAATGACCGACCTGTCGGCGACCGTCGAGGAGATTACTTCGTCAACCGACGAAGTCGCCTCGAAGTCACAACAGGCCGTCAACGACGGCGAGTCCGGCCGCGAATACGCCGAGCAGGCCGCCGCCGAAATCGAGGCGCTCGAACGGAAATCCACCGAGGCTATCGAACAGGTGGAGTCCCTCGCGGCGGAGATGGAGCGCATCGGCGAAGTCACGACGCTCATCGACGAAATCGCGGAACAGACGAACATGCTCGCGCTCAACGCGAACATCGAAGCCGCCCGGGCCGGTGAGGCGGGCGAAGGGTTCGCTGTCGTGGCTCGCGAAATCAAGACGCTCGCCGAGGAAACGCAGGAAGCGACGACTGACATCGAGTCGATGATCAGCGAGATCCAGTCCCGGACTGACTCGACTGTCGAGGATATGCAGGACATGGGCGAGAGTGTCGACACCGGGAAAGAGACGGTCGAAAACGCGACCGACGCGCTGACCAGTATCGTCCAGCAGGTCAACGAGGCAAACGACGGCGTGCAGGCTATCAGCGACGCGACCGACGAACAGGCCGCCTCGATGGAGGAAGTCGTCTCGATGGCTGAGGAGGTCGGCTCGATCAGCGAGGAGACATCCGCCGAGGCAGAGAACGTCGCCGCGTCCGCCGAGGAACAGACGGCGTCGATCACGGAGGTCACCGAGAAGATACAGTCGCTCTCCAGTCAGGCGACTGACCTCAAGGACCTCATCGACCAGTTCGAAACCGGCGATGCCGGTGACGGCAGTGAACTGGGAGCACACGAATCGGGCGGGACTGCGTTGACCGACGACTGACGAGCAGCTTCGGAACGCCAGTGCCGGGCATTGTCCCGTTCGGCCGGCCATTTTTTCAGCCGCGATACCCAGAGCGCGTTGTGAGTGGCGCGAACTCGTCGTCGCGCACCACAATATAGAAAAGCCACCAGTGGGTACGACCCGCTATGGACGTTCCATACGATCTCACCTCCTACATCCGCGTACTCAAACTGGCGAGTACGCCGTCGTGGGAGGAGTTCTCCCAGATCGCGAAGATCGCCGGCGCGGGCATCGCGCTGGTCGGACTGCTCGGGTTCATCATCTTCGCCGTGATGACCTTCGTGCCTGGCAGCAAGCCGGTGTAAACCGATGGGGATCTACGCAGTCAAAACCACGGCCAGCCAGGAACGCACCGTCGCGGACATGATTATCTCCCGCGAGGAAGACGAGATTCACGCCGCGCTCGCACCGGACTCGCTGACGAGTTACGTGATGGTCGAAGCCGACGATCACAACGTCTTCGACCGGATTCTCGACGAGATTCCTCACGCCAACGGCGTCGTGCAGGGGGAGTCCTCGATGGCGGAGGTCGAGCACTTCCTCTCCCCGAAACCGGACGTGGAAGGCATCGCGGAGGGCGACATCGTCGAACTCATTGCTGGCCCGTTCAAAGGCGAGAAGGCACAGGTCCAGCGTATCGACGAGGGCAAAGATCAGGTGACCGTCGAACTGTACGAGGCGACGGTCCCGATTCCGGTTACCGTGCGCGGTGACCAGATTCGCGTGCTTGACTCCGAAGAGCGGTAGAGAAGCCCCGGGCCGCGAAACCGTGTGACGCGGTCGGCGAAGCGACTCTCGTTCACCTCGAACGGGCGGCGACCGAAACTGCAAAGCAGACTTTTCGGGCGAATTGTCTGCGGTCCGTCTCAAAGAGCGACTGCCGCAGTATCGACGCTACGCTTCGCCGCCTTCCAGTCGGTCGATGACTTCGCTCATGTTGGCGGCGGCCTCGACGGACTCCTTTATTTGTTCGCGGCGGCGAACCTCGGCGGCGGAGGCGTCGTAGGCGCGGACGTACTCCGCGCGGGAGTGCTCGTCGAACGCGTGCTTGATAGCGAAGTAGCCGTCAGGGACGACGGCACCGCAGACCTTGCACTCGATACGGTCGTGTTCGACCGACTGATGGATGATGAGCTCCTCAACGCGGTCGAACTGTCTATCGTCCCCTTCGATGTCGCACTCCCAGCGTGGCATTTGCTCAGTCGCAGGCGACCCGGGGGTAAAAACCTTGGCTGCCACCTGTCAGCAGCCTGTCTCGCAGACTGCCGAAACGGAAACCCCTAATGGCAGTACGGAGTTAGCGTCGACCGTGCAACCCGAGGGGTACGCCGTTGATCTCCACGTGAAAGTGCTCGACGACGGGGTCGTCGAGCGCGCGAAGGCACGTGGCCTCGACGCGCTGGTGTATGCGCCGCATTTCACGCGGCTACCGGAGATACGGCGGCAAGCAGAGACGTTTTCCGACGAAGAGCTGACCGTGTTTCCAGCCAGAGAGATATTTACTGGGACATGGCAACAGCGCCGGCATGTGCTGGCGCTTGGCCTCGAAGAGCCGGTTCCGGATTTCATTACCTTCGACGGCGCAATGCGTGAACTCGACCGCCAAGACGCGGCCGTGCTCGTCCCCCACCCCGGCTTTCTCAACGTCAGTCTCGGGCTGGACGATATCGAAGCCTACGGGGACAGCATCGACGCGCTGGAAGTGTACAACCCCAAACAGCTGTCCCACCACCGAGACCGCGCGCAGTCGTTCACGTCAGAGACCGGTCACAAGCCGTTCGTCTCATCGTATGCCCACGTCCGTGGGACCGTCGGCGAGGCGTACGTGACCTTTGCCGAGGCGTTCGACGATGTGGCAGCGCTCAGTACGGCGCTGAAAAGCGACGTGGAACGGTCGCTGTTCCATCGCGATGGTCTCTCACACGACCTCCGGCGGGCGGTCGAGTGGGCGCATCTGGGGCTGGAAAACACGTGGGGCAAGTTTGACCGGCTGATGCTCCAGGGAACCGAGCCGACGCATCCTGACCACGTCGCGTACGACGGGCGGTTCAACGACGTGAAGGTGTACTAAACCAGAAACGCGCTGTTTTCGACGACGAAGGTTCTGACCGTTGGCGGCAGGTACTGCGGGAGGACGTGGACGAGCAGGGCGACCGCGAGCAGTTCGAAGGCGGTAATCACGACGGTAACGGCTTCGGCGTGGTCGCTGGATGTTGTCACACCCGTCGGTGAGCCATACTCTGTGTCCGAGATAGGGTAAAACAGCGCGATACCCCGGCGGGAGCCGAAGTAGTCCAGCACGTAATGTGTGAGGACGCCGAGCCACACCCACTGGAGATTACCGCCGTGATACAGTGGGTGCGCCAGAAAAATCACGAGGACCGGGATGTTGTGCAGCGTCTTGCGGTGCTTGCCGAAGGCAGTGTCGACATCGGGGAACAGTGCGCCCAGAACGAGGGGAAGGAACACTTCCGCGATTGTCGCGAACGTCGTTACATCACCAGAAGGGTCGAGGACGTACCCCAGTCCGATGCTCAGGAGGACGGCATTGAGGACGTGCCCACGTTTGTTCATCTACCGGACCGTCTGTGTCCCACCTAAAAGAGCTTACTACTCCTGTAAGGCGGTTTCCAGGTCTCGGAGTGCCTGTGTCGCGATGCTCGCCTTGATTTCGCGACGGGTGCCGTCGAACTCGTAGCGGGACACAGTCACGCCGGATTCGTTGGTCCCCCACGGGGCGGCCTCGGCGACGGCGATGTAGACTGTCCCGACAGGCGTCTCCGACGAACCGCCGCTCGGCCCGGCGACGCCGGTCGTGGCGACGCCCCAGTCGGTTCTGGCCGTATCGCGGACGCCCTGTGCCATTTCGACAGCAACCGGCTCAGAGACCGCGCCGTGGGCGTCGAGCGATTCCCGCGAAACTGCCAGCAGTTCTCGCTTGGCCTCGTAGGAGTAGGTGACCAGCGAGCGGTCGAAGTAGTCGCTGGAACCGGGTATGTCCGTTATCTTCGACCCGACGAGACCGCCGGTACAGGATTCCGCGGTAGCGACCGTGGCATCAGCTTCTCGGAGACGCTTGCCGACGCGCTTCTCGGCCGGGTCCGCAGTATCGTCTGTCATTACCAGTAGTTGTCGTGACAGGCGAATAAACGTTCAGGACGGGGCGAGATACTTTCAGCTCGAAGACATAACTGCGTGTATGAGCTATCAGACGACGCTTGGCTGGTCACTCCTCACGTCGGGTCTCGTGACGCTGTTCCTCTGGGTCCTGCCCGGCTCGGACCTCCTGTGGGGGGCACTGTTGCTTGTCCTCGGTGGGCTGACACTGTACGTCCGCCAGTAGACAGAAAAACAGACGGGGCCGGCAGCCGGAGGGTCTGTATGGACTACACGGAACCCCAGTTCTTCCGGGTCATGCAGTACGCGGCCCGGGCCGACCGGGACGTGGTGGACATGGTGTCGGGCAACCCCGACTGGGACCCGCCCGAGGGGATTCGGGACGGGCTCAGAGACTACGCCGAGGCCCCGGCGGATGACTACCAGTACCCGCCCAGCGTGGGGATGACGCCCCTTCGCGACGAAATCGCCGCCCGACGCGGTGTGGACCGGAACCGAGTACTTGTCACGAACGGTGCGGGTGAGGCGAACCACCTCGCGATGACCGGCGGGCTCCACCGCTTCGACGGCAACGAGATTCTCTTGACGGACCCGGTCTACCCCTACTACGCCGGGCGGGCGAACTTCATCGGTGCAGACATCTCCTTCGTCCCGGTCGACGAGGACAACCGACTGGCCCCCGCGGACGTTCGAGCGGCCGCGAGCGAGGAGACGGCCGTCATCGTCGTCAATTCGCCGAACAACCCCACCGGGGCGGTGTACGACGCAGACGCGATGGCCGAGTTCGCAGCCATCGCCGAGGAGTACGACGCACTGCTGCTCAGCGACGAAGTGTACGACCACTTCGACTACGCAGGTCGGTTCAGTTCGGCGCTGCGCGCCGACTCTGACCACGTCGTCGCCACCAACTCCTTTTCGAAGACGATGGCGATCACCGGCTTCCGGGTCGGCTACGCGATTTTCCCGCCAGAGGACGGCCCGACCGGTGACCTGCTGGAACGGGCTCGAACCCAGCACATGCTCACAAATGTTACCGGGAGTCGGCCGGCACAGTACGCCGTCCTGCGGGCGCTGAAGACGACGAGTCCGGACTACTACGCTGCTTGCCGACGCCGCCTCGAAGCCCGCGTCGATGAGTTCTGTGGGGCGCTGGCGGAAGCCGGGGCCGAGTACAACCGCCCCGACGGCGGCTTCTACGTGATGGCGCGGTTCCCCGACTTCCCGGGGTCGTTCGAGAACGTGTACGAACTCGTGGACGAAGCCGGCGTGGCCGGGATGCCCGGCGAAGCCTTTGGCGACTCACGGAGCGACTGGATACGGTTCGCGCTCGTGACGCCCAGGGTAGACGAGGCGGCGACGCGGCTGGCGGAGTATTTTGAGTAAGCAAAAACGGTCGTCGGCGTAGGTCAGCCGAAAATCAGGTCCACGTCTCTCGCCCGCGCCAGTAGGTCGTCGGCGTAGTACTCCCCGGTCTGGGCGGGGTGGGTGTCGTCGATGGCCCGCACCGTTTTGACAGTGTTGGCGAAGTTCTTGTAGGTCGCCTCGTCGACCATCTGGCCGTCGACGACGACCGCGCCGGTCCCCTCGCGCTTGGCCTCGTTGAACGACTCGATCTTGTGGAGGTCCCGCTCCAGTTCCTCGGTCGTGGGCATATGGATGCGGTTGGCCTGCGTGGTCTGTTTGGGGTGCAGCGACCACGAGCCGTCGATGCCGATGGTCGCCTCGTGTTCGACCTGGTCGGCGTAGCCCTCGGCGTTGTAGTAGGTGACGCCGGCGCGCTCGTGGAACAACTGATCGAAGGGGCCGCCGATGGAAACGATGTCGGCCGCGCTCGTCTCGTTCGAGAGCGCTTCGAGCAGGCCATCCCAGCGGGGCCGTTCGCCGTTGAGCGCGCGGCCGCCGAGTTCGGCGGTGTAGTCCACAGGGCCGAAGACGAGCGCCGACAGCCGCGAATCAGCCGCGAACTGGCAGATTTCACGGAGGTCGGAGCGGCCCGGCGCTGTCTCCAGAATGATAGCCATATCCAGCGCGCCCTCGGAGAGCCCGGCGTCCCGTTCAGCGTCGGCGATGACGCCCGCAGCGTCGCGCACGTCCTCGAGGCGGCCGACCTTCGGGAAGACGAAGCCGTCCAGTTCCTCACCGACCTCATCGGCCAAGCGGGTCACCTGTTCGATGCCGCGCTCGCGGGCGTCGGCGTCGTCGTAGGCCCACTCGACCCGCGGGAGAATCTCCCCCGCGAACTCGTCGGCGTGGTCGGGGACGTGTTCGATGATGTTGTCGACGGCCTCGGCTTTCATCGACGGCGCGGTGCCGTCCTCGATGTCGGGGACGAGCCAGTCGGGGGTCTGGAACCCCTCGCTCGTGAGTCCCGAGACGAGGAACTTCGCGCTGTTGTCGTTCGGTATCGCGGCCGGTGCGGTCTGGAATGTGCGACAGAGTCGTGTCATGTATCTCGCTGAATGAGTGCGGTTCGCCGGCCAGAGTAGACCGGGGTCTGCTCCTGATTGAACGCGACGTGTTCGAAGGTGACCGCGCCGGCCCGCGATGGCCCGGCGTCGGGGTCACAGTCGAGGACGCGGGTGAACCCGTAGACGGTGTCACCGAGCGTGACGAAGTCGTGGAACCGCTCGTCGGCGAAGCGGTGCTCGCGGTAGGTCGCCTCGTCCGAGCGGGCGTGTGCCAGCGCAATCGAGCGGGTCACGTCGCCGTAGGCGACGATGTCGCCCGAGGGCGAGTCAGCCATCTCGTCGCGGTTGTGGTGCTGCCGGGCGGTGTTGAGCGTCGCCAGCGGGAGGCCCGCGACCAACTGGTCGTCCATCGTCCGCCCGCGTTCGTGGCGGTAGGCGACGGCGGCGTTCTCCTCGCGGGCGGTGTCGAGCGCCCGCTGGAAGTCCTCGAAGTGTTCTCCCTCGGGTGTGACGAGCGTGTCCGGGAGCGTCGGGTCGCTCTCATCCTGCTCGCCGACCGCGCCGCCGTCAGTCGCCGCCGGCTCCCGGCGCGGGATCATATTCGTCCGCTGGTAGGAGACCAGTCTCTCGCCGGTTTCGCGGTTCCGGCCCTCTGTCTCCCACGTAACGATGCCGTACTTCGGGCGGGACGAGGAGGTCCGGGTGTCGACGACAGTCGAGGTGACCGACAGCGGCGTGCCGGCCGTCGCTGGCTGATAGAACTCCACGTCGTCCCGGCCGAGGAAGTAGCCCCCCTTCTCTGAGAGGTCCTCAACGGTAATGCCCATCACACAGGCCAGCAGGTAATCGGGGTGAACCGGGCGCTCCTCGAAACCACGCTCCTGGGCAGTGTCAGCCCGCCAGTACGCCGGGTCGTGGTTGAGCGTCTGGCCCATCCACTGCTCGCTGCCGTGATGGGTGAGTCGGAGGCCGGGGTCGTGCACGAGTTTGTCGCCCTCCGCGAAGAACTCGAAGAAGTGGCCCTTCTCCCGGGTGTCGGCCCGGTCGAGCAGCCTGTCGAACGTCTCGCCGTCCGAGAGGTCCAGCGTGTCGGGGTCGGCCCAGTCAGTCATCGGCCGGCACCTCCCGTGTGGCTGCCCGGCGCGCAAGCGCCCGCCGCATCTCGTTCGTGACGACCATGAACCCCTCGTCGAAGCCCATGCCCGGTTTCGCCAGCACCTGCGCGGCGTCGGTCGCCAGCGCGACGTGGGCACAGGCCCGCGCCGAGGTCACGGTCTCGTTACAGGTCCCGCCGACGTAGGCACGGGTGTCCGTTCCCTCGCAGTACAGTACCGCCTCGGCCGAGCGCTGGATACCGCCGAGGTCCGGCGTCTTTATCTGGACCAAGTCGGCGGCTTCCGCGTCGACGAACGCCTGCACGTCCTCGAAGGTGTTGCACCACTCGTCGGCGACGATGTCGACCTCGACGCCGGCATCCGCGAGGCCGTCCCGGAGTTCGGCCATCTCGGTTATCTGCGCCTCGCGGCCGCCGGCGTCCATCGGACCCTCGACCTGGAGGGGGTACGGCGCGGCGGCCTCCTGCAGGGTCTCGAAGTAGTCGGTCACCTCGGTCCGGTCGTACGGCGGGCCGAACACCTTCCCGAGGATGCCGTACACGTCGACGTGGAAGCGCGGCGAGTACGGTTCCGGCCCGAGCGCCGTCGCTCGGTCCGAGAGCCACGCGAGATAGTCACGCAAGCCCTCGCCGTTCTCGCCGACCTTCTCGACGCTGTTGAACAGACCGTGGGGGAGCACCGGAACGCCCTTGATGAGCATCTTCTCGGCGTTGATGCGGCGCTCGTCGCCCGACTGGCCGAACACCGGAATCGGTGAAGTCGCCGGCTCCGTGTCGTAGGTGTCGGCGAGTACGTCCGTCGGCGTCACGCCTTGCGCCTGCGCGGCGGCGTTCAGCAATGCTTGCGAGACGCCGTATCGGACCGCCGTATGGAGTTGGCCACCGCCCGAGCGGTGGGCGTCCATCTCCTCTAGCATTGTCGTGTTGGCCCCGAACTGGGTCGCGTCCTGCCCGCGGAGGGCGTCGGCGACGGGCCCCTCGACGACGGGGCGGTACTTCTCGGCCCGGAACAGCGGGTCCCGACCGCCAGCGCCGGAGTACTGCACCGCGGCGCAGTCGCCGGTCGCAATGGAGCCGTCGGCGAGTTCGATCTCCACGATAAGCGCCTCGCCGGCCTCGCGGATGCGGTCAAACCCCTCGGTGACGGGCTGGCCGTCGTAGGCGAACCCGCTCTGGGTCGCCCCGTCCTTGATGGCCTGCTGGTCGTCGAAGAAGAACCCGGAGAGGCCCGGAACCGTTCGCACGTCCTCAATCCGCATCGCTGGCACCCCCTGCGGGGCTGTTGTCGCCGGTCGGACGCCCGATGAGCTTCCCGTCGCTGATGGCGTCCACGTCGTCGGCGACCATCCGGAACGACTGGTCGCGGCCCTCGGTCTCGGCCCGTTCGCCCAGCCGCGCGGCGTGAATCTCCTTGATGTCGTCCGGGAGCGCGAGGTCCGCGAACTCGAAGATTCGGACCCGGCCGTCGTCGTCTCTGGCCGGCAGCACTGCGCCCTCGGCGGCGTCACTCGGCGCAAAGGGCACGTCCAGCGCGCCGCTGTCGAAGGCGTTGATAACCCCCTGTGCCACGTCGCCGTCGCCGGCGTCGTAGATAGCGTCCATCAGCGCCCGCGTCTCTCGCTCGATGAGCGCCTGTTCCTCTTCGATACCACCCAGATCGATGTCCTGTTCGATCATCATATCGATAAGCTGTCTCGTCGTTCGCAGTCCGGCCGCGTTGGCCTCTTTCGTCGGCACGCCCTGGAACTCCTGGGCGGACTTCGTGATGACTTTGTCCGGCTGGGCGACGGCCGCCGTCGCGCCGCCGAGGCTGATGACGCCGTTGGCGCGGGCCTCGTCGGGCGGGAAGCCCCCCATCCACTCGTGGAAGACGGTGGTGACAGTCACTTCGTCGCGGAGGTACTCGTTGCCGAGCTTCCGCAGCGCGCGCAGCGCCGCCACGTCCTGCACGAGGTTCCCGACCTGTCCGTAGCCCAGCGTGAGCGACCGAACGCCCTGCGTCGCGGCTAACTCACCCTCGACAAGCATCACTGCGATGGCGATGCTCGGCGGGACAAGGGTGCCGGTCAGCGGGCCGAACGGTTCGCGGTTGATGGTGACACCGCGTTCGGTGTAGGCTCCACAGAGCCGGTCGACGAACTGCCAGTGCTCGATGGTCGTCGCGAGGTCGTGCCGCTTGGTGTACGGAATGTTGTAGGATATCGGCCCGCCCTCGAAGCTCTGGAAGCCGCCGGCGAGCGTGACCATCGCCAGCAGTCGGGCGTCGGGCGTGCCGTGGCGGACCTCGACCGGCGCGTCGAGCGCCCGGATAAGCCGTCGGCAGTCCTCGACGCCGTGGTTCACTGCGGGGAAGCCGTTCAGTTCGTTCTCGTCGCTGCCGCGAGAGGCAGCCAGTCCCTCTTCTGCCTTCTCGTACTCGTTGTCACGCGTGTACGAGTCGATAGTCGTCGGCAAGAGGTCCGCGCCGCCCTCGTCCTGCAGGTACCGCAGCAGGTCGATCTGTTCTTCGAGGCAGGGAACACCCGCCCGCGGCTGGAGGAGTGGCTGGTCAGCCGACTCCAGCACCGTGGCGAACTGTTTCGAGGCGGGCAGCGACTCGTGGAAGGCGATGGCCTCCTCGAAATCGACTTCCCGGCCCGTGTGCCAGTTGTCCCTGAGTTCGTTTGCGATGCGCTGTAGCTGGTCGTCGCTGAGTCGCTCGTCAGTTGGCATAGTCACCCGTCAACCCTGATCTGCTCCGCCTCTGTTGTCGTCAGTTGCAGGTCTTCGCGGAGCATCTCGATGGCCTCTTCCGGGTCTGTCTCCGCGTCGAAGACCCGGTCGAAGCCCATCTGCCGGAAGGTTGCCTGCGTCTCCTCGAAGTCGGACTGGCCGACGGCGAGGTTCCCACCGACGTAAGTGAGCACGTCGAGCCCAGCGTCGTCGAGCTCGTCGTGAAGCCCCTCGCAGTCCTGACGGGCGTGCCCGTACAGCGAGGATACGAGTACTGCCTCGGCGTCGTGAGATTTCGCGGCGGAGACGAACTCGTCCTGTGACGTCTGGACGCCGAGGTTGATGACCTCGAAGCCAGCGGCCGAGAGCGCCTGCTCTAGAATCGTGATGCCGACGACGTGCGCGTCGGAGCCAATCACGCCGAGGATAACGGTCCGGGGCATGTACTACCCCGTCATCGGCGGGTAGTGATAAACCTAATGGTCTTTCATGATAATATGGCCTTAAGGAATTTATAACGGACGTTCAAGAAGGTTTATGCGGCCGCCCCGTCGTGATTTTCCCATGGGTGCGCTTGACGACTTGCGTGTGCTTGACCTGACACAGGTCCTCGCCGGACCGTACTGTACGATGTTGCTCGCTGACATGGGCGCGGACGTGGTAAAGGTCGAACGCCCCGGCGGCGACCTCATCAGGTCGAACCCGCCGTTCGTGAGCGACAGCGACGAGGAAGCCTACGGCGGGTATTTCCAGAGTGTCAACCGCGGGAAACGCTCGCTCGAACTCGATCTGGGGACCGATGAGGACCGTGAGGCGTTCCTCTCGCTCGTCGAGCGCGCAGACGTGGTGGTAGAGAACTTCAAGGCCGGCACGATGGAGAAGTTCGACTGCGGCTACGAGACGCTTCGGGAACGCAACCCGGACCTCATCTACTCCTCCATCCGTGGCTTTGGCGACCCGCGAACGGGTGAGACCCACCGGCAGGGCCAGCCCTCGTTCGACCTCATCGCGCAGGCGCTTGGCGGCGTCATGGAAATCACCGGCCAGTCGGATGGTCCGCCAACGAAGGTCGGCCCGGGCGTCGGCGACCTCTTTACCGCCGTGTTGAACGCCGTCGGTATCCTCGCGGCCGTGCATCACCGCGAGCGAACGGGCGAGGGGCAGTACGTCGATACGGCGATGTACGACTCGATGGTGTCGCTGTGCGAGCGGACGGTGTATCAGTACTCCTGTGACGGCGAGTCGCCGACCCGGCAGGGGAACTCCCATCCGACGCTGTTCCCGTATGACTCCTTCGAGGCCGCCGACGGCCACGTCGTCATTGCGGCGTTCTCCGACGGCCACTGGGAGGCGCTATGTGAGGCGATGGAGCGCCCGGACCTCGCTGCGGACTACCCCGACGCCGGCAGCCGGATCGCGAACCGCGAGTCTCTGCGCCGCGAGATCGCCGATTGGACCGCGACCATCGACTCTGAGACGCTCCTCGATCTGCTCGAAGGACGCGTGCCGGCCGCCCCCGTCCAGAACACCGCCGACATCTTCGAGGACCCCCACATCCACGACCGGGAGATGCTCGCCGAGGTGGACCAGCCGGGCGCAGACGACCGGATGACCATCGCCGGGAGTCCAATAAAGATGACCGAGACGATGCCCTCTCCCGGTGGTCGCGCGCCGTTGCTAGACGAGCACAGGGCGGAACTGCTCGATGAGGCTGGGGTCGGGACAGAGACTAATCGCGTCGAAGGCGACGACTAATCGGCAACTGCCGGCAATTTTCACCACATCAGGGCAGGACCATTATCTATCATGAGCCGTAGAATAGGCTATGGTCGAAGTTCCAGATGCGCTCAGTACATTGTTCAGTGCCCAGATAGAAACGGACGGGGACCGATATGTCGTCGAAATCCCGAAAAGTGAAGTATCCCACGGCGCAGTTTCGCCGGGCGAGACCTATCGTGTCGGCCTGCTTTCGCAGGTCGACGCCGGCTCGTCGACGGCAGCCCCGACCCAGGCGCCCAAGCAGGATACCGATCCGGGTCGAGTCGACACCGGCGTCCCGCAACCGCCAGTCGACGAGGGCGAAATCCGAAACGTGACCATCGAATCGCTCGGCGATCAGGGCGACGGCATCGCCAAGGTCGAACGCGGGTACGTCGTCATCGTTCCCGACGGCGAACCGGGCGACTCACCGACTGTCGAAATCGAGACTGTACAGGAAAACGTCGCGTTTGCGAGCGTCGTCGATAACGACGGCCGGACCGTATAACGGCGCAGGGTCCTCTTTACTGGCCCCAGTGACCACCAGGCCAGCCCCGAGTGTTGGAACAAACAGTCACAGCAGGGGCGCTCAACCGACAGACTCCTACTTGAATGGAATCTGTCGGACGTGGTAGAGGTCGAAGAACGACTAGTAATCACAGCATCACAAACGTTTATATGATTTAAATCCGGTATTTAAAACACTATATGGTCGACCCAAAAGAGAGCATTGACATCGAAAATGTCGTTGCTTCGACCGGAATCGGACAAGAACTCGACCTTGAGAGCGTCGCGATGGACCTGGAGGGGGCCGACTACGACCCCGAGCAGTTCCCGGGCCTCGTCTATCGGACACAGGACCCTAAATCCGCCGCGCTCATCTTCCGGTCGGGCAAGATCGTCTGCACGGGTGCGAAATCGACGGACGATGTCCACCAGAGTCTGCGTATCGTCTTCGACAAGCTCCGCGACCTGAACATCCAGGTCGACGACGACCCAGAAATCGTCGTCCAGAACATCGTCAGCTCCGCGGACCTCGGTAGTTCGCTCAACCTCAACGCCATCGCTATCGGTCTCGGGCTGGAAAACATCGAATACGAGCCAGAGCAGTTCCCGGGCCTCGTCTACCGACTCGATGAGCCCGACGTGGTCGCGCTACTGTTCGGTTCGGGGAAGCTCGTTGTCACCGGTGGCAAGCGAAAGGAGGACGCCGAAGAAGCCGTCGACACCATCGTCGAGCGACTCAGCGACCTCGGTCTGCTGGACTAACGGCTCGGTAACAGTGACTGGGCGGCGGTCAGTCACAGCCCGTTTTTCCGTTCACTGCGGTTCCGACGCGATGTACGCTGAGCAACTGCGACGGCGAGGAACCCTGCGGTTCAAATACGAAGCCGACTAACCCCGGTTCAATGGCAGACCCTGCCTCGACGGGCACGGAATCCTGGCGCACGTATTTCGGCTTCGACGAGCCGTACGAGAATCAGGCCGACGCCGTCGAGCGAGCCATCGAGGCGGGCAAGGCCCGCGGCTTTCTTGCGATGGAGGGCCCTTGCGGGACCGGAAAGACGATGGCCGCGCTTACCGCCGGCGCAACGCTCGTCCGCGATACGGACCTGTACGAACGGATGGTCGTCGTCACGCCGGTCAAACAACAGCTCCAGCAGTTCGTCGACGACCTCCGCGCGCTCAACGCCGGTATCGAGGAGCCGTTCGATGGTATCTCGCTGGTCGGCAAGCGCGACCTCTGTCCGTACGGCCGCGAGGGTCAGTTCCCGGACGACGTGGGCACGCACGACCGCTGTGAGGAGCTCAGGGAGGCGACGGCGCGGTTAGTCGAGGACGATGGGCGCTCGGACGGCGCGGCCGTCGCGGACGCCGCAATCGCCGGTGAAGCCGACGACGACCAGTGGTGGGACCCGCGAAAGGGACAGGACCTCGCCGCGGCTGCACGCCCCGACGCGGCCGAGCAATCGACCCTCGGCGAGGACACGCTCCAGACAGCCGGTGCGGCCTCACCGTACAGACAGACTCAGCCGACGGCGCCGGAGTCGATGGCGGAAGGGTCGGACCCGCCGCTGTACTGTCCGTTCGAGGCGGACTGGTACGCCCGCAACAAGGGTTCGCCCGTCGACTTTTCCGCCGGGGAGAGGCACGTGGTGACGATGGACGACTATCTCCCGGCGGCGACGGAGCGCGGGACCTGCCCCCACCGGGTGATGAGCGTCATGTTGAACGAAGCCGACGTTATCGTCGGGAACTACAACCACCTGTTCGACCCCGGCTCTCGCCCGCTGCTTTCGGACGTGCTCGACGACCAGACGCTCGTCATCGTCGACGAGGCCCATCGGCTGGAAGAACAGGTTCGGGACCTCCTGTCAGACCGCCTTGGCCGCCAGACCATCGTGCAGGCGCGAAACGACTGTACGACGCTTATCCAGCGCGCCCAGCAGAGCGCGGACCACAAGGCGCAGGTGCGTGAGGTACTGTCCGCCCGGGAAGTCCCGCTGGACGCGGTCGACCAGGCCAGAAAGTTCTACGACGACCTCGTCCGATGGCTCGACGACCGCATCGAGGGGTTCCTCGACGCCGAACACGAAGGGTGGCGCGCGGACCCGTCGACCTTGCCGGAACACGACAGGGAGATTCCGCTGCGGGACCCCGACACGGTCGAGCAGGACGAACTGACCGAGTGGGCCGAGCGCAAGGGCTACGACGGCTCGCTCTGGCGGTCGCTGTCACAGGTCGGGGTCGCCGTCGAGGACGCAATCGACCAGCTTGGGCTGACACGACAGCCGGTGTGTGCCGCCGTCGGCGTGCTGGCCGGGCAGTGGTGGGAGCGCGACCACGCAACGTTCCTCCGGGAGATCGAACTGGAGCACTCGCCGAACCACGGCCAGACCCTCGACGCAGACTACCAGGCCGTCTACACGCCGGGCCTGCTGTGCTACAACTGCATGCCAGCGACGGCCCTGCGGAACGTCTTCGACGACCTCGGGGGCGGTATCCTGATGAGCGCGACCCTAGAGCCACTTGACGTGTTCACCCGCGTGTCGGGGCTGGATTCGATGGCCGAAACGGGGTCGACGGCCCCGGACGAGGGGGCCGGCGACGGGCGGCCGGTCCGCACGACCACGTACGACCTGCCGTTCCCGCCCGAGAATCGAGCATCGTACCTCGTCGACGCGACGCCGTTTACCGCGCGCAACCGCGGCGACCCCGAGACGATGCGGCCACTGGGCGACAACTGGAACCCGACGCGCGACGAGTATGCACAGGCGCTGCGTGCGCTGGCCCGCTCGCCGGGCAATGTCATGGTCGCGATGCCGAACTACCGTGAGGCCCGCTGGGCCGGGGCATACCTGCAGGACGCTGTCGACAAGCCGGTGCTCGTCGACGAATCGTCCAGCAACGAGGAGACCGAACGGCTGAAACGCGAGTTCTTCAGCGGTGACGGGACGGTCATGGTCACGTCGACGCGCGGGACGCTGACCGAGGGGGTCGACTACGACGGCGAAAAGCTGTCCACCTGTGCGGTCGTCGGTATTCCGCTGGTGAACATTGGGTCGCCTCGCGTCCGGGGCGTTCAGCGAGCCTACGGCGACGCCTTTGGCGAGGACAACGCCTTCGAGTACGCCCTGACAGTTCCGGCTGTGCGGCGCGCGCGCCAGGCCATCGGTCGCGTCATCCGCGGCGTCGACGAAGTCGGGGTGCGAGCGCTGGTCGGCCGCCGGTACACGCCGGACGCACGGCATTCAGTGTATCCGTACCTGCCTGTCGACGAGCGCGAGGAGTTCACCCGGATGACACCCGATTTCCTGGCGAGCCAGCTGGATTCGTTCTGGGCCGACCATCAGTAGCGCCGCCTGTTGATTAACCGGAAGATTTCGTGGGCAGCGGAAGGCATATACATCATGGAACGAGTGTACCTATAGATGCCCGAGTGTCAGAACTGCGGTGAGTTCGTAACCGAGCAGTACGTACGGGTTTTTACACCAGAAGCCGTCGAGGGTCACGGTCCTCGGGTCTGTCCGAACTGTGAGGACAAACTCCGTGACGGCGCAGATGTCCGTGAAGCGCGGTCTTCGAGACAGTAGGACAACTCCTTTTCGGGAAGTACTCAAGGCCGGACGAGCGTAGCTTCTGGCATGAGCGAACTCGACGTCGAGGCGGTCGACGACATTGACGCACCCGCGGGAATCGACGCGGCGGAGTACGTCCTCTACGGCGGGAAAGGCGGCGTCGGCAAGACGACGTGTGCCGCAGCCACAGCGCTGGCCTCCGCGCGCGACGACACGGCGACACTCGTTGTCTCCACGGACCCCGCCCACTCGCTGTCGGACACGCTGGAGGCGGATATCCCGGCGACGCCGACACGCATCCGCGAGGATATCCCGCTGTACGCCGCGGAAATCGACCCGGAGGCCGCTGTCGGTGAGGGCCCGCTTGGCGTCGAGGAAGACGCGCTGGGCGGTGTGGGCGAACTACTCGGTGGCGACGGGATGTTCGGCGGGGGCGCAGGCGGTGCGGCGGGTGCAGGCCAGGCTGAGGACCCCATCGGCGGCGAGGAGGGCCTGCTCGGCGGGTCGATGCCCGGAGCCGACGAGGCCGCGGCGCTCCGGCTCCTGCTGGACTACGTCGACGACGACCGCTTCGACCGCGTCGTCATCGACACCGCCCCGACCGGTCACACGCTCCGCTTGCTGGAACTCCCCGAGACGATGGACTCGATGGTCGGGAAGATTCTGCAGCTCCGCGAGCGCTTCTCCGGAATGATGGACAACCTCACCGGGATGTTCGGCGACGACCAGAACGTCAACGCCGAGGCCGGTATCGAGGACCTGCAGGAGCTGTCAGACCGGATCGAGCACCTGCGGTCGATCCTGCAGGACCCACGGAAGACGGACTTCCGCATCGTGATGGTGCCCGAGGAGCTGTCCGTGGTGGAGTCCGAGCGCCTGCTCGCACAACTCGACGAGTTCAACATTCCCGTCAGTACCGTCGTCGTCAACCGCGTGATGCAGGACCCGAGCGAGGTGCTCGGTGAAGACGTAGACATCGCCGGCCCGAACCACGCCGACTGCGAGTTCTGCGCCCGACGCTGGCAGGTCCAGCAGGACGCGCTGGCCCGGTCACAGGACATGTTCCGCGGCCACGACGTGCGCCGCGTCCCGCTGTTCGCCGAGGAAGTGCGCGGCGAGCGATTGCTGTCAGTCGTTGCGGCCTGTCTGGACTGAAATAGGCGGCAGTCGTTGCTTAGCTCGTCAGTTTCCGGATGACACCGAATGCCGCGTCGCGCCACCGCGCCGGCAGGTAGTCGAGCATGAGCAGCAGTTGCGCGCCCTGGCCGACGGGATACCGTGGCTCGGGGTCGCTGGCGTTGGCGGCGTCGCGGATGGTCAGCGCGACCGTGCCGGGGGTGACCGACAGCGCGTCCTGGATGCCGACGAGACTCGAATCCTCGTGGGCCTGATACAGCCAGTCGTACGCGCCGGACTTATCCAGATTGTCGATTTCCTCGTCAGCGCGGTCATCGAAATTGGTCTCGACCGGCCCGGGCTCGATGAGTACCACGTCGATACCGAACTCCTCGACCTCCATCCGGAGCGCGTCGCTGAGCCCCTCCAGAGCGAACTTCGAGGCGGCGTAGCTGCCCTGATTCGGGAACGCGATACGGCCCGCGACGCTTGAGACGTTGACGATGGTCCCGTTCTCGCGAGCCCGCATGTGCGGGAGCGCTTCGCGGATGAGGCGATGCGGACCGTAGAGGTTGACATCGAACTGCTCGTGGAGCGCTGCTGTGGATACGTCCTCGACTGCGCCGAACTGCGGATAGCCGGCGTTGTTCACCAGACAGTCGAGCCGACCCTCTGAATCGATGAGCGCCTCAACGACCCGCTCACACTCCCGCGGATTTGTCACGTCGATTTCGGCAGTCTGACAGCCCTCCTCGCCGAGGTCTTCGATGTCCGATTCCTCGCGGGCGGTCGCCCAGACAGTCCAGTCGTCGGTCAGGAACGCCTCGGCACTCGCCCGTCCGATACCCGAGGACGCCCCCGTAATCAGCACCGTCTTCGCCATGTGTTGGCCAGGAGAACACACCCCGGGAAGTTATACTGTCGGTTATTCGGACGGATCACTGCTGGCGGCCTTCGCCTCGTCGGCGTAGCTGTCGGCCAGCCGGGTCGGCTCGGGGAGCTTGTAGCCGTCGGCGGTGCCTTCGACGAGATCCGCTGCCGTGCTCGCGCTGACGCGGTGGCCGGGGCTGACGATGAGCGGGTTGATGTACCGGTTCGGCGAGTCGTACTGACGCGTCTGGACCGCGTGACCGATGACAGTCCCGTTTGGACACGTCTCGACGCTGTCGTCGGCCGCAATCGGAATCCGCGTGCCTTCCGGGTACGTTTCCTCAAGCGATTGCGCCGGCGTGCCACAGAGGAGGCTCTTGGCGACGCCGACGGCCGGCACGTCCAGCGTGACACCGATGTGTGTCGCCAGGCCGGCTTCCCGGAAGTGGATTCGCCCGCTGCCGTCGACCAGCACCACGTCTGGGTCGGTCTCCAACTCCGCAAAGGCGGCTAAGATTGCACCGCCCTCGCGGAACGATAGCAGGCCGGGAATGTACGGAATTTCGGTTCGTTTGACCGCACTGACCCGCTCGATGACCTCGCCGTTCCGTAGTACGACGATAGCCGAGACGGCCCTGTCGTCGACGAACGCCTGGTCGACGCCGGCGACGAGCGGCGGAGCAGTCGTCCTGTCTCCACCAGTCAAAGTCGTCTGGTCGTCGTCCGGCGTGTCCCCGGCGCGCGCCATCGTGTCGGGTGAAAATCCCAGATCATCGTCGAATCGCGCAGCCTCGGCGATATTGCGTTGCAACGCCTCCATCTCTGTCTGTGAGAGCGATGGATCAGGGACGAACTCGGGGTGAACCGGCTCCATGGTCACGGCCGACGGCGGCCCGGACCGCCGGGACCGCCCGGTCCACCGGGGCCGCCTGGACCGCCGCCACCGCCGAACTGTATCTGGCCGGGCATACGGGCCTTGCCCTTGATTTTCTGGCCGTACCAGAGCCCGATGACGAGCCCGATGAGGTGGGCGAGGTGCGCGATGTTACCGCCGAGCAGGCCGGCCCCCATCGGATTGAGCGACCCGAAGATGCTCAACAGGAAGTAAAAGCCAGTGATCGCCCATATCGGGACGGGAATCAGGAAGTACAGGTACACGCGGAGGTCAGGCTTCAGGACGG
The DNA here is from genome assembly GCF_000337775.1 of Haloarcula vallismortis ATCC 29715. Lineage (GTDB taxonomy): Archaea > Halobacteriota > Halobacteria > Halobacteriales > Haloarculaceae > Haloarcula > Haloarcula vallismortis. The sequence continues at coordinate 33,861 of NZ_AOLQ01000040.1, forward strand.
TCAGGAACGCCATGATAGCCAGCGCCGCGCCGCTGGCCCCAAGGACGCCGGCGGATGTCCCCTGTACGGTCTGGATGGCAATCTGTCCGAGGCCCGCCAGCGCCCCCGAGACGAGGAAGAAGATCGCGAACTTCTTCGACCCGATCTGTTGCTCGACGAGCCGGCCGAAGAAGTAGATGATAATCCCGTTGCCGAGGATGTGATAGAACCCGAAGGGAGCGTGTGAGAACACCGAGGTGACCCACGTCCAAACGTACTCGGGGTTGTTCGGATGAAGGACGAACAGCGTCTGAAACGCTTCGCTGCCCAGAGAGAGAATGACGACGTGTTCGAGGATGAACACGATGCCCATAATCGCCAGGAACAGGTACGTGACGTTGCCCCGGAAGTACGCCAGCGGCCCGCCGGGCCCGGTGTCGACACCGAGTCGGTCGGCGACGCCGCCGCCAGAGGTCTGGCCGGTGTTTACACTCTCGTCGAACCCGCTGTCGAACACGCCGCCCGGGTCGCTCCAGTTGTCAAGTCCGGGGCAATCGTGGGCCTCGGGCAGTCTGTGTTCCGCACAGTAGGTCCCGCCACAGTGCCCACACTGGTACGGCATGTTCTCCTGCTTTCCACAGGCATCGCACTCCGACATTATCCTATGATAAGAGTGGCCCGTGGAAAGGGATTGTGCTTACAGTGAGCCAGCCACCGGGAGACCGCTATGATACTGCGATGTCTGCGCCGGTAACAACAAAGAACTGCACGCAGCAGTCACACAGCGACCTACCCGTCGGTATCGGGATTGCTTTTAGCGTCTCGAAGCACGCCTATCCACGCCGGGTCGCCATCGTACTCAATCGACCCGCCGGACACCTCGATGGTACGCGTCTCACCGTCGGCCTGTTGCCCCTCGAACTCCGAGTGGAACGTATCGAGCTCGTCTGACTCTGCCGTTCGGAGTGACTCAGGAAGTCTGTCGCCGTCGCCTTCTGCCGTGAGGAGGGACGGGGGTTCGCCGATGAGTTCACTCTGGTCATAGCCGAAAATGTCGGCCAGCTTCTGGTTCACGTAGACAAACGCCCCGTCCTGGATGATGCAGACGCCCGCGAGCTCCTGTTCGACGAGCCGCTGATACCACGAGAGCGCGTTCCAGAACCGCTGTTCGGTTCGGTGTTGCTCGATAGCATTCCCGATTCGGTTGGCGAGGACATCGTACGTATCTGATCGCCCTCCCTTCTGCATATAGTCCGTGACGCCCGACGCAATTGCCTCGCTGGCGATTTCCTCACTGCCCTTGCCAGTGAACAGAATAAACGGAATGTCCTGATACTGCTCGCGGACGAGTTCCAGAAACTCCAGCCCGTCGGTGTTTGGCATATCGTAATCACTGACGATACAGTCGACCTGCTCGTTCCGGAGGACCTCAAGCGCGGCGACGGCGCTGGTCTTGGTCACGACGTTGAACTCGTCGTTGATGCGCTCGAGATACATCTCGACCAGCTCACCTACCTGTGGATCGTCGTCGACGTGTAACACCGTACACTCCTGTGACTGCGCCACTTTCGCCAGCGGAATCGGGACCTCTGTCCGCATCTCGTCGCGTCGGTCCACTGATTCGGTCCGGAGAAGCGGTGTGTGTCGCGTCGCCGCGCGTTGGCTCCCGCTGATGACTGAACTCGACAACTCGACTGTCTTGTCCCCGAGCCGCCATTGCTCCTCAGAAGCCATCTTTTCTCCCTGTGGTGCCGACAAAGCCGCCAGCAGGCATCCATTCGGTCAAATTGGTAGCGATTGCCGTATACATCGACCGCCCTGCGTCCGTCCCCCGGAGCGAACCAGCAGGACATATATATTCTAAACAATTATCGGCTGATTTCCATTTACACATCAATACTAGACCCTGATTATCAATTACATACCTGTCTACTAAACGCTACTGATGGGGGGTATCGCTGGGTACCTCTCGTGTGTACGCACGTCCTGTGCGTGTGCTTCTGCCCACTAAACACACGTTTCCGTCCTTGTGAGCCTTAGTTTCTAGATTTGACGTTTAATTCTATCCTTAATACAATATATTATATGTAGGTACTTTTCAAATAAATTTAATTATCTCCCCACCATCATCGAAATTGTATCATGTCAGATACCACCATGCGCGAATACCTCGCAGAGCACCCGAAAATGGCCGGCGCACTGTTCACCCTCCTGATGTTACTATCTCAGGCTGGGACTGTAGCAGCTGCTAACAGTTCAAGCTATGCCGGTCCGTAGAGGCCACATTAAGTAGAGTCAATCAATAGTTTCGTTTCTCAGCAACGATTCATTTGCCCCCATATATGTTTGTTATTTTTACAATACTTGATCAAGTGATAATGATGTACTCCAATGTAGGCCGTTTTCTGTTCGCACTGGGACTTCCTCCATATTAAGGAATCTCAACAACTCCGACTCAGAAACACTAAATTCTCCGATAGTTCCAGAGCTGAGGTATTGCTTATCAATATTCTCGATATATGGTATAATTAAGCTCCCTAGCCCCCTATTATCTGTAGTATATGTTATCATATTTACAGTATACTCATTCCCTTCCGGTTCGATTTTGAGCACATTTGGTATTCCGCTTTCGGCTTGGGCTACAGTAACACTACCATCACCAACCACAATATACTGCCCCCCGAGGACACTCTCACCGCGTGCGATAGTAAGCGCCGCTCGGAGCGGGAACCCACAGTTCAACAACCGTGCGACCGTCTCACCGATGCGAATCGCGCCGTCGTTTAGCACTTCGTTGAGCGTGACGATGCCAGCAATTGCACCTTTTTCGACGAGCGCCAATCCCTGATTGTAGGAGTTACAGGCGTTCAGCAGGAACGTGTCGATGCCGACCGAATCAACTGTCGTCACGTCGAGCTTGCCGTCGGAGCAGACGAAGCCATCGTGCTCCGTATGGCCGATATAGTGGAAGAACTCAGCGTCGGTCGTGAGTACGGTCCTGAGTTCTGCCGTCGTCAGGTCGTCGTGGACCGTGACATCGAACGGCAGGTCGTCGCGGCTGCCGTACACTTCGTCGACGAGTTGTCGTTCCTCGTCCATTCGGGTGTCGTTCTGGACGACGCGAATCGTGATGTCTTCGGCGTTTGTATCGCGGTCGAGTCGGTGCTCGAACGCCGCTTTGGTCAGCTTACTCGCACCGATGGGGATGCTGTCCCCGATCCAGGCCTGTTCGAGTGAGTCCTCGGCCTGCGGTTCGACGTAGTCCGTCTCGGTTGGGGCGGTGGCGGCGTCGGAACTCGCGGCGCGGGTGATGACGTCGTCCCTGGTGAACTCGGCTTCTGCCTCCGCCGGAACACTCGCCTGTTGGAGCCGTTGCTGCTGGTGTGTCCGGACAATAGCGAGGTCGTCAACGACGTAGGGCAGTTGCTCTGCGTTCGTCGGCACCGGGTCGATGTGCGTCGTCAGCCGCCACTTCGGGATATGGTCCTCGATAACGTCGTACGGGACCTGCAGGTAGGTGGCGACTTGCTCCGCCAGCGGTTGCTGGTACAGCGACTGGAAATCGAGGTCGACATACGGTTCGATAGCCGCTCGCTCGTGCAGGTCGATCTGGTGGAACCCCTCGGTGCGTGTGACACAATCGAGGAAGAACAGACGTTTGAGTGTGCGTCCGACCTCCGACTCGAAGCCGCGTGCGGTGTCGAGCGAGTAAGTAAACCCCGTGTCGGTCGTGAGTCGCGGCGTGGATGCGGGGACGAGCGAGGCACCGAGGTAATACGAAAGCGGTGCGGCGACGAAGACGGACGCGAGGTCGGGCGGTAGTTCGAGCGTGACACCGGTGTCCGGTCTGTCGATATCCGCCGGAATGTCGAGACTGTCACCGACCTCAATCGCCGGCGGATGGCCGCGGAGCGTCGGATAGGAGCGCTCGGGGTCGTAGGCCTTGAGCGCCGATCCGAAGGTCTCGACTGCGGCCATCACGTCTCTCGGGTTCTCGGTCGTCGTAACTGTGGCTGCGGGCCGGTCGTGCTGGGACCGAGCGCCGATGAGCACGTCCGTCGGGGCGTCGAACTCGATGCGGGTCCGGTCCGAGTCGACGGTGACCTCCATCGCGGTGTCCTCGACTCGCATGTACGTCTTGATCTGTGTCAGCGGATCAAGCACGTAGTCATCCGCCGGTAGCGTCTCCGATTCGAACTGGGCAACCTCGGCGGCTATCGCTCCGCCGTCGTCGCGGACGTACACCATGACGACCGTCGGAAGTTCGATAGCGCGGGTGCGCATCCGGACAGCGTCCCCGACCGGATACTGGAACACGTCTGTCGCCGCCTTTTTGCGCCCGATGGGGGCCGGCGTGTGTATCCGATAGCGCTGGCGCTCGATCTGATCAATGACCGCGAGCCCGGGTCGGTCGTCCAGCGGTTCGAACGTTAGAGTCATATAATAAACGAGGGGGGCAGTAGTACTCTCGTACAGTGAGAACGACAGAGACAATCAAAAAGATATCGCCGGCGACGTTCCGCCACAGTCAGGACGGCTTGCTGGGCGAAGCGAGTAAGGGCCACCCGATCTAATACTGGCGTAGTGAAAGAGTTCGAGCGCAAACAGTTGCTGGAGCGCGTCGAACGCGACAGCGCGACCGTCGGCGCGGAGATCCCCGACGAGATCACCGTCCAGGGCGAGGAGATCGAACTCCAGTCGTTCGTCTTCGAGATCAAGCGTCGGGACACGGTTCCGCGGGGCGAGCGCGAGCGCGTCGAGCAGGCGAAAAAGAACCTGCGGCGGGAGCGCCTCCAGCGCAAGCAACGCATCGAGGACAACGAAGTGAGCTACGAGCGCGGCGAGGAGCTGGCCACGGCTATCATCGGCATCGACCGGGCGCTCAACGCGCTCGAACAGCTCGGCGCGGCGGACATCGAACAGGAAGCGCAGGCACAGGAGGCAGCCGACAGGAAGCGCTGGATGAAGTTCCTCCAGAAAGCACTGGGCCACGAGGACGCGGACTCCGGCACGGGTCGTGCCGGGCGGAGCTACTAACATGAGTCGGAACGACGAAATAGCGACACTGCTCGAAGAGTTCGCCGACCTGCTGGACGCGAAAGGCGTGGAGTACAAGCCCCGCGCGTACCGCCGGGCGGCCGAGAACATCAGGGCCTTCCCCGGAGCAATCGAGGGCCTGGCCGCCGAGGGCGAGGACAGCGTCGGCGAGATAGACGGTGTCGGTGACGCCATCTCCGCGAAGGTGATCGAGTACTTCGAGACCGGCGAAATCGAGGAGCTGACCGAGCTCCGAGAGGAACTCCCGGTCGAGATGGACGCGCTCACAGCGGTCGAAGGTATCGGTCCGAAATCCGTCGGCTCGCTGTACGAAGCGCTTGGCATCACCACCCTCAATGAACTAGAAGCGGCCGCCGAGGCCGGCGAGATACAGGAAGTCTCGGGTTTCGGCGCGAAAACGGAGCAGAACATCCTCGACAACATCGACTTCGCCCGCGAGGCCCACGAGCGGTCGTTGCTGGGCGAGGCCCGTCCGCACGGCGACCGGATTCGGGGCTACATGGCCGCTGGCGACGCCGTGGCCGAGTGTGCCCTCGGCGGCTCTATCCGCCGCTGGCGACCAACTATCGGCGACGTTGACGTCCTTGTCGGGAGCACCGACCCCGACGCCGTCGTCCAGCGGTTCGCCGACTGGGACGGGCTCGACCGGGTCATCGAATCCGGCGAGACGAAAGCGAGCGCCTACGCGGACGACGTGCGGGTCGACCTGCGAATCGTCGACCCCTCGGAGTTCGGCGCGGCGCTGCAGTATTTCACCGGCAGCAAGGACCACAACGTCGCGGTCCGCAACCGCGCCATCGAGCGGGACCTGAAGGTCAACGAGTACGGCGTCTTCGACGTGGAAGGTGTCGAGGACGACGACCAACGGGCCGGCGAACTGGTGGCCAGCGAGAGCGAGGAAGCCGTCTACGACGCGCTGGGGATGGAGTGGGTGCCGCCGGAACTCCGCGAGAACCGCGGCGAAGTCGAGGCGGCCGCCGACGGGTCGCTCCCGGACCTGCTGGCCGAGGGCGAGGTCCGCGGCGACATCCACACTCACACCAACTGGTCCGACGGGGGCAACACTATCGCTGAGATGGTCGAGGGCGCTGCCGCGTTCGGCCACGACTACCTCGCTGTCACGGACCACGCGACCGGGCCGGGGATGGTCGGCGGCGTCGGCGTCCCGGACGAGAAGCTCCGCGAGCAGATAGAAGAAGTCGAGTCGGTCGCAGCGGACGCCGACATCGGCGTGTTCACCGGCGTCGAAGCCAACATCGCCGGGGATGGCAGTGTCTCTGTCGCCGATGACCTGCTAGCGGAACTGGACGTGGTCGTCGCCTCGCCACACGCAGCGCTGGACGGCGACGGAACCGACCGACTCGTTGCGGCCGCAGAACATCCCCACGTGAACGTCATCGGGCATCCGACGGGGCGCTATCTGAACCGCCGGGAAGGGCTGGATATCGACATCGAGCGTCTCGCAGCAGTTGCCGCCGACAACGAGACAGCGCTCGAAATCAACGCCAATCCCGCCCGACTGGATCTCGGCGGCGGGACGGTCAAGCAGGCTGTCGAGTCCGGGGCGACAATCGTCATCAACACGGACGCCCACAGCCCGGGCAACCTCGAACTGCTCCGCTATGGCGTTCACACAGCGCGGCGGGGGTGGGCCGAGACGGCGGACGTGCTGAACACGCGCGACGCCGAAGGGCTCCGTGAGTTCCTCGATGCCTGACGATGAAGCTCCGGAGCGGCTGGTGCTCGACGCGATGCTCGGGAAACTCGCCACCTATCTGCGGATGTGTGGCTACGACACGGCTTACGGACTGGACCGGGATGCCGAGGCCGACGACGATATCTTGGAACTGGCCGACAGTGAGGACCGACTGCTGATAACCCGGGACAGGGACCTCGCCGCTCGCGCGCCGGACAGCGTCCTCCTCAGCAATCGAGAAATCGACGGACAGTTGCGGGAACTCGCTGACGCCGGCTTCCAGCTCTCGCTCGCGCCGGAGCCGGCCCACTGTGGCGTCTGTAACGGGTCGGTCGAACAGGTCGACTCAGTGGAGCCCACCCCGGAGTACGCGCCGAGTGCGGACGAGGAAGCGGTCTGGCGCTGTACCGACTGCGAGCAGCACTTCTGGAAAGGAAGCCACTGGGAATCAGTCGCGGCGACGCTGGAGACTCTCTAAAGTACAACGATAATCGAGCGGCGCTACAGTTCCTCAGCCACGGCGACGGCCTCGTCGGTCGTCCCCTCTACGACTACGCCCGTCGTGACGTCGCCTTCGGTCCAGTAGACGACAGCCCTGTCGTCACGCTCGACTGCAGTGGCGTTCTGCCCGTTCACCTGCACCGCCGTCCCGTTCTCCACGTCGTCCAGATAGCTCGACGCGCCGGTCGCGGTCAGGACCGTTACGTTCTCCCCATTAGCGTCGTACTGCTGGACCACAGCCGTACTCTCGGGCCGGCTGATGTACCGGGCTTCCTCGAAGGTCCCGTTCTCGTATTCGGGCAGGTCCATATCCGTCGCGGACTGAGCCGCGTCGTAGGAGTCGTACGTTTCGACGGTCGTGACGGCGACCCGGTCAGCCGGCGGATCGAATTGGCTGTCGTCGATGCTGACGTTGAAGTTCGTCTCCTCGACGATGAGTTCCGTCCGGTTTGTCCCGTCGTCGGTGGTCATCTTGTGGACGCGGTAGTCCTCGGTGTCGACCCACAGCGTCGTGTTCGGCGCATCGACGCTCTCGTTGGTCGGTTCGAGGTCGAGAACGTACGTCGACTCACCGTTGACCGCCTCAGTCCCGCGGAGCGTCGCAGTGACGTTCTCCTCGGGAACCGGGTCCGTCGTGTCGTTCATCGCCACGGACTCCGCGGTCAGTTCGCGGGCATACGACTGATTCTCGCCGACTGCCCAGACGACGGTCCCGTTCGTCCCCATCTCGTAGGACCGGTTCTCGCTCGTGACGGCAGCCCACGTCTTGTTCGGCTCAGCGGCGGCATATTCGACCGTCGCAGTCTTCGAATCAGAATTGTTCGCGACGGTCACCGTCGCCGTTCCGGTAATCGTCTCTGCTCCATCGTAGCGCTGCTCGGTCCGGTCCAGCACGTCGTCGCCGGACGGCTGCCCCATCTCGCTGAGGCCGGATACGCCAGCGACCGCCCCAGCGGCCAGCAGTCCGATGGTGACAAACACAGCGACGATAGCCAGTCTCCGTCCGGTATTGGCTGTCATTGTCCTGCCTTAGGACTGGAGTAGTAAGTGGGTTGCTCCTCTCACACCGAGAAAGACTATCGCCGAGCGTGCCTGCGGTCGAACCCCTCATTGCCGTCCGGTCCGTATGCGTGGCCGTGAGCGAGTCAGCGAACACGACCGTCCGTGTCGACGGCGTCAGCAAGCAGTACGACCTCGGCGGGACGGTGATGGCGCTCGACGACGTGAGCCTTGACCTTTCAGCGGGGTCGTACACGGCGGTGATGGGGCCGAGCGGCTCCGGAAAGAGCACCCTATTGAACCTCATCGGCGGACTGGACACGCCGTCGTCGGGGCGGGTCGTCGTCAACGGACAGGACGTTTCGGCAGCCAGCGAAGCCGAGCGGGCCGACATCCGTGGGACAGAGGTGGGATTTGTCTTCCAAACGTTCAATCTCATGCCGCGACTGTCCGCAGTGGAGAACGTCGCGCTGCCACTCGTCTTCGACGGCTGGGACCGGGACCGCCGCCGCGAGCGGGCCGCGTCGCTGCTCTCGGAGGTGGGTCTCGCCGACCGCACCGACCACGTCCCGTCGGAACTCAGTGGCGGCCAGCGCCAGCGGGTCGCCATCGCCCGAGCGCTGTCGACCGACCCGGCCCTGATTCTCGCCGACGAGCCGACCGGCAACGTCGACACTGATACCGGTGCCCAGATACTGGACCTGTTCGACGACCTCCACGCGGCCGGCAACACCTTCCTGCTGGTGACCCACGAACGTCACGTCGCCGAGCGGGCCGAGCGCATCGTCCACGTCGAGGACGGCCACATCCAGTCCATCGAGGACGTCTCCGGGGGGCAGCACTGATGGACACCGGCGAGAGCGTGCGCATCACGCTCCGGTCTATCCGGGCCCACAAACTCCGGTCGGCGCTGACTGTCATCGGCGTCGTCATCGGTATCGCCTCGGTTATCACCTTCGCCACGTTCGGGGCCAGCGTCGAGGCTGAAATCGTCGGCGACATCGAGACATCGAACGCGGGCAACATCTACGTCTTCGGGACCCCGGCGGACGACGACGATTTCGACCGGACGCTCCAGCCGGTGTTCACCGAGTACGACATCCAACAGTTGGAGCGTATTGCGGGCGTAGAGGCGGTGCTCCCGCGGGGTATCGTCCAGACACAATCGATACAGCATGGGGATCAGACACTCGCCAGACAGCAGGTCACGGCGACACGGCCGGCCAGCTTCACGCAAAACGTCCTCGTCGAGGGGCGTTCCTTCGAGGCCGACGAGGAAGCCGTCGTCGTCAACGAGCGCATGGCCGGGTCGTTCTCCGAGAACCTCACGGCTGGTGAACGGCTCACGATGACGATGCCCGACGGGAGCGAGCGCAACGTCACAGTGGTCGGCGTCGTCAACGGGACCCGCGGCGAAGTCCCAGTCAGCGAGTTTGCCCGCCAGCCGCGGGTGTACGTCCCCATCGACCCGTTTTACGACTCGGTCGTCGAGAGCCCGTCAGCAGGTGTGCGACAGCGCGCGTACCCGCAGGTGACGCTCGTCGTCGACCCGCGGGCGATTCCGGAGACACAGTCGGCGATTCAGACGTATCTCTCCGGCGAGTCCGACGCGCGGTCGCTGTCGGCCGACGACACGGAACTGGTCGCCCGGTCCGGGAACGACTTCGTCGAGGAGATCAGCGACGTCATCGAGCGCATCACGCGCTTCGTCACCGGTATCGCCGTCATCGCACTCGTCGTGGGCGCTATCGGCATCGCCAACGTGATGCTCGTCAGCGTCACCGAGCGGACCCGCGAGATTGGCATCATGAAAGCAGTCGGGGCGCGTAACCGCGACGTGATGCAGGTGTTCCTCGTCGAGGCCGCGCTGCTCGGGACGCTTGGCTCGCTGCTTGGGGTCCCGCTGGGACTCCTCGTCGGCTACGGCGCGACTCGGTACGCCGAGGTCACGTTCTCGCTCGCGCCGCTGTGGATGGCGCTTGCGGTCGGCGTTGGCGTGCTTGTCGGCGTCGTCGCCGGTCTTTACCCGGCGTGGCGAGCCGCGCGGGTCGACCCCATCGACGCGCTCAGATACGAGTGAGCCCTACCCGGATTCAGAACACCGAAATACGTGGTCGTCGTACCGACGGGCCATGACCCTCTCGGAGGAGGCCCGCGAACGGCTCGCCGACATCGTCGAGCTCCAGCCGACGAAAAACGGCGAGTTACAGGAGCGCTGGGACATGGATAGCGGGAGCGAGGTCCACCAGTACCTCGAATCCGAACTCAAGGAGTACTACTACCGCAACGACAACAGCCTCATCTGTGCGACGCCGGAGGCGACGACACTCATCGACGGCGAGGACTCGGAACGGATACAGACGGTGACGGTCACCCCGCTCCAGCAGGCCATCGTCGACGTGATCGCCGGCCCCGACGAGGAGAGCCAGAGTGTCGTGGCCGTGTTACACGCCCTCCGCGAGGTTGGCGAAGACCGTGACACCGACGACGTTCGCTCCGCGCTCCGGAGCCTTGCAGACAAGGGTATCGTGGAGACAGTCGAGAAGACCGTGCCGACGTTCAGGCTGGCCGTTCCGCGCGACGAACTGGACATCGAGCTATCTGAGGAGTGAGGGCGGCCCGCAGTACCGTCAGTTACTCTGACAGTCCCGGCCGCTGGCGGCGGCGTCGGCGTTCTAACACCCGTTGTATTGCGTTGCCAGGTCCGCCGTCGAGGGGCCACTCCATCGACCGCCACGCCGGGGGCTCGGGCTCGTAAGACGGGCACTGCCCCCGACACTCCGCCGCTGTCGGCAGACAGTCTTTCGCCGCGCAGTAGGGATAGACGCCAGTCTCGTCGGCAGTAAGTTGGAAGTGCCTGCAATCGGGACGCATTGTATCCGCATACGCGCGCCACCCGCGAGCGTACGCTCGCTCCGCGATGGCGAGTCGGCGCTCTCGCTTCCAGCCGGTGTCCACGTACTCGAACCGCGCCGCGCTGGTGTCGTCGTCCGGCCGGTCGAGAATGCGCGTTCCGGGCTCGTCGACTGAGAGCGACCGCGGCTGCCAGACCGCTTCGGCCGTCGCCTGCTCGGGGTCGACAGTCAACACGCCGGCGGCCGCGGGCAGGTCCGCCAGCAGTATCGGCTCGACACGCTCGTCGGTCGCCGCTGTCGCGACCCACACCTCGTCGGCCAGCGACAGGGCGATGTCCCGCTGTAGTTGCGGGACGAGGTTCCTAGCGGCGCTGGCATTCAGATCTGGTTTGTTCTCGATGGCGATGACTCGCCGGAGCCAGTCCGGATAGGGTCGCACCCGGCGGATTTCGATGCGATTGCCCCGCTTTCTGGTTTCGATGGCATCCCGGTCGGCCGCCTCGTGAATCGACTCCCGGACGTACCGCCACGGATAGCCCGGATCGGGCAGCGCGTCGCGGTAGTAGGTCCAGTCAGCCGGTGCGTTCTGCAGGACGTGCAGAAGGTCGGAGTCGAACGGATCAGCGCCGAACGTCGCCCGCTCACGGAGTCCGTCGGGGTCACACTCCAGTACAATCGTATCCCAGCGGCGGTGTTTCGTCCCGAACTGTCTGGCGACCAGCACCGCCGCGTCGTCGGCCGGCGACCACGCTCGTTCGGCCCACTGGCAGACAGACAACTCGAAGGCGAACTCAGAGTCCGGGTCAGCTCCACCGCTCGGTGTCACGTCTCTGGAAAAATAGTCGACCGCGTAAGAACTGATTGGTTAGACCGACGTGGTCGGGCCTGTTACCTGCTGTGCGTTCTTGTTCGTCTGGCTTGCAAACGCTGTTCCGAACATACGGAAGACAGCGACCTGTCCGTAATAGGTGACAAACGGCACGAGGACGAGTCCGATGACAGTAATCGCCAGAATATTGCTGACGATGTTGGTGATGATGCCGACGACAATCGGCATCAGGACTGCGATGAAGTAATCGCTCGTGAGGACGACGTTTTTCAGCAGTGAGAAGTCGAACGCCGCGCTGAGGCTGCCTTCGACCGCCATATTAGCAAGCGCTGCTGGGACGATATAGTAAACGAGGAACAGTACTGGAATCAGAAGAAGCATTGTCATGAGTCCGAAGCCGGCGATGATTCCGCCACCAGACTCACCAGCAGCGCCACCCAATCCGAGGAGGACGCTGCCAACACCGAAGATAACAGCTATGGGAACGATAGAGTACACGAGACCCACGATACTGAACTTGATTCCGTCGATGATGAGTTCGCCCCAGTCGTCCCAGGCTGGTGGCTCGGATTCACCCTCAACGGTCGTTCCAATCACACGAAGCAGGTATCCGTTGAACGCGAACACCGGAATCAAAAGGAAAAAGAACACCAGCAGTACGCCGCCGATCAACATCTGTGCTATCCAACTGTCGCCTTGCATTGGGTACGATAGTCCGTCTTCTAACATTTTGGATGCCTCTTTGCAAAGTGTAATCGTATGCTATTTAAAAATACTGTTAGTATCGGGGTATATATTATTTATAAAATATTCTTCTGGTTCGTAATTAGTCCAGCAGCGACTAACGTCCCGGAAGTAGTGTTTAGATTACAGCGGTGGTCGCTCGGTCAAAGATTCTATCACTGAACGTGATTCGCTACTGTCATTTACACCTCATTTTGGGGCTTCTGTGTTCCTCAGATGGCTCTCTGGAGAGATTCCTGATTCGATCAGCAGGTGAGAGCAGAGCTGAAGCTACCCAGAGCACCGCACCGGGACGCCTGGAATACGGTTGCGTGTCGCCCCTTCTCCCTTACCCCTCGTCGTCGCGCTCGTCGAGGAACTCGTGTGCCTGTTCGAGTATCTCGCGTGGGCCGTCCTGCGTAACCGTGTTGATGGCCTGCTCGTAGTCGCGCCACTGCAGGTCGCGGTGTTCTGTGGACAGTTCGGCTGACGCTTCGAACGATTTCGCGACGAACAGATGGACCGTCTTGTGGATGGTGTTGCCGTTCGCCTCGAACACGTAGTCGTAGTCTTCGCGGAACCCGTCTAAGAGCCGGAAATCGCCGATCCCGGCCTCCTCTTTCACTTCGCGTATGGCGGTCTGCTGGAGCTCTTCCTCGCCCTCGACGCCGCCCTTGGGGAACTCCCAATCGCCGGGTCGGCTCTTGAGCAGGAGGTACTCCCGCCGGCCACGCGTATCGCGAAAGAGGATGGCTCCCGCGCTCGTGGCCTCTATCATTATCGGATTTTATGACACCGCTACTTAAGAGAATATCGGAGACACAACGGAAACAGATGGCCTTTTGTCACTCGCGGCTGAGTGTTTGTCTACAGATGCCTTTCGTCACGACGCTTACTTTCACCAGTGGGGACCGACACCGCCTCGAGGACATCGTCACAGAGATCAAGCAGAGCGCCGAGCAGAAGGGAGTTGAACTGAAAGGCCCGCACCCAAAGCAACCACAGGAGCTGCGGATTCCACAGTCGAAGTCACTGGGGCCAAGCGGCGGCCGCTTCGAGTCCTGGAACCACTCTGTTTACACGCGAACGATAGAGATTGTCGGATACGAGGAGTTTGCACGGACTGTTACTCAGCGGACCTTCCCGGACGCCATCCACGTCGAGGCCGGCGTCGAACAGCGGACGCAGATCGGCAGCGGATCGTAGGGCTGTCGCCCGTTCCTGTGGGTTCTTATAAGTAACTGTAACTCGTTTCGCCGCCATGAGCGAAGCCCGACAGGAGCGGCTCAGGTCCGTCCGACGCGACCTGCACAGCTATCCCGAACCCGCATGGCGCGAGTTCTACACCACCAGTCGCATCGTCGACGAAATAGAGCGAATCGGCGTCGACCAGTTGCATCTCGGTCGGGACGTGCTCGATGGCGAGGCGCGGATGGCAGTCCCCGACGGTGATGAACTCGAGAAGTGGCAACAGAAGGCCCGTGCGGCCGGAGCCCGTGAGGACGTGCTAGAGGCTGCCGATGGGGGATTCACTGGGGCCCTCGCTGTACTCGAACAGGGCGAAGGCCCGACTGTTGCGCTCCGAGTCGACATCGACGCGCTCCCGATACGTGAGTCAGACAGCACAGCACACGCCCCGGCGACAGCGGCGTTCCGGTCAACGAACGACGGGTTCATGCACGCCTGCGGGCACGACGCCCACGCGACAATCGGTCTCGGCGTGCTGGAAGCAGTGAAGGAGAGCGACTTCGAAGGGACGTTCAAAATCGTCTTCCAGCCCGCTGAAGAGGTCATCGGCGGCGGAAAGGCCGTCGCGGAGAGTGGCCATCTTGACAACGTGGATCACCTGCTGGCGATACACGTTGGTCTCGACCATCCGACCGGAGAGATCGTCGCTGGCGTCGGCGGCTTCCTCGCCGTTCGACAGTTCAAAGCGACGTTCACCGGCGAAACGGCCCATGCCGGAGGGCATCCGGCACAGGGACGGGACGCTGTGCAGGCCCTGGCGACCGCTGTCCAGAACCTTCATGCGATTCGACGGCACGGTGACGGCGCGACGCGTGTCAACGCCGGGGTTGTCGAGGGCGGGACGGCGACGAACATCGTCCCCGAAGAAGCGACGCTTGAAGGCGAAGTCCGCGGCGAGACGACCCCACTCAAGGAGTACATGAGCGAGCGGGCGGACACCGTCATGTCGTCCGCAGCCGAGATGCACGACTGCGAGGTCGCTATAGAGACGACTGCGGAAGCACCGAGCGCGGTCAGCGACGACGCGCTTGCGGGCGTGGTGTACGACGCGGCAGCATCAGTTTCCGGCGTCACCAGCCGCCTTCGGACCGATGACCTCGGCGGGAGCGAGGACGCGACCTATCTGATGGACCGCGTGCAGGACCACGGCGGCACGGCGACGTTCGTCGGAATCGGCACCGACCATCCCGGGGGCCACCACACCCCCACGTTCGATGTCGACGAGGACTCGCTGGCCATCGGCGTCGATGTCGTCAGCGAGGCGATCAGCCAACTGAGCGAGTGAAGACACTATGGCGCTTCCCAACTGGCGAGCTGAATAGATTTATCGCTGTCCGACGGTTCCCAGTTCAGCGTGACCGTCGCATCTGAGAGGTCAAGCGAACTCCTTGAAAACGTCACCCGCGATCCGGCTGTGATGTCCGAACCAGCCGCCGGTGCACCCCCGAGACTCGTGAAGTCGTGCTGTCCGTTGTCGCTTGAGGCCCCGCTAACGGTGATGTACAGATTTCCAGCCTGAACCGAGTCACCGCTCCGGTGTTCAATCGTCAGGCTGTCGGGACTCCCAGACTCGTACTCGAACGAAAACGCGGCCTGTGGCGCGTTTTCGCCGAGGTTGCCGGACCCGAAATCGAGGAAGAACGTCGCTGCTGTCGCCGCTAACAGCACTGTTATTGCAACCATCAGTATGACCCCCACAACTGGCGAGACTGCACTGTCGTCGAATTTGAATCTGCGTGCTAGCATGGTTGACCCCCACTCGGGTGACGGTCGACACACTGTCTCCGTCTCGGTGACCCCCCGGTCGACCGACCCCAGAGCGACTTCATTTTGATATCATGTTGTCGAATAATAAAACTTGTTGTTCAAAAGTATAGTTTATATTATTATTAATTACTATCCAGACCGCACGCAAATCAGACATCTGCCGCTGGTGAGTTCGCGCCAAGCGGTAGAATCAACCGAAAGACGCAACGAACCGCTGCGTCAGTACTTGGGATCTGCGCCAGTGACGTCGTAGATATCGTCCATAATCGAGTCGCGCTCGCGTTGCCAGGCCTCGAAGCCAGTACGGTCACTGGGGTAGGATTCGTAGTGGTCTAACAACCGGTCGGCGGCCTTCTTCGTCTGGTAGAGGTCTCGGATTGTCCCGAGGTGGCCGATGCTCTTGACGGCCATCTTGAGTTTGAGTCCGAGCCCGATGCTGGTCGAGCCGCCGTACAGCGCCTCGGCGAGTTTTTCTCCAGGCAGCGCGGCCAGCAGCGCCATCAGATCATCGACATCGTAGGCAGTGGTGAAGATATTGTACACGTCAAGCGCCGCATACCGGGCCCCGAAGTGGTCCATCACGCGCTCATTGTACTCCCAGAGCGCGGCTTCGTCGTCCGTCCGGCCGGATTCGATAGCTTCGATGGCCTGTTCAGCGGCGTATGTCCCGGCGTAGGCTGCACCGGCGATACCGCCGCCGGTCGTCGGATTGACGTGTCCGGCGGCGTCACCGACAGCCATGAATCCGGGCGCGACGGCGGAGTCGTACGGCCGGCGCGTCGGCAGGGCAGCGCCGAGTTTGTCCTGTACCTCCGCGCCCTCGAACTCGCTTCGGCCCTGAAGATCGCGCTTGAGGTCGTCGACCAGTTCCATCGGCTCCTCGTTCATCTGGAAGCCGAGGCCGGCGTTGATCTCCGTGTCCGTGCGCGGGAAGTACCAGAGATAGCCAGCGGAGCGCTCGGTCGGTTTGAACACGAGCGCGTCGTCCCACTCAACCGGTTCGTCGACCTCGATGATCTCCCGGTACGCCGAGCAGAACTGCGAGTACTGGACGTTCGTATCGAAGGTCGCGTCTTCGAGGTCGGTCTTGTCCTGGAGGATCGACAGCGCACCGGCTCCGTCGATGACGATGTCGCCCTCGTAGGTGACCGGGTCGCCCTTCCGCATGGCTTTCACACCGGTTACGCGGCCGCCGTCGTCCTGCAGCACGTCCTGAACGACTGTGTCGTAGTGGAACTCTACGCCGCTGTCGGTTGCACCCTCGATGAGACAGCGACCGTACTCCCAGCGGTCGATGACGGCGAGTTCGCCCGGGACCGGGATTTCGAGGACGGTGTCCTCCTGTGGGATCTCGAAGCGGCCGTGGTCGACATCCGTGTTGGTAAAGGCCGGTTCGAGCTGAGACTTCGGAATCGCCTCGGGGAAGTCGCTGGCCCCCTTCAGTGCGTCCCCGCAGGCGATGTGGCCGGCTTCGGTCTCGTCTTTGCGCTCTACGACGACGACGTCGTAGCCCGCGTCCGCAATTGTCGCGGCGGCGTAGCAGCCGGATGTCCCGGCCCCGACGACGACAACGTCCACGGAAACGGTCCGTGCCGTCGCCGACGCTCCGCCGGCGTTGCCGTCCTGGTGTGTGGTCATGCACTCTCGTCCTGCCCGGAGAGAGAAAATTATTCCGCTACGGGTTTCAGCGGACCACTGGAACAATTCTTCGCCGTGAGCGGTCAACTGCAGGTGCTTTGTGTGGCGCCGACGGATAGCAGTCCGTTTCACTCCGGGACAGCGGTGATAAAGAGTTTTGCTGGGGGGTATCAAATGGCCGAGCATGACCGAGCACACGGTGACGTTCGTGGGGACGGGCGAGGAAATCACCGTCTCCGAGAAGGAGACGATTCTCTCGCGGTGTATCGAGGAGGGTATCGCACAGGAGTACTCCTGTCGCGTGGGGATGTGCCTGGCCTGCTCGGCGGAAATCGTCGAAGGGTCGGTTACCCAGCCTGCCGCCCGTGGCCTGACCGACCGAGAACGAGAGAACTACGCACTGACTTGCATGGCGCGGCCGCAATCGGACCTGAAACTCGACCGTGGGAAGTACCCGCCCAGTATTGAAGGCGATGTCAGTCCTGAGGACGGCGACCCCACACCTGCGGACGACTAGTAGGAACTGAATACTGCTACCATATGGCCTACTAGAATGTCTGTAAATACCTTTAACATACGCCTGAGCTATCCCCTGATATAGAGCGGTGAAACCGCGAATGAAGGACAGGTCATATAAGCAAGTGGCCCCTAAGGAGTAGTGACTACAGCGTCAGCGGACGGCCTTCGACGACTGATACACGCTTCCCCAACCATGACCAGCCGCGTATACAGACTTCACTCGACACTTGAACTGCCACTGGAAGACGCATACGATTTCTTCGAGGATCCGGATCTTCCACCTGAAATCGCTGACATCGACATCACCCGTCGAAACAATACGCTCATCGTCAGCGCCGTCGCCAAAGACGACTCCATGAGCAAGTACACCCCGACGGCCCAGCTCAAGGCGAGCGTCACGGAGAACCGGGTGTACGAGGAGGACCCCGACGAGATGGGCCCGCCCGGGGCCGCGAGTACCGGAAGCTCGGGGGGTGGCCCCCAGTGGGGCGCACTCGAAGAGGAAGAGGAAGAGATCGAGTCTGAACTCGTCGAGTACGCCTGTTTCAAGGGCGACCGCGAGACCGTACTCCAGAATACTGCGCTCCAGTACGCGATGTTTGAGGTCCTGTGTGACATCGCGAAAGTCGCAGAGAAGGGAACGCTAACGGCAATTGCGGCGGTCGATGAGGAACTCGAAGCTGTCCGCATCGTCGATGGGGAAGAACGACCCGCTGCGATCAACGTTGCAGAGGAACCCCGTGACGGCGAGGAAGAAGAGGGCGTCAACTGGCGCGACAACGAGTTCATCTCGTAACGCGGCCCTGTGTGGGGTCACGGATTCAATTTTGCCGAGCCGTAGCTCAACATCGCGTAGTAGACAGTCTATACCGCTAAGCTGGCGTGATGCCTGAGAGATCGGCGTCGGTAAATCGTGACGCGATTTCGATGGTAAGATTCGCTTCGATGTAGGCCGCAATCACGATGAACACGGCGGCCGTCGCAAGCAGCCACCCGGCTTCCCGAATGTCCTGTCCAGTGACCAGTTCGTTCGTGTGGCCGCGAATGTACTGAATCGTGCGCCATCCGAACCGGAGTCCAACGGCGGCGACGATGAGCAGCGCAGGGATCTCGATAAGCCCGTGTGGGACGATGAGCGCGGCGACCACGACGGGCGACACCTGCTTGAGTGCAATACCCACGACAGCACCGATGAGCACTCCGTTCAAGACGAGTGAGAGAACCGTCATCGAACCGAGCGAAATAGCGCCGAGCAACATCACGAGCAACGCACCGAGGTTGTTAATCGTCAGCGAGAGGGTCGTCAACTCGGCCGGCATAAATGGGTTTTCGCCGGTCGTTCCGGGGTTCTGAAGCCATTCGGCTGGGACCTGGCTGCCGAACCCATATCCGACCAGCGCGCTGGCAAACAGTATCAGCGCGGCTACGGGGACGTAGCGTAACAGCCAGCGGTGAAAGAGACGGGTCGGGAGGCCTGGGCGGTCGTCCATACCATGGCATTCGCGCCGGGAACAAAAAACCCGAGTGACCGTAGACATGCGACCGACAGCCATTTGCCACTATCTCACACACCTGTCGGACATCCAAAAAGTACTTGCCACTCGTAATTATATCTCATTACACTATGTCCGAATCAGCAGAGTTCCCGGACTATCTGGACGTTGATTACACTGACGGGGAAGGCGAAGACCCCGAAGAGTACCCGACTGTCAACCACAAGATCGAGAAGGCTATCGAGGTCACGAAGACCGGCCTCGAGGAGTACGAGAACCCTGTCGTGATGTGGACCGGCGGCAAGGACTCGACGCTGACGCTGTACTTCGTCAAAGAAGTCGCCGAGCGCTTTGACCTCGAAGTTCCGCCGGTCGTGTTCATCGACCACTACCAGCACTTCGACGAACTCATCGACTTCGTCAAGCACTGGGCCGACGAGTGGGACCTCGACGTCATCTGGGCCCGTAACGAGGACGTGGGTAACTACGTCGACGAGAACGGGCTGGAACCGGGTGATGATATCCCCGTCGATGAACTCTCCGAGCACAATCAGCACCACATCCGGAACATCCTCGAATACGAAGAGGACACGTTCCCGTTCCTGCTCGACACCTACGTCGGCAACCACCTCCTGAAGACGGTAGCACTCAACGACACTATCGAGGAGCACGACGTCGACGGCATCCTGTCGGGCATCCGCTGGGACGAGCAGGAGTCCCGCGCCGACGAGACGTTCTTCTCGCCGCGTCACGACCCGGACATCTACCCACCGCACGACCGCATCCAGTCGATCCTTCAGTTCGCGGAAGCCGACGTGTGGGAGGCCTTCTGGAACTTCGTGGTCCCGGACACAGTCGAGGGCTACCCGGACGACGGCTACGTCCCGCAGGGCCAAGACGACCTGCCCGAAGGCATCGAGAAGGAAGACGTGCCGGTCTCGCCGAAGTACTTCGCCGGGTTCCGCTCGCTCGGGAGCGAGGTCAGCACCGACAAGTCCGCCGAAGAGCCTGCCTGGCTGCAGGACATGGCGAACACGACCGAGCGCGCTGGCCGCGCCCAGGACAAGGAAGACCTGATGGAGCGCCTGCGCGACCTCGGCTACATGTAAGCGGGCACGGAACGGCTTCGAATTCGTATCGGCGTTTTTCTTCCTGCCCCAGTAGCGATAGTCGCCGTGTAAATGGTAGATAGCGGTCGGATTCGCCTGTCGACCGAGCCGAGCGGCCAGCGGTAGCGGGTCCCGGAATTCGGGACCTCCACTCGGTGTTGCGTATTGTCCCTCTAACACTTCGACAGGAGTCGATGGAGACTGCGCCGCCAGCACTCCCGGCCACAGTGCGGTCGAATACACAGAGCGGACACGGCCGTCGGTGCGTACGCGTCAATGGCTACAGGCGTTGACTGGCATCCGTTACGGGCTCCCGTTCACCCTTGCTGACTGATGTACGTATCCGTCCCACAGCCCGGTAGATGGCAGTACAGGCCTCGACACTCGTGTAATCCGGCCAAAAAAGTATTATAGACGATTGTCGAGAAAAGGTTTAGGTACTGTCGAACACTACCAACAAGCGGATGAGTTCAGACCAGTACAACTGTCCGAACTGCGGGGCGGAATTGAGCTACCAGACGACAAAGCACAACGGCTGTTCGAACTGCGGTTTCGTTCCGCCCCACAGTGCCGAGTAACGCGGATTGAGACGGGTAAGCGGTCGCTCTGTTCTATTGTCGGTAGTTGTCGAGCACTACGAGTAGACACCCGTAGTTGGGTCCGACATCTATTTTCCTCGCGTCGGCGTATTCCTCGCCTGTGACGGACCGCACAGACCGGGGCGTTCTCGCGGGCGTTATTTTTGCTGTGTTGCTGGCGCAGGTCTTGCTGTATCCGGGCGTCGACAGACTCGTCCAGACGCTGGGTGCGACGACAGACCTGAACGCGAGTATGTGGTTTCTCGCCGCTGAGTTCGGGGCGTTCGCGTTTTTGCCGGCGTGTGGGGCGTACTCAGCGACGCCACCGGACGGCGAACCCCGTACATTGCTGTCGGGGCGGGCGCGGGCGCAGTGCTGTACGCCCTCATCGCGTGGCTCCCCGGTGTTGCCTCGTTCCCGTTTGCCGGCGTGCTGGTCCTGCGAGCGCTTCAGGGTGGAGCCACCATCGCGGCGTTTTCGCTTTCGATGACGATGCTGATGGATCTGGGCGGCGGCCACGGCAAGAACATGGGGGCGGCGGGTATCGCAATCGGGAGCGGAACGGCCCTTGGTGCGCCACTTGGCGGCCAACTGTACGAGATTGGGACGACGCTGCCGCTGTACGTGGCGAGCGCGTTGTCGCTCGTCGTCGCCGTGGCTGCCCTGCTCGTGACCGACCGCGCACCGTCGGGCGGGCGGTCGGGGCTGGCCGCGACCGTCTCCGGGCTCAAACAGCGGCCGACGCTCGGCGTGCCCTATGCCTTCGGGTTCATCGACCGGCTCACCGCTGGCTTTTTCGCGCTCGTGGGAACCCTGTATTTCAGGGAGACGTTCGAGCTCGGGCCCGGCGAAACCGGCGTCATGCTGGCGCTGTTTTTCGCGCCGTTCGCCCTGCTACAGTACCCCTTCGGCGTGCTCTCGGACCGTATCGGTCGCACCGCCCCTATCGTCGCCGGGTCGGTGCTGTACGGCCTCACTGTCATCGGCGTCGGGCAGGCTCCGACGGTCACCATCGCTGGTGCGGGGATGGTGCTGACCGGCGTTATCGGCGCGCTGATGGCCCCGGCGACGATGGCGCTCGTGTCGGACCTCGCCGGCGAGACGGAGCGCGGGACCGCTATGGCCGGGTTCAACATCTTCGGCAGCGTTGGCTTCCTCGCCGGGATCCTCGTCGGTGGCACTGTTGCAGGGGCCTTCGGCTATTCGGCGGCGTTCCTCGTCGCCGGCGGAACAGAGGTCGTTCTCGCGGTGCTCGCGCTGCCCGGGCTGCTACGGCTTGAGAAGCCGACTGAGGATGCCGTCAGGGGCTAGCTACGACGCTTCGCGGACCTCGTCTAGCGCCGCGGGGTTCTCGATGCTGGACATATCGCCCAGGTCCTCGCCACGGTAGACGCCGGCAATCGCTCGGCGGATTATCTTCCCGCTCTGGGTCTTGGGGAACTCGTCGACGAACAGCACCTCGCGAGGTCGGAACGGCTTGCCGAGTTCCTCGCCGACGGCCGCACGGATGTCGTCCCGGAGGTCGTCGCCGGGCTCGTAGCCGGGTTCAAGCACGGTGTAGAGAACGACGGCAGTACCGGTGGTGTCGTCCGGCGCACCGACGGCGGCGGCCTGATTGACGGCGTCGTGTTCCATCGCCGCCCCCTCGACCTCCGCCGGCCCGACCTTCCGCCCGGCGACGTTGAGCACGTCGTCGGCCCGGCCGTGGAGGAACCAGAGGCCGTCCTCGTCTTTCTGCGCCCAGTCGCCGTGGTCCCACACGTCGTCCCAGGTCGACCAGTACTCGTGCAGGTAGCGTTCGTCGCCGCTCCACAGCGACTTCGTCATCGAGGGACAGGAGTCCCGGGCGACAAGATAGCCACGCTCGTGCGTGTCGGCGATGGATTCGCCGGCGGCATCGACGATGTCGATATTCATCCCCAGCCCCGGACCGCCCAGCGTGCAGGGCTTGAGCGACTGCGTCGGCATCGGCATCAGGAAACATCCCATAATCTCGGTCCCGCCGGAGATGTTGATGATGGGACAGTCCTCGTTGCCCACGTTCTCGTAGAACCACTGCCAGCTCTCGGGGTCCCAGGGTTCGCCAGTCGACCCCAACAGCCGCAGGCTGGAGAGGTCGTGGCCGTCCAGCCACTCGTCGCCTTTCTTCCGTAGCGCCCGGATCGCGGTCGGCGAGACGCCGAAGGTGGTGAGGTCGTGGCGGTCGATCATCTCCCAGAAGCGATCCGGCTCGGGGTGGTCCGGTGCTCCCTCGTACATGAAGACAGTCCCGCCGAAGGCGTGGTTGCCGAGCAGCGTCCACGGGCCCATCATCCAGCCGATATCGCTAACCCAGAAGAACCGGTCGCTTGGCTTGTGGTCGAAGCCGAAGTAAATCTCCTTGGCCGCCTGCATGAGCGCGCCGGCGTGCGTGTGGACGATGCCCTTCGGCTTGCCGGTCGTTCCAGAGGAGTACAGCAGCATCGACTCCTGATTGCTCGGGAGTTCCTTCGCCGCATACTCGTCGTCAGCGGTCTCGATAGCCTCGTCCCACCACTCGTCGCGACGGGTCCAGCGGATCGTCTCGTCGGGGTCGTCCGCGATGCCGAGGCGGTCGTAGACCACAGTGTGTTCGACTGGAGTTGTTCCGAGTTCGTCGCCGGCCTGTTCGATAGCCTCGTCGGCGCTCCCCTTGAGGTGGATTCCCGAGCCCCGGCGGTAAAAGCCGTCGCCGGTAAACAGGACGGAACACTCGGCGTCGGCGATGCGTGTCGCCGTCGCGTCGACGCCGAACCCGGAAAAGATTGGCACGGCGATTGCGCCGACCTTGAGACAGCCGTACAGTATTGACGCGACTTCGGGAACCATCGGCATATACAGGCCGACGGTGTCGCCGGTGCCGACGCCGACGGATTCCAGGTAGTTTGCTACCTTGCTGGCCTGCCGATTCAGTTCGTGATACGTGACTTCCCGCACGTCGCCGGGTTCGCCCTCCCAGATGAGCGCGACTGTGTTTCGGGTCGGGCTGTCCCGCGCTGCGTGGCGGTCCAAGACGTTGTGAGCCGCGTTGATTGTCCCGCCGGTGTACCAGTCAGTGAACTGTGGCCCCTCGCTGTTGTCTCTGACTTCGTCGTACGTTTCGAAGAACTCGATGTCGAGATACTCCGGAAGCAGGTCCCAGAACCACTCGACGCCGGAGTCGGGTTCGTCCGGTATGTCTGTGGTCGTTCGCTCGATGAGCTGGTCGTAGTTGTCGATGTCGTATTCCTGCATGAACTCCCAGACGTTCGTCGATTCGACGAACGCATGGCTCGGTTCGTGGACGATGGAGTCTACGTGGTTTTGTTCGCTCATTGCGTCAGTATTCCGTAGTGTTTGGTCGTCTGGTATAAACTGGTACCGCTGCCCGGCACACGATACCCGTGGGCCGGTCCGGTAGTCCGGTTCCGCACCGCCTGTGTGACACAGGGGCCGTTCATTTCTGCTGTCTCACTCGTACGTTTTTGTCATGCCGCCGTCGAACAGCAGGTCGCCGCCGTTGAGGTGGTCGGCGTGGGTCGAGAAGCCGAACACGAAAAGGTTCGCCACGTCGACCGGGTCCATCATCTCCTTGACCCGGGCCTGCCCCAGCATCACGTCGTCGATGACTTCATCGACGCTGATACCCCGTTGTTCGGCGGTGTCGGGGATCTGGTCGACGACGAGCGGCGTCTTGACGTAGCCCGTACTGATGGAGAACCCACGAAGGCCGTCGCCGCCCTCGGCGGCGATAGACTGCGTCAGCCCCCGCAGGCCGAACTTCGAGACGTTGTAGGCCACCTTATCAGAGGTGACGTAGTGGCCGTGGACCGACGCCATGTTGCCGATGGCCCCCACGCCGTCGTCAGTCCCGCGGATGTGGGGGATGACGCGCTTCGAGAGCGCGAGCGGGGCGCGAAGCATTACGTCGTGCATCTGATCGTACTTCTCCATCGGGAAGTCTTCGATGGCGTCGATGTGCTGGAGGCCGGCGATGTTGGCGAGGTAGCGAACCGTGCCGTGAGAAGCCGCGGTCTCGACGATGGTCTCGATGTCCGCATCATTCGCGAGGTCGCCGGTCACTGTCTCGACGGTCCCGTCGAGGTCGAGGCCCGCCGCCGTGTCCGCGACTTCGGCGAGGCCGTCCGCGTCGATGTCCGTCGCGACGGCGGTCACCCCGTTGGCGGCCATTGCCAGCGCCGTCGCCCGACCGATGCCAGACCCACCACCGGTCACCAGACAGACGGTGTCGCTCGTGTAGTGGTCGTCGTCGACGAACAGGATCGAGGACTCGTCGATTGGCTCGACTTCGAGCCGTTCGTGAGAGGTGCTGGATGCCATTCAGTCACACGTTCTCCAGACACGCCCGAATAGGGGCGGGTTGACATGTATACCCGATTGGCTGCTGCGACGGACCCGCAGTCCGACGCGAGAACGCCGCTCCGCTGTTTCACCGGCTTCCGTGGTTTACGTGTAAACCTCCCGTTATTCGGGGGTTACGTCGGAAGCATCAGCTATCCCTGTGAGCGTGGCACACACCACGTGACCAGACAGCCCAGACTCGTCCGGGCGTCGTTGGGACATACCTATGAAACGAACGACAACGGACCATGACAGCGAAGGTATCGGCAGACGACAACTGCTCTCCGCGGTCGGTGGCTCAGCCGTCGCCGCAGCGCTCGCCGGCTGCTCGACACTGCTAAGCGACGGCGAGGCGGCAGACCAGGGCGGGCAGTCCGGTGGCGGAATTTCAGACGAACCGATACAGGCCGGGCTGTTGACCTTCACCCGCGGCGCGCCGGGCGTCCTCGGGATTCAGGCACAGCGCGGGGCCGAACTCGCAGTCCAGCGCATCAACGAAGCGGGCGGTATCGGTGGGCAACGCGAAATCGAACTGGACGTGGTCAACGAGGGGTCGAATCCGCTCGACAGCTACAACCAGTTCATCGAGGAGGGGAAAGAGGTCACCTTCGGCCCGATTTCCAGCGGTACGCACAGCCAGATCGCTCCGGAGGTCGAGAAAAACGAGGTCATCAACCTCGGGACCGACGGAACGGTGACGACGCTGTACGAGGAGACTGTCCCCGACCCGACCTACTCCTTCCGCTTCCAGAACTACGACATCATGGAGGTGGTGACGATGGCCCGGGAAGCCGTCCAGCGGGTCGGCGCGGACAACATCTCGACCGTCGCCGGCGTCAACCCCGGCTACTCCTTCGGCGAGGACGAGATGCGGGTGTTCACGCAGGCCATCCAGCAGCTCACTGACGCCGAAATCGTCTACGAGGGGTTCCCGGAACTGGGGGCCAGCGACATGGCGAACCACATCACCTCCATCAACAACGAGGAGCCGGACGTGACCTTCTCGAGTCTATGGGGCGGCGACGTGACGACGTTCGTCCGGCAGGCCAGCGCGAACAACATGTTCGAGAACACGACGGTGTTCGGGACGACGCTGTACAGCGCGGCCGGCGACGTCCCGGCTGATGCGCTGGCCGGGACGGACATCTACTCCGGCTCTCGCAACTACTACTGGGGCCTGCCGGCGCTCGGGAACTGGCAGCCCGGCCGCGAACTGTTCGACGCCGCGACACAGCAGGAGGGCGTAACGGTCCCGACGGCCCACTACATGAGCGGGTACGGCGCGGTCACCGCCTGGGCGACGGCCGTCGAGAAGGCTATCGACCTGCTGGGCACCTACCCCAGTCAGGAGCAGATCGCCCAAGTGCTGGAGGGTCACGGCTTCTTCACGCCAGCAGGCTATCACAACATCGCCGAGGACCACCAGGGGGCGTCGAACTCCTTCGCCGGGCAGATGGTGTACGACGACGACCTCGGCGCGGCCAGGCTCGAGGACGTGAACACCTACCCGGCGACCGAAACCGCGCCGCCGCCAGGCGTCACCGGGAGCGACTGGCTGGACAGCTGGAGCGCCTGATACCGAGCCATGGCAGTCTCAGCTACAGCCGCGCTCGTCCAGACGCTCAACGGCATCCAGTTCGGGTTCATCCTGTTTATGATCGCTTCGGGGCTGACCGTCATTCTGGGGATTCTGGATGTCCTGAACCTGGCCCACGGGGAACTGTTCTCACTGGGCGCGTACACCGCTATCGGCGTGTTCGGGTTCATCATCGGCGTCATCGGCCCACCGGGCGGTGGCGTCGTCGGCACCGTCGTGTTCGTCCTCGCGGTCATCGCCGCCGTCCTCGTCACGGCGGCTATTCTCCTTCCCGTGGGAACCATCTTCGAGGCGGTGTTCCTCCGGCAGATCTACGACCGCGACCAGGTGTACCAGCTCGTCTTGACCTTCGCTCTCTTGCTCATCCTGCTGGACGTCAAGAAGTTCATCTGGGGAGACAGCTCGATACGGACCGACGCTGTCTACAGTGCTATCAACACGATCCCGACGAGCGAACTCGTCGGCCTGAACTACCCGACCTACAACGTGTTCGTCATCCTCGTCGGCTCGGCCGTCGTCGCGGGCCTGTTCTGGTTCTTCGAGCGCACGAAGACCGGGCGCATCATCCGCGCGACGGCCATCGACCGCGAGATGGCGACCGCTATCGGCGTCAGCACCGACCGCGTGTTCACGCTTGTGTTCGCACTCGGGGCGTTCCTCGCCGGCTTTGCGGGGGCGATGGCGGTGCCGCCGACGTCGGCGACGCTGGAGATGGGTACCAATCCGCTGGTGCTCTCCTTCGTCGTCATCGTCATCGGCGGCCTCGGCAGCCTCCGTGGCGCGTTCGTCGGCGCGCTCTTGGTCGGCGTCATACGGAGCTGGATGATCACGCTGTACCCACCAGGCGAGATTGCGGCCCCCTTCGCAATCATGGCACTCATCCTGCTGGTCAAGCCTGAAGGCCTGTTCGGAACGTGGGGTGAGACGGCATGATGCCGGAGCGCGTCGACCGCGACGGGACGCCGGCGTATCGCTTCCTCGGGGTTGAAATGACCCGTCGGGAGGCTGCCTTCCTCGGCCTCGGGGTCGTGTTCCTGTTCGTCATTCCCGACATCGCGGGCCTCTCCGACAGCCTCCAGCTCAGCGTCATCCACCAGGGCCTGCTGTTTGGCTTCGCGGCGGTCGGCCTGAACCTCCTGCTTCGGCACACGAAACTCACGTCGTTCGGCCACGCGGCCTTCTTTGGCACCGGCGCGTACGCGACCGCAGTCCTCGCACGGTATGCGGGCGTCCAGAGCGTCGGCCTGCTGTTGCTCGGCGCTATCGCGGCAGCGACGGTGATGGCGGCCATCATCGGGGCGCTGTCGCTACGACACACGGGGCTGTACTTCGCTCTCCTGACGCTGGCGTTCGGCCAGCTTCTGTATGCCATCGCACTCGGCCAGAGCGCACTCGGCGGAAGCGACGGACTGCCGATTCGGCCCGGTCCCGCCAATCAGCCGCTCCTGTTCGGAACCGCGTTCAGCCCGGACGTGTACCAGGTGCTCACCTACTACCTGACAGTGGTCGTCATCCTCATCGGCCTGTTTGTGATGTACCGCATCACGCAGTCGCCGTTCCGCAACGCGCTTGACGCCATCGGACAGGAACGGACCCGGGCGCGGTTCATCGGCCTGCCGGTCCGCCGCTACGTCTGGGCCGCGTTCGTCATCTCGGGCATCTACGGCGGCGTCGCGGGCGGGCTGTACGCCGTCGTCCGCCAGTACGTCCGCCCGGAGGGGACGCTGTTTTTCCTCCGGTCGGGCGACATCCTGTTCATGGCGATTCTGGGCGGGTTCCGGACGCTGGTCGGTCCGCTCATCGGCGGTGTCGTCCTCATTTTCCTGCAGGACGTGGGTCAGGACGTTACTCAGTACTACGAGTTCCTGACTGGCGTAGTGCTCCTGATACTGGTGTATGGCTTCCCGCGGGGCATCGTCGGGTCACTCCGGTCCGGCGGCATCGTCAACACGCGGCTCGGTGAACTCCGCCGGGAACCGTCCGTCCTGTCGACGTGGGGTCGGACCGCCGTGCAGTCGATAGAACGGAAGGTGACAGCGGCGCTGACCAGCCTGCGGATAATCCTCTTTGGAGTCGACTGATATGCTCGAAGCACGCAATCTACGGAAGTCCTTCGGTGAACTGGTCGCGACTGACGACATCACGCTTGAGTTCGGCAAAGAGGAGGGCGAACTCGTCTTCATCGTCGGCCCGAACGGGGCCGGGAAGACGACGTTCATCAACCTCCTGACGGGCTTTCTCTCGCCGGACGAGGGCTCAATCATCCTCGACGGTGACGACATCACCGGGATGTCGGCAAACGGGCGGGTCGACGCCGGCATCGCCCGGAGCTTCCAGGTCGTCAAGGTGTTCGAGGAGATGACGGTCCGAGAGAACCTTCGGACGGTCGTGCTGACTGAACAGGGCAAGACGTGGAGCCTCTTCTCGATGGCTGACGGCCACGAAGATGTGGAGGCGCAGGTCGAAGACCTGCTTGAGAAGTTCCGTCTGGAAGACGCCGCCGACACCGTCGCCGAGGAACTCCCCCACGGCGACCGGAAACTGCTCGACGTGGCGATGTCCTTCGGCCTCGACCCGGATTATCTCCTGCTCGACGAGCCGACTTCCGGGGTGTCGACCCGCGAAAAGGAGTACGTCATCGAGACGATTGTCGAGGTCGGCCGAGCAGAGGGCGTGACGACAGTGACCATCGAGCACGACATGGACATCGTCACGGAGTACGCCGACCGCGTCGTCGCCCTCCATCAGGGGGCCGTCCACGGGGTCGGCCCGCCGACGATGCTGGAAACCGACGACGAACTCCGGCGGCTCCTCTTGGGGGTGGGCGAAGATGAGTAGCGAGCCGTTGCTGTCCGTTCGCGGCCTCAACGCTGCCGTCGAAGGATTTCAGGTGACCGAGGACATCGACCTCGACGTGAACGCCGGGGAGGCGGTCGGGCTGGTCGGCCGCAACGGTGCCGGCAAGACCAGCACCTTCCGCGGCATCATGGGTCTGACGCCGGTCTGGAGCGGCTCAGTCAAATTTCGCGGCGAGGAACTGACCGACATTCGTTCAGAGCTCATTCCAAAGCGGGGCATCGGCTATCAACCGGAGGACCGGAAACTGTTTACCGGGATGACCGTCGACGAGAACTTCCGGCTCCCCATCTGGACCAGCGGGAAAGCCCGCGGTATCGACGACGAGGACGCGGTCGTCGAGAGCGTCTACGACGTGCTCACCGAACTTGACGACCGACGGAACGCGAAGGTCCAGAATCTCAGCGGCGGCCAGGCAAAGATGGTTGCCATCGGCCGAGCGCTGGCGCTCCAGCCCGATTTGCTCATCCTTGATGAACCGCTTGAGGGACTGGCCCCGGTCGTCGTCGAGAACCTCAAGCGCTATATCCGGGCCATCAACGACCGTGACATCGCGGTCCTCATCGCCGAATCGAACGTCACGCACGTCCCAGAGGTCGTGGACCGCCTGTATGTTATCGAGCGCGGCGATATCATCGCCAGCGGCGACCCGGCGGAACTGGCGGCCGATGAAGACATCCAGAAGCTGATGCAGGGCAGCGGGGCCGAATAGTTCTCACAGACAGAGCGTCGGGCCAGCCCCTCACTCGGTCACGTCGTTCATCGCCGTCGTGACGCGGTCGAGTATCTTCCGCTGGCCACGCCGGAGGTTCTTCGAGATGGCCATTTTCGACACGTCGAACTCATCAGCGAGCGACGACAGGGTCGCGTCCCGGGGCGTGTCGAAGTAACCGCCTTCGACGGCTTTCTCTAAGGTGTCTCGTTCCACCTCTGAGAGTTCGCGACAGCCGTTGACCAGCCGCTTCGCCGAGTCGATGTTCTGTAGCAGGTCGTAGTAGTCTTCGAGGTCAACCGACTCCCGTGACCGAATCGTGTAGTCGTTATCGCGCTCCAGTTCCGATAGGGTCCCCTCGGCGACGCGTTCGGTGTCGAAGCCGACGTGCCAGATCTCCGACCCATCCCGGATGCGGAACGGCCCGGTGATGTAGCCGCTGTGGTCGCGGATGACGCTCATCGCGTTCGTCTCGTCGATACGCGAGCGGATGAGCGCCAGATCACCTTTCCGGCGGAGCAGCTGGTACGACTCCATGTGGTCGTGTGCTTCGAGCGCGTTCAGCCCGCGGTCCAGTTCTTCTCGGTCCGCGCCGTTGACCATGATCCGGGTCTCCAGCTCTCGCTCGACAGGGTGAAAATCCCATTGTTTGGCCAGAAACGACACCTCATACTCTCGTGTTGTGTCGATGTACGGACAGTCGTACTGGACCATATCCATTTCGAGCGATATCATGGGCAATCAATCATGTTGAACTGTCTTAGTGGTTGCCTCTTTCCCACGTCGTCACCCCGTGTCAGTCACGCCGCAAACCCTTTTGACTGCGGCAGTTAAGTTTCAGGTATGTACGTCCGGGATGCGAAAAACCGCGAAGAAGTCTGGCTGCTCGACCGTATCGAAGAGATGGGGCTGGACGAGACGGCTTTCAGATCCCGGGACTACGTCGTCGCTATCGACGAGGAGAGCCACGAAAAGGCGGGATTCGGCCGCATCCGCATCCACAAGGGCGGCGACAAACCAGTGTGTGAACTGACCAGCATCGGCGTCCTGCCCGAGTGGCGCAATCAGGGCGTCGGTGCCCACGTCATCGAGCGGCTGGTCGAGTACGCGGGCGATGAAGGGTTCGACACCGTCTACTCGCTGACGAACGCCTCGGAGTTCCTCGCGCAGTTCGGCTTCGAGCGCATCGAGCCGGCACAACTCCCTGATCCGCTCCGGGACCGGCTCGCGACCAAGCAGGAGAACATCCAGCCGGATGCGGTGCCGCTCCGGGTGGCCGTCGACCGCTTCGAGGTGCCCGGCCACCTCCGCAAGCGATTCAAAGAGGCCAGTGCCGGGGAC
Organism: Haloarcula vallismortis ATCC 29715; assembly: GCF_000337775.1. Taxonomy (GTDB): domain Archaea; phylum Halobacteriota; class Halobacteria; order Halobacteriales; family Haloarculaceae; genus Haloarcula; species Haloarcula vallismortis. Next base: position 65,718 of record NZ_AOLQ01000040.1, read on the forward strand.
CCTGAAGAGTCCGAGCCACAAGAGGGGCCCGAAGACTTCGGCATCGACCCCGACGAAGCGACCTATAAGTACGACACGGGCGACTGACCAGCTACTGACGACGGACTGATTATCTGATGTCGACGACTTCGATATCGAACACAAGCGTCTTACCGGACAGCTCGTGGTTGAAATCCACCTCGACGGCGTCATCCCGGACAGCAGTTACGTCCCCGTGAAGCCCGTTTTCGGCCTCGACGTGGATGCCGACCTCCGGCTCTTTTCCCACCATACCCTCGAACGTTTCGGGGTCGTACTCACGGACGCGGTCGGGCTGAAACTCGCCGTAGCCCTTCTCCGGGGGCACTGTGATAGTTCCCTCCTCGCCGGCGGTCATTCCGACGATGGCCTCGTCGATTCCCTCGATGATCTCCCCTGCACCGACAGTGAAGGAAAGCGGTGCGTACTCGCTCGCCTCGACGCCCTGTGCCTCGATGAGTCCGTGCTCTCTGGCGACCTCGGGACGTGACGTATCGAAGACGTTCCCATCCTCGAAGCGGCCGACGTATTCGATGGTGACGCCGTCACCCGGTTCGATTGGCATACGTCCTCGGTAATTGGCGACGATATAAACCCACCTCGGAACAGCACGCCGCCGACTGCCGCGGGGTGTATATTACAAACCGTGAAGGATTTAAGAACCCTTAAGCCTCCGCCGTCCGACAATCCGTCCATGTTTGACCCCGACGAGCTGGCGGAGATACGGGAGTCGAAGGCTCAGTGGGAGGAAGACGATGTCCAGCCCACCGTCGACCGTTTCGGCGAACGCAAGGAGACGTTCACCACGGACACCGAAGGGCACGAGGTAGACCGCCTATACACCCCCGACGACATCTCCAACCTCGACTACGAGGCGGACCTCGGCTTCCCTGGCCAGGAGCCGTACACTCGCGGCGTGTATCCGACCGGCTATCGGGGCCGGCTCTGGACGATGCGCCAGTACGCCGGGATGGGGACCGCGACAGAAACCAACGAGAGATTCAATTACTTGCTCGACCAGGGCCAGACCGGACTCTCGATGGCGTTTGATCTCCCCACCCAGATGGGCTACGACTCCGATCACGCGATGGCCGCCGGCGAGGTGGGCAAAACCGGCGTCGCCATCGACTCGCTGGACGACATGGAGACCGTATTCGACGGCATCCCGCTCGACGAGGTTTCGACGAGTATGACTATCAACGCCCCGGCGTCAGTGCTGTTGGCGATGTACATCGCTGTCGGCGACAAGCAGGGCGTCGACCGCGAGGAGCTTCGCGGGACTATCCAGAACGACGTGCTGAAGGAGTACATCGCCCGAAATACGTTCATCTACCCGCCAGAGCCGTCGATGCGGCTCATCACCGATATCTTCGAGTTCTGCGCCGCCGAAACGCCGAGTTTCAACACCATCTCAATCTCGGGCTATCACATCCGTGAGGCCGGCTCGACGGCCGCCCAGGAGATCGCCTTCACGCTCGGCGACGGCATCGAGTACGTTGAGGCCGCCATCGAGGCCGGGCTGGACGTCGATGAGTTCGCCCCCCAACTCTCGTTCTTTTTCGCCTCTTACAACAATATCTTCGAGGAAGTGGCGAAGTTCCGGGCGGCGCGTCGCCTCTGGGCGAAAATCATGGACGAGCGCTTCGACGCCCAGAATCCCAAGTCGAAGCAGTTGAAGTTCCACACCCAGACCGCCGGCTCGACGCTGACCGCTCAACAGATCGAGAACAACGTCGTTCGCGTGTCCTACCAGGCACTGGCGGCGGTCCTCGGTGGAACCCAGAGCCTCCACACCAACGGGAAAGACGAGGCCATCGGCCTGCCGACCGAGGAGTCCGTGCGAACGGCCCTGCGGACCCAGCAGATTCTGGCCCACGAGTCCGGCGCGGCCGACACCATCGACCCGCTGGCCGGGAGCTACTACGTCGAATCACTGACTGACGAACTCGAAGCCGAGGCCCGTGAACTCATCGAAGAGGTCGACGAGCGCGGCGGGATGCGCCGTTCCATTGAGGAGCAGTGGGTCCAGCGCCAGATTCAGGACGTGGCGTTCGAACGCCAGCGAGAACAGGAAGAGGGCGACCGCATCATCGTCGGCGTCAACGAGTATCAGGTCGAGGAAGAGGGCGAGCAAGACATCGAGGAGGTCGACGAAGCGGTCGAGCAAGCCCAGCAGGACAACGTCGCCACCGTCCGCGAGGAGCGCGACGACGAGACCGTCGAGGCGAAACTCGACGCACTCCGACAGGCCGCCGAGGGCGATGAGAACGTGATGCCCTACATCATCGACGCGGTGAAGGCCTACGCCACGACCGGCGAGGTGTGTGACGTGTTCCGGGACGTGTTCGGCGAATACCAGCCCGGCTCGTCGATGTAGGGTCGGTCGAAACGTAAATCGCGGCCTGCCTTCCAGCTCTCCATGCTCCCAGAATTATAAGCTATCCCGATGTACAGCCGTCCATGCAATTCGACCACGCCGGTATCGCGACGGACGACGCCGACTCGCTTGCGGCACTGTTCACTGACGCCTTCGGGACGCCTGTCGTCCACGAGGAGACGTTTGACGGCCTCCAGGTGACGTTTCTGGAGATGGACAACGGCTACTTCGAGCTGCTGGAACCGCTGCCGGACGCCGATGGTGCGATTCCACGCTACCTCGACAGCAACGGGCCGGGCATCCATCACGTCGCGCTGGAAACCGACGACATCTCCGCCGCACTAGAGACGGTCAGTGCCTGTGGGATCGACCGCATCGACGAGGAGCCGAGGCCGGGCGCGTGGGGCCACGATGTGGCGTTCCTCCATCCGAAGACGACTGGCGGCGTCCTCGTGGAATTAGTCGAACACTAATCGGCGGTGTTGCGGCTGTGTTACTCGTCGCTGTCGTCGAGGAAGGCCGCGAACCGTTCTTCGGCTCCCGGTGTCAGCCGCTCCGGCGGCTCTGCGAACCACGCCGCGCCCACGATCTCCGACTCATCCACGTCGAGCGCCCCTTTCTTGTACTCTGCTTCGAGGTAGATGTCCAGCGTGTGGACCGACCCCTGTGCGTCGGTGTCTGGATAGTACTTCGAGTGAACGACCTCCGCGACGCCGGTGACCGTACAGCGGATACCGGTCTGTTCGTTGACCCGTCGGACGGCGGTCCCTTGCACTGATTCGTACTCGCCGCCCTTGCCGCCGCCCGGAAGTGCCCACACGTCAGCACCCCGGCCCAGCACGAGCAGGACACGGTCGCGGGTGTCGCCGGCCGCCTGATCGGGAATCTGGTCGCTCAGTTCCGGGAAGTCGGTGCCATCACGCGTGACGAACACAACGCTGTTCCCGGAGTAACCGGTCCCGCGTGTCGCGGCGAACACGTCCGCGTATTCGTCAGGTGATAGCTCGAAGGTTTCCTCGGTGACCGGGACCTCGTCGTAAGCCGCCTCCAGGCTCGAAACCCGCTCGTCGACGTTCGTCTGATTGATTTTCTCCGTGAGGTTCACGTCCTCAGTCCCCCGGCCGTCGGCGTCGTCAGTCATACGCGGTTGTACTCCGGACCACCGATAAGTGCCGCGGTCCAGTCGATGCAAAAGAACTTGTATTCTGGTTGTCCCTTTGCAGACATGAAGGCGATTGTCCTCGCGGGCGGGTACGCCACCCGGCTCTGGCCAGTTACCAAGCACCGGCCCAAGATGCTCCTTCCTGTCGGTGAAACAACCATCATCGACCGGATTCTCGGCGAGTTAGAGGCGGACAATCGCATTACGGACGTGTTTGTCAGCACGAACCAGCGGTTTGCCGACGACTTTCGGGACCACATCGCCGCGAGCAGCTTCGAGAAGCCGTCTCTGACCGTCGAGGAAACCGCTGAGGAGGACGAAAAGTTCGGCGTCGTCGGCGCGATCGCCCAGTTGGTCGACCGCGAGGGGCTTGGCGATGAAGACCTGCTGGTCATCGCCGGCGACAATCTCATTAGCTTCGATATTGCGGCGTTCATCGATTACTTCCAACAGTACGGCGACCCAACGCTCGCCGCCTACGATGTCGGGTCCCGCGAGAAAGCCCTAGTTCCTACGGCCTCATCGAACTGGACGGCGAGGAGGTCGTGGACTTCCAGGAAAAGCCCGACGACCCCAATAGCACGCTCGTCTCGATTGCCTGTTACGCGTTCCCGGCCGACTCGATTCGCTTCGACGAATATCTCGAAGATGGGAACAATCCCGACGAACCCGGCTGGTTCATCCAGTGGCTCGTCAACGACGGTCCCGTCCGCGCGTTCACGTTTGACGACGCTTGGTACGATATCGGGACGCCGGAAAGCTATCTGGAGGCCGTCGCGTGGGAACTCGACGGGCACAACGTCGTCGCAGAGGATGCTACCATCGAGAACACCACTCTCGGCGAGAATGTCCACGTCCTCTCGGGAGCCGAACTCGTCAACTCAAGTCTCGACCGGACCATCGTGTTCCCGGATACAACCATCATCGATTCGGACATCCGCCAGTCAATAATCGATCAGGATACGCACGTCGAGAGTCTGGACCTGGCGGGTGCGCTTATCGGTGCACACACGCAATTAACCGACGGCAATTAACCCCGCTCAGCCGTTTTGTCTCTCCTGATTACGCCAGCCACGCGTCTTCAATCTGGAGCGTCCCGCGACTCCCGTCCCACTCCGTCTCGTACTCCAGTTCGATTCGACGGTCCATATGTGGCCCGTCGGTCACAAGCGTCTCGAATTCGCCGCCTTCGCCGAGGATGTGAACGCCGTACTCATCGTTGAGCGCCTCCAGTTCGTCGAGCGCGTCGGCATCGAGCGTGCGCCCCAGCCAGGACTCGTCGAGCCCGTACGCAGCCACCCGGATAATGCGGATTTCGAAGCCGGCATCGAGCATCGCGTCGGCGAGGTCGCGGGGGTTCTCCTGCCATAGCGGCGCAAACACGTTGGCTTCGAGGCGGTCGGCCATCGATTCGATGCGGGTCGTCTGGTACTCGCTCTCGACAGCCCCGGCAGTGACACCAGTGATACCGCCGTCCAGTTCAGCATCGAGTTCGCGCAGTGCCGCTTCGAGCGGTTCGAGTTCGGCATCGCCCTGTGCGCCGGAATCAAGCACGTCGTCGGCCTCGAAATCAGCAGGTTCAATCTCGACCAGTGGAATGCCGATACTCTCGGCGGCCAAGCGGGCTAACCGGGTCGCCGGGACGTGGTACATGTAGGAGTCGCCGTCGGGGTGGACCGTCACCAGACGTTCGACGGGATGGTCCCGTTCCAGTGCCCGGTACAGCGCCCACGAGGAGTCTTTGCCGCCGGAGAACAGTGAAACCCACGCGCCGTCTGTCATAGCCGCCGGTAGCCGGCGGCGGCGTAAATCGCTGTCTATTCCACCAGTTCGTCCTCGATATCGGTGTGACTGACGTAGGTCGCTACCCGGACACCGACGATGCTGATGAGGATACCTGCGAGGATGAACAACCCGAGACGGGTGCCAGCCTCTAGCGAGAAGCCCTGAATCTGTACGATGCCGAGGTTCGTTTCCGGCACCTGAAACGGCTCGAACACGCCGCCGCGTTCGAGGAAGTATGCAGAAAAGCCGCGAACGACGAGCCCGACCGCAACCGCACCGAACGGGAGATTCACGTACGCGCTCCGGACCCCCTCTTGCTGGATGAGTTCGTCCAGCAGGCGACCGAGCGAGGCCGCCAGCGCAGCGCCGGTCAGCCACGGCACAGACGCGAAGGCAAAGCGATTCGCGAGCAGGAAGGGGCTGATATCGCCGACCGCAGAGACGCCCAGCACGCCGGCGAAAATACCGACGAGCGAGAGGCCGGCGGCGACGACGTAGGTCACGAGCGACACCTGGCCCGAGTACAGGGCTTCCCGGGTCTGGCTGGGCAACCGGGAGAGGTACGTGTCGATACCGAGTCCCTTGTAGATGAGAAACACGCCGATGGCGGCCGCGATAGCGCCGACGGCGATGGTCGGGCTGGTGACGACGAGCAACAGCGGGAACGCGAGCATGATGATCCCGACGGGGACCAGCACCGTCTTGCGCAGTTCCTCATCGGCCAAGAACTGTTTGAGCAGGTAGTACGTCGATTCGATGTCGCGGGCCTGGCGGACGACGACCCGGTCGACAGCGTCGACCCTGACGCGGCTCTCGATGATGGGGACCAGCCGCTCGTCGTCGGCGCTGTCGACGACGACAACGGCGGAATCGGGGTCGTGCTCGGCGACCAGATCGTCGATCTGGCTTGCGATTTCCCGGTCCGAACCGACGCTGTCGCTCCCACCGCCGACGACAGCGAGGACCGGCGAGGACCCCTCGGCTTCGAGTTCATCCGCGACTGCGAGCCCTTCGAGCAGGCAGTTGACTCGGCTGTCCTCCGGGTCAACGACGCCTGTCTGGGTGATGAGTGACTCGACAGCGTCGCGGCCGACGACGGGACACGCCGCTGCGGCCGGACTGTCCCTGTCGATACACACCACCAGCGTAGTCACACTACGGCGAAGGCGGTCCCCGAATAAAAAACCTCCCGAGCTACCGCCGGAAGGAGAGGCCCTCGATATCGCCGTCGGCGACGCCGGCGATACCCGCACCCAGCGCGAACGCGACCTGCTGTGCGCCCCCGCGGAGTTTCCCTGCCAAGCCGCGCTCGGGCTCGTACTCCTTGATCGTCACATCCTCGCCCAGCCGTTGTTCCAGACTCGCCTCGACATCGTCTCGTGTCCCGAGTCGGTCGACGAGCCCGCGCTCCTCGGCCGCGTCGCCGAGATAGATGCGCGCTTCGGTGTCTCTGAGCGTCTCGGCGTCCATCTCGCGGCCCTCGGCCACGGTGTCGATGAACTGGTCGTAGTAGTCGTCGACGATGCCCTGCAGGTACTCGCGCTCGTCCTCGGTCATTTCCTTCAGCGGGACGCCGGCGTCCTTGTACTCGCCGGCGGTGAACTGCTCGTAGGAGAGCCCGAGGCGGTCGGCCAGATCCTTGGCATTGACCCGCGAGCCGACGACGCCGATGGAGCCGACGATAGAGCCCTCACGCGCCCACAGTTCGTCACAGCCGGCGGCGATGTCGTAGCCGCCGCTGGCACAGACATCCGTCGCGTAGGCGATGGTCGGGCCGTCGAACTGCTGGGCAGCGATGCGGATGTCCTCGCTGGGGACGATTTCGCCGCCCGGCGTGTTCAGCTTCAGAAGCAGCGCCTCCGAGCCGCGGTCGGAATCAGCGCGTTCGATCTGGTCGACGATGTCGTCGGCCGACGCACCGACCGGCGGACTGGTGATACCACCGCCGCCGTCACGGCTGATCGGCCCTTCGACAGTGACTTCTGCGACGTTGTGTGCCGGGAGGAGCGAGCCGGCGATACTGCTACCGATACGGGCTGTGGCAACGGCGACAGCAACGACCAGCAGGACGCCGAGCAACTGGGCGAGGTTGTCAGGCGTTCTGACAAACAACACCCACCCTAGAACCGCGCCAATCCCGACGATAACTGCGATCAGTAACCCACGAACGATGTCGTCTGCGCCCGCCATTACTGATACATCCCGAGCGGCTGTGCGCTCGTGCTCTCCTCTTGATTCTCCTGTAGTTGCTGTGCCAGCTGTGCCTTGGCGCGCCCGATTTCCTCAGCCTGCTCGACCAGCGCTTCGGTTTCGATCTCGAAGTCAGCGAGCGGACTGATGCCCGTCTGGAGCAGCGCCCGTGCCGCTTCCGGGTCAGGGAACCGCTGGTCGGCTTCGACGATAAGGCCGACGCTCGTCAGCCCCATCCGCTGTGACTCGTGAACGAGCGCGCCGGTCGGTCCGGTGATTGCGCCGTTCTCAGAGGGTGGATTCACGTCCGCCTCCGCAAGCATTCCCGCCCCGTCGCCCGTCGAGATACCGTACACGTCTGGGACCCCATCTTTCTCGGCGGGACGGCCGCTGAGGTAGATCGGCGTTGCGTCGTTGGCCTCGAACCAACTGACCATGCAGCTAGCGAACTCTTTCGCGCCGGACGGGGAGATCGGAGCGTCGCTCTGAAGCACGAGCAGGTCACGGTCTGCGTCCGCGTACAGCCGGACCGGTGGGCGAACGTCCGGGTCGTCTGTCCCGTATACGGCTATTTCTGGCAGCCCTTCGCAGTGAGCCGACGCGTAGTACTCCATGTCGTAGAGCTCGACAAGATGGTCCGCGGCTATCTTCCCGACGAGGCCGACACCCGGGAGCCCCTCAACCAGTGTTGGCGAATCGAGGGAAATATCCTCGCGGTGGACCTGTATGTGTGCCATATCTCGAATGTCGGCCGCCGGCGGCTTGAAAGCCATGGGCGGGTCCCGTTCGAAACCCACAAACCGACCGCCAGCGAACGCCGGATAATGGAACCACTCGACCGCTACCGGCCCATCATCGACGACTTCGAGGCGTTCACCGACGCGTGTGAACGCCCGCTGCCGTCGGCTGTCCGGGTCAACAGCATCAAAGCCACCGTCGAGCGGGTCCGGACGGCGCTTACGGAAGCGGACATCGCCTACGACCCCGTCGACTGGCACGACGGCCTGTTCGTCCTGCCCGAAGACTCTCCCGGCGCGAACTGGCCGTACTTCCACGGCTGGATTCACGGCCAGGAGGAGGTGTCCGTGATTCCCGCGACCGTACTGGACCCCCAGCCCGGCGAGCGAGTCTGGGACGCCTGTGCGGCACCGGGCAGCAAGACGACCCAGCTCGCCGCGCTGATGGACGACACCGGCGAAGTCGTCGCGACCGACAACAACCTCGGCCGTATCTCGGCGTTGCGGACCAACACCGAGCGGCTGGGCGCGACGACGGTGGCCGTCACCCACGAAGACGGCCGCAACCACTCGCTCAAGCCATTCGGCGGCGAGGGATACGACCGGGCGCTCGTTGATGTCCCCTGCTCGTGTGAGGGGACGATCCGCAAGAATCCGGATACGCTGGAGGACTGGACGCTCTCGCACGTCGAAGGCATCTCCGGCGTCCAGAAAGGCATCCTCAAACGCGCCGTCGAGGTGACTGAGCCCGGCGGAACCGTCGTCTACTCTACCTGTACGTTCGCTCCGGAGGAAAATGAGGCCGTACTGGACTACGTGCTTGGCGAAGTAGACTGTGAGATTGTAGAGTACGACCTCCCGCTCGACCATGCGCCCGGAATCACCGAGTGGCAAGACGAGACCTACGACCCGAGCGTGACAAACGCCAAGCGAATCTACCCGCATCACAACGACACGGGCGGGTTCTTCTGTGCGAAACTGGAGGTGCCCGCCGAATGAGCGACCAGAGCACAGTGTTCACGCGGCTCCCCGAAACGGACGACGAGCGCGAGGACCCCGAGCGAGCGACCCGCGAGGAAGTACTCGACTTCTGGACCGAGCGATTCGGCGTCCCGCCGGAGACCTTCGACGGGTACACGTTCTGGGAGCGCGGCGCTGGCAAACTGTGGCTGTATCAGGGCAGCCCTCCCTCGCCTGTCGACATTGAAGGGCTGGGCATGACGGTCCTGCGGACGCGCCAGGAACACTGGAAGCCGACGCTTGAGGCCGTCCAGCGGTTCGGCGAGCACGCCTCGAAGAACGTCATCCACCTCGACGAGGACGCTGCCCGGGCGTTCGTGGCCGGTGAGGACCAGGAACTCGACTGGGACGGTGACTGGGGCTATCTGGTCGTCACCCACGACCTTGCTGGTGAGGCTGAACCGGTCGGCGTCGGCCTGTACGTCTACGGTGAACTCAGGTCACAGGTGCCGAAGGGCCGCCGCCGAGAAGTCTGATTCGAGCAGTGTGACTGCTCCGGCGAGAGCGGCTCAGCCGCTTGAGGACTTTGCGGCCGCCGTACCCTGCATCGCGTACAACTCCGCGTACGTTCCATCGTCGTCGAGCAGCTCGGCGTGGCTGCCCTGTTCTGTGACCTGCCCGTCCTCGACGGTGTAGATTCGGTCGGCGTTAGAGACGGTCGAGAGCCGGTGGGCGATTGCGATTACGGTCTGGTCCCGGTCAAGCGTCTCGATGGTTCGATGGATTTGTCGTTCCAGGTTCGAGTCGAGGTTGCTGGTGGCTTCATCGAGCACGAGTACTTCAGCATCCATCAGGAGCGCACGGGCCAGCGCGACGCGCTGGCGCTGTCCGCCGGAGAGTTTCACGCCATCGTCGCCAAGCACCGTATCGAGTCCCTGCGGAAGGTCATCGAGGAATTCGGGGATGTGGGCCTTCTCAGCGACTTCGTACAGCGTCTCGTCGGAGACATCCCCACCAACGGTGAGGTTGTACCGCAAGGAGTCGTTGAAGATATGTGGGTCCTGTCGGACCATCGCAACAGCGTCACGCCAGTCCGCAAGAGCATAGGTCGAAATCGGCGTTCCGTTCGCCAGAACGTCACCGCTATCCGGAGCATAGAGTCGAGTGAGTAGCGAGACGACTGTCGATTTGCCGCCGCCAGACTCGCCGACGATGCCGACGAACTCTCCTCGCTCGACGGCCATGGAAAAGTCCGTAAGCACTGGCTCGTCCTCGTAGGCGAACGAAACATCCTCGAATGCGATTTCCTCAATTCGGTCCGGAACTGGCTGGCCGTCAGTTGGCTCCTGTTGGGATTCGAGGTGGTCGATGAACTGGTGCGTTCGAACAAGGTGTGGCAACTCGCCCTCTATAGCGTAGACGGTGGAATTGAGCGAACTCAACCGGGGCGCGAGTCGGAGCATCACAAACAGGAACACGCCAAGTTCCGCGATGGACAGCGCCCGGAAACTGAGTGCAACGTAGACGAGGCCGAACAGGAGCAGCGAGACCGAGAGCCGATAGAGGCTTCCGATTGCGACTTGGTTCCGGCGAACGGCGACGCTGGTTACGGTGTATCGGTCGAGTGTGGCCCGGAACTCGGCGAGCAGTCCGTCACACATCCCGAACAGCTTCACGTCGCGAATACCCTGGGTTCCCGCCTGTGTTGTCTCCTGTAGCTGTTCGTTTGCCGTCGCCACACGGTCGCCAATTGCATACCCGGGCTCAATGCCGTATCTGATGAGCGCCGTAATGCCGCCCAGAGCGACAGCCGCACCGACTGCCAGCATCGGCGCGATAGCCAGCGCGATTCCGATATACACCAGACAGAGGATACCCTGCTGGAAGAACTGGATGATTCGGCCGATGACACTGCTGGCATACCGGGTCTGTGTCAGAATCGTGTTCATGATGTCGTCGGACCCCTTGTCGTCGTAGTAGGCGACCGACGCACCCATTGCCAGTCCGTAGGCCCGGTCTTTGAGGTCGCGTTCGTACGTCTGGGTAAGCTTCGCCGCAAGCCATTTCACTGTAAACGACATCGTGAACCGGACGACCATCACGCATGCAAGACCAAGGAGCAGGAAGTCGAGCGTAAGCGGCAAGCCGGCAGCGGCATACGCAGACAGAAACCGGCCGGTGACGCCGCCGGCTTGCAGCGGGGGCCCCTGTCCGGTCTGTGCGGCGTCGAGTATCGGAAACAGAAACGAGAGGCCAACCCCCTCCAGTAGCATCACGAATAGGCTGGCGGCGACGATACTCCCCGTCAGCGCCGGACGATAGAGCGCTACGCGGCGCAGCGATGCGTATTTCTCACTGATGGAGGGAGTCCCGGCCATTGTTCCGGATGCGAGCTCTATGTAACATAGTTACCGACCCACTACGGTCGGGTAGCTCTGGAGCGAAGGACGTGTTTACCGGCGGTCAGGGTTGTGATGGCGACGAAAAGGGGCCATAACAATCCGTGTGAGTATCGCCGATGCCCTCATGGTAGCGATAGATTCCGGATCGGCTGTCGTCGCGACTGACGACTGTGTCACAACGACAATCGACGGCGAGGTCGTACTGCTCAACAATAAGACAGGACGGTACCAAGGATTGTTGGGGGCCGGTCCGGATATCTGGGACCTGATTCAGGAACCGACAGAGCCAGCTGACATCGTCTCTGCGCTGGTCGAGGAGTACGATATCGACAGAGACCGAGCGGCAAATGACGTGGAGCAGTTTCTGGAAACGCTTGCCGCGGAGCAACTCATCAATGTCGATGCGAGCCCGACTCGGTGAATTCAGGGCGTTGTCACGGGCGCAGAAACTGTTGCTCTGTGAAGCAATGGCATTGCTGGTTGCGAGCAAGGTACTGCTTGCAGTCGCTGGGCTGGCGGACGCAGAGCGATATTTTGCCACGGTTTCTCAGCTTCTCCCGTGTCATCGTCAGTCTGGGTCACCAGAGTCAGTACGCTGGGCAGTTCTGACAGCAGGATCGCATCTTCCGGGCACCTACGATTGTCTCGACCGAGCACTCACTGGTAGTACACTGCTGGTGGCTAACGGCCTGCCGCATTGTCTTCGCTTCGGCGTGGATACACAATCCAATACCTTCGAGGCTCACGCTTGGATCGAATCGAACGGTAGGGTCATTATCGGGGGTGTCGATAACTTTGAGCGTTTCCGAACACTCACAGAACGAGAAGTACATGACTAACGGCTAATAAACACGCTATTCTACGAGAATTCAACAGTAATAGATGCTATAACAAATACACGGATATCTGAAAGCAGAGTCGGGGTAACCCATGAAGGAATACGAAACGCCGTCGGTCGAAACGTACGGAACTGTCGAAGAAAAGACGAACTGGTGGGACCACGACGACGGATACGGGAAGTGGAGCTAACGTCTACAGTCGGTTCACGTATCTAACAAATTCCTCTTTTATCCGTCGTTGAAACCTGCACGCTTCAGTGGCTACGTCGCGGCGGTTTCGTAGCTGTGTGTCGAAAGTAGAGAGTGCATTCTTATCCACCACAGCAGTCAAGCGGTCTGGTATGAACCAGGGGTGTCATGTATGGGGTGTATTTCAGTACGGACGGAATCGACGGACAACTACGCAAGGAGGACTCTAAGAGATGGCAACGGCGAACACAGCCACGTACGAGGCCTTCGGGCTGACAGTCCGCTCAGCTTTCGACGTACCGGAACTTCCGTCCGCTGAGACAGCGCCCGACGGGCAAGTCGACGTCACCATCACTGAAGAACGGATCTCTCGCCCACTGTCGGCTGACCCCGGGTCCACCTTTCACGCGGTAACCGAGCGCGAATACTATCTGCTATACGATGCAGCAACGGTCAGAATTTGCGACGGCAAGTCCATCGCTGTCGACCCGGCAGCAGATGTCCCCAGTGAAGTCCTCCGCCACGTGCTGGTCGGCCCAGCGTTGAACCACCTGCTTGATCAACGGGGCTATTTTGTACTGCATGCAAGCACTGTCAGCGTTGACGGGCGCGCAGTGGCGTTCGTCGGGGCGTCCGGAGCCGGGAAAACGACAACTGCGATGGCCTGCCTGCTTGACGGGCATCGTGTCCTCAGTGACGACGTGGCCGCGATAGCGCTGGATGATGGGCGACCAGTTGTCCGGAGCGGCTATCCATCAATGAAACTCGATCCGGAGGCAGTTGCGGCGTTTGACCCCCCGGTCGAACCACCGGAACAGGTCCACAGCGAGCGCCCTCGACACTTCTACGGGCTCAGACATGACCAGCCCGCAACCCCGGTACCGTTAGCACGCATCTACCTCCTCGAAGACGGCGAAACAATCGAAGTGGAATCAGTCAGGCCGAACGAACAGATCATGGCGCTCATAGAGAACACGTACACGCTGGGCGCGCTGGAAGCCGACGGTCAGGCTGTGTTTAATTTCAGCGCCTGCGGGGAGATCGTCGACACAGCGGAAATAAAACGGCTTCGCCGGCCGCGAAATCTCGATGCGATTCCGGATATCGCAGCCAAGATTCGGTCTGATATCACGAGCGATTCATGCTGACGGAGGCTGAGCCCGAACTTCAGGTGGTGCTCGACTGCGCTCGGACCGCAATTGTGACCGACGCTTCCCCTGACCCTCTCCCGCTGGCTGACACGCCAGACTGGGACCGCGTCGTCGAACTCGCCCGGTATCACGGCGTTGTGCAACTCCTCTATGAAGGGCTGGAAGCGGTGGCACGCAAGAGCGGTACCGAGTTTGCTGTCCCGAAGACTGTGCTGACGCAACTTAGCAGCATCGTACAGCAAAAACGGATGCAGAATCTCGCATTCACGACCGAGTTACAGGAGCTACTAGAACGCTTCGAGACCCGCGGTGTGCGCACGCTGCCGTTCAAAGGACCAGTGCTCTCGGCCGCTGCATACGACGACGCAACGGTGCGCGAGTACAACGACTTGGATCTGCTCGTCCATCCGGAAGATATCACTGTTGCCGCGGACATCCTGGAAGAGCGAGGATACGAGTGGCGCAGGGGGATGCCGCGGTTGGACGACGCAGCGCTGTTAGGCGGTCCTGTGACGAAGGCAATCGTTCACGAGTACGAGATGCGAGGGCCGGAGTTCGACGTGGAGCTCCGCTGGCGGGTTGGGGACGCCGAGCGCCCATTTTCCACGCCGTTCAGTGAGCTCTGGGACCGCCGAGACACCGTAGCGGTCGGCGGCCAACCGCTCCCGGCGCTTGCAGAGCCGGACCGGCTACTCGTGCTGGCGTTCCACGGAACCAAGCACCGTTGGTATCTCCTGAAATGGCTCTGTGACTTCGTTGCGGCACTGGAGGCGACAGAAACCGACTGGCGACATGTGCTCGCACGGGCGCGAGAAACTGGTGTCGAGCGGAATCTACTGCTCGGGGCCGAACTCGCCCGAAATGTCTTCGAGTATGCCCTCCCAGCCCCGATACTGGACCGTCTGCGTATGGACGGCCGTGTTTCCGAATTGGGCGAGGCTGTCGTCGAGTCGCTGGCTGCTGGGACGCCACAGGCGCCCACGCAGTTCGAGGTTGCTCGGTTTCATGTCGCCGCCAGCGATTCGATAACTACGCTGGTGCCGCTCGTGCTATTACATTCCTCGCTTCACCCGACGTACTCAGAGTACCAGTTTTGCCCACTCCCCGGGCCGCTACATCTGCTGTACTACGCCATCTGGCCGCTTCGACTTCTCGTCGAAACGCCACAGTGGCAACGCCAGCGGTCCGAGGGGGCGCTCGACGAGACGACCTGAGCGCTGACTTGCTCGCTTCATTCCGGCGGGACGCTGAGTTTCAGCGATGTCCCACAGGCGACTCACTCTCGCGGTTCGATAGTCCCGTTTCCCAGCCCTTCCCAGACAACCCGATAGCCCAGTCGTGCGAGGGCGGCGCTGTCGTCCTCGATTCCGTGGGCATCCAGTCGCTCGCTCGCCGTCTCGTAGGCCATGCCGGGCTCGATCTGCTCGGCCAGCTCGTCCAGCACGGCAGGGTCGACGAGTGTGCGGCCGACCAGTTCGTGACCCGGAAAAACCACGTCCTCCAGCGCATCCTCGCTGACGCCGTACGCCACAGCGAGGTCGGCAAGCGAGATGACAGCGTCGTCCGGTCGGAGTTCGTCGG
This sequence comes from Haloarcula vallismortis ATCC 29715, assembly GCF_000337775.1. Lineage (GTDB taxonomy): Archaea > Halobacteriota > Halobacteria > Halobacteriales > Haloarculaceae > Haloarcula > Haloarcula vallismortis. Next base: position 81,109 of record NZ_AOLQ01000040.1, read on the forward strand.
GTATCTCTGCGGCACTCTCCCGCACCAGCCGTTCCTCGTAGGGCCGCAGCGCGTCCCGGACGTCCTTCACGCTAACCGTCCCGGTGTAGGGAATCGCCCTGTTATCCGTCGCTTCGATTTTCTCTCCGACGCCGAGTGACTCGTCGACGGCGACCAGCATCTCCACGTCCTCCAGTGCGTCAAGGCGAGCAAGTTTCTTCTCGACGTACTCCGGCGTCCAGAAGCCCATAATCTCGAAGAAGACGCGGAACGGTGCGTCGCCGTCGGTCCCATCTGGCTCCTCTCCACCCGTATCCCGTACCCCGGTGTCCGCGCCAGGTCGCCACTCGAAGGCGAAATCCGGAATGACGACGTGTTCGCCCGCCGCCAGCGGCTCGGGTTCGCGGAGCAGGTCCCAGTCGAGGTCCAGCGCCCCGAACCGGCCGGCGAAGTCGGCCTCGACGCCGCTGTCATAGCTGACCGCCGTGACGGGCTCGACGCCGGGCACGGAAACATCTCCGTCCGAGAGGGTGAGTTCCCGCTCGGTGCCCCGGTCGTCGATAGTCGCCGTCAGCTCCCACTCGCTCGCGGCCGCGACCGTCCGAAGGAGGCGAGCGAAGCGAGTGCCGTACCGTCGGGTGTTCGAGAACAGCGCGTCCGGCCCCGTGACGACGACCTCACGTCCGTTCTCAGTCCGGCGAATTTCGTACATCAGCCGGAGGCGCTTGACCGCCGAGACGAGCGCCTTCGGGTCGGAGGAGCGGACACGTACCTCGGTCGCGTCGAACAGCGCCGTCTGCGCCAGCGAGAGGTTGTACTGGGCTCGCAGTTCGGCCGGTCCCCAGCGGGAGTCGACAGCGGTGAGAATCTGGCGCGAGTCCCGGTCAGCGTACAGCGCGTCGGCCAGCGTCGCGGCGTCCGTGCCGAAGTGGGCGGCTGCCTCGGCAAGCACCTGTTCGCGCTCGACCTCGGTCACGACGCCGATGTCCGCCGCGGTCTCGAACACCCGACGACGGGCTCGAACGGGGTCAACAGGAGCCTGCGTCTCGAACGTGGCTTCTCGCTCGACGAGCTTCGCCAGCCCGCGGACGAGCTTGAAATCGTCGGCCTCTCGCTCTATGTCTGTGAGTGCGGCCTCCAGCGTCTCGCGGGACTCGCCGACGTGGCCCTGATAGATGCCGAGGACGCGGGCCGCCAGTCGCTCCGCGTCGGCGTCGGCGAACTGCAGGTGATAGCCGCCGCCCGCCCGAGACACCCGCAGGAGGTCTTTCGTCAGCACACGCATGCCTCTGCGACGGAGCGATAAAAAACAGGGAGTCAGGCAATCCCATCTGGACGAATGAGCGCCACCTCGACACGCATCGCCTCCTATCTGCGTCGCCTGGCGACCCGCTCTTCTGCGGTTTCTTCGGTCACGAGTTCGTACAGTAGCGCCCGTCCGCCGTCAGCTTTCGGCCGGAGAATACGACCAAGCCGCTGTGTGAACTCCCGCTCTGACCCGCTCCCCGAGAGTACGACCGCGACGTTTGCGTCGGGCACGTCCACCCCTTCGTCGAGGACATTCGCCGTCACGACGCGGGAATACGTTCCGTTGCGGAACCGCTCTAATATCTCCCGGCGCTCGCTCGCGCCGGTCTCGTGTGTTATCGCCGGAATGAGAAACCGCTCGGAGAGCCGGTACACGAGGTCGGTGTGGGCGGTGAAGACGATGATTCGGTCCTCGCGGTGGCGGTCCAGAATCGTCGCCAGCCGGTCGACCTTTCGCTGGGCGTTCATCATCACCTCACGGGCTTGCTGTTTCGCCAGCAGCGCATCGCGGGCCGCCGGGTCGTTGCCCGACCGCTTGACGAGCTCCTGGTAGTCGCTACCGGAGCGGAGCTGGATGTTCGACTGCGTGAGGTAGTCGGTGAACGTTCCCTGATGCTCCTCGTAGCGGTCCCGCTCATCCGGGGTAAGTGCGACCTCGATTCGCTTGATGTCGTAGTCCGCGAGGTGCTCGCCCGCCAGGTCGTCGACGCTGACCCGCTGGACGAGCGGCCCGACGAGGTCCTCGATAATCTCGTGAGCCCCGTCCGACCGCTCGAACGTCGCCGTCAGTCCGAGCCGTGCCGGCGCGGCGAGCAGTCGAGCGATATCCCGATAGCCCTCCCCGCCGAGGTGGTGGACCTCGTCGAAGACCACGAGCCCGAACCGGTCGCCGAGTTCGTCGGCCCGCAGGTATGCCGAGTCGTACGTCGACACCGTGATGTCCTCGACGCGCTGCTCGCCGCCGCCCATACGACCGACCGGCCGGTCGAACTCCCGCTGTAGCTCGCGCTGCCACTGCTCAAGCAGGTCAATGGTCGGGACCACGACCAGCGCGGGCGTCCCCAGCGCGACCATCGCCGCGATACCGATGACGGTCTTGCCGCTTCCCGTCGGTAGCTCCAGACATCCCCTGTCGGCAGCGTCCCGCCAGGCGTCCAGCGCCGCCTGCTGATACTCTCGGAGGTCGTACGTCGTCGAGAGCGACAGCGACGGGAGCGAATTGACGTGGTCCTCGTACGCCAGCCCACGCTCATTGAGCTCAGCAGCAAGTTCGGCGTACCGGTAGGCCGGCGCTCGCCCCGTCTGCGTGCGCTCGTCGTACTCGACGCCGGGCAGGTCCGACGGCGGGTCCCCCGACACGCGGATTGTTCCCGACTCGTACGTCAACTCCAGCACACGCAGGGGTTCGCCGGTCCGGCCGATAACGCTTTCGCGGGCCGCACCACTGCGTGTGCTACCGAGTGAAAGAACACTACGGTTTACATCTATTCGCCCCCTATCACTCCAACTGTGAGCGACACGCGTACGAAGCTGTCTACCCTCTTGTTATCGATACTGCTGGCACTGGCTGTCATGCCAGCCGGCGTGGCTGGGACCAGGCAGCAGCGGACACATTGACCGTCGACAAATCCGGGAGTCCCGAGTATCGGTCGATACAGGCTGCCGTGGATGCCGCCGATAGCGGTGACACCGTCGAAGTCCGACCGGGCATTACCGCGAAAAAGTCCGGATTAACGAGAGTATAACCCTCACCGCACCTGACCCGGCGATACTGGACGGCTCGCGGTTCGTCAACGGAACCGGTGTCACGGTGGCCGGCACAGCCGAGGCGACCGTCACCGGATTTGCCGTGCGGAACTACCGCTTTGGTGTCGCCGAAAACGGAACCAGCGGTGACTGGACGGTAACTGACACGACTGTCATCGCTGCCGATGTCGGCGTCTACGCGCCAAACACGACCGGGGACTGGACTATCGAGAGCGCCGCCGTCTCCAGCACGACCTACAGCGGCGTCTTCGCCGCTCGAACGACCGGCGCGTGGTCGGTCCAGAATACGACCATCAAAAGCCGGCAACAGGGCATCCACGCCGTCGAGACGAACGCGTCGTGGACTGTCTCCGGTTCGACTATCTCCGTGACCGCAGACCGGAACGCCATCGGTGTCGACGCCCGGTCCGCAAGCGAAGGCTGGTCGCTCGACGACGTTACCATCGACAGCCCCGGTATCGAGGTCGCCGAGTGACGGGGACACGCCAACACCGCCAACCCCGTCACGGGCTGGCACTCTCGTCACCAAAGCGAAGCCCTTAATTAAAACACCCCCTTCTCCCAGAGTGCGGGACCGTGGGGTAGCGGTATCCTCGGCGGATGGGGTCCGTCGGACCTGAGTTCGAATCTCGGCGGTCCCACTTTTTACGAAGCGAAATGAGATGTGCGAAAGGAGCGACGGAGTCGTTCAAACAGGCAATCGATGAAAGCTGCCACGCGTCACTTCCAGGTGAAGTACGTCAGTACGCCGATACCAATCGTTTCGAGCATCTGGAGCACCATCATCACCTGAACGGCAACCGCGGGCATCGCCGGAGCGGTGAAGTAGAAGTACAGGGCAACGGCGTTTTCCGCCAGCAGGAACGACGCGAACACGATAGAGCCAAGCGTCAGTGGGGCGCGGATTTCCCGGTACGTCTGCACCCAGATACTGATGAGGACGCCCAGTAGCAGGATGTTCACTGCGGCGGCGATACGAGCCCCATTCAATACGAGACTCATGGTGCGGGCTCCTGCCGTTGGCCAGTGTCCAACTGTCGGCGATGTGGTGTCGTGCTCATATCAATCGTCCACCTGTGTGAGGATTTGTTCGACCGTGTCCCAGTGGGTTCTCGCGCGCTCGCTGGGGAGATAGATAACGCCGTAGTCGGCATCGCTGCTGGTGATGACTCCGTTGTCTTCGAGGACATCGAGATGGTACCGGACTGTGTTGTACGCGAGGTCAAGGTCATCAGCGAGCTGGTTGGCGTTTCGCGGCTGGTCGGCTAGCGCGCGAAGTACGCGGGCACGGTTGGGTCCTCCGCGGGTACCTGCAAGCGTTTGCCAGAGGACCGTCTCCATTCTGGTTCCATTTCCGGACGGGGTGGCAAGAATCCACCGACATGGTGCACGACCGACCACACACGCCCGGAGACTGCGTCCAACGACCAAGTGTGAGGCATTGAGGGTTGAAAACGCCTCCGTTTAGCCCGGCGCTGAGAATCGCCGCCGTACCCAGCGCGAGAAACCTGTTGTCCATGTTGCAAACGTCCGGGAATGTTCGATAAAACAGTTTCGGGGAATTCGAGCAAACGGCGGGTTCGAACTCTCTAGCCGGATTTGAGAGAGAATTGAGAGAGTCACGTCCGAGTCACGAAATGTACTATTTAGCTGACAATCCCAGCAGATGATGGATGTCATCAGACACGACCCGACGACGGATCTTGCTCGGTATCGGAACCGGTGTGACAGTCGGCATCGCTGGCTGTAGCGGCGGCGGTAACGGCGGTGCCGAAGAGCCAGACACCGAGACGGACAGCGGCATGGACACGCCGATGGAGACCGAAACAGGGACTCAGACTGAAGAGGAAACCGATCCGGGGACTGCGGCGGTCCGAGTGGCGCACATGTCGCCGAACGCCCCGAACGTGGACGTCTATCTTGAGGGCGATGCAGTCCTCGAAGACGTTCCCTTCGGTGCGGTGAGTCAGTACCTCGACGTGCCCGCGGGAGAGCGGTCGGTCGAGATAACCGCCGCTGGCAATCCGGACACGTCGGTGTTTTCGGGGCCCGTTCCGGTGGAAGCAGACACAGCGTACACCATCGCCGCTCTCGGCGAAATCGGCGACGACGCCGACCAGGCGTTCGAACCGCTCGTGCTGGAAGACGACAACAGCGACCCCGGCGGCGACACCGCACGCGTCCGCCTGGTCCACGCTTCGCCCGACGCGCCGGCCGTCGACGTGACCCTTGCGTCAAACGGGGACGCGCTGTACGACGGCGTCGAGTACGGCGGTTCCGGCTACGTTGAAGTGCCTTCGGGCGACTATACGCTCCAGGTACGTGGTGACACGGAGAGCAACGACGGCGACGTCGCCGCGGAGTTCGACGTGAGCCTGTCCGGTGGCGAAGTGTACACGGCCTTCGCAGCAGGCTATCTCACGCCGGACGACGACCCGGCGGACACGCCTTTCGACCTGCTCGTGACACAGGACACTGGCGGCAGCGCTACGCAGACTGAAACAGAGTCCGAGCCAGCGAGCGTCCGGGTGGCACACATGTCGCCGAACGCCCCGAACGTTGACGTGTACGTCGACGGGTCGGCCATGCTCGAAGACGTGCCCTTCGGCGCTGTCAGTGACTATCTGGAGGTCCCCGCTGGCGCGCGAACGGTCGAAATCACTGCTGCCGGCGACCCGGACACGTCGGTGTTCGAGGGTGACGTGACCGTTGAGGGCGGACAGGCGTACACCGTCGCGGCGGCCGGCGAAATCGGCGACGATACCGGTGACCCCTTCCAGCCACTCGTGCTCGCCGACAATACCACCGCACCCAGCGATGGGACAGCCCGCCTCCGACTGGTCCACCTCTCGCCCGATGCCCCACAAGTCGACGTGACAGTCGGATCGCGCGGCGACGTGCTGTTCGATGCTGCCGACTTCCGGGAATTCGACAGCGTCGAGGTGCCAGCGGGCGAGTATACGATACAGGTCCGCGGAGCGACACCTGATAACGATGGGGACGTTGTCGCGGAGTACGACCTCAGCCTGGCTGGCGAAACCGGATACACCGCCTTTGCGGCGGGCTATCTCACACCGGACGACGAACCGGCCGACACACCCTTTGATCTGATTGTCGCACAGGACACCGGCGGAATGTAGCGGCCCGCGAGACGCCGTGGGCTCCCCGCAGGTATCGGACACAGTCGATTATGTCGGAACGAGACCGATTTCCTCTACACTTTTGTAACGCCAATAGCAAGCGAGGGGTATGGGAAAGGCAAACGACGTAGACTACGCTGACCTGCACGACCCGAACGCAGAGTACACCATGCGGGAGCTCTCTGCGGAGACAATGGGCGTCACCGCCAAGCGCGGCGGCGGCCGTGACGTGGAGATCACAGACGTTCAGACGACGATGGTCGACGGGAACTTCCCGTGGACGCTCGTCCGCATCTACACTGACGCAGGCATCGTCGGCACGGGCGAGGCCTACTGGGGTGCGGGCGTCCCGGAACTCATCGAGCGGATGAAACCGTTCGTCGTCGGCGAGAATCCGCTGGATATCGACCGCCTCTACGAGCACCTCATCCAGAAGATGAGCGGCGAGGGGTCTGTCGAGGGCGTCACCGTCACCGCCATCGCCGGCATCGAGGTTGCGCTGCACGACCTCGCGGGCAAGATCCTCGAAGTCCCGGCCTACCAGCTACTCGGTGGCAAGTACCGCGACGAGATGCGCGTGTACTGTGACTGTCACACCGAAGAGGAGGCCGACGCCGACGCCTGCGCCGCGGAGGCTCGCCGCGTCGTCGACGAGCTGGGCTACGACGCCCTGAAGTTCGATCTCGACGTACCAAGCGGTCTAGAGAAGGATCGTGCGAACCGACACCTCCGTCCGGGTGAAATCCGCCACAAGGCCGAAATCGTCGAGAAGGTCACGGAAGAGGTCAAAGACGAGGCCGACGTGGCCTTCGACTGTCACTGGACGTTCTCGGGTAGCTCGGGCAAGCGCCTCGCAGACGCCATCGAAGAGTACGATGTCTGGTGGCTCGAAGATCCTGTTCCGCCGGAGAATCTCGAGGTACAGGAGGAAGTCACCAAGTCCACGACTACGCCGATCACCGTCGGTGAGAACCGCTATCGCGTCACCGAGGAGCGACGCCTCATCGAGAACCAGGCCGTCGACATGATCGCGCCGGATATGCCGAAGGTCGGCGGCATGCGAGAGACGCGGAAGGTCGCCGACGTGGCGAACCAGTATTACATCCCGGTGGCGATGCACAACGTCTCCTCGCCGATTGCGACGATGGCGAGCGCACACGTCGGGGCATCTGTCCCGAACTCGCTGGCCGTCGAATACCACTCCTACGAACTCGGCTGGTGGGAGGATCTGGTCGAGGAGAGCGTCATCGAGGACGGCTACATCGAGATTCCGGAAGAGCCGGGCCTCGGCCTGACACTCGACCTCGACGCCGTCGAAGAGCACGTCGTCGAGGGCGACACCGTCTTCGACGAAGCGTAACGTCCGGCCACCCATTTGGTGTTGACTGGGGCGGCACCGGGTGACGTGGTGGTCACCCGATACCACGGCGACACGGTTACGCCGTCTCGAACTCGACGCCGGTGATCTCGAAGCGAGCACCGCCGGCGTCGCTTTCTGCGACCGTTATCGACCAGCCGTGGGTGTCGACGATTTCATCGACGATTCGAAGCCCAAATCCGGAGCCCGAAACAAGCGAGTAGCCGCTCTCGAACACGTTCTCGCGCTCGTCCGCCGGAATCCCGACGCCGTCGTCCGCGACGTAGAAGCCGTCGGCCAGTTCGCCGACAGTCAGCGTCAGGTCGGAGGCCGCTCCCTGTGACTGTGATCTCGGGGTTATTACACGTTGCTCGTCAGTGCCGTCCTGTCTGTCAGTGTGTGGTGTTTGGCTGTGTTCGACGCTGTTGCGAATCAGGTTCTCGAACAGTTGTCGAAGCCGACTCGGATCTGCCCGGATCACGGCGGAAGTCCGCAGCTCCAGCGTCGCGTCATCGGTCTCGACGGTTTGCCAGCATTGCTCGACGACGGTCTGGAGCGGTACCGGCTCGCTGTCGAGCGCTGCCTCGCCGTTCTGGGCCAGCGTCAGGAGGTCTTCGATGAGCTGTCCGATACGGTCGTGAGATCGCTTGACCGCATCGAGATGTTCGCTATCGTGGTCTCTCCGTGCGAGTTCTAGCTGGCCCCGAGCAACGTCTAGTGGATTCCGGAGGTCGTGACTGACGACGCTGACAAACTCTTCGAGGCGCTCGTTTTGCCGTTCAAGGGCCTGTTGGTGACTGTCGCGGGGAGCAGTATTCCGACCGATACCGGCCACGCCGAGCGCCGAGCCGTCAGCAGTTGTTATCCGGCCACCTGTGAACTCGTACGGGGCTGCCGTTCCATCGGCGGTCAGCAGATCGGCTTCGAACGCTGTCTCACCGGTCGCAAAAGCCGTCTCGATACCTTGGCGAACGCTCTCTCGGTCGGCTGGGGCGAAGAGGGCTGTCAGTGCCATCGACGCGAGATCAGCGTCTTCGTGCCCGGTGGCTGCCGCGAGCGCGTCATTCCAGCGAACGAGATTGCCGTTCTCGTCGAGTGCATAGAACAGGTCCGGCACTGCATCGACCGGTGTGTCGGGGCTATCCAGTTCCGCGGCGCGTTCGGACTCGCGTCGCTTCTGCTCGGTGATGTCGCGCGAGGCTCCGACGATTCTGGCGACTGTGCCATCCTCGACAATTGGTTGGGCCGTGGCCCGTACCCAGCGCTGTTCGCCATCCGGCCGGGTGATGCGGAATTCGAGCTCGGTGGATTCGCCGGCTGAGACGCGCTGCATCGCCTGCATAACACTGTCCTGATCTGCGGGATGAATCGCCGTCATGAACTCCGCGGGATTGGCCTGCAAGGACTCGACGGAGCGGCCGTAGATGGTTTCGTATGCCGAATTGACGAACTGTATCTCGGTCCAGTCTCCGGAGAACACCCACAGCAGTTCGTTCGACTGTTCCGCCAGTTCTGTGAGTTGCCGTCTGGTCTGGCTAGCGATTGCTGTCGACTGGTGGTGTTCGACGAGCAACCGAATCCGATTGGCGAGGAGGTCGCCACACCCGACAGCCGTGTCTCTGCGGAAAACGTCAGTGACTCCGTTCGAGAGTGCGTCGCTGGCGACGGATTCAGACTCGGTCAGCAGCAGTACCGGGACATTGTTGTCCCGCTCGCGGACCGCGTCGACGAACGCACGGCCGGACCGGTCCGGGAGGTCGTCCGCGGCAACGATACCATCGATAGCGGTGCCTTCGAGGCGTGCAAGCGCACTGTCAGCCCGGTCGGTCGTGGTCAGCGTCAGCGAGTCCGGGCCTCGACTGTCCGGAAAACCGACAGGCTCGTCGAGTAGTGGTGTGTCGTCTACCTGCAACACGTGCATTGAGTCCGCGGTCATATATGTGTCAGACATATTGTGTAAATAGAACTGCATCATCCCTCTTGAAGATACGCCTGCATTGCTGGATTACGCCCCAAAGCGGTCCGAGACGGCATCCCGGTCAATCTTGTCCGGACCGCTGGTCGGCATCGCCTCGACGAACGCGATGTCACGAGGGTGTTTATACCGCGCCAGGCGGTCATCGAGGAACGCCCGGAGGTCGTCAAGCGTGAGCGGCTGGTCGCCGGCTCCCTCCGTCGTGACACTGGGCGCAGGTTCGATGACAGCTTTCCCGACCTGTCCCCACCTGTCATCTGGAACTGGGATCACGACGACGTCGGCGACCGAAGGGTGGCCGGCGATGGCGTCCTCGACCTCCGCGGGATAGACGTTTTCGCCGCCGCTGACGAACATATGTTTGGTACGCCCCTCGATGTAGTAGTAGCCATCCGCGTCGACGCGGGCGAGGTCGCCGGTCGACACCCAGCTGTCGCTGAACGTCTCAGCCGTGGCCTCGGGGTTGTCGAGGTAACCCGTCGCAGCGTGGGGCGAACGTAACTGGAGTTCGCCGACGGTGCCGCGCTCGACCGGCTCCCGCGGGCTGGTATGCTTGTCCCCCTCGTCTCCGTCTTCGGGCTTGACGACTCTGGCATCGACGTGCAGCACCGGCTTGCCGACCGAATCGGCTTTCTCACGGGGCCAGTCCTCGGGCATCGCGAAGTTGTTCGGGCCACATTCGGTGAGGCCGTACCCCTGCGAGAGGTCGACATCGCGGTCCCACCACGTCTCCATCACGCTCTTTCGACAGGGGCCGCCGCCGGACTTGGCAAAGCGGAGCGTCGAGAGGTCCGTCTCCGCCCACCGGTCGTGGTCTGTCATCATCCGCAGCACCGCGGGGACAGCGACGAGGACGGTCCCGCTCTCCGCGTCGATGGTCTCCAGCACGTCGCCGGGGTCGAACTCGCGGGCGATGACGACGGTCCCGCCCATATGCCACAGCGGGACGGTGAGGACGTTCCAGCCGCCGGTGTGGAACATGGGAAACACCATCGGCGTCACGTCGTCGGCCCGCAGCCCCCAGGCCGTAATCGTGTTCAGGGAGTTCCAGACGAGGCCGCGGTGGGTGATTTCCGTCTCCTTTGGCGTCCCCGTCGACCCGCCGGTGTGCAGGAGAAGATGCGTGTCGCCGGGGGCCGGCGTCGCCGTCTCGACGAGTGTGTCGTCCTCGGGGAGGGCCGAAGCGTAGGGCGTACTGTCGAGCGTAGCAGCCGAGGACGCGCCGTCGGAGGCGGTTTCGAGATGGAAGAGTCGGGGATTTGGCGTGCCGGCCGCCTCCAGAGCCGCCGAGACAGTCTCGGCGAAGGGTGTCTCGACGACGAGGACGTCCGGGTCCACGCGGTCGAGGAGTTCGGCGAGTTCCGGGGGCGCGAGCCGGTGGGACAGCGGTGCCAGTCGACTCCCGGTCTTGCCGGTGGCAAAAAACAGGTCGACAACGGCGGGGCGGTTCCGCGAGACGACGGCGACGGTACCAGCAGTGTCAGAGCCGGCGGCCTCGCCGTCCGCGCCGACGCCGCACTCCCGGAGCAGGCGAGCGGTCCGGTTCGCGCGCCGGTCCAGCTCGGCGTAGGTGAACCGTTCACCGGTCGTCGCATCCACCAGCCCCTCGCGGTCCGGAGTGAGTGCGGCCCGTCGCTCGCTCCAGGCACCGACCCATTCCTGTGGCGTCCCCTCAGACATCGTCAATGAACTCCCGGATCTGTGTGTTGACGCGCTCGTACTCCTCGATGAACAGCAGGTGCGGGCCACCGTGGACGGTGACAAAGTCGGCGTTCGGGAGGCCGCTGGCCAGCAGTTTTCCATTCTCGTAGGGGACTACCTCGTCGGCGGTCCCGTGGATAACCAGACACGGCTCTGTAATCTCATCGAGCCGGTCCGACGCGTCAAACGCCTGCACCGCCGCGCCTTGCCATTCCAGTGCTTGGTCGCTGGCGTCGCTGTCGATGCGCCAGTCGATGATGCGCTCGATGAGGTCCTCGTGGGTTTCCATGAACCGCTCCGAGAGCGCCGGCTGCATCTTGTACCGCCGGAGTTCGCGCTCGTCAAGGTCATCGGAGACGGCGAACATCCGTTGCTGTGTCGCCTCTGGGACCGGCTTGGCATCCGGCCCGCCCGGTGAGGTACAGATAAGCGTCAGCGACTGCGCCCGGTCGTACTCTAGAGCGTACTGCTGGGCGATCATCCCGCCCATGCTGGCTCCGACGACGTGGGCCTGCTCGACGCCAGCGTCGTCGAGCACTGCTTCCAGGTCACTCGCCATCTGGCTCATCGTGTACGGACCGTCGGGTGCATCGGAGTCGCCGGTGCCGCGGTTGTCCCACACGATGGTCTGGTACTCCTCGACGAGCGCCTCCTGTTGCCACAGCCACATCCAGCGGCCATAACCGATGCCTTCGACGAAGACGACAGTCTCGGCGTCGGGCGGCCCGTCGCGTTCGTAGGCGATATCGACGCCATCGTTGGTCACGTGTTGCATACTGTCTGTTTCTGGTTGGATATGCTTCAAGTGGTCCGGTTCGATTGGCTCTCTCCCTGTTCTCGTCATTCCGACTCACCCCAGAGTTTCGCCGGGAGCGCCTTTGCGAACGTGCCACCGAGACGCGTCCGCAACGTCCCAAGCAGGCCGTCGGGGACGTAGAGGACGAACAGCACGAACACGAGGCCGACATAGAGGCTCGCGTGGCCGTTCAACAGCAGGTCGATGAGCCCGCCGATGGTCGTGTCGCCGACGAGCGTGGCGTCCAGCGTCTCCTGACCCAGCAGTGCGCGAAGGTACGGCAGGAGGCCGCCGCCCTGCCCGGCCTTCGAGAGGAACTCCCGAACTGTCTCGTCGAACAGGTGGCCGTACAGCGACCCGGCGAGCGTGCCGAAGCCGCCGATAATACTCGCCAACAGGGCGTCGCCGGTCACCAGGAAATAAAAGGAGTTCTCCGGGCTGGCCGACCGCTTGAAGCCGGCGAATAGTCCACCGGCGACGGCGGCGAAGAAGCCGCTGATGGCGAAGGCCCCGAGCTTGTACAGGTACGTGTTGTAGCCGACGGCGATGGCACGGTCTTCGTTTTCCCGGATGGCTATCATCACCCGGCCGAACGGGGAGTGGATGACTCGCTGCATGGCGAAATAGCAGGCAAGGACGACGAGGCCGATCATGTAGTACGACACTTCCGTCCCTGACAGCGTCGACCCGAGCAGTGCCACCTCATCGCCGGTGAGGACGCCGATAGACAGCGACAGTTGGTCGATGCCGGGGACGCCGATCTGGAACCCCTCGACGTGGCTCGGCCCGACCGCCGGACCGTCGCGTGGGTTGGTCGCCACGTAATCCCAGCCGCGGACGAACACGTAGAACACCTGCGCGAAGCCGAGCGTAATCATCGCGAAGTAGACGCCCGAAAGCCGGAACGATACCAGCCCGACGAGCATCGCCAACACGACGGCGATGAGGCCACCGACCAGCAACGACAACATAAACGGCGTTCCGGGGCCGAGCAGCGGCATCTTCCCGTTGGCGATGAGGATGACCGTGTACGCGCCGGTCCCGTAGAACACCGCGTGGCCGAACGAGAGGTAGCCGGTGTAGCCGCTGATAAAGTCGAATGAGATGGCAAAGAGACCGAAGTACAGCACGCCGACCATCGTCTCCACCGTCGGCAGGAGCATCTGCGTTTCCGCGCCCACCGCCGAGTTCAACAGCGTGTGATACACCGGCGGGTACAGCGCCAGCAGGGCGATGACGACGATGTGGGCGGTGTGGTCCCGCAGGTACTCGCGGGGCCACCCGGTCTCGACGGTCGTGGTGGCCTGTGGCTCGGACGCCGCCTCGGCGTCGGTCTCGGTTTCGGCGCTAATGGCCCCCCACCTCCTCGACGCCGAACAGGCCCTGCGGGCGGACGATGAGCGTCACCACGAGCACGAGGAACAGCACCAGTTCCGGCAGCCCCGTGAACTGGATGGCGTTCTGGAACCACCAGGTCGTCACCGCGTCGGCCATCCCCACCACGAGGGCGGCGACGACGGTCCCGCGGAACGTGCCGAGGCCGCCGACGATGACGACGATGAACGCCGGCAGCAGTGTCTCGGCCGCCAGCGGGACGCTCGCGCCCCACGTCGGGTCCCACATCAGCAGTGTGCCGGCCGCGCCGGCCAGACCGATACCGAGCGCAAACACGACGGTGAACACCTGGCGAACGTCGATGCCGAGCGCCGACGCCATCTCGGTGTCCTCGCTTCCGGCACGGATGTACAGCCCGTAGCGGGTCTTCGTGAGGAACGCCCAGATGCCGACGACGGTCACAATTCCCAGCAGTATCTGGAACAGCGACATCCACCCGGCGCTGACGGGGCCGAGGGCGACTGGTTCCCGGAGAAACTGGGGCTTTGTCGCCAGCGCGGCCTGCCAGTCCGACAGCGGCTGGAGGTCATAGATTCCCAGCACGATGCGGACGACCTCCTCAATGACCAGCGTCAGCCCGAACGTCAGCAGGATCTGGTATATCGGCGGCCGGTCGTACAGCGGCCGGATGATGGTCGTCTCGATTGCGCCGCCGAGCACCGTTAACAGCGCGAACACGACGACGATGGCGACGAAAAACAGCCCGAGACGCGTCAGCGGCGCTGTCCCGCCCGTTACGGTGACAACCATCAGGAGGCCGCCCAGATATGCGCCGACCATCGTCAGCGACCCGTGGGCGAAGTTCAACACGCCCATGAGGCCGAAGATGAGGGTGAGGCCGCTGGCTATCATCACGTATAGCGCCGACTTGGCGAGCCCGCTGACAATGACGCCGCCGAGTTCGCTGAGCGTCAGAAACTCCGCGAGCGCTTCGAGTATCATGCAGACAGGTACCTCCTGAACCGCTCGTCATCGGCCGTGACGTTCCCAGTCTCGCCGTCGTCGACGACCCGGCCCTTGTCGAGGATGTAGAACCGGTCGGCCAGGTCCAGCGCCAGCGGGAGGTTCTGCTCGACCAACAGCATCGTCACGTCGTCGCTCGCTTTCGACAGCGCCTCGGCCACGTCAGCGACGATTTGTGGGGCCAGTCCTTCGCTCGGCTCGTCGACCAGCAACAGGTCGTTATCACCAACCAGCCCGCGGGCGATGGCGAGCATCTGCTGTTGGCCCCCCGACAGCGTGCCGGCGTCCTGGCCCCGCCGCTCTTCAAGGATGGGAAAGGAATCGAAGGCCAGTCGGAGGCCGTCGCGCACGTCGTCGGGCTCCGGAATCGCCGCCCGGAGGTTCTCCTCGACCGTGAGCTGGCCGAATATCCGGCGGTCCTCCGGAATCCAGCCCAGCCCCCGCGACGCGACTTCGTGGGTCTCCAGCCCGACCAGCGATTCGTCGCGGAACGTGATCGACCCTTCGCGGGGCGGCGTCAGCTGGAGAATCGTCCGGAGGGTCGTCGTCTTGCCGACGCCGTTGCGGCCGGCCAGCGCGACCACCTCTCCCTCCTCGACGGCGAGGTCGACCCCTTCGAGGATGTGGCTGTCGCCGTAGTACGTGTGGACGCCGGCGAGTTCGAGCAGACTCACGCCGTCCCCTCCTCCGGGTCCAGTTCGGACCCGGCTGTCGTGTCGTCGTCCAGACTGCCCGGTTCGTAGCCGCCGAGATACGCCGACTGCACGTCGGGGTTGGCCCGGACCTCCGCCGGCGGGCCGTCAGCGATGACAGCGCCCTGATGCAGGACGACCACGCGGTCGGAGACGCCCATCACAATGTCCATATTGTGCTCGACCAGCAGGACGGGGTAGTCCTCCGCTACCGCTTCGATGAGGTCACGGATTTCGTCGACGCTCTCCGAGGAGACGCCGGCGTTTGGCTCGTCGAGTAGGAGGACTGCGGGGTCGCCTGCCAGCGCGATAGCGACTTCGAGCTTTCGCTTTGCGCCGTGGCTGAGTGTACTCGCAAGGTCGTCGGTCCGGTGGGAGAGGCCGACCCGCTCCAGAATCTCGTGGGCGCGCTCAGTGAATTCGTCGTAGTGATCGACGTTGCGCCAGAACGTCGTGGCGTCGTCGCTGTGGGCCTGTTCCGCGACCCGGACGTTCTCTAAGACGGTGCTGTTCGGGAAGACGTTCGTCACCTGATAGGAGCGGTGGAGGCCCCGGCTGGCCGTCTCGTGGGGGGCGGCGTCGGTGATGTCCTCCCAGGCCCCGTTCCGCCGAAGTTCGACCGTTCCTTCGGTGGGCGAAAGCGCCCCGGTCAACAGATTGAAAAACGTCGTCTTGCCGGCCCCGTTCGGACCGATGAGGGAGCACAGTTCCGCCTCCAGTTCGAAGTCGACGCTTTCAACGGCGGTGAGTCCCCCGAACTCCTTCGTCAGTCCCTGTGTTCTGAGCATACCTACAGTGAACAGCCCATCTGGTCGCTGTCCTGTGGGATGGTCGTCTCGTCCTGACTGATACGGGCCAGTGGCTCGCCGGGCATGATGGCTGCCCCCCAGTTGTCGGCCCACTCGTCGGTCGTCGGAATCGGGTTCGCGACGGTCATCGCCGACCGTGCCTGATTGTTGTACTCCTGGAAGGTGTAGCCGTTCTCGCCTTTCGGCGTGTCGGTGACGGTCATCCCCTTCAGAGCGTTGGCGATGTCCGCACCCTCTGTCGACCCGCTCTCCTGAATGGCCTGGTGAATCGCCGATGCGCCCGTGAACGTCCCCGCGGTGAAGAGGTCTGGGACGACGCCGTAGGCATCGGTGTAGCTCTCGACGAAGGCGTCGTTGATCGGGTTGTCGTACTGGTTCCAGTGGTAGCGCGTCGTGAACGGGCCGAGCCGGGACTCCCTGATTTTCTCCTCGGTCAGCGGTTCGCCGAGCACGCTCTGCATCGTCCCGCCGACCACGTTGTTCGTTATTCGGGTGGCGAACCCGCCGAACACCCGATAGGAGTACTCGCCCGAGAGGAACGCGTTGAACATGGCCGGCAGCGTCGCAACAGTGAACCCACCGACGACGCCCTCGGCCCCGGCTTCCTCGGCGTTGTCAAGCAGCCCCTCCCACTCGGCGTACCCCTGTTCGACGAAGCGCTCGCCGACGATATCGACGCCCTCGGCCTCCAGCACGTCCCGGTAGTTGTTGACGACGGCGCGGCCGAAGCTGTAGTCAGCACCGAAGAGATAGACGTTTGAAACGTCCGTCTCTCTGGCGACGTACTTTCCGCCCGAGCGGGCATCCATCGCGGTGTTCTCGCTGGCCCGGTAGACGAGATCGCTACAGGTTTCGGCGTTCGACGTGATATCGGCTGACGCTGCCGGCCCGAGCATGATGGGGACCTGCGCCTGATTGACGACCGTCGTGACGACCCGGCTGGCCACCGCCGAGGATGCACAGCCGGCGAGCAGGTCTACGTCCTCGTTCTCGACGAGGTTCGTCGCCGCCGTCTGGGCGGTGTCCGCCGAGAACTCCGTGTCCCGTATCAGCAGTCTGTACTCCGTGTCGTCGGCGGTAATCGTCACCTCGCCGCTGCTGGCGTCTGTCGGTGGCTCCGTCTCCCCTTTGTACGCCAGCCCGGAGAGAAAGCCCCACAGCGACTGGTCGCCGTAGTACTTCAGGTCGCCAGCGCGGGGCTGTAGCACGCCGATACTGACAGTCTGTGTCGAGCCGCTCCCGCCCGATTCACCGTTTGTGCCGCTGTCCGTCGTCCCGCCGTCCGAATCGTCCTGTTCTGTCATGGATGAGTCGTCACTGACACAGCCGCTGAGTCCGACAATCCCGGCACCGAACACGCCGAGAACGCGTCGCCGCGTAGCCGTATTCTGCATAACAAATTACTGTAGACTCGCTGCCCACATAGTGTGCTGAGTTAACATGTTAATGCGAGACGTCTCTCGTGTGAGAACGCAACTGGACAGACGGCCAGAATCAGTCCTCGATATCGTCGAGCGCCTCGACGACGCGTTCGATCATCTTCCGCTCGCCACGCCGGAGATTCTTCGAGACAGCAGGCTTGGACACGCCGAAGTCCTCGGCCAGCGACCCCAGCGTCGCGTCCCGGGGTGATTCGAAGTACCCCTCGGAGACGGCGGTTTCCAGCGTCTCGCGTTCGGTATCCGAGAGGTCACGACAGCCGTCGACGAGTGTCATGGCCGCGCCGGCGTTCTGGACGAGGTCCTGAAGCTGGGGGAGCGTCGTCGACGTGCGTTCGACCACGTCGTACTCGTTGTCGCGGTCGAGTTCCGAGAGCGTCGTGTCGGCGTCCCGGCCACGGTCAAAGCCGACGTGCCAGGTCTCGCTGCCTGCCTCGATGTGGAACGGCCCGGTGATGTAGCCGCCGTTGTCCCTGATTGTCCCCATCGCCGCCGTTTCCTCGATAGTGGTCCGAATGTGTGCGGCGTTGTCCTCGCGGCGCAACAGCGTACACTCGTTCATGTTCCCGTGGGCCTGCAAACTGCCCAGCCCCGTATCGAGTACTCCCGCGTCCTCGGCTTCCACGACCATCCGCGTCTCCAACTCCCGCACACGCTGGTCGAAGTCCCAGTGTACCGCTGCAAAGGCGACATCGTGGTCTGCCGTCGTGTCGATGAAGGGGCAGTCGTACTGCTCCATGTCGAGAGCGATATCTATCATTGGCAGTCCACTGTGTTGTGTAGAATTCGTGTGATATGGTAAAGAACCCCACGATTACTGATGCCTGGTTCCCGAAATCGGATTCTTCACGAACGTCTATCCCTGATACACCGTTTCAATAGTGTTTTAGGGCTCGGTTCTGGATGAAGTGGTATGACTTTGCACGCCAGAGAGATAAACCAGGACGTACGGGAGCTGGGTGCGCTCCTGGGCGAAGTGCTGGAGGCACAAACCTCGACCGAGGCGTTCGAAACGGTAGAAACGATTCGGAACTCGTGTATCGATTACCGACGCGGAGACACCGAGACACGGGACGAAGTCCACCGGGCGCTGAACCGACTGAACCCGGAGACCCAGGATATCGTTGCCCGCGCGTTTACCACCTATTTCGAACTTATCAATCTCGCCGAGGAGCGCGAACGGGTCCGCGAAATCCGGGAGGGCAGCCAGGAGGGCGTTCTTGCCGACAGCGTCGAGGAGGCCGTCCGGGACTTGGCCGAACGCGGCGCGGACCCGGAGGAGTTTGAGCAGGTACTCGAAGACGTGCTCATCCAGCCGACGTTTACAGCCCATCCGACCGAAGCCCGCCGGAAAACGGTGAAGGCCAAACTCCGGTCGGTTGCCCGCGACATCGAACGGCTCGACGAGCGACGACTCACCGACCGCGAGCAAAAGCGCATCGAGCGCGACCTCGACGCCGAAGTGACGAGTCTCTGGCAGACCCCGCAGGTCCGGGACCGCCGGCCCGAGGTCACCGACGAGGCGCTGAACGTCCAGTGGTACTTAGAGAACGTTCTCTTTGACGTTATCGACGAAGTGTACGACGAACTCGAGGCCACGCTCGACGATGTCTACGACGAGGACATCGATATCGACACCCTCTATGAATTCCGCTCGTGGGCCGGCTCCGACCGCGACGGCAACCCGTTCGTCACGACCGATGTGACTGAGGAAACGCTTGAGCGCCAGCGCGAGACCGTCCTGCCGCTGTACCGCACCAAGCTCAAGGAACTCTCCGGCGTGCTGAGTCAGGACGCCTCGAACATCGCAACGGACGCGCTGTTCAACGAGCGACTCGACCGTCACAAGTCCCGGCTTCCCGGCATCGCCGCGGAGGCCGAGGAACGATATCCGGACGAGCCATACCGCCAGAAGCTCCGGCTGATGCGCGAGTCAGTCATCCGGGTCAGCGATGTCCGTCAGGGCGGCTACGAGAGCGAGGAGGAATTGCTGACGGACCTCCGTGTCATTGCCGACAGCCTCCGAGAAAACGACGCCGAGGTAATCGCGGAGGCTCACGTCGACCCGCTGATCCGCAAGGTCGAGACGTTCGGCTTCACCCTCGCCAGCCTCGACCTGCGCGACCACCGGAAGATGCACACCGACGCCATCGCCGAGGCTGTTGACCGGCAAGGTATCGACTACGCGTCGATGGACGAGGAAGAGCGCGTCGAGTTCCTGACCGAGGCCATCCTGCAGGACAACACCGTCATCGACATGGAGGACACCGAAGGGCTCTCCGAGGACGCCACCCGCGTCCTCGACCGCTTCCGTGTCACCGCCGACTGGCAGAACGAATTCGGCATCGACGCTATCGATACCTACGCCATTTCGTGGTGTGAGGAGCCCAGCCACGCGCTTGAGGTCCTGTTCCTCGCTGATCAGGTCGATATCGTCGACCTGCCCGGTTACTGTGGATTCGACGTGGTTCCCCTGCTGGAGTCGGAGTATGCGCTCTCCGGAGCCCGCCGTATTATGGGCACGCTGTTCGAGAACGAGGCCTACTCCCAGGCGCTTGCGGCCCGGGACAACATCCAAGAGATCATGCTGGGCTACTCCGACTCGAACAAGGAGAACGGCTTCCTCGCCGCCAACTGGTCGCTGTACAACAACCAGAAGCGACTCGCGGACATTACCGACGACTACGACGTCGAGATGCGCCTGTTCCACGGGCGCGGTGGCTCAATCTCCCGCGGTGGCGGTCCGATGAACGACGCCATGCTGGCCCTACCAAACGAGACAGTGACCGGCCAGATCAAGTTCACCGAGCAGGGCGAGGCCATCGCCGAGAAGTACGCCAACCACGACATCGCCGAGCGAAACCTCGAACAGATGCTCAACGCCCAGATTCGGGCGCGACAAAACGCAATCGAGGAGCCGGTCGAGGAGATTCCAGACGAGTGGGAAGAAGCCATGGAGACAGCGGCCGATGCCGCCCGCGACGAGTATCAGGACCTGCTTGAGACTGACGGCTTCGTCGAGTTCTTCGAGCAGGCGACGCCGATCACCGTCATCGAGAACCTCAACATGGGCTCGCGGCCGGCTTCCCGAAGCGAGGATCGCAGCGTCGAGGACCTCCGGGCCATCCCGTGGGTGTTCTCCTGGACGCAGGCCCGCTGTATCATCCCCGGCTGGTACTCCATCTCGACGGGGCTAGATGCCTACCTCGAAAACGGCGGCGACATGGAAACGCTCCAGGAGATGTACGAGAACTGGCCGTTCTTCCAGACGAAACTCGACAACGCGTCGCTGGCACTCGCCCGTACCGACCTCGGAATCGCCGAGGAGTACGCCGACCTCGCCGACCCTGAACTCCGCGAGCGTATCTACCCGCGGATCGTCGAGGAGTACGAGGACACTGTCGAGAAGGTCCTCGAAATCACCGGCCAGGACGGCCTGCTCTCGCGCGAGTGGCTACAGGAGAACCTCGAGCGCCGGAACCCATACGTCGACCCGCTGAACCTGTTGCAAGTCCGCCTGCTCAAGCAGTCCCACCGGACCGAGACCGAGCGCCGGACGCTGCGGCTGACCGTCCAAGGCATCGCAGCCGGCATGAAAAACACCGGATAAGACGCCACACAATCGAATTACTACGAAAGTAGTACCCATCGAAGGATTTAGGCGTCTTCCTGCGGAGTAGCCGGTATGGCACTCGAAACAGTTCTTCTTGCAGTTGGACCAAACGACGCCGACCGAATCGACGAACTCGCAGATGCCGTGCTCGATATCGCGAGTCCGGCCAACGCGACGGTCATCGTTGCACACGTCTTCACCGACGACCAGTACGACGGCGTCGTCGACAGGCTCGAATTCGAATCGACCGGCGAAGCCGACCCCGACGAAGTCGCGGACCGACACACCACCGTTCGGGAACTCGTCTCGCGGTTTGAGGACGGCGGCCTGTCGACACAGGTCCGTGGTGCCGTGGGCAACCACGGCGAGCAGATCGTCAGCCTTGCCGAGGTGACGGATTCAGACCTCGTCGTCGTCGGCGGCCGAAAGCGCTCGCCGACCGGGAAGGCCGTGTTCGGCTCCACCGCTCAGGAAGTCATGCTGAACGCGCCGTGTCCGGTCACGTTCGTCCGCGGCGAGGACTGAGACCGCAGAAAACGGATTTTCGGTTACTCCACCAGCGCAGCTTCCAGCAGTTCGAGCGGATGCCGGATCTCGTAGCCGCTGCCGTGTTCCATCTGCATCGCGCAGGTCGGACACTCGGTCATACCGGTTTCGCCTTCGGCATGTTCCATGTGCTCGAACATCTCCTCGCCGATCTCCATAGACTTCTCGTACTTCTCTTCCTTCCAGCCGTAGGTCCCCGAGATGCCGGAACAGGAGTCGCCCACGTCCTCGACCGCAGCGCCGTCGAGGTCACGGAACAGTTCGACGGCCTGGCGGTCAAGGCCCTGATTCCGTGAGTGACACGGGGCGTGGTAAGCGAACTCCTCTGCCAGCTCGCCGTCCACGTCGGCCGCCTGCACTTCGCCTTTGAGGTCCTCGTGGATGCGCAGATACTCGATGGCCTCGAAGGTGTTCTCCGCCACCTCATCGATGCCCTCGATGTCGAACAGCTCGGGGTACTCCTGGCGGAGCGCCATCGAACACGAGGTACAGGAGGCGATAGCGTGGTACCCCTCCTCGACGAGTTCGGACATCGACGAGACGTTCGTCTCGGCGTGGCGGCGGGCGTCGTCGAGCATGCCGTTTGCGAACATCGGCGTCCCCGAACACTTCTGTTCTGGCGCGACGACTTCGTAGCCGAAGTGCTCGTACACCCGGACCATCGCCTTGGCGACTTCCGGCGTGTTGTAGTTGGAGTAACAGCCATGGAAGTACGCGACCTTCTTGTCGGCGTCCTCGGGGAGGCCGCGGCGCTCGCGGGCTTCGCGGGCGTTCTCCCGTGACTGGACCTGTCCGCCGCGGTCGGCCCACCAATCGCGGAAGGTCTGTTTTGCGAAGGCGGGGAAGTCGCGTTCGCTGGTGACACCAAGCGTCTTCTCCATGACCCAGCGGGCCGGCCCGAAGTTCATCGCGAAGTTCGCCAGTCGGGGGACCTTGCTCGCGAGGAACGCGGAGGTGCGGTAGTTCGCGAGAATGCGGTTGCGGATGTACTCCACGGAGAGCTTGTCCATCTGCTCGCTGACGTACTCCCCGCGAGCGGTGTTGTGCATCTGGCTGAGCGGGACGCCCGACGGACAGGCGTTGTCACAGCGCATGCAGTTCGAGCAGTCCATCACCGAGTCATCAACGGTGTAGTCGTCGTCGGACTGCTTGAGCCGCCACTGTTCGGGGCCCTGGAACTTCGGGCCGGGGAAGTCGTCGTCGACCTCCGCGACGGGACAGTTCGTATCGCAGGTCGAGCATTTGTAACAGGAGTCCGCGCCGGGCCGGAGGTCAAAGTCGTCGCTGTCGGGGAAGACATCAACTGGTTCGAACTCCTCGCCTGTATTCGGTGCTACCGGGTCAAACTCTGAATCTGGTGGGGTTTCAGCGTCACTCATCGTGCCTCCTGTGCGGCGCGCTGGCCCGCCGCGTAGCCTGTTGCAATCGAGACCCCGCTACCGGACTTCTCGGCGGCGAAGTCGTACCCGCCCAGCACGGAGCCGGCGGCGCGTAGGTTCTCGAACTCGCTGTGCTCGCTCGCGTCAAGGGGTCGCAGGTCGTCGTCGGTCGCCACGCCGTAGCGGGCGAACTCGTGGTCGCCGAACAGTTCGCCCTCGAACCAGTCGTAGCGGTCCGTCGCGTGGGGAACGTGGCAGTCGAAGACGGGTTCGTACACCCCATCGCGGTCGGACTCGACGCCCTTGCCGACGAAGCCGCCGGTCGCGAGGACGTACTGGTCGGCGCTGTTGGGGATTTTCGCCCCGTTCTTCTCGATGTACACCTGTTCGATACGGTCCTCGCCCTCGAAGTCGACGACGGGGTTGCCAGTTTCGATGCTCGCGCCGGCCTCGTCCAGTGCCGCGAACAGCGCGTCTTCGAGGCGGAGGCCGGGCAGCGACGGCGGCCCCATGGGAACCTCGAATACGTCGACACCGAGATGGTCGCCAAGTGCGTCGCGGATCGCGCCGGGGTTGTCGTCGCCCAGAATCGCCGGGAAGCCGACTCGCTCTTCGCCCTCCAGCAGTGGGTTCACGCGCTGTGCCAGCGCCTCGCGGGCCGGGACCATTCGCCCGCGAACTGCTACCTCGCTGTTGGTATCGAGCAGTTTGGCGTAGCGGGTAACCTTCGCGTCGGCGCGCAGGTCGCCCGGGAACCGGATTGTCTCACCGCGGACATCGAACGGGACGCCCGTCGCGTCGAGATGGGCAGCGACGTGGGGGGCGTCGAAGTCGACCATCTCCTCGATGCCGACAAGCAGCGTGTCCCGCGTGTCGCTGGCGAGGCCGGCACTGGCTCCAGCCGGGTAGCGGGCGGTCGGCTTGATACTCCCGCCGTGGGTCGGCAGGAGCGCGTTCGTCTCCGTGTGTTCGCCCTCGTAGGTCGGGACCGCATCGTCGAACAGCGACAGCGCATCTCGGACCGTCCCGACGCCCACTTTCCGGTACGGGTGGGTCTCGGGCAGGGACGGAATCGCCTCGTACGGGTTGGTTAGTGGACCGTCGCCGTCTGGCGTGTAGCCGAGCACATCGACCAGGCCCGACGCCTGTCGGAGCGTGCTCTGTTTGTAGGAGACCAGTCGCACATCCGCTCCCTCGCGGGCAGCAGCCAGCGCGCTGGTCAGTCCGCCGAGACCGCCGCCGATGACGAGCACCTCCGACTCAATAGCCATCTGTCCCTCCGTCGGCGGCGACGTCCGCGCTGTCGACACTGCCGCCCGTCTGTCCGCGGCCCGAATCGAACGCCGAGAAGTCGACTGGCTCGCCGTCTGCCGGGTCCTGATCGCGGTTCTGCGTGGTGGCGTGCAGTGCGTAGTTCAGCGCGGCCTGTGAGAGCTGTTCGCCCCAGAGGGCGTGTCGCTGCCCCTTCCAGCGCTCCTGAAGCAGTTCGTCCCATGCCTCGCGGACGACGGGCTCGTCGTACTCCGAGTGGAGTTCGCTCGCCATCCGGTGCGAGCAGAAACCGCCCTGACAGTTGCCCATCGACGCGCGGGTTCGGATGCGGACGGCGTTGAGGTCAGAGCCGGACCCCCTGATTGCGTCCTGAATTTCGGCGCGGGTGACGCCCTCACACGCACAGACGGTCGGATTAGGCCCGTCTGTCTTGAGCACCTCGTCGGCCCGGGAGCCGAGCCGCTCGACGCTCCGACGGCCGATGGGTGAGCGAAGCCCGAACTCGTCCATGTAGTCCCGGAGTACGGAGAAGTCCTCACTGCCCGGGAGCGGCTCGTCGGCGGTCCGGCAGTCGGCGTCGATGCCGAACTTCCCGCAGACGTGGTCGGCGATCTGTTCGCCCATCATCCGGTAGGTGGTGAACTTCCCGCCGACGATGCTGGTCATGCCGGGCAGGTCGTCGCGCTCGTCGTGGTCAAGCAGGAAGAAGTCCCGCGTGATATCCGTCGGGTCGTCGCTGCCGACGTCCGGCGGTTCGTACAGCGGGCGGACGCCCCAGAACGAGCGAATCGTCCGTGCCTCGTCAAGCATCGGAATCAGTTCCGAGAGGGTGTCGATCATCATGTCGACCTCCCACTGCTCTTCGGGGTAATCCTCTGGGTCCTCGACCTCCTCGTCTGTCGTGCCCAGAATCGCGGTCGTCTCGTGGGGCACGACGATGTCGGCGTCGCCTTTCGGCCGACAGCGGTTAATGACGGTGTCGACCTGCCGGATGTTCATGATGGTCATGACGCCCTTGGAGGGGCGGACCTCGATGTCCAGCCCGGCCATGTCGCCGATGCGACCGGCCCAGGCTCCCGTCGCGTTCACGACGTAATCGGCGCGGATCTGTTCGGTTCCGCCCTCGGTTCCGTGGACGCGCTTCCCGGGACTGGAGTCGTGTTCGACCTCGATGCCGACGACTTCGCCGCTCTCGACGAGAAGGTCGGTCACTTTGCTGTGTGTCTCGATGCGTGCCCCGTGCTCCTGTGCGCTCGCGGCGTTGGCGACGACCAGCCGAAACGGGTCGATAGCCCCGTCGGGGACGCTGATTGCCTTGTCGATGTCTTTTGCCAGGTGCGGCTCCATCGCGCGGGCCTCTTCGCCCGAAATTACTTCGGCGGGGATACCGCATTCCTCGCAGCCGCTGAGCTTCTTCTGGAAGTACTCCTCAGAGTCCTCAGGTCGCTTAACAAACAGGCCACCGGTCATTTCGACACAGTGGCTCGCGATATCCCGCAGTACCCGGTTTTCCTCGATACACTCGGTCGCGCTGGCCTGGTCCGAAACAGCGTATCGCCCGCCGCTGTGGAGCAGCCCGTGCATTCGACCGGTGGTCCCGTGGGTCAGGTTTCCCTGTTCTACGAGGGTCACGTCGAGCCCGCGCATCGCGAGGTCCCGCGCGATGCCCGCCCCAGTCGAGCCGCCACCGATGACGGCGATGTGTGGTGTCGGTCCCATCTATCTTTCCGTGATTTTGGAGCGCACACACTTCACTTTACCGTTGCTGGTGCTTGGGTAGTAAATTTTCTATGTAATAATGAAGAATACTGACACGCCATACTGCCTACTGTGAACAGTACTCACATTATTTGCAGCTGAAAATTCAGCACATAGAATGGACAATCGTGTACTTATCATAGATTGATGTTCTGTATCTCTATAATTGCCGTTTCTAGCCCAAATTCAACAAAAAGAACGGCTTCTAAACGGTAGTTATCACCGATGCCGGTGCGACAGTAACTATTATGTATTTTGATAGTTGATTTCCTCAGAACGATTGGCTGTTTGGCCAACGAGAGCGACAATGAGTAAATGGAATCCATTTAATTCTGACGAGGACCGGTCCGGTGACCGATGCACCGACGGCGGCGTCCCAGAGGAAGTAGAGCGGACAACGCCGACACCAGACCGTTTCGAGGAACAATCTGAAGCCGGCAGTACTGAGAACCCCTCTCGACAGGCGGAACTGGAAGCGCGGTGTGAGCAACTGGCGGCGGAACTCGAACAGGAGCGGGCAGACCGTCAAGCGCTCGAAACCACTGTCGACCGTCTCACGTCTGTTGCCAGGGCTAACGCTGACGGCGACCTGACTGCGAAACCCGGCCAGCCACCGTCTGAGGCGGCTGAGCCGTTGTACAACGCATACGAGGACCTGCTTCGTGAGTGGACAGACACCGTCGACCGGATGGCGTCGTTCAGCGAACAGGTGACCGCTGCAACGGAACAGGTGGACACCCGTCTCGGGTCTGTCAAGTCCGCCAGCCGGGACGTGAGCGGCGCTGTCGGCGAAATTTCGACCGGTTCAGACGAGCAACGCGACGAGATACAGTCGATATCCGACGAGATGCGGAACCTCTCGGCGACGATCGAGGAGATAGCGAGCGCCGCAAACGAGGTCGCAGACACCTCTAGTGAGGCCAGTGACCGAGGCGAATCCGCACTGGAGTCGGCGTCCTCGGCGATGACGACGCTTGACCGATTGACCGACAACGCCGAAGCGACTGTCGACAAGGTCGAACAGCTGAACGACCTGCTGTCTGACATCGAGGAGATTGTCGGTTTCATCACGGATGTCGCGGATCAGACCAATATGTTGGCGCTGAACGCCAACATCGAAGCGGCCCGAGCGGGAGAGTCGGGCGACGGGTTCGCCGTTGTGGCCGAGGAGGTCAAATCGCTCGCAACCGAGACGAAAGAGGCGACTGACGAGATTGCGGCCTCCATCCAGGAGGTCCACGAACAGGCTGACGCGACGGTTTCAGAGATGCACGACACCCGGGAGAGTGTCGAAGACACCCGGTCGTCAGTCGCCAGCGCGCTTGAGGAACTGGATTCCGTCGTCTCGATGGTCGCGGAGGTCGATTCGAGCGTCCAGGAGATCGACGATGCGACGGATACGCAGGCCGATTCCACGCAGGAAGTCGTGTCGATGGTCGACGATGTCGAGGACATCAGTGCCCGGACAGCCGAGGAAGCGGCCGTCGCCGCCGACGCCGCAGCAGACCAGACGACGGAGCTCGCGGAGGTTTCGACGCGGGTTTCGACGCTCACCGAACGGGCCGAATCGCTGGAAGCATCGCTTGACGCCTTCGAACTGGCAACTGGGTCGGCGGCGGCGAACACGGACGAAACCGTTGTCGAGTTCTGGCACGCGATGGGCGGCGAGAAGGCGTTACTGCTGGAAGACCTCGTCCGCGAGTTCGAATCACAGACCGAGGGGATTAGTCTCGCACTGCGGTCGAAAGGGAGCTACCGCGGAACACTCGATGCGACGCTGAACGCCGCCGAAAACGGTGATCCACCGGCCATCGCACAGATATTTGAGATCGGCACTACGCGTGCGCGCGTCAGTGAATACTTCATGCCTGTCGAGGAACTCCTCCCGACAGCCCACGTCGACTCGCTGCTCGACCCGGTGACGAACTACTATCGTTTCGACGGAACGCTCCACTCACTGCCGTTCAACGCGTCGAACCCGGTGATGGCGTACAACCGCGATGCGTTCAGACGGGCTGGCCTCGACCCCGATTCGCCGCCGGAAACCCTCGCTGCCGTTCGGAGCGCGGCTGAACAGCTTGTCGACGAGAGTGGCGTAGAGGCCGGTATCACGTTCGCGAACTACTCGTGGTTCGTCGAGCAGTGGTTCGCCGAGGCTGACCAGCTTCTCGTGGACCAGCGCAACGGTCGCGCCGGGTCGCCGACGGAGAGCTATCTTGACGGGGAATTCGCCCACGACTTATTCGAGTGGTGGCAAGGTCTCGAAGCGGACGGACTGTACTACGACCCCGGGATTGAAGCCAGAGGTGCCGCTCGAACTCACTTCACAGAAGGGAACGCCGCGATGCTGATTGGCTCGACGTCGTCCCTGAACAGCATCGAGAGCAGCGCTGACTTCGATGTCGGGACCGGCCGATTCCCCGTACTTGACGACCGGGCCGGCGTACTCGTCGGCGGTGCATCCCTCTGGGTCGGCAACGACGTCTCCGGCGCTGTCCACGACGCTGTCGGCGAATTCCTGACCTGGCTCACTGAACCGGCCCAGCAGCGCCGGTGGCATCAGGAAACCGGGTATTTCCCAGTTCACGCTGACGCGATTCCACAGCTCCGGTCGGCAGACTGGTTCGAACAGAACCCGCATTACAGGACGGCGTTTGACCAGCTTATAGACACACGTGACACCACGGCGACGCGGGGCGCACAGATCGGCCCGTTCGATACAGTTCGGACAATCATCGAAGATGCTGTCGACAGTATGGATGGGCCTGATTCGGTCCCGTCCGCACTCGACCGACTCGACACACAGGTCACAAAACAGCTTGAACGGTACGGTTCTGACCGGTAACGCCGCCGCGCCCTTTCTTTACTAGCCAAACATCACCATTAGTAATCTTTATAATGGTTCACTATGTTGTTTACTGGCAAGGTGGTAGCTTTCATAAATAAGCTACCTCCACCACGGAGAAAACAACAATGGCAGACACATACGTTGGCGCGATCGACCAGGGAACGACTGGCACTCGCTTCATGGTATTCGACCATAGCGGCCAGGTCGTTGCGAACGCTTACGAGAAGCACGAACAGATCTATCCGGAGCCCGGCTGGGTCGAACACGACCCCGTCGAAATCTGGGAAAACACGCAGGAAGTCGTGACGAAAGGGCTGGCGGATGCAGGTGTCGGTGCCGAACAGCTTGAAGCACTCGGCATCACGAACCAGCGTGAGACGACGATTGTCTGGGACAAGGAGACCGGCAAACCGGTCCACAACGCGCTGGTCTGGCAGGACCGCCGAACCACTGACCGCGTCGAAGAGATCCAGGAAGAGGACAAGGTCGAATGGATTCGGGGGAAGACCGGACTGGAATGTGATGCCTACTTCTCGGCGACGAAGACCGAGTGGATCCTCGACAACGCGGAGCCGCTCAAGATGCAGAGCTCGCGCGGCGCTGACCTCCGCGAACGGGCCGAAGACGGCGAGCTTCTGATGGGAACCATCGACGCGTGGCTCATCTACAAGCTCACCGGCAACCACATCACGGATGTCTCGAACGCATCGCGGACGATGCTGTACAACATCCACGACATGGAGTGGGACGATGAACTCCTCGAAGAGTTCGGTGTTCCGAAGTCCATGGTGCCGGAGGTCCGCCCATCCTCCGACGAGAGCCTGTACGGCCACACTGACGCGGACGGCTTCCTCGAAGAGGAAGTTCCCGTCGCGGGCGCGCTGGGCGACCAGCAGGCCGCGCTGTTCGGCCAGACCTGCTTCGATAAGGGCGACGCCAAAAACACCTACGGGACCGGCGCGTTCTACCTGATGAACACCGGTTCCGAAGCAGTCGCCTCCGATAACGGCCTGCTGACGACCGTCGGCTTCCAGATGTCTGGCGAGCCCGTCCAGTACGCGCTTGAGGGCTCCATCTTCATCGCCGGCGCAGCCATCGAATGGCTCGAAGACGTCGATCTCATCAACAACGCCGCCCAGACAGCGGAACTGGCCCGCTCGGTCGAATCGACCGACGGTGTCTACATGGTGCCGGCCTTCACGGGTCTCGGCGCTCCGCACTGGGACGGCCGCGCCCGCGGGACGATTGTCGGGATGACTCGCGGAACGCGAAAAGAACACATCGTGCGTGCGACTCTGGAATCCATCGCGTACCAGACCCGCGACCTCGCGGAAGCGATGGAGGAAGACTCCGGTGTCGAGATGACGACGCTGCGAGTCGACGGCGGTGCTGTCAAGAACAACTTCCTCTGTCAGCTCCAGTCCGACATTATCCAGACGGACATCGCCCGCCCGCAGGTCGACGAGACGACCGCACTGGGTTCGGCGTACGCGGCCGGTCTCGCCGTCGGGTACTGGGACACCGTCGACGAACTCCGGGACAACTGGCAGGTCGACGAGGAGTTCTCGCCGGAGATGGACGCCGAGGATGCAGACAAGATGTACGCTCGCTGGGACGACGCCGTCGACCGTTCCCGCGACTGGGCACAGGAGGAATAATCCATGATAGAGACGCTTCCCCTACAGATTCCGGTTTTCGGCATGGGAGTTCCGGATCTCCTGCTGCTGATAATCGCCGCCTTCGCCGGCGGTGCCTTCGGCGCAGCAGTCGGCGCGCTCCCGGCGTTCTGTTTCACCGGCTTCATGGTCATCGCCGGACAGGCAGTCGCGATTCTCCGGGGCAGTATCGTCGGCCAACTCGGAGAACTCGGAGCTGATGGGCTGGCGACTGGCGTGACCGGTGCTATCGCGTTCGGTCCCGTCTTCGGACCACACATCTCCTTCGCGGGTGGTGCCGCAGCGGCCGCGTACGCCGCGAAGAGCGACGGAATGTACGAGCCGGACGACGGCGACTACCACCCCGCAAAGGACATCGCCTACGCGCTCGGAACGCGACCGGATATCCTCGCAGTCGGTGGCCTGTTCGGTATCTTCGGGATGGTCGTCCGTCAAGTGTCCGGCGGACTCGCGCTCCCGTGGGACCCAATCGCGCTGGGTGTCGTCCTGTCAGCTGCCGCCCACCGCGTCGTGTTCGGCTACCCGCTGATCGGCGCTGGCAGTCGGAACATCCTCGATATGTCGCCGTTCGAGAACGGTGAGAAACGCGTGGCAACAGACGGTGGCAGTGGTGAAGCGACCACTGACGGCGGCGTTGCGGAATCGTACCGCCTTGCTGTCGAGCCGTGGCTGCCCCACCAGTACCGGTGGGCAAACGTCGCGATGATCGGCCTCGTCGCCGGCCTGCTCGGTGGCTGGATCGCTCTCCAGACCGGCAGTGCGTTCCTCGGCTTCGGTATCTCCGCAGCGAGCCTGACATTCCTCAACCTCGGCGTTGAGAAAATCCCGGTGACCCACCACATGACCTTGCCCGCGAGCACGGCTGCACTGGCCGTCTTCGGCGGTGCACCGGAGCTGGGTACGATGGCCGCCGTCGTCGCCATCCTCGTTGCCGGCGTGTTCGGTGCCTACGGCGCACTCATCGGAGAGGTCGTCCAGCGCGTGTTCTACGCACATTCGGACACGCACTTCGACCCGCCCGCAGCGGCAATCGTTGTCGCGACGTTGACCGTCTTTATCCTCGCTGTCGTGGGCGTCTTTGGCGGCACTTCCTGGGTCCCGGCCCTAGGTATGGTCTAAAGCGGTACCTCTATATTCCCGTCCCAAACGCTATAACACATATCTCTCTGAACGATGGACATCGAAGCGAGAATCAAGCGACGACAACGCCGGAACGGTGAGCCACGGCTCATTCAGGATTACGAGGCCATCTCACCGGTCGTCCACATAGAGGAACCGGCTGACCGCGGTCCAGTGCTTGAGCGGCTCCTCGACCACCTCGATCCGGTGTTCGATGGGCAGCTTCCCCCGAACGCGTACGTGTACGGCCCATCTGGTTCAGGGAAGTCCGCAGTTATCACGGCACTTTTCGCCAGTCTGGAACAGCTCCCGACGGAGCAACAGGCGATTATCCATACGACAACCCGCGCACAGCCACCGACCTCCCCGTCGTTCGTCTACGTAAACGCCCGGGAAACCGCAAGCGAGTTCGCGTTCTATCACGCTATCTTGGACGCACTCGTGGACGACTCGGTGCCTGAACACGGAATCGGGACGGAGACGCTCAAGTCTCGCCTCCACGACCTGGTCCGGGAGCAACGCACGGGTATCGTCATTGCAGTTGACCACATCAGCGAACCGGAGAGCATCCAAGCCTCGGCTCTCGTTGACCTGTTTGCCGGCTTACCGAGTAACGTCAGCTGGCTGGCTATCGGTCGGGATGACCCGTCGGCGACTGAGCTGACACGGTACACCGCTGAGTCGATCAGTATCGACCGCTATCAACGGCAGATGCTCGTCGACGTGTTGATGACCAGAACCTCGAACGGACTGGCCCAGCAGGGACTCGGCCACGGTCTGGCGCGGCATATCGCGGACTGGGCAGACGGAAACGCTCACGACGCCCTTGCCGCGTTGTTTATCGCTGCAGAACTTGCCCAGGAACGGGGACAGGACCGCATCACACAGGCCAACGTCGACGCGGCCATCGCAGAAGTGCCCGATCCATGTGTTTCGTTGGGCGTTGTCCTCTCTCTGCCGACGAACAGGCAAATCGTCCTCAGAGAACTCATCGACTTAGAGGAGAGCGAACGCTCTTCAGTAACGGCGACGACAGAGGCGATTGCGTCGGCACAATCAGTCGACCTCTCACCCGGGACCGTCAAGCGATTCCTCTACGAAATGGCTGAATCCGGCGTGGTCGACCGCGTCGAGGCGACGGCCACCAACGGTCAGGGACGCCCGCCGAGCCGTGTCGAACCGCGGTTTCCACCGACGGCCTTCCGGCGGCTGTACGACCTACAACAGTAGTCCAACGTGCGGCGGTCAGGTCGACGTTTTTCAGACGCGCTGTGACGGATCGCCTGTGCCACCGGTCAGCGCTGACGCCAGTGCGCCGCGAACCACGACGTCGTCGCCGAACTGCGTCAACTGAATGTCCGGGATGTTCGACATCACCATGTCATCGAGCCGGTCCCGAATCGGGTCTAGTACCTGCTCCGGGTTGTTGAGCGCAACGGCCCCGCCGACGTAAACGACGAGAGGCGCGTACGCGTGAACGATGTTTGCAACGCCGATAGCGTTCCAGTGACAGATCTGATCGAGAACGTGGGATGCGAACTGGTCTTCACCAGCGTATTCGAAGATATCCGCCGCCGAAAACTCCTCAGTCTCGATTGGGAGTGCCGTCTCGACGGGGTCTTCTCGGTGCAGTTGCGTGGCATACCGCGGGATGTTCTCGCCCGAGCAGTACGCCTCCCAGTGGCCGTCGTGCCCACACCCGCAGGTCATGAAACCGTGTGGGTCAATGGTCAGGTGGCCGACTTCCCCGGCGTTGCCGTCCCAGCCTGACAGAATGTTCCCGTCGACGGCGACCCCCGCGCCGACCCCGGAGGAGATAGTGAGATACACCATGTCATCGGGGCTCCGGTCCGAGTAGAACCGCTCGCCGATAACGCCGGCGTTGGCGTCGTTGTGCAAGGAGACCCGCTCGGTGCCGATGAGATTCTCGACCGGCCCGGTCAGCGGAATTCGGTCGATAGTGTCAGGAAGGTTCGCGGGGTTTTCGACGACACCTTCGGCCAGATCCATCGGACCGAAGGACCCGATACCAGCGGCAACCACGTCCGTGGGGGCGATATCGGCGGCGTCACACGCCTGCCGGATTGCGTCAAGAACCGCTTCCGTAACCGCGATACCTGCCGGTCCACGCGGTGTCTCAGTTTTATGTGACGCGACTATCGAACCTGTCTCGTCACCAATAACAGCCCGAATATGTGTCGCTCCGAGGTCGACCCCTGCGTAAGCGCCCATGCTGGTCGAAGGGTTGCCCCACCGATACTTAACTACACAGATTCTACTGCGATCAGTAGTCTCGCTCGCTGCCCGAGATGTCCTCTCGGCCAACGGCTTCCTCATAGACGACGCCGCGCTCGGAATCCAGTGTGACAGTCGACCCGTCAGAGACAGCATCGGGCAAGTCCGCGTTCGAGATCATCGGAATCGAAAGCTCGCGGGCGACGATGGCCGCGTAGCTCGTGACGCCCTCGTGGGCGTCGATGATGCCGCCGATACGGCTGGTGTCGCCGACGAACTCGCCGTCGAACCCTTCGGGCACTGCCAGAATGGCCCCGTCGGGGATGTTCGAGAGGTCGCCCGGCGACTCCCGGGGCGGTGCTGTCGAAATCCGATGGACGGGACCGGTCACTAAACCGTCGACGATGGACCGACCACTGGCGACCGTTTCGGCCGCGACGTGGACTTTCAGCATGTTCGCCGTGTTCATCCCCTCCAGTTCGGTCATCATCCCCGAAAGGACGACAACCGTGTCACCGCTGTCCGCGGCTTCGGTGTCGAGGGCCGCCTGGACTGCGGTCTGGATGACGGCATCAGCGCCTTCGGTGGTGTACTCGGTCGTTACGGGTGTGATACCCCACGAGAGTGCGAGCTTCCGGCGGACGCGCTCGCTCGGCGTCGACGCAACGATAGGAATCGACGGCCGATACTTCGCCGATTTCAGGGCGGTGTAGCCGGATTCGGAGGCAGCGACAATCGCCGACGCCCCGATATCGCGGGCGAGGAACCGACCGGAGCGTGCGAGCGCGTCGGTTCGGGTATCACCGGCGTTCGGCACGCGCTGTTCGCGTGACTCGGCGTACTCATCGCTACCCTCGACATCGCAGATGATGCGGTCCATCGTCTCGACGACTCGTGCCGGGTGGTCACCGATAGCGGTTTCGCCTGAGAGCATCACCGCGTCGGTGCCGTCGAGCACTGCGTTGGCCACGTCCGAGGCCTCTGCGCGGGTCGGTCGCCGCGAGTGAACCATCGAGTCCAGCATCTCGGTGGCGGTGATGACGGGAACGCCCGCCTCGTGACACCGCCGGATGATGCGCTTCTGGATTATCGGAACGTCTTCCAGCGGGCACTCGACGCCGAGGTCGCCGCGGGCGACCATCACGCCGTAGGCCTCGTCGATGATCGAGTCGAGGTTCTCGACGGCTCCGGCGCGTTCGATCTTGGCGATAATCGGGATATCGACGCCGCGCTCTTCGAGCGCCTGGCTGATCTCGTAAATATCATCGCCGTCACGGACGAACGACGCGGCCACGAAATCTGGCTCTTTCTCGGCGGCCACGTCGAGTTCTCGCTCGTCGTTTGCCGTAATCGTCGGCAGGTCGAGCTCGACACCGGGGACGTTGACTCCCTTGCGGGCGGCCAGCTTGCCGCCGTTCTCGACGGTCGCAAACACTGTGTCGCCCTCGACGCGCTCGACAGTCGTCTCGATGCGGCCGTCGTCAAGGAGCACGCGGTCACCCGGTTCGACTGCCGTAATCGATTGCGAGAGGCCGACCTCCTCGGGCGTCGCGTCGTCACCGACGACATACCGGATGGTTGACCCCTCCGTCAGCTGAATCGGTTCGTCTATCTCCGCAGTTCGGACCTCCGGCCCGGGCATATCCAGCATTGCCGCGACCGGTTCCTCGACTGCCTCGTCTACCTCACGGATGCGGTCGATCATCTCTCGGCGGTGTTCCGGCGAGCCGTGACTCGCGTTCAGCCTGGCAACGGACATACCGGCCTTTGCAAGTGACGCGATGTCGTCGACGGAATCAGATGCGGGACCGAGGGTACAGACGATTTTTGCGCTACGCATTGTGACCTCCGTCTCCGGGGAGCCACAGTTTACAGCGTTCATAGTTAATCATACCCTGCCGTTCCCCGCGAAGGGATAAGAAGCTTGCTGGACGCCGCAGCTACCGCGAAATCGCTTCCGTGTCGCCGCTGAGAATCGAACGGATTTCATCGGGCGACACGACAGCAATATCGCCCGGAATCGTCCGTTTGAGCGCGGCTGTCGCGGCACCCCAGGCAAGCCCGTCTGCAACGGTGCCCCCAGAGAGATACTGCGACAGGAAGCCGCCGACGAAGGAGTCGCCGGTCCCGACCGGATGCGCGTCGGTTGACTCGAACGTCGGTTGCTCCGTCACAGTCCCGTCGGCGAGTGCGAGCGCCCCGTCGCTACCGCGGGTGATTACTGTCGCGTCGAACTCGTACTCGGCCGCGAGGTCCCGCGCAATCGCTTCCGCGTCGCCGGTCCGGTCAAGCACGACGTTCGCATCGCGTTCGGCGACCACGAGCACGTCCACGGCCGGGAACAACTCAGTCAGCACTGAACGGGCTTTGGCTGGTGTCCAGAGCTTCGAGCGGTAGTTCAGGTCGAGGCTCGTGGTTGTGCCCGCCTCCTGTGCGAGCGAGAGGAGGTCAGCAGTGGTCGATTCGAGTGTCTCCGAGAGCGCCGGTGTGATACCCGACGTGTGGAACGCCGCAGCGTCCGTGATGGTCTCGGTTGGAAGCTCCGCCGGTGTGACGGTTGTGACACTGGCGTTTTGGCGGTCGTAGATGACATCGTTACCTCGCGGTGGACTGCCCTGCTCGAGGTAGTAGGTTCCCTGTCGGGCGCTGTCTGAGTCGTCCCAGGCAACATCGACCGACACGCCATGCTGTTTGAGTTCACCCGTAACTCGGTGGCCGACCGGCGAATCCGGGAGTTTTGAGGTCCACATCGCATCGAGTCCAAGCCGTTGAGCAGCGACTGCGACGTTTGACTCTGCGCCAGCCGCCCTGACGGTGTACTGGTCCGCAGTCTCCAGTCGCTCGTCGTCAGGTGGCGATAACCGCAGCATTGTCTCACCGAACGTAACTAACTCCGTCATAGCCGACGTTGCTCACTGGCTGGGTATAAATCCCGGAGAACCAGTCGTCTGGCGAGCCCAGTAGCCATCCCTTACCTGAACCGTAGACAGTGACTTCATAGCTCTGATGCGTGATTACTGGCAGTATCAATCTTCTCCAAAAGTTTATGTGCTATAGTAATTTACACACGCGAGTATGGATTCAGGGAGAAATGGTGGTGGGCCGACCGTCTCTAGGCGGAACCTACTCCGTTCGATTGGTGCGTCCGGACTGGCCGGACTCGCGGGCTGCGGTGGTAGCGAGGGTGTGACAGATGGGGACGAGACGCCGACCCCAACTCCAGTTGGAAACTTTCCCGTGTCCGGGGAGTCGGTGACGTTCGGTTTCAACGTCGCTTCTTCGGGGGCGTACTCAACGGCCGGCAAGCAGGAGATACGAGGCTTCAAACTCGCGGTCAAGCACATTAACAACGGTGGTGGGTGGGTAACGAGCGAGACGTACGAGTCACCGCTGGACGGTGACGGACTTCTCGGTAAGGATGTCGAATTCGCTGTCGAAGACACGGGTGGCAGTTCAGATACCGCCCGGAGCAACGCACAGCGGCTCATTGATAGTGAGGATGTCATTATGCTTGCTGGTGGCAC
Source organism: Haloarcula vallismortis ATCC 29715 (assembly GCF_000337775.1). Classification (GTDB taxonomy): domain Archaea; phylum Halobacteriota; class Halobacteria; order Halobacteriales; family Haloarculaceae; genus Haloarcula; species Haloarcula vallismortis. Next base: position 118,400 of record NZ_AOLQ01000040.1, read on the forward strand.
GTCCAGCAGTTCCGGCCGGGCCAATCAGGAGGTTGCTGCGCAGAACCAGGTCGTGTATATGTCGACGATGGGTAACACGAACTCGCTCACGGGGGCCGACTGTAACCGGTACTCCTTCCGCGAGATGTTCAACAACCGCATGGCGGCCGAAGCGCTTGCTCCGGCCCTCAGTGACGAGTTCGGAGACGACGTCGATTACGTCAAGATCTCTCAGGACAATGAGTGGGGACGGACGCTCCGGGACGATATGGATACAGCCCTCGGGAACCTTGGCTGGGCACCTGTTTGGGACACGACTGCACAGGTCGGAACAACAGACTACTCTCAGTACGCAGAGGACCTCGGGGCGGTCGATTTCGACGTGATCGTGCTCGGTCTCGGGGGCCTCGACGCAGTAAACGCACTCAAAGCGTTCCGAGATGAGTTCCCGGAGTCGAGTATCGTCCTTCCGATGGCTTCGAAAAATATTGCCCAGACCGCAGGGGGTGCGATAGAGGGCGTTATCGGAACTGTCGCCTGGAGTCCGGCAATCAACTCGCCGCTGTCTAATACATTCCGAGAGACGTTCCGTGAGGAGTACGGCAGTTCGACTGGGTCCTCGAAATCAGCCACGCCATCAGGCCCAGCGCATATCGCATATACGCAAACGCTGCAATACGCCAGCGCAGTCGAGCGGGCGGGGACGTTCAATCCGCTCGAGGTAATCGGAGCGCTTGAAGGACACGAGTACGACGCCGGCCTCGGACCGCAAACGCTCCGTGCCTGTGATCATCAGGCGATGCGCCAGGTGCCGGTCGTGAGAGGAAAATCGGAGGTACAGCAGTCCTATGGCACCTACTACGATCTGATCGGGGACCCAGTGGATGTACAATACGCGTGCGATAGCGGCCCAGCGGCGAACTGCTCGCTTGGAGGGAGCTAACTATGAGTTCAGGAGACACACAGATACCAGATAGTTCAGAGACCGATTCGAACGCCTCCGGTGGGATTCTGGCGACAGTCGTCCCAGATTTCATCCGGCGGAACTTCGCACTCAAATTCGGGATTGTCCTCTTCATCATGGCGCTGTCGGTTGGGCTTATCGGCCTTGCCGCGACAGAGCAAGTCAGGACGTACACTGAACAACAGGTTCTGAGTGACTACGAAAACGCCGCCACACAGGAAGCGGACATCCTGTCACAGTGGGTAGACAGAAACCGGCTATCGACTCAGTTTGTCTCTTCCGACGACATCTGGGCCAGTAGTGATATCGACGATATCAATATCGAACTTAACAATCGGAAAGCCGCCTTGTCGGCAGACGCGGCCGATATCCATCTGATAGAACGGAACGCCGCTCAATCTCAAGTTATCGCCAGCACATCTAACTCACAGGTACTGACTAACTCGCCGCTCGAATCGACGAGCAGGGGCTGGCTTAGCGGTGCCGACTTCGAGACGGCAAGCGATGTCATCATCTCCGACGTGTACCAGACGAACTCCGGCCCGGTCGTTGGCTTCGTCAGCCCTGTCGATGCCTCGCAGAACCGGTATATCCTCATCGAATACTCGCTCGACGAAATCGCGAACTCGCTACAGGGGAACAACAGGGCCGAAGGCGGATTCACGCAGGTCGTCAACGGGTCGGCGGTCGTCATGATTGACGAGCCCAGAGACGGGAGCCGCGGCCTCGGCGAGAACACACTGCAGCCGTACAGCGAGAACAACCGTGCCACCGGACCGATCAGCGACGCGAACGACCTCCGGTCGTCGGAGCAGCAATCTGGTGTCACCGCTGACATGCCGGCAGCCGACGTGCTCAGCGAACGCTACACCGTCGGCTATGCACCAATACAGGGGACGGACTGGGTCGTCCTCGTACACGCGCCCAACTCTGCGGTCTTTGGTTTCGTCCAGAACGTCCAGCAGTACGGACTCATCGGCACGGCACTGATGGTGCTACTCATCGCGGGTGTCGGTGCGATACTCGGGTACAACACGGCGACATCGATCGACCGCCTGACCCGGAAAACGGACCAGATGCGACAGGGGAACCTCGACGTCGAAATCGCCACGGGTCGTATCGACAACATCGGCCGTCTGTACAGCGGGTTCGCTGACATGCGCGACGGGCTCAAACAGCAGATTAACGAGGCCGAGCGTGCACAGAAGGAGGCGGAGGTTTCCCGGGCCGAAGCCCTCGAAGTCAACAAATACCTGCAAAAGAAGGCCGAAGAATTCTCCGACGTGATGGAGGAGACAGCCGCTGGGAATCTCACCGAGCGGATGGCGACCGACGGCGAGAACGAATCGATGGATCGTATCGCCAGCGAGTTCAACGGCATGGTCGACGAACTCGAAAAGACAATCGGCCAGCTCAACAGTTTCGCCGATGAAGTCGCGGAATCCGGGGATGTCGTCCTGTCCAGTGCGGAATCCGTCCGTGACGCATCCGAACAGGTCGCCGAATCGACACAGAAGATCTCCGACGACGCCTACGACCAGAAGGACCGTCTCGCAACTATCTCGGAAGACCTCGATGCCCTCGTGGACACGCTCGAAGAACTGGAAGCCGATAATCCGGATATCGAGCTTGGTGACTCGCTTGAACGGTTCCGGACGGTGGCGACGACGCTACAGTCGGCCGCCGAGACGAGCGACCAGATGATGGCAGAGACCCAGACCGTCGCTGGGGCAGCTGAAGAGCAGGCCGCAGAGCTCAACGAGGTGTCGTCGCGGGCCGAGCAGCTCAAACGCTACGCGAAGCCACTCGGTGACATCCTGAACCGTTTCGAGACCGAAGCCGAACACGAGTTCGTCTTCTCGGGCGGTCCGTCACAGAGTCTCGGCGAAGAGGAAGAAGAGTAACCCGCTTCACTGCGGTCACCGAAACCGATTTTCGCGCTGGCGACGTACCGCGTTCAATGAACGACGACGTGGGCGATATCTCACAGGCTGAACTCGCCGAGTACTGTCGAACTCAGGCTGCGATTCTTGCAGGCCATCTGGAACAGCGCAGCGCGGAGCTCTCCGATTTGCTCGACGAGATCGAACAGGACACCGCCGACGCTCGTGCGACAGTAACCGAGAGTTCCGAGCGTCCGGACAGTGATGTAGAAATTACTATCGCTGAGGTCGAGGCCAAGCAGGAGCGAGCGCAGGCAAAACAGACGGCAATCGATGAATACCGGACGCTCACTGAGGGATACACGGATCTTGCTGAACAACTCGCCGAGGGCTCTGGAGATCTCGAAACCGTTCTTGAATTCGAAATCGAAACCGATGCACCGACGTATTTCGACGCTGAGACGACGATTCTGGGAGTAGCGACCGGAAAAGACAGAGACTGACGGATTTCACAGTGGTGGCCCAGACTACGAATCGCCAGACATACAGCGCTGGTTTCTGCCGATAGCTATCCTTTTCGCGGGGTCCCAACGCTGAGTTCGAGTGGCTCGTGAGCATAGCCTGCCCCAGCTGGGGGTCCCTGACCCGACTCGATCGTGT
>NZ_AOLQ01000041.1 GCF_000337775.1 Haloarcula vallismortis ATCC 29715
ACGCAGTGCTTCCAGCAGGAGGGCTTGGTCGAGACCATAGTGGAATGACGTTTCGGCGCTGAACGCTTCTTTTGCCGTCTCAAAGGATCGTCAGGGACTCGATCCGCCGGAGCCACTGATATCAATACTGGGTAGAGAGCGACCAGAATCACAAGGAAAAGCATCTACGACCAAACGGGTATGAGCAAAGTGGACACGCTTTTTTGCGAGGAGTACTGCCCATACAGTACATCGATACAATTTGAATTATCAGTGGATTATCGACCGGATTGACACGGTCATTGTCGCCCGACCGAAGACAGTCATCGTCGCGTTTCTCCTCCTCACAGTTCTTTTTGCGAGCGGCCTGGGCTCGATAACGACTGAGAGCGGTCAAGAGCAGTTTATAGAGGATCTTCCCTCTTATCAGGCGGTTGAAGATATCAACGACGAGTTCAGCCCGACGTTTACCGAGGAAACGACAAGCACGACAATCGTTCAGGACTCGAACAACGTCCTGTCGCGGGCGTCACTTATCGATATGCTGGAGACGCGACAGCGTATACTCGATTCTGATCCCCTTCGAGCACAATCAGTATCGACCCCCGCAGAAACGGTCGCCACCACGCTCGACCCATCCGCAACGACGCCGGAGGAACAGCTCTGGGCTGTCGAAAGTGCAACGCAGGCGGAAATCGACGCAGCCGTTCGCGAAGCCGCGGATGAACCAGGCTTCGAGAACCAGTTGAGTGACGATTTCAACCGTGAATCCGCGTCAGCGTCGGCGAGCCGTGCCACCGTGACTCACGAGGCGGGCCCGGGCGCAGGAGCCTCTGGCGGGCCGGGCGGCGGGTCGGAGTTCCCATCAAACCGCGTCGACCGGATACAGTACATCACTCACGATGACGCGTCCAATATCTGGGTGCAGGGTACCGCGCCGGACACGACCGCGACTACGACTGGTCTCGTGCTGCCGGCCGCGCTCGTGCTCATTCTCGTCTTTCTCACAGTCGCGTACCGGGACCCGGTTGACATCGGCATCGGGCTGCTGGCTATCATAATGACGCTTATTTGGACGTTCGGGTTCATCGGTATCGCCGGCATTCCATTCGCTGTCCTGTTGATAGCCATCCCTCCGATACTCATCGCGATTGGTATCGACTTCGGTATCCACTCCATCAATCGCTACCGCGAAGAGCGAGTGCGGGGGGCGGAGATTACCGAAGCGATGACACGGACGACCGACCAGATGACGGTCGCCTTCGCCATCGTCACCGGCACCTCTGCAGTTGGCTTCCTCTCGAACATGATCAGTGCGTTCCCGCCAACACAGGACTTCGGACTCGTTGCCGCTGCCGGTATCATCTTCACGTTCTTCATATTCGGTGTCTTCGTGCCGGCGGCGAAGGTCGCTGTCGACCGCGCACGCCAGCGCTACCCGATTCCGACGATGGCGACGACACCACTGGGGTCGGAATCGTCGCCGCTTGGACGACTTCTCTCAGTCGGTGTCACCGTTGCAAAACGCGGGCCTCTGGTCTTCCTCCTCCTCACTGCCATGGCGACTGCCGGTGGTGCGGTGTACGCGACAGGCGTCGATACAGGCTTCAGTCCGGATGACTTCCAGCCTGCCGAGGAAACGCCGGAGTATATGCAGTCGCTCCCGGAATCGATCCGACCCCCCGAGCAGTTCGAATACGTCCGCATCAACAACTACCTCGACCGCCATTTCGAAGAGAACAGCCAGGTGTTGATGTACGTCGAAGGGCCGATGACCGAAGACAGTGCACTTGAGGAGATCCACCGCGCCAGTCAGTCTCCACCCCCGACGTTCGAGCGCGACAGGCGACAGGCCGAAACGCAAAGCATTATCACCCTGATTCAGTCCCGCGCCGAGCGTGACCCGGAGTTCCGTGCGCTCGTCAAGCGCAACGACCGCAACGACAACGGCATTCCCGACGACAACCTGCCACAGATCTACGCGGCGCTTGCTGCCCCTGCTGACAGCGACCTCGATAGCTTCCTTGCTGACGACCGTCGGAGCGCGCAGGTGATTTACACTGTCGACGGTGACGCAGACGACAAGGCAGTCACCAATGACGCCTACACCGTCGCAAACTCATACCGGATGGCAGCCCAGCCGACTGGGAGTGTCATCATCTTCGACGAAGCGATATCACTCGTGCTGGAATCGGTCATTGAGACCCTCATCCTGACACTCGTCGGTGCTGCCGGGTTCCTCATCATGTCGTACTGGATCATCGAGGGCCGACCATCCCTCGGCGTCGTCAATGTCATTCCGATTCTCGTCACAGTCGTCGCCGTAGTCGCGTCGATGCGAGCGCTCGGCATCGCATTCAACGCGATCAACGGGACGATTCTCGCCATCGCCGTCGGTATCGGCATCGATTACGCGGTTCACGTCGTCCACCGGTTTGCCGACGAGTACCACGAGCGCCCGCTGTATCCCGCACTGCAGCGGACTGTCATCGGTACCGGTGGCGCGCTAACCGGGAGTATGCTGACCACTGTGTTTGGCATCGGTGTGCTGGTTCTCGCACTCAACCCCGCTCTCGGGGTGTTCGGTATACTCATATCGCTGAGCGTGCTCTACGCGTACCTCTCGTCGGTGCTTCTACTCCCGTCGATTATTGTTGTCTGGGAACGCCTCGCGACCGAGAGCGAGACGCCAATGCCACTCTTTGATGCGGTGAGTGACGCAGCGACAAACCAGCAGTCCCCGTCCGCTGGCGACTGACATTGCTCGCTGGTCACAGCCCTTACCGAGACTAAGCCAAATCTGATTGGGGTGGTCGTCCCGGTCGCCATCGACGAGACTGGTAGATTCGCTGGGTTCCGTGAAATGGCCACGAAGACGAACTCGCTGGTTGACCGATTGCGGACGCTCACGGTACCGCCCATCGACGACGTTCGTGCGGGGTTAGCGGGCTATATCGGGACCACAGCCCAGGCCGGGGAACTGGCGGCGAAGATTGAGCGGACAGACGACCTGCTCAACGATTTCGTCTCCAAGCCGTATGGGTGGACCGATGACGAAGGGTCGTGTCATCATGAAAAGTCCCACTAGCATCTCTGCAGAGGGTATTTCGTCATCTTAGTCAATCTTTGAACAGTTCTGTATCGAATTCGTCAGCCGATTCGCGAACGAGACGGTCCTGTCCGTCATGAGCTTCGATCGCACCCTCACTTAATTCCGGGTTCACTTCTTCGATTGTCTCGGGTGCAACCTTCTCTGTCACTTCGAATTCCTCGATTGGACTGAGAACGCCCCATGCTGCCCCAATTGCATGAAGTACTACGGCCAGCGGAGTCAATATCAAAAACACCGGCCATACCAGCGGGTGTTTCCTGTACGCCCACAGCCCAAATAGCATGTAAATGAAAAGAACAACCAGCAGCGCAGTCGAAACCAGTTCAAAAAATTGGATGCTGATTGTTGCACCGGGTACAACTGAGGCCCCAATAATTAACAGTGGAATGGCTGGCGAAAATCCCCAAGACACGACGCGAGTTAGTGTAAGTGGTTGGTACAGTAGCGGGAGGATGTGGTTATCTTTCAGTGTTCCGGACATCCACCGACGACGTTGCTTGATCATCGCTTTCAGCGACGGTGGCGCTTGGTTTCGAAACCGGGTGTCGACGAGGCGATATTCTAAGTCGAACCGATCCGCAGCCCGCCAAATAAGGTTTGTATCCTCAGTGATCGTCGCTACATCCCACGTGAGTTCATTCTCCAACTCGTGTCGAATTGCGAACCCGCCGCCCCATGCGTACAGTGGGTATGATAACCGACGGAAGGCCCGCTGTTCGAACTGATATCCAATCCGGAACACTTCACACAGGTAGGCTAACCGTGAGCCCGTGAAAATCGGCTTCTCAGTAAATTGAATGAAATCGGCGTCCGGAAGGCCGGTCAGCCCAGCAACGAGTGTGTCTTCGTCGAGGTACAGTACATACTCTGAGTTACAGGGGACATGTCGCCGTGCCCACTCAACAGCACGACCCA
>NZ_AOLQ01000042.1 GCF_000337775.1 Haloarcula vallismortis ATCC 29715
AGGCGGCGGCGGATTCGCCGACTACGCGCTCGTTTCCCTCCATTGTCTCCGGATTTACCTCGACACGTCCTACCGGATGACGATCGACCTCCTGAAGGAGATGCCACAAATAACCGGGGAGATCGGCCTCAACGCGGCCGATCTCCCCTCCTCATCCACGTTGTGTAAGGCGTTCGACCGGATCAGTATGAGCGTCTGCCGAGTGCTGCTGCGCCAATCGGCGCAGCTGCACGACCCCTCGAAACACGGTGCTATCGACGCTACATTCTACGAACGCTCAGCGGCAAGCCGCCACTACTGCCAGCGAATTAGCTACCGCGTGCAGAAGCTCAAAGTCACGAAGCTCGTAGATACAGACTCTCAAGCCATCCTTGACGTTCATTGTTCAACGAACCGAGAAGGAAGCGACGCAGACCTCGCCGAGCAGATCGCCCGCCGGAACGCGGGCGATCTGCGGTCTCTCGCCGCAGACAAGGGATACGACAAGCAATCGCTCCGCGAATCCCTTCGTAACCTCGGGATTCGCCCGCTCATCAAACATCGTATCTTCGCACCCTACGACCACGCGCACAACGCCAGAATCGACGAACAGCGCTACAATCAGCGCTCGATGACAGAGACCGTGAACTCGGCTGTGAAGCGCTCGCTCGGCTTCGCCGTGCGAGCGCGTACTTGGTTCCGTGAGTTCCGTGAAATCGCGCTGATGTGTGTCGTCTATAACATCAAGCGAGCCGTGAAACAGTGAATTCCACTGCTGTATGGCGATTCAACACAGCCGTTGAGAACGATGTGCTTCCAGCGGCGAACCCGCCGCTGGCGGGCTCGCCCGCTCGCGTCCCCAACGCTTGTTTGGCTAACTGCTTACACTCCTGAACGAAGTTGAGGAGCGAGATCTCCATGCCAGGATTTCCTCCTCGACTTCATCTTCTCTAAACCACCGATTCAGACTCTCGCAGAGGCTTTTCAAAAAAGCAGATGGCTCCAAAGACACCGAATACCTAGACCATAGTTGTTAGAATATATAAATTCCGTTACCACTACTTCATTTTATTATTAGTAGTGGATATTATTGATTTCTCGGCTCACAACGAAGCATTCATCAAAGACCCCCGTCAGCGAAGGTTATTTGCCGTCAGCAACTCGGTGGGATAGACGAACCCATGATTAAATACGGCGACGAAGACAATTTTAGCCGTGCCTTTGAACACGCTTATTATCGGAAGTCCCATTTAAGCCCGTACTGAATTATGTCTGAGATTATCTCAGTGAAGCCCGCCCAGGTAACGATGATTTTTGTGGAATTGTTCGTTGCTGTGGTTGGTTTTCTTGTTCTCTCATCGTCGTACCCTCTTCACTGGCCATTCATATTCTTACTGTTGACACTGGGTGTGTTTCCATACGCTTACGAGGGTGCTGTCGGGCGAATCGATCCATTTTCACCGGTTATGTGGTTTGCTCCGGTGTTCGCAATTGTCTACGGCATCGGCGCAGCTCGCCGACTTCTGAATAGAGATTTCGTGTTTCAGGCGGATTACATCGTTACTAATCCGGAAACGGCGATTCTGAAAGTATTGATACTGGCGACAGTCGGAATTTCTATGCTGTTGCTTGGCTATTACCGCCCGTGGGGACGAATACTCGCAACACGGGTCCCACAATTTGGCAGGGGGTGGTCGTCGCGCCGAGCTTGGCTGGCAATTATCGTAACCACAGCACTCGGACTCTATGGCTTCTGGCTACTCTTACCGACATTAGGGGCTGGACCCAGGAGCCATCTGGCAAAAGGGAATTCTCGTCTCGCGTTCGTACTGGTGAATCTACTCAATGTCGCTTCAATCCTACTTCTCGCAGATGCGATGATTTCGGCAATTTCGTTTAACGACCTGACAGTCGAGATCCGCCAGCCATGGAAACTCATCGTTACAGTCCCTTTCATATTGTTTAACGTACGTCTGCTCTGGCTGCTCGGCGGGCGGGGGCGTGCGTTCAGTATATTTGTCGTCTGTGCATTCCTGATTCATTATCTGGTCTATCAGTTTTCATTGTTTCAGGGGATAATCATCTTCTTCGGTGTGAAAATTATCCCGGCCTGGGCCGCCGACATTATGTCTGCTGCCGTGACACTAGACGTTGCAGACCTCGCGTACCACCTCCAGAACCCCCTCCTTTTCAGGGAGTCACCGACACGTCCGTTCAACAACGTTGTCGTACTCATATCAGGTGTCCCGGAGACACAGGATTTCGTGTATGGCGAGACGTTCCTCAGCGCTTTTTTCGAAGTGATCCCGCTACAGCCGTTCCGGGAGACGAACGCAGTGTACAACGCAGCGTTCTATCCGAGCATCGCGGGTGATTACGGCGTACCCATAACCATGTTGGGAGAGCTCTATCTCAATTTCTGGCTACCAGGGGTCGTTATCGGGCTGTTGCTGGTGGGCGTCATTATTAGAGGGAGTTACGAGTGGCTGATCGTCCAGAAACAGAGCTACGCGTCAATCATCATCTTCGCAGCGCTCACGAACGATTTCCTGCTAATGGGGAACTTCTCTAATTCGCTTCCAGGGACGGGAATGTTGCTTGTCCCGTTATTTTGTTGTTTATATTATGTGTCAGGCGGATCTGGTTCTACGCGGTCCAAGCAGAAGACATAACATTACAGTTCACGAGAGTAGACGGCCACTGGGATCCGATTTAGGTTTCTATTCCGAGAAAAGTGAGTGAACCAAAACCACCATCATCAAAGAACTCATAGCGGCACTTCCAGCAGGTTTATTCACCTAATGGAAGAATTCATATCGATATATCGCTATGAACAACAAGATTAAAACGACGCTCTCGTGGTTAGTCTCGCTCACTGGGTATCCCAAGTCGGTTGTAAATATTATAAATAAGGCGCCAGTATCCACCTCGGTTCATACAGGTACAGACGTTCAGATTGCACGCCGTTGCGAGCTTAGCGGGGACATACGACTACATGACGCGGTAAAAGTTGGGGAACACTCAGTTTTGAACGGAGACATCGAAATTGGGAAACGTACAACTCTTAACGGCAGCAGTGATCTTCATGGAGAGATCACAATAGGAGATTACTGTGCTATCGCCCCACAAGTGATGTTAAGACAACATGATCACATGAGTAAAAAGCCATCGTTACAGGATCGATTTTATCGTGATATGTTCGACACTCGGCTGGAACGTGTTTCGAAAGGACCTATCACGGTTGGTAACGATGTCTGGATTGGCGCACGGGCGACAGTGCTGTCGGGCGTCACAATAGGTAATGGAGCTATCGTCGGCGCCGGAGCCATCGTCACGGATGATGTGGATCCGTACTCAGTAGTGGCTGGAGTTCCTGCAGCTCATAAAAAATGGCGGTTCCGAGAGGAAATTAGGGAAGAACTTCTCGAAATTAAGTGGTGGGACTGGTCAGAAGAGAAAATCCAAGACAACGAGGCTTTCTTTGATACCGATCTGTCGAAAGTAAATAGCGTTCACGCACTCATCAACACTTAGCTCACTCCAGATAGCCGAGCTGTTTTAACCGTTCCCGGTCGACATCAGGTTCAGTTACACTTTCCTCACGTTCAAATTCTGGTATTGCTTCCATTGCGTCACTGAATTCGAAATCTGGATCCCCATATCTGATCTTTGATGGGAGATGAGCTTTGAACATCTCCCAGTAATTGCTCACTGAAAGAGTCCGTGCTACTGAGGCGTGTGGCCCCTTTATTAGATGGACCCCAGAAGCATAAACAAACCGATCAACCCAGGAGCCGCGGTGGGAAACGTAGCCGCCGTTTTTGTCCCATACGCCCCCAGCGACGTACGATTTTAACCGCTCGTATTTCGTTTGTTTCCAAACTTCGGAACGGAGTAACTGGCTAGAGTCAGGGGGTTGACGCCAGATGTCCGAACCATCTACTTGTTTTGGCGGCTCCCGGCCGAGTGCATTGAGGACAGTGGGAACGATATCCGTCCCGGATAGAAGCGCATCCATCTCCTGGTCCTTCGGAAGGCCCGCACCAACGAATACGATCGGAATTTCTGTTAGCTCTGGAACCATCGGAATGGCATGGGTGAAAAGTCCTCCATGTTCACCTAATACTTCCCCGTGGTCACTAATGAATACTAATAGCGTGTTTTCTAATATACTGGCGTCTTCTAACGTGTCTATCAATTCAATAAATCGGTCTGCCGACTCATTAACACTCTCGTGATATAGCTCCCGAAGAGTTTCGGTATCTGTATATTCATCAAAAAAGGAATGCATATCAGGATACGATTCAAATGAACGGCCATACGGGAAATGCCCCCCTCGGTCATGATACACGTAAATAAATGGAGAGGCAAGGTCATTCAGGGATTTTCGTGGTGGAGAGTTGATTATTCTAGGCTGGAGGTGGAATTCCTCGTCATAATCAAACACAGCATCTTCCGGGCCGGTAAACAGTGTGGGGAGATGTCCGAGCTCGTCTTCGAACGACCAGATATGATGGTGTGAGGGGTACTGCCCAGTCAGGATCGACGGAACGCTTGATGCGGTAAACGTACTAGGGGCAACCGCCTTTGCGGTAACCCCCTTACTCTTGACTGTGCTGGGTACTGAGTCATACCGAACAGAATCAGAAATGAAGATAACGACGTTATTGATGTTGTCAACAACAGCATTGTTCCGCAGAGGGTCACTTAGTGTCATCAGTGTTTACCGACTCGGACAGCAGGAGTCATTAATCTGCTTACTCAGAGGATCAAGAGGAACCACCCCGAAACAGGGATAGCAGTAAGAGTGATGAGAAGTAGGTATTTCTTCGAGAAAGGATGTGCACCTGTCCGTGTATACACTTGGTAGGAATAGAGACCGTTCAGAAGTGCGTATGAAGATGTCGTCGCAATGGCAGCACCAATATAGTCAAACTGCGGTACTAAAATGATGTTTAGAATGAAATTTACAAGGGCTGCCACAGCACCATCTACCATTACTAAACGAGAGGCATCAATTGCTTTGACTATATCAGATGTTGGGCCAGTAATGGAATGGAAAAAGAACCCGAATGCGAGAATTGAGAGCGCGAGGCTTCCAACGGTGAACTCCGAACCAAAGAATAATGTGATAATCTCATTAGGGAAGAACAAAATCATGAGAAACGGTACTAGCGTTCCGGCAAGAACCCACTCTGTGACTGATTGATAATTTGATTTTATTTTTCCATATTCATTATTGGCATGCATCTCAGAGAACGTGGGCAACGCTATGTATCCGACACTAATCATTATAATTGACAGGTGATGTGCAAGTGGATATACGACGTTATAAATTCCCACTGAAGCGGTTTCAGAAAAGTAAGCGATAATGAATGTGTCTGTCCCCGAATATATAACACTCATGCCTGCTGAAATCCATAGAGGAAAGCTGTAACTGAGAAGATCTCTTCGTACTTTGATTGTACCAGAGGCCGAAATCAGTGGAGTCTGGCGGATTAGATAGTACAGTCCAAACGTAGCGGAGAGTACGAGTGAGGCCGTGTATGCACTGGCAATCGCGACTGTTCCTAGTCCAATTAAACCAAAAAGAGCGACAAGGATCACACGGGAACCTTGTAAGCAAATATCATCAATGAGAACTTTCGGGAGGGTCTGTTTGTTGCCTCGAATGGCGCTGACCGCCAATTGACCGATATTTGCAACTGGAATACCAAGAGCACAAACACGAATTACAGGTACTAATGAGGGATCGTCGAAGATATTTGAGGAAAGAAAAGGAGCAGCAACTATCAGTGCTGTAGCAATACCGACGGAAACGGGAAGGATGATGAGACTGGCGGAGACGAGTATGTCCCGTTTTGTTTCTGGAGAATCGTATCGCGGTAGATAGCCGCTTACACCCTGACCGAGACCAACCATGGTTAATGTTGACACAGCAGCTAGAATAGTCGTTCCGATGGACAGCGTTCCGTAGCCTATTTGTCCAAGATATCGGGCCGCAAGCACCGAAACTAGAAAGGATAGGGTCAATCGAACTGCCATTCCGACAAAATTTATCCCACCGCTTCTCAAGATATCCTTTACTCTTGAGTGGGCCATACGTGTGGTACTTAGAACACCGGGCTAAGTCTCTTTTGAACTGATTAGCCGAGTTCTAAAAGAGGATGAGCACAAATAAGGTTTAAATGCCCGTCGGATAAATCACAGAACAGATGGTTGACCGGGTCATTGCTATATGTCCCTCGACTAGCCAGGGGCTGCAAGACTACTCTCAGAATCTCTATGCAGAACTCTCCCAACGGGTCGTCGCATTCCGAATGCTATGCAATCAAGATTACACCTATATAGACAAGAACCCACAAGCTACCCCGATTTATGGCAAGAATGCAATCACCGATGTCTGGCTGACAGTTGCCCAACTGCGCCAATTCAAACCAGACATCATCCACTCACAAAGCACGAATCTGGGCCTGCTCTGTACGCTGCTGCTCTGTAAATTAGTATTTGACTTCGAACTGGTTCTCACTCCACACAGTTCGAAATCCCACTTCGGGCGACCGCTGTACGAACGGTTTCAGGTACAGATTTACAATCGTTGTGACGGCGTCATCTGGCACACGGAACAGGATAAAGAGCGGATGGAAGCCGCCGGAGTTACGACGCCACAGGCGGTCATCGACCACGGGAGCTACGACTTCTACACGGACTATCGGCCTGAACTGACACAGTCAACAGCTAGGCGAGAACTTGGACTCAACGAAGACGACTACGTGTTTCTCTTTTTTGGCTATCTGCGTCGTGACAAACGGCTTGACCTGCTTCTGAATGCGTTCGCACATCTGGACGACTCACAGTTAGCTAATGCGACCCTGTTGATTGCCGGGAAGTCCATCGACGACGACCTCACTGCCAGATATATAGAGACAGCCGAGGAGTATGGAATCACGGACCACGTCGAGACACATATTGGGTTCGTGGAGAACGACGAAGTTCCAGTGTATTTCAAATCAGCTAACACGCTCGTCACCCCATATGACACGATCTCGGAGAGCGGTGTCGTGCATATCGGCTTCGCGTTCGGTCTCCCGGTCATCGCTACCGAGGTTGAAGGGTTCGCAGAAACGTTTGAGCACGGGACGAATGGGTTGCTCGTGCCGCCGGACGACCGTTCTGAGTTGACTGGTGCGCTAAACTATTCCATGACGCACCACGCAGAGATGCAAGAGATGGGAGCACAGAATCGAGAGCGGGCACAGGCGGAGGGCTGGCAGGAAATCGCCCAAGAGACCGTGGAGTTCTACGAGAGCCTATGAAACCGACGGTTGCTGTACTTGCTGACAAAATCGTTCGGGGGGGTGGCGAGTCTCTTCTCACGGATATCATCGCCGCCATCGGAGACGAGGTAGCATTTAAGATTTGGTGTCTGGGACATATCGACGATAGTGTGCGTCCGGACTTCGAGAAACACGATATCGAGATATGTCGGGTTCGCGACGCACCGTACAGTTCGACAGAAAAGTACCAGCTGAAACCGCTCCCGGCCGTTGTCAGGCTACTACTAAAGAGTGATATTGATATTCTCCACGGCTACTCCCTGTATTGCAACGTTATTTCGCGGATGGCGTCGACAGTCGTTTCGGGGACGAAAAGCGTCGGTCACCATCACGGCGTTGCCGACCAGTGGTCCATTCCACGGGTCGCGAACGTCCTTACTAACAGACTGTCTGGTTGTACTATCTGCGTCTCGGAGACAGTGGCCGAGGTGATTTACGGGCCCAGCAGCTCGATCCCTCGTCGAGTAGCAGGTAACAATATCGAAGTTGTACACAATCCAATCGATTTTGACCTCGTCAGAGACTCCAAACAGCACACACCAGAGGTTCTACAACGGTATAATCTTGTCAGGTACGACGACCTCATCGTGAGTGTTGGCCGCCTTACGGAATCGAAGAACCATCAAACACTGATTCGTGCTGCCGCCAATATGGATGCGCAATATCACTTTGTGATCGTCGGTGGCGGAGACCTCAAGGCCGAACTGACGAAGACCATCGAAAAGTACGGCGTCTCAGATCAGGTCACACTCCTTGGACAGGTAGACCGTACCGAAAGTCTCGCCATCATCAACGGTGCGGACCTTTTCGTCAGCACCTCTATTAGAGAGGGGTTCGGAATTGCATTGGTCGAAGCGATGGCACTCGGCAAACCGATTATCGCATCGAGTATCCCCGCGTATCGAGAGATCGGAAATGAAGATGTCATTAGCTATTTCCAACCACGGGACGCTGGGGCGCTATCGGACGAAATCCAGAGGCTATCGGAGTCGCCGGCTTTACTAGCGCAGAAAATCGATGCGGCCCAAACGCAGGCCTCGAAGTACAGTGTTGAGCGGATAGCATCGAGATACCGAGAGATATATAGTCAGCTTCATACAGATTCACATATACGTGGTATATCCACTGCTGGTGACCGATGACTGATCAAAACGTCGTTTTGATAGTAATGGATACGGCACGAGCCAGGGAGTGTTATGGACTGGTTGAGGACGAGCCAGCCGTCACTGATGAGGAAAATAGCCTCTTGTCTACTGAGTCTTTTACCAGCACCTTCACCTCGGCTCCGTGGACGCTCCCGTCACACGCGTCCCTGTTCACAGGGACTTCGCCATCGAAACATGGCGCACACGCGGGACACAAGCACCTCAACGAGACTCTCCTCACTGTTCCTGAACTCCTCCAGAATCAAGGCTACGAGACAGTTGCCATCTCGAATAACACCTGGATAAGCGAGGAGTTCGGGTTCGGACGGGGATTCGAGACGTTTTACAAGACGTGGCAGTACGTCCAGTCCGACACCGACCTCGGACGCATCGCCCGCCAAGAGGAGGGATTCGACAAGATACGAAGGGCAGGAAAAGCGCTGTTCGATGGGGACCCACTCACGAACATCGCAAATGCGGTCTATGGGCAATTCTTCAGAAAGACGGACGACGATGGGGCTGCCCGGACGAACGCGTGGATCGAAGCCTGGCTTGGTGATAGAGACGATTCACGCCCATTCTTTCTGTTTGTCAACTATCTCGAGCCCCATCTAGAGTACCGTCCCCCGAAAGCTCACGCCGTTGAACATCTGCCTGCAGGCGTCACCTACGAGGAAGCGATGGAAGTCTCTCAGGACGCCTGGGGATACACCGCCGACACCGTCGAATTGACCGACGAGGACTTCGAGATTCTCCGTGCGCTCTACCGCGCGGAGATTGCTTACCTCGAAGAGAAAATCGAGGAAGTCGTCGACCTCCTCAAAGCCGAAGACGAGTGGGAAGACACCCTGTTCATCGTCACGAGTGACCACGGGGAGAACATCGGCGACCACGGTCTGATGGACCACCAGTACGCTCTCTACGACACCCTCCTTCACGTCCCGCTGTTCGTCCACGGCGGCCCCTTCGAGGAGGGCGAGATCGACGACCTGGTCCAGCTCGTCGACCTCCCACCGACGATTCTTGACGTGCTCGACATTGACGCGCCGGCTGCCCGAGATCAGTTCCAAGGAATCTCGTTCCACCCCGACGCTGACGAAACACGCGAGTACGCTATCGCCGAATACATAGCCCCACAGCCGTCGATGGACGCCCTCGAAAAACGCGTCGGCGACCTCCCTGAACACGTCCACACATACGATCGATCACTCAGAGCCATCCGCACGGACCGCTACAAGTACATCCGCGGTTCGGACGGCACGACGGAACTCTACGACGTCCAGGTTGACCCCGGAGAGACGAATGACCTATCCGACACACACGAGGACGTCGTCGCTGATCTCGATACAACATTAGACGAGTGGCTTGACTCCTTCGAGCAGGCCGACCCAACTGGAGCGACGACGATGTCCGCGGACGCGAAGGATCGCCTGGAGGACCTCGGCTACCTGCAGGACTGACGGCAGTCAGATTAGCACCGTTCAGAGCCTTCGTTCCTCCCGGGCAAGCCTTCTGAGACTGTCTGTAAATTCCATGACTTTACTCGATCTCGTTCATCTACAACTCTTCAAGCACCGCCGTCGCCCGCTCGACGGTCTCCGCCCAGTCGAACTGTCCCTCGATTCGCGACCTCGGATCGGCAATCTCACCGTCGAGCACCGTCTCTAACCCCTCGGCGAACCCCGCGATGTCCCCGACGGGAACGGTCACACCGCCGTCACCAACGACGGGCGCGACCTGTTCCAGATCGCTCACCACGACTCCGATACCTGAAGCCATCGCTTCAAGCACTGTCCGCGGCAATCCCTCAGACCGACTCGGCAACACGAGCACGTCCGCTGCTCGATACACCGCGGGCATCTCCTCATAGGGTATCTGGCCAAGAAATTCGACATGCTCGGCCGCGATTGCCGACTGAAGTGGCCCCTCTCCGGCCACGTACAGTTTGGCGTTACGCTGTTCGGCGAGTGGCGAGACAGCTTCGACTGCGTTTTCCGGCCGTTTCCCGTCGACTAACCGACCAACGAAGAGCACGACCGGCCCGTCGTAGTCGATGCGGTCACTTCTCGGCCCCTCTGGGTGGAATCGGCTCGTGTCGATCCCATTGTGGACGACCTCAATGGGCGTCTTCACACCGAACTCTCGCACGCGCTCGCGATCCTCATCAGTATAACAGAACACCACATCGGCCTTATTGAACGTCCACCGGCCAAGCGTCCGGAGATACAGATCGAACACCCACTCGGGCGCCGTCTGTGAGTACAGGCCGTGATTTGTGATCGCAAGTGGCGTCTCGCCAACCCACCGGCCAAGCGCCGCCAGATTCGTCGAGAAGTACAGGTGTGAATGGGCGTGCACGACGTCGAACTCCGAACTCCGACGGAGATATCCAGCCAACCCGGGACTAATCTCGTTTCCAAGGGGTGAGGCAATCGAGTCGAACCGCCTAACCGTATATCCATCTCGCTCTTCGACAGCTGGCGCACTTGGGTCCCGACGAATCGTCGCCACCGTCACGTCGTGGCCCATCGCCGCCTGATCTCGGCTCATCGCATGGACGTGATAGGTCCCACCGCCGGGTACCTCGGGATAGAGTTTCTGCGCGACACGCAGTATCCGCATTATCAGCTCTCCAGAACCAGCGGCTCGTACCACTCCCGATTCGCACGGTACCACTCGACGAATTCTGCGACACCCTCCCGGATCGTCCGACTCGGTTCGTAGCCGAGCAACTCCGAAGCCTTCGAGCTGTCTGCGTGGGTGTGTTCGGCGTCAGCGTCGTGGCGTTCGGCGAACTCAATTTCCAGGTCCGGCGCTAGTTGATCCCGGATCTCCTCGGCCAAGGTCAGAATCTCGATGTTATCGGTGCTCCCAATGTTGAGTGCCTCGCCGTCGGCAGCGTCCTCAGATAGCAGCGTGACGTTCGCTTCGACTATGTCTTCGATGAACGTGAAGTCCCGCGTCTGCGTGCCGTCGCCGTACACTACCGGCGGCTCACCGTTCAGACACCGCGAGACGAAATTCGAGATGGCCATATTCGGCCGCATCCGCGGCCCGTACACCGTGAAGTAGCGTAACGCGACCGCTGGCAAGTCGTAGACCTCGCTGTAGGCGCAGGCGTATCGTTCGGCCGCCAACTTCGACGCACCGTAGGGACTTACGGGTGTGGTCGGATGTGACTCGTCGTAGGGGAGGTACTCGGGCTTGCCGTACACCGACGACGACGAGGCGAGCACAACGCGTTCGATACCGGTGCCACGAGCTGCGTCGAGGACGTTCAGCGTGCCATCGACGTTGACGTCGTCGTACTTGCGGGGATTCTGAACGCTCGGGCGCACGCCCGCCTGCGCGGCCTGGTGGTAGACGTAATCGGCTTCTTCGACCAGTTCAGTAACGAGGTCGGCATCCCGAACGTCGCCTTCGACGAGTCGATAGGTGCCGTCGCCCTCGTCAGCGCGTTCGCGGCAGACTTCGACGGTGTGGTTCTTGATTCGTGTATCGTAGAAGGGGTCGAAATTGTCCAGCACGACGACGTCATGGCCGTCGGTGACGAATCGCTCTGCAAGATGGCCGCCGATGAATCCAGCGCCTCCAGTGACGAGTATTCGCATTATCGGCTCCGAACCGTGCTACAGTAAAAGGTCTACTGTATTCGCGCCACTCGATAAAAGAACCTCCTTTAGTTGATGATTTTAGATAGTTTCATCACCTCCAGCTCTTCCGAAGAGTCACTCAGCGCGCTCGTATTTTCGGGATAGCAGTGGCTGGGTGAATAATAATTGTTGCTCGGAATCGATCCGCGTCTGTGACAAAGAGAAAAGAACGGCCCGGAAAGACTGTCTCCGAGCTGCCCCCCGTTCTATAATCGTTCTACAACTTAGCCAAACATCTGGCGCATCATCGGATGCATCTCCATGAGTTGCTCTTCGGCGATCTCCTCGTACAGCTTGTACGTGATGGAGACCGTCAGCAGCAGCCCGGTACCGGAGACACCGCCAATGGTGCCCAGCATGTTGGCCATCACTGCAAGCAGCCCCACTAGAGCACCACCGATGACAGTCACCTGCGGGATGTACCGCTCGAGGACTTTCTCGATGACGCCGACGTTCTGACGGAAGCCGGGAATTTGCATCCCGGAGTTGTGGATCTGTTTGGCAGTCGCTTCCGGGCCCATGTCGGTGGTCTCGACCCAGAAGACGGCGAAGATGGCGCCGCCGACCAGCATGACGAACAGGTCGATACCGACCCGCGTCAGGATCTGCCAGACCGGTTGGGCCGTTCCTTCGAGCCACCACATCCAGTCACCACGGCTCTGAACGGGGGCAAGGAAGTAGAACAGACCGCCGGTTGGCTGGCCGTTAGCGTACGTGCCGAGGAACGCCGGCATCGAGCCTAGCTGGGCGTTCAGGATCCGGCCCAGGAACTGGATGTTCGCCTGCAGCGCCCGGACGAGGATCATTGGCAGGACGCTCGCGTAGATGAGCTTGACCGGGAACCGGCCACGGGCTCCTTTCACGCGGGCGTTCGACAGCGGGATCTCGACACGGACCGATTCGGCGTAGACGACCACTGCGAAGATGAGGACCGTCGTGAACAGCCCCAGCAGTTCACCCTGGAGCAGCACGGTCTGGAGGCCATCAGCAGCCAGCACTGGTCCGGTACCGCGCTGGCCGGTGATGAACAGGTACCAGGTGTAGATGATCCCTTCGCTGTTCCCGAGGAACGGGGCCGTCAGGATGCCACCGACAAGTCGTTGGCTCACGCCGGCGACAATGAACAGGCCGATACCGGAGCCGACGCCCCATTTGGAGATGACCTCGTCCATGAACAGGATGAGGACACCGCCGACGAACATCTGGCCGAAGATGAGCCACTGGACACCGGCCGTGCCGATACCCAGTGAGTTCGCGACCGCCGTGTCAGCCGGGAGGAAGCCGCCGGCAAACACCATCGGGAGCCCGGTGAGACAGATCATCACGAGCACCAGCAGCTTCTGGAGCCCCTGATAGAGGATCTGGTCGCGCGGGTCGTCCTGGGTGTTCAGCCCGAGCAGGTCCGCCCCACCGAGGAGCTGTAACACGATGGACGCTGTGACGATCGGACCGATACCCAGCTGCATGATGCTCCCCTGGCCGGAGGCCAGAATCGAGGAGAAGCGTCCGAACACCTGTTGGCTGGCGTCGATGTCCAGCCCGAACAGCTTCACGTTCGTCAGGAAGAAATACAGCAGGAGTACGCCCCCTGTCCAGGTGAGCTTGCGCTTGAACGGAACGTGTCCGTCCGGCCGCTGGACTGCGGGCATCCGGACAAGCAGTGGTTCGGCGGTGTCCTTCCAGCTCATCGTTCGTTATTCCTCGTCCGCGTCCGCGTCGTCGGTTTCTTCGGCCTCGGCCTGGCGCTGCTCGCCGAGGTCGGTCAGTTCGACGCTCCCGCCTGCAGCTTCGACCTTCTCGCGAGCGCCCTCGGAGAAGTCGTCGGCGATGAGCGTGAGTTCGTGGCGGACCTGGCCGGCACCGAGTACCTTCACGTAATCGGCGTCGTCGGCGTCGTCGACCACATCACGGACATCGACACGGAAGCCGCCGTCTTCGACTTCGGCGACGTCCTCGGCGGCAAGCAGCGTGACATCCTCGTCGATCTCGCGAACGTCGATAGTCGCGGCCTCTTCCTGCACCTTCTGCGGGCGCTTGAAGCCGCTCTTGCCGAGCGGTTCGTGGTTGTGGAACTCGTGTTTGTCACGGCCTGCGGCACCGCGACCACCGCGGTGGCCGGCACCACGTCGGTTTTTGTGCGAGCCGCCGCCGTGCGTTCGCGAGCCGCGCTGTCGTTTCTTTTTACTCGTCATTATCGCATCGCCTCCAGGAGGTCGTCGATTCCCTCGGTGTCGTGTTTCCCGAGCTGCCCGCCCTCCTTGACGGGGTGTTTGACACCGTCGTGGCCGCCGCGTGGCGGGTGCAGACGGAGTGTCGGGGACAGTCCCTGCTCGCGCAGCGTCGTTTCCTCAGAGAGGAGCGCAAAGGCGAGTCCGGAAATGTCGTCGTAGTCCGTGTTCTCGGCGACCCACTCGTCGTCCACGTCGGCGTCGCCCTCGAGCGGCTCGGCGCGCGTAGCCAGAATCGTCTCTAGCGTCTCCTGGCTTGGCTCACCGAAGGCGACGAAGTCGTTGACCTTCGTCACCATGCCGCGGTAGGCGTCCGTCTCGGGGACGAGCGTGCAGTGGTTCACGTGGTGGATGTTGAGCATCTCCAGGGTGTCCTGGATGTCGCTGTGCATGTTGACTTCGCCACGGAGCTGGACGAGCGCGTGCATCACTCGATCACCTCTCGCTTCTCGAAGGTTCGTTCGGGGACGCGCGCCTCGGCCGTGTTCTGCAGGGCGTTGAACGTCGCCTTCGCGAAGTTGACCGTGGTGCGCGTGTTCCCGCTACTGCGTGTCCAGATGTCCTCGATACCGGCGAGTTCGAGCACCTTGCGGACGGTCTCCCCGCCCGCCAGGCCCAGCCCGCGCGGGGCCGGCTGGAGCTCGACCTCGACGCTCCCGGCCTTGCCCTCGGTGCGTAGCGCGACCGTGTGCGGACGGCCACAGCCACACTCCCAGGACCCGCAGCCACGGGAGACATCGATGATGTTCAGCTTCGCGATGTCGATGGCCTTCTGAATGGCACCGCCGACCTGATCGTCACGCCCTTCGGCGTAGCCGATGAGGCCGTTGCGGTTGCCAACGGCGACCACGCAGCGGAACTTCACGCGGCGGCCGGAGTCTGTCATCCGCTGGACCATGTTGATGTCCAGCACTTCGTCTTCCAGATCGGGAACGAGCTGGTCGACGACTTCCGATTCTTTCAGCGGGAGCCCGGAGTTCAGCGCCTCCTGCATGGAGTCGATTTCGCCCTCGACAACCTGCTTGCCGAGGCGTGTCCGTGGCTCCCATCCGTTGTTAGCACTCATAGTTCGATGTCACCGTCCAGTAGGGTCTCGCGGAGCTCGTCGAAGTGCTCCGGGAGGTCTGCAGCGTCGAAGTCGCCGCTGTACAGCGGCTCCTCAAGCTGCTCGTCGTACTCGGCGATGTGGGCACCGCGCGTGCGCTGCCAGTCGGCGAGTACGTCGTCGTTGTGCGGAATGTCCAGGCCGGCGTCGATTGCGCCTTCCTGTATTGCGAATACTTTGCTTCCGGGGGTCGGGCTGTTGAGTCCGATGTCAAGCACTGCTTCCTCGATGCCCGCTTCCTGCGCGCGAAGCCCGGCGAGCAGACCGGTGAGGTACGCCGAGGGCATGTTGCCCGTCGGAGCCTCCCAGCCGTACTCGGCGAGGTCGCTCGAGTGAGCGGACGCGAGGGTGTCGTCGCCGTTGGGGCCAAGCGTCACCAGCTGCGCCCTGACGTGTTTATTGCTCTTTCGAGCAACGAGACGTGGCTTGCCGGATTTCAACAGGCGCAACCGCTGATGGTAATCGGTTCTGGCCTCGCGGCGTCGCCGCATCGGTACTTTATATCGTGGTCCTGTCGCCATTATGCGTCACCGTGGTTTGCGTCGATGTAACGTTCGAGATCGGCAACGCTGTCGAACTCGCCACCGCCGGCCTTGTCGTACAGGTCGCGGTACTGCGAACTCGAAAGCGTTCCCTCGTCACGCAGTTCGCGCAGCTTCGTCCGCTGTGCGCGGATGCGTGACTCCCAGTCCTCCTTGGAGTTCTGCCGTGCGCCTGCCTTGCCCTTCCGGGAGCCGGCTCCCTTCTGGTGGCCGTACGCACGCTTCTTCTGGCGCTCCCGGGCGCGTCCACGGGAGTTGCCTTTCTTGTCTTTCGCCTGAATGGCGCCCTCATCGACCAGTTCGCGAACGTCCTCGCGGGTAATCGCGTCGGCGATGTCGCCCTGTCGCTCGGGGTTGAACCAGACGCGGTTCTTCCCGACGTCGAGGACGTCTGCCGCGAGTCGCTTCTGTGCGGAGAGATCAGTCATCACTCACTCACCTCGACTTCAACGTAGGTGGGGTTGAGCACGCGGATACCCGCGTCCTCGGCTTCCTCTTCGATTCGCTCGCGCTTGCGAGCGCCGACCTTCGAGGCGATTCGGACGGCCTCGGTGTCGCCGTCGACGCCTTCGAGGTCGTCCACGTTGTGCACGCGGACTTCCTCGAAGCCGGACGGGTGCTTGCCGCGAACCGCGGTCGGCGAGCGGAAGCCTGCCTCGACCGTGTCGCCCTTGCCCTTGATGCCGCGGCGCTGCTTCGAGAGCTGGCCGCGGGGCTTGCGCCACGAGGTCGAGACGCGCTTTTTCTTGTGGTGGTCCTGACGGTTGAACTGCGGCTTGCCGACCCGGTGTCGCTGGGTCAGCAGCCGCGCGTCCTCGTCGGAGAGGTCCGGTGTCTTGTCGGCGAGCCCGCGGGCCTGGAGTTCCGTCTCCACGTCCTCGTCGGGCGCTTCCTCGCCACCTTCCTCTTCGACTTCAGCTTCGGTCTCGGACTCGACTTCGAGTCCGCCGACGTCGGCCTTGATTCGGGCCGCCAGCGCGTTCCCGATACCGCTGACATCGGCGAGCGCGGACTGGTCGGCACCGCGAACGTCTTCGACCGACTCGAAGCCGGCCTCGCGGAGTGACTCCGCCTTGGACGGGCCGACGCCGCTGATGTCGGTCAGTTCGGTGTACTCTTCCTCTGCTTCGACGTCTTCTTCATTGTCCGCCATCAGACGTCACCTCGGTTCGGTTTGCGGGTGATGTACACCCCATCCTGGAACACGCGCACGTCCTTGTCGTTGATGCGCGTAAGCTGCTCGATGTCTGCGGCGGTCTGGCCGACGGCTTCGATGTCGGGACCGCTGATGGTCAGCTCCTCGCCGTCGATTTCGACGTCCGTGTCGCCGTGGATCGTCGTGCGGCGGGGGGCCTTCTCGCCCAGGAAGTTCTCGATGACGACTTCGTCACCCTCGACGTCGACCTGCATCGGGAAGTGGGAGTAGAATACCTCCATACCGTACTCCCAGCCCTCGGTCACGCCGTGGAACATGTTCTCGATGTGGCTCTGGAAGGTACCGATCGTCGACATCGTCTTGGCGTTGTCCTCGTCGGACTCGATGGCGACCGTGTCGCCGTCGACGGACACGTCGATGTCAGGGTACCAGAGCCGACGTGTGACGCTGCCGTTGTCCCCCTCGACAGTGATGTCGAGATGGTCCTGCTCGGCGTCCACGTCCTCCGGAATCTCCAGTTCTACTCGTGGCATTGTTAGTATACGTACGCGATGACTTGGCCACCGACGCCCTGCTCACGAGCCTCGTAGTGGCTCATGATGCCGTGGCTGGTCGTAACGACGAGGGTCCCGTAGTCACGGGCGGGGAGGAACCGCTTCTCCCACTTTTCGAACTCGTCTGCGCCCGCAGAGTAGCGGGGCTTGACCGGGCCACACTCGTTGATGGCTCCTTTCAGTTCGACTTCGAACTCGCCGGCTTTGCCGTCGTCGACGAAGCTGAACCCGTCGATGTACCCGCGGTCATAGAAGACCTCGAGGACGCTGCCGATCTCGTTCGAAGCGGGCGATACTGTCTGCTCTAGATGCCCGACGCTTTCGGCGTTGTTAAGCGCCGACAGTGCGTTGGCAAATGGGTCGTTCCCTGTCATTGTTAGCTGTACTTCTTGAAGCCCATGCCCCGCGAGATCTCGCGGAAGCACTGGCGGCACAGCCAGATGTTGTACTTGCCGACGAGTCCCTGTTCGCGCCCGCAGCGCTGACAGGACTCGAGCTGGCCAGTTCGCTCACTGGTTGCCGTCTCGGAATCGGGCTCGTCTGTGGTTTCACTTTCGCTCATTCGCTCACCTCCACGTCGTAGGTCGACTCGATGAAGGCGACCGCGTCCGCCGGGTTGAGTCGATGCTTCGTCGGAATCGAGCGCGACGCCTTGTCGCGCTTTGCGACGCGGTAGCCGGGGCGGACGAGGTTGACCGTCACGTCCAGCCCGTAGATTCCGATGCTCGGGTCGTACTCCTGGCTCGGGAACTCGGTGTGTTCCTCGATGCCGAAGCTGAAGTTGCCGGTGTCATCGAACTGGCTCGTCGCCAGTTCGGCGAGCGGCAGTGCGGTGTCGAGGAACTCCTCGGCTATCTCGTCGCGAAGGGTGACCTTCGCACCGATGGGGTCGCCCTCGCGGATGTCGAACTCGCCGACGGTCCGCTTGGCCTTCGTTCGCACCGGCGCCTGCCCGGTGATCTCCCCGAGGATGTCCTCCGCGTTGGCGAGGTCGCGGCCACCGTGGCCGATACCCATGTGAACGACGACCTTCTCGATGCGCGGCTCGCGCATCTCGTGGAAGTCGCCGCCGGACTCACTCTCGGAGCTCATTCGTCATCACCCTCGCTCGCGGCTTCGCCGCTCACGGTCTCCGACTCGTCGTCCGAGTCGCTCGTGAAGTTCTCGTCAATGACGACGACGTACTCTTCGACCGTTTCGAAGCCTTCACCATCGTCTTGCGAGACGATCACGTTGTTCTGGGCTGAACCCGGCGTCACCTGAATCTCTTCGATTTCGCCGACTTCGCCCGCGTGGGCGCCGTCGACGGCGGTGACGAGCGCGCCCTCTTCGTACTCGAAGTGGGCCACGATCTCGCCGTCCTCGTTACCGACGACGATGGAGTCGCCACCGTCGTAGGTCTGGCCGTCCTCGACGATGAGCGTCTCACCGTCGTGGAGACCAAGCTGGACGTCGCCACCGGAGACGTGGGTCTTGGTGACGATCTTGCCGAGCTTCGATTGGGCCGCGTCCGGGTCGATTGCGGTCAGCGCCAGCCGACCGCCCTCGCCGGGGAACACGCGGTAGTACTCCTCGCGCTCGGTGAAGGCCAGAATGTCGAACATCCCGACGGGGCGTTCCTCGTCGGAGATGGCCTTCCCGTTGATGAGGACGTTGTCCTCGTTGAGGGCATAGCGGGCTTCCTTGCGGTTGTCGGCGTAGCCGAGCACGTCCCGAAGGACGATGAGAAGGGGAACCCCGTCCTCACCGTGCGGGCCGGCACCGGCTTTCACCGTAAACGTCGCTGTCTTGCGCTCTACGGGCCAGCTGTCCGGCACCGAGAGTCGCTTCTGGTGGTTACTCATGCGGAATCATCCTCCGATTCGAGACGCGCCTCGCGCTTCTCGTCTTCGAGGTCTAGGTCCGTCACGCGGACGTTTGAGGTGTCAAGCGGCCGCGGGACTTCCTCACCGTCCGTCTTTTCGAGCGTGACGTCTTCGACGTGGATGACAGCCTTGTCGAGATTGACTTCGAGGACTTCGCCTTCTTCGCCGGCGTAGTCGCCACGGAGCACCTCGACGGTGTCACCAGCGTTGACGCGGACGTTGCGCTGGCCGTACTCCTCGCGGAGGTCGGCCGTAAGCGTCGCCCGGACCTGCTTGTGCCGCTCGTGAAGCGGGGCACGTCGTTGACTCTTGCGTTGTTTGTCTGGTTGCTTGCTCATGGTTCTATACGATCATCGTCGCTGCTGATGCCACACTGCCGAATCGCTGTGCGACTTCCCGTGCGATGGGACCTTTCAGCTCGGTCCCGCGCGGGTCCTCGTTCTCGTCGACGATGACGGCCGCGTTGTCTTCGAACTTGACGCGGGTGCCGTCGGGTCGACGGATCGGCTTTCGCTGGCGGACGACGACGGCTTCGAGCACCTGGCGACGCATTTCGGGCGTCCCCTTGGTGACCGAGACCGTGATCTTGTCGCCCAGCCCAGCCTTGGGGTGGCGGTTCTTCGTTCCCGAGTAGCCGTGGACGGAAATGACCTTGAGTTCGCGCGCTCCCGTGTTGTCCGCACACGTGATGAGCGAGCCCTTCTCCAGGCCTTGCGTGACGTCAGCACCGAGTGCTTCCATCAGGCATCACCGTCCTGTTCGTCGTTCGCGGCCTCATCCGAGCCCGCGCTAACGACGACGTGGCTTTTCGTTTTCGAGAGCGGTCGACACTCTGCTATCGTGACCGTGTCACCAACCGCGAGGTCGAGACAATCGGGTGCGTGAGCCGGAACGCGGCTCCGCCGCTTCATGAAGCGGTCGTATTTCGGCACCTTCACGTCGTACTCGCGCTCGACGACAACGGTCTTCTCCATGTCAGTGGAGGCTACCTCGCCGTTCAGTGTCTGTCCGCGCACGGAGAGCTCTCCGTGGAACGGGCAGTTCTGATCGGCACAGGTGTCCTCCGGTTCCTGTACGTTCAGTCCTAGCGCCATAGTGAATCTCCTGTGTTCTCTGTGCGACGAGCGGGACGCGCGACGAGTCGGTCGCCATCGACGAGAACCGTCTCGGTCGACAGGTCAAACGCGAATGTCGCGCTGTCCTTCGGCACGTGCCACACCCGGTCGGCCCCCTCGATTGTCAGCATCTGTGTCGTCTCCATGACGACAGTTCCGCTGATACCGACGGCGTCCGGGTTGGACGCCGCGACGACCTCGCAGTCGAGGCCGACGAGTTCGTGTCGTGGGAGCGTCTCGGGTGTCAGTGGCATTATTCGTTCTCCTGCAGGTCGCCTTCTTCGCCCTGAATCGTCTTGATGCGGGCGATGGCCTTCCGCAGCTCCTTGATGCGGCCGGGGTTCTCCGGCGCACCACCCGCGGCCTGCACGGCCCGGGCGTTCAGCAGTTCGGTCTTCAGGTCGTCGAGTTCCGCCTCGCGCTCGGCGGGCGTCATGTCCCGAATCTCTTGGACGTGGAGAACGGTCATTCGTCGTCACCCTCCTCGTCCATTTCGTCCATCAGCTCTTCGGCTTCCGCTTCGACGTCCTCGTCGAGTTCCTCGTCGACAGCGTCTTCGAGTTCGTCGACATCGACGTCCTCGACATCGTCGTCAGTCGGGACTTCGACGTCTTCCTCGACGATTTCCTCGTCGACGAACTCCTCGTCAGCCTCGGACTCGTCGTCGGCCCCGGTGGCCACGTCTTCGTCGAGTTCCTCGGCCGTCTCGCTGTCTTCAGGCTCGCCTTCGAGGAGTTCCTCGACGGACTCGCCGTCGGTGTCGGCCACGTAGTCCTCGACATCGACATCCTCGTAGATCTCGAAGTCGTCGGGGAGCTCCGCGTCCGGCGGGATGATCTTGACTCGGACCCCGATGGTGCCGAGCTTCATCACGGCGACGCCGACACCGCTGTCGACGATCTCCTCTGCGGGTTCGCCGTTGTGCTTGACGTAGCCGCGGTTGAACTTCTCCACGCGTGAGCGTGCACCAGTGACCTTTCCGGAGAGGACGATCTCTGCGCCGAGTGCGCCCGACTCCATGATACGGTCGATGGTGGTGTGGCCCGCTTTGCGGAAGTACCAGCCACGCTCTAAGGCGTTGGCCAGTCGGTCCGCGACGATGCGGGCGTTGAGGTCCGGCTCGTCGACTTCCTGCACGTCGACCTGTGGGTCGTCGAGGTTGAAGCGGTCCTCGAGTTCCGTCGTGATCTTCCGGATGTTCTTCCCGCCCTTGCCGATGACCATCCCTGGCTTCTCGGCTTTGAGCACGATCTGGGTCCCCATCGGCGTCTTGGCGACGTCCATGCCGCCGTAGCCGGCGCGACCGAGTTCCTCTGCGAAGAACTCGTCGATCTGGGTCCGCTGAAGTCCGTCCTCGATGAACTGTTGTTCGTCGGCCATTATTCGTCGGCCTCCGGTTCTTCGAGGATGAGTTCGACGTCGACCTGTGGGCTGTTCCACGCCGAGGCACGCCCCATCGCGCGGGGCTTGCGACCCTGCTGCTCGCCGACCTTGTGGGCGGCGACGTGCTTGATCGTCATGGCTTCACCGTCGAAGCCCTGATGGTCGGCGTTGCCGACTGCGTTTTCCAGCAGGTCGAGGAAGGCCTTGCTGGCCTTCTCCGGGTAGCGCCCGGCGTCCCAGCCGTCGACCTTGCTTTTGTGGCCGACGCCCGAGTTGTGCTGTTTGAACGGAACGGGCTGGTCGCCCTCGATAACCGCCTCGAGGTAGTCGACAGCCTCGCCGGCCGTTTTGCCCTTGACCTCGCGGGCGATGGCCTTGCTGTGCTTGAAGCTCATCTGCCGCTCCCGGAGCATCGCTTTGGCCGTCGTGTCCGGGTCGGCTTCGACTGAGTAACTGATTCCCATGATTATTTGAGCGGTACGAACTTCGAGGAGCGTGTCGCTCCGATACCGGCCTGACCGTGTTCGACGCTACTCCGTGTGAGCTGGAACTCACCGAGGTAGTGGCCGAGCATCTCGGGCTCGACTTTGACGCGCTCGAAGTTCTGGCCGTCGTGGACGGCGAAGGTCAGCCCGACCATCTCCGGGACCACCGGCATGTCGCGCAGGTGCGTCCGGATCGGGTCGTTGGCTGTCTCCTCTTCGCCGGCCTCGCGGGCCTTTTCGAGGAGCTTGTGTTTCTCCTCGGTCAGGCCGCGTACGATACTTCGCCGCTGTCGAGCGGGGAGCAGTTCCGCGACTTCCTCGAGCTCCATCTCCTGCAGCTCGTCGAGCGTGTGGCCGCGGAAGGAGAACTCTCCTTCGTGGCCGATTTGATATTCTGAGCTCATTCGTTGCCACCTCGACCTGTTCGCTTCGAGGCGATGTCCCCGACCTTACGGCCAGGCGGGGCGTTCCGCGAGATGGACTTGGGCTTGCCGGGGTGCTGGCGGCCACCGCCACCGAAGGGGTGGTCGACGGCGTTCATCGCCACACCGCGGACGTTGGGCCACTTGGTCCCTCGCGCTTTCATCTTGTGATGCTTGTTGCCAGCCTTCACGAACGGCTTGTCAGTTCGGCCGCCACCGGCGACGACGCCGATGGTGGCGCGACACTGCGGGTCAAGCCGCTTCATCTCCCCGGATGGGAGCTTGACGACCGCGACGTTGCGGTCGTGGGTGAGCAGCTGGGCGTTGACACCCGACGCGCGGGCGAACTTCCCACCGTCACCGGGGCTGGATTCGACGTTACACACCGGAACCCCCTCTGGGATCTCCGCCAGCGGGAGCGTGTTCCCGGGTGCGATCTCGGCGCTGACGCCGACCTGTAGCTCGTCACCCACCCCGACGCCTTCCGGCGCGAGGATGAGTCGTCGGTCGCCGTCTTCGAACTCGACGGCAGCGACCGGAGCCGAGCGGGCAGGGTCGTGCTCGATGTCGACGACCGTGCCGGCGACAACGTCGCCGTCCTCGACCTTGCGGTGCTCCAGATCAGCCTTGTAACGGTGCGACGGAGCGCGGAATGTGGAGGTCCCGCGGCCGCGCCGTTGTCCTTGGATTCGTCGTCCCATCGTTAGAACACCCCAATTCTGGAGGCGACTTCCTGAGCGTCGTCGTCTTCGGAGAGACGAACGACGGCCTTCTTCTCGCCGTCCATCGTGTTCTGCGTGTTGACCTTGACGACTGTCACGTCGTACTGCTCCTCGACGGCGTCGATGACCTCGCCCTTGGAGGCGCGGTCGTCGACGGCGAACTGGAGCTTGTTCTGGAAGTCCATGTCGTTCATGGCCTTCTCCGTGACGTGTGGGTGCTTGATGACATCCCAGCTCATCGCTCGGCCACCTCCGCGAGTGCGGATTCCGTGAATACTGTGAGTCGACCGGGCACGCCGCCGGGCGCGAGGTCCTCCGAGTTGACCTCGCTGGCGGTTGCCACGTCGGCCCCCGCGAGGTTGCGGGCGGCCGTCGACGGCTCGTCACTGGTCACGAAGAGAATCGAGGCGGGACGACGGTACTTCCGTCCACGGGCCGAGCCCTGTCCAGCCTTGATCTTCGTCTCGTCGGCGCGTTCGATGTCGGCGTCGACATCGAGCGCCTCCAGCAGCGAGACGACTTCCTGCGTCTTGACGAGGTCCTCGAAGTCGTCGGAGACGACGACGGGCACTTCGTCACGGTCGAACTCGTGGCCACGGTCGGCGACGAGGTCGGCGTCGGCCGTCGCGGCCAGCGCCGAGCGAACGGCCAGCTGCCGTTCCTTGTCGTTGAGGTCGAGCGAGCGGTCCTTCTCGGCTTTCGGCGGGTGGGCGCTTCGCCCCTTGACCGCCTGCGGGACGCGGCGGGCACGGCCGTCCTGCTTCGGGACGTGTGCCTGCCCGCGGCCGCTACCGAAGGACTCGGCCGGCGTTCGGAGGCCGGCGTACTCGTCGGACCCGTAGTCCTGCTTCCGGTTGGCCTGTGCGGCACGTACAGCTTTGCCGATGAGGTCGGACCGAACCGGCGTCTCGAAGACGTCCGGCAGGTCGACCTCGCCGTCTGTGTTGCCGTCCAGGTCGTAGATTGTTGCCTGCATAGGTTATCCCTGATTCGATTCGTTGGAGACGTAGCGCACCTCGGGGTCGAGGCGCGGCTGGTCGTTCGGACGCACCGCGGGTCGGAAGCGCACCAGGCGCTTGTCCGGACCGGGCACGGAGCCCTTCACGAGCGTGTACGACCCATCGACCTCGCCGTAGTTGACGAAACCGCCGTCGACGGTGGGCTCGTCGCCCTCGCCGATGTCGATGAGGCGCTTGTTGAGCTCGGTGCGCTGGTGGTAGCCGGTCTGCCCCTGCTGGGGGACCGTCGAGCGCACACGGGACGGGTTCCACGGACCGAGGTTGCCGATCCGTCGGCGCCATCCCTGACGGGCGTGCTTGCCTTTCCGCTTCTGGACGCCCCACCGCTTGACGGGACCCTGCGTCCCTTTGCCCTTCGTGACACCGGCCACGTCAGCGTACTCGCCGGCGCGGAAGATGTCGTTCATGGCGTGTTCGCCACCGTCCTCGACGAGGTCGAGGGCGTGGTCGAGGCGGTCCGAAACGGACCCACCGCCGACGCGAGTCTCCATCACGTCGGGCTTTTTCTTCGGGACGCTCGGGACGGCGTCGGGGACGGTGTGCGTAATAACTCGCAGGTCCCCGAGGTCACCGGCCTCGTGAGCGTCGCGTATCTGTTCCTCAGCAGCGTCCGGGTCGTGGTCCTCCGGAACGTCCAGGGTCCGGTCGAGTTCCGAGTGGAACTCGTCGGTCCAGACTTCCGTCAGCGGACGCTGACCGTACGGCGTGTCTTCGTACGCTCGCAGGGCGACGGCGCGCATCGGCGGCGTCTCGATGACTGTCACGGGGACAGTCTCCTCCATCCCCTCGCGGGGGGAGTTGGGTTCGTCGTTGACGAGCACGACGTGTGTCATGCCTGCCTTGTAGCCGGCGAACCCTTGGACGCCCGGCTGCCCGTCGTCAGACGGCCAGCTGTTGAAGCGAGGGGTCTCGCTCGTCGAGCGCTTGCGCGGGCCAAAGCCCATTGAGCCTTTGCGTGGTCTGCTTGGTTGTGGCATTCGTTTACTCCGTGAGGGTTAGACAGGTGAGGGAGGCGAACAGAGCTTCTTCCGTTCGCACGACCTCACTGCCCTGGTTCGGAACCGTATTCAGCCAGAGGTCGAACCCTTCTGGTTCGTCGCTCGTCTGGTCTCCCCCGACGGCGTCCGGGGCAACGTCGAGTATCGACGGTAACCCGCGCTCGGGTGCCCCGAAGGCGACGGTCATGCCGCCCTCGGCGTCGCGCCGCTCGGCCAGCTGGCCGAGACGGGTCGACGTTACCGGCTCGCCGTATCGCGAGGACGCGATAGTGAGCCCGGCATCGTCGCGCGAGAGTGCCGCATCGAGGTCCGCGGCGACAACGTCGAATCCCGTTGTGGGGGCGTCGACGAGTTTCGCCCGGACCGGCCGTCGCGAAGAGACCCTGACGGTCACGCGCTCCCCCTGTTCCACGTCCATATCCGCTGGGACGGGAAGGGAGATCGGGTGTTGCATGCCGCAATTGACCCGGACGCGCCCATCAGCTCCGACCTCGGTCACGATTCCCTGTCTTAACGACCCCGAACCCTCAGATCCGGAGCCGGTCTGTGAACGCACGCGGAGCGGCGGCAGGACGCCGACGTACTCCAGTTCGTCCCGCTTACCCCACATCTCCTTTCGGAGGTGCGGGGGCGTCGCGGCGTACCGCAGCACGGTTTCGACGAACCCGTCTTCCCACTTGCCCGCCCCATCTGGGTCGGGGTACACTATCAGCCGATCAACCCGGTAGACCGCGGCCGCGCGGGCCACGTAACCGAGCTTGCGAGTTGCCTCGCGTCTGTCTTCGGCTTCCCGTGTGAGGGAAGACGGCACGAGTACGCTGGTCGTCATGCCGTGACGCTTCCACGTCGCGCCACTAGACTGTGCCGATATCTCCCCTTCCCGGGCTTAAAAAGACCCCGTTTCGTGCTCGCGATGCGTCGCGTTCACATGGTCCGTCATGCCGGTTCGGGAGCGATACGCACGGTGGCCGGTTTGCCGCTTCCGAAAGAGCGTGTCCCGTGACAGCATCACATGCTCGGGCCGTCAGCGAGGACGGCGATTGCCCTCACATCCCATGATTTTTCCCCGGAAAACGGAAGGCTTTTTACTCTCACCCCCGCCAGATTTGATTGCAACGAGGCGTTGCGCACTGGTGCTGAGCGACCCACGGTCG
Source organism: Haloarcula vallismortis ATCC 29715 (assembly GCF_000337775.1). Taxonomy (GTDB): domain Archaea; phylum Halobacteriota; class Halobacteria; order Halobacteriales; family Haloarculaceae; genus Haloarcula; species Haloarcula vallismortis. The sequence goes on from NZ_AOLQ01000042.1 coordinate 26,863, forward strand.
CGAAGGGCAGTGCAGCCGAAGTGAGCGCTGGTAGTGTAGTTGGTATCACGTGACCTTGCCATGGTCACAACCTGGGTTCAAATCCCAGCCAGCGCATTTCTGTCGACGCAAACCGACGAGCGTAGCGAGTCGCGTCGCCGGAGACTATCTCTGCGCTGTCGTGAACGTCCGAGAAAATGTTGTCTCGCCAACGGGTGGAGACATCATTATTTGTTATCCCGTCGACAGTGATATCACATGACAGACGAGACGGTCCACGAGTCACAGGAGAAGCGAAGTCGCAGAGGAATCGCGTCGTACTTCCGACGATTGGCGAATAGACTCAGCCGCGGCGAGCCGGCCCCGGCCGACGAGGAACAGACTGTGACGGTCGACCCGCCGGCCGAGGCCGATTTCGAGGTCGAAGTCGAACGCGAGGACGGTACTGTCAGCCTCGAGATCGACATGGAGTGGGACGAAACGGAGGGTGAGGTTGAGACCGAGGTCGTCGCGAGCAAGGCGACCTTTGAGGTGTACGAGGACAGCGCCGAGCAGTACCGCTGGCGACTCGTTCACGACAACGGGAACATCATCGCCGACAGCGGCGAGGGCTACGCCTCCAAGCAGAAGGCAAACCAAGGGCTAGAAAGTGTCAAGAACAACGCGCCCGGCGCGTACGTCGTCGACGAGTCCAAAGACGAAGACGCGCCCGACGACGGCGGCAGCAAGGCCACGTTCGAACTGTTCAAAGACAGTGAGGACAAGGCCCGCTGGCGGCTCCGCCACGATAACGGGGAGATAATCGCCGACTGCGGGCAGGGGTACGCCTCTAAGCAGAAAGCGAAGCAAGGACTCCAGAGCGTGAAGACGAACGCTCGCGGGGCACCGGTTGAGGACAGCGAGTAAGCGCTTCGAACAGCGACTTTTTCGGCAGTCCACAGGCGAGCACCACAGCGGTTAGGTCTCGGGCGCGCGTGGGCATCAGTATGACCTGCATAGGGTTTCTCTCGGTCGCACCGGTCATCGAAGACAGTATGTCGTCGCACGTCGCTGACGCCGTCGCGGCGCTTGAGGCGTTCGACGTCGAGTACGAGACGACGCCGATGGGGACGATAATCGAAGCAGAAGACAGCGAGGAACTGTTCGCGGCCACTCATGCCGCCCACGAGGCCGTCGGCGAGCAGACCGACCGTGTGAGCACATTCCTGAAAATCGACGACAAACGGACCGTCGACCAGCAGGCACAGGACAAGGTCGACGCCGTCGAAGAGCATCTCGGTCGGGCGGCCAGAAGCGACGCGGCCGAAGGCGGAGATTAAAGGGAAGGGTGCCAAAGACGGCGTATGGACAGTCTCAATCGGATGGCCACGGAGCTCGTTGACGAGGCCATCGACTTCGCTGACGAACTCACGATAGACGTACACGCGCTGGAGGGGGACGCCGCAGTCCTCGATTTCGGCGTCGAGGTCCCCGGCGCTGTCGAGGCCGGCATGCTACTTGCGGAAATCCAGACGGCCGGACTGGCAACGGTCCAGTCCACGATGAACACCGTCGGTGGCGCGCCGCTGAACCACGTCGAACTGTCGACGGACCACCCGGCGCTGGCCCTGTTGTGCTCCCAGAAGGGCGGCTGGGAGCTGGCCGTCGACGACTTCGAAGCGCTGGGCAGCGGTCCTGCACGCGCGCTGGTCGCCGAGGAGGAGGCCTTCCAGCGCATCGGCTATCGCGAGGACGCCGACTTCGCTGTGCTGGCGCTTGAAACCGACGAGCTGCCGGACGAAGCCGTCGCCAGTCAGGTGGCAGAGCGCACCGGCGTCCCCGAGACGGGCGTGTTCCTGCCGTCCTTTGCGACAGCGAGTGTCACCGGGAGCGTCGTCGCCGCGGCACGGGCCGCCGAACTGGCTGTCTTCCGGCTGGCCGAACTCGGCTTCGACCCGGTGTCGGTGCTGTCGGCCACTGGCCGCGCACCGGTCGCGCCGGTCGCCGGGGACGAGGCCACGGCGATGGCCCGGACCACAGACGCGCTGGCCTACGGCAGCGAGGTCCACCTCACCGTCGACGAGTCTTTCGACCGCTTCGACGAGGTGCCGTCCGTCGCCGCCCGAGAGTACGGCAGGCCGCTCGAAGGCGTCTTCGAGGACGCGGACTGGGACTTCTCGGAGCTCCCCGTCGAACTGTTCGGCCCGGCCGCGGTCACCATCGATGTCGTCGGCGGCGACACGCACGTGGTCGGTGAGACGAGCGAGGGCGTGTTAACCGAGAGTTTCGGCCTGTAATCGTAGTCTGGTATGCGCTACAAGGTCGCACCACCAGCTCGCTCGCGCTCGTTTCTGGAGACGGCAAGAGACGCAGTTCCGCTTGTCCCCGACAGCGAGGCCGACTGTTGTCGAGCGATACAGACGGCGACTGACGTGTCAGACCGCGAAACGGCCCGGGAGTACCTGGTGTTCCTGCAGGCGCTGGGGCTGGTCGCCGAGAGCGAGCGGGGCTACTACCGAACGAGGACCGACCTCGACCGGGCGGCCCTCGCGAGAGCGTTCGAGGATTCTGTCTTCGGCGTCGACGTACTCCTCGGCGCGCTCGGTCCGCAGCCGGTAGCCGCAGACGCCGCGTTCGACGCGCTCCGAAGCGAGGTTCCTCGCTGGGAGCGCGAGCGGCACGCCGACTGGGAGGCCATCTGGCTGGAGCGCGTCACGAATCTGCTGGAGTGGGCCACGACGTTCGGGCTCGTAGAGAAAACAGCTGATGGCTACCGACAACCCTCGGAAAACGGGACGGCTCGATAAAACGGCGGGCCGCTACTCCGCCGGGTCGATATCTGTGACGGTGCCTACGCCCTTGGAACTCCCCTCGCGGAAGACGAACTTCTGGCCCTCCTCGACGAGATAGGAGCGGAATTTGAATCGGACCCGGGCCGTGCCGGCGTCGCCCGGGAGCAACTGCCCGCCGTCCGGGTAGAATGCCGCGGCTTCGCTGACCGTTTCGAGGTGGACCACGGGTTCATAACCGTCGCCGATGCGAGTGGGGTGGTTCAACACCATCACCTCGGCCTCGAACTCACGGACCGGCGACGGGTCCGCGTCGTTCGGGAGCAGGACCATCCCGCGCTCGATGTCCTGCTCGCGGACGCCTTTCAGCGCGATACCGACGATGCGCCCGGCCTTGGCCTCGTCGACCCGGTGGTAGTGCATCTCGATTGACCGGACCTCGACCTCGCGGAAGCTCCCGTCCTGCATCGGTCCGAGGAGCAGTTCGTCGCCGGCTTCGACCTCGCCTGATTTGATGGTGCCCGATGCGACCGCGCCGACCCCCTGAACGTTGTACGTCCGGTCGACATACATCCGGAAGTCGCCGACCTCGCCGGCGGTCTTCGGCAGCGCCTCGAACATCTCGTCGAGGTCGTCCAGCCCCTCCTTCGTGACGGCGCTGGTGGTGACGACGGGGACGACAGTCTCAGAGATCTCGTCGATAGCCGTGTCCACGCCGTGGCGCTCCACCCGGAGCGGCGTCTTGTCGACCTCTCGCAGTGCCTGCTCGACGGAGCGCTCGACCTCGGCGACCCGTTCTTCGTCGACGAGGTCGGTTTTGGTGATAGCGACAATCGTCGGCAGGTCCGTCGCCAGCAGGATACCGAGGTGTTCCCGCGTCGTCTCTGTCACGCCGTCGTCAGCTGCGACCGTCAGCAGTCCGTAGTCGAGTTTCTGGCCGACGAGACCGCGAATCGTCGTCCGAAGCCACGGCTCGTGACCCACAGTGTCGACGAAAGAGACCAGCCGGTCGGACTCCTCGACGACGCGAGCGCGGTCGTCCTTCCGATGTGGGTTGTCCATGCGAATCGGCTCCCCGTCGTCGTCGAAGCCGTAGACGCCGTATGAGAGGTCTGCCGACAGTCCACGCTCGACTTCGTGCGGCTGGACATCCAGAAAGCCGCGTGTCCCGCCTTCGCCGTCGTCGGCGTCGCCGGTGACCAGCGACCCCACGAGGGTGGATTTCCCATGGTCGACGTGTCCGGCGGTTCCGACGACAATGTGGTCGTCGTCCGCGAGGACCGACCCCTCAGAGACCGTCGCGACACCCACGATACCGTCTGTGTCGGTCGCCCCGCTGTCCGAGACACCGTCGACACCCCATGTTTTGACATCCTCGATGTGTGCGCCCGCCTCCTCTGCTAGCAGGCTGAGTACGTCCATCGATTCGGAGAACTCCGCCGGCGAGATGCCGGCGAGACCGCCGTCGTCGGTGACGCCGACGACGTACGTCGCCTCCCCGTCCCCAGAGAGAACGCGGTGGCGGAGCTGGGCCGTGAGGGATTCAAGTCGCCCCTCGGACAGGTGGAGGTTTTCGGTGAGCCGTTCTTTGAACTCGACGCTGCCGCCCTCCCGCTCGCCGCGGTCAATCGCACGCCGGAGGACAGCCCGGTCGGGGCTCATACCCCTTGGTTACTGTGGGGCAGATATAAGCCTTCCCCGGATTTACGCCTCCAGAGCCCTCCTGAATCCGGTGGCTGAGTGTGTCTCTCACAGTAGTACTCGGACGGATATTTATACCCGATGACGTGGCCAGCACGGCTCGTGGACTGAACTGCCACGCGGAGTTCGCGATTGTGTGGTGCCGCTCCGCGTGTCTGCTCCGGCCATGGCGTCACCTGTTTGCCACTCCGTTCAGCGGCTGGTCTAAACGTCGGTCACAGGACCGTCAGTTCCGGTAGGGCGCAACCGCTTCGAGAAAGCCGTCACCGTAGCTCGCATCGGTCACCCGGTCGGCCCGTTCGAGCGCCGTCTCGTCGGCATTAGCAACGGCTACGGCCTCGCCGGCCAGGTCGAACATCTGGGCGTCGTTCACCGAGTCGCCGACCGCCAGAAACGCCTCCGGCTCCAGATTCAGTTCCGCACACACCGCTTCGAGACCCGTCCCCTTGTCGACGACCGGGTCCGTCACATGGTAAGCGAAGCCGGTGTCGAGGACGACGAGCCCGCGCGCTGCGGCCAGCTCCTCCAGCGGTTCGAGCGGCTGATCGAGCGACACGACAAGTTCCGTCTCGCGCCACCGGTTCCCCAGGTCGATCTGCCCGAAGCCGAGGTCGTGACCCAGGTCGCGGTAGGCTTCGCCGACCGCTAGTGCCGCCTCGTGGTCGCCTTCCAGCCTGAGTTCGTCGGTCGCTTCGACGAACACGACGCCGCCGTTCTCGGCGACGACCGTCCGTTCGATACCGAGGAACTCACAGAGGGCAATCGGGAACGGCATTGCCTTGCCGGTGGCGATGACAACACGTGCAGGCCACTCGTGGAGGACTGGCATGATATGAGGGTCGATTGCGCGGTTCTCGTCGGTCAACGTCCCGTCGATGTCGACAATAAGCGGCGGCGCGTCGTTGTCCATACGTCTGGGTTCGGAGCACCGCATATGGAAATTGCGGTCAATCGTCGGTCAGCGTCTCGTAGGCCGCTTGCACCTGCTTGAACTCCGCCTCGCTCCCGCTGTCGGTGTCGGGATGGACCTCTTTGACTTTCTCCCGGTAGGCGCGCTTGATCGTACTCTGGTCCGCATCCGGATCAAGGCCTAACTGCCTGTAGGCCTCTGCTGGACTCGGTCCCGATGACTGGACACGCTGTCGGCGCTGCCGGCCGCCTGCTGTCTGGCTGCGCTGTCGGCGGCGGCGTTGCCCGCCCTGAGTCGCTCGCGAGCGACGCGCTCGGCGGCCGTCCCGTGGCGGTTCCCACTCCTCGCGTGGGCCGGCCCCGAACCCACCGCGGCGGCCGGTCCCCGTGTTCTGTGCCGCCTGTCGCTCCACACGCTCGTAGAGGTTTGCGGCCATTTTCCCGCTGAGATGGTAGTACATGAAATACGTCGACACGCCGAACATGAGCGCCAGAAAGAGCACCGCGGGATTGATCAGAAGACCCACCGCTGTCAGGACGACTGTCAGGCCTCCGAACACCACTGCGATTCCCTTGGTGAGCCCATCGTACTGCACGCACCTGTCTTCGGTCCACAGGCCTGTAAGCGTCCCGCCTCTCACGCCCGACTCGTTCGTGTACCGGGTTCGATAGCGGGCGACCACACCGGAGTTACAACGGCGCACCGACACACTGAATCGACACCGCACGGGCTGATAGACAAGTTCTGCCAAAACCGCACCACGGCAGTACGTCTGACACGGCCTTACTACTCCCCTACGGACTGTTAGTGAGCGTCTATTACTCCCCCTGAACCCCCGCTCGTTTCTACTGGATATCTCGCTCACGTCTGGTGGTTCACTGGGGTGGGTTTTCACTTTCACCTCGGTCTAGACAGTATTAAGAAGAACCGACGGCATCTATTCCGTTGTACGCGGCTATCGTTTCACGCGTCACCAGCACAGTTCGTCGAGCACCGTAGCCACGACTTTCGAGTTCGCTGCGGCCGCCGCCGAATCGCAGACAAGAAGGATTAAACGCTATCGATGAATACGTATTCGCCGCCAGAAATGACAGGATCACGGGTAGCTACGACGAGGGGTATCGACCGACAGACGGCCGCTGTCGGGAGGAGGAGCGGGCGATGAGTAACAGCGACCTTTCCGCCGACGAGATCACGCTCCCGATCAAACGTACCGACGGTGACACAATTGAAGAGCGACTCACAGGCAACGCCTACCACAACATTCTTCCGGCTCGCTACCTCCGGAAGGATGCCAACGGCGACCTCATTGAGCAACCCGAAGACCTCTTCGACCGCGTCGCCAGGAACATCGCGCTCGCCGAGGCCGTGTTCGAGGCCAACAAGCAGGCGGTTGACGTACACGTCTCGCCGGACCAGCTGAAGCCCGACCACCCGCGCCGCGACGAACTCGCCGACGAGGTGTTCGGCAAGGGCACGTCGGTCGACGACGACGTCGAGACCGAACTCTCTGTCTACAACGTCAACAAGTTCGCTTACGAGACGATTGTGCCGGAACTGCCTGAGGGCGTCCGCGAGCACGTCGAATCGACCGCCGATGCCTTCCGGGAGCAGATGGAGCAGCTCTCCTTTATGCCGAACTCGCCGACGCTGATGAACGCCGGCGACGAACTCCAGCAGCTTTCGGCCTGTTTCGTCGACTCGCCGGCCGATGACATCGACGACATCCACCAGACCGCAAAGGAGGCCGCACAGGTCTTCCAGTCCGGCGGCGGCATGGGCTATGCGTTCTGGAAACTCCGACCGTACGGCGACCCCGTCGGCTCGACCGGCGGCATCGCCTCCGGGCCCATCACGTTCATGCGGACCTACGACCAGATGTGCGAGACCATCGCACAGGGTGGCGCCCGCCGCGGGGCCCAGATGGGTGTCATGCGCGTCTCTCACCCGGACGTCATCCAGTTCATCCACGCCAAGAACAAGGACGTCTCGCTGGCCGAGACGCTTCGCCTGAACGACCCGGACGACTTCACGCACAACTCCTTCGCCGAGGCACTGGAGGAGGCCCGTGAACTCATCGACGACGACGGTAAGGTGCCAAAGCACCTCCGCAACGCCGTCGAGGGCCACCTTTCGAACTTCAACATTTCCGTCGGCGTCACCGACGAGTTCATGGAGGCGCTGAAGGCCGGCGAGGAGTTCACGTTCACGAACCCGCGAACGGGCGAGGCCCATATTGTCACCGAGGAGACAAAGGAACTGTACGATATGTTCGGCCTCGGCGAACACGTCGAGGTCGGCGAGGAACTCTCGATCCCGGCCGAAGAGCTCTGGGACGACATCGTCGAGGGCGCCCACGAGAACGGCGAGCCCGGCGTTATCTACCTCGAACGGGTGAACAAACAGCACTCCTTCGACGTGGAAGAGCATCCCGACCACGAGATTCTCGCCACGAACCCGTGTGGCGAACAGCCCCTCGAGGAGTACGAGGCCTGCAACCTCGGGCACATCAACCTCTCGACGCTGGCCGCCACGGACGCGCCGGACTGGCGCGTCTGGTCGGACCGGCACGCTGACGAATACGACTCGACCGAAGCGGCCATCGACGCGTTCCTCGAAGACGCCATCGACTGGGACGAGTTCGACCGACGCATCGAACTCGGTACCCGCTTCCTCGAGAACGTCGTCACGATGTCCGACTTCCCGGTCGAGAAGATCGAACAGAAGGTTCGGGAGATGCGCAAGATCGGCCTCGGTATCATGGGGCTGGCCCAGCTGTACATTCAGCTCGGTGTCGCCTACGGGACCGAGGAGGCCAACGAGATCGCGCGCCAGACGATGCGACACATCAACCACGGGTCCAAGGCCGCGAGTCACGAACTCGCCGAGGAACGTGGTGTCTTCTCCGAGTGGGAGAACTCCAAGTACGCGAACCCGACGGAGTACGCCGACTGGTTCGAGAAGCAGACCGGCGAAGACGCCGACGATTGGGCGGACGGCTACGCCATCCGAAACCACAACACCACGACCATCGCCCCGACCGGGACGACCTCGATGATCGGCAACACGACGGGCGGGTGTGAGCCGATTTACAACGTCGCCTACTACAAGAACGTCTCCGGCGACGTGCAGGGCGACGAGATGCTCGTGGAGTTCGACGACTACTTCCTCCGTGCGCTGGAGGACAACGACATCGACGTCGAGGCCGTCAAACAGGAGGCCCAGGAGCAGATGGCTAACAACGAGTTCGACGGCGTAGACGGGCTGACGACCGTGCCCGACGCCATCGGCGAGCTGTTCGTCACGACGGGCGACCTTTCCGCTCAGCAGCACGCCGGCATTCAGGTGGCCTGCCAGGAAGGTGTCGACTCAGCCATCTCGAAGACGGTCAACGCGCCAAACGACTCGACCGTCGACGACGCCGCCGAAGTGTTCGAGTACATCTACGACCACGGCGGCAAGGGCGTCACCTACTACCGCGACGGCACCCGCAGCAAGCAGGTGCTGACGACACGCGCCCAGAACACCGAGTTCTCCGATATGGACGCCGACGAGATCGTCGCCCAGATCGAGGAGGTCTTCGGCGGTATCGAAGGCTTCCTCGAAGACGATGCCGTTCAGGCGGCCATCGACGACTCCATCGAACAGGTGCTTGGCGTCGCCGACGGGGACGCCGAGTACGCCGAGAAGCAGACCCGACCGGACGTGCTCCACGGCGTAACACAGCGCATCGACACCGGCTACGGGAAGCTCTACGTCAACATCAACGAGGATCCCGAGGCCGACCGGCCGTTCGAGCTGTTCGCCAACATCGGCAACTCCGGTGGCTTCACCGCCTCCTTCACCGAGGCGCTGGCGAAGACCATCTCGACGGCGCTCCGCTCGGGCGTCGACCCCGAAGAGATTGCCGACGAACTGCAGGGCATCCGGTCGCCGAAGGTCGCCTGGGACAAGGGCGAGCAGATCCAGTCCATCCCGGACGCCATCGGCACGGCCCTGCGTCGCTACCTCGACGGCGACGTCGACAAGGCCTATCCCGACCAGACCACGCTGGAGGAAACCGCCGAAAAAGCTGAAGGCGAGACCGCCACGCAGACCCAGACCGACGGCGGCGCGGCCGCCGCAGCCGACACGAACGGTGACCAGCAGGACATCATCGACGCCGGCGAGAGCCCGGAGTGTCCTGACTGTGGCTCGCTGTCGCTGTACTACTCAGAGGGGTGCAAGACCTGCGAGTCCTGTGGCTGGTCCGAGTGCTGACGTAGTCGCGTGACACACGGAGCCGGCTTTCACCGCGATTGACGACGTTTCTTTTTCAGGTCTGCTGTCGACGAGCGCCTGCTACCGAAACTCAGACACGTCGTACACGCCGGCAATCGTTGTTTCCTCGACGGCCGCGGTGATTTCTGTTCCTTCCTCAGCCGCCGAATCTGCGACGAGCGTCACCGGCTCGATGGGCTGGCGGCGCAGAAAGGCCGCTATCCGTTCGAGCCACGACGGCTTCCCGCCCTTGCGGCAGACGATGACATAGCGTGAGTCCGCGAGCGACGCCATCTCGGGCTCGAAGTCGTAGTCTTCGTGGTCGGCCGGTTCCACGACGTGGATGACCTCGCCCGCAATCGTCTCGTCCATACGCACGGTAGCGACTACAGCGGTATGTGCCGCTCGCTTTGCACTACGAGTACTGCTTCGACACCCAGCCCGAGGCACCGCTGGGGTAGGAATCAGTCTCTGCCTCGGGCTGGACCTCGCCGCGCTGGTCGACCATCCGGACGACGACGGTGTGACCACCCTCGGGCGGGTCGTAGGTGTACTCCCACTGTCGCCACGCGTCCTCGGCGGGACCGTCGCCACTGACCGCAGGCAGTTGCTCGGAGAGGTTCGCATCCGTCCACGTCTCGCCGTCGTCAGTCGAAACCTCGACGCGCTGGACGCCGCGCAGGCCGGCGTAGGCGTGGCCGCCAATGCGCCGACGGCCGTCCGAGAGCATGGATTCGTGGTGGAGCTTCGCGACCGGATTGACGGGGCCGGTCCCCTGCCAGCCGCGTTTCTCCCAGTAGCCGTCGGCTTCCTCGTCGAGCACTTCAATCTCAGAGAGCCACTTGACGTTGACCTCGCCCCAGTGGCCGGGGACCAGCGCCCGGACGGGGTAGCCGTGGCCGCGCGGGAGAATCTTCCCGTTCATGCCGTAGGCGAGCATCCCGCCCCGGAGCGCGTCGATTGGAAACTCCTCGTAGTAGTCATCGTCGGCGCGGAGCATGACACATTCACAGCCGCTCTGGACGCCGGCTTCTTCGAGGAGGCTATCGACGGGAACGCCAGTCCACAGCGCGGTGTCCATCTTGTAGCCGTTCAGACTCTCGCCCACGCAGCGCAGCGTCACGAACCGGTTCTCGGCGTCCATCTCTAGCAGGTCCTCGTAGGTGAGTGTGACTTCCTCCTCGACAGCACCGGTAATCGACAGCGACCAGTCGTCGGCCGAGAGCTCCGGGTCGATGGAGTTGATGTCGACTTCATAGAAGTTCTCGCTGACCAGCGGGTCGATGTCGCCGAGGTCCAAGGTGGAGTCTGCCGCGGCGGCAAGTTTCTCATCGACGTCGTCGAGATCAGCCCCCGGCGCAGTGAGTGCGGGCGCATCGTCACCCGTCGCAGCGATCGACCGCTGGCTGCCAGTCGTGTAGCCGACTGTCGCCGCGCCGACGGCCACGCCGACCGTCGAGAGCGCCCGTCTGCGTTTTGAGGAGAGAGGCGACGCCTGCCCACCGAATCTGTCGAGCACCTGCGCGAGTCCGACGACAGCGGCGGCGGGAACCGCCGGGCCGGCGGCGAGGATGACCTCGCCGGTGAGAACGACGCTGACGACCCAGGTCACGACAGCCGTTCCGACGACCGGAAGAGCGCGATTGTTCGCCAACTGGCCGGTGAGGATGGCTGCTCTGGCCGCCAGCGCGATGAACAGCCCCGCGAGGGCGGTAGCGAGGAGGAGATTGAGCTGCTGGCCGAGACTGCCAAGCGTCGAGATAGCGGTCGAAACGACGATTCCGGGCATCGACCGCGCGAGCGTTCGTTCGATAGGCGACGCGATGAACGTGGGTGCGTAGCCGGTGACCGCATATGAGCCGGCCAGGCCCGCGACGGCTGCGGCGATGCTGACCAGCAGCCGCCCGCCGGGCGAGTCGAGAAGGTCGTCAGTCATGGGTGAACTGACGGCCTACCCCCCAAAAGGGATTGTTCCAATTTCGCCCAGAATCCGTTCCGAAACTCCGGAAGACACAAGCGAGCGGGGCTGCTCTACGGAATCATGGATGAGCACCCCGGCGGCCGGCCCTGTCCGCTCTGTGAACGGGCAATGTACCACCGACACTGCAAGTACGTCTGTCCGGAACACGGCGTCGTGTATGACTGCGCTGACACGTTTTACTGACAAGACGCTCGCGGGTTTAATATCTTGGAACGACGAAAGAAGTGATATGAGTGGTCACGGGGACGAGATTTCGGTGCTGCACGTCGACGACGACCCCGACCTTGGCGACCTCGTTGCGGTCCATCTGGAACGAACTCACGAAAATATCTCTGTCTGTACTGAGCGAAGCGCAACAGATGGGTTAGAGCGATTGTCCGAGCACACGTTCGACTGTGTCGTCAGCGACCACGACATGCCGGGCATGGACGGACTCGAGTTTCTGAAGGTCGTTCGCGAGGAGTACGAGGGGCTACCGTTTATTCTCTTTACAGGCAAGGGAAACGAGGAAATCGCGAGCGACGCGATCTCCGCCGGCGTCACCGAATACCTCCAGAAGGGGGTCGGAACGGACCAGTACGCCGTGCTTGCTAACCGTATCGAGCGGGCTGTGGGAGAGCGCCGGGCGAAAACAGCGCTCGAAGAGTCCGAGCGGATGCTGTCGACGCTCATTTCGAACCTCCCGGGCATGGTGTATCGCGCACGGAACGAGTCTGACTGGCCGATGGAGTTCGTCAGCGACGGCGCAGCGGAGCTGGTCGGCTACAGTTCGGAGGCGCTCGAGAGCGGCGACGTGTCCTGGGGCACGCTGATAAAGGATTCCGAGACAGAGCGTCTCTGGGAGACGGTCCAGACCTGTATCGCCGCCAACGAGCCGTTTGAAGTCTCCTACCGGATCGAGACGGCCGAAGGTGAGACCCGCTGGATGTGGGAGCGCGGGCGTGTCGTCGGCACTGACGACGACGGCGTCGAGGTCCTCGAAGGATTCATCACCGACGTAACTGCCCGAGAAGAGCGTGAACGAGAGCTTGCGAATCAGCGGGCGTTTACCGAGAAGCTCATCGACTCCGTCGACGATATGTTCTACGTGGTCGGTACCGATGGAAGTCTGGTCCGGTGGAACGATACTGTCCCGTCGGTGACCGGCTACACCAACGAGAAGCTAGCGTCGATGGACATCGGGGAACTCATCGTCGATTCCGACCACGAGAAATTATGGCGGATATTCGAGACGACGCTGGAGACCGGGTACGGAACTATCGAGGCGGGTGTCGAGACAGCTGACGGCGAGCGCCTCCAGTACGAGTTCAGGGGCTCGCTCATCGAAGACGAGCGCGGTGACCTGTTCGGGATTGCCGGCATCGGCCGCGACATCACTGAGCGAAAGCGTCGGGAGCGAGAGCTCAAAGAGTACCGGACGCTGGTTGAAAACGTCGGGGACCCGATGTACGTCCTCGATAGGGACGGGACAATTGAGATGGTAAACGAGGCGATGGCCGCCCATCTCGGGTACGCCCGCTCGGAGATTATCGGCTCGGAACCGGGCCGGTTCATGCCTGCGTCGGATGTCGAAAGTGGGACAGCACTCATCCATGACTTGCTTGACGACGACGAGCGGACGTGGGCGGCCTACGAGATGCGGACAATATCCGCCGACGGGACAGTCCGGATCAACGAGGACAGAATCGCACCACTGTTCGACGAGGACGGGACTTTCGACGGCTCGGTCGGCGTGATGCGCGAGACGACAGAACGCAAGCAACGCGAGCGAGAACTCGAACGCTACGAGACAATCATCGAGGCCGTCGGCGATCCGGTGTACACCCTCGACGAGGAGGGGGTGTTCACCTACGTGAACGAGGCGATAGAGCGGCTGACGGGGTTCGAACCGGGCGAGCTCATCGGCGAACATATCTCCACCATCATGGCCGGCGAGGACATCAACCGCGGCAGCGAGCTCATCCGGACCATGCTATCCGATCCGACCCGGCAGAACGTGACCTTCGAAACGGATATTGTCGACCAGAACGGGGACCACACCCCTATCGAGATCCACATTGCGCTGCTTCCAGCCGTAGACGGGGAGTTCAACGGCACGGCGGGCGTCATCCGCGATATCAGCGACCGAAAAGACAGGGAACGACAGCTCTCGGAGTTCGCATCCGTCGTCAGCCACGACCTCCGAAACCCGCTGAACGTGGTCAAAGGGCGGATATCGGTCGCCCGGACGTCAGGCAACGTATCACACCTCGAGGCGGCGGAGTCGGCGGCCGACCGGATGGACGAACTCATCAACGATCTGTTGACGCTCGCCAGACAGGGTGATACGGTCGGCGAGACGACGATGGTCGACCTCGTCGCTCTCGCTGGGCAGGCCTGGGCAGATGTCGAGACAGACGAGGCTAGGCTGGAAAAACACGGCACGGCGACGGTCGAGGCCGATGCGGCACGGCTCCGTACGGTGTTCGAGAATCTGTTCCGAAACAGTGTGGAACACGGGTCCACGGGCAGTCGGCCAGAGGCCGACGACAGCGCGGCCCCGATCACCGTCTCTGTCGGGACAACGGATACCGGCTTTTACGTCGCTGACGACGGCGTCGGTATCCCAGTGGAAGAACGTGACGACGTGTTCGGCCGCGGCTACACTACAAGCGACGCCGGGACCGGGTTCGGGCTGGCAATCGTCGCTGAGGTCGCACAGGCTCACGGCTGGTCGGTGTCGGCGACAGAAAGTGAAAGCGGTGGCGCGCGGTTCGAGTTCACGACGAGTTCGGAGCCGTGACGTGGCGATAGGCCGGTCCCGCAAGCACTAGCACGGCCAGCGCCGCCGAAAGCAACAGGACGTGTGGGAGCGCGTCGATAGTGAGGCCAGTGAGCGTCAGCGACCGTAGCGACGCGCCCGCGGCAACCTCGACGGCGACCCACGGAATCTCACCGAGGAAGGTCCCGACAGCGAATGAACGTGGCGAGACGCGAGCGAATCCGGCACCATAGGACACCGGGTCCGCGGGCACCGGTGAGAGCCGCGCCGCGAGGACGCCTCGTGTCTCGCCGGTCACCTCGATGATCTGACGGCCAGAATCCCCCAGCCAGCCGAACATCCCGCCCTGTTCGCCGGCCCGGAGCGCGAACCGATAGGGGATAAGGCAGGTAACGAGTGCGCCCATTAGCGCGACCGGGAAGCCGTACTTGACACCGAGGACAAACCCGACGAACGCGGACAGCGGCATCGTCGGCCACGCGAAAAAGGGTCGGACCAGATACAGCCCGACGATGACGCCCGCGAGGTAGACGGGATGGTCGGCAAGATGCATCGTCTGGGCTACCACCCACTCGGGTGTAAGCAGCGTCGTCGCAACGGCGACGACTACCACCAACCCGGCGGTCCCGACCAGCTGTCGCTTCGCGAGGCGGTCCATCTACCCGATTGAGCGGTAGCAATCGACAAACGCTTTGTGGTATCTTTTACGTTGCTCGGGGTTGAAACGCCGATTGTGTCCGAGACGCGTGACCCGGTCGAACTCGGCGTCGAACTGCTCGCCCATCTGGAACACGGGGAGCTGTCCGTCGCCGACGCGCTCGACCGTATCGAGACGGTGACGACCAATCCGCAGGTCCAGCGTGAGATACTCGACACTGCAGTGATGCGTGGGCTCATCGAACGCGAGAACGGCGTCGTCCGCCCGCGGTCACAGGGGTCGTACGTGAACTTCGACAGCGATGTCGCTGTCCGTGAGGGGGACTTCTCGTGTCAGCGCTGTGGCGCAGCCATCAGTACGGGCCACTTCGTCCAGTTCGACGGCGGCGAACTGGGGCCGTTTGGATCGACGTGTATTCGGAAAGTGTTAGGGCGGGAGTAGCGAGGGGCGCGACCGCAGGGAGCGGCCCTCGATTATGCGAGCGGTGAACGAAGTGAGCCGCGAGCAGCGAGGTCGCGGCCGCGACAGAGGCCACGGCCTCGATTAGGCGAACGGCGACCAACGGAGCCGTGAGCAGCGAAGGGCGCGACCGCAGAGAGCGGCCCTCGATTATGCGAGCGGGGAGGAACGACCCGCGAGCAAAGGAGCGTGACCGTGGTCTCAAATTTCCGACTCCGTCAGAAACAGCAGTCTCAGCGGCCTTGCCGGAGTTCCTTGATGAGCTGCTTGATCGTGCGCTCTTGCTTCTGGAGCTGTTCGTTCTGAGCTTCAACAGCGGCGGTCAGCTCGGCGACCTGTGCTTCGAGTTCAGCGATATCGGGGTCTGCACCGGTGTCCGGCTCGACCGAGTCGGTGTCTAGGCCGGCTGTGTCAGTGGATCGTGTTTCCGTCGTGGCTTCGGCGGTAGTCCCCTGTGCACTGGTCGATGAGGTCGCGGCCTGCGTGCTGGTGTTCGCGGATTCAGTCTCGGAATCATCACTGCCTTCCTCGTCGTTGCTCACAAGCGGGTCGATACCGGATTCGAGGCCGAGACCGTTGCTGGCGTCACTAGCACTCTCCTCAGGGTCTGCCCCGACCTCGGCGTTGAGCTCAGCCAGCGAACCAACCTCATGATACGCGAACAGGGCCTCTTCGAGTGTTTTCCGGACCATCGGTGCCTCCTCGGACGGGGCTTTGATGCGCTCTGGCCGCTCGTTAAACGAGAGTACGACAGCCGTAGCGACGCTGCCCTCTTCGAACTCTAGACCCGTCACGTCGTCGAAGGAGAACGCCTCGTAGTCGGCGTCCCAAGTGACGTTGCCGATGTGCTTGAGCAGCTGGCGGTCGGTGACCACCAGCGTGAGTTCGCTAAACCGGAACACGCCGGCGAGACTTTCGTCCGGGGCGATGCCGCCCGAGACAGCAAGCTTGCCTTCGAGGAGTCGTTCGAGGACGGCGTCACCGCGGTTGCCGGGAACGGACAGCTCAAGCTTCTCACTGGTGTAGCTGAGCGAGAACTTGGTCTTGCGTCGGCCTTCCGAGACCGTGAGCCGTTCGAAGTCGTGTGGATAGCTGGCGACCTTCTCGTCGCTGAGAAGGCCCTCACCGCGGTAGACGAGCGTCCGGGTCGGTGTGAAACAGGCCGCATCTTCGTCGCCGAGGTTGACACCGCCCCGGATCTCCTCGTCCCCGAGTTCCTGCTGGACGAGGTCTGGTATCTCCATACTGCCTGCATACCTGCGTGATGGCTTAAATCCGCGGGTCGAGTATCAGCACCGATGAGTCGCCCGCGGCGTGGGACTGCCCCACAGTCCCGGCGGAGATGAGAACCTTCAAGACGGCTAACGGCCAACGCCTGAATGCACCCGCGCCCGGGTGGCTTAGCTGGACATAGCGCCGCACTCATAGGGTCTTTCGACTCATGCGGCAGTGCACCCGTCATGACCCCGGGGCGCTCGTCACGCCCCAGACCTGGGCCATGCGGAGATCGAGGGTTCGGAGCCCTCCCCGGGCATTTTCCAGATATCATCGACCAGTAGTCACTGAAGTCTCTGTCACGGGCCGCTCAGACGGCGCTATATCAGTTCAAGCAGTGGTGTTCCGAGCGAGCAGGTCGCTGCAGCGGCGAGTGGCGCTCAAACGCCATTATGTTCGGCATGGCTGTTCCGGAGGTTATATTGCGGTCTTACCGGAGAATCGGCAGTGATTAGCCAGACGAGAGGCCGCTGCCGGGGAACTGCTGAAAAACAGACTCAAAATCGTCAATCTCTGCGGCCGTGGCGTCGACTCTTTCACGGAGTTCGTGGAACTGTTCGTTGACAGTCTGGTACTCGTCGCTCGCTTCGAGTTTCGGCCTGGTTTTTTGCGTTTCTAGCGTTGCCTTCTTCGAAGCCACGGCGAAGTACTCCTGGACCTGACTGTCGTATGTGGTCCGAACAAGCATCTCCGAGACAGTATCGAGGAGGTCCGCGCGGCTAACTGGCTTGGTCAGGTACTCGTCGAAGGGCATCTCGACGATGTCGAAGTCCGGGTCAACAGCCGTTACCATCACCACCGTCGGGTCAATACCCCGTTCTGCGATGGTATCGAGGACTTCGTCACCGCTCATATCAGGCATCTGCCGGTCCAGAAAAACGACATCGACGGACGCGTCGACTAACTGGAGCGCTTCCGAACCGCTGTGTGCGGTCCGAACGTCGTGTGCGGTCAGCAGCCACGTCGAATACAGGTCCGCAATATCTTGCTCATCGTCGACGACGAGTACCGTTGCTTCCTCCGTCTCACCTCGCTTTTGCACTTGTTATCCCTCCTGTCGGCTGACGTACTGCTCTCACGATGACTTTCCTGAACAGCAAGATAAAGCTACCCAGCAGATTATCGATTCTGAGAATATAGTAGTTGCTCTGTTAACACGTTCGTACAGCTCTCCTGTCACAGTGTAGTGACTCATGCCAGAGATGTTAACATAGCGGCGACCGTACGCTGTGTGTATGGTGACCGTCTCCGGACCGTGGACGCGCGCGGAGCTGGAACAGTTTCTCGACACGGAAACTGTGCCGCTCCGTCTCGGGTGCCGAACGCCCGCAGACAGGCCCTGGATGCTCTCGCTGTGGTACCGGTTCGTTGACGGTGTTTTCGAGTGTGCAACCGGGGCGGACGCGGCAGTTGTCGACTACCTCGACTACGACGCCGATGTCTCGTTCGAAGTCTCTACGAACGAGCCGCCGTACTGCGGCGTCAGAGGCAACGGGACAGCGACGATGACAGCTGACGAGGATAAAACGGTCCTCACCGACTTATTGCACCGATATCTTGGCGGCACTGACTCGCCGCTGGCCGAACGGCTGCTTGCACCAGACCGCCGCGAGATACAGATCACGATTACGCCCGACAGACTCCACACATGGGACTACAGCAGCCGAATGTAACAGCCTGAACCAATGGAACCCACAGACTCAACAATGGACACGGACCCAACAGACATCAAATCAATCGCGATAAACGCAACTGACCTCGTCGCAGCCATTGAAGCGACTGCCGACGGGTCAGAGACAGTGTTACGCGTCACACCACCATTCAGCGGTCGGATGCGGGGGCGTCTCCACGTCGTCCAGCCCGACGACGACGACGAACCGATTCAGATCGAGCCCGACTCGCTACTGGCTACGGACGCACCGTCGTATCCGACACCCGACGACACCGCCGACGAGCTTCGGAACGCGGACGACGAGACGTACTCGGTGGAACGACATCGGACCTACCACGAGCAGCGGCTCGCGGAGTGGCGGGCGTCCCTGCCGGACCACGTCGTCGATAGCACGACACTAGCGGGCACAGAACACGACGTAACCATATCACTACTCGGACCGTAATCAGTTGTACGCGCCAACCCTATCTGTCACCAAGATTGAAAGTGGCACAGAGTATCACACTATGTCTGCGCCGCCGATGAAACGTTTAACCACCGCTCAGCCGGTAATAAAATGAACCACTGGGGTGTCGCTGTGCGTGAAACGAAGCGAAACGGCCGGAAACCTCTAGAGGTTATAAGCTATCTCCAGTAGAAGCCGTGGATAGCCCCCCACATATCAATTTCGTCTGCATACGAATTACTCGCCCAGTTTGATGAGTCTATACCGGAGTTCGACGAGCCGTTCGTCGCTGCCGTTCGTGGTATCGCGTTCTGGACAGCAATTGCGCTCCCGTTTCTCTATCTCCCGCTGCTGATTACCGGCCTGCACTCCGGGGCGACCCGGACCGCGTTCATCGCACTCGTCGTCTGTAACGCCGTGTCACTGCTCGTCGGCCACGCACACAGAGGCGACGATTAAACGGCCCTAGTGAACAGCGATCGATGGAGCTGGGTCAGCCGTTGGTAGCTAGTTGCGGTAGTGCCCTTCTGTTGTGACCGCTGTGGCGCTGAGTAGCCACACTCTGTTCTGAGAAGTGCCTCTTGTTCGGGTTCGGGGTCTGGTACTGCTGGCTGTGCTTTCATGTAAATATTTGCCACCCCGAGAGGACAGTAGTTGTCACGTACAGCCGACAGTATGAGAAGCGTCCTGGATCATCGGTGTACGCGTCGGTCTCGACAAGCAGTCCGGACCCCGATGCTGGGATCCAGGTACGCCCCCGATGTCGCTGTCGGATAAGCATCGACACCCACAGGATACGGACTCGGTGTAGGGCCCGTATATGTAGGGAAGGGCTGATTCCGTCGCTATTACTTACCTCGCCGCATGCGACGGACGGTGCATCTCCTCGGTGCAGTGACCCTCGCGATGACAGCGTTGACTGTCACGGTCGCGGCTGCGAGCGGCGTCGCCAGGTTGGTACATACCCAGTCTCTCCCGTGGATCATCACACTTGCTTGTCTCCCGGCTATCTGTGTCGGCTATGTCACCACCCGGGAGACCCAGCGTGTGGTAACTGACGGCGGATTCGTCGTGACAGAGACCGACATCATGAATCTGCACGCCGTCGCGGTTGCCGCACCGGTCACGCGCTGGCTCGCGGTACAGGCCGGACTGGGGCCAGTGGTTGCCTCAGCGCTCGTCGGGCTGCTCGCCGGGCTGTTCGTCCCTGCATACGGAGCTCCGGTGTACTGTGGTTCGTTCGTCGGGATGGTCGGTCCCGGCATCTTTTCAGATCTTCAAGCAGTCGCGGGTGCAGGCCTCGTGGCAGGCGTCGTCTTCGTCGCGGCGAAACACGTATTCGACGGATTCGGCGGCAAGCTCGGCACGACGGCGTTCGCCGGGTGTGGAATAGTCGCACTAATGACAGGCACGGGCCCGGCTGAACCAGCGGCGCTACCGACGCCTGCAACGGCAACTGGGCTCGTCGTAGCGGCGGGTATCGCTGCGGCCGTGGCTTTCGTTGTAAGCGTCCGTCTCGACCACGGTCCAGTTATCGGGTCGGCCGTCGTCGGGTTGGTCATCGGCCTGCTTGCGCCGGCGCTGCTGCCGGCAGGTGGGCAGGTCGCCGCTGTGGCATTCTGTGCCTCGTTCGTCGGGATGGTCAGCCCCGACCGGCTGCCGACTGCGGGGGTAACGTTCATCGCCGGGCTGCTCGCTGGCGGACTCTACGTCGGAACGATGCCGTATCTCGCAGGGTTCGGCGGGAAACTCGGCACGATCGCGTTCGTTGCGTGCCTCGCGACATACGGGGTGTGGACGGTCAACAACGACTAGCAAAAGGGGGTATGCCGGCAGACACGGCGGCAAGGACCAGGAGATTCCGTTGACAGACACAGTTGGTGGCATCCCGCCGTGTCCACTCGGCGATTGGACTACACCGAAATGAGAGGGGACCGTAAGAACTGTGGTCTATTTCACACCAACGGGCGACACCTCCACACCGCAGACGGTCTGCTGGGGGACGCCTTTCGCGTCGTGCTGGCTCATTCTGTGTCCGTAGACCGGCTGTCAACGAGTTCGACCCACTCTCTGAGTGGCCCCCTAACACCATCGACTGAGATTGTCACGTCGCCGTCGAACCGCCACGTCGCCTGCGGGGAATCCGAGCCGAACTGCATCGGAATAGAGACAGACAGCTCATCGGCCGAGAGGTGGAGCGGCTCGTTGCGGTCAACCGTCTCGTCAAGCAGCCGTTCGATGGCCATGCGGAGCTGTTCCGGGTCCGGATCTGGAAGGTCCGTGGATTGACTCATATCAGTGACTTAGAGCCGAAGCTACCTCGGTGTTGTGACAGACCGGTCGGTTTGCCCCTATCATTTAGGCGTGTGTAGTCCCCAGACTTCGCCGATGGAGTTGCCAACGCCCTACGCTCTCGGAGGGACCTACTACGTCGAGACGGTGTCGGTCGGGAAGCAATCAGACGACGAAACAGTGCGCGATTGCGTGGTCTGTGGCGGTCACGTGTACGCCGACGACTGGCACCTTGTCGTCGGTGTGCTGGACACGACCGGCGACCGACAGCGCCACCACCACTGTAGCGACGACTGCCTGACAGAGTGGCTCAAACTCATGACGGCTGCCTGAGCGGCGTCGAGTCCACGGAGTCTTGACGATGGAGCGCGTCGGGAGCATATGGATGAGCACACGGGCGTGTTCAGGGTCTACCGGGTCGTCGACGCGGTCCCGCACATCAATCTGTTCGACACCGATGCAACGCGGCTCTACACCGTGTACCAGTCCGGCTACGGCGAGCGACAGCCGGCAGTCGACGACCTCCGGACAGGCGATCTCGTCGAGGCGACGCTGGGTGGCGACCCCGACGATTCGGATGAGGCCTGGTCGCTGCTTTCCTTCGAGCGGCGTGACCGCGTTACGATGGATTTCGCCGTTGACGCCGAAATTCCGGCAGTGGCGGCTGACCTCTGGGAGCCCGGGCTCGAACGCCCGGCAAGCACTGTGCTCGAAGAGAACGGCGAGCCGGTCGCGGAATGCTTCGTTCAGCCGCGCGCGCCGCTACCCGGCGGTACGTTCGTCCCGAGTGTGCTCACCGGCCTCGTGCCGATGGAGTCACTGCTGACCGAACTTCCCGGTCTCGGCGAACCACCGACGAATGCTATCTTCATCGACCCCGACCCGCCTGATGCCGACTCGTACTCCCGACCCTACGGCGTCGCCGTGCTGTTCACCGCTGGCGCTGACACCCTACTGACTGAGTTCCGGGAGCGATATGATCTTGCTGCCGACGTGGACAACAGGCCCGAATACGACCCGTACGGGCTGTGAGTCACCAGCGGCAAGAACAGGCGGCGGAGCGCTACATCGTGATGACGAGCGGCACCGGGACGAAACAGAGCATCCCCAGAACGAACGTCACCAGGCCGATAGCCCAGCGACCCGGTCCCAGCGGCGTCTCGTCCAGCGGCGTCGCGGAGCCAAGCCGCCCGAACACCAGCGCCAGAATTCCCCAGAACGCCCACAGCCCGGCCGCGCGGCCCCCTTCGAAGGCGACGAGGTAGCCCGCGAGGCCGAACAGGGCGACGGGGACGGCTAGCTGGACCAGCGACAGGCGGTCGCCGAACAGCGACCGGGCGACGTGTGCGCCGTCGAGTTGGCCGACCGGCAGAAGGTTCAGGAAGGTCACGAACGCACCTACCCAGCCGCCGATGACGACCGGGTTCGGGAGGAGCTGGGGGTTCGCGTACTCCAGTTGTTCACCCATTGCTGCGGCGATACCCTGCAGTAACAGCGGGTAGCCGAGTTCGATGTTCGTGACAATACCGCGTGTCACCTCCACCGGCGGGAGCGTCACGCCGATGGCGGTCACGATGACCGTCGCAACGAGGCCCGCCAGCGGCCCGGCGACGCCGATATCGAACAGCGCCTTGCGGTCGGGGATATGGTCGTTCATGCTGATGACCGCACCCAGCGTCCCGAGGACGTTCGGGAACGGCAGGAAGTACGGCAGGCTCGCCTCCACCTCGTGGTAGCGGCTCATGACGTAGTGGCCGAACTCGTGGACGGCGAGGATCCCCAGTGCCGCCGCGGCGAAGGGCCATGCTTGCAGCAGTGCTGTCGGGTCTTCGAGAACAGACAGCCCGTACCAGCGGGTCCCGGCGTACAGCGTCGACGCCAGCGTCAGGACGGCCAGCCCAACGTTCAGCCATGGAACGCCATTAACACCGAGGGAGCGCTCCCGTGCGACCAGAACCCACTCGCCCATCTCCCGCTTGAGCGCGACGCGGTACCCGCGTTGACGGAACGCCGGCGCGATTCGGTTGATGACCTGCTCGGACTCGGTCATCGGCTCGCCGTAGTACCGGACGCCGTCCTCGGCGGTCCTGTCGATCTCGTACACGTGGAACGTATCTGCGAGCGTTTCCGGGTCCGGTAACTCCGGCGGCGAGGACTGTGTCGCCATTACTTCTGTTTAGGGTTCGATCCGTTTGAACCTGTTTGCTGGCCCCACTGTACCCACGGGGTCGGGGCTGATCCAGTCAGTCCGCGACGGCTTCGTCCGACCCGGTCGCGGCGCTTGGGTCCTGAATCCAGAGGTCACCGAAGAGGTCGTCCTGCTGGAGTCGGACCTGACCGCGATGGGCTAAAAAGAGCAGTCCGAGGAACGTCTCGACGCGGGTCCCGCCGGCGGTGTCGACCTCGCGGTACAGCACCTCCTCGCGGCCCTTGTCGTACTGCTCGCGGACAGCGTCGTGAACGTCGGCGATGATGTCGTCGATGTTCTCTGCGTGGGCCGTCCCGGTCACGTCGGCCGCCGACGGTTCCTCGTCCAGTCGCATGTCGTCGGCCCCGCGGTAGTCCAGCTCTTGTGTTCCGCGGTCGAAACCACTCGGGGAGTCACTGGTGTCGTACTCCCGGGACTCTTTCCACCACGAGTCGCGCTCGGCGTCCCGGAGGTCCCGGACAAGTTCGTCTAGCGTCTGTGGCATTCCGCGGGCACGGCGGCGTTCGAGCCGCCGGTCCATCTCCGACTCCAGCGCGGCGAAGGGGTCCGGCTCCTCGATGGGCGCGTCTTCGTGCATCGCCTGCTCCCATGGCTCGGCCGGTTCCTCCTCGTCCTCGCCCTCCCCGAGCATCGCGTCGCTTTTCATCCGGATGAGGACGCTCGCGTAGAACAGCGCCCGCCCCGACGTGCGCAGGTCCGCGTCGTCGATGCGCTGGAGGAACTTGTCGGTGACCCGCACCACGTCGATGTCCCAGGGGTCGATTTCGCCGTCGTCCGCCAGTTGGACCAGTACCTCGACCGGTTCGACATCCTCGTCCTCACTGCTGTCGGCAGAGTCGTGCTCGGAACTGTCCCGCGCCGTATCGTCATCTGCATCGGCGGACTCACCCAGTAGTGCCGCGGCGTCACCCGACTCACCGGGCGGCTCGCGGTCCTCGTGGCCGGTGATGTCGAGCGGAATGTCATCATCATCTTCTGGCTCACGGGTCGCGTCGCTCCCCGTTCGCGATTTCGAGCCGCGGGGCGGCTCGCTCTCCTCGCTAGTCATCAGCTGGTACCTCCTCGTCACCGTCGCCCTCGCCCGAGAGGTCGATGCCGGTCACGGCGCTCACGTTGTCGCCCTGCATCATCACACCGATGGCCCGCTCGGACCGCTCCAGCATGGCCGAGCGGTGCGAGACGACGACGAACTGGGCGTCGCCGGCGAGTTCGTCCACCAGTTCGCCGACGAGATCGGCGTTGGCCGCGTCGAGGAAGGCATCCACCTCATCGAGCGCGTAGAACGGCGCAGGGTTGTGCCGCTGGATGGCGAAGATGAACGCCAGCGCAGTCAGCGACTTCTCGCCGCCGGACATCGCGTTCAGGCGCTGAATCGGCTTGTCGCCCGGCTGGGCCTTCATCGTCAGCCCGCCCTCGAAGGGGTCGTCCTCGTTTTCGAGGTGAAGGTGGCCAGTGCCGTTCGAGAGCCGCTCGAAGATGTTCTGGAACTGGTCGTTGATCTCCGTGAACGACTCCATGAACGTCTCCTTCTTGCGGGCCTCGTAGGTGTCGATGCGCTCGCGGATGCCGTCGGCCTCCTCGACGAGCGTCGCCTTCTTGTCTTCGAGTTCCTGCAGGTCGTCGTTGACGCGGTCGTACTCCTCGATGGCGCGCATGTTGACCGGCTCTAACGTCTCCATCTCCGTTTCGAGCCGGTCAATCTCCCGCTCGACCGTGTCGTGGTCGGGCACGTCTTCCGGGTCGTAGTCGCCGACCTGCGCTTCGAGTTCGTCGATTTCCCACTCCAGACGCTCCTGCGTCTCCTGTTCGGATTCGAGGTCCCGCTCGATATCGGAGACGGCGGCCTGTTGCTCGTCCCGAGCCTCCTTTGCCTCCTGCAGGTCGGCTTTCAGGTCCTCACGTTCGGACTTGAGTTCGGCCAGCTCCTCTTCGAGGTCGGCGACGGCCTGCTCCTTCTCGGCTTTCAGTTCCTGCTTCTCGGCGACCTTTGTTTCGAGGTCGTCGATGCGCTCCTCGTGTTCGGCCTTGCGGTTCTGTGCCGCCTCGATGTCGTCGTGGAGGTCTTCGATAGCGTCCTCGGCGTACTGCTTTTCGAGTTCGTACTCGTTGAGTTCCGCGTCGAGTTCGCCCTGCCGGTCCTCCAGCGCGTCGATGTCGTCCGTGATGGATTCGCGCTGGTCGGTCAGGTCCGGCAGTTCGGAGTCTTCGACCTCGGCTTCGAGCTCGTCGATGTCGGACTGGAGCGCGTCGATTTCCTCGGTCTTCGATTCGATGTCGGCCTCCAGCTCGTCCATCTGGTCGGCCACGTCCTCACGCTCCGCGGCGATCTCTTCGAGGTCGGTTTCCAGCTGCTCGATTCGGTCGCGGGTCTCTTCGAGGGCGCTCTGCTTGCGTTCGATGCTCGTCTCGATGTCCCGGACCTGCTCTGTCGCGTCAGACTCGCGGTCGCGGGCGTCGTCGAGGCGCTCCTCTACGTCCCGCAGGTCCTCCCGCACGTCCGCCCGCTCGTCTTCGAGTTCGTTGATGCGCGTGGCGACCCGTTCGAGCTTGCCTGCGCCGCCGGAGAACGAGAAGCGCGTGCCCGAGGAGGAACCCCCGGTCATCGCGCCGGACTTCTCGACGAGGTCGCCGTCGAGTGTGACCATCCGGTAGTTGCCCATTAGTTCGCGAGCGGTGTCCATGCTGTCGACGACGACGGTGTCACCGAGGACGTACGAGAAGATGCCCGCGTACTCACGGTCGAAATCTACGAGGTTGTACGCGAAGTCGATGACGCCGTCGGCGCTGGGCAGCGAGCCCAGCGAGCGGTTCTGCATCTGTGTGATCGGCAGGAACGTCGCCCGACCGGCGCTACGTGATTTGAGGTATTCGATGCAGCGCTGGCCGACGCTGTCGTCGTCGACGACGACGTGGGCGAGTCGCCCGCCGGCGGCCGTCTCACAGGCCGTAGCGTACTCGGGGTCGACGCCGCCAAGTTGGCCGACGGTGCCGTGGACGCCGTCCTGGCCGGCGTTGAGAATTGCCGTCACCGCGCGGCCGTACGAGGAGTCGCCGTCCTCGCCGGCCTTCGCTTCGAGCTGGGCGTATTCCTGCTGTTTCGCGCTGATTTCGTCTTCCAGCTCGTCCAAATCAGACTGGAGTTCTCGCTTCTCGGCGCGTAAGTCGTCGACGACCTCGCCGATAGTCGCCTTGTTCTTCTCGGCCTTCTCAAGTTCCGTCTGTAAGTCCTCAATGTCGGCTTCGAGGTCCGGAATCTCGGCCTCGGCGTCTTCGATGGCGTCACGCTTCTCGTCTTCGGCGTTCGAGCGCCGTCGGGCCTCGTCGAGCAGGCGGTCCTGCTCGCGCTGGAGGTCGTTTTTCTCGCTTTTGAGCGTCTCCAGGCGCGAGCGTTTCTCCTCCAGTTCGTCCTTGACCTCCTGAAACTCCTCGCCGACCTCGTCGATGCGTTGCTGCACCTCGGCGAGCTCAGATTCCTTCTCGGCGATGTCGGCCTTGATGTTTGATTTAGCGACCTTCGTCTCGCGGATATCGCTCTCTAGGTCGTCGATGGTCTCCTGCTTGCGGTCGATCTGGACGAACGCCTGCCGGCGCTCGTTCTCGGCGGCTTCGACCGTCTCCTCGGCGGACTCGATTTTATCCTCCAGCCGGGAGATGTCGCCTTTGATCTCCTCGATTTCGCGTTTGATGGCGAGCTGTTCGTCTTCGCCCTTGCGCTCGATTTCCCCGTTGAGCTCGTGGAGTTCGTCTTCCAGCCGGATGACCGCGCCCTGACGCTCGTCGAGTTCCGTCTGCAGTTCTTGGAGTTCCGCCTCCAGCTCGGCGATAGTTTCCTCGACGGCCGCCAGTTCCTCGCGCTTGTCTTCGAGTTCGGCGGCCTTGCGGTACCCCTCGTACTCCTCTTTCTCGTCGCGGAGGTCCTGGTACTTGAGTGCCGTCTCGCGCTCGTCTTCGAGCTGGTCGAGTCGGTCCTGTTTCTCCTCGATACGGAGCTCGGCCTCGTCGATGCGCTCTTGGACGACTTCTAGCTCGTCGAAGGCGTCGGCCTTCTTCGCGTCGAACTGGGCGACGCCAGCGATCTCGTCGATAATCTCTCGGCGGGAGCCGGCGGTCATGTTGATGATCTCGGTCACGTCGCCCTGCATGACGACGTTGTACCCCTCCGGCGTCACGCCCGCCTGCGCGAGCAGATCCTGAATGTCCG
Organism: Haloarcula vallismortis ATCC 29715; assembly: GCF_000337775.1. Lineage (GTDB taxonomy): Archaea > Halobacteriota > Halobacteria > Halobacteriales > Haloarculaceae > Haloarcula > Haloarcula vallismortis. The sequence continues at coordinate 54,434 of NZ_AOLQ01000042.1, forward strand.
AGAGGTTGACCGAGCGGCCGTTGATGTAGTAGTAGGAGTAGTAGTTATCCTCGGTCTCCTTGACCCGGCGTTTGATTGCGATCTCGTCCACGTCACCCACGTCCTCCGTACCAGCGGCGTTGACGACCTGTGACCGTGACAGTGTTCGGTCGTCGTTTGCCAGAATCACTTCGACGCTGGCCTGCCGTTCGCCGTCGTACTCGGCGTCTTCGTCGGCGTGACCGGGGTTGTAGATGAGGTCGGTGAGTTTCTCGGCGCGGATGCCCGAGGTTCGGGCGAGGCCGAGCGCGAACAGAATCGCATCGATAATGTTTGACTTGCCCGAGCCGTTCGGGCCGCTAATGGTAGTGAAATCTTCGTAGAACGGGATTCGGGTCTTACGTCCGAAGCTCTTGAAATTGTCGAGGACGAGCTCTTTGATATGCATGCGGTGGTGTGGCCGACAGCCCTACGCAACGATGATGTCGGACTCCGAGTCCTCTTCAGTCTCGGTCTCCGACGCGGCCTCGGCTTCCTCCCTGTTATCAACCTCGTTGGTATCCTCGGTGTTAGGTGTGTCGGCCTCCGTCGAGGTGGCGGCCGATTCTTCCGAGTCGGACTCGTCGGCGCTGAATCCGTTGTCCTCGTCGACGGTGGCTTCGAGTTCCCGGATACGGACCTTGCATTCGACGAGTTCGTCGGTCAGTCCCTCGACCGACGCTTCTAGTTCTCTGACGCGCGTTTCGAGTTCCTCGACTCGGTTGCCGCACATATCCGTAACCCAGCCATTGTGGACACTTATACCTACGTCAGACATTGGCAGTCCGACTGATACATCATGCGGAGTTGCCAGAACAGCGGCACGGACAGTACGTCTGTGTCATGTTGAGTAGCGATTCTGTAGGTACGCCGAGATTTCGTCGACGTGGTCGGCATCAAAAGACCAGTAGCCGCGCCACTGACTCCGCCCGGTCCGCTCGGCGAGGAGTACCCCCTTCATCTCGGCGGTACAGTCCGTGTTGACGACGAACCAGGACTCCCGCAGTTCGTCACGGGGTTCGGTATGGATAGTGGAGTTCCCGGGCAGCTCGGAGACACGGTCCGGCAGGCCGTACAGGTGTAGGTCGGTGTCGCTGTCGGCCAGTCGGTCGTACACGCGTCGAGTCCCGCGCTCGTCGTCAATCCGAGAGAGGTACTGAAACCCGGCGTGGAGTGTGTTATTATCCGACTGCCAGCCGAGCGACTCGATGTACCGCGAGAGCTCGATAAGTAGCATCTTCCGCTTGCCAGTGACTGTAAAAGGGACCTCATCGAGATGCAACAGCGCCCCCGGCGTGTCGACCTCGTCGAGAGACCGCGTTCCCGTGACATACAGGTCGGAGTTGACGAGCAACACACAGGCACTGATTTCGCTGATCGAGGACACAGCCAGCTCCGTGCCGTCGGCGTCCTCGACAACCACAGCATTTCTCGGCGTTTCGGCCGAAACTTCGCCGGCCCGGACATCGACGGCCGGTGAGTCGACCATCCGCTTGAGCATCCGGACCAGCGGCTCGGGTTCATCGTCGTTAAACACCGTGAGCGTCCGTCGAGCTAGTGAAACCGTATCGATGAACGCCGATATGGTCACACCGTCACACATTCGGTTATCCATATTCAAAGTGGCGGCACCAGGATTGTGAGCGAATACGGGCCTGCTGGGCGAGTCGCCGCGGATGGGGTCGTTAGCCTTTAGCCACACGCCACCGAATCCCGGACAATGACTGCGCAAGCGTCCGAAGCCCGCGAACTCGCGGCCGTCATCGGGCTGGAGGTCCACGTCCAGCTCGAGACGGAGACGAAGATCTTCTGTGGCTGTTCGACCGACGTGGCCGACGCCGAACCAAACACCCACACCTGTCCAGTGTGTCTGGGCCTGCCCGGCGCGCTCCCGGTGGTCAACGAGGGTGCGGTCGAAGCCGCTGTCAAGGTCGGCAAGGCTATCGACGCCGACATCCCCGAGGAAACCACCTTCCACCGGAAGAACTACTACTACCCCGACCTCCCGAAAAACTTCCAGATAACGCAGTACGACTCCCCCATCTGTCAAGACGGCGAACTCGAATTCTCCGTCGAGAGCGAGCGTCGCAGCGTCGACATCCGCCGGGCGCACCTTGAAGAGGACCCCGGCTCGATCAAGCACGTCCGCGAAGGCTCCGGTCCGCTTGAGTCCCGGACCTGCTCCATCGAGCGCGCAGACTACACGCTCATCGACTACAACCGCGCCGGGACGCCGCTGATGGAGATCGTCACGGAGCCGGACTTCCGCGCGCCGGGCGAGGTCCGGTCGTTCCTCGAAAAGCTCGAAGAAGTACTGGAATACCTCGGCGTGTTCGACGCGACGCGGGACGGCAGCCTCCGCATCGACGCGAACCTCTCGATGGTCGACGCCGGTGAGGTGAGCGAGGACGGCGACATCGACGAGTCGGTCCTCGAAGACGCCAACCGCACCGAGGTCAAGAACATCTCTAGCCACAAGGGCGCGGAGCAGGCCCTCTCCTTCGAGGCGTCCCGCCAGCGGAAGCTCATCCAGTCGGGCCGCGCCGTCGAACAGGAGACCCGCCACTTCAACGAGACACACGGCAACACAGTGTCGATGCGCTCGAAAGAGGAGGAGAAGGACTACCGCTACTTCCGGGAGGCCGATCTGCCGCCGCTGCGAGTAAGCCACTGGAAGGACGAGGTCCCGATTCCGGAGCTTCCCGACGCCCGCCGCGAACGGTTCGTCGCCGAGTACGGTCTCAGCGAGGAAGCCGCCTCGAAGCTCACGAGTACGAAACAGGTCGCAGATTTCTTCGAGGACGTGGCCGAGCGCTTCGATGCTAATCTGGCCGCGACGTGGGTCGCCGACAACCTGCTTGGCGAACTGAACTACCGGGACATGGCCATCACCGACATCGACGACCGTTTCGGCGAGGTGACCCGGCTCGTGGAGCTCGTCGCCGATGACGAAATTACGGCGAAAAACGCCCATGAGACCGTGCTTCGGGAGATGCTCGACACAGGCGACGACCCCGACACCGTCGTCGACCGCGAGGGGCTGGGCAAGACCTCCGGCGACGAGGTCCAGCAGGCTGTCGTGGAAGCCATCGACGAGAACCCCGACGCCGTCGAGGACTACCACAGCGGCGAGGACGGCGCGCTCAACTTCCTTGTCGGACAGGTCATGCAAAAGACCGGCGGGAGCGCTGACCCTGGCGACGTGAATGGGTTGTTGCAGGAAGAGCTAAACTGACCGCGAACGACTGTTGGGAGTGAGCGGCATTTTCGCCCACGTTTTTCGAGGCGTGGTTCGCGAGCGCAGCGAGCGAACCCAACGAGTAAAAAGGTGGCAGCAAGACCGGCGGGAGCGCCGACCTTGGCGACGTGAACGGGTTGTTACGCGAGGAACTGGAGAGCTGAGACAGTGTCCTACTTAGCCGGTTCCGTAGTGACGAGCCTGAGTTGCCGTAGTCACCGCTGCGGCCAGTCGTCCGGCAGTTCATCAGCATGATTTTCGAGCAGTTCGAGCATCGGTTCGATTTCGTCGAATCGCTGGCCCCGTGAGACCTCGTCGGCCGCCCGGTCCCAGTCGATGTACGCTAAACTGGCTAGACGGGGCAGGTCGTCGTGTCGGAGTCCGGCTTCGGTGTTTTTGGTTCCGGCACTTCTGGGCAGAAAGTCGACAATCGGCCGCGGACTCCGCTGTTTCAGCATGAACAGAATCATTCGGCGTCGGCGGGTAAACAGCGCTTCAAACACCCGGTCCATCCCTGTGTCCCATACCACGTCCGGGATAGAAGTTCCCATCCTGTAACAAAAGACACACTACTGATAATAAATGTCACGATACCGCCGTTCTCTTGCCGAGTCAATCCTGAATTCTACAGGCGTGGCTACTGGACGAGACTGTCCACATATCCGCTATGCTGCGTCGCGCGCTACGAGTCGCTCGATGCGTTCGACTCGACGTTCTCACGCCGCTCACCCGGGATGATTGCGGGGTCCTTCCACAGCAGCGTCACGAATATCGCAGCAGCGAGCGCTTCGAGGGTCTTGATAGCCGATTCGGTCGGTTCAGTGTTGAAGTGGTCCAGTATCAGCATGGCAGTGCTCCCGCCGTGGTGTCCGCTGCCGCCCGAGGACGGCGCGGAGAACCCCTCGACGAGGAAGGCCCCGTGCCCGGTAGCATGCCAGAACACCCAGCCGGCGATGGATGCGACCATGAGGACAGTCCCGGCGATATAGGCGTTCCGCAGGCCGATGACGCCCCGGGTGATGAGATATGGGCCGGCGAGCAACACCGCGGCGAAGGCGACAAACAGGAACGGACGAGGGTCCGGCGGGAGCCCCCGTCCGAACAGTCCCTCTATCGCCTGCGCGTAGATGATGCTTCGCGGGAGTCCCCACCAGAGGTGAAACGCCGCCGTTGCGAACACGAGTGCGGCGGCGGTTCCGCGGAGGAGTTTGGTCGTCCGGCGATCCATACCGACAGTCGGGGTGGCAGTGGCAAGAGTGCGTCGAAGTGATGAGTAGTGCTGAGTGTTGCCATCTTCGTGGGACGGGACGAAGGCGTCGTGGCTACCTCCGCGCGAGCGCGAGCGGCCCCGCAAGCGCCTGCACACCCGCGCTGTCGCCTGATTTCCCGAAAGCCTTTAGAACAACTGAATCCGTAGCGACGAGTAATGATAGAGACAGGTGGTGTCCGATGAGGCTGATTATCACCGAGAAGGACAACGCCGCTCGCCGCATCGCAGAGATTCTCTCAGAAGGGGGAGCATCCGCGAATCGGCAAAACGGCGTCAACGTCTATCGGTGGGGGGACACCCGCGTCGTCGGCCTCTCCGGGCACGTTGTCGGCGTTGACTTCCCCAAGGAGTACAACGACTGGCGGGACGTCGAGCCGGTCGAACTCATCGACGCCGACGTGACGAAAGAGCCCACACAGGAGAACATCGTCGCGACGTTGAAGCAACTGGCCCGTGAGGCCGACGAGGCCACCATCGCGACGGACTACGACCGCGAGGGAGAGCTCATCGGCAAGGAGGCCTACGAGCTCATCCGCGAGGAGACCGACGCGCCCGTCGACCGCGTCCGTTTCTCCTCGATTACCGAACGGGAGGTCCGGGACGCCTTCGCCAACCCCGACGATATCGACTTCGACCTCGCGGCCGCGGGCGAGGCCAGACAGATTATCGATCTGGTGTGGGGCGCGGCACTCACTCGCTTCCTCTCGCTATCGGCCCGGCAACTGGGCGACGACTTCATCTCCGTTGGTCGGGTCCAGTCGCCGACACTGAAACTCATCGTCGACCGCGAACGCGAGATTCAGGCTTTCGACCCCGAGGACTACTGGGAGATCTTCGCCGACCTCCAGAAGAACGGCTCGGGCTTTGAGGCCCAGTACTTCTACGACGACGACGGGAAAGAGGCCGAGCGGGTGTGGGTCGAAGACGACGCCGACGACGCCTACGCCGACCTGACGAGCGTCGACGCGGCGACGGTGACGAGTGTCCGCCGCCGGACGCGCACCGACAGCCCGCCGACGCCGTTCAACACCACCGCCTTCATCTCCGCGGCCAGTTCGCTGGGGTACTCCGCTCAGCAGGCGATGTCCATCGCCGAGGAACTGTACACCACCGGTTACATCACCTACCCCCGGACCGACAACACGGTGTACCCGGACGACCTCGAAGAGGACGCGCTGCTGGATGAGTTCGTCGGAGCCGGACACTTCGGCGAGGACGCCGAGGCACTGCTGGAGCAAGCGGACATCACCGCCACCGAGGGCGACGAGGAGACCACCGACCACCCGCCCATTCACCCGACGGGCGAGATTCCACCGAAAGTCGACCTCTCCGACGACGAGTGGGAGATCTACGAACTGGTCGTCCGGCGCTTCTTCGCGACGGTTGCCGAGGCCGCTACGTGGGAGCACCTCCGCGTCGTCGCCGACGCCGGCGGCCGCTCGCTGAAGGCCAACGGCAAGCGACTGGTCGAACCGGGCTACCACGAAGTGTACCCATACTCAAGCGCCAGCGAGAACCACGTCCCCGACGTCGAAGAGGGCGAGGAGCTGGCCATTTCCGAGGTCCGGATGGAGGCCAAGCAGACCCAGCCGCCCCGCCGCTACGGCCAGTCGAGGCTCATCCAGACCATGGAGGACAAAGGACTGGGGACGAAGAGCACGCGCCACAACTCAATCGAGAAACTGTACGACCGCGGCTACATCGAGGGCGACCCACCCCGCCCGACGACACTGGCGATGGCTGTCGTCGAGGCTGCCGAGGAGTTCGCCGACCACGTCGTCAGCGACGAGATGACCGCCCAGCTGGAGGCGGACATGACCGCCATCGCCAACGGCGAGGCGACGCTCGACGAGGTGGCCGACGAGTCCCGCGAGATGCTCAAGCGGGTGTTCGATGAACTGCGCGATTCCCGCGAGGAGATTGGCGAGCACCTGCAGGAATCGCTGAAGGCCGACAAGACGCTCGGCCCCTGCCCCAAGTGCGGCGAGGACATGCTCGTCCGGCGCTCGCGCCAGGGGTCGTACTTTGTCGGCTGTGACGGCTTCCCCGAGTGTCGCAACACGCTCCCGCTGCCGTCGACGGGCGAACCGCAGGTGCTCGAAGACCACTGCGAGGAACACGACATGCACCACGTCAAGATGCTCGCCGGCCGGGACACGTTCGTCCACGGCTGTCCCCGCTGTGAGGCCGAGAAGGCCGACGAGAGCGAGGATGAGGTCATCGGGCCGTGTCCTGAATGCGGCTCCGAACACGACGGGGAACTCGCAATCAAACACCTCCGCTCTGGCTCCCGGCTCGTCGGCTGTACGCGCTACCCCGAGTGTGACTACTCGCTGCCGCTGCCCCGCAACGGCGACATCTCGGTGACCGAGGCGTTCTGTGAGGAGCACGACCTGCCGGAGCTGGTCATCGACGCCGACAGCGACGACCCCTGGGAGCTTGGCTGTCCTATCTGCAACTACGAAGAGTATCAGGCACGCACCGCCGTCGAGGACCTAGAAGACCTGAGCGGCATCGGCTCCGCGACGGCCGAGAAACTCGGCGACGCCGGCGTCGACTCGCTGGCGGCGCTCCGGGAGGCCGACCCCGATGTCGTCGCGACCGAGGTTCAGGGCGTCAGCGCCACGCAGGTTCGGGACTGGCAGGACGAACTCGAAGCCTGAGCTGTTACCGGGACGCTTCGATAGTCGGGAACGTGAGGCGGACGCGATCCGCCGGCGGCTGTCCGCTTAACTCCAGTCGGCCGTTCATGCTCTCGATGGTCCACTGGGCGACCCACAACCGAAGAGTGTTTGCGTGGGCCAACGCGCGTTCGCTATCGTTCTCAAAGGCGACCATCGCCGCCTCTGCGATGAATCCGTCGTCAGCGATGATTTCGACCGTTCCCGTTTCGTAGTGGTTGTCAGCTTCGACCCGAACATCGACCGTTGGGGCGGAAAGATTGGTCCCAGCGCACCTGAGCACTTCCCGGACACTCGTCTGGACAGTCGCATCCGCGACGACGGTATCCTCCGGTCCCGCGTCAATGTCGACGGAGAGGTCGGAGTACTCACAAACGGCGTCCGCAACGCCTTCCTCGACGGTGGCGTTTAGATTTGCTGGTTCCCGTTGGCGGTCATCGAGCGTCCGGCCGACGTGTCGTGCGTTCTCGGAAAGCGCTGACAGGCGTTCCGTCGCCGAGACGACGGCGTCGAGATGTTCTCTGGCCGCTTCGTCGAACAGGCCTTGCTCCACGAGCCACTGCAGTCGGCCGCTGATAACATTGAGTTCGTTTCGGAGATTGTGGCGAAGCACACGGTTGACGACAGAGAGACGCTCTTCTCGGCGTTCGACATCGTTACGGAACTGGTGAATGTCGCGGGTTTGCTCTAAGAGTAGCGCCACGTTGGAAAGCGGCGCGCCGTACTCGATTGCTTCCTCCGGGGAGGTGTAGTACGGGTTTGTACAGAGCGTCTCACGGTAGATGATCATCTCGTGGGTCTGCAGTGCTTTGCCCACCGCTTCTTCCGCAAACTGTTCGAGGCTGTACTGGCACAGTGCCGTGACCGGCAGCTCCGGGCAAGCCTCGTCAAAGCGGTGCTCGAACTCCATGACCTCGTCGAAACTGCAATCGAGACCGAACGACCAGCTGTTCTCACCAGCTACGCGGAGGCCGTCGTACCCGTCCGCGACGGCATCGGCCGCTATGTCGCGGAACGCGTCGACGCTCTCGACCGGGTCGAACGCACTGTCGGAGTAAATCTCGTTGGCGTCAATCAGTGTCAGTTGTCCGGCAGCCTGTAGCGAATCGACATCAAGCCCAACGCCGGTGAGTGCGTCCCGAATCGTCTCCACATCGTTTTCGTCGAACAGATAAACGACTCGCTCGCCCTGCCGGATACCGCGGGCGACGTACGTCGTGATGACGCGTATCTGTTCAGCGTGCGTCCGATAAAACAGAGCAAGGTGGCGGGGCAACTCGGTCGTGGCGAGCTGTGTTTGGAACTGCCGACGCCTGTCAGCGGCGGACGAGTCCGAGGCGTCCAACTCGTTCACCGGGGACCCGGACATGGTTACTATCATATGTTGAAACCCCCTTATTCCTTGGACTGTGAACGAACCACCGGAATTTAAACAAATCAACACCTCCGTCCGATTCGCGCCGGGCTGTGGCACTAGTGGATATATCCTCTCCACCGGAACCGGTGTGTTGTAGACAGCGACAGCGAGTCCGACTACCCGACGAACGTCACGCCGTCACAGACCGGACACTCGACGGCGTCGGCGTTGGCAGCCGTGACTGTGTCGACAGCACCGTAGACGACTGCATGCGTTACCGGTTCGGGAATCTGGCGCTCACAGAGCGGGCACTCGACGACGCCCGCCCGCAGTCGGTCGCGGTCGATGCTGTGGCCGTCGGTCACAGTTGGAGGTGGGACGTGGAACTCGGACCGTCGTCGTCATCGATACCGCCCTCGTGGGCGAACGTGTAGTCGTCGTCGGTGAGGAACACATCGCCGTGGGTCTCGGATATATCGACGCCGGGGAGTGTCGTCCCGGCGGCGTCGCCGTTGTCGCAGCCGCCGCCACAGGCGTCGAACAGCGACCCGTGTCGGGGACAGATGAGCTGGTCGCCCCGCATCGGGACGCCTCGCCCGGTGTCGAACCGCTGTGCCTCGTGCGTACATCGGTTGACCCACGCTTCGACGCCGTCCTCGCAGGGGACGAGGACGACCTCTTCAAGATCGCCATATGCGTCTTTGGCAGTGAACAGCCACGACCCGTCCTCATGGACCGTCTCGACTGTGGTGAGTCGCTGCACGACTGGCGCGTTAGGGTGCCGCTGGTATCAGCGTTACCGTCGCACGGCTATCCTGTCCGCGTCACTCACCGGCTTCCGCGGCGATGAGACGCACCAGTGCCGTAACGAACAGTTCGAACAGCCGCCAGATCAACACGCAACTGACGACGAGCACGGCGAGGACAATGGCGACGAGCCACAGGAGGAGGCCGAACTGCAACTGGGTGAGCAGCCCCGTCGCCAGTCCGGCGACGAACCCGCCGAGGAAGAGACCGCCAGCGGCCTGGAGACAGCGCCGTTGCCAGTGGTCGAACGCCAGCGCGTCTTCGGCCCCAAGCAGCGACGGCAAAGCGATGCCGAGCCCGGCACCGCCCAGCGCGAGAATGAAAAAGACGCTACCGAACAGATACGAGAGTCCGCGGACGAACCCGTCGTCGGACGCCGACGCTGTCGGCATCGTCGAGAACGAGTACAGCACTGCCACCGTCACGACAGCGCCCGTGAGAACGAGCACACCTCGGATGGCAGTGACGGCGTACCGGCGCTTGTCCGCTGTCATCGTCTGACGATTGTAACATAACCGTCATAAATCTTCGGAGACGTATATATCTGGAGCCGACGCCAGTCGGTCTGTCCGAGCAGGGCTGTCAGCGTGACCCACTGCGATGGGTGTATCCGAAGCGGTTATACGGCCACGCGCAAGTCTGGCAGGTATGAGCGACTGGGCGGACTGGGACCATATCGTGAAGATAGACCCCGATAAGACGCTGGTTGACGGAGAAACGTTCGAAGATGTCGCGGCGACGGGGACCGACGCCATCGAAGTCGGCGGGACCACCGGTATGACAGAGGAGAAGATGAAACGGGTCGTCGACGCCTGCGGGAAACACGACATCCCCGTGTACATCGAGCCGTCCAACCCCGCGTCCGTCGTCCACAGCGACCGTCACGACGGCTATCTCATCCCGGTCGTGATGAACGCCGGCGACGTGGCTTGGATCACCGGCGCGCACAAGGAGTGGATACGCATGGACGACGATATCGACTGGTCGCGGACCTTCACCGAGGCCTACATCGTGATGAATCCGGAGGCGTCGGTGGCGTCCTACACGCAGGCCAACTGTGACCTCGATGCGGACGACGTGGCCGCCTACGCCGAGGCCGCCGAACACCTGCTGGGTCAGGAAATCGTCTACGTCGAGTACTCGGGGATGCTCGGCGACACTGACATCGTCGCCGCCGCTGCGGACATTCTCGACGACGCGACGCTGTTCTATGGCGGCGGTATCCACGATTACGAGTCCGCCCGCACCATGGGACAGCACGCCGATACCATCGTCGTCGGCGACCTCGTCCACGACGAAGGCGTCGATGCGGTGCGAGAGACGGTAAAAGGCGCGAAAGACGCGACGGCGACAGTCCGATAGCTAGAACGCCAGCCGTTCGAGCAGCCGACCGACGACGCCGCCGGGATGCGTTTTTCTGTCTACTTCCATCGACGCGTGGTCGCTGTCCTCGATTGCCGACTGCGCGGTTCCATCGTCGTCTGACGTGCGGGCCGAGAGTCCGCCGTCGTTCGCGTGTATCAGGAGGCTGCTGTCGCTATCAGCCGCGTCTATCGCAGCCGAAAGGTCGTCGCGGGCGACAAACGTTCGCTCCGTCGGCACGTCACAGAGGTCCAGCAGGTCGTCGTGATACGCTTCGAGTTGCGTCCGTTCCTCGGACGATTGCCGGTCGTCGAGCGGGTAGAGGAACTGGAGGTCGGCCCCGGTCTCCGTCGCGACGGCGTTGCCGACGCGGACTTTCAGCGGGTCATATGGGCCGCGGGTCGTGACGAGGGTGATGGTTTCCAGCGCTTCGAGGGGCTGTGCATCGACGGCGATGGTGTCACAGTCGGTCTGCTTTCGGATGCGGTCGATGCTATCGCCCAGCAGCGAGTCCTCGAACGACGCACCCCGTTCCACCAGGAGTACGTCGACGTCTCGTTCCTCGACGGCGTTGGCGACGGCCCGCTCCGGATGGTGGCTGACGAGTTCGCCGTACTCGACGGGGACATCGAACTCGGCCGCCAGCGCATCGGTCCGGGACTCGAATTCGAGGTCGTCAGAGGACTGCACGCCCGAAGCGTAATCGAGGGGCTGCTGATCGGGGACCTCGTCGAACTGGACGACGGAGAGACGGCTGTCGTCGGGCGAGAGCGCGGCGCCGACTTCCAGCAGTGTCGCTTCGCTCTGTCGCGAGGAGCCTTCGGGGAGCGCGACAAGCACGGAGGCCTCTGCCGTTTTGTCGAGGCACTCTTCGGTCTGGTCGAGGGCGCGGTCGCCGATGCTCCGGCGGACGGACTCTTTGATCGCCCCTTCTCTGGTGACCCGCGGTCGGACGTACCCCAGATACCAGAGGAGGCTGACGACGACAATGCCGACAGCTCCGACCATCGCGATTAGCCCCATCTGCGTCAGCAAGGCGAATCCAGTTATGGTACCGAATATCGGCGTCCATGGGTACAGCGGGACCTCGAAGGAGGGGTCGTAGTCAGGGGCGTCGCTCTCTCGGAAGCCGATGAGCGCGACGTTGATGAGCGCGAACACGAGAATCTTGAACGCGCTCGCGAGCTTCGCAATCTCCAGAATCGGAACGAAGAGGATGAGGAGCAACATCACACCGCCGGTCAGCGTGATTGCGGTCACCGGCGTCCCGAACCGGTCGCTGACCGTGCTGAACAGTTCGGGTGCAAGCCCGTCGCGGCTCATCGCGAACGGGTAGCGAGACGAGGACAGGATACCGGCGTTGGCCGTGCTGACCAGCGCCAGAATCGCCGCGAGAACCACGGCCGCAATACCGGCGGTGCCAAGCGTCGCCTCGGCCGCGTCTGCAATCGGCGTCGTACTCCCGGCGAGCTGGTCGAGCGGGATGACGCCAACGACGACGGCGACGACGAGCACGTACAGCAGCGTCGTGAAGGCGAGCGAACCGAGCATCCCGAGCGGAATGACACGGTCCGGGTCCTCGACCTCCTCGGCGATAGAGGCTATCTTCGTCACGCCGGCGAAGGAGACGAACACGAGGCCGGTCGCGGCGAAGATGCCGCTCGCCCCGTACTCCCACATCCCGCCGTAGCTCGCAGTGTTGACTGCCGGGCCGCCGCCAGCGACGAACCAGCCGATTGCCACGAGCATCACCGCGACGATACCGATCTGGAGCCGCCCGGTCTGTTCCGCGCCGAGGATGTTGACGAGGATGAGAACGGCAGCGAGCCCGATGGCAACCGGCTTGATTGGGAGGTCGAATAGCAACACGAGATACGGCACGCCGCCGACGAGCGCCAGCGCGCCCTTGAACGAGAGGGAGAACCACGTTCCGAGTCCCGAAACGGTGCCCAGCAGCGGCCCCATCGACCGCTCGATGTAGACGTAGGTGCCGCCGGCTTCGGGCATGGCGGTCGCCATCTCTGCCTTGCTGAGTGCCGCGGGAAGCACGAGCACACCTGCGAGGAGGTAGGCGGCGATAATGCCGGCCCCGGCGTCTTTCACCGCCAGCGCCGGCAAAATGAAGATGCCGCTGCCGACCATCGCACCGATGGATATCGCTACCACTGACAGCAGTCCGAGGTCGCGTTCCAGGTCCTTGGCCATAGTTACGCGGTTTCAGGCATCTGGAGTGTCGTTTCGACAGCGCGTTCCAGTTCCGTCGCCAGGACCTGCGAGCTACAGATCACTTCCGTGGCGACTGACTCGAACGCCGACCGATGCTGTGGGTCGTTGAGCACGACGACCACGGTTTCGACACCGAACTGCGTCCGAAGCAGTTGTGTCACAAGAAAGGCACCGTGGTCCGTCTGCATCGAAACAAGGGCGATGTCGGTCGTTTCAGCCCCGGCGTCCTGGAGAACAGCACGTTTTCGCCCGTCACCGACTACCACGCGGGTGTCGTCGGGTACTTGCCCGGCAACGCCGTCGTGGTCGGTGACGAGACAGGTATCGGCGTCTCGACTGAATGCCGTTACGACCGCAGACCCGACGTGGCGGTCGCTGATGACCAGTACCGACGGCGGGTCCACGTCGTCATCTACCTGTTCGCGGAGTCCTGTAAGAGATATCATAGGGTTCGTGGAAGCCGGTCTTACCCAGCCGATACGCACCCATTGGTTCCGATAACCGATAAATGGCTAGGCCTCAGTTCCGATTCCGAATCTATATACGTATATAATCAATTTTCGGAAAATTATACTACTTAGTCTCCGCGTCGGAATCGGTATGACCGAACTGGTGGAATGGCCGTGTGTACTCGTTGCGGATGAGGTCTTCATCGACGACCTCCAGTCCGATATCGTTGAGGTCCCTGCCGATACGGCTCAGGTCGTTCCCGTCGGTTCCGACCACCTCGACGTGGACGTTGTCGGCCCCGGTCATGACCTCCCGGATGGCGACGACGCCGGACACGTCGAGTGCCCGCTGTGCGACCTCCTCGCGCTCGTGGATTGGTGCCGTACAGACGATGAGCGTGTGGAGTTGATACCCCGCGGCCTCGTAATCCACATCGACATCGTAGCCGGCGATGACGCCGGCTTCTTCGAGTTTCGTGATACGGTTCCGGACGGTTCGTGCCGAGACATCAAGCGATTCGGCAATCTCACTCGCCGAGGTGTGTCTCGCGTCCTGCTGGAGCGCATAGATGATGTTCCTGTCCAGGTCGTCGATGGGATACTCCGGATCGGCCATACTGAGTGTTTTGACGGCAGTCAGTACAAAGGTTCAGGATGTTGTCCCGGACGCCGTGGTTTCGTCTGGCTCTTTTCCACACTCAGCTGTGACTCGCAAGCAACACGACGGCCCGCTATGCAGATTCGAGGTATAGACGCCGCTGTGTCTCAGGAAAGCACCGACTGCTCGGTGAGTGTCACGGTTACTGACGGGTGGTACGCGACCCAGTCTGCATCCTCGCCTGTGCGGTAGGAGAGTGGAACTGCGTCAAAGTAGCCTTGCAGCGTGTACGTGCCGGCATCTGAAACCCGCTGCCCGTCGAGTTCATACTGCCGCTCAATGGATTCATCAGCCCCCAGCGTCCCAGTGTGTGGATCATTACTTCTGCTTGCCCCGTTTGGCTGTATCTCGACGGTGGATGCCTTCTCATACTCGTCGGTCAACAGAAGGATGGCAACGGACTCTGACGCATCCGCTGGCACCAGTCCTAACACCCCGAGTGGCCAGACGCCGGTGTTTTTGATCATAACGTCCTGTGTTCCAGTGTTTCGGAGCGTTATGTCTAGCTGACCCGGGCTTTCGATCGCGATATTCCGGTCAGCGACTGTCACATCGAGTGCGAGCGGGTGCGAATCGCCTTCGGTTTCCACGCTGGAGATAGTGTACTCGGTATCGCCGAGACAGCCGGCGAGACCGGACAGCGCCGCCGTCGACACGGTCAGATACTGGCGGCGATTCATGCATCTCTCTCCGTAGTGGAGGCGGAGCCGTCAGTCAATGTCATGAAGATGTCCTCGACTGTCGCGTCAGACGAAAGGTCACAGGTGTCCCGGAGCGCCGGCAGGGTCCCCTCGACAATGAGGTCCCCCTCGTACAGAATCCCGATGCGGTCACAGACCAGATCGACTTGCCCGAGAACGTGACTGGAGAAGAACACCGTCGCACCGCGTTCGGACTCAGCTTCGACAACATCCCGAACCAGCGCGACGCCGTGAGGGTCAAGCCCGGTGAACGGCTCATCGAGAATCAGGAGATCCGGTGCCCCGACGAGACTCATTGCGAGCGCCAACCGCTGTTCCATGCCCTGTGAGAACTCGCCGGCGGGCCTTTCGACGGCGTCGGCCAGTCCGACACGCTCAAGCAGTGCTCGCGGGTCGTCATCCGCACGCTTCGTATCGATTACCAGTTCGAGATGCCGCCGCGCGGACAGCGACTCATACGTCTCGAAGCGGTCCGGACAGATACCGACGCGCTGGTGACAGGCGACGACATCGTTCCACGGGTCGTGGCCCAGAACGCGCGCCGTCCCCGACGTTGGTTTGATATAATCCATCAGCAGATTGATTGTGGTCGACTTGCCAGCGCCGTTCGGGCCGAGGAAGCCGTACACCTCGCCCTGTTCGACAGTCATATTCAGCGCATCAATCGCGACAGTTTCGCCGTACTGCTTCGATAGCTCGTCGGTCTCGATTGCCGGCGGCGTCATGCGAGGTCACCTCGCTTGAACCGATAGCCGGCCAGTACTAGCGGGACGACACCCCAGAAGAGCAGTATGACGAGGCCGAGCGATTCGTGGAGGTAGACCGGAACTGCCTGTCCGCTGAAGGCTGCATCAACGACGTACTCGTTGGTTGAGACACCGCGATACAGCACGTCGATGACTGACGTGTACTGGCCACCGGAGTTTCCAACTCCGAGTATCCAGTTCGTTACTGTTCGGTACGCGCGCCCCGGCGAAACTCGGAGGATTGCGAACAACAGGCCGTCAGCCGGCGGGTCAAACGGATTGACTGCGTTGCCGGTCACGGCGGAGTAGATACCGACGCCGATGCGTTTCCACCCCAGCGTCAAAAGCAGAAAGAAACCGCCAAACAGCGCGCCAGTCACACGGACTGCACTGGTCGTGACTGCCGATGCCGCTGTTGCGACTGACACGAGCACAACGATATACAGCACCGTCACCAGAAACACGCCGATGAAACGTAACGGGGAGAACAGCCCGAACTTGACGCCGCCAATGGTTCCGAGAACGACTGTCGACAGAGCGAACGGCACCACAGCGCCGACGCTCCGACCGCAGACTTTGCCGACAAGGATATCAGTCCGGGTAAGTGGCAGTCCAAGCAGAAACTTCAGACTGCCCGACGTGCGCTCCTCGATAATCGACCGATACGTCAGCAACAGCACACCGAGCGGGAGGAGGACCGACCCGGCTACCTGAACGAAGCCGACCGTGACGTTCGGGCCAAGCACGTCCCAACTCTCGTAGGTTGGACCATACCCCCAGACGACGAGCAGGGGCGCAAGTGTCCAGATTGCTTTCGATTTGAATAACGTGACCGCCTCTTTCCGTGCAACGGGAAACCATCGGGGGAGGGCCATGTGGTCGGGTTTGAAAGTATATCATATAAAATACACTACCAACGGCTGCTATGTTTACACAGAAGCGCGCTATCGCTTCGGTCGACCCAAAGGTGTTGTATTTTCTCGCGGCCAACCGCTGTTCCGAGAACGGATTCCCCTCGCCTCGAAAGACTGTTCTTAAGTTGTGGCCACAAGAACGAACAGCCATGGAAAACCGAACATACACGGCGGACGCGACGCCGGGTGACACGGTCACCGTCGCCGGCTGGGTCCACGAGATCCGAGACCTCGGTGGAATCGCTTTCCTCATTCTTCGAGATACCACCGGGAAGATACAGGTCAAGTTCGAGAAAGACGAGATGGACGACGACCTCGTCGAGACGGGGCTGAACGTCCAGCGCGAATCGGTCATCTCTGTGACCGGGGACGTCGAAGAGGAGCCGCGCGCGCCCACTGGTGTCGAGGTCACGCCGGCGTCCGTCGACGTGATTTCGGAAGCCGACCCCGAACTGCCGCTTGACCCGTCGGGCAAGGTCGACGCCGAACTGCCGACCCGCCTCGACAACCGCACGCTCGACCTCCGCAAGGACGAAGTAAAGGCCATCTTCGAGATCCGCGCGGAAGTCCTCCGGTCGGTCCGCGAGGCGTTCCGGGAACTCAACTGTACAGAGATCAACACGCCGAAGATCGTCGCCACGGGGACCGAGGGCGGCACCGAGCTGTTCCCCATCACCTACTTCGGTCAGGAAGCGTTCATGAACCAGAGCCCGCAGCTGTTCAAGCAGCTGATGGTCGGCTCCGGCCTCGAACGCGTCTTCGAGATCGGCCCGATCTTCCGCGCCGAGGAGCACAACACGCCGCGGCACCTCAACGAGGCGACCTCTATCGACTTCGAGTCGGCCTTCTACGACCACACCGAAGCGATGGACGCCTGCGAGCACGTCGTCAAGTCCGCCTACGAGGGCGTCGCCGAGAACTGTCAGAACCAGCTCGAAGCGCTCGGCCTCGAAGACGAGTTCGCAGCTCCCGAAGGTGACTTCCCGCGGCTCACCTACGAGGAGGCGCTCGACAAAATCAACGCCACCGGCGAGCTCGACGAGCCGCTGGTGTGGGGCGACGACCTCTCGACGGAGGCCGAACACGTCCTCGGGCAAGAGGTCGGCGAGCACTACTTCATCACCGACTGGCCGAGCGAGATCAAGCCGTTCTACATCAAGGACCACGACGACGACGAAGAAGTCTCGACTGGCTTCGACATGATGCATCCGTCGATGGAACTGGTCTCTGGCGGCCAGCGTGAACACCGCTTCGACCACCTCGTCGAAGGGTTCGAGCAGCAGGGCCTGGACCCAGAGGCCTTCGAGTACTACACCAAGATGTTCAAGTACGGCATGCCGCCCCACGCCGGCTGGGGCCTCGGCGGCGAGCGCCTCATCATGACGATGCTCGGGCTGGAAAACATTCGGGAAGCGGTGCTGTTCCCGCGAGATCGGCAGCGTCTGTCGCCGTAGGCGATGACGCGACTATTGAGCGGGAGCTTGTGAGGCGAGCGGAGCGAGTCTCACAGTGTTCCCGCGAGACAGACAGCGACTCTCTCCGTAGGGAGCGAGGTTCTGACCGCAGCGAAGAACCTCGGTAAAGCGAGCGGGAGCGTAGCGACACGCGAGCGCACTGTCTCACAGCAGGTATAGATAGCAATCGATAGCTGTCAGAAGTGGACAGCCACAGGTCGATAACCGAACTGGACCACTGGGACGACCTGTCCGCGACTAGGCGTTCGACGCCGCCTGTTTCAGAATCTGTGGTGCGACCACAACTTCGAGCGCAGCGATACCGAGTGCGACATACTGTATCGTTCCCTCAAGCAAGAGGAACGCGACAGCCGCAACTACCGTGACGCTGACCAGTGGGATACCGTAGCGAACGACCGGGTTTTCGAAAGGGGAGGGCATACAGACTAGTCAATTGAACGTTGTATCATATTCGTTTTTGACTTCGGTGGATTGTGAACGACCCGGAACGCCGGTGAGTGCCACTTGCGACAGCCACGGCCGCTGATTGGGTGGCCACCACGAAGGGTACTGAGTGGGCGCGGTTGGGAAGAACAGCGGTCGAGAGGTGTATAGAACGGACAAAATAAAGTGGAGCGTTCGCGTCTCGACGCGTATCTCAGTCGTCCGCCGGGGCCGCGCCCCCAGAGCCGAGGCTCATCCCGGCCTGGGTGACGGTGTCCTCGTTAGCTGCCACCCAGCGCAGGAGCAGGAACGCGAAGACGTACTTCGCGAGGATGTCGAGGCCGGAGTAGCCCCACGAGGTGACGCCGACGCTCAGGAGCGCGACGCCTTCCGAGCCCAGTGCCCACAGAATCGGGTAGCCGAGCCACAGCACGACGGTCAGCAGCTTGAGCGTCCCGAATATCTCGCTCGTCCCGGCGGCTTCAGCGTCGGCCGGCCATTCGACGAGCAGGACGTACAGCACTGCGATGAAGAACGCGCAGCTGATACCGTAGAACACCCAGCGCAGCAGGTGCGATGAGGTGACGAGCGCGGCTGCGAGCCCGGTGATGCACATCCCGATATCCATCGTGATGGCGGTGAACAGCGACGCCATGTCAGTGTCGGCGAGCAGGCCCAGCGCCAGGAGAATCATCGGTGTCGAGAACGTCCAGGTCAGGTAGCGGCCCCACGGCGACAGGACCTCCTGACCGGCGAGTGCGTGACCCGGCGGCATCTGCAGGAACCCGACTGTCAGCCCCGAGGCCAGACCGGCGTAGCTGGAGATCGATACCAGCGGAACCAACATCGTTGCGACCCAGATGAGTTTCGCCCGTGACGATTCGAGTTCGCGGCCCATTGCGACGAACAGGAGGATTACGACTCCCGCAAGCGCAATGTTTACCCAAAGCGAGGAGTTCAGGAGGAAGTTCGACTGAATCTCCCCAAGCACCTCGGACTGTGACGCCTGAAGTAGTGTCGTTGCGGCGGTACTGGCAGCTGGCATACATTCTATATACGAAACACTGACTTAAGACCGCATAGCCAAACGGTATCGGTATTCGGTTTATTTTCGAATTTCCGAAACCAGTATCCGCTCTCGGGCAGTAACAGGGTAGCGGGTGATAGCCGCCCGCTCCGGGGTGAACTCACTCCGGGAACAGTTCTTCCTCACGGTCGATAGCTTCGATGCGCGCGATATCGGCGTCTGTCAACTGGAGGTCAGCGGCGGCGAGGTTCGCTTCGAGATGGGACCGGGAGGATGCCTTCGGAATCGTGACGACGTTGTCGTAGCTGGTCACCCAGGCGATGCTGACCGCAGCAGGGGACGTATCGTGCTGGTCTGCGATATCCGCGATAGTCGGGTCCTCGAACACGCGACCGCCGGCCAGCGGTGCGTACGCGACCAGCGGGTAGCCGTGTTTCTGGGCGTCAGTGAGCAGTGATTTACGCCAGAACAGCGGATGGAACTCGACCTGATGTGCGTCGATCCCGTCGAGGAACTCGCGCGCGACGGCCAACTGGTCCGGTTCGAAGTTCGAGAGTCCCACATGCTCGGCCAGTCCCGCCTCGCGGACAGCCTCGACAGCGGGCAGCGTCGTTTCGGGGTCGTAGTCGCCGCGCGGCCGGTGGACGTACAGTAGGTCGACGGCGTCGAGTCCGAGCCGTTCCAGGCTGGCTTCCGTGCTCGGACGGACGGCGGTCGCCCCGAGCGCGTCGATCCAGAGTTTCGTCGCGACAGTCAGGTCCGCCCGGTCGGCGTCGGCATCGGCGATGCCTGCACCCACGACGGCCTCGTTGTCGTATATCTGTGCGGTGTCGAAGTGGCGGTAGCCGCAGTCGATAGCTGTCCGAACGACAGCCTCGTTCTCGATACCCATCGTGCCGAGTCCGACCGGTGGGAGGTCCATGCTCCGGCGTTGGCACCCGCATTAAAAAGCAGTAGCGGCTCCGACAGGCGACAGCCCCCAGATGCGGCCCGTCGGTCCGCTAGAAGTCGGTCCGCTGCGTGACAGCCGCCGCGTGGTCGGCCCACTTTTCGACGGTGGGCGAACCCCAGTACTTCACTGCGCCGCTTCGCTCGTCGTAGTCGATGAGTCCAATTCGATGGAGCACCGGGAGGTGCTCCTCTTCGAGCTGTGTTCGGATAGCCGCGGGTGATGTGTCTGCTGCATCGACCGTGCTCGTGCCCCCCAGCTCCGAGATTGCCGATGCGAGCGCCCCAACGTCAGCGGCCGTCCGGTCATCGTTCGCAAAGTAGCGACAGACGGCACGACGCCGCCAATCAGCCAAGATCTTGAATACGTCATCTACATCCGCCGTAGACAGCGTTCTGTCTGACGGTGTCATCCCTCGCCACTGGTCACTTTGATACCCAACATTCCTTTGGTTGCTCATTTGTGCACGTGAAATTAACAGCGCTATCCAGTATTAACTTTGTACCTAGAGGACTAGGTACCCGTCTGACGCATAAGCTCCGCTCGCTGACGGTGTCACCATGGCTCAGTGCGACGTTTCAAACACAGCATCGATGAGATTCCGCTGCGCCCGCCGGAGGTGCTGATGGAGCGTCGGTGACGCGATACCGAGCCTGTCTGCCAGTTGCTCGGCGTTAGTATCCCGAGGCCAGTCATAATAGCCCGTCAGGAAGGCCGTTCTGAGGACTTCTTCCTGACGCTCGGTCAGGTGCTTGCGTGGGTCACTCTCAACGTCAGGTATGTCGCCTGTCTGCGCGCGCTCCTGCTTTGCCTTCAGCGTGATACCCGGCATCCGGTCAGAGACTGCGTCCTGTATCGCCCGAGTGTCAGCATCCGGTGAGGCCTCGACAGTAATCGAGAGCGTCCCGGCATCGGCAACTATCGTCTGGCAACGGGCACCGACATCCAGAAGCAGCGATTGGATGGTTTCTGTGACCTGAAGTTCGATAACGCCGCTGGCATCGTCTGAACGGACGACCCGCGAACCGAGGATGTCCGCGTGCGAACAGAGATGCGCAGAGACTGCATCGGGCGGCCCCCCATGCACGGAGATATAGACCAGATGTGTCGGCTCAGTCTCGACAGACTCGATGACTTCGAGTCTGCATCCGTACGCATTCGCTGCCGAGACAAAGGGTATGTCAGCGCAGTCTGACTCAAATATCAGTTCAAGCGCGGCATCGTCAGACAGAAGTTGCCTGTTCTGGACCGCGGCAAGTGTGTATCCGACCATCTCACCGAGGACGGCGAAACTGTCGGCTATTCGACCACTGAACGCCGCTGGCTGGTCAGCGTACACACAGAGAACGCCGTGGACGGTGTTCCCCTGAACCAGCGGAATCGCTGCGGCAGATTTGAACCCCTGCTCGCGAGCGGCGGCTCCACACTGTTTGAATTCGGTTGGATCGCCACAGTCCTGTACCGTCTGGACCGTCCCTGTCACGAGGGCTGTTTCACACAGGACTCGGTCGTTCCCGTCACTAACGATGAGGTCGTCGAGAAAAACGTCGTCGTCGCCGGCCACCGTTTTTGGGACGAGACTGTCGTTCGCGCCCGCTCGCTCGCCGATCCACGCTAGCTCACAGAGGTCGGATTCGACAACGCGCTCACACACCGTTTCAGCAGTCTCCTGACGGGTCGCGGCACTACCTAAAGCGTAAATGAGGTCCTGTATGGCCATATTGACCCCGTTGAGCGTCGCCAGTTCGTCGCGCTGTCGTTCGATTGCATTCTGTCGCTTCCGTTCGTCAGTGATGTCCTGATGGATTCCGACTGCCCTGATCGCCTCGCCGTCGTCGTTCCACTCGAACACCTTTCCGATATCCCGAATCCATCGCCAGTCCCCGTCTTTCGTCCGCATCCGGAACTCGCTCTGATACAGTTCGATCTCACCGGACTTCAGTTCCGCGAGCGCCTGTTCCACTCGGTCGAGGTCGTCTGGATGGACGAGGTCGGCCCACGTCTCGTAGTGTGGCTCCAGTTCATCTCTCGTGTAGCCGAGCATGCCCGTCCAGCGCTCGTCGAAGGTGACATCGTTAGTTTTCGGGTTCCAGTCCCAGACACCGAGTTCCGCGCCCTCGAGTGCGAAATTCAATCGCTCGGTCATCTCCTGATACTCGCGCTCGCGGTTACAGCGCTCCGTGATATCTCGGGCGACGCCGATCAGCCCATTGTAGCCGCCATTCTCGTCGTGAAGCAACGTATAGTTGATTGATACGTCCCGTTCAGTGCCGTCTTTCCGACAAAACGTCAGATCGACAGTTGTACCCTCCCCCTCAGGTGCTTCGAGCAACGTTTCCACAGTCGCCTGCCCCGTCGAGAGCTCACCGGGTGCCAGCACTTCCGAAGCGTGTTTGCCACACAGTTCAGCCGGTTCGTACCCGAGATTCACCGCAAACGACTCGTTGCAGAAGTCGATGACACCACGTTCATCGAGCGTGTAGAGACCATCTTGTGCTTGCTCGACTAGGCGATCCAGCAGCGCAATGCGGGTATCACGCCGGGCGGTGCCGGTGATATCTCGCAGCAGGACAAGCGTGAGTCCCCCCGCGGCGTCCGGTAGCTCGTGCCCGCGTCGGAGGAGGTATTGGTCGCGTTCGCCGCCCGGAATCCGGACGGCAACCGGTTCACTTGCGGAGTCACGAAGCCGCTGTAACTGCCGACGGCCGCTTGACGTATCGGGAAGTGCTGCCTTCATCGCGTCGTAGAAGCGCTCGACGCGGCTGGTATCGTCAAGGCCATCAACGAACGCCGACACCGCTTCGCTCGACCACTGTACCGTCCCGTCATCTGCCAGAAGGACAGCGATTTCGCTCGCTTCAGCACGCGATTCGATTCCGGATACCGCATCCTGTAGCGCAGACTCGGTCCGGTCAGCCGACGCCGACACTACGCTGACGATCTTCTCCGCCAGAAACGTCAGCTGTTCGTCCCCCCCGTTTCCTAACGACCGTCTCCGCATCGTCGAAGACAGTCGCAACGCTGTCCGGCGTCGTGGCGTCGGTGTAGAGGACGACCGGATAGCGGTCGTTCGACACTAGCGAGTCCGGGATATCGCCCAGACCAGCGGGGTCAAGGACAAGACAGGAAACCACTGTCGACGCGGCGGCTTCGAGTGCCGCATCTGTCGTCGCCACGCTTGTGACTGTTATGTCGGCGTGGTGGTCCGCCAGCCCCTCGTGTATCCGCTCTCGTGCTGTCGCGTCAGTATCGAGATACACGACTTCGATGTCTCGACTGGCAGCGCCGGCCTGTCTCGCTCCCGCAAACGCAACGTCGTCGAGGTCGTTTCCGATCATCACCCTGGTATGCTGTTCAACCACTTTACTGAGGGATAATAACTGTTCGGCGGCGACAGTGTCTAACTGACACTTATTCTACATTATTGGCGACCACAATAGGTGAGTGACCGGGACAGCACGCTTCCTGCCGTGGCGTCTCGAACGGGGGACAGTCGGACCGAACGCGTACTGTCGTTGGTCATCGCACCCCCGCTAGCTATCATCTCGGCCAGCAGGTCCAGTGAAACGCCCGATATCAGTCGACAGCGAACAGCCGCTCCCGGAGCGTCTCTGCGACATCGGTGAGATGGGCCTGTCCGAACGCCGCGACCAGCAGCGCTCCGAGCGAATTGAACATCGTATCCCGGACTGTGTCATCGAGACCATGCTGTGCAAGCGGCATCGTGACACCCGTCTCGGTGGCGACGATGTCCAGCGCGAACTCGAACAGTTCCCATAGCACCCCGAAGGAAAGTACGACGACGAAGATGTACACGAAAAAGACGCGCTTGGGGATGTGAATCGAATCGTTGTGGAGGTCGATAGTCCGGGCCGTCGTGTACCCGAACGCGGCGATGAGCGAGGCCGACATCGCGTGGGTGAGGTGGTCCCACCAGCCGATCTGTCCGTAGAGCCCGGCCGAGCCGAGCGTATGCAGAAACACCGCGGTCGTGACCCAGAGGGCGAGCCACGGGTCAAGCGCGAGGTTGTAGTTTCGCCGCATCACCGCGGGGAGAAACGTGACGAGCAGACCGACACCGCCGTTGGTTATCGGCTTTGGTTGGCCGGCAACAACGCCGTATCCGACCAGCGCACATAAGACGAGTTGCATTGCATGGGTGATCCGCCGCTGGTTCCGCATCGACGGTCGGGGCAGCCTCATCGTCGCACCATCCGTCGGACGACGCGCCAGAGGCGGCGGTCCCGCCGTCTGAAGTAGCCATCGAACAACACACCTGCGACGAGGCCAGCGAGAGTGACGTACAGCCACTCGGCCATCAGCGCCTCGTTGGTCGTGAGATACGATGTGCCGAGAAACCGGTCGGCGTTCCACCGGAACACGGTCCAGGCGGCTGCCGCAGCGAGCGTCGTCAGCACAACGAGGCAGACGGCAAACCAGTGCGTGACTGTAAGTTCGGTGAACATGTGCAGTTCGACGATACCGAGCAAGGCCAGCGCAGCGAGCGAGAGGTAGCTGGCGAACGTTCCGACAGTCCCGCCGACGAGTCCGCGGATGAGGATCGGCAGAGAGGCAAGCAAGAGCAGTTCCCACGGCAACATGACGCGCCACTCACGGTAGGCGACCGGCGGGACGAGAACGACAGCGCTCACAACGGCGACGAACAACATCCACCGGTAGTCCAGATCGAGGACACTGTCGATGAACACACCCGGGAGAACGGCGACGAGCACCCATGCGATGATTGCGTTTGTTCGCCCATCACGAAAGAGACGCTCGACCGTCCCATCGAGGTCGATGTTGCCGAGGCTACTGTCGGGACGCTCGGACCCATCCGTCATTGCATCTAAGTGGGGTACGACAGCGAATAAACCCAGCGACGTGTTTATACCGCTGACAGGCCGTTATACAGGTGTATGATGCTGCCGACGCACGCGATAGCGGGGCTCGCCATCGCGACACCGCTGCTCGTCCTTGCGCCAGACCACGCCGTAGTAGCGCTCGCTGGCGGCCTCGTCGGCGGCGTTCTGCCCGACCTCGACCTGTACTCGGGCCATCGGCGCACGCTGCATTTCCCCAGCGGGTACACGCTCGCGGTGCTCCCGACCGCCGGGTTCGCCGCTATCCTCCAGACACCGCTGCTCGTCGCGCTCACGTTCGTACTGATGGGCGCTGCCCTCCACTGCCGGATGGACCGGTACGGCGGCGGCCTCGAACTCCGTCCGTGGGAGGCCACGTCCGAGCGTGCCGTGTACGACCACGTCCGCGGCCGATGGCGGTCACCGAAGCGATGGATACTGTACGACGGGTCACCCGCGGACGTGGGACTGATGATACTCGTTGGCGCGCCGCTGTTCGTCGTTCTGGACGGACCGTTCCGGTGGGTCGTCGCCGCGGCCCTCCTCACCGGCGCGACCTACGGACTCCTGCGTCGTCGGCTAGCAGCCCTGGCGCCGGTCGTGTTCGGCAACGTTCCCGAATCGATTGCGGCCTACGTCCCGGACCGCTACCGGCAGTAATGCTCGGCTACCACGCCGTTTTCCTCATTGCAGTCCCGCAAAAGAGTCCTCGGCAACGCCACGTAGCGTCAGCCACGTGTTGATACCTGCCCGCAGTGCGACGAGGTCAGTCGCCTTGACCGTAAGTTCGACGTGTTGCCCGTTCCGGCAGAGCCGCGCTGTCGTCCGGTCGCCCTCGATATCGTCGATTTCGGGACGGATGCTCCGCTCGATGGCGCGAGCCTGGTCAGTGCTGTCGTACTCGGCGGTGAGGTGGGTCTGATGTGGTGCAGTCATACTGTTCGTGGGTAGGCATCGGTCGCAGGACTGCCCCAGAAAAGCCGCGTGCAACGTGGCGCAGTCGGCCGTCGACTGTCGGCCGCGAACCGACCGTCTCAGTTGACGTTGATCTCTTTGACGTCTGGCGACCGCTCCTTCAGCAGGACGCGGTGTCCGCAGTACGGGCAGCGGACGCCGCCGTACTCGTCCAGCGTCACGTCGCGCTTACAGCGTGAACACTTATAGCTCATAGCTGAAAGATAGGGATGGAGGTCCTTTACTCCTCGTCTTCGGACAGTGCAGCCCGAATAGAGCGTCGAACAGTCTTGCCACCGGGCGTCTCCGGCTTGTAGCTGCCGCCGGTGAACTTGTAGTCACAGTACCCGCACTGCCAGATGCCCGTGCCCTGACGGTCGACGCGGTCTTCGCCGCAGTTCGGACAGGCGTGGTCCTCGTTCATCTCCGATTCGATCTCCGCGACGCGGCGTCGGGACACGCGACCGTAGCGAGCCCCGAAACGGCCCGAGCTGCCGGTCTTTCCGCTCTTGCTAGCCATAGTGGTCTGTTGTCCGCCGAGCGGCCACATAAGGCCTTCGAGATTCGGCTCCCGGCGGGCCCGCGGCGACATAACTCAAGAGGGAGGCGGGCAAACCGTCAGCTGATGGCAGCGCTCGACGGGCTCCGAAGCCGCCTCCGCCGGCTCGCACCGACCACGAGCGGACGGCTTACGGCCTCGGAGTTCCTGCTTTCGGGAGCAGCGGCCGGACTGCTCGGCTGGGGCGGCACACAGGCGATAGCCTGGCTAGACCGCCCCGATAGCGCGCTGCTGGCTGCGGGGCTGTGGGTCGTGCTGATCGGTGGCTTCGTCGGCGTGACCGTCCTGCACGCGCCTGACTCGGTGCGCTTCTCCGACGCGATGTTCGCCTGGGGAGCGGTCAACACCACCGCGACGGCGCTGACTGTCGGCGGCCTCCTCGATGTCGTCCCCGAGCAACTGGCGTTCTGGCACGCGTGGGTCGGCGCGACGGCCGTTGGCTACTGCTGGACCGGCGGCGTTCTGGAAGGGGCCGGACGGCCCGCGCGCGGACGCGGCTACCTCGGTGCGGGCGTCGTCGGCCTCTGTCTGCTCGCTGTCGGAGCCGTAGCGTTTCCGCTGGTCGCCCCGACGGGGTATCTGGCACTCGCCGCACTCCATGCGCTCCCGATGGTCCTCGATGTCCAAACGGCGTTTCCGGCGATTCGCCGGACTGGCGTCGTCGGAGTCGCGGTCGCCGCCGTGCTCGCTGTCGGCGTCATCGTGGCGTGACCGCGCGTCCGAAGCGGCGCTACTCCTGCAGTTCAGCTTCTCTGAGTGCCTCGTTCAGGTCGGCCCGGACGTGTTCGCCGAGTTCGCGGTCGCCGGCCGTCGTGACCACGCGGTTCTCCTGCACGCTGGAGCCGTCGCGGATGAGTACCCGGACATTGCCGTTGGCGTCGGCGCGAGTCGCCTTCGCACGGACCCCCGTGGGCGAACTCGCGCCGCCAGCGTCGATGGGGCCGGGGATGACCTTCTTGACGTGTGGGTGACCGGCGACGGTCTGGATGACCCGCTGGCCCGACCGGCCGCCGATGAGCGTCGAGTGGCTCCCGCCGAGTTTCTCCGCCGGCGCGGCGTCGACCACTTCCAGTGCGGGTTCGCCCTGTCGGTCGATGACCCGCTGGACCGGGTCCTCGCCCTCGACGCGGAAGAACTCGTAGTGCAGTTGCGGGCGGACAGCGGCGATGACATCGCGTTCGCCGGTGACGTACACCTCCTCCGGTCGTTTGCGCCGAACCTCGTCCGCGACGAGGCCGGCGAAGTTGCGGAGTTCGACGACGACGGTTTCGTCGCTTCCCTCGCCTTCGGGCGTCGTCGTCACCGTCCGCTGGCCGACGACCGACCCGTCCAGCAGTGATGTCACCGTCGCCCGCTCGCGGTCGAGTTTGAGGACGACGGCGTCCGTATTGGCAGTGTGACAGACCAGACAGTAGTCGCCCGGTCGGTCAAGCGGCGTGGCACACTGCCGACAGTCCATAGCTGTGGCTACGGGCCCGCGCTGATAAGCGAGACGGTTCGAATATACTCCGGCGTGTGGCGTTAGCCCCCATCTTCGATGGTCGCACCGGGCGGATAGATGGCGGCGACAGTCGCGTCGTACCCCGCATCGGAGAGGCCGGTCCCGAGCGCGAACACCGTCTCGCCGAGCATCGCCATCGCGGCGTCCCCGCCGGCCTCGGCCACATCGTCGATGACTCCTTTCACCTCCGGCGTCAGCAGGTCCGCCTCGCGGGAGAACTGCCGGGCGGCCTGCATAAACGTCGACAGCGTCGGCTCTTTCACCACCTCCGAGAGCGCGCGTTCGCCGGCGGTCGTCAGCGCGTCCGTGTCGCCGCCGACCACGTCCGCCGTCGATAGCTCGCCGAGCGTGATATACTCGACGCGGCTACGTGCCGGGATGGCGTCGAGGTAGTTGTACTGCGGGCCGCCGGGTTCGAGTCGGAGCGGGACGCCACCGCGAGCCTGTGCGACAACGTCGCCGAGGCCCGAGCCGGACTGAACCTCCGCGCCGTGGGCGATGGTCACCAGTTCGTTGTACGAGAGTCCGTGGCCGAAGACGGCGTTGGCCGCCAGCGCAGTGCCGAGTGCCAGTCCGCCTGAAACGCCGAAGCCAGCCCCGAGCGGGAGCGGCGTTTCGGCAGTGACAGTCGCCGTGATTCGCAAGGCGTCCAGCACTCGCTCGACGGCCTCCACCTCAATCGGCTCGCCGTTCAGCGTTATCTCGGTCTCCGCGCCGCGGCCGACGGTAACGGAAACGCCGTCAGACAGGGCCAGCCCGCCCCCGCGGGAGCCGGTCTCGACCGGGTCCTCGCCCCGGTCAACGGTAAAAAAGCCCGTGATGTGGCCGGGAACGAACGCATGTGCTTCGTCGCTCATTGCCTCTCCGTGGGACCCCGCGGCGTTAAGGATTGGTGGTCGGCCCTTCCGTTCGGATTGGCTTCCAGACAGCGCCGCTGGAGTGTCAAGAGTACGATAGGCGGTTCCCCGACCCGTAGTTTGATGTGCGTTTACGGCGGATGACTGTGCAAACATGCCGACAATCAGCGCGCGGCTCCCGAGCGAAGAGAAAGACGAACTGGACGACGTCGCCGAGTTACTTTCCGAAGACCGGTCGACCACGATTCGGAAGGCCCTCCGGGAGGGACTGGAAACCCTCAGGCTCCGTGTCGCTGTCGAGCAGTACCAGTCCGGCGACGTGTCGGCGGCCGAAGCCGCACAGCTTGCGGACCTCTCCATCGCGGAGTGGCTCGACGTGGCCCGCGAGCGGAACCTGACGACACAGCTTGAGCTATCCGATCTGGAGCTCGATGCTGACACAGCCGCGGAGCTATGACCCGCATCTATGTCGGGCCGACGTCGCTGTACTCGCTGGGGCAAGTGGGAGAGCTGTCGTTGCTGGACGCCTTTGACGGCGACGTCGTCATTCCAGAGCCAGTCATCGACGAGGTTCAGGTCGAACCGACCGCGACAAACCTGACCGAATACCGTGAGAGCGGTATCGACACCGGCGTCGATGACGGCCACATCGACCAGGCCGGGTCCCTGCTCGGCGATTCCGACCTTGGAGCCGCCGTGACGGTGCTGGCCGGCGTACTGGCCCACCGTGATAGCGATGACCGGTCCGCCGTGGCTGTCGTCTCTGAGGACCGCACCGTCCGCCGGATGGCGCAGGGCCTTGGCGCGGAGGTGACGAGCAGTTTCGGCGTCGTGGTCCGGGCCGCTATCGAGGACAAGTACCTCAAACCGACACAGGCAAAGCGGATCGTCAGGCGCATCGATCAACACGGGATGCATCTGACTGGTGAGTTGCGAGAACGGGCTGTCGGCGAGGTCGCGTAGGGCCGACCGGAGCCGGGCTGGCGTCAGCCCATCTATGCTGGGAGAAGGAACTAATAAACGTCGTCCGTACTCGTTACCGTGTCAAAACAACCCGCGCCTCAGTTTCTCGTGGCTTCGGCTAGTCTCTGCGTGCTGGGCTGTCTCGTCGGTGCGCTGCTCCCAATCGTCGTCGGGTCGTCCGCCGCGTTTACCGGCAGCGTGACTTCGAGCGGGCTTCTCGGCCTCGTTTTCACCGTTCGAAACCTCCAACTCCTTCGCGCGACCGGCGAGCCGAGTTTACCGCCGGCTGTCCTGACGACGGTCTTTGGCGGCTGGTTCATGCTTGCCCCGCTGTTGTACATGGATGTCGGATTTCTCGCCACTGCAGGGACACAGCTCGCCGGAACAATCATCTCGACGTTCGGACTGTACACCACGGTCGCCGGACTGACCGACGGGCCAGCGTAGGTCGCCGCGAGCGCTAGTCGCCGACCGCCGCGGCTATTTCGGTGGTAACAGCATCGACAGCGCTCTCGATATCTGGATGTCGCCCCGTTCCGACGTCTTTGCACCCCTGTTTTCTATCGACCCGGACCGCACTGTCGTCGAAAAGTTCGGGTCGAACAACGAGTTTGGCCGCAGCACAGACGCCGTCGTCGTCCGGTATCCGATACTCGACGATACCGCCGTTGGCATCACTTCGCTGCCATGGTGCCGGCGGGTCCGGCAGTGCAGCGACCAACGCCTCCGGGTCAGCGGCCGTCTCCGGTGATGGGTGGGACATACCGTAGTAAGGGCTGTGAGACGCAAACGTGTTACGCCGAACCCACCGAGTGTTGTGTCCAGACGCCGGCATAGCGCCATGAGAGAAAGAATTACTCCAACCCCGCATTCCCGTGTCATTCTACTATCGGTGCGTGGATCTGACTCTGCCCCCAGTTCAGACGTTCTACGCCGATATCGGACGATTTGAACCCTGAGCCTGCCGTGGCTCCGACACCCACGTCCGGAGCTAGATGCATGGGTTTAACACTCCGGCTCCCAACTCTGAAGGTATGCAGGGTAATCTTCCGCCTGAAGCACAGGAGAAGCTCGAGGAACTGCAGGACCTTCAGCAGACAGCACAGCAGGTCGCCGCACAGAAACAGCAGGCCGAGACAGAGCTCCAGGAGTCCCAGACGGCTCTTGACGAACTCGACGACATTGACGAGGACGCGACCATGTACCGCGAGGTCGGCGAGCTCCTCGTGAAGACCGAGTTCGACGAGGCACAGGACGACCTCGAAGAGAAGGTCAACAGCCTCGAAGTCCGCGTCGAGACGCTCGAAAAGCAGGAAGAGCGCGTCCAGGAGCAGTTCGAAGAGCTCCAGAGCGAGCTCCAGCAGATGCTCGGCGGCGCAGGCGGCGCGGGTCCGGCCGGCGGCCCCGGCGCTGGCGGCGCATAAGGCGATGCCGACAGACGATGAGGTCGTCGAGACGGCCTCAGCCGCCGCCGAAGACGTTGTCTTCTCTCGATACGACGTCGGCGCGGTTGAGGACCTCGACGTGACTGTCACCTTCGAAGATGGCGTACTGGACGTCGACGTGTACGTCAACGCGCCCGACAGTCGTCAGAACGAGGCACAGGTCGCGGACGACGCCGCCCTTGCCGCCCGGGGTGCCGTCGACGACCTGTTCGAGGAATAGGAACCCGCAACGGCGCGGGCAGTCACTCGGTGTTCTACCGACGCCACAACCCGTCAGTCGTGGCTATCGACGGCTGGGTCTCCGGTCCGGTCGCTCGCGAACCCGGTTCGGAACGCAATCCAGCCGAGCACTGAGACGAACAGTATCGGCGGGAGAATCATGAACCCCCACAGCGGGTCCAGCCCCCAGCCGAGGAGCAGGGCCAAGTCGAACAGTCCGATAGCGAGAAACGGCGCAACGAACATGAGGGCTCGCTTCCGGTTCATTCCGCCCGACGACTCCGACGCCGACGAGTCCTCGTCACCCGCAAGGAGGTCTGCTGTCGTGCGGTCACGGGTTCCGTTGTCGTCGTGGACGCTGGACTCGGCGGTGTCTTCCATACACCTCTTTCGGAGTTCAGCAAGCAAAAAAACCGCGCTTGATCAGTCGGTCGGGGAGAGCCGTCAGGTCAGAGGGGATTACGCGTCGCTGTCGCCCGCAGTGGACTGTTCGTCGTCAGCATCCGTGTCATCGGTGGACTCCTCGTCAGCATCCACGTCGTCAGTGGACTCCGCGTCAACGCCTTCAGACGCCGATTCGGTCTCGTTTGCGGCCCCGTCGCTCTCGTCACCGGGGGTCAGGTCGCTGATCTGTGCGCCCAGGTCGCCCGCGAGGTCGCCAGCCTGCTTCTGTCCGATAAGCGTGTGAATCTCGCTGACGAAGTCAGGGACCTGCTCGGGGAGGTCCGACGGCGGGCCGCGCTGGTCGCCTGCCTGACCGGCGTCAGCGGGCGGGCCACGGCGGTCAGCCGCCTCGGCAGCGCCATCAGATTCGTTCTCGCCTGCGTTCGCTGTTTCATTCGCCGCCTGCTCGGCGGCGCTGTCTGCCTGTGCGTTGTTCGCGTGGTCGTCGGCCTGTGTGCTTGCTGCGCCGGGCAGTGCCGCCGCCGAGCCCGTGATGACGAGCACGGCAAGCAGGCCGCCGGCAATCGTAGTGAGTTTCATTGTGATCGTTGCCTCCGCTCGTCTCTCTGGCCCAGTAGCATATGAAGGGGGCAAGCCGAAAAGACGGATTAAGACGAATTTGCCCGGATTGAGCGCTCTATTGTCCGATTTAATTCGGTTTAATCCGGATTCGACGGGGGCTCACTGCGCTGTCGGGCCGAAACCGGACTGCTGAGCGGGACAGCGGGCTGGCACGTCGCGCGGCCAGACCGTCGACGAAGCCCTCGAAGCGGGGACGCGCCAGGCACGCCACAGGCCCCTGAAACCGCCGCCGGGGTAGCTTTTCATACCCGCGAGCCCAACACTGGCCCATGGAACACGATGCCACGGTCGAAGGGGTCGGGGTCGGCGTCAGCGAGGAAGGGGGCGGCACGCCGGTCGTTCTGCTCCGAGCGCGCGAGGAGATCGTCCCTATCTTCGTCAGTAAGGACCAGGCCCAGTCAATGCAACTGGCGATGGCCGGCGAGCCCTTCGAGCGCCCGCTCACCCACGACCTGCTGGTCGAGATGGTGACGGAATTCGGGGCCGCCATCGACCGGGTTCGTATCGACGACCTGGCTGACGGAACCTTCTACGGGAAGATTGACGCGGAGCAGTACACCGACGACCGGCGCAAGGACATGGTGTTCGACGCCCGCCCGTCTGACGCCATCGCGATTGCCCTTCGGGTTGACTGTCCGGTCGTCGTCACGGACGAGGTCGTCGACGAGGCCGGGCGGCCGCCGGAGCAGTTCGATCAGGGCGGGAGCGGCAGTGAGGACCTCGGGCTGTGAGGACGCGAAACCTTTCTGCGTCTGTCCGCGGTAACAGTACGTGATGGGGTACGAATCGGTCATCTTCGACAACGACGGCGTGTTGCTGACGCTGACGGACATGGATGCACACTACGTCGGCGCGCGTCAAGCGTTCGAGAAACTGGGGGTGGTCTCGCCGTCGACAGCCCACGTTGAGGCGATGAGCATCGGCGTGACGGTACCCGAACTCACCGACATCTGTACTCAGTACGATATCGACCCCGAGCAGTTCTTCCGGGCTCGCGACGAGGCACTGACCGCGGTGCAGCGGGCGCTTATCCGCGCCGGCGAGAAACAACCCTACGCCGACGTATCCGTGCTTGACCGACTTGACTGCCCGCTGGGCGTGGTTTCCTCGAACCAGCGCGATACCGTCGCCTTCGCCTTCGAGCATTTCGACATCGGCCACTACTTCGACACCGTCTGGGCGCGCGAACCGACAGTCGAGAGCCTTCGGCGGAAGAAGCCGCGGCCGTACTACATCGAGCGGGCGATGGCGGACCTCGACGTCAGTGACGCCCTGTTCGTCGGCGACAACGAATCCGACATCGAGGCGGCACACCGCGCCGGCATCGACTCGGCGTTCATCCGTCGCCCACACCGGGTCGACACCCAACTCGATGTGACGCCGGACTACGACGTGTCCGGGCTCGAAGACGTGGTTCGGATCGCCGGTCGACGCAGCGGGAGCGACTGAGCCGTATCCAGACCTAACTGATACGCACCGTTTGTGTTCTGGTACGTATACTGAAAGCAACCTTTCCCATGGCAAGTGCCGTGGAACGGTATGGAGAAGCCGGTCGGTGGAACGGATGAGAACGAACAAGCGGCACGTGACACACCGGCACAGCAGTCCCCCCCTGTGCTGTTGGAGACGCTCGCCGCGCGAATGCCCGAGCCGGTGGTCGTTGCCGCCGCGAACGGGGAGATACAGACCGGGAACGATCACCTCTGTGATCTCCTTGACTCAGACCCATCTGACATCTTTGGAAGCCGGATAGGCGCATTCTTCCCGGATTTGACTGACGTTGACCTCAGGGCCCATTGCAGCCAGTCGCCGGGAACACCGCTGACGTCGTCGTGTTCTGCCGGCGACACGGAGCGGTGGGTCGAAATCGCCTTCGAGCCCCAGCAGTGGGACGGCGAGGAACTGTATCTTGGTATCGTCCACGACATCACCGAACGCCACGAGCGGACGGAGATGCTCGAACAGTACGAGCGCATCGTCGAGACCATCGAGGACGGCATCTACACGCTCGACGAGTCGTTCACGATGCAGACGGTCAACAGCGCCGTCGAGTCGATGACCGGCTACGACAAGGACACGCTGGTCGGGTCGAACGCGACGCTGCTGGCGGACGAATCCGTTATCGAGGAGGCCGCGGAGATGTCACGGCAGTTCATCGAGGGCGAACGCGACGTGGGGACGCTGACGACGGACCTCAGAACGGCTGACGGGGACACGC
The DNA here is from genome assembly GCF_000337775.1 of Haloarcula vallismortis ATCC 29715. Lineage (GTDB taxonomy): Archaea > Halobacteriota > Halobacteria > Halobacteriales > Haloarculaceae > Haloarcula > Haloarcula vallismortis. Next base: position 89,336 of record NZ_AOLQ01000042.1, read on the forward strand.
TCCCGATAGAGACCAAGTTCACGACGTACGACCGCGAAGACGGGAGCTACCGGCAAGTCGGCGTCGTCCGTGACATCTCGGACCGGAAGCGGTTCGAGGAGACGCTCGCGGCGCTACACGAGTCGACCCGAAAGCTGCTACACACGGAAACGAAGACTGCCGTAGCAGAGCAGATACTCGACACCGCCGTCGGCGTGTTGGAGTTACCAGACGTAGAGATTTACCTGTTCGACCGGAGCGACAACACGCTTCGAAGCGTCGGCGACGCCGAGACGGACCGGAGCGCGTCTATCGGACCGGGCGGGAGCACGGTATGGGACGTGTTCGTGCAAGATAGTCCGGTCGAAATTGCGCCTGGCGAACGCATCGACCTCGGGGCGGGACCGGTGACAGCTGACGCGAAGCGACTCTGTCTCCCGCTCGAAGACCACGGCGTGTTCTACATCGAGCTGGGCGAGCAACACGGCGACACCAGAACGCGCGAGATGGTAGACCTTCTTGCCGCCAGTGCGGAAGCCGCACTCGCGCGCGTCGACCGCGAGACGACGCTCCGCGAGCGTGAGGCCGAACGCCGCGAACAGAACCGCGAACTGCGGCGGCTCAAGCAGGTCAACGCGATTATCCGCCGGATCGATCAGGTGCTCGTCGACGCGGAGACAACCGAGGAGATCGAGCAGGCGGTGTGTGACCAGCTGGCTGACTCCCAGTGGTTCTCTTTCGCCTGGCTCGGCCGACAGGATGCGACAGAACTCGTCCCCCGTGCGTGGGCGGGCGACACCGCGAGCTATCTGGACGCCATCTCGCTGTCGCTCGAACGCGATGGCGGACCGCCGGCCGTCCAGACAGCCCAGTCCGAAGCGATGACCGTTGTCCCGTCAGCGGCCGACAACCTCCGGGGCGACCACTGGCGAACCGAGGCACTCTCCCGCGAGTTCCAATCGGCGCTCAGTATTCCACTTGAGTACGACAGCTTCGTCTACGGCGTCCTGACAGTGTACGCCGACCAGGAAGGCGGGTTCGACGAGATGCTGCAGGAGGTGTTCGCCGAACTGGGCGAGACTATCGCAAACGCGATACGGGAGGTCGAATCCCGACAGCGACGGGCGGGCGACGGCACTGTCGAACTCGAACTGTCGCTGTCGGCCCCCCAGTCGTTCCTGACCCACCTCGCAGACCGCGTCGGTGTCTCGGTCGTCTGTGAGGGGGCCGTCCAGCGCAGCGACGGTGCGATCCGTCTTTTCCTCGCTATTTCGGACTGTGACCCCGAGGTCGTCGAGGAACAACTGCTGTCGATGGCGCGCGTCGACACCGCGCGACCGATATCGACCGATCAGTTGGACGGGCTTTACGAGGTCGTCGTGACAGGCCAGACCGTCGCGGAGACGTTGCTGGAGCAGGGCGGGCGGTTGAAATCTATCCGAACGTCGACGGGTGGACTCACGGCGACGGTTGTCGTTTCGGGTGAAACCGATGTCCGACAGTTCGTCGAACAGCTCGGCGAGCGCTACGCCAACGTCACGCTGATTGCGCGCCGTGACAGCACACAGTCTGACAGTCAGCGAGACGGGACAGTCCGGTCGGCACTGGAGGAGCAACTCACTGACAGACAGTTTGAAGTCCTCCAGACGGCGTATCTGAGTGGCTTTTTCGACTGGCCCCGAGAGACGACCGGACAGGAGATCGCATCCAGCCTCGACGTGTCACAGCCGACGGTTAACCGCCACCTCCGCGTCAGCGAGCGAAAACTCCTCGAACTCGTGTTCGGGGATAGCTAATTCTGTCGGAAGAGCAGTTCGCACCTGGCGTTCGGCGAGAGTGTTTTACGCGGGTTGACGCTCGCGGACGCGTGTGTCCACAGTGTACGTACCTCTGTCCGACAGTATGGGCCGTCGCTATACTGTTAGTGGCCAAACGGGCGGGCTGTATCTGTATAGCCACAATCACCTTTTCAATCACTGATCAAAGGACAAACAGCGACGAACGATGTCACAGGCAAAACTGGTCTACAGACCGACACCCAACGAACCGTTGAGCGAAACCATCGTCCACGCCGTGGCCGACACGCTGGGTGTCGACCCCGTCGACCTCGATGATCGAATCAGTGATTGTATCGACCCTGACGCGCTGGACCGGCTATTCCGTCCAAACACGGATCACGCTCCAAGTCCTGATGGGCTGGTCGTGTTCAGTATGGCGGGCTGTCGCATCGAAGTCGAGGGGAACCGTTCAGTGCTGGTGACACCGTCCCGTGACGTTTCGGCCGCAACCGGACTCGAAGCGTAACTCGACACCACGGCTGTTCTGCTGGCGCCCTATACTGCGAGTGGTACTGCCGCTGACAGACGTATTATTGTCACCTTATTTTCCCTTCTGAGCTGTGCATCGATGGTAATTTTCAGTAAGTAGATATTTCTTTCACGGTAGCAATTTAAAAACTGGTACGTAACCTGAATTAAAACCGGTCAAATGCTTTGTTAACAGTACACTACTAGCAGGCTACGCGTCAGTACCACTATAAGCTCAACTTCGCCTTTCGAACGTATGGACCTCGGACACCAACTGATCGAAACCGGCTCGCAGTCGGGCAAGAGCGCCAAGGCAGTGACCGTTCAATCCGGAGAAGTAGAAACAGCAAACCACCAGTTAATTTCACATTATTCGACTGACTGTGCCGAGATACAGGGTGCAAGCGTCGGGGGGCAGTCACGATGAGCGTCGAGTCACCTGCTGTTGATGCACAGAGCCTTCTCGAAGAGGTTCGGACAACCAGCCTCCCGGACCAGGTTGCAGAACTGGCAGACGAGTACGAACGGGTCTGTGGCGAGCGTGATCGGTTCCTCTGGCAGTGGATCTACTCGCTGTTCCCTGAGTTTACTCTCTCCTCTGTCCATCCAGACCACGCGGACCACGTCCGGACGCAGAAGACGATACTCACGATGTACGTCACGATTCTGGACGATATCGTCGAGAACGACGGGGACCGAGACACCTTCGAAGAGGCCCGACGTCTCGTTCAGGACCCATCGGCCGTGGACCCGAGCCGTACCGCGGTAAGTGAAGAATACTTTGCCTTTATCGAGCGTGTGTGGCGGGAGTTCGAGAGCGGACTGACTGACGCGCCGCGCGTCGACGAGTTCTACGACGTGTTCACCTACGATATGCGACAGACGCTGAACGCGATGGACTACAGCGCGGTCGTCAACGAGAACCCCCGAATCGCGAATCTCAGCGGGGCGGAAACCTATGGGGCACATAACATGGTAATGTTCCCCTACGCGGCTGTTGACCTCATGTATTCGCCGGATTTCGAGCTCGCCGATTACGGCACGGTTCGGGACCTCATCTGGGATCTCCAGGAGATGGCCCGGATCGGCAACTGGCTCACGACCTGGGAACGGGAGGTCAAAGAAGGTGACTACACCGCCGGGATCGTCGTGCTGGCCCTTCAGGAAGGGTTCGTCACCCCGGAAGAGCTGGAAAACCCGGATGGGAAAGCCGAACTCATCGACAAAATCAAAGCTGAACAGTTCGAGACCAAGTTCCGAGAGCGGTGGGCCGACATCTACCAGTCCGTGCGTGACCGCGAGTTTGACACGGACAGCGTCGACCTCGACGCGCTGGTGCAGGGCATGGAAACCGTGTTCCAGTACCACGAGGCCAGCCGCGGACACAAGTAACGAGCGCTTCCCGTGGTCCGCGGAGCGGACTGATTCTACGTACGTGAGTGATAGCAGTCAGTCGTCGGCGACGAGCGGTTCCTCGTCGTCGGCGACGAGGCGGTCCATCGCATCAACCATCGCGCGCACCGAGGCTCGGGTGATATCCGAGTCGCTGGCAGAGACGACAACGTGATCATCACCGCGTGACATCTCGATTTCGACGGTGACTAGCGCGTCCGTCCCGCCCGTGATAGCGTCGACGTGGTAGTCTTCAAGCGTTGCGTCGGCGGTGTGGGACAGCGCCGTCTCGGCAGCGTTCATCGCGGCGTCGACCGGCCCGGAGCCGACTGCTGCCTCCTTGCGCTCCTCGCCGTCGACCGAGAGTCGGACGCTCGCAGTCGGCGTATCGGAGCCGGAAACAGCCGTCAAGCCGAGCAGTTCGACCCGGCGGTCGCGGGCGTCGCCGGTGACCTCGTCGGCGATAGTCAGGAGGTCGGCGTCGGTGACGCGCTTGCCGCGGTCGCCGATCTCCTTGACACGGCTGACAATCTCTGAGAGCTGGTCATCGGTGACCTCGACGTCGTGTTCGTCGAGAGCGGCCTCGACACCGGCTCGGCCCGCGTGCTTGCCGAGCGCGAGGCGGCGCTCGCGGCCCACCTTCTCCGGCGGGTACGGCTCGTACATCGAGTCGTCCTTGAGCGTGCCGTCGGTGTGGATGCCGGACTCGTGGGTGAATGCGTTCTCGCCGACCACCGCCTTGTTAGGGGCCAGCGGGATGCCGGTCCGGTTGGCGATGAGCTGTGCGAGGTCGTACACCTGGGTTAGGTCCATCGACTCGACGCCGTAGCCGTGGTCGAGCGCGATGGCCACCTCTTCGAGAGCGACGTTACCGGCCCGCTCGCCGATGCCGTTTATTGTTCCGTGGACGAGGTCCGCGCCCGCTGCAATAGAAACTAGAGCGTTGGTCACCGCAAGCCCTAGATCATCGTGGGTGTGAGTGCTGACCGGACCCAGATCCGAGAGCCGCGAGACGCATTCGAGCGCGCGGTCTGGCGTCGCGTGGCCGACGGTGTCGGCCCAGCAGACCCGGTCTGCGCCGGCCTCAACGGCCGCTCCGAGCAGTTCTTCGAGGTAGTCCAGGTCGGCCCGCGAGCCGTCCTCACCGATGACCTCGACCCAGAGGCCGTGATCGACGGCGTACTCCACCAGTTCGACGGTGTTGTCGACGTTCTCGGCCTTGGAAGTGCCGACCTTCTGCTCGACGTGCTTGTCGCTCGCCGGGACGACGAGGTTGATGCCGTCGACACCACACTCGAGCGCGAGGTCGATGTCGTTCTGGATACCGCGACAGAAGCTGGTGACAGTGCTGTCGAGGTCAAGCCCCGCGACGCGGGAAATCGTCTCGCGCTCGCCGGGGCCGGTACAGGCGCTCCCGGCTTCGACGACGTCGATACGCGCCGCATCGAGCGAGCGGGCGATATCGGCCTTGTCGTCCGGCGTCAGCGAGACGCCGGGGGCCTGTTCACCGTCGCGCAGTGTCGTGTCGAGAAACTGTACCTCACCGACATCTGAGAGCGCACGCATCGCTGGGTGCCCCTCGAACAGTGTGTTCTGACTCACAGAAGATGCTCCATCACGCGCCACGAATTTCGCGGCCAGCCGCCTCGCGGCGACTTCCTCTATCCTCCGTCGGGTGTTCCGACATAGTGGTGACTACTCTACTCTTCACCGTCTAAAAGGTGACGGAACAGACTACCACACCACACACCTGTCGTGTTCAGGATTCCAGACGCACCGTATCGCCCTCAGAAACGTCCGACGCCGTGCCACCGGGCAGTTCGATGACAGTGTCTGCAGTCGCATAGCCGACCGACCGCCACGGCTGCAGGGTTTCGACGGCCTGGACCTCCTCGTCAACGAGCCAGAGCACGTCGAGTGGGAACCGGACAAACAGCATGTGAATGAACTGCCTGCTGGCGTGGTCGAAAGGGAAGACGAGCGCGTAGTCGTCGGGAATCGATGACCGGAACATCAGGCCCCGGCCCTGTTCGAGTATCGACTCGGCGTATTCCACCTCTGTTGCGAGAGGGCGAGCCGCGCCGTCGGGGTCGTGGACGAGATGCATACCACCGCGGAAGTCGTAGGCAGTCAAAAAGTCTTCTGTCGGAACAGAGGGTTTGAGGGGCACGGGTACTCACTGTGTCGCATGGAGAAGGCTCCCGGGGGAACGTCCGTCGGCGTCGACGACCCGTACGATCACGTGAAGCGGTGTGACTTCGTTACCAGCGAAGGGAAATGCCGCTGGGCGCGCGAACACGGCCGTCACGACCCTGAATTCGCCAACGAGCGGAGCGCTGACGACTTTCGTTGTCCGGCGGCGGTTGCACCCGACGACGCGGACGCAGACGCGGAGCCAGAATGGGACTGGGCGGACTGCCCGCATTTCCGCTCCCGGAATCACGACCGGGAGTGTGTCCGCTGCGGACTCGAAGAGCGGCGGATGGCCCACTCAGACGAGCGGCCGCTACTGGAGGAACACCACCTCTCGTACCGTGACGGTAGCGACGAGCTATCGCATGAAATAACGGTATTTCTCTGCCGGTGGTGTCACGCGAAGATTCACCAGTCGTGGGCGCGACTCGACGACGACGTGAATCCAGACCCCGAGGCTATTGCACAGCGTGAGCAGCGCCGCTCTAGGGAACAATCCGAATTGGGCTTTGAGTCGGCCGCCGACCGCTACAACGACTCGTAGCCACTCCCCAGTATCAAAGTTGATAGTTGGTGGCAGACGGATAAGTATGATCACAGTAACTGAGTAGTATAGTGACCTCTCCGGCGCTCACGAAACAGTCGCTGGGGACGGGGTATGTCGTCGCAACTGGTGTTGTCATTACCGGCGCACTGCTCGCCCACGGCATCTCTACCGTCCACCTGTCCCTGGTTGACATGGTCATTCTCGGCGTGGGGTTGACACCGGCGTTAGCCCTAGTAACGGCGAACTATTGGCTTCCAGTGAGCGGACTGTCCGGTGACCAGATATGGACTGCCGCGGAGTGGTGCGGGCTGGGTATCGCGCTGTTTACGCTCATCAAAATCGTCGTACTGCTCGCTCCGATACCGCAGTCTTCGATGATCCCGTCGATACTCGCAAGCGGGGTCGCAGTCGGCGGATTCGGCGGAATTTTGTTCGGATGGCTGCTCGAACTTCGGCGGTCCCGACGTCGACTCGCCCAGAGCAACGAAGTGTTGTTCCGAGTGTTCAGGCATGACCTCCGAAACAATCTCAATGTCGCACTCGGACACCTCGGCGAACTGCAGCGGGAGACGGCAGAGCGTGGCAGTCCGAAATCACGTGCCCACGTTGAACAGTTGAGCGAGACTATCGATGGCATCATCGGCACCACGGAGAAGGCGAGACAGATAGAGTTCGCGTTCGATGCGGACCGCCGCGCTCGGGAGCCGATTGACCTCGTCCCATGTGTCAGAGAACAGGCGAAGAAGATCACAGAGACACACCCAGAGGCCACCGTCGAGCTCGACCTCCCTGAGCAGTCGCAGGTGTACGCCGACTGGATGCTCGACATCGTGTTCCGGAACGTTATCGAGAACGCAGTCGTCCACTGTGAGGAGACGCCGACACTGTATATCTCGGTCGAAGAACGCGGTCGAACCGTGTTCGTCCACATCGGCGATAACTGTCCGTCGATTCCACAGCACGAACGGGATGTCCTCAACAGCGGTGTGGAGACGCAACTGTGCCACTCAAAGGGCGTTGGACTGTGGCTGACGACATGGATCGTGGAGAGTTACGGCGGGGCGGTACACCTCACAACCACGGGCGACGGCAACACCGTGACGCTGGAACTGTGTGGCCCGACAGTTCTCGACGAGATTCGACAGACCCTCCGAGAGTGGCCCTAAACCGACCACGAAGGGACCCATCGACCGCATCAGGAGATATATACGCCTTCGCGGCCTTCGCGTCAGTAATGACTCGAATCGACGTTATCGACAATCACGGACAGTTCACACATCTGGAGCAACGCGCGCTTCGTGATATGGGCGTCGACGTCTCGCTCAGAGACAACACGACCCCACCCGAAGAGATTGACGCCGACGGCATCGTCCTCTCGGGCGGTCCGGACATGGACGATATCGGGAACTGTCCCGAGTACCTCGACCTCGACGTCCCTGTGCTCGGCATCTGTCTAGGTATGCAACTCATCGCCGACGAACTCGGCGGCCGGGTCGGCGGCGGCGAGTACGGCGGCTACGCGGACGTGACGGTTGACATTCTCGATGAGGACGACCCGCTCCTCGGTTCGCTGTATCCCGAAACGCGTGTGTGGGCCAGCCACGCTGACGAAGTAAAGGAAGTCCCACCGGGATTCGAGCGAACCGCGACATCCGACGTCTGTGGCGTCGAAGCGATGAGTAACACGGACGAAGCAATATACGGCGTCCAGTGGCATCCAGAGGTCGCCCACACCGAAGAGGGCGAGGAAGTGTTCGAGAACTTCCTGTCGGTGTGTGACCAACAGTCTGTCGCCCGCCAGTAACCGCTGGCGAAGAATGTAACTGGTTTTATATTCGCTCGTAGGATGTGATACAAAAATGACGGCGACACAGGGTAATCTTGCTGGTCTTTCGCGGTTTATTTTCAGGGCTCCGACATGGTACACGAGCCTAGCCTTCGCGTTGCTCATCGCTGCGATGACCGGCATCGTTGCGTTCGACTCACGGTTCATCCTTGATGACGCCTGGCAGGGCGTGTTTCTCATTGGCCTGCCGACCTCAATTGCCAGTGCGGTGACACCGTGGGTCGACCGGCAGTTGGGCGGGCAACTCACCCCGAACCGGGCTACCCTGCTTGCAGTCATCTGTGAACTCATCACCATCGCGATGCTGACCGTTGCCGGCCTCATCGCCATTTCTACTGTCCGCCTCGGGCAGAACTTCGTCTTCGACGTATTGTTAGTCGCGCTCGCGTCGATATTCGCGTTCCGGCTGCTGATACTGATGGCCGTCTCGCGGCACTCACTCCTGAAAGCGGCGATTCCGGCTAGCGTCCAGACCGTCACTGCTGCTGGACTGCTGGCGATATACAGCGGGGCGACCGCGTTCATTCTCGAAGATCCGATGCTCCGGGAGTACCTTTCGCGCCCGGAAGAGGTCCCGCCACAGGTACAGGGGTTCATCCCGGAGGATTTCATCATTCTCGCCGTTATTTGTGTCATCTACGCGCTGGCAGTCTGGCTGTTTCTGGTCGTCATCGACCAACCGTGGCGCTCCTCGCTGGGTGTTTCCGCACTGGATTTCCTCCGGGGCTTCATCGGCCACATCGCCGAGGGCACGCGCGAACTGGAGGAGTTCTTCGAAGACATCGGCGAAGAGGCCGTCGTTCCGGTCACCTTGCTGTCGGTCCGTCGTCCAAGCGGTGAGGAGAAAGCCCGGTTCCTCTTGCCGATGATTCACCCCGGTCCGATGGGTGAAATCGGCGGCGGGAACCTCCCCAGACGCGTCGCCGAGTCGGCTGACGGCCTCGCCTTCCCGCCACACGCGACTGCCGGACATGACTTCAATCTCGTCACAGAGCGGGAAGTCGACAAGATCCTGTCGACGGCTGAGACGGCGTATCAGAACATCGAATACGACGGCCATGCGACGGCAGGCCACCAAGTCACCGAGGGCGAGGCCACGCTGACGGGACAGGCCTTCGGCTCCGACGCGCTCATCGTGAACACGTACGCGCCGGGCTGTGCGGACGACGTGGAGTACGCCGTTGGACTGTCGGCGATGTCAGAAGCGCGGGCAGACGGGCTGGACGACGTGCTGCTGGTCGACGCACACAACTGCAACGACGGGCTCGAAGGCGATGACCTCGGCCACGTCGTGCCCGGCAGTCAGCGGTCCTTCGACATGCTTCACGGAGCCGGACAGCTCGGTAGCTTGCTCACGGACGCCGAAACTGGCCAGCTTCGCTGTGGCATTGCCTGGGACGCAACTCCCTGGGAGCCCGAGGACGGCATCGGCCCGCTTGGCATCCGAGTCTGTGTCTTCGAGGTCAACGACCAGCGGACGGCGTACGTACTCATCGACGGCAACAACATGGAACCGGGCCTCCGTCAGCGCATTATCGACGCCGTCAGCGGCGTCGATATGATCGAAGTGATGACTAGCGACACGCACATCGTCAATACTGTCGAAGCAGAGAATCAGGTCGGACAGGCCATCCCCGAGAAGGAGATTGTTGCGCTCATCGAAGACCTCGTCGACAGAGCCGTCGCCGACCTCGAACCCGTCGAGGCCGGGATGGCGAGCGAACAGGTGACTGTGACAGTGTTTGGCAACGACCGAACCGAGACGCTGGCTTCGACCGCCAACGCCATGGTGTCGATGGGTGGTGCGCTTGCCGCGGCATTTATTCTCGTCGTCATGGCGATCAGCGTGCTGATTTTCTTGCTGACCTGACGACCCGTCGACCGGCTACGACCCGCTTGGACCCACCGCTATCGTTTGGAGTTGGTCCGTCAGAAAGCGCCGAGGAGGAGATTTGAACTCCTGAGTCCGTGAGGACAGTTGCTCTCGAAGCAACCGCCTTGGCCAGGCTAGGCTACCTCGGCTCATCCATCAGTACCGCCGTTTGCTCTTTAGGGGTTTCGATTTCGGACTCGACACCCCTTTATCGGACCCGTAACATGACAGGCTATGGACGCTACCGAGGCAAGCGAGGCGTCGAGTCAGATCCTCGATGAGATCGGGAGTGCCGTCATCGCTGACCGCGGCTTCTTCGAGACGGTGCTGCTGGGTGTGGTCGCGAAGGGCCACGTCCTGCTTGAGGACGTGCCCGGCACAGGGAAGACGCTGACCGCCCGCAGCGTCGCGACCGCGCTAGGATTGTCTTTCTCCCGCATTCAGTTCACGCCGGACCTTCTCCCGGCCGACATCACGGGCACACACATCTTCAACGAGGAGTCTCGGAGCTTCGAATTCACCGAGGGGCCGGTGTTCGCCAACGTCCTGTTGGCCGACGAGATCAACCGCGCGCCGCCAAAGACCCAGTCCGCGCTGCTGGAAGCGATGGAAGAAGGACAGGTCACCGTCGACGGGGACACCTACGACCTGCCCGAACCGTTCTTCGTCATCGCCACCCAGAACCCCGTCGACATGGAGGGGACTTTCGAACTCCCCGAAGCGCAGGTCGACCGGTTCCTGGCAAAGACCTCGCTTGGCTACCCTGACGACGAGGGCGAGGTCGAGCTCCTCCGGCGGCGTGCCGGCCGGACGACACAGAGTCCGACCGTGGAACCGGTACTCGATGCGGCATCCGTCGAAGAACTCCGGAGCGTTCCGGAGACAGTCACAGTCGACGACGACCTGCTGCAGTACATGGCCGACCTTGTCCGGGCGACCCGTGACGACTACCGGGTGGACGTTGGAGTTTCACCGCGGGGGACCCAGCGGCTGTTCGAAGCGACGCGAGCGATAGCGACAATCGCCGGCCGAGAGTACGTTGCGCCAGACGACATCAAGCGGGTCGCACAGCCGGTGCTGGCACACAGACTCGTTTTGACGCCGGACGCCCGTGTCGAGCAGGTCGACAAGGGAACCGTCATCCAGAGCGTGCTCGATGAGGTCCCCGTTCCGACGGTCTAACCCCACGTCCAGTGGGCGTCCAGCGCGTACCGGTACACGCCGGTGATAACGATTGCAGCGCCGTTGCCGATGAGATAGTCGACGCCACCCCAGGTGACGAACGCGTAGAGGAGCCCTAACTGGAGGGGGATCGCGGTCCCGCGAACGAGATTGGTCTTCCCCAGCCCCCGTATGTACTCCCGCATCGTCGAGTGCTGTGAGCGGTGGAAGGTCCAGGCGTTGTTGAGGACGTACTGCAGCAGGATCGTACACTCGATAGCGATGGCGGCTGCGAGGATGTAGTTCAGCCCCCCAATGTCGGTAAACGTCCACAGCAGGGCTTGCTGGACGGATGCCGCGACCACACCGACAAGGAAAAACCGGACGAGTTGCTGTCGCCGGGCCGGTGTGACGACAGCAGACGCCATACGGCCTTACTGATAACCGAGTGCCTTTAACCGTGCTGTTATCTCGTCGGATGCCTCGGTGTTTCCGGTCCCCGTCCCGTCGCTGTCGAGCGTGGCGAGGTGGTCGGCGACAGCCTCGGACAGTCGGTCAAGCACTGTTGCCGGCGGGTCGGCGTCCGACGAGTCTGCACAGAGATCGACCTGCTCCTCGGGGTCGTTCGTCCGGTCGTACAGCTCTTGGTGACCCGACTCCGTGAACTCGATGTACGTGTACCGCTCGTCGCGTGCGCTGAGCATGAGTTCGCCGTCCGCGCGGCTCCGCGGAATTGGCTGGCTGGTGACGCTCTCGCCGCGGACCGCCGCGGAAACGATGGGACCGCGGTCCTCGATGTCCTCGCCGTGGATCGCCGGGGCGACAGAGGCCCCGTTCCACTCGGCTGCCGGCGAGAGCGACAGGAGGTCACACACCGTCGGCGCGATAGTATCGAGGCCGACCGGCGTTTCGACCGACTGTGACTCGCTTTCCGGCGTCGAGACGATGTAGGGGACGTCGATGAGTTCCCGATAGAGCTTGGGGTAGTGGGCGAGGTGGCCGTGTTCGAGGAACTCCTCGCCGTGGTCGCCGGCGACGACGACAGCCGTGTCGTCGCGATGGCCCTCGGTTTCAAGCGTGTCGAGCAGCCGCCCGATGCTGGCGTCCACCTGACGGACCGTCGCCTCGTACAGCGTCCGCAACGTCTGAAGCGTCCGGTCGTCGACCTCCCAGCCCAGCCCCGTTCGGAGGTGAGAGCTGAGCATCCGAAGGACGCCGAAGTGGTTGTCCGACACCTCGCGGATGTGCCGCGGGGCCGGTACGTACGGCGTGTGCGTGTCCATGTAGTGGACCCACAGGAAGAACGGCCCGTCGGTCGTCTCCAAGAACTCGGTGGCGTGGTCTTCGAGGTCACCCATCCGGGACACGTCGGCGAAGGGGCGTTCGTCGGACCCGCCGCTGAGAACGGTCGCGGCGCGCCGGAACGGTGAGGTTCCCAACTGGACCCACGCCTGAACGGTCGGATGTGCCGCCAGGTACTTGCTGTAGCCGCCGCTGTCGACGAACGGCTCGAACTCGTCGAACCCGCGGTCGTACCCCCAGTGGTCCGTGAGGAAGCCGTTCGCGGCGTTGAACCCCGCCGTTTCGAGCTCGGCGTCCGATACCTGTTCGGCCAGCGTCGGCGTCGACGCCAGACCGATGTCCTCGCTCTCCGCGAACACTGGCCGTGACCCGTGAATGCTGGGAAACGAGAACGGTGTCCAGTTCCCCTGTGCAACGGCGTTTTCGAAGACGACGCCCGACTCGGCGAGCGAGTCCATGACAGGAGAGACGCTGTCAGCCCCACCCAGTGCGTCCGCCCGCAGCGAATCTACCGTGACCAGCACTACGTTGTCGGTTGCCGGGGCCGTCATTGTCGACTCACATGCCCCCTTAATGATAATAGTACCGACGTATCGCGCCCGCAAGCAGGGGTTTGCACCCAGTATGTGCCACCAAATTTTCTCATACCCCTTATACCAGACACTGAATACTGAACGTTCCGGATAAATTCAGGCGGCTATAATAGAACCATACGCTGATAAGGTAGAATTAAACCCTCACTTCGACAATGCGTAGGCCAGAACATATTCGATGACCGACCCGATTCAGTTTCGGTCCTACGACGACCGGGACGCCGACGCTGTCTGGCGTCTCCACGAGTTGGCGATACGAGCGACCGGCAACGACCCCAGCGACATCCCCGGAACGTCGGACCTGCAAAACATCGAGACGCGGTATTTCGACACTGGCGGTGCGTTTCTCGTCGGCGTCGTTCCCGGTGACGACGAACTCCCGGGGACATTCGATGGCGGCCTCGCAGCGATGGGTGGCTTCCTGCCGAACGAAGCCGGGCACGCGGACGAGCGCACCGTGCCCGGCGCGGCCGAAATCCACCGAATGCGGGTCGCTCCGTCCCGGCAGCGGCGCGGTTACGGTCGCAGCCTCCTCCACAAACTCGAGCAACAGGTGGTCGAGCGGGGATACGAGGTTCTGCTTGCGACGACATCTCAGAGCCAGCCCGCTGCGGTCGCGTTCTACCGCGACGAGGGATATCAGGAGGCCGGCCGGTCGACACAGGGCGAGTACGAACTCATCCACTTCGAAAAACAGCTCTAACCGCAGCGCCGGACAGCGTTTAGTCGCCGCTGTAGGCGTCGTCGGTGTCCTCGCCGAAGGAGGTGTTGAGCCCGCCCGGACTCTCTCGGTCTTGCTCGCGCATGCTCTGGCGCGTGAACTGGGGTTTGGCGCGGACGGCCTTCTTCGAGCGGAACGACCACCACAGCGCCAGAGACAGGCCGACGGTTCCGGCGATACCGACACCAGTGGCCGGCAGCGACGCCTGCGTGTAGAGGAACGCCGTCGAGAACAGCGTGCTCGCAAGCAACATCCCGAGAATGAGCCGCTTGGTCATCGTCGCGAGCAGGCCGTCGGAGTCCTCGATGTCGGCCTGTACCCGGAAGTCCTCCCGCTCGACCCTGTCGAGGGCGGACTCCAGTTTCGGCGGGATTCGAACAGCTGACCGGGCGGCATCAGACACTTCTGTCGCTCTGTCCTCGACGAAGTTCCGCACGCCCTCGGCGATGTATCCCTCCTCGCGGAGGTAGTCCGTGGCGACGCCAATGAAGTCGAAGTCCTCGTCGAGAGTGACACAGACGCCCTCGACGACCGTGGCGACGCGCAACACGAGCGCCAGGTTCGCCGGCAGCCGGAGCGGGAACTCGTAGATGGTGTCTTCGACCTGCTGGATGATCTGCTGGACGCGATACTGCTCGATGTCCTCGCCGCGGGCGTCGGCGATAGCCAGTTCCATCACGTCACCCATCACCTGCCGGTCGGCTTCCGGCGAGAGCGTCCCCATCTCGATGAGGGCGTCGAGGATGGCGTCGATGTCCTGATCGGCGACGGCGGCGTAGAAGTCGATGATCTTGTCCTGTACGAACGGGTCGACCCGGCCAGACATCCCGAAGTCATAGAAGACGAGCGTCCCGTCGTCCTGCACCGCGAGGTTCCCGGGATGGGGGTCAGCGTGGAACACGCCGTCATCGATGATCATCTGGAGGTACGCCCGCTGGAGCGTCTCGGCCAGTTCCGTCCGGTCGATACCGCCCGCGTCGAGGCTGTCGATGTCGTTGATCTTCGTGCCGGGGACGTACTCCATCGTCAGGACGCGCCGCGTGGAGTGGGACTCCTTGACCTTGGGGATACAGATGCGGTCGTTATCCCTGAAGTTCTCCCGGATTTCTGTGAGCATGCGGCCCTCTCGCTGGTAGTCCATCTCCTCGCGGATGGTTTTCGAGAACTCGTCGGCTAGCGTCTCCAGCGAGAACGACCGGGAGTCGTCGATGAAATACATCAGCAGGGGGAGCGACCAGCGGACGACCCGGAGGTCGGCCTCGACGAGCGCTTCGATGCCGGGGCGGCGAATCTTGACGGCGACCTTCTCGCCGTCGATCTCCGCCAGATACACCTGTCCAAGCGACGCGCCGCTTATCGCCTCCGTCTCGAACTCGTCGAAGCGGTCGTCGACAGAGCCCAGTTCGTCCTCGATGACGACCTGTGCCTCGTCCCAGTCCGCCGGTGGCACGCGGTCCTGAAGCTTGGAAAACTCCTCGATATACTCCGGCGGCAGGACGTCCGGCCGGGTCGAGAGAATCTGTCCGAGTTTGATAAAGGTCGGGCCGAGCGTCAGCAGCGAATCAAGCAGCTGCTGTGCACGTTTGCGACGCTGCTCAGATGTGACGCGGCGCGATGAGCCGATCACGAAGAACCGTTTCCGGTCTCGTGCGTACGCGACCAACAGGGGCAGGAAGTGGCGTGCGACGACGAGGAACCGCCAGTACGCGCGAAGATTCACCGGCTTGCCACCTCTGGGTCAGTCCCCGTCGATCGGGATTGTCGTACTCGGCGCGGCTGTTGCCTTCGGGAGGCGGAGTTCGAGGACGCCGTTTTCCACGGTCCCCTCACCGCCCTGACCGGTCGTGTCCGGCGGGAGCGGGAGTTCTGCGTCGAGGAACACGGAGCGGTCCTCGCGGACGAACGTGAACTCTCCGGGCACGTCTTTGCTCCGTTGCCCGTCGATACGAAGACGGCCCCCTTCTACAGTCACATCGATTGTCTCCGCGGTCACGCCCGGAAGATCGAGCACGAGCAGGTATTCGTCCTCGGATTCGAGCACGTCCGCGAACACGGCGTCGGGCAGGTCCCGAAGCGCTTCACGCAGGGCAGACATACGCTCGTCTAGGTGGTACGCTGTGGTAAACCCGACGGTCTCCGCTACTACAGGAGCACAGAAATAAGCGCGGCGCTGCCGAAGAAGACGGCGATGAGACCGAACGCGACTTCGGCGATAGTGCCTCGAACAATTCGCCGGGCAGTGCCACGCTCGCTGGTGTCGGAGATGACGAACACTGGCGTTCCGTCGCCGTCCCCGATGATAGCGTCGACCAGATCGCTCCCCCATTCTGTTGCAGGGCCACGCATCGCCTGGCCGTAGACATACACATCCTCCCCAGCGTCCAGCCGGCGCTCGGTAAAGCGCTGTTTGTTTCCTAGGCTGATCTCCGTCACGAGCAGGTTTACTGACCCATCCTGTGCCTCGACGCCCTCCGTTCGCTCGACGTAGTCAGCCAGGCGCTCGGGGAGTTCAGTCCCGGGCGACACTGTCACCGACTGGGACTCGAACCGCACGTCCGCTCCGTCCGGATTCACGCGAACGCGGGCGTTTCCGTCGTCTACGATGAAGTCGACGCCGTCCTGCCCCTCGTCCAATGTCTCCCAGTGTGAGTGTTTCCCCGACGACCGGTACTCCTCGACCTCGTAGGTGTAGGCCAGACACTCGCTGCCGGTGAAGGGGGCCGTGACGGTCCCGGCCTCCTCGTTGGCGACGGCTGTACCGGTGATTTCGACGGGGCCAGTGTGGCCATCGAGTGAGCGCACTGGGACCGGGTCGTTCCGGAGGATATGAAACACCGTTCGAAGTTCCTGACCACCGCGGACCAGAAGGAAACCGCCGATAGCCAAGAACGTGATGGCGACCAGTTGCGGGAGGACCATACGTCGATGCCGGACCCGACCGAGGAAAAACATTCCCAGTTACTCCATCACACGGCAGGGATACCGTGGCTACTATGGCCAGTGAAGTGTCGGGACCCCGCGACTACGCAGGGCACTTTTGACACCGCAGTCGCTAGTACGGGTATGGCTGGCCCCTCACCGTCGGATACTGCGTCGCTCTCGCTGGAGACCGCCCGTCGCCGAATCGGCAGTGTCGCCGGTCCCATTGACCGGACGGATAGGATTCCGCTCTCCGTCGCTGTCGGACGCATTCTGGCGACAGATGCGACGGCGAACGAACCTGTCGAGGGGGCCCAAATAAGCGTCGGAGACGCCGTTTTCGATCACGGCCACCAGATACGACCCGGTGACGTGGGACTGCTGCGGGCAACCGGCGTCTCCGAGCTGCTCGTCCGCCAGCGACCGCAGGTCGGCATCCTGCCGACAGGCGATGAATTCCAAGCGGATACCAGCGTGGCCAGCACGGTCGAGACGGCGGGATTCACGCTTGCACAGTACGTCGACCGATGGGGCGGCAAGGTGACCTATCGAGATCCCGTGGCCGACGACCCGCCGGCGCTCCGGATGGCCGTCCAGCGCGACCTCACCCGTGATATGATCGTCGTTACCGGAACGGAACCGGGCGATACGGTCCGAGAAATCGTCGCCGAACTCGGCGAGGTGCTTGCGGACCGCCTCGCAATCGACCCCGGCCGTCAGGCCGGACTAGCCGTCGTCGAGAACCGACCGGTGGTACTGCTGCCGGAGTCGGCAAGCGCGGCCCGCGTCGGCGCTGTCAAACTCGTTCGTCCGCTGTTGAAGACGTTTGCCCACGCCCCGCTATCTGCTCATCCAGAGACACGAGCGACGCTGGCAGCGCACGTCGACAGTCAGACCGGTATCGAGACGTTTGCACCGGTCGCTGTAAGCGACGGGGCGGCAACACCGCTGTCCGGGGGTGAACTCACGACGGCGACCCGGGCCGACGGCTGGGTGTCCGTGCCCGCCGACGAGGCTGGTATCGATGCCGGAACGACCGTCACCGTCGGGGACTGGGACTACCTGCCCTGAGACGACATCAGGTCGACCAACGTGGCGACGCGTCTGTCGCCGCGCACGCACCGCCCCGTCTCCGCCGGGGACCGCCGACCAACGTGGACGCCATCAAGGCCCGCGTTCCACGCTGCACCGATGTCTGACGGATTATCTCCTGCCAGCACGCCGCTGTGGCCGTTGTACCAGACACCCAGCTCCCGCATCGCCAGTTCGACCGGTTTTGGGTCGGGCTTCCAGCCGATATCGTCGTCACAACAGACGACCGTTTCGAACCAGTCGGCGATGTCGAGATGGTCCAGCACCGGTTCGGTGAGGTACTGCTGGCAGTGTGTGACCAGTCCGACCGGTGTATCGAGGGTGGCGAGGAACGCCTCGGCGTCGTCATAGAGGTACGTCGCCTCGGCCCGGGCGACGGGGTCTTCCTCCTCGTGGAACAACCGCCAGAACTCCTGTTGGTCGACGCCACGCTCCGCAAGCGTCCGTGACCGTGTCCCACCGAATCCGTACCAGAGCGCATCCCGTTCCCGGTCGGTGAACTCGACGCCGAGGCGGTCGCCGACGGCACCCATCACCTTCCGGGGGTAGGCTGGCTCGATGTCGACGAGCGTCCCGTCGAGGTCAAACAGCCAGAAGTCGTAATCGGTGGTCATGAGGATACATCACTTGGCGATTCTATAATAAAGTCTTTCGGGCCCTACGACCGGTTTTGCCGCGTATAACCGCTCTGTAGCCAGTGACTACGCAGCAGTGTCTCGTTTCATTCTACCCGAATCGAGCTACCGAGATACTTGTTGAGTACGTCGCTGACCGAACTGGCATTGAACAGGGCCAGATTGTCGGCAATCTCTGCTTTTACCGCCTCTAGATGCGTCTTGTCGGTCCTGAGTTCGCTAAACGACGCCGAGACGACCGGACAGCCGAGTTCGTCTTCGACGAGCCGACGGAAGTGCGGTTCGTCAGCGAGTTTGCCCCGCCAGAGCATGTCACGGAAGAACAGCCAGCCGCTGGTCCCAGGGTCGTCAGCCGTCCGATACAGCGTCGTTTCGAACCGATCAGGCTCGATCCACAGCCCAGTCGTGTCCAGCTCCAGTCGAAGTTCGACCCGAAAAACGTACCGGGCAGTCGCACCATCGGGCTCAGTCGGCTGGAGCGATGCGAGTCCATCGGTCGTGTCCACGGTCACACCGTCAGTCGTGGATGCCGTTCAACCGTTCGGCGAGGGCAATGTCGTTCTCGGTGATGCCACCGGCGTCGTGGGTCGTGAGTCGGACTTCAACTTCGCCCCAACGGATGGTCATCTCCGGGTGATGCCACGCGTCCTCAGCGAGGCCAGCCGCGGCACTCAGAAAGCCCGACGCGTCCAGATAGCCGTCGAACTCGAACACGCGGACGATTTCGTCGTCTTCACGGGCCCACGCCTCGGGTAGTCGGTCACTAATCTCTTCATCAGAGAGCAGGTCTGCCATATCAGCTACGTCGGGCGGGGTGGGCAAAAAGGTGGGCGTGGTCAGTCGTCGGAGAGGCGGTCGAGCACCGCGTTCGGGATGTCATCGCGCATCCCGTCAGGAATGTCTTCGACTGACATATTCTGGGTAAACTCGGACTGAGAGGCTTGGTCGGGGCCGCCAAAGTCCGGGTCAAACAGCTCCAGCGCCGTGTGAATCGTCGACCAGTCGTCCTCCTCCGCGGCGTCGCGCAGGCTCTTGGTCGGCGCGGCGAGAATCTGCGAGACGATGGCGTCTGCCATTGCTTCGATGACTTCCGCCTGGTCCTCGTCGAAGTCAGCCGCCGAAAGTGCGCTGTTTATCTCTGCCGCCTTGACCTGTTCGGCGCTCTCGTACATCGTCGAGATGACCCTGTCTGCGCGCTTTCGCTTGTACTGCGTGAGCAGTCGGTCGAACTCCTCGTCGACGATACGCTCGACCGCTTCGGCGGCTCGTTGTCGCTTGTTCCGTGTTTCAGCGGTCACCGACTCCAGCGCGTCGAGGTCGTACACCGTCACCGACGGGAGTCGGTCCGCACCGGCCGGGACATCACGCGGCTGGGCAATGTCGACAATCGACACCTCGCCAACGTCGCTGAAGGTCCCGATATCGAACACCTGGTCGCCGCTTCCCGTCGCCGAAATGACGGCACTGGCTTCGGAGACAGCCGCTTCGATGCCGTCGAGTGCAACCGCACTGGCGTCGATATCGACCGATTCGGCGACGTGTTCGGCATGTGGAACTGTCCGGTTGGCCACGAGCAGTCGGTCTACCTCCTCGCTGAGTGCCTCTGCGGCAAGTTGGCCCATCTCGCCGGCCCCGACGACGAGCGCTGTCTTATCGACCAGCGAACTCTCCTGTTTGAGAAGACGAACCGCGGCGGAGGCAATCGAGACGACGCCTTCGTTGATTTTCGTCTCCGTGCGGGCGCGCTCGCCGACGTGAATCGCTTTCGTGACACCGTCTTCCAGCATCGGCCCGATACCGCCGACGCCGCGGGCGGTCTCGTAGGCGGTCCGGAGCTGGCCGAGGATCTGGTCTTCGCCCAGCACAATCGATTCGAGCCCGGCGGCCACCCGGAGCAAGTGGCGGAGGCTCTCCTCGTGCCCCATCTCGACGACAACTTCGTCGGGCACGGCGCGGGTGAACAGTTCCAGCGCGTCGAGCCCGTCCGCGTGATCAGAGACGACGACGTACCCCTCCGTACGGTTACACGTCTGCAGCGCAATCGCCTCTTCGACCGCGGGGTTCGCGAGCAGGGATTCGACGGCGTGGCGCTCGCTGTCCGCCGCAGCAGTCTCTAATTGGTCGACGCTTGCGCGCTCATGGGAGATACAGACCCCAACGATTGCACCAGTGTCCCCTCTCACGTTTGATCACCAGGTAACTCTCCGATCACGTCTCTAGCTACTTGCTCTCCCTTGTACCTGCCACTATCTAAAGCCTTCCAAACTTCCCGTGACCTGACAACGAACCTGACGGCGTCGCGCCGTTCGGCCGCCGGGACCCCCCGGTCGCGCAGGTCCTCACGGAGGTCGCCAACGAGTGCCGCCATCAGACCGGCGTTGTCGAACTCATCTTCGAAACGCTCGCGGAGGTGTTTCGACAGTGCCGGCGCGCGCCCACCGGTCGCAATCGCCAGTGTCACAGGGTCGTCCCGAACCGTCGCCGGAACGACGACGTTGCCGAACGACTGGTCACCGTGGTCGTCAGCACGGTTGACGAGCACGCCGTGGGCCTTGGCGGCCGCGCTGAAGGCGTCGTTCAGGTCCGGGTCGTCCGTCGCAGCGACCACCAGCGCCGGGTCGGTCCGCTCGACCCAGTCCCGTGCCTCTTCGGGGGTCGGTGCGGCACGGACCTGCTCCGCGCCCGCGAACGCTCGGTCGCCGAACTCGGGGCTGAGGACGACGACATCCGCCTCTGTGGCGAACGTTCGGGCCTTGCGCGCACCGACCGGCCCACCGCCAACGATGAGGACCGTCTCGTCCTCGAAGTCGTGCATGAGTGGGATCATCGGCGGGACCCTCCTGTGCTCCAGACGCACACGGTCACGCCGTCTCTGCGTTCTGCCGCGCTCGTTCGTCCAGCCTGATACCCGTTTTCTTCAGGATGCGCGTCGAGAACAGCGTGTCCCAATCAGCCGCAGTTACGTCCCAGTGTTCTGCCATCCGCTCGCGGACCTGCTGGATGCGCTCTTGACTCTCCGCTTCGCTTCGCCCGTGTGTCATCGCGAAGAAGTTGTACGGCCAGACGCCGTCGTGGCGGGGCCGTTCGTAGCAGTGGGTCACGAAGTCGAACTCGGCGATGGCCGGGCCGACCTCGTCGATGACCTCGTCCGGCACGTCCCAGACGGTCATCCCGTTCTCGCTGTAGCCCAGCGCGTAGTGGTTCGGGATGACGCCGACCCGGCGGACTTTCCCTTCCATGTTGAACCGCTGTATCGTCTCCAGCACCCACTCGACATCGGCGTCGATTTCTTCGGCCACGTCGGCGTAGGGCGTGGCAGTAACCGGGAGGCCGTCCTGAATCTCCAGCACGAGGTCCAGTTCGTCGGCGGTGAGCGACCGCTGCTCGGTCGGCGTCACTTCCGGTCCGAGGTCTGAGCAGTCGATATCCTGGGTCTGTGGTCCCTCGACGGGGAACTTCGCACCGACGTGGAACTCCTGCTGTTTCGGGAGGTTGTACGTTTCCTCGCCGGTCTCGGCCTCGATCTCGGTCAGGACTTCCTCGACCCGCCCTTCCTCGGCCACCGAAACCACGAACCACATATTCAGATGCGGATGTTCTCGCTCGTAGTTGTGCGCGACCTCCGGGTACGCGTTTACGATTTCGGCGTGTTCGTCGTAGCTGTCCTCGGGGGCGTGGGTCGCGACAAGTGTGGCGGTGCCGCCGATCGCTTCGGCGTTGATGAGTGCCCCGAACCGAGTGAGCACGCCTGCGTCGTCGAGGTCCTGTACCCGTGATAACAGCTCGTCCGCGTCGATGTCGACGCCGTGGTCAGCGAGGGCCGCCGCGGCCGGTTCGAACGGCCGTTCGACGACCGGGAAGCCGCCCTGAAAGGCGTTCAACACCGCCCGGTCTACCGTCCCGAGGTCTTCGCTCATAGCAGAAGCTGGGGGTTCTGCGAATAAAAACAGTCCGGGACAGTCGAGCACACGCGGGCCGCGTGTCCGGGTCGCCGGAGCGTTTTACCCCTTTGCACCCCTACCTCGCGTGTGGTAATCTCGACGGCCGAACTGGCGGTCCGGCTGCTGGTCTACCTGTTTGTCCTGATAGGGGTGCCGCTGTGGTTCGTCCTCATGTTCCGGCTTATGGACTACGCCGCCCACGACACGCTCGTCGAGCAGTTCAGCGGCCAGCGCAACGGCCGCGACACCGGCCAGCTCAACGCGTACTTCGAACAGGCCGCCGTCGAGGCGACAACCTGTCGTATCTGCGGCGCGGCCAACGGCCCGGACTACACCTACTGTCACAACTGCCAAGAGCGGCTGTCGGCCACCGATTGATGCGGTTACTCGCCTTCGACGCCGGTGACTGCATAGCCAGCGTCCTCGATGGCGGCGAGAATCCCGTCGTGGTCGGCGCTGGCCTCGTAGTAAAACACCAGGTCGAAGGAGCCGTTCCGCAGGAGCTGCTGGCACTCCCAGACGAACTCCTCGCCGTCCAGCGTGAGGCCCTGGTGCTGGTTCGACGCGAACTCGGGGTCGTCGCTGCCCGAGTAGACGTACGTGTCCGTCGGGTCAAGGCCCGCGCCCTCTGCGATGAGTTCACCGACCTCGATGGTGGCCTGCATCATCTCTATCTCGTCGCTGCCGTCGTACTCCGTGTGGACGACAGCGCCGTTGAGCTGAATCTCTCCCGGCTCAAGCAGCTGTTTGGTTCGCCGGTAAAGGTCGTCGTCGAGTGCGTCGGCCTCGCTCATACCATGCGGTCGGTGTTGCTGTCCCTAAGGCACTTCGGATTCAAAGCGCTGATGCGTCTACCCGAAGATATTCCGTTCGAGAGGCAACACAGCGGTAGCGGTGGGAACCCACGCGCTGCCGAGTAGCACCGCTCGGTCGGTCGCGAACCCGTGGAAAAGCGAGCCGCCCTCGCTTACAGTCGCGTGAGGTTCTTCGCCCGCGGGCCTTTGTCTGCCTGTTCGATCTCGAATTCGACTTCTTGCCCTTCTTCTAGGTCCGGGCCGCCGACGTCTTCCATGTGGAAGAACACGTCTTCGTCGGCATCGTCGGTTTCGATGAAACCGTAGCCACCCGTGTCGTTGAAGAAGTCTACAGTGCCTGTCGCCATGGTTACAGCCGCGTGAGGTTTTTCGCGCGCGGGCCTTTGTCGGCCTGCTCAATCTCGAATTCCACTTCTTGCCCCTCCTCGAGGTCAGGACCGTCGATGTCCTCCATGTGGAAGAAGACGTCCTCGTCGGAGTCTTCGGTATCGATGAAACCGTAACCGCCTGTGTCGTTGAAGAAGTCTACCGTACCGGTCGCCATTGCAGTTCGAACGTAAAGCCGGGGTGTATTAAAACTATGCGCATATATTTCGCCGGATTAGGCGGGAAATAACTGTACCCAACCCCTTCCACAAAGCCCTTATTGGGTGGTTGAAATGTATACAACGATGCTATCGAGGGGGAAGCGATTGGGCTATGCGGCCTACGAGCGACTGCTCCAGTGGGAACTGTCAGGAACGCCGGACCACGTCGCCGTCATTCAGGACGGCAACCGGCGCTACGCCGAGAAACAGGGGACCGAGAAGCAGAAGGGGCACACCGAGGGGGCCGAAACGACGGAGGCGCTCCTGAACTGGTGTGACGAACTCGACATCCGCGAAGTGACCCTGTACGCGTTCTCGACGGAGAACTTCGACCGCGACCCCGAGGAGCGCGAGCACATCTTCGATCTGGTCGAACAGAAGCTCCGGACGTTCGCCGACGCCGACCGGGTCCACGAGGCCGGCGTCTGCATCCGCGCTATCGGAGAGCGGGAGATGCTTCCCGAGCGGGTCCTGGATGCCATCGACTACGCCGAGAGGCGCACGGCGCAGTACGACCAGCTCAACCTCAACGTCGCGCTGGCCTACGGCGGCCGGGCGGAACTGCTCGGCGCGGCCCGCGACGTCGCCACTGCTGTCGAGAACGAGGCCCTCGACCCGACCGATGTCTCCGCGGAAACCATCGAGAAGCGGCTCTACGAGGGACCGACCCGCGACGTCGACCTCATCGTCCGGACCGGCGGCGACGAGCGCACCTCGAATTTCCTGCCGTGGCACGCCAACGGCAACGAGGCCGCCACGTTCTTCTGTACCCCCTACTGGCCGGAGTTCCGGAAAGTCGACTTCCTGCGGGCGATTCGAACCTACCAGAACCGAGAGCAGTCCTGGCGGACGACCCGTGCCGAGCGGTCGCTCGCACTGATTCGTGCCATCGAACAGTCGGAACTACCGACGGCCAAGCGGATGCTCGGACGGTTCCGCGACGCGCTTCCGAGTACGGAACGCGAGCAACTCGACGAAGAGTACGACCTCGCAGACTGATATGCTAGCGGCCGAATCGCCGCTGTCGCTCCTGATAGTCCCGTAACGCCCGCAGGTAGTCCCGCAGTCTGAAGTTCTGCCAGTTCACGTCGGTGAAGTACAGTTCCGAGTACACGGACTGCCAGATCATGAAATCGGAGAGCCGTTCGGCCCCGGTCTTGATGACCAGATCCGGGTCGGTCGGGAAGACGAGGTGCTCCTCGACCGCAGTCTCGTCGATATCGTTCGGGTCGAGGGTCCCCTCGTCGACGCTTTCGGAGAGCTTCTGGACCGCCGTCGCGAACTCCGATTGCCCGCCCAGACCGATTGAAATCTGGATCGGCGCGTCGGCCGTCGTCTCGTCGTCCGGTACTCTGACCGCTATCTCCTGTGGCGCGGTGACGCTCTCGAGTTCGCGCTGCAGCGTCGGAATCGCCTCCTCGTCGAGGACGCTCACGTAGACGACGACGGTGTCGGTGCCGTACTGGACAGCCCAGTCGAAGAATCGTTCCAAGGTCCGATATGCACCGTCGCCCAGCAAGTCCCGTTCTGTAATCACCAGCGCGACCGTCTCGGGCAGGTCGGCGTCGCTGCGCCGAACGCGCGTTGCGAGATATCGGTCGTATAGTCCCACGCCCGCCGGTATGCTGACAGCCACAGTAAATCCCACGGTACCGTCGCCTCCACAGTTCGGAAAGGGTAAGTGCCTCTCGGGGATACCGGTGGGACGTGACTGGCACAGTCCGTCGGGCAGGCGCGTTCGCCGCCGTGGGGACCCTCGCGGTCGCCGTCCCGGCCGCAACGGGCTTTGGCTCGCTCGAACTCGCGACTGTCGCCGCTATCGCACCCTTCGTCATCGTCGCCGCGCTCGGCGTAACGGTCATCGGACAGGACTCGCGGTTGTTCGAACTGTTCGCGCGCCCCGGCGACTACGAGGACGGGAAACTGTACGGCTTGGCGGCCTTCTCGCTTGCCGCCGCCGGACTCGCGTTGCTTGCCGTCCGCTTCAGTTTACCAGTGCCGGTGTTCGTCGGCGTCGTTGTCATCGTCGCCTACGGCAACCTCGGCCAGCGGCTCGCGTACACCGTCCGCGCAGACGAGGTGGTCGCAACCGCGGGCTTCGTCCTCGTCGGCTTCGTCGCTGGCGTCGCAGGGCAGGTCGTCGGCACGCAGATACAGGCCGCTGTCGGCGAGGGAGCGGCCGCCGTCGACCTGCCACTCGTGCTGTTTCTCGCCGCCAGCGGCGCGTTCGTCGCCGCCCTGCTTCGCTCGGTCCTGTTCGAACGGGACGACCCGCTGGTGATGCTCACCGTGGGACTGCTGCTGTGGCTGTTTTTCGAGCTCGACCCGTCAGTGACGGCACAGCGCGTCGTCATCGCGCTCGCCGTGACAGTCCTGCTTGGATACCTTTCCTACGCACTTGACACGGCGTCTCTCCCGGGGATGCTCACCGGCGTCCTCCTGGCGTTTCTGACTATCGTACTCGGCGGCTTCGGCTGGTTCGCCATGCTGATAACCTTCTTCGGGCTCGGTGGCCTCTCGACGAAGTATCGCTACGACGAGAAACTGGACCGCGGCATCGCCGAGGAAAACGAGGGCGCACGCGGGAGTGGGAACGTGCTCGCGAACTCCATCGTCGCGCTGTTCGCCGTCGTCGCGGCAGCGGCGAGTCCGAGCCACATTACTGTCGACCCGTTGCTGTTCTTCTATGCCTTCGCCGGGGCCGTCGCCGCGGCGATGACCGATACGTTCTCCAGTGAGTTCGGCGGGCTCTACGACAACCCACGGCTCATCACGACGCTCAGACCCGTCGAGCCGGGCACTGACGGCGGCGTGACCTGGCAAGGCGTAGTTGCCGGGGCTGTCGGCGCGGGCATCATCGCCGGCATCGCCGCGCTCACGCAGGACATCAGCACGGCCGGCAGCGGCGTCATCCTCCTCTGTGGGCTGGTCGGCATGATCGTCGACAGCCTGCTGGGCGCGACCGTCGAGGGCTCTGTCGTCGGCAATCAGGGCGTCAATATGCTCGCGACCCTGGCAGCCGCGCTAACGGGTGCGAGCGTCGTGTTGGTCGTCGGCCTCCTATGATTCGCGAGGCCCGCTCCGAGGACGAAGCCCAGCTCCGGGCGATTCAGATGAATACGCTTGACGAGCCGTGGCCGGAACTACTCGGTGTCGGAGTCGACGGCCCGCCGCTCGTGCTAGTGCTCGACATCGGCGAACCGCTCGGCTATGCGCTTGTGGTTCCGGACCATCCGGTCGCGTATCTGGCGGAGTTCGCTATCGCGCCCGGCAAACAGGGGCAGGGACTCGGCACGACACTGATGGGCGGACTGCTCGACAGACTCCAGGCTGGCGGATTCGAGACGGTGAGACTCACCGCGCGTGCGGACGATGAACGAGCGCGTGGCTTTTACGACGGGTTTGGGTTCGCTGTCGCCGACGAACTACCCGGCCACTACGACGACGGCGACGGAGTATTGCTCGTTCGGGACCTCTAACCCTCGATGCGAACCTGCACAGCCGTCGGCTGTTTGACGTACTCGCCGTGGCCGGCAGCAACGACAACATCGACGCCGCGCTGGGCGGCGATGTCGAGGAGCTTCTGCGTGCAGTCGGCATCGATAACGACAGTCTTTGGAACGTCCTCGGTGGCTTCAAGCAACGAGACGACATCATCGGCGTCACCCTCCGCGAGCAGCGCCGCGTCCTCGTCGACCAGTCTGGCCGTCCCGCTGTGGTCCTGAATGACGGCATCGATGTGGTCCGAGAGCGAGGGGATGGTCGGTTCGTCGCCGCTTTCGGTCGTCTCCTCGTCGGTCGTCGCATCCGTCACAGCGGCCGCGTTCGAACTGTCTGTGACGGTCGTCACGTCATCGGCTGTCTCGGCTTGCGCCGACCCAGTCTGTCCGCTGGGTGCAGACTGGCTGTCAGCAGTCTCCTCCGACACTGGAGTCGCCACGGCACCGCCGTCGGCGGTCGTCGACTCGCCGGCATGTGACATCTCCTCACGGATGCTGTCGAGGCTCTTGGCGCTTGCGACCGTCTCGTAGGGGACCTTGTCCCGGAGTGCTGACATCACCTCGCTCCGGGAGAGGTCCTCGACGGACTTCTCAGGGGGCGTGACAGCGACGTAGTCTACGTCACCGACTTGCGCGAGTTCCTTCAATATGAGGTCCCCACCGCGGTCGCCGTCGAGGAACGAAGTCACCGTACGGTCGGCCGTCAGCTCCGCGATGGCGTCGGGCACATCCGTTCCCTCGACCGCCACGGCGTTCTTGATGCCGTATTTCAGCAGTTGCATCACGTCCGAGCGGCCTTCGACGACGACGATAGCGTCGGAGTCAGCCACCCGTGGCCCTGCTGGGAGCCCCTCGTATTCGGTCACGTCGGCGACCCGGACCTGCTGTCTGACTGTCTCGACGATGTCCGCGGTCTGAATCGACTTCTCCTCGAAGTCGTTCAGGAGTTCTGTCGCGCGCTCGACGACCTCGCGGCGTTTGGCGCTGCGAACGTCCTCAATCTCGGAGACCTCGATCTCGGCGCGACACGGGCCGACCTGTTCGATGGTTTCCAGTGCCGCGGCGAGAATCGCTGTCTCGACCCTATCGAGGCCGCTTGCGACGGTTATCTCGCCAAAGGACTGTCCTCCTTCGGAGCGTATCTCCACGTCGATGCGACCGACCTTCTTCGAGTCCTGCAGGTCCCGCAGGTCCAGTTCGTCGCCGAGCAGCCCTTCCGTCTGGCCGAACACCGCGCCGACGACGTCGCTCCGTTCGACGACTCCTGCCGCCGTGATGTCGGCATGTATCAGATATTTCGCCGTATCTTGCATGATTGTCCTGTTTTCCAGCCCGTCGAGCGCTGTTCCGACGGACTGCTGTCACTATACTGATGTTGGATAGTACAGCAGAATAACCTTGCGCACGCGACTCGATGGTCAAATCCTCCCACAGTTACGTCGTAATCTGACACTGCCGCTGTGAAACGTTCGTTCCCAGACAGGTCAGTCACTCCAGTAACGGCGTCATGCCGTCGATACCCGCCTGGATGGCCTCGACCGGGTCCTCGGGGTCGTCGTGTTCGAAGACGAGCCATGCAGTCCCGGCCTCGCGGGCCGCATCGACGACGGCCTGAAGCGGGACGACGCCTTCACCGAGGGCTGTTGGCTCGCCGTCCGCTGTCATGTCTTTGAGGTGGACGACGGGAACGCGCCCGTCGAGTCGCCGAATCAATGCGACGGGGTCCTGGCCCGCCGCGTGCGCCCAGCCGGCGTCAAGCTCAAAGCCAATCGAGGTCTGGTCGGCGAGCGCGTCGAAGGCGGTGCCCGCCCCGAGCGGGACGAACTCGTGGTCGTGGTTGTGATACAGCAACGGCCGGTCCACGTCTTCGGCGAGCATCCCGAGCAGCGTCGCCGTCGACTCGACAGCGCCCTCGCTTGCGAAATGGTCGGCGTCGAGGTGCGGGAGAACGATGTACGGCGCGTCGAGTGTCCAGACCTGGTTGCCAACGGTGCGGGTGTCGGACTGCAGCTCTTCCAGTTGGACGTGGACGCCGGCAATGCCGAGTCCCGCGTCGTCGAGCGCGCGCCGGGACGCACCCGGGTCACCGATACCAGCGAACTCTACGCCGTCGTAGCCAGCGGCTGCGATACGGTCGAGCACGTCCGAGAGACGTTCCCGGAGGTCCCGAAGCGTCCAGAGCTGTATCGCTGTTTGCATACCACCGCTGCGAACGCTGTCATAAAATAAGTGGACGTACTACCGGGGGGCATGGGATTCACTGAGACGGAGATCGACCCCGCACGGTTCCTCGAAGACGTAGAGATGCGTATCGGCGAGATCGTCGATGTCGAACCGTTCCCCGAAGCCCGCAAAGACGTGTACAAGCTCGACGTGGACTTCGGCGACGAGACGCGCCAGTCCGCTGCGGGACTGACAGACGTGTACGACCCCGAAGACCTGCTCGGTTCGCAGGTCGTCGCCGTCGTCAACCTCGGGACAGTCTCCATTGCTGGCTTCGAGAGCGAATGTCTGGTCACTGGCGTCGACAGCGAGGAGGGCGTCGTCCACCTGACCCCCGAGCGGGAGGTCGAACCCGGCACCCGGGTGTATTGAAACCGATTCTGTGACAGGGGCGTATTGAAGAAGATAGTTCTTCAACCAGAGTGGCTGAAGGTTCGTTACCCATTAGTACCGGCAGCGGCTAGCCTGTCGTAATATGAGTACGGTCAGGGCCGCTGTGTGGACAGTCGTCGCGCTCGTGTTGATGGCGCTGGCAGTGCCGTGGTTCCTCTGGGACACCAGCGCAATCGCCGCGGGACTCCCTGTGTGGCTGTGGTGGCACATCGGGTGGATGGTGCTCGCGAGCGTCGTCTTCGCCGTCTTCGCGCGCACCGACTGGGGCCTCGGTGTCGAGGAGGTGCGGTAGCGTGGCCGACACCGCGCTCCAGTTGGGCATCGTCGGCGCGTACATGGTCGTCGCGCTCGCGGTCGGTGTGGTCGCGTACCGTCTGACCGACCGGACCGCCGAGGACTACTACCTCGCCAGCCGGACGCTCGGGACGGTGGTCCTGCTGTTTACCACTTTCGCGACGCTACTGTCGGCGTTTACGTTCTTCGGCGGCCCGAACCTCGCGTTCAGCGCCGGCCCCGAATGGATTCTCGTGATGGGACTGATGGACGGCGTTATTTTTGCTGTTCTCTGGTACGTGCTCGGGTACAAGCAGTGGCTGGTCGGCAAGCGCCACGGCTACGTGACGCTTGGTGAGATGCTGGGCGACCGGTTCGGATCGACGGCGCTCCGCGTTGTTGTCGCCGCTGTGAGTCTGGTCTGGCTGTTCCCATACGTCATGCTCCAGCAGAAAGGGGCGGGGCAGGCCATCGTCGGACTCACGAACGGCGCGGTCCCGTTCTGGGTCGGGGCCGGCGGCATCACGCTGTTTATGATTCTCTACGTCGCGCTCTCAGGGATGCGCGGCGTCGCCTGGACTGACACACTTCAGGGGCTATTCATGCTCTCGCTGATCTGGGTCGCCGTCGCCTGGGTCCTCTCTGCCGTCGGCGGCGCTGGGGAGGCGACGGCCCTGCTGGCGTCCGAGGAACCCGCCTTCGTCGGTCTCGGGGGCGGCCTCTACACGCCACAGTACATCATCTCGACCGCGGTCAGCATCGCTTTCGGCGTGACGATGTTCCCGCAGATCAATCAGCGTTTCTTCGCCGCCGGTTCGAAGAAGGTGCTCAAGCGCACGTTCGCGCTCTGGCCAGTGCTGGTCCTGCTCCTGTTCGTCCCGGCGTTCATGCTGGGCGCGTGGGCGGCCGGCCTCGGCGTAACGGTTCCGGAGGGTGGCAACGTCATCCCCGCGCTGCTGGGCGAGTACACGCCGACGTGGTTCACTGCGCTGGTCATCGCTGGTGCGATGGCCGCGATGATGTCCTCCAGCGACTCGATGCTGCTGTCGGGGTCGTCGTACCTGACCCGTGACCTTTACCGGCCGCTGACCGGCCGCGGCGACGCCAGCGACGAACAGACCGACCGCCGCGAGGCGCTCGTCGCCCGCGTCGGCGTCGTCATCTTTGCCACCCTTTCGTTCATTGCGAGCCTCTACACGCCAGGGACGCTGGTCCAGATTGGCGACACCGCCTTCAGCGGTTTCGCCCAGTTGACCGTCCCGGTCGCACTGGCGCTCTACTGGCAGGGGACGACACGCTCAGGGATGTACGCCGGCGTGGTCGGCAGCCAGATGTTCTACGGCCTGCACGTCTTCCCGGTCGTCGCGACGCTTGGGGAACTGGTCGGCCTCGACGTCGCCCTCCCGGCGACGTACATGGGCTGGACGCCCGGCGTCGTGGGCATCCTCGTCGGTCTCTTGCTGACGGTCGCCGTCTCGCTGGTGACCGCTCCCGCTTCGACCGAGGACCGCACGGCCTACGCTGTCTCCGGCGTCGAAAGCGACTGATTGAGGAGGGTCGTTCGACACGGGAACCACCGGACGACAGCCGTCGGCAGACATGTAAACCTACAAAAGCGTCCGGGCCAAAGTACCGGTATGGACTCCGATAAGAACGTCGGCGGTCGCGACCGCCTGATTCGAGCGGTGCTTGCAGTCGTCCTGACAATCGTCTCCCTGCGCTGGCTTCGCAGCGGGAAGCGCAAGCGCGGGCTGCTGGCCGGCGTCGGTGCGCTCGGCCTGGGCTTCAACGCCTCAACGGGCTACTGTGGATTCAACGACACGCTCGATATCGACACAACGGCGAGTACGGGCGACGACGTGTTCGCGCCGGATGCGGACGACGAGCCGGCAAGCGACGAGTCAACGGGCGTGAGCGTGGACTTTACATCCTCTGACGATGCCGAAGCCTCGAACGGTCACGCCAGCGGCGAGCTGACCTGCGCCGTCTGTGAGGACCCCATCGTGCCCGGGGAGCGGCGTGGGCCGAACGACCAGGGCGCTATCGTCCACGAAAGCTGCGAGTAACGCCCTTCGGTGGGCGCACGCGGCGGACCGAGTCTGGTTCTTTTTATAACCGCCGCTCCAGTCATTCATGTATGCAGACCCACATCGTCCCGGTCGGGTTCGATTACGACCGGCTCATCGCGCCGCTCGTGCGCGAACAACTCGATGTCGACCGCGTCGTCCTGCTCGAAGGCGCGGTCGGCAGCGAGGCCAACGTCGAGTACTCGCGCAACCTCGCCGAGAAGCTCGAAAAGGACTACCAGAACCTACTCGGGGCCGAAACCGAGCGGTTCGTCGTCGCCGACGTGTACAATTACGACGAGGCCTTCGAGCAGGCATTCGAGCTCATCAACGCCGAACTCGACGCGGGCAGCGAGGTGTGGGTCAACGTCTCCGCGATGCCCCGAACCGTCTCCTTCGCCTTTGCGACTGCGGCCCACTCGATTATGGTCGAACGCGAGGGCGACCGGGACCGCATCCACACCTACTACACAGTCCCAGAGAAGTATCTGGAGACGGAGCTCGCCGAGGAGCTGCGCAAGCAGATCGATATGCTGGAGGACCTGCGTGCCGGCGAAGAAGTCAACGAGCGCGTCGACGAACGGCTCGAAACCGCCCGGGACCTGCTGGCGGAGTTCGACGAGCGTGGGACGACCATCGGCGCGAAGGAGATCGACGGCTCACACGTCGTCGAACTGCCGGTTGCCTCCTTCTCGAATGTCAAGCCCTTCGAGGAGGTCATCCTCTTTACGCTGGGCGAACACGGTGAGTTCGAGTCCGTCTCCGAACTGGCCCAGCAGTTGGCTCGGGACCTGGGTGAGGAGTACACCGACTCCTTCCGCTCGAAGGTCATCTACAACGTCGACCGGCTCGGCCCAGGCGGGAAGGGATACATCGAGCAGGAGGAACACGGGAAGTCCTACCGGACGACCCTCTCCCGCATCGGGCAGCTGTGGGTCCGTGCCCACTCCGCGGAGGACCGCGAACACCGCGAGCCCGACCTGCCGTAAGTAACTGTTGTAGTTCGTACCAACACTTTTGCTGTTGGAGTGAGTACCAACACCTATGGCCGGGGACGATGAGGCGCGGCTCGTCATCGAAGTCACGAAGGATTTCGGTGACCGCTATGCCGAGATCACCGCGTATCAGGTCCCCAAATCGGACCGCTATCCGGAGGGCATCAAGTACTCAATGCAGTACGGGAACGCTGCGGGCGAAACTGTCGTTCGATACGATAACTTCCCCGACCATCCCGACGCCGCACACCATCACAAGCACCGGGCCGACGGGACAGTAACTGACATTGAGTTCGACGGCATACAGACGCTCTTCCAGCGGTTCAAATCCGAGGTGATCGAATATGGGCACGACTGGTAACACGACGGACAGGACACTCCACATCAGATTCCGCGAGGGAAGTGACGACGACATTGAAGACGCACTCGCCGCGCTCGACCAAGGGGAAACACCGGAGTCGCACTTCGAAGTGGTGTATCACGACCCGGCGGATGTCCATCGAGTCACGCGGCCGAAATCGCTCGAACTCCTGCGGGCAATCGTCCAGCACGAACCTGAAAGCATCCGTGAGACGGCCCGGCTCGTGGACCGAGATGTCAGTCAGGTACACCGAAACCTGAACGAACTCGAGGAACTGCACCTCGTCGACCTCACCGACGACGGGCAGTCGAAGCGCCCGTCGGTCTGGTACGACGCTATCGACATCGACCTGCCGCTCGTGACGCCGGATGTCGGCTCAGACGAGGCAACCGCGTAAGTCACTCCCCCGGACATCGCCGGTGAAAACCGAAGTCATTAATCCTGCCGTTGGTGGAATACTACATACATGGTGCGTCGACTCGCTTCCGATCTGGTTCTCGCGCCCGTCGGTGTAGGGGCCTCCACGCCCCACACTACCTCCACAAATCGACGCACGCACCGCCGATAACCACGCCGCAGTCCGATGCGACTCGGGTGTTACACCCACAGTTTGAATATGAGTGACACACAGGACCCACCGCAGGACGAATCGACTACAGACGAACAAGAGGACGCCCTCGACGGAGAGTACGACCCTCGCGAGGTAGAGCCGGAGTGGCAGGACCAGTGGGTCGCGGACAAGACCTACGCCTACGACGAGGACGCTGACACCCGTTTCACTATCGACACGCCGCCGCCGACAGTGTCCGGGAACCTCCACATGGGCCACCTCTACCAGTTCACGCTGCAGGACTTCGTCGCCCGCTACCACCGGATGGCCGACGACACGGTGTATTTCCCCTTCGGCTACGACGACAACGGCATCGCTTCGGAACGCCTCACCGAGCGCGAACTCGACATTCGACATCAAGATTACCCACGGCAGGAGTTTCAGGAGAAGTGCCGGACAGTGTGTACGGAGTTCGAAGACGAGTTCACCGAGGACGTCCAGTCGCTGGCGATCTCCATCGACTGGGACAACACCTACAAGACCATCGCGCCGGACGTCCAGCGCGTCTCCCAGCTTTCCTTCCTCGATCTCTACGAGCAGGGCCGGGAGTACCGTCAGCGTGCGCCGACTATCTGGTGTCCGGACTGCGAAACCGCGATTTCGCAGGTGGAGCAGGAGGACAAGGACAAGCACACGAAGTTCAACGACATCGCCTTCGATCTGGTCGAAACCGGCGAGGGACCAGCCGACGAAGACGCGACCTTCACCATCTCGACGACCCGACCCGAACTGCTGCCGGCGTGTGTCGCCGTCTTCGTCCACCCCGAGGACGACGAGAACCAGCACCTCGTCGGCGGCAGTGCACGAGTGCCGATCTTCGAGCAGGAGGTTCCCGTTATCGCCGACGAGCGCGTCGACATGGAGACCGGCAGCGGCATCGTGATGTGCTGTACCTTTGGCGATCAAAACGACATCGAGTGGTATCAGGCGCATGACCTGCCGCTCCGGCTCGCCATCGACGAGTCCGCGACGATGACGGACGTGGCCGGTGAGTACGAGGGGATGCACACCACCGAGGCCCGCGAGGCCATCATCGAGGACCTCGACGAAGAAGGGTCGCTACTGGAGAGCCGCGACCACGACCACACCGTGCAGGTCCACGAGCGCTGTGAAGAGGAGGTCGAGTACCTCGTCACCGAGCAGTGGTACATCGAACTGCTCGATAAGAAGGATGAGTACATCGAGGCGGGCCGCCAGATGGACTGGTTCCCCGAGAAGATGGCGACCCGCTACGAGCACTGGATCGAAGGACTCGAATGGGACTGGTGTATCTCTCGGCAGCGCGACTCGGGCATCCCGATTCCGGTGTGGTACTGCGACGACTGCGGCGAACCCGTGATGGCTGAGCGCGAGCAGCTCCCAGTTGACCCGCTGTCGGACGACCCGCCGGTCGACGCCTGTCCTCACTGCGGCCATGACTCGCTGACACCCGAGGAGGACGTGTTCGACACATGGGCGACATCGTCACTGACGCCGCTCGTGAATGCTGGGTGGGACTGGGACAGCGACGCCGAAGAGTTTACCTGGGACAACCCCGAGCTGTACCCGTTCGACCTCCGCCCGCAGGGGCACGACATCATCTCCTTCTGGCTGTTCCACACCGTCGTCAAGTGCTACGAACACACCGGCGAGGTGCCCTTCGAGAACGTGATGATAAACGGAATGGTGCTGGACGAGAACCGCGAGGCGATGTCCAAATCGAAGGGCAACGTCATCCCGCCCAGCGAAGTGCTCGAAGAGTTCCCGGTCGACGCCACGCGCTACTGGGCCGCCGGCACCTCAATCGGAGACGACTTCCCGTACAAGGAGGGCGACCTCGAAGCCGGCGAGCGGCTCCTCCAGAAGCTCTGGAACGCCTCGCGGCTGGTCGACCAGCTGACGCCCGCAAGCCAGCCTGCCGAACCTGAAGACCTTGCGGCGGTCGACGAGTGGCTGCTGGCCGAACTGGACGCGACCGTGGCGTCGGTCACGACGAAGTTCGAAGACTACGAGTTCTCGAAGGCCCGGAACGAGCTCCGCTCTTTCTTCTGGAACACGTTCTGTGACGACTACCTCGAAATCGCCAAGCAGCGGTTGTCCGATGGTGGTGACACCTCGACCGAGTTCACGCTCCTGCACGCTCATCGGACCTTCCTGCAACTGTTCGCGCCGTTCCTCCCACACATCACGGAGGAGCTGTGGGAGCGGTGCTATAGCGAGAGCGAGGCGCAACGCGCCTCGGAACAATCGAGCGGACAGGGTCCGCGAGACGAGGATAGCTCCATCCACACGACGGACTGGCCGACGGCGGGCGGCTACGACGCCGACCTCGAAGCGGGCGAGACAGCGATGGAGGTCGTCTCCGCGCTCCGGCGGTACAAGACCGAGAACGGTCTGCCGCTGAACGCCGATCTCGACCACGTCGAGGTGTTCGGCCACATCGCCGGCTTCGAGGACGCCGTCGCCGAGGCGATGCACGTCGCCCAGCTGGACACCTACGACGAGGCCCCGGATATCACGACGGAGGTCAGCGGCATCGACCTCGACTACTCCATCGTCGGTCCCGAGTTCGGCAGTGAAGTCGGGGCTATCGACGCTGCCATCGAGGACGGCGAGTACGAAATCGACGGCGACACGCTGCAGGTCGCCGGCGTCGAGCTCGACGACGAGATGTTCACCGTCGAGGAATCCCGGACCTACTCCGGCGAGGGCGAGATGACCGAAACCGAAAGCGCCGTCGTCGTCGTTCGGTAAGGTCAGCGCGTTTTTCCGACATCCGGCAGTCCTATCCGGTCGCACCCATCGCCGCGACCAGTAGCATCAAGACCTGCGGGTCCCGTCATTGGAACCAT
The DNA here is from genome assembly GCF_000337775.1 of Haloarcula vallismortis ATCC 29715. Classification (GTDB taxonomy): domain Archaea; phylum Halobacteriota; class Halobacteria; order Halobacteriales; family Haloarculaceae; genus Haloarcula; species Haloarcula vallismortis. The sequence continues at coordinate 126,490 of NZ_AOLQ01000042.1, forward strand.
GCGAACAGAGGACGCGATCCGGGATCGGATCGAGGCGCTACAGGATGAGTACGACAGACACGACCCTCCGTCGACCGAGCTAGAGGACGAGGCCGAGGTCGCCATCTTGCGCGCTATCGAGGAACTGGAATGGGTGCTCAACGAGCGCGAGGCCGAGGACGGATTCACGACCTGAACGTGAATGGTGGAGCAACTGAGTCCAGGGTTCAGGCCTGCCGTTTCACTTTCTCTATGCGGGTCGCCAGCGCAAGAAACGTCGCGGTAAGCGTCAACACGACCGCCCAGCCCGCCGCGAGGTCGTGGGCCAGCACCGTGTGGTCGAACCCGCCGGCGACAATCGGTTCAGCGCGCAGCCAGGTGTGGTGTGGCCCATCCAGAACCGGGACGAAGTAATCCACCACGTCGTTGAAGCCGTACCAGCCGACAGCGACGGCGACGGACGCGACCGAAAAGCTCGCGTAGCGGTGGATGAGAAATGCTTCGGCGGCCATCGCGAGGTGACTCAGGACCAGGAACCAGTAGAGCCACAGCGGAATGCCGCCGGGGCCATTGAGGACGAGTTGGACGTACGGCGTCCACAGGCCGAGCTTGATACAGCCGAAGAAGCCGAGCATGTGGAGCCACTCGGCGTTCCAGTCGAGCCGCCAGGCCGCCAGCGAGAGCCCGATGAACATCGTCGCCACGGGTGAGTCCGGAATCAGTGGGTAGGCAGCCAGCGGGGCCGCACCCAGCTGGCCCTCGACGAGTGGCGGCGCGGCGTTCAGTGGTCGGCCAGCGTAGTACCAGAAGCCAAACAGCGTCCCGACCAGATTGACGAGCGCGATTGGCCAGGCAAGTCTGAGCCCGACGTTCTCCAGCCACGCCGGCAGTGGCGCGACGTACCCCGGGAGCCCCTCGGCGTCGGGGAGTCGCCGGCTGAACACCCGCGCGACAGCCGCGTCGATGCGCCCGCCGACACCCTCGTCCGTAGCCATGTCGATGCAGTGGGGTGAGGCGATGAAAACGGTAGTGGTCTCAACTCCGTGCCCGAGAGAATATTGTGGCCACTGGCCCGATACCGGGCCCACTGCAAGTGGATTAAACGGCGTTCTGTCCTGCAAAAGGACACGCGTTAAGTAAATCCAGTCCTAAGTCTGGGTAATGACTGAAGAGACCGACCTCGAGGACCTGCGGCGCGGAACTGACCTGGTCAAGCGCGGCTTCGCGAAGATGCAGAAAGGCGGCGTCATCATGGACGTCGTCAACCGCGAACAGGCCCGGATCGCCGAGGACGCCGGCGCGGTCGCTGTGATGCACCTGGAGTCGGTGCCGGCCGACATCCGCAAGCGAGGCGGTGTCGCCCGGATGGCCGACCCGAGCAAGCTCGAAGAGATCATCGAGGAAGTGTCGATTCCGGTGATGGGCAAGGCCCGTATCGGCCACACCGCTGAGGCTCAGATTCTGGAAGCCGCCGGCGCGGACATGGTCGACGAGTCGGAAGTGCTGACGCAGGCCGACGACCGCTACCACATCGACAAGCGCGAGTTCACCGCACCATTCGTCTGCGGGGCGCGGAACCTCGCCGAGGCGCTGCGCCGCATCGACGAGGGCGCGGCGATGATCCGTACGAAGGGCGAGGCGGGCACCGGCGACGTGAATCAGGCAGTTACCCACCAGCGCAACATCCAGCGCGCAATCGGCAAGCTCGAAGGGATGGCCTACGAAGAGCGCGACGAGTGGGCCCGCGAGCACGGCGCGCCCCGGCGGCTCGTCCACGAGACGGCAGATCGCGGCCGGCTGCCCGTCGTCAACTTCGCGGCCGGCGGCATCGCAACGCCTGCCGACGCCGCACTGATGATGCAACACGGCTGTGACGGCATCTTCGTCGGCTCGGGTATCTTCGGCGCGGAGAACCCACAGGCGATGGGCGAGTCAGTCGTCGCCGCGGTCAACAACTACGACGACCCAGAACAGCTCAAGGAGATCGCGAAGAACCCCGGCAAGGGAATGAAAGGCCAGGCGAACGCCGACTTGGACGAGGAAGAGCAGCTGCAGGGTCGCGGCGTCTAACTGGGGCCGCAACTAATCGTTCTTGACCGGTTTCAGCTACCTTACAAACCGTCGCTCAAAGACGAAGACACAAGTTCCTACGGTGGCGATAGATGGCTGTGCAGGGGACGGCAACGCCCACGCCAGCGGCTAACGAAACCGGTGAGGGACTTCTCGAACTCTTTACCGCGTTACAGCGGTCACTGGAACAGTTGGTGGCGACGCAGGGGCGACTCGTCGCGACGCTCGTCCTCCTTACCGTCCTGCTTTTCAGTGTCGTCGTCTTTCCCGCAGCCCTCTCTCGGCTTCGGGCTGTCACGTCGGACCGAACCGGCGACTGGCTGCAGGTCATGGCCGACTACACGCCGACGACCATCCGGGGCGTGTTTCTCCGAATCGCCCAGTTCTCGATGGTCGTTCTCGTCGTCGTCTCGTTTCTCATCGTCTGGGGCGTTCTCGATGTCGTCCAGACGGTTGGGCCGTACCTCGACGGGAGCGATCAGTCGGTACTGGCGACGATACAGACGATCGTTCTCATCATGCTGGCCTTTGTCCTGTCCGACCAGATGCAGCGGTGGATCGGCCGGTTCAGTCAGGCCGTCACCGGCTTCACCGAACACCAGGAGGAGATCCTCCTCCGACTGGGGCAGGTCACCGTGTTCGTCACTATCGGCGCGACGATCTTCGCCGTCTGGGGTATCGACCTCAGCGGCCTGCTCGTCGGGGCCGGGTTCCTCGGTATCGTTGTCGGTCTGGCCGCCAGACAGACGCTTGGGTCGCTCATCGCCGGCTTCGTCCTGATGTTTTCCCGTCCGTTTACTATCGGCGACTGGGTGCTCGTCGGCGATCAAGAGGGGATCGTGACCGATATCACGATCTTCAACACGCGGCTGGAGAACTTCGACGGCGAGTTCGTCATCATCCCGAACGACAGCGTGAGTGACAGCGCGGTGACGAACCGCAGCCGGAAGGGACTGTTGCGGCTCACTGTCGACATCGGTGTGGACTACGACACCGACGTTGATCGGGCGATGGACCTCGCTCGCGAGGCGATGGCAGATATCGAGCATGTCGTCGATTCGCCGACGCCGGACGTCGTCCCAAAGGACTTCGGGGATTCCGCCGTGGTGATGGAACTCCGGTTCTGGATCGATCACCCGACGCCACCGCGGAAGTGGCGTGCTATCTCGGCGGTCGTCCGGGGCGTGAAAGCTACCTTCGACGAGGAGAACATCTCGATTCCGTTCCCCCAGCGGACCCTCTCGAACCGCGTGGACGCGGCGGACGAGGAGTCTCTGGAAGGCAGCGTGGAGATGCGTCCGGACGGCGACGGCTGACCTACAGGTCGAGGCCGTCGAGAAGAAGCCCCAGCCCGAGAACCCAGCAGCCCAGCGCGGTCCCGAGCACACTGGCGTAGAACAGCCAGGAAACTCCTTCCTCTGCTGTCAGCGGCCCGCTCATCGCACCGGCCGCGGCATCGGTCGCGGCCGAGAGCGACCCGGCAGTGAGGGCCATGCTGGCAAACGCGCCGACGGCGGCCGGCAGCGCCACGGCGACCAGCACCAGACCGACACGTTTGGTCAGCGCGGCGACCGCAGCCGGGTCGAGCGGGGCGTCAAAGGTCGGAACCGGCTGTCGCTGTGCCATGCTATCTTATAGCATGTTCGTCTGACATAAAAGTGCGTTCCTCGCCCGAGACTGTGACATGTGTTCGGAGTGTACAGACGATCCAGAAATTCCCACAAAACAGCTGTGTCAAGCGCTAAACTAGTGGTTCGCTCGCCGGCCGTTGTGATAGAGGCCCCGCGGCGGAGCGACCGCCGGTCGAAACTACTATCCCCAACGGCACGAACGGAGTGATATGAGCACTCCGCCGGGGGAGTATTACACCGAAGAACGCTGGCAGAACTGGCTAGACCGTATCGAGGAAGAAGACGTCGACCCTGAAGACGAGGATTCGGCGCGGCTTCTGTTGAATCTCCAAGACGACGCCGCGATCGCGGTCGCGAAGATTATTACCGACTACGAGGACGGACCGCTCGATCAAGAGGCGACGCTCGACGAGCTTACCGGCGTTCGGGAGATCGTTCTCGACGACATCGATATCGACGACGAGGAGACTGTGATGCTGATCGACGGCGTCCAGACCTCGTTGCTGTGCGTGTTCTACGCGGCCGAAGAGTTCGTTGCTGAAGGGGCCGCGGACGATGCGACCGTCACGGACTACATTGAAGCTGCCGCAGACGCGGAAGCCCAAGAGGATCTCGATGCGGCGCTCGGATACTGTGTGCAGGCCGGCACGCAGATCATCGGCGGGTCGGAGCTCCCGATGGAAGTCGCTGAGGACCTCGAATACGGGCTCGTCTCCGAGTGGGTCAACGGACTCGACAGTCTCCAGACCGCGATGAGCGACCCGGAAGTCGTCGAAGAAGACGAGAGTTGATAATTCGGCAGTCAGGTTTTTACCGCCGTCTCCGCAACTCATCGGCATGAGTTTCACGGGCGATGAGCGCGCACAGTCAGTACAGGTCGGGGCTGTACTGCTGTTCGGCGTGCTTATCATCGCCTTCTCCTCGTACCAGGCGTTTGCCGTGCCGGAGCAAAACCGGGAAGTGGAGTTCAACCACAACCAGCAGGTCCAGACGCAGATGCAGGACCTGCGAAACGCCATCGTGTCCGTTCCGGGACAGCCGAGCAGGCAAGCTGTCTCGGTCCAGTTGGGGACGCGATATCCGAGTCGGCTGGTGGCGACAAATCCCGGGCCGCCCTCAGGGTTGCTGTACACTGATGGGACCAGCAACGAGTCGCAAAATCTCACGGTTCGCAACGCCGAGGCGGTCAACCCCGAGACGGCGGATTACTGGGACGGAGCCACGCCGCGGCACTACAACACGGGGGCCATCGCTTACAAGCCGGCGTATAATGTCTACGGGGAGGCCCCAGAGACCGTCTACGAGCACTCGCTCGTCTACAACCAGTTCCGCGAGGGGAACATCACGCTCTCCGAACAGGCGATGGTCGACGGCCGCGACATCACGCTCGTCGCGCTCAACGGATCGCTGAGCCGCTCGGCAAGCGATTCGGTTACGGTCGATATAGAGCCGAAATCTCAGTCGTCCCGGACGGTCCGTGTGACCAACGCGACGGCGACATCGAACGTCAGAGTCACATTCCTCACTAGGCTCTCGGCATTGGAATGGGAGACGCTTTTGACCAACGAGGAGTACGTCGTGGACGTTATCGGCGACGAGGGTCCAGAATCGCTCAACGAGGTTACACTCGTCTTCGAGCGTGGGCAGACATATCGCCTAAAGATGGCGAAAGCGGGCATCGGTACGAAAGTGACCGAGGAGAGCGAAGCGTACCTCACGACTGTCGGCAATAAGAATGTTAGCGTCGCGAAGGGCGGCAGCGAGGAAATCGTGCTTGAGGTCCGGGACGCGTACAACAACCCCGTAAGCGATGTCAATGTCGACGGGTCGGTCGAGGGGAGCAACACCGGGTCACTAACGACGGATACAGAGTCCTCCGACAGCGACGGCCGCGTCAAGTTCGTCTACGAGGCGGACCAGTCGACGGGAACCGGGACGCATACCGTCCAGTTCAGTCTCGATGGTCTCGGTTCGTTCAACGGCGATTCTCCTGAAGACGTCTCAGTGCCGGTGACGGTGACAGAAGCGAATCAAGGGTCTGGTGGCGGGTCCGGCAACAGTGGCCTCATCTACAACGAGGATGCGTTTGCCCTTGACAGCGACGGTGCCATTGATGGGGGCGTGCAGTTTAGCGTCACAAATGAGGTAGGCGAGACTATCACTATAACAACAGTTGCGGTCGACGCCGTAGACGAAGATATAGACTATCTTAGTGACAGTTATCGAAATGACCGCGAGCCGGCGCCCCAAGAAAACGAGTTGTACATCGAGGCGGACACCGACGGCTACACTGATTTCGGTGGCGGGACAGACATTCCACAGGTCATCGATGTCGACAATCAAGATCGTTCTCTGTCCGGGCCAAATCCAGTCATGGCCGACGGCTCGATTGCGACGTTTCACTTGTTCGAGTTCGAACGGTTCGGGGGACAGATAGACATGAACGGCGAGAGTGTCACGATAACGGTGACGTACGAACCATCGAGCGGCGGCACCGACTCGAAGATGTTCACGGTCACTCCGGGCGGCGCAAACACGAACAGACAACCGAACGCCGACTTCACGATAACCTCGTATAAATCTGAATCGAACGGTAAGTGGGACTTCGATGCCAGCCCGTCCAGCGACCCGCAAGAAGATATTAGAGCTTATGAGTGGGACCTCAGTGGTGACGGCATCTTCGACGATGCAACCGGCCAGACGGTACAGAACAGGAAGGTTGACTCCGGCACAATGGTCTCGCTCCGTGTCGTCGACTCGGAAGGGAATGCCGACACTGTACGCAAAGAGGTCCCGTAACGCCCTTTGTCAACCCTCAGCAGAGATTTACCGTGATATAGACGACGCCGTCGGCAGTCGCCGCACCGACGCCGATGTGGTTCGCGTTCGCTATGTACAACGTATTGCGGGGGCCGGAGAGGTCAAACCAGTGGTCGGCGACGGCATTGGCCGTCCGGGTCGCGTTCGCGCCGTTGGGGTCGATGCTCGTGACCAGTTCGAGGTCAGTTACCGGGCGGATGTACGTATTCCCTTCGTGGCGGAGGCGACACCGCTCGGACAGGCCAGCGGCTGCGTATCGGTCTGTCGTGTCTGACCCGTTCGCAATCGGGGAGGCCGACCCCTGTGCGGCCATTCGCTCGCTGTGGTTGCCGGCCATCGCTGATAGCTTCTGTCCGGTTTTGGTCTCATCCGAGAGCGAGCCGTCGAAAGCGTCATTGGCAATTGGGTTACCGCGTCGGTCGTTGATTGCTGCTATGAGTCGGTCTTCGAGGCGGGCCGTATCGATATCTGGCTCCGGATCTGGCGGTGTGGCCTGTGCCGCTTCCGGCGTCGAAGTAGCTTCTGTGGGCTGTGTGACCACAGCAGCAGTCCTCTCACTGCGTGTGTCGGGTGATACACTGTCCGTGTGGGGCGTCGTTGCCGACGGCGCTTCCGCGGACTCCGTTGGGGCTGGCTGGGTCGCGTCCGCGCCGAGCGTGCCCTCGACCGCTACCCCTGCAAGTCCCGAGACACTGAGTGCCGCCAGGACAACTCCTCCGAGTACGATGATCGACCTGTTCATATGAAACGTTCCTGTCCCGTTCCGAGAAATGATATCTGAGACACAATTATTTCGGACCCATCTCGAACGGCGTAGATTCGGCTCTCTCTCCACAAATATGTTTGGGAGGTAGCGGCGCTCCGATTACCAGCGACGAAAACCTGCCCGTAAACATCTTTACTGTGCATGAGTGTCCTGAGGTATGGGTGACCTGTCGCGGCGCGGCTTCGGAGCCTCGGTGCTTGCCGCGCTCTCCGCCGGCTGTCTCGGAAATCGAGCTGAACAGGAGTCCGAGACGACGCCAGTGCCGGAACTGACAGCGTCACAGCGGACTGCTACAGCTGAGCGTGTCAGTACCACCTCGACGCCAGCGGCAGATAGTGCTGCTACTTCGGCGAACAGTTCAACAGGACAGCCCGGCGGGGCGTCACAGACGAACAACTCGACGGAGCCGTCGGCACGTCTGCAGGTCGAAACCGAGACACCGACGCCGACGCCCGAGCCGAACCACCGGTCGGTCGATACGACGTTCCGACTGGAGGAAAACGAGTACGAAGATTTCACAGTTGACGTGACTGGCCAGACAACGCTCACCTACGATCTTATTGTCCGGCGCGGCCCGGCCGTGGACATTATTCTGTTCACCGAGGAAGAGTACCGGGCGTTCCAGAGCCGCCACCGCGCCCGGCACGCTGGTGAGGTGTCACGGTTCCACACGACGAACATCCGCGACAACCGGGTTACCATCGGGCGGGGAACGTATCGACTCGTGGTGAACAACACCGACTGGTCGCGTGCCGTTCCGTCACCGAGTGAACCGTACGACAGTCTCGAAGGCGAATGCTTGGTCGATTTCTCGTTCAGTACGGAACCAGCACCCAGCGAGTAACCGCCTCACGGATAGCGTACCGCCCGTCGGCGCAGTACTAGTCAATCGTCGAAAGACCAGTCGACAAGCCCATATATGTCCGTCCTGACGTTAGACCCATGACTGCAGTCGGTATCGACGCCATGGAGATCTGGACCGGGAAGCTCAAACTCGACCTCGCTGAGACGTTCGCACCGGCTCAGGGAGACGATCCGGGGAAATACACGAAGGGACTGGGACTGCGCGCGTCATCATTTCCCGACGTGTATGAGGACATCGTTACGATGGGAGCGAACGCGGCCCATCGCCTGATGGAGCGCAAGGGGCTGACACCAGATGACATCGGCCGTATCGACGTAGCGACCGAGAGCGCCTTCGACAACTCAAAGCCCGTCTCGACGTACATCGCGGGCTGTCTCGAACAGGTGTACGACGAGAACTTCCACCACGCCAACAAGGGCGAGCGGAAGTTCGCCTGCATCTCCGGGACACAGAGCCTCGATGACGCGTACAACTGGATCCGTGCCGGGCGGAACCGCGGTCGGGCCGCGCTCGTCATCGCGACCGACACCGCGCTATACGCCCGCGACGACCCCGGCGAGGCGACACAAGGGGCCGGCGCGGTGGCGATGCTCGTCGACGAAGACCCGAATCTGGTCGAGCTGTCGACCGAGCAGGGGTACGGTAGCGCCGACGAGACTGACTTCCTCAAACCGAACCAGCAGTTCCCGTCCGTCGACGGAAAGCGCTCGGTGAATGTCTACCTCGCCCGTATGCGCGAGGCGTTGGAGGACTTCGCCGAGGTGGCCGGCGACATCCACCCGGGCGACTACGAGATGATTCCGTTCCACACGCCGTTCCCGGGGATGGTCCGGAAAGCCGCTGCACTCGGCTACCGTCACATCATCCGTGGTACCGACGTGGGCGATCTGATGGCCGAGGAAATCGGTCACCAGCCCATGCGCTCAGACTTCGAGACAGACGACGAGTTCCACGCGGCAATCAAGGAGTACACCGACGCTCTCACCGAAACCGAGCGCTATCAGGACTGGTACAGTAATGCTATCGAGCCGACGCTCGAGATATCCCGCGAGGTCGGCAACTGGTACACCGGCTCCGTCCACATCGCCCGTGCCTCCGGGCTGAAACACGCCCGTGAGAACGGACTGGACCTGGACGATGCCAGATTGTTAGTTGCCTCCTACGGGTCCGGTGCACAGGCAGAAGTCCACGCTGAGACCGTTGTCCCCGGCTGGGAGGAAGAGATCGGCGCGCTCGATATCGACGAGCAGATTCGGAACCGCTATGACCTCTCATTTGCCGAGTACGAGCAGGTCCACGACGTCCATAATCACGAAACCGAAACCGACGTCGAGGAATTCACTGCCCCCGAAAACGAGTTTGCCTTCGACGGCTGGGGCCGCATGGGTGAACGGAAATATCGGTACGTGGAGTAGCGAGAGGCGCGAACGGAGTGAGCGGCTCTCGAACTGGAGCGGCGACGTAGGAAGCCGCGGAGGAGTAGCGAGAGGCGCGAGCAAAGCGAAAGATCTCGGATAGCGAACGAGGAGTGTAGCGACCCGTGAGCAGGCGAGGGGCGCGAACATAATATACGCAAGCAGAGCAGCGACCGGAGAGTAGCAAAAAGCGCGCTGTCAGGTGCCGTGAATACCCGGAGTCCTATTCATGCCGTAGTGAACAGTACGTGGCACCCTACTACCGGGTATCGTTGTTGAGTCGGCTAATGATGCTGTCGAGCGACACAGAGAGACTCCCATTACTGTCGTAGTAGTGAAGCGCAAGCATCGTACCGACGAACGAGGCAGCAACAACGAATCCGAAACCGACGAGTGCCCAGACGAGAAGGAAGCCAAATTGCACCATGCACGGATGTGACACTCCGTTATCAAAGTAGTATTCATTGATACCTTCGCAGTCCTACGGAGTTGTTGTGTCACGCCGTCTGATGAACAAAGGGGTCACATTCACGACAATAGTCGTCTTCCAGAATGTGTGTCGACGGGCCTGAAATAGTACGGCCAGAACCGGGTCGTTCAGGGTAGGTCTCGCAGGCCGCCCAGCAAGTCCTCCAGACCGGTATTGGTGATCGCCAGCGAAAAGTCATCGATGCGAGCGAGGTCCTGAGCGTGTTCCCAGACGGCCTCGTCGTCGAGTCCGTGGAGGATGACCGCGTTGGGCGTCGGTGAGACGACCCGGAGCGCGACCAGCGGGGACTCGCCACGCGTGACGTTCGTGAACACGAGCGCACGGTTGGTCGACTGGCCATACAACTGGTAGAACTCGTCCGAAGAGAGCCGCGTGATGGCGGCGATGGAGTTGATGACAGTGTGGCCCGCCACGGTGTCCGTGCTGCCGCGGAACAGTTCCTCGGCGTCGATGGCATCATAGACGCGCTCGACGCCGACGTTGGCGGAGTACTCGCGGAGGTCGTGGACGACATCGCTGTCGAACCCGGCCGAGAGCACGCGGGCGTGCTGGCGGATGTGGTCGCCGCCGCGGTTCTCGTCGATGTCAAGCAATGCGACGACGAGTCGCCTGACCACCCCGATACCGGGGTTGTCACGCCGCCCGCTCTCGTAGTCCGAGACCACGGACGGGGAGACATCGAGTTCGTCGGCGAGTTCGGTCTGTGCAACGTCGAAGTCAGTGCGCCACTTCCGCAGGGTCGCCCCTGGGTCGTCGCTCAGTGCCACCTCACCCGCCATTTTCTCCGCGAGGTCGTCGCGTGCGCCCCCTGCCATTAGTTCACACGCTGGGGGGTCGCGAATAAAAGGGTATCGGAACCACAGGCGCTTACCGGCGAGCGGTCAGTTCGACCGCAGCAAGGACGCCGTTTGAGGGAGCGTGGACGACACGTACTTCGATGCTGTCGCCCGGTTCGACGGTTCCACCACCGGCGTTCAACTGGAAAGTGATCGCCCGGCCCGCTGACCACCGCTGGCCGCCATTAGCGACGATACCGCCGACACAGTAGTCGTAGATGGCGTTGTCCGGGTCGTCAGTGTTGCTCGCTGACAGCGCCGTCCCGGAGACCGGGAGGTCGGTGATTCGGGCCTGTGCGTCCGGTAGCTGAACGGCGATTTCCAGTTCGTCGGCTGGGACCGGGTCGCCGCCGGCGTGTCGAATCGTCACCGTGTTCGCGCCGCATCCACCCGACGGGCCAGTCACGAAATTTCCTGTCGAGCGGGCGACGGTCGGCGTCTGATGGCCCAGATCAGGGGTCGCACTGAGCGCAACCCCGCCGACTGTCGCAGCCAAGAGGACGGTGATCGAGAGCATGAGGACCACGCCGATGACGGGACTGACGCCGCGACAGTGCTGATCGGGGCTCTGTAGGACCACTGGTGTCACGCTCTATGTCCCGCCTTGTCTCAAAAACCCCAGCAGTGGACCGATACCGCTCCGCAATCCCTAAACGCCGGTCGCGCCAATCACGACCCAATGGATTGGACGGAGAAATACCGCCCGACGACGCTATCAGAGGTGCGGGGCAACGACAAGGCCCGCGACGCACTCAAGGAATGGGCGGACACGTGGGACGACCACCGCGAGGCGGTCATCATCCACGGGTCCCCGGGCATCGGGAAGACCTCGGCCGCCCACGCGCTGGCAAACGATATGGGGTGGCCGACCATCGAGCTCAACGCCAGCGACTCCCGGACGAAAGACGTCATCAACCGGGTGGCCGGCGAGGCCGCCAAATCCGGGACGCTGACTGCTGGCGGTGGCGGCCGTCGGCTCGTCATCATGGACGAGGCGGACAACATCCACGGCAACGCCGACCGCGGCGGGGCTCGGGCCATCACTGCGCTGGTCAAGGAGGCCAGCCAGCCGATGATTCTCATCGCCAACGAGTACTACGAGATGTCGAACGGCCTGCGGAACAACTGTCAGGATATCGAGTTCCGTGATGTCTCGCCCCGCTCTATCGTCCCTGTCCTCCGTGATCTCTGTCGCCAGGAGGGCGTCGAATACGAGTCCGACGCGCTGCAGGAACTCGCCGAACAGAACAGCGGCGACCTCCGCGGTGCGGTCAAAGACCTCCAAGCTATCGCTGAAACGACGGAGCGGCTGACCGCCGACGACGTGGTGACCGGCGAGCGCGATACGACCGAGGGCATCTTCGAGTACCTTGACGTAGTGCTCAAGGAAGCCGGCGCACAGGAGGCTCTGGAGGCCAGTTACGACGTGGACGAGACGCCGGACGACCTCATCAACTGGATTGAGGACAACATGCCCAAAGACTACGAGGGCGCTGAACTGGTTCGGGCCTACGAGTTCCTCTCGAACGCCGATCAGTGGCTCGGCCGTGTCCGCGAGACCCAGAACTACTCCTTCTGGCGGTACGCCGGCGACAACATGACCGCCGGCGTCGCCGCGGCGCGAGACGGAACCAAGGGCGGCTGGACCCGCTATGGCCCGCCAAGCTACTGGTCGAAGCTCGGCCGGTCGAAAGGAACCCGCAACACCCGGGACTACGTCGCCCAACAGATAGCCGCTATCGACGGCGTTTCGATGCGGACTGCCCGCCGGGAGATCATGCCGTTCCTCTCGACGATGACTCACCACTGTCGGAACCGAGACCTGACAGTGGCAATGGCGGCAACCTACGACATGGAGGCCGAACACGTGTCCTTCGTCACTGGCTCCGGCAAAGACACGAACAAGGTGCAGGACATCGTCGCCGACGCCGAGGCGCTCAAGGAGGAAGCCGCCGTCGAACACTCGGGCGGGGTTTTCGAGGGTGCGAGTGCGGAAGGCGGGGACGGAGAGAGCGATGCAGATGGCGATAGTTCAGATCCCGGCGCTGGCGACGAGAGCGGCGAACAGCAGGTGACGCTCGCGGCCGACGATGGTGGCGAGTCCGATACCGATACCGACGACGAGACGGCATCAGCGAGCGAGACAGCCGAAGACGACGATCAGCAGTCCGGCCTTTCTGATTTTATGTAGTCATCGACTGGTCGTCCCGAGACCGGGAATCGCGACCCGGTCTTCGACGTATTCCATCAGGAGCGACGCCGAGAGCACCAGCGCCAGATACAACAGGCCGGCGAGGACGAACAGCTCAGTGTACCGGTAGGTCTCGCTGGCGATGGCATCGGTCCGTTCGAACAGTTCGCGGACGGTGATGAAACTCGCAAGCGACGAGTACTTGATGAGGTACACCAGTTCGTTCGACCAGCCCGGAATCGCGTAGCGCAGGCCCTGTGGTAGGACGACATGTCGTATTCCGTCGACCTTCGAGAGGCCGATGGCGCGCGCGGCGGTGAGTTGTCCCTCAGGAACAGAGTTCAACGCCGACCGGATGTACTCCGACTGGTAGGCGGCGCTGTTGAGCATAAACGCAATAACGGCCACCCAGAACGCCTGTGCAGGAATGAATCCGGTCCCGACCGTGGGCAGTTCACGGATGATCGCCGTCAGCGGCGTCGCGAAATAGAGGACGAACAGCTGTGCGAGCAGCGGCGTCCCGCGGAACAACTCAGTGTAGCCCAGTGCGACCGAGCGGGTGGCGCTCCCGCCGTACACCCGAGCGACGCTGAGCGGGACGGCGATGAAGAACCCAAGCGCGATGCCGAGCACCGTCAGCAGTATCGTGGCCCACACGCCGGTTGCCAGTTGCGGCAAGTAGGGAATTGATGCCGCCAGAAACTCGAAGAAGCCGGCGACCCAACCGACGGGGAATCCGACCGGACCGAGACTCGAAGCGAGACTACCGAGCGTCGACGCAACCGACTCGAACGGGGCAGTCGGGAAGAACGACGTGTTGCGCTCGATGAGCGCACCGTCCAGCAGGAAGTCGTTCGTCCAGCGCACAACGAGCCACGTCCAGAAGACGGCGACAGTAAGCAGCGTCAGCGGCTGGTCGGTCAGCCCGGCGGCGCGGCCCCGGATTGTCCGTCCGGTAGTCGTGGACTCCGGCGTCCCCATCGGTCACTCCCCCTCGTGAGTCAGACGGCTGAGGAATTCACCGGTGCGGGCCGCCTGTGGGTTCTCGAACAGCTGTTCCGGCGGGCCGTGTTCGACGATACGTCCGTCATCGAGGAAGATGATATCCGACGCCGCCGACCGCGCGAATCCCATCTCGTGGCTCACGACGAGCATTGTGATGCCCTCGGCGGCGAGATCGCGCATTACCTCGACGACTTCGCCGACGAGTTCCGGATCGAGCGCGCTGGTCGGCTCGTCGAACAGCAGAAGCTTCGGGTCCATGGCGAGTGCGCGAGCGATGCCGACGCGCTGCTTCTGGCCGCCGGAGAGTTCGGCGGGGTAGGAGTCGGCCTGGTCCAGCAGCCCGACCTGTTCCAGATGCTCGTAGCCTTTCTCTTGCGCTGCCGCTTTGTCCATGCCACGGACTTTCCGCAGGCCAAGTGTGACGTTCTCGAGTGCCGTGAGATGGGCAAAGAGGTTGAAATCCTGAAACACCATCCCGACCTGTTTTCGGAGTTCGTTCACGTCGGTGTTGGCGTCGGTGATGCAGTCACCGTCAAGGTAGATGTCGCCGCCGTTGATCTCGGTGAGGCGGTTCACACAGCGGAGCATCGTCGACTTCCCGCTGCCGCTGGGACCGATGACCACGTCGACGTCGCCGGCGTCCATCTCGAAACTGACGCCGGAGAGCACCTGTTCCTCGCCGTAGGACTTGTACACGTCGTCGAGTTCCAGCAGCGGAGGACTCATGCGCGCTCACCTCCGGGGATGCTGAAGTGGTCGTCGATATAGTCAAGCGAGCGGTTCGTCACGAACGTGAGAACAAAGTAAATGAGGCTCACAGTCAGGAAAATCTCAAGCGCAGCGGTGCTCTGACCGCCCTGATAGAGGTTCTGACCGACAGTTAGCAGTTCGCCGAGGCCGATGACGATTGCGATACTCGTGTCTTTCAGGACAATCGTGAACTCGTTCTGGAAACCGGGGACACTCCGGCGGAGCGCCTGCGGGACAACGACGCCCCGGATGGCCTGAAGCCGTCCCATGCCGATGGCGCGAGCGGCTTCCAGTTGTCCCTCGTCGACGCTCTGGAGCGCGCCGCGGAAGATCTGTGACTGATACGCGGCGCTCCGGAGCCCGAGCGCAATGGTCGCCGTCACGAAGGCGCTGCTCGACACCGAGAGCCCGAAGAACAGGAGGATAATGATGACGAGCAGCGGCGTTCCACGAAGGACGACGCCGGCCGTCTCGACGGCGCGTTTGAGCGGGCCGCGGCCGTACACTTCGACGGCTCCCGCCGGAAAGCCGAGCAGAAAGCCGAGCAAAATGCTCGCGGCTGTCAGGCCGACCGTGACACCCGTGCCTGCGAGTAGCAGGTCGAGGTTCCCGGCGACAAACGCCCAGTCACTCTGCAACGGGAGCGGTGGCATCGGTTACTGCTGGCCGAACCACTTGTTCGTCAGGTCCTGATAGGTGCTTCCGTCCCTGACAGTGGACAGCCCGTCATTGAGTGCCTGCGTGAACTCGTCGTCGCCTTCCCGGACGCCGAACCCGAAGTTCTCGCCCGTCTCGTAGGTGAAGGCGATGGTGACCGGACGCTGGGCGGCGAAAGTTTGTGCGACCGGTTCATCGATGACAACGGCGTCGATGTTACCGTTCTGGAGGTCCTCGACTGCCAGCACGTAGTTGCCGTAGGAATTGTAGTTCGACTCGTCGAGATTGCCCGGTTCGATGAGTTCGTCCTGCACCGTCGTCTCGCCGGTGGTACCCTTCTGTGCGCCGATTGAACGGCCGGAGAGGTCCGACAGCGATTCCGGCGAGAAGTCGCCGTCCTCCCGGACGACAATGGCTTGGTTCGAGCTGTAGTACGGGTCGGTGAAATCGATAGTCTCGTCGCGCTCGTCGTTGATGCTCATGCCTGCGGCGACCACGTCGATATTCTCGTTGGTCAGCGCCGGAATCAGGGACTTGAACTCGTACTCCTCCCAGCCGGCCAGGGTGTAGTCGGTCTCGTCGACGACCGCTTCGAGCAGGTCGATATCGAACCCGACGAGTTCGCCGTCCTGCTTCATCTCGAACGGGGGGAACCCGGGCGCGGTGCCGGCAGTGATTTCGGTCGTACCGTCGTCACCGTCACCGCCACCGCCGCCGAAACAGCCGGCGAGCGAGACAGTTACTGCGGTTCCACCGACCGTGGAGAGGTACTGGCGTCGTGAAAGGCCGTCGTCTGACATAGTCCTCACCACACGACAGACCGGAATATATCTTACGTGTTACCCACAGGGGTGGTATTCGTGGTCGTGGTCAGTCGTCGGCGCGTGCCGCGTGCTGGCTGTCGGCCGATTGCACCGACGGTGACTCTGCCGTGTCGGTGTAGGCCCACGCCGTCGCCGCGACCATCGACCCGAAGATGAGCTGTGCGGCCCCGTGGTGGAGTACCTGCGCCGTGGCACCGAAGTTGAAGATGGTGTTCGCGCCGAGGAGAATCTGCATTGGGAGTACGACCGTGGCGATGCCTGTTGCGAGCTTGATCCGCCGGCTGTACTCGCCGCGCCACGCGGCGATTGTCGATCCGAGAATGCCGAACCCAGTAATCATTGCGACTAAGCGGTGGAACCACTCGACGAAGCTCGCCCAGTTTGCGGGGAACAGCCCCATCCAGCCGTCACAGAACGGCCAGCGTGCCTCACAGGTCAGCCCGGCACCGATAGCACCGGTGTACACGCCGAGCAGGATGAGTGCGAACGTCAGCACCGTCGTCGTCGCCACCAGTCGGCGGAAACGGGTGGTCATACCTAGAGCTTCGGTTGCACGTACTTATGCTCTCTTTTCCCGTTCGGCCACGGAACACTATTATCTTTACTGATATTCTCGGAGTCACCTTTATCTACAGCTGTTATCCAATGTAACATAGCTACCCCATGTTCGACCAGATCCGCACCTATTTCTACGGCCAGCGGTCCCGTTCTCCGGACGCTGCGGCCAGACGGGCGGACGGCGGATTCATCGCGAGTGACGGGCAGACTCGCTTTCTGGCCGACGCCATTGACCCGAACTCGCCACGCCTCAACGACCGCTTCGACGACCCCGATAAGGCCGCTGTTGGGACACAGCACGTCGAGCGGCAGTTCGAACTCGAACCTGACGAACTCCGAGCACTGATCGACGAATACGAAACCGCCGGCATAAGCCAGCGGGAGTTCATCGCCACCCAGGGATTTGTCGCCGAATCGCTCGTCGAAGGTGCGTTCGAACAGCTCCGGGATGAACTCGGCCCGGACGCACAGACTACTATCGACGCTGTCGAGGCCGAGCTTCACGAAGGGCTGAAGACGACACAATCGGTCTCTCAGGCCGGCATCAATGCGTTCGCTCAGTCCGGGGCTGAAAGCGGCGCTAACGGGGGGTTCGACTATCACGACGTGTTGCAGCATATCGGCACGCCGCTCTTTGTACTGGACACGAACGGTGATATCCTCAGCTGGAACAGTTCTATCGAAAACCTCACGGGCGTCTCCGAGGCTGAAGCAAAGGAGATGGAGATGGCGAGTATGGCGTTCTATCCGGACGGCCGGCGCGGGAAGACCCTCGCCGACAAGGTTCTCGACGCCCCGGAGACGACCCACAGAGAGTACGACGTGCCGAAGGTCGAGGACGAGGACTTCACGCTGTACCGCGACACGAGCGTGATGGCCGACCAGCACGGGACCGAACGCCACATCTCGTTCAGCGCGGCCCCAATTTACGATGCGGAGGACGAACTCATCGCGGTCGTCGAGATGGTTCAGGACCGAACTGACGAGGCCAACCGCCACGAAGCCGTGACGAGTCTGGTCGATGAGGTCAAATCGACCATGGCTGCACTCAAGAACGGCCGCCTCGACGCCCGAGCGTCGTTCGACCGGACTGACGGCGGCGAGTACGTCGACGATCAGCTGTACGAAGTCGTCGGCTCGCTCAACGATATGGCTGAACGGGTCGAGCAGCTAGCGGATCAGGTGGACGAACAGGCACAGCAACTCGCGGTCACTATCGAACAGGCGAATTCGTCCGCGGGAGCTGTCGAGAGCCGAGTTGTCGAACAGACCGACTCCCTCACAAAGGCGGCTGACAACATTCAGGACATCGGGGCCGGGATGGAGGAGGTCGCCGCGACGTCAAGCGAAGTGGCGTCAGCAGCACAGCGCGCGAAGGCAGCCGCAGAAGACGGGTCAGCCGCCGGTGAAGCGGTCATGGACGTCACCGACGGGCTCGCCGAAACGAGCGAAGCCCTCGTCGACACCGTCACCGACCTCGACGACCAGATGGACGAGGTGAGCGAGATTGTCGAGATAATCGCCGACGTGGCGGAGCAGACGAATATGCTCGCGCTGAACGCCAACATCGAAGCGGCCAGGGCTGGTGAAAGCGGGAGCGGGTTCGCTGTCGTGGCCGACGAGGTGAAGACACTCGCGAATGAGACGAGCGAGTACGCCTCCGAGATCTCGACGAGCATCACCACGATTCAGGACCAGGCGACCGAGACAGCCGAAATGGTCGAGACATCCCACGAGCAGGTCGAGCGTGCAGAGTCCGAGATCGAGGAAGCACTGGATTCGCTAGACGAGATTTCCGACGCCGTCGAGGAGGCGACGAGGGGTATCCAAGAGGTCGCCGACGCCAACGACGATCAGGCGAGCGCTATCGAAAGCGTGACTTCGATGGTCGAAGACGCACAGAACCACGCCCAAGAGGCCGAAGCGGCGACGAAGGAAATCGTCAAGGCGACCGACCGGCAGGAAGACGCGGTCACCGAGCTGACGGACAGGGTCGGGGAACTGACGAATACGAACTGAGGGCCGAAGACGGTCCAGCACGCTGCTGTCCCGGCGGAGGATATTTTCCAATTGACGGGACGCGACCGGGGCAAAATTCGCTGTAACCAGCCGACATTCGACAACCGTCGTTGTACCGCTCGTCCGTTGACGGTAAACTTGTCTTTTTTACAGTAGGGTTCGACATCCGGGTATGGGACTTGACGAGGACGCACTGGAGTACCACCGGAGCAAGCCGCCGGGGAAGATAGAGATTGCGACGACAAAGCCGACAAACACGCAGCGTGACCTCTCACTAGCGTATTCGCCGGGCGTGGCCGCACCGTGTAACGAGATAGACGAAGACCCCGAGCGGGCCTTCGAGTACACCGCAAAAGGGAACCTCGTGGGCGTCGTCTCCGACGGCTCGGCGGTGCTCGGCCTCGGCGACATCGGACCGGAAGCCGGGAAGCCGGTCATGGAAGGCAAGGGCGTGCTGTTCAAGCGGTTCGCCGACATCGACGTGTTCGACGTGGAACTGGACACGGACGACGCCGAGGCGATGATACAGACAGTGGCGGCAATGGAGCCGACCTTCGGCGGTATCAACCTCGAAGATATCGCCGCCCCGGAGTGTTTCGAAGTCGAGCGCCGGCTCAGCGAGAAACTCGACATCCCGGTGTTCCACGATGACCAACACGGCACCGCGATAATCTCCGGTGCGGCGCTGGTCAACGCGGCCGACATCGCCGGGAAGGAACTGGAAGATCTAGAGGTCGTCTTCTCCGGGGCCGGAGCGTCCGCGATTGCCTCCGCGAAGTTCTACGTCTCGCTGGGCGTCTCGAAGGACAACATCACGATGTGTGACTCCTCGGGTATCATCACCGAGGAACGAGCGACCCACGAGGACCTCAACCGATTCAAACAGGAGTTCGCCCGCGATATTCCGGAGGGCGGCCTCGCCGACGCGATGGACGGGGCCGACGTGTTCGTCGGCCTCTCCGTCGGCGGCATCGTCGATCAGGAGATGGTGCGGTCGATGGCAAGCGACCCAATCATCTTCGCGATGGCGAACCCGGACCCAGAAATCGCCTACGAGGACGCCAAGTCCGCCCGAGACGACACGGTCATTATGGCGACCGGCCGTTCTGACTACCCGAATCAGGTCAACAACGTCCTCGGGTTCCCGTTCATCTTCCGCGGGGCGCTCGACGTGCGGGCGACCGAAATCAACGAGGAGATGAAAGTGGCAGCGGCCCGAGCGCTGGCCGACCTCGCCAGACAGGACGTGCCCGACGAGGTTGTCAAGGCCTACGGCGACCAGCCGCTGCAGTTCGGCCCCGACTACATCATCCCGAAACCGCTCGACCCGCGGGTTCTCTTCGAGGTGACCCCCGCGGTCGCGGAAGCCGCCATCGAGAGCGGCGCGGCGCGAACGGAAATCGACACCGACGCCTACGTCGAGCAACTCGAAGCCCGACTCGGGAAGTCCCGCGAGATGATGCGCGTCGTGCTCAACAAGGCCAAAAGCGACCCCCAGCGGGTCGTCCTCGCCGAGGGCCACGACGAGAAGATGATCCGCGCGGCCTACCAGCTCGTCGAGCAGGGCATCGCCGAACCGGTCCTCATCGGCGACGCCGACCAAATCGAGTCCACGCGCCGGAAGTTCGGCCTGGAGTTCGACCCCGTCGTCGTCGACCCCGAGACGGCCGACGTGGCCGACTACGCCGACCGACTGTACGAGATTCGCCAGCGGAAAGGCATCACGCGCCGCGAGGCCGAGGAGCTGGTCCGGGACGGGAACTACCTCGGCAGCGTGATGGTCGAGATGGGTGACGCCGACGCAATGTTGACCGGGTTGACCCACCACTACCCATCGGCCCTGCGCCCGCCGCTACAGGTCATCGGTACGGCCGACGACGCCGACTACGCGGCCGGGGTGTACATGCTGACGTTCAAGAACCGCGTCATCTTCTGTGCCGACACCACAGTCAATCAGGCCCCCGACGCGGACGTCCTGGAGGAGGTCACGCGCCACACCGGGGAACTGGCCCGGCGGTTCAACGTCGAACCGCGAGCGGCGATGCTGTCGTACTCGAACTTCGGCAGCGTCGACAACCCTGGAACGAAGAAGATCCGCCGAGCGGTGTCCCGGCTACAGGACGACGACCGCGTGGACTTCCCTGTCGACGGCGAGATGCAGGCCGACACCGCCGTCGTCGAGGACATCCTGCAGGACACCTACGAGTTCTCAGAACTCGACGAGCCCGCGAACGTCCTCGTGTTCCCCAACCTCGAAGCCGGGAACATCGGCTACAAGCTCCTCCAGCGACTGGGCGGCGCTGAGGCCATCGGACCGATGCTCGTCGGCATGGACAAACCGGTCCACGTCCTCCAGCGCGGCGACGAGGTCAAAGATATCGTGAACCTCGCCGGCGTTGCCGTCGTCGACGCTCAACAGGAGTAACAAGCGCCGCTCGGTCTGAACGTACCGACGACTGCTTTTGTCGAACTGAGATGGAGTCACCTGTCAGAAAGCTCAGCGTTCAGGCCCGCCGCCGGAACGCGATGTCACGTGTCGTCTCGCCGTTGACCGCGGGTCGGTGGGTGGATGAAGAGCGCATCGACGACCGTCACAGCGCCGACAAGTGATCCGCCAGCGATTGCCGCCTGACGCGAGAGGTCCAGAACGAACGCGGCGGCGAGCGTGAGGACGAACACCGCGGGGATGACGGCGAGGACGAGGTCGTGCCGCGTCGGCGACTGACGCGGCAATAGTTGCTCGACGTACTGTCCGCTGAAACCGTCCGGTCCATCGGTTCTGGTACTCAACGTAGCTCACCTCCCACCGTATACTATCCAATTTCTAATATATAAAATTTGGTCTGTGTGACGTTCCCTGAACGTACACGATAATCGGTACGACTATTTCCATAACTTATGGAGATTATCTTGCACGGACAGCGACTGAAGGAGAGCTCCGCAGCACTCAGTTGCGATAATTTCTGCCTGTCGTCTGGTTTTCTCTCGGAGCCGCGGTTGTATGTGATATTTCAAGCACGACGGCTGTGCGCTGAATGAGGAATGATGCAGCTACGTACCACTGTCGACGGCTATGTCAAAAAGTGCGATACCGTATCAGTCCGTCTCGTTAGTCCGACGCGCCGCCACGCTCCGCGCGTGACGGCGGCGGGACGCGTTCGTTGACGGTCGGCGCGTCAGGGAGGACACACCGGTCCGGCTCGCCGTTGACGTGTGCGTACTGGTCCGGTGCGTTCGCCAGCGGATGAGCAGGGTTGCGGTCGCCGGAGATCCGTGCGGCACGGACCTCGCCGAACCCGTTGATGCGTGCCTGAATCCCGCGCCAGTGCAGTCCTGTCGCCGGCGGGACCGACACGGAGTGTGGCGGGTCATAGGCAGAGCCATGAGAGGCCAGTACCTCCGCGTTCACGTTTTCAGCGAGCTGGTCGTGGTCGATGAGTAAGCCGACACGGGCGTTGGGTGGAGCCCGTCTCGCAAGCACATCGAGCCCCAGATGGAGCGCCCGATACTCCGCAACGTTGTTATCTGGGCAGGTGTCGGGGACCGACAGCCTGACGACGCGTTCACCGTCGAGAGTTTCGACGACGACACCCAGCCCGCCTGTCGAGCTGTTCGAATCGCTGTTGGGCGATGTCGTGCCGTTGTGGGGTCTGAACGACCCGTCTGTGGCGATGTAGAAGTCTCGATGGTGACTCCGCGGCGGATGCGCGATGTGCGGCGTCGGTGATTCATCGAACAGGTCTCGAAGTGACGGCCGGCCGTAAGCGGCCATAGTTTCCGTTGGGTAAGCAGGATAATAAATATATTCCCTCGACGGGGGTCGTTCCGGTGCGGCGGTATGGACAGCCTCCCGGACGGCATTGCTGCCATGTCAGACCTGTCCGCGTCGAATATGTTAGGCGGTGAGAAAGAGTTATATCGATGTAGAACTATGTTACCAATACACATGACTCCAACGAAAATTCGTGAACGACTCGAAGAATCGGAGGACCGGGTCGACACAGAGCTGTTCGTCAGTGCGTTAGAGTACGTTCGGGACGACGGGCGCACTCGTCGCTAATCGCGTTTTTGTCGTGACTAGCGGAGGTGTATATTGCACCTAGCAGTAGTGGATGGCGAGACTAGCGAGCGTGAGCGATACCTGTCGGGCTACCGCGCCTGCCCTGCTCAGTCGTCGGCGAGTCGCCAGCCCTCGCCGACGGATTCGACGACACCGCGCCGCTCCATCTCGGTGGTAACCTCGCCCAGCCGGTTCGGCTGTGCGATCTCTAGGTTCGTCCGGTTGACGCCGTGGTACTCCTGAAGCAGACGGCGGATGTCGTCCGCAGTGTGAGTCTCCTGACCGCTTTTTTCCATGACGCCAGCGACGAGTTCGACCATGTCTTCGACGAAGTTCCAGGGGTAAACGACCCAGGTCCACTCGTCGAGGCGCTCGCCGACGAACTCAGGCTCGTGGTCGCTGGTCTGGAGCAACTGGAGTGTCGCCGTTCGGACGCTGCTCGGGTTTCGGTCGCGGACGCACTCCGCGGCCGTCTCGATGGACTGGCCAGTGTCGGCGATGTCATCGACGACCAGCACGTCCTTCCCCTCGACCGCACCGTCGGCCAGCGGGTATTTGACCTGTGCCTCCTCACCTTTCGCCGCGGTCCCGACGTAGTGTTCGACTTTCAGGCTCGCCAGGTCGTCCAGCCCGAGAAAGTCACAGAGGCAGCGTCCGCCGAACCAGCCGCCCCGCGCCAGTGCGACGACCACGTCGGGCTCGAACTCGGCGGCCTTCACGTCGTCGGCCACGTCTCGACAGAGGCCGTAGATGTACTCCCAGTCGGTGATGGTACATGAGAACTCGTCCGGTAGCTCGCCCATACGAGATGGCGTGTGTGGCCGGACTTAACCGTTGCATATTCCGCGTCACTTGCGCCACAAGCGCCCGCTCACTCTGCTGGGTCGCCCTTCCGGAACTCCCGGAGGACGACTGTCGCGTAGCTCCCTTTCGGGAGCGAGAACGTGAACGTCAGGTCAGCGCCGTCGCGCTCAACGCCGAGGTCGGTCCGGAGCAGTATCGCGCGACGCGTCCCATCGCTGTCGAACGCACCGGGAAGGTCGAAGTCGTCCTGTTCGAGGCCGAGGTCGTCAAGGACTTTACGAGCAATGTCGCCCGGCTCGCCGCCGCCAAGCTCAGTGTCGGTCCCGACAAGCGGCGCGGTGACAAAGGCCCGGCCGCGCTCACAGTGGCGCTCGACGGTCGAGAGTCGCTTTGCCGTGACCTCCTGCGTCCGGTCAGCGTCCGGAATCGGGAAGTCCTCCGGTGCGTCGCTGTCCCGGAAACAGACCACGTCGCCCTCGACGGGTCGGTCGAAGGGAAGGCCCCGTTCCAGCCGCTCAGAGAGGATGCGATTGAACACGTAGGACTGGGCGGCGTTGACGAACAACGACTGGAGGTTAGACGGCAGCGCCTCCAGCGCCTCGCGGAAATCCGCTGGTTCGTCGGCCCCGTTCTCGACCAGCCGGTGACAGATAGAGCGTTCGTAGCCCAGCGCACCGGGAAGCCTGTCCAGCGCGCCGGCCCAGTCGTGGGTTTCGTCGACGTATGCCCGCGCCTCCTGTGTCGACTCGGGTTCGCGGTCGTGCGGGTTCCCGACGTAGGCGAGGACCGCGTCCTTCCACTCGCCGCGGGCGATTGCCAGCCCGACTTTGTGGGTGACCGGCCGGCGCGAGCCGAACCGCTGCTGGCCGAAGTAGTTGGGCACGCCGACTGTCGTATCGCCGTCCGGGAGCGCGGCGTCGCTGGAGCGGTCGCCGCCCGCCGTCGGGTCGCCCCCACTGGCGAATGCCTGGAGATCAGCAACCACGCTGGCAGCACTATCCGTGTTCTCGGTGTCACGGACGACGATTTCGAAGGCGTTGCCCGCCAAGTCGCCAAAGAGGATGGGGCGGCCGGCGCGGCCGATGACCTCGATGTCGGTGCCGCCAATCTCCGGCAGGTCCTCGGCCGTGACGCCTTTCACCGAGAACAGTTGGGTCGTGACCGCGCGCTTGTCCTTCGTCCCCGCCCACGACACACGCTCGCGGGAGATGCCCAGTCGGTCCGACAGTTTGCTGGCGAAGTCGTTTGTCTCCCAGTTCCGTAGCTCTGCCCGGAAGACGAGATGGGGGTACGCGCCGGTGTCGGCGTCGACCGGTTCGGTGTCGAACGCTTCCAGTTCCCGAACGCGGAAGTCCGCGGGGGAGACACGGAGGCGGCCGCCCACCCCGTCGGCGTCGCTGACGTAGTACTCCATCCCGACTGCCCGCTCGATTGGGTGGGCCGCTTGCATTGGTCGACTGTTCGCGGCTCGGCGCTTATGACTGGCGCTTGCGGACTCGGTGTGTGTCCGTGTCTCAGCTGACACCTAGTGTTATCACGGCACACGCCGTATCTGTGACCAGGTCGTGGCTATGCGGGCGACCGGAGACCACCACGATGCCAAAGCTAGCATGTGAGAGCTGCGGACGAGAAATTACGTTTGACAGGGACGGGCAGGAGTCCCGCGCACCGATGCGGTACTGTCCACGCTGTGGCGACGAGTTCCCGCCCCGCGACGAGTGGTAGGCACAGTCCGGCGGACTCACTCGTAGGCCTCGAACTCCCGACCGAAGGCCATGAAGTAGGCGACGCCGACCAGTCCGACGATAGTAGCGACGCCGAAGGCAAGTTCCGGGCCGGCTTGTAGCACTACGCCGCCGACAGCCACCGCCCACTCGCTCCCGTAGAGCCACCCACCGAGTGCGGCGCTGGGGATGACCAGCGTATTTCGAAGCAGGTAGTACGTCCCGGTGACGCGGCCGCCGGTGTCCTGCTCCGCCGGACCGACGATGAGCGCCTTGTGGGCGGGCAGGCCGGCAAATCGCAGCCCCGAGAACGCGAACAACAGGACCAGTACCCACTGGTCACCCGGCGCGAAAATGAGAAGCAACGGGAATACGGCATAGACAAAAAAGCCCAGCGCGACGGCGGGCTTGAGCCCGGCCCACTCGGTGAGTTTTGCGACGGGGGCCATCGAGAGGATGGCGATCACCATCTCGACGCCGAGCAAGACACCAAAGAAAGCATCAGGACGTAGCTGGACGCCAAAGCCCGTGAAACCCACGGAGAGGAACTCAGTAACGACAATGACGAAGAAGACGTACACCATGCCGTTAGCGAAGCGGACGAGCGTATCAGCGACCAGCAGTGGTCGGAGCGTCGCTGGCATCGTCCGGAGGTCGGCGAGTATCTGGTCGATACCTTCGAAGGACTTCCCGAGCGTGTCTTCGCTGGCGTCGTAGAGGAAGTGCTGTGCGACGGTCGCGGCGATGCCACAGGCCAACGCGACCAGTAGCACGCGCTGGAAGCCGTCGACAAACGTCGCGGTCGTCGCAAGCAGCGCCGCGGCGGCCAGTGGCCCGAGCAGGAAGCCGATGCGACGGAACATCTCCGTGCTGGCAAACCCCATCGCCAGCCGCTCTGGTGGGACACTCTGTTTGACGATGGCGAATGTCGCGCCCAGCCCGAAGGACTTCCACGCCTGTGCGAGAAAGAGGCCGACGAACACGAGCGTCCAGGCCGGCAGTGTCGTCGTGCCGAGTGTGACATCGCCGATGACCGAGGCGAGATACCAGATGCCGAACCCGATTGTCGCCAGCGTCGCGAAGGCCGTCAGCGCAAGTCGCGATCCAATGCGGTCTGATACCGCGCCACCGGGGTAGGGGTACACCGCGCTGATGAAGTTCCCGACGCTGCCGTACAGGCCGATGACGCCGGCGCTGGCACCCAGAATCCGCATGTACTCGGGGATGTACCGGCTGGTCATCTGGAACGCGAGACTGAACGCCAGCATCGACAGCGAGAGCACGAGCACGTCCCGCTCCAGCGCGAAGAACTGCCGGAAGGAGTCAAGCAGGTCAACGTCCTCGTCGGTCCCTGTCTCAGTTGCCATTGTCGAATACAGTTCCCCCGGGGTCTTAATGCTGGAAAAAGGGGCAATCAGTCGGTTCGCTGAGAAGACAGCCCTGCTCAGTACGGGAGGACAAACAGGACGACCGCCAGAAACGGCGTGAGCGCGAGCAGCATCGCGATGGCGTAGCCGAACATCTCCCGAGCCTTGATGCGGGTGATGGCGAGCAGCGGGAGCGCCCAGAAGGGGTTCAGGAGGTTCGTGTGGGCGTCGCCGACGGCGTAGGCCATCGTCGCCTGCCCGGCCGGGACGCCGAGGTTCTGTGCGGCTTCGAGAATCGGCGGGCCGAGGATGATCCACTCGCCGCCGCCGGAGGGGGCGAAAATGTTGACCGTTGCGCCGGTGAGCCAGGCGATGACCGGGAACGTCTGGGGGGTGGACAGCGAAATGAGCCCGCTGGCCATCAACTGCGCGAGTCCGGAGGTGGCCATCATGCCCTGAATACCAGCGAAGAAGGGAAACAGCAACACGATGCCCGACGCGGCGGTCGCCGCCTCGCCGAACTTCTCCCGGTAGGTCTGTGGGTCCATGTAGATGAAGATGCCAATCGTCAGGAAGCCGAAGTTGACGATGTTCAGTCCGAGCGCGTCGATGCCTGACTGAATGAACTGGGAGGCGACCATCGCGATGCCGGTCAGGCCGATAATCCCACCGAGGACGCGACTGTGATTGATTCGCTCGGCCGGAACCTGCTGGGTGGTCGCAGTCGCTTCCACGCCGCCATCACTCGCGGACTCGAACAGGTCGTCTTCGGGGATGTAGTGCGTGATGCCCCGTGCCTGGTCGCCGGTCGGCGTGATGACGTAGAGGACGACGAGCGCGTAGGCTATCGACAGGCCGGTCAAAATGAGGCCGTAGGGGTGGAAGATGGTCTCGGAGGCTGAGACGACGACGTCGATGACGCCCTGCTGGATGAACTCATTACCCTCCGTCGCGAGTAAGAGCGGCGCGGACCCGGACAGCCCCCAGTGCCACGTAAGGCCGAGGCCGAGATAGCCGGCTACGCAGAGAACCGGATAGTGGACATCGATGTCGTTCTCGTGGGCGGTCTTGCCCATCTCCCGGGCGAAAATCGCGCCCAGAATGAGGCTCAGTCCCCAGTGAACCCACCCCAGCAGCATCGTCAGCAATCCGACGAGGACGACTGCCTGTTTCCCGGTGTTGGGAATCTCCGTCAACCGGCGAATACCGGCGTTGACGCGGGGGTGGTACGCCACGACGAAGCCCGTCATCAGGATGAGGACCATCTGCATCGAGAACGTCAGGAAGGCCCAGAAGCCGTCGTACCAGAACCCGACCATCTCGATTGGTCCGGCCCCGGTGAGGCCGACGCCGGCCAGAAACACGACGTAGCTGAGAATGAGGGCGAACAGGAACGGGCTCGGCATCCACCGTTCCACCCACGCCGAGAGTCGATAGCCGATACGTTCGAGGACAGTCTCACCTGTGTCATTGGTCGACATGCGGTTGCCACGTCCGCCCGAATGTATCATAAAAGTTTGCTACTATTCTGTCAGTTCTCTGCTGGCCGCCCTTGCGCGGTACGGTCCAGTGATGCGATTCCGTTGACTGGCCCAGTCCTGACAGATGATTTTATTCCGTCGCCGGAGCAAGCTAGAGTATGACATACAAAATCGTCGTCTCTGACACCAAGGTACTGGACGGGGAGACACGGGCGGCGGTGCTGGGCGCGGTTGATGCGACTGTCGAGACGATAGCAGCGAAAGAGCCGGCGGCCGTCGCACGCGCAGTTGACGGTGCGGACGCATTGATCGTCGATGCCGGAACGCAGGTCACGGCCGAGGTCATCGACGCGGCCGACTCGCTCCAGGTCGTGGGCCGGGCCGGCATCGGCGTGGACAATATCGACGTACGGGCGGCGGTCGAAGCTGGTGTGGCGGTCGTCAACGTCCCGGACTACTCTGTCGAAGAGGTGTCGACCCACACGTTCGCACTCGTGCTTGCGTGCCTGCGGAAGATACCGACATTCGACCGGTCGGTCAAGAACGGCGAGTGGGAGTGGTCGGTCGGCCAGCCGATCCATCGCCTCGCCGGCAGTACTGTCGGCCTCGTCGCCTTCGGCAAGCTCGCCAGTCGGTTCGCCGCGAAGCTCCGGGGGTTCGATGTCGACGTCGTCGCCTACGACCCGTACGTGCCCGAGTACCGGATGGGTGACCTCGGCGTCGAGTCAGCCACCTTCGAAACGCTGCTGGCCGACTCGGACATCATCTCCTTGCACGCACCGCTGACCGATGAGACGCGTGGGATGATTGACGCTGGTGCGCTCGACCGGATGCGCGACGACGCTCTGCTTGTGAACACAGCCAGGGGCGGGCTCGTCGACGAAACGGCGCTGTACGACGCCCTCGTCAGCGGGGATCTCGGCGGGGCCGGACTGGACGTCCGCGAAGCGGAACCGCCCGGAGAGTCACCCCTCCATGACCTCGACAGCGTCGTCTGTAGCCCGCACGTCGCGTGGTATTCCGAGGCGTCCCGGGTCGAACTGACACAGACCGTGACCGAAGACGTCATTCGGGTACTGCGGGGCGAGGAGCCCGAGGAGCCCGAGAATCCCATCGACCCCGAGACCGGCTGGTTCTGACTGCTCGGGTAGCCGAGACGGGTCAGGTGTCGGCTGCGTCGAGGAGTCTGATTACAAGTTCAGCAGCTTCGACCGCTGTCTCGCCGAAGACGTAGGTTATCGGCTCGATACCGAACGCGCCGTTGTGGTAGATAACGCGTGGAACAGCGCCGCGTTCTCGGAAGGTGGCTTCGAGCCGTTCGTCACGGTCCTCGTAGCCGGCGTCGAACTGCAGCGGCTCGAAGCCTTGTTCCTGAGCGGCATCGAGAACGGCCTCGTGGGTCGTCAGATTGAGTGCCGCACGGCACGAGGAATCAACCGACATCGCGGTCAGTATCGTCCGTGCGACGTGTTCTGACGCGCCGAACTCGGGGTTCGACGGGACGTTGACCCGCCCCCGAAGGTCGTGAATCCGACCGGGGACTGCCGCCACGTCGAGCGCGTCTGCAGCATCCGGCAGCGCCATGCCGACGTTCATCCCCACGTTCGGGATGGCGTCCACGACGACAGCGCTGTCCGCCAGCAGTCGCGTGGCTCGCCGGACCGACGAAAGCACAGCCCGTTCCGCCTGTACTGCAGTGTCTGTCCCTCGAACGCAGAGGTCACAGCCCATCCCCTGCAGCGCCGGCATCTCCTCTTCGTGGACTGCACAGATGGGACCCCGGTCTTCGAACTCCCGTACCAGAGCGAGCAGTTCGTTCAGCACCGCGTACTCGTCCATTTCGCCCGCGGTCAGTCCGTCAGCGATTCGCCCGATGGTCTGTTGCATCCGGGCGTCTTCCCGGAACCGCTCCTCGACAGTGACCGAGCCGCTGCCGTATTTGCTCACCGCGGCCTGTGTCACGCCGAGCTGGTCGGCAATCTCCTGTTGCGTCCAGCCCTCCTCGTCGAGTCTCGTGGCGAGCATTGCCCGGGCCGTCGGGAGAAATCGCTCGACCACAATTTCGCTTGGTAACTGCAGTGTCATTACTGGAAATGACGGGCGTAGTTCGCTTAGCAGTTGGGACTACAGACGCTGTCGGTCGACTACGTGGTCGTGATTACGAGCAGCAGCAAAGTCAGTGAGACGCGCAGTGCCCAGAGCGCACTGCGTGCGTTGCTCATCCCCGCGCTTACAACCCAGTTGTATTAGCAGGATATAATACGTCGGAGGTTGTTGTGTCGGCTATCAATGGCGTTCAGCGACCACCTGCTTGACATCGGCGAGAACATCTGGGCGGCACAGAAAGGGCATCCGTTCGTCACGGAACTGGCAGAGGGAACGCTCGACGAAGCGGCGTTCGAGCACTGGATAAAACAGGACTACCGGTACCTGCAGGACTACGCACGGTTGTTCGCGCTCGCCGGCGCGACAGCAAACGACGAGTCGACCATGACGCACCTGCTTGGGGTTGCCCATCAGGTGCTTGAGACCGAGATGGACCTGCACCGGGAGTTCGCGTCGGAGTACGATATCTCAGAGCGGGAACTGGAGGCGACCGAGAAGGCCCCGACCTGTCTGGCGTACACGAACTTCCTTGTCCGGACGGCCTACGAGGGCCACGAGGCGGAGATCGCCGCCGCGCTGTATCCCTGCATGCAGGGCTACCTCGACGTGGCCGAACATATGGCCGATTCGGCAGACGGCGACCACCAGTACACGCCGTTCATCGAGATGTACACCAGCGACGACTTCCGTGAGGCGACAGGCTGGTGTCGGGCGTACGTCGACCGCTGTGGGGAGCGGTATCCCGGTCAACACGACGCCATGGAAGACGCGTTTCTGACGAGCGCGAAGCTCGAACACCGGTTCTGGGAGATGGCCTACACGCAGGAGGGATGGGAGCTATGACGGCCGAGACGTACGAAGCCTACACCGACCGCGTCGCCGACCCCCGGTTCACCGACTGGCTCCGCGACCAGAGTCAGCCGGACTGGGACGCTGCCGTCGAACACCCCTTCATCGAGGAACTCGGGACCGGCACGCTCGACGAAGACGCGTTCGCCGCATATCTGGTGCAGGACTACGCCTTCGTCGATGAACTCGTCGGCACGTTCGGCCACGCGGTCGGGCAGGCCCCGGATATGGCCGCCAAACGACAGTTTGTGGAGTTCCTCGATACCGTGACCGACGAGGAAGACGACTACTTCGAGCGGTCGTTCGATGCGCTGGGCGTTTCGGAGTCACGTTGGCAGGACCCCGAGCCGACACCGGCGACTGCGGCGTTCGTCGACCTACTCGGCCGCGCCGCACGAGAAGGCGGGTACGCCGAGACGCTGGCTGTGCTCGTGCCCGCCGAATGGGTATACGAATCCTGGGCGACAGCGGCCGCGGACACCCACGGCGACCCAGACGGTGACGGCCTGCCCAGCGCCGGGATGGGACTGCCGTTCTACTTTGCCGAGTGGGTGGACCTCCACGCCGTCGATTCGTTCGTCGCGTTTGTCGACTGGCTCCGGGGCGAACTCGATGCTGTCGGGCCGACGCTTTCCCCTCGACGGGAGGCCCGCGTCGCGTCGCTGTTCGACCGGACGGTCACGCTCGAACGGCAGTTCTTCGAAACGGCCTACGAAGGGACGCAGGCGACGGCCGACGCCGAGGTGAGCCCGTAGATGGTCTCTTCGGCAACCGTCCTCGCTCTGACTGCGGCGACTGTGCTCG
Source organism: Haloarcula vallismortis ATCC 29715 (assembly GCF_000337775.1). Classification (GTDB taxonomy): domain Archaea; phylum Halobacteriota; class Halobacteria; order Halobacteriales; family Haloarculaceae; genus Haloarcula; species Haloarcula vallismortis. The sequence continues at coordinate 158,561 of NZ_AOLQ01000042.1, forward strand.
TGTTCACGGGCGTCGGCCTCTTCGCCGCCCGCGGCCGCATCGACTCGGTGGAAACGTACATCTCTGCTCGTGACTCCGCCGGCAGCGGAACCCTCGCTGCGACCGTCATCGCGTCGATGATGGGCGTCTGGATTCTGCTGAGTCCGGCCGAGGCCGGGGCTGCCTTCGGCGGGCTGCCCGCCGTTCTGGGCTATGCCATCGGCAGCGCGATTCCGCTCGTCCTCTTTATTCCGGTTGGCGCTCGCATCCGTGAGGTAATGCCCGCCGGCCACTCGCTGACGGAGTTCGCCTACGCCCGCTTTGGCTCCGGGATGTACCTGCTCGTCTTGCTGGTCTCGGTGTTCTACATGTTCATCTTCCTCGCCGCGGAGATGACCGGTATTGCCGGCGCGCTCGCACTCGTCGCGGACGTGCCCCTCTGGCAGACCTCGCTGCTCATCGGCGGCTTTGTCCTCGTCTACACGACCTACGGTGGCCTGCTCGCCAGCATCGTCACCGACACGGTCCAGACGCTGGTCATCCTCCCGCTGCTGGCCATTGGGTTCGGCGGCGCGCTGCTCTCGCTCGGTGGCACGAGCGAATTCCACGCGACGGTGGTGTCGGCCGACCCGACGCTTCTGGACCCCGGCTTCGGCCCCGGTCTGGAGTTTGGGCTCTACGTCGCCTTCGCGCTCCTCGGGGCAAATATGCTGAATCAGGGTGTCTGGCAGCGAGTGTACGCCGCTGACGGTGAGGACACGCTCCGGCGCGGCATGGGCATCGCCGCCGTCGTCGTCGTGCCGATGCTCCTGCTGTCCGGCCTGTTCGGCATCGCTGCCGCGGGGCTGGGCCTCACGGAATCCGGCTCCGCCAGCATCGCCTTCTTCCTCGTGGTTGCAGAGGCGTTCCCGACGTGGGTGACCCTCGCCATCGTCGTCCTCGCCGTGTTGCTGGTGATGAGTTCGGCTGACACGATGTTCAACGCTATCGCCAGCGTCGTCACCGCCGACCTTGCCCGACTGCTCGACGACCCTGACCAGCAAACCCTGTGGCTCGGAGGCCGCGGGCTGACTGTCGCTGTCGCGCTCGCCGCGATATTCATCGGCGCACAGGGATACAGCGTCCTCCAGTTGTTCCTGACAGCAGATTTGCTTGCTGCCGGCGTCTTCGTGCCCTTCCTCGCCGGCCTCTACACCGAGCGACTCACCGGCCCGGGTGCGATGCTCTCTGGCATCGCCGGCCTAGTCGTCGGATTCGTCTACTTCCCGTCGCTCCGTGGCCTCGTCGCCGCCGTGCCAGGCGTCGGGAGTATGTTGCCAGCGCCGTCGTTCTTGATCGCCTTCGCCGGCGCGACGCTCATCTCGGCCGCCCTCACCGTGATTGCGACGCTGCTGGGCGGAGCCGATGCTGACCTCGATAGTCTCGGGCGAGAAGTCCGCGCGCTCGATGATCCGATGGCCGACGGAGGGGCCGAGCAATGACGCCGTCAGCCATCGCCCCTCTCGCCGCGCTCGGGTCGACGGCGTTCGCGGCGCTGGCTTGGGGGTCGATTCTGCTCGTCCTCGGTGTGTTTCTCGCTGTTGGCTGGCTGGTCCTGACCGAGTAGCCCGCGACCGAGAGCCTGAAGATACGACTCGTGGTAACAAGATACATACTTATCATGATGGGGTGAGGACCATCGCACATGCAGACCTTCGTGCTCGCGACGAACTCCGGGACAGTCAGCGAAACGCTGTGTTCGTACCTCGAAGGTGTTCTCGACCCGGACGACAGCGTCTACGCGGTCAACTCACAGCCGGGCGGGGACAGCACGGAACCAGAGGCGGTCGCCGACGGGAAGGCAGCGCTCGAAGTCGTCTCGGACCGACTCGGCGATCAGGTGTCCGTCGAAACATACCAGATAATACGGGGGAACAGTCCGGCGACGGACATCTTCGACATCGCCGAGGAAGTCGACGCCGACGAACTCGTCATCGGCGTCCGAAAGCGAAGCCAGACCGACCGGCTCATCTTCGGCAGCGTCGCACAGGACATCATGCGACAGTCAGACTATCCGATGCGGGTCGTGCCTCGGGAGTGAGCGGCGGCTGGTCGGTCACTGCTGAAAAAACGAAAAACCGTACCAACCACCGACGTGGCCGGGTTACTCTGCGGACTCGTAGTCGTCGAAGGCGTCGATCTCGACGCCCTCGTCGGTGATTTCTGCGAGCACAACACCGTTGCCGGACCCGGTATCACGCTCAGCCGCGGCGTTGACGGCGCGAATCGCCAGGTCACGAGCCTCGGAGAGGCTCATCTCGGGGTCGTACTGCCCCTCGATGGTCCCCGTTGCGACCATGGTCCCGGAGCCGGTGACGGTGTAGTCGTCTTCGAGTACACCACCGGCGGGGTCGACACTGTAGACGTGGCTGCCCTCTTCGTCGACGCCGCCGACGATTGGGTTGATGGCGAAGTACGGGCCGCCGCGGGCGAAGTTACCCGCGAGTGTCGCCAGCGCGTGAATCGAGAGCGGCTCGTCGCGGCGGACCTCGTAGAGGTCGGCCTCCGCGCGCAGCGAGCGGATGAACGACTGTGCCCCGCCGACGCTACCGACCAGCGTCATCGCAGCCGTCGGGTGAATCTGCTCGACCTTCTGGACCTGCTTGTTCGAGACGAAGCGGCCGCCCAGCGAGGCACGCCGGTCCGTCGCGATGATGACGCCGTTCTCCGTCGAGAGACCGACGGTTGTCGTGCCGGTCTTGACGACGTTCTCCTCGTCGCGACCGCCATCCTCGTTCGGCAACGTGCCGACTTCGGGTTCGTACGCGTCGGTCAGTCGGTTGTCAGGGTCGTACATTATTCCTCACCTCCGAGCTCGAACTCTTCGAGCCGCTCGGCGATGTCGTCCTCAGCGAGCTTTTCGAACTGCTCGCTTTCCACGTCAATGGTAGCGATGTCGACACCGGTCGCGTCGAGGCCGTCCTCGTTGACCGAGGCCAGCGCCCGGAGCGCGAGTTCGATGCCGCCTTCGAGGTCCATCTCCTCGGCGTACTCGTCTTCGAGGAACGACTGGATGTCCTCGCGGGAGCCGCCGATTGCGACGGCCTGCCACTCGTAGGGCGTCCCCGAGGGGTCTGTCTCGAACAGCCGGGGTTCGCCGTCTTCGATACCGGCGACCAGCAGCGCAACACCGAACGGGCGTGCGCCACCCGTCTGGGTGTACTGCTGGATGTAGTCCGTGATCTCCTTCGTCAGCGACTCGACGGAGGCCGGCTCGTCGTAGCGCAGGCGGTTGACCTGGGACTGCCGGCGCGCCACGTCGATAAGCTGGCGGGCATCGGCGACGTGGCCCGCGCTGGCGACGCCGACGTGGGAGTCGATCTCGTGGATCTTCTCGATGCTGTCGCGCTCGATGAGCGGCGACCGGGCGTGGCGATCCGCAGCGATGACCACGCCGTCTTTGGTGCGGACCCCCACGCTGGCGGTTCCGCGCTTGACGGCTTCTCGTGCGTACTCGACCTGATAGAGGCGTCCGTCCGGGGAGAAGATGGTAATCCCGCGGTCGTAGGCCTGTTGTTCGTTTCCTTGCATGATGTATCGTTTTGTTCTTCACCTGAGGTTAGGGTTGCTCTTATATAACCGTATCGCGGGCCGCTGCCCTCAGAACAGCGGCAGGTCGCCGGTGACGCGGTCCACCAGCTCGTCCTCGGCGGGACCGACGGCGAGTGCCGTGACGGTTCCCGGGTCGAGCTGTGTGTGGCCGGCGTCCCGGACGACCGCATGCGGCAGGCCTTCGCGCTCGGCGACGTCCGCGAGTTCGAACAGTTCGGACTCGCTGGCGGCTTTCAGGACGACCTTCTTCTGCCCCGCACCCTTCCAGGCTTTGCGGGGTTTCGGGCCGGCGTCCTCGTAGGCCGACAGCGAGGCGTGGGCAACCTGGGCGGCGAGCTTGCCCTCGCCCATGCCGATGTCGGCCCGCGCGACGATAGCCTGCTTCATATGCCTACATGGCCACCCGTACTTAAACTCCCGTCGGACTCCCTCCACGGTTGCACATACCATAGAGTACATACGCCGTGGCCGAGCACACCCCGGAGATGCCCTCCAGCATCCGAACGTTCCTCCTGCGACCGGGCGACTTCTTCGAACAGCGCCGAGACCGACTCGGTGGGGTCCGTGGCGGCGGCCTCGCCCTCGGTATCGCCGTCGCCGTAACAGCCGTTCTCGGCGTCGCGCTCCGCCTGTTTACCGCCCAGTTCACCGGCACTGTCGAGGTAGACAACCCCGCACGGCCGCCGGACCAGATGTGCGAAGACGGTGGTATCGGCGAAATAACCGTGTCTGGCTGTGACCAACCGGCGACAAGAACGGTCGAAATCGGGTCGCTCGTCTGGGACCAGGCGACCGAGGTCCTCCCGGGGCTGTTCATCGGCCTTGTGGTCGTCTGGATCGGACTAGTTGTCCTCCTGTACGTCGGCGCAAAGCTGGCCGGTGGCTCCGGCCGGTTCGGGGAGACGGCGGAGGTCACTGCCTGGGGGCTGCTCCCGTCCGTCGCCGGCGTTGCCATCGGCGGTGCCGCACTCGTCTTGTTCGCTGCCAACACCGACCTTTCCGCGTCTTCACCGGAGATGCTGCTCGAACAGGTGCGGAGCCTGCAGAACGGCCTCTCCGGGCTCGTGTTCCTCGCGATACAGGTCGGGACCGCAGCCTGGCAAGCGTACGTCTGGGCTGGCGGCCTCCGAGTCATCCACGAGATCAGCAGATACGCGGCGGTCGCCGTCGCCGTCATCGCCGCGACGCTGCCCGTGGTCCTCTCCTGAGAATCGGGGAGTTTAGGCTTCCGGCCGCACACGCCACTCTCATGATACTCTCAGATGCGGATATTCTCCGGCGACTGGAACAGGGTGACCTCGTCGTCGAACCGCTCGACGACCCGGACATCCAGATCCAGCCGGCCAGCGTGGACCTCCGACTCGGCCGGGAGTTCCTGGAGTTCCAGCACGCCAACATCCCCTGTATTCACCCGAATTCCGAAGACGAAGTCGCCGACTACGTCGAGGAAACCGTCATCGAGGAGGGTGGGGAGTTCATCCTCCACCCCGGCGACTTCGTGCTGGGGACGACCCACGAGCGCGTCGCCATCCCCGACGACCTCATCGCCCACGTCGAGGGCCGCTCGTCGCTGGGACGGCTTGCGATTGTGGTCCACGCAACGGCCGGCCTGTGTGACCCCGGCTACGAGGGCCAGATCACGCTTGAACTATCGAACCTCGGCACCGCGCCGGTCGCACTGACGCCCGGCATGCGAATTTCGCAGCTAACGTTCACAGAACTCAAGACGCCTGCTGACCGGCCGTATGGGGCCGAGCGCGGCTCGAAGTACCAAGGTCAGTCCGGGCCGCAAGCGAGCAAGATACAGGGAGACAGAGAATTCGGAGGCGACCAGTAGATGCGGTTCATCGAGGAGATCGTCGTCGACGACTTCCTGCCGACGTTTCGCTCGCTGCTGGCCGACGCCCTCAGGGAGCGCGGGCTGACGCAGTCCGAAGTCGCGGACCTGCTCGGCATCAGCCAGAGCGCGGTCTCGAAGTACGTCCACGGCGACGTGGCGCGCCACGACGACCTGCTGGCCCATCGCGGACTAGAGGAGCTGGTCGAGCGGCTGGCTGACGGGCTGGCAGACGGCGATATGAGTCCCGTCCAGGCGCTGGTCGAAACGGAGGTGTTCATCCGCGAACTCGAACATGGCGGCGTGCTCGCGCAGTTACACGAGGACGCGGTCCCGGAACTCGGCGACTACGACGACGAGTTCGCCGTCCACGACCCGGACTCACAGCTCCGGTCGGCCGAGCGGACGCTCGCCTCGGTGCGGCGCGGACTCAGCGTGCTCGAAAACACCAGCGGGTTCGCGACGCTCATTCCGGCGGTCGGGTCGAACCTCGTCCAGTGTCTCCCCGACGCCGACAGCATCGAGGACGTGGCCGCCGTTCCGGGGCGAATTCTCGACGTGAAAGGACGGGCAACGATTCCGGCAGACCCGGAGTTCGGCGTCAGCGAGCACGTCGCGACGCTGCTGCTTGCGGCGCGGGCCGCTGGGAGCGACGCCCGCGCCGTGTTGAACGTCCGGTACGACGACGGTGTCGTGAGGGCGTTGCAAGATGCGGGTCGGACCGTCGTCGAGTTCGACGCGGAAGAGAGCGTCGAGCCGGCTGTCGCGGCCGCAATGGCTGACGACCCAGCGGCCGACGTGCTGTATCACACCGGCGCGATGGGAATCGAGCCGGTCGTGTACCTGCTCGGGGACGACGCTGTGTCGGTCGCCGAAACGGCCCGCGAGATCCTGTGACAGACGCGCAATCCTTCTACGGCCGGTGGGCGCGGGTGTACGACTGGGTAGCGAATGCCCCCGGTGTGTCGTCCTGGCGAGAACAGGCGGCGGACTCGCTGGCGCTCGCGCCCGGCGACAGCGTCGTCGAGATGGGCTGTGGCACGGGTGCAAACGTGGCCCACCTCCGGGAGCGAGTTGGCTCGCCGGGTCGGGTCGTCGGCATCGACGTAACCAGAGCGATGCTCGACCGCGCACGCGACCGCTCCGTGCGGACAGGCAAAACCGTCCACTACGTACAGGCCGACGCCGCCCGACCGCCTGTTCGAGAGGCGGACGCCGTGCTGGCGACGTTCGTCGCCGGCATCTTTGAGGACCCCGCAGCGGCCGTCGATGCATGGTGTGACAGTGTCGTCCCCGGTGGCCGCGTCGCGCTGCTGAACTTCCAGCGGAGCCCCAGCGCCCTCGCCGCGCCGCTGAATCTTGCCTTCGAAGCGTTTGTCAGGCTGTCCGCGCCGGGAACGCGGCTCTCGACGCAGTCACACGCCAGCGCGTTCGAGCGGCGAGTACGGGCAGCCCGCGAGCGCCTGACAGCGCGGACGGTGGACCGACGATACGAGACCTTCGCCGGGGGGTACCTCGGTCTGCTGAGCGGGACCGTCCAGTAACGGAACTACTGGGGCGAACCGTTATGGCCGATACCGTTCGGCGTGTGCCGGACAGAACTCGGGCCCCCGTAGCTGAGCCGCGACGACGCCAGGCTGGCGGTGGGGGTTGTGGAGCCGGCATGTTTCCTCGTCGCAGAACGCGTCTCCGGTGTCGAGGTAGTGGTAGGCCTGCAGCACGTACCCCTTGATAGCCTCGGTCGTCCGCGGGTCGCGTTCAACGAGAAACTCGCCTTCGACTTCGTTTTCGAGCACTTCTCGAGGCGGTGCCCCGCCGCCGAGCAGGGCGTGTTTCTGCTGTTCCTTGTAGTACTGTTCGGGCTTTGCGGGGGCCTCGTAGAGACCCGGCACCGAGACGACTGCGGGCTGGCCGAGGACGTTCACGCGCTTGTGCCAGCGACCGTCGTGGTCGCCCCACGTCCCGACGACGCGGTCCAGCAGCGGCACGTGGAGGTGGTCCAGCGACCGGTCGGACTCGGGGAGTCGCTCGTGGAGCGCCCGCTGGACCGCTAGCCCGTCGTAGATGACACCGCCGGCCCGTTCGGGCGACTCCAGTGCTCGCTCTTCGTAGCGAACGATACCTAGCATCGTGTTTCCGGTCTCCCGGTCGTACGGCGAGAGTACCCGCGCCTTGGCGAACGACTCCGCCAGCTCCGAATCGCCGTGCAGCGAGAGAAACCGGTCTTGCACCGAGACGGTAGCCTCGACCCGCGCGTCAAGCCAATCGGCGATAGCGTCCGCGTCGACGACCGCCGTCGGGGCGCGGTACAGCGTGACGGACTCCATTGTATTTGCCAGTGGTATTGGCGGGTAATACCAGTTATGTCTCGGCGGTTCACAGCCGATGAGGGTATCGAGTCGATGAACTGGCTTGGTCTGCTCAGATATCGCCGGTGATGATGTCAGCGACTCGCTGCCGGTCGAACAGTTCGTCTTCGGTGAATATGTCCGGGTAGATACGCTGGGCGGCCAGTTCAGTCTGGAACAGGTTGATAATCGGTCCCTGATCGAGGTAGCCACCGCGGTGTATCGCGTTTTCCTGAACCGCTGTGATCTCACTCGCGACCGAGTCGTTTCGCAGCGTTTCGACGACGGATTCCTGGAACTCCTCGTCTGTTTTCTGTTCCTGCCCCCGCACGATGAGGGCGTCAGGGTCGACTTCAAGCAGCGTTTCGAGGTCCATTGTCGACCCGTCACCCGAGTAGTTAGCTACGTCTGAGCCCGCGAAGGCGTCCCGCAGACCGAGGTCACGGAACTGCTTCTTACTGACGCCGCCCTCGTAAAGTCGATACGGGTAGAACGCAGTGACGGATTCGTCAGCGGGGTACACAAGGAGCGACCGCGGACGCTCCGACTCCGATGGGAGCCGCTCGGTGATGTTGCCGATGAACTCCTCATGGAGGCTGTCGAACGCCGCAAACCGGTCGGTCGCTTGGAACACCTGTGCGATCTTCTCGAAGGCCTCGTACAGCGTGTAATACCGGTAGTTTTGGTGCCAGTCGTCACTACGCCGACGGATGAAATTCCCGAAAAAGGGGGCAACGTTTTCGGCGATTTCCTCGACATCTGCCTCGTCCCACCCGTACCAGTGAATGAGTTGGTTCGGCTCCATGAGATGGAGGTCCGCGTCTAGCGCGTAGAACCGCTCCTTGTCGACGCTGTCACTTTGATACAGCGTCGTGACCGCGTCAGGGTCGTAGGTGATACCGGGGAGTTCCTCGTAGAAGTGCGTCGCGTATCGGTAGGGGAGTTGCGTCCCGAGTGTCTGGCCCGCGCCAAGCGCAAATCCCATATCGGCGTAACTTCCCAGGAGCGCAACCCAGGTCTCTGGCGGCCCATCGAACTGGACCTCCCCCATGGGTTCCATAGAAACGGTGTACGTGTCACCCGTCACCGTTCCAGGAGTTGACTCTGTGCTCGGTTCAGCGGCCGCTCCGGACTCCGTCGCTTGAGTGTCAGTCGTCGTATCCTCCGAGCTGGCAGAACAGCCAGCCAGTACACCAGCGAGAACTGCTGCCCCTCCGCCTTCGAGATACGTCCGTCGTGTCAGTCGTTGCTCATCTGTCATAGACTAGTTTTTAGGCCAGTCTAAAAGTATATAAACGTTATTATTTAGGTATACCTAAAGTGCGCGCCATCAGGAAGGATAGAGGTCGTGAACTGACGCAGGAACAGGCTCGGAAGTCCTCGGCCAGCACTGCCTGTAGAAATTCTAGTGGGCGTGCTATGTCCCAGATTTATGCGGGAGCGCCGGCGGGTCCGCAGTGAGTGCGTCGATGCAATCGGTGACGGACCATGTAGTCTCTCCATCGGTACACGGGTACACTCCAACCAGGTCGTCGTCCGCGTAGACGGCGACAGCTATCATCGGGAGTCGGAGCACCTCCGTACTGCCGCCGACCAGTAGCGACGAGGTCCGCGTCTCGAAGGGTGGTCGGAGACTCAGTCCCCGTTCAGTCGCCCATTGTTCGTATCTGTCGACGGTCGCAAGCACCTCGCCGTGCTCGTTCCGCTGGGACACGGGAATTTCCTCGGGCCACGTCTGGATATCGAAGTCGTCGATAACTCCCGTTGCGGCGAGTTCTGTGAACCGGTCGATGGCTGTCGTTCGGGGGCCACAGACCGGCCGCCGGCTCCAGAGCTGGACCGCGAGCTCACGGGCGACTGGCTCTTCGGAGCCATGTTCGGTGGTCCGCTGCATCTCTTCAGACATTGATTGGCAATCACTAACATAACCATCGCACACTTGCATAATTGTTTGTATTAGTGCGATATTATGGATAGAATGAGTAGTAAAGTCGGGAGAAACTAGGCGTTTAAAAACTAGAGGGCCGCGAGAGGATTTCAGTCGTCAGCAGGGGAGGCCGCGTCGCGACTCGTGACATCGACCGGTTCGGCGTCGACTTCGAGCTCATCGAGCGCGACCTGCGCGGCGCGCTTGCCGGAGACGAGCATGGCACCGAACGTCGGGCCCATGCGCGGGAGGCCGTAGGTCGTCGCCGTCGCCATGCCGGTGACGACGAGGCCGTCGTGGGCGAGACCGGTGTGTTCGACAACGGCGTCCTCGCTCTCGCCGACCCACATCGAGTCGTGGCCGGGCGAGTCGTGGCCGGGCGCGCCGTAGGTGTCGTCGTCGGTCTGGTCCATGCCGCTGGCTTCGTCTTCGAGCCCCGGCGCGTTGAGGACGCCGCGCTCGTCGAGTTTCTTGACGGCCATCGCGTCGTGGCCAGTCGCGTCGATGACGAGGTCCGCCTCGACGGCGATGGGGTCGACACAGGTGATTTCGCGCGGGAGCGCATGGACCGGCGTCCAATTCATCACGATGCCGCCAACGCGGTGGTCTTCGCGGATGACGATGTCGGTGAACTCCGTCATGTTCTGCATCTTCGCGCCGGCGTCGCAGGCGGCCTTGATCAGCCCGGAGCAGGCTTCGGGCCCGTTGGCGACGTAGAGCCCCTCGCTGTCCTTGGACTGCTTGTGGTCGACCGCGAGTTCGTCGAGCACCTGCTGAGCCGGGTCACGCACTGTGACCTTGTTCATCAGGAAGCCGCCGAGCCAGAAGCCGCCGCCGAGGTAGTTGTTCTTCTCGACGACCATCACCTGGACGCCGCGCTCGGCGAGTTCCTTCGCGGCCATCAGCCCCGACGGGCCGCCGCCGACGATGATGACATCGGAGTCCGAGAAGTCCATGAACTCCTCGGTCCACTCCTGCCCGATGGCGCGTGTGACTTCCGCCTCGCCGACGTCGCTGAACTGTTCGAATGAGTCGGAATCGCTCATACCACCTAGTGATATTTTGCGGTGGTACATAGTCGTTCTGATGCAGAGACCGGTCGCTGCGCACACAGTATCGGGGGAGAGGAACCCTCAGCCCCAAGCAGTCAGTCCATTGGCGGTCAGTATGTCCGAGCCGCCGTCAGGCTGGCAGACAGCCCACCGTGAGTGGTCAGCGTCTTCGGGGAACAAGTGCTCAGGGACCAGTGGCATCGGCACGGGCGGGTAGCCGCCGCGCCGCATCGCTGTCGGACCGGGGAACCGCTCGATTACGTCGCCGCCAGCTGTCACCTCGAACTGCCCGTTATCCGCCCGGCGGTAGGCGTGCTGGAAGGCGTGGCGACCGGCATCGGCGAGCGAGTCGACGTGTTCGAGAACGGCGATCACCTCCGTCCCGACGCCAAGTTCGAGTCTGGGTCGACCCTGATCGACTCTGACCTCGCGCCACTGGAGGTCACCGGCCGGTGCCCGCGCGCAGGCGTAGCTCCCGTCAGAGAGCGGGACGCGGTCGGGACCGTTGTAGAACTGCCGGCCGTCAGGGTCGTCGGCGGCGAGACAGGCGGGCTCGCCGAGGATGGTGGCGACCATCTGGGTCAGTGTCGTTCCCATCGCCTCCGTCGACGGGACCACGAACAGGCAGTCTCGGCCCTCCCGGACCGCATCGGCGAACCGGGGAATGAGTCCATCGGGGCCGACGTTAGCTTCGGTTAGTGGTTCGATAGCAACCGGCCGCGGGTCGGTCGCGTCCACGAGGCCGACCGCGTCGTCGTTCGGAGTCGCGAGCGCGGGCGGTCCGCCGCTGTCGTCACGCACCGCCACATCGTAGCCGGCCCCCTCGCACAGCGAGACGCCGTGGTCTCGGACCGATGGGTAGATGAGCATTCGCCATTTGTACGGGCGCTTCCCGCTTGAACCCTCGCCACAGATAGCGGGGCGTTGCGTGGGCTGTCGGACCCTGCTCAGGTAGTCGCGGTAGCAGCCAGCGTCGAGAGCGTATCGGCGGTCCGAAGGTCATCGATAGTGCAGTACCACGCGCCTCGGAGGCCGTGCTGGTCGTTCTCGACAGGACTATCAAGCGGGACGAGGTCGCCCAGTTCGAACACCAGGACGGTGTCTGTCTCCGAGAACGGGTCGATGAGGGTGGCCCAGTCGTCCTCGTCCATCGGTCCCGGGCCGCCGCGAGTCTGCTCCGTTCTGGCGGTCACCGGGGCGTAGTGCGTGACCGCTGAGACCGGCGCAGTCCGGTAAAACGCCATGTAATCGAACGATTCTGTCGTTCGGTCATACGACTTTGGCGACGGATAGAAGCCCTGTCGACAGCGTTCGAACGTCTCTGTCTGCGCGGCGACAGCACAGACCCGGGCCTCACCGGGTGCGTCGTCGGCCGGCGTGTCGTCGGTAAAGCGGTCGAGGTCCATACCCGGCCCTTAGCCCGGACACGGAAGTACACCCCGCCAGCGGCAGCAGGACACTGATATGGACGCAGACCCGTACCATTGCTATGGCACAGCTACTCGTCTGTCAGCAGTGTGATACCGGCTTCGAGTACGACACGGCAGCGTTCAGCGCGACGTGTCCGGACTGCGGGCATCGATACCACCCCCGAACTGGGTGTTGTTAGGGCAACGTACCGGTCGCAACCACCGTAGCTACAGGTACGCTACTAGCGCGTCGGCCAGTTTCTTTTCGGCGCGCCGCAGGTGGTCCTCTGCGGTTCTGCGCTGAACTCCAACACGGTCCGCAATAGCCGCCGTTGTCGTCTCGCGGGGGAGTTCGTAGTACCCGTGTTCGTACGCCGTCAGGAACACCTCGCGCTGGCGTGGCGAGAGGGACGGGACCACGTCGCCAACAGTTACCAGCGGCGCGTCAGGCGTCACTGACCCGATCTCGCGTTTTGACTCGACAGTGACCTCGAAAGCCGACGCCAACGACCGATACACTGCCGACAGCGCCTCGGAACTGAGTCCCAGCGCTCGGACAAATTTGTGCCCCTCCGCGTACCGAAGTGGCGGCACAAGCAGACACCCCTCGTCGGCCAGATAGCGTTCGACGGTGTCCGCTATGCGGGCCTTCAGACACGCCTCTGTGATCAAAACCTGCCCGTCATCTGTTTCGAGGTGCTCGGCGACGCCGACAGTCTCACGGACCTGTTCGACGACCGGCCCAACATCCCCACCGCGGACATGGAGGAGGTCGCTGTGGTCGGTACACCACAGTTCGATGCGCGTGCCGGTCCCGTCGGTCGCCACCTCGTAGGCCCCGTCACCGGCCACCCGGAACACCACCTCGTACATAGCAACCAATACACATATACATATAAAAACAGTTCCGAACGGAGAGTCTCGGCTATCACGGGAGGGCGCGAACAGGAGGGTATGGCACAGCAGTCTGCCCCAGACACCGACCACAACGTCGGGACTCCCTCGGAACAGTGGCGCGAGTACCAGGGTGCGTCCACCGGTACCGACATCGAGTGTGAAGGGTGGCGACAGGAGGCCGCGCTGCGGATGCTGAACAACAATCTCGACCCCGAAGTCGCCGAGAAGCCGGAAGAGCTGGTCGTGTACGGCGGAACCGGGCGTGCAGCCCGGTCGTGGGACGCATACGACGCACTCGTCGACGAACTCCGCGAACTCGGCGACACTGAAACTCTCCTCGTCCAGAGCGGCAAACCGGTCGGGCGGTTCGAGACCCACGAGAAGGCTCCGCGCGTCCTCATCGCGAACTCGAACCTCGTCGGCAAGTGGGACACCTGGGAGCACTTCCACGAACTCGAAGCGACGGGACAGATCATGTACGGCCAGATGACCGCCGGTTCGTGGGCCTACATCGGCACGCAGGGCATCATCCAGGGGACCTACGAGACGCTGGCCGCACTCGCCCGGCAACACTATCCGGAGAACGACGGCCTGCGCGGGAAGATTGTCGCCACCGGCGGCCTCGGCGGCATGGGCGGCGCGCAACCCCTCGCGGTGACGATGAACCACGGCGTCTGCATCGCGGCCGAAGTCGACGCGGACCGTATCGACCGGCGCATCGAAACGGGGTACTGTCAGGAGCGGACCGACGACCTGGCCGAGGCCATCGAGCGAGCGCAGATGGCAGCTGAAAACGGCGAGCCCTACAGCGTCGGTGTCCACATGAACGCCGCGGATATGCTCGCGGAGATGCGTGAGATGGAGTTCGTCCCCGATGTAGTGACTGACCAGACGAGCGCACACGACGAACTCGAGGGGTACTACCCTGCTGGCTACACTGTCGAGGAAGCCGACCGACTCCGCGAGCGCGACCCCGAAACGTACGTCGCGGAGAGTCTCGATACGATGGAGCGCCACGTCGAGGGCATACTGGAACTGCAGGACAGGGGTGCTATCGCCTTCGAGTACGGCAACAACATCCGTGGGCAGGTCGAGGACCACCGCGACCTCGACAGCGCGTTCGACTTCCCGGGGTTCGTTCCGGCGTATATCCGCCCGCTGTTCTGTGAAGGCAAGGGGCCGTTCCGCTGGGCCGCGCTTTCGGGCGACCCTGCAGATATCCAGCGGACTGACGAGGCCGTCAAGGAACTGTTCCCCGGGAAGGACGACCTGCACCGCTGGATCGACCTGGCACAGGAGCGGGTGTCGTTCCAAGGGCTCCCCTCGCGAGTCTGCTGGCTGGGCTATGCGACCGAAGACGGGCTGACCGAACGCGCCCGCCTCGCGCTCCGTATCAACGAACTCGTCGCTGACGGGGCGATTTCGGCACCCGTCGTCGTCACGCGGGACCACTTAGACGCCGGGAGCGTCGCCTCGCCACACCGCGAAACTGAGGCGATGAAAGACGGGACCGACGCTGTCGCCGACTGGCCAATTCTGAACGCCCTGCTGAACTGTGCCGCTGGCGCGGACATCGTCAGCGTCCACGACGGCGGCGGCGTCGGTATCGGGAACTCGCTGCACACGAACAACCACGTCGTCCTCGATGGCTCCGATCTCGCCGCCGAGAAGGCCCGCCGCGTGTTCACGACTGATCCCGGGATGGGCGTCATTCGCCACGCCGACGCCGGCTACGAAGTCGCACAGGACGCCGCCGACGAGAACGACGTTGCGGTCCCGATGCGCGACCGCAACCGTGACCGATGACTGACCTGACAGCCCCGTCGCCGTGGACCAGCCCGTCAGGCGACCCAGACGACGAGCAGTTCGGTGACATCGTCGAGATGGCCACGCTCGCGACCGCTGACGAGTACGACGCTGTGCTGGTGGGCGAGCCGTACGACGGCGCAGTCATCGGGCGGCCGGGCGCGCGTGCCGGCCCGGCGGCTCTCCGGCGCGAACTCCGCGGCACGAAGACACAGCACATCGAACGCGGACCGGTCCGCTCAGTCGCCGACCTCGGTACCATCGAGGTTCCGGCTGGCGGCGTCGAACGGGTCCAGCGCGCCGTCCGTTCGGTAACGGCCGAGATACACGCAACGGGCGCAGTGCCGGTGTTTCTCGGCGGCGATAACTCACTGACGTTCCCGAATGCCGCGCCGCTGTTGGCTCACGAAACGCTCGGCGCAGTCAGCTTCGATGCCCATCTTGATTGCCGCGCCGTTCGGGACGAACCGACCAGTGGGACCCCGTACCGGCAACTCCACGATGCGGGCCTCGACACGCTGGCCGTTGTCGGCGCACGACACTTCGAAACTTCGACAGCGTACCACGACTACCTGACCGAGCAGGGTGGGACAGTGCTGCCGCCTGAGTCGGTGGCCGGTGACCCCGCTGGCGCGGTGGACGACGCGCTCGCCGCGCTGGGCGACGTAGACGCCGTCTACGTGAGTCTGGACCTCGACGTGCTCGACGCCGCGGCTGCACCGGGCGTGAGCGCGCCGACACCGGGCGGCCTCTCGACACGGGAACTGTTCCGGATGCTGGGCCGCATCGCATCCGACGACCGTATCGCCGGGTTCGAGGTGGTCGAGTGCGCACCGCCGCTTGACGCCGGGGACCGGACCGCTCGCGCCGGGGCCCGTGCGGTCGCACACTTCCTCAGCGGTCTGGGAGGTGGCCGATGACGGCCCTCGATGCCGTGGTCTACGGCGCGGCCGAACTCGTCACAGGCCCAGCGGCAGACGGTCACAGTCTGGAGATTTACGAGGACGGCGCAGTCGCCATCGTGGACGGCACTGTCGCCGCCGTCGGCCCGACTACGGAGGTAACCGCCGAATACCCGCCGGAGAGCGCCAGTGTCGCCGTTGATGCGAGCGGTCAGGCCGTCGTTCCGGGCTTCGTCGATCCCCACACCCACGCGCTGTTCGCTGGCGACCGCTCGGACGAGTTCGCCGCCAGACTGCGCGGGAAGTCCTATCAGGATATCCTCGCCGACGGCGGCGGCATCCTCCGAACGGTCCGAGCGGTCAGGGACGCAGATGCGGAAACGCTGCTGTCGAACCTGCTGGCCCACCTCGACACCATGCTCGCTCACGGGACGACGACGGTCGAGGTGAAGTCCGGCTACGGGCTCGACACGGAGACGGAGCTACGGATGCTCCGAGTTATCGACAGCGCCGACGACGTCCATCCTGTCGACGTGGTCCCGACGTTCATGGGCGCACACGCTGTTCCCGAGGGGTGGGACGCCGACGACTACACCGCGGCTGTCGTCGACGAACAGCTCCCGGCCGTCAAATCACAAGGCATTGCCGAGTTCTGTGACGTGTTCTGCGAGGAGGGCGCCTTCTCGGTCGCGCAGTCCCGGCGCATCCTCGAAGCAGGCGCAGCCGCCGGGCTGACGCCGAAGGTTCACGCCGAGGAACTGGGCCACATCGGCGGAACCCAGTTGGCAGCTGACGTGGGGGCGGCCAGTGCCGACCACCTCTTACATGCCACAAACGACGACATCGACGCGCTTGTCGAGTCAGGCGTGACACCGGTCCTCCTGCCCGGGACGGCGTTCGGTCTCGGGGCCGAATACGCCGACGCCGAGGCATTCCTCGACGCGGGCGCGTCGGTCGCCGTCGCGACGGATTTCAATCCGAACTGCCACAGTCACAGCATGGGCTTTGCGCTGTCGCTTGCCTGCGTCGAGATGGGACTGACGCCGGCAGAAGCACTGATCGCGGGGACGAAACACGCCGCGCTCGCACTGGACAGGACCGATGGTCTGGGGACGCTCCGCCCGGGTTCGCCCGGTGACGCCGTCGTCCTTGCCGCGCCGAGTCACGTCCACATTCCATACCAGTACGGGACAAACGTCGTCGACACTGTCCTGAAAGACGGCTCGGTCGTCAGCACCTCAACAGATGAGTCATCCCACCGGGACGTGCAACCATGAACGCCGACGTTGTTCTCGACGGCGAGTCGCTCACGCCCGCTGAGGTGGTCGCCGCCGCTCGGAACGATGCGACCGTCACGGTTGCCGAGGCCGCCCGCAAGCGAATTCGCGAGTCCCGCGAGCGTGTCGAGAGCGTGCTTGACAGCGGCGAAGCGGTGTACGGCGTCACCACCGGCTTCGGCGACCTTGTCGACGAGCGCATCCCACACGAGGACCTCGATGCCCTCCAGCGGAACCTCCTTCGGAGCCACGCCGCCGCCGTCGGCCGGGAATTGACGACTGCGGAAGTCCGGGCGATGATGGTCACGCGGGCGAACACGCTGGCGAAGGGGTATTCAGGCATCCGCGAGTCGGTCGTCGATTTGCTGGTGGCGATGCTCGACGCAGGTGTTCACCCGGTTGTCCCATCGCGGGGCAGCCTCGGCGCGAGCGGCGACCTCGCGCCACTCGCCCATATGTCGCTGGTCCTCATCGGTGAGGGGGAAGCCGAGGTCGATGGCGACCGACTTCCCGGCGACGAGGCACTCGACGCGGCCGGCCTCGAACCGGTGACGCTCCGGGCCAAGGAAGGATTGGCGCTCATCAACGGGACGCAACTGACCGTCGGCGTTGCCGCCCTCCTCCTCGCCGACGCCGAACGACTGGTCGCCGCCGCCGACATCGCTGGCGCGCTCACGACGGAGGTGACCCTCTCCTCGACGGTGCCATCCCACGAAGCTATCACCGCCGTCCGACCCCACACCGGGCAGGCCGCGAGTGCGCGAAACATCCGGCGGCTGACGGCCGACTCCGACGTGGTCGAATCCCACCGGAACTGTGACCGCGTGCAGGACGCCTATGCGATGCGCTGTCTGCCGCAGGTCCACGGCGCGGTCCGTGACGCCGTCGCCCACCTCCGGGAGGCTGTCGAGGTCGAGCTCAACAGCGCGACTGATAATCCGCTGGTGTTCCCTCGCGGCACAGACGCAGAACGGGACGACGGGAGTGAGCGACGCCCGCGGCAACCGACTCACACAATCACCGGCGACCGAGCCTCGGGAACCGATAGTGCGGCCGTGCTCTCCGGTGGAAACTTCCACGGCGCGGTGCTCGCCATGCGCCTCGACTATCTGACGAACGCGCTCACCGAACTCGCGGCCATCTCGGAGCGCCGGACCGACAGGATGCTCAATCCGAGCCTGCAGGAGCCACACCTCCCGCCGTTTCTCACAGAGCGAAGCGGCGTCCGCTCTGGCTATATGATCGCACAGTACACCGCTGCGGCGCTGGTAAACGAATGTCGGTCCTTCGGCCGGCCCTCGATGGACAACACCCCAGTCAGTGGCAATCAGGAGGACCACGTCAGCATGAGCGCGCAGTCGGCGTATCTGGCCCGAAACGCAGCCCGAAACGCCGCCGCGATTCTCGGCGTCGAACTGTGCTGTGGAGCGCAGGCCGCCGACTTCGTCGACGACGACCTCGAACTGGGTGTCGGGTCCGCAGAAGCCTACGATGCCGTCCGCTCGGTGGTGCCGGCGCTTACCGAGGACCGCCCGATACACGCGGACATCGAAGCCGCGAGCGCACTCGTCGAGTCACCGGCGTTTCTGGAACGGGTCGCCGGAGCGCTCGACGCTGAACTAGAGTGATTTGGCGGAGAGAGCGCAGTGTGGCGGACTACGGCCCGAGTCCGAGGTCAGCAGTCCCCTCCGCTCCCTGATAGCGGTCCCGGTCGTCCCAGTCGGCGATGCTCGAATGCGTCTCCCAGACGGCAGTCTCCAGATGCGCCTGCGTTATGTCCGAGCCGTCACGCAAGGCGTGCCGCGCGGCGTCCTCGGCGAGGAGTTCGAGGTCACTGGCAGCGTAGCCGGCCGTCGGCTCGACGATGGCGTCCCAGTCGATGTCACCGGCGACGGGCCGCTCCTGCAGGTGGATCTCCAGAATCTGCCTGCGAGCCTCGGCGTCCGGCGGCGGGACCTCGACACGCTCGTCGAACCGACCGGACCGCCGGAGCGCCGCGTCGATGTCCTCGACGAAGTTCGTCGCGGCGACCACAACGATGTCGTCAGCCGCTGCGCC
Organism: Haloarcula vallismortis ATCC 29715; assembly: GCF_000337775.1. GTDB lineage: Archaea > Halobacteriota > Halobacteria > Halobacteriales > Haloarculaceae > Haloarcula > Haloarcula vallismortis. Next base: position 177,644 of record NZ_AOLQ01000042.1, read on the forward strand.
TTCGAGTTCGGTGAGGAGTTGGTTGACCAACTGCTGTTCGCTCGTGTTCATCGAGCCCCGCCGCGACCCCGCGATGCCGTCGATTTCGTCGATAAACAGCACGCAGGGGGCGTTCGCGCGGGCCACCTCGAACACCTCGGCGACGTTGCGGGCCGGCTCGCCCATCCACTTGCTCGTCACGTCTGCGGGGCTGATTTCGACGAAGCTATGCCCGAGTTCACCCGCGAGCGCGCCGGCGAGGTGGGTCTTCCCACAGCCGGGCGGGCCGTACAACAGCAGGCCCGATAGTACGTCGATGCCGTACTCGGCGTATGCGTCGGCGTTCTGAAGCGGATCGAGGACCGTGTCTTCGAGCCGGGCTTTCAGGTCGCCCATCCCGCCCACATCGGCGAAGTCGCGTCCGGGGTCGGTCTCGACCAGTGAACTGGCCTGCAGGTCGACGCCGTCGGGCTGGACGACGCCGTTCTCGGCAACCATCTCGGGGTCAACCCAGTCCGCGATGCTCGTGTCAGTCTCCGTGGCGGCCTGCATCAGGTGGTCCGTCTCGATTGGAGCGTCCGCTCGCAGTGCCTTTCGGGCGGCGTCCTCGGCGATGAGTTCGATGTCGCTGGCCGCGAAGCCGGCCGTCTCCTCGACGACGGAGTCCAAGTCGATGTCAGCCGCGGTCGGCCGACCGGCGAGGTGAATCTCCAGAATCTGCTTGCGGGCTTCGGGGTCCGGCGGCGGCACCTCCACCCGCTCGTCGAACCGGCCCGAGCGGCGGATGGCGTCGTCTACGTCCTCGACGAGGTTCGTCGCGCCCAGCACGACCACGTCCTCGTCGGCGATGCCTTCGAGTTCGGTGAGCAGTTGGTTGACCAGTTGCTGTTCGCTACTGTTCATGTTGCTGTCGCCGTCGCGCGCGCCGGCGATGCCGTCGATCTCGTCGATAAAGAGGATACAGGGGGCGTTCGCGCGGGCGATCTGGAACAGCTCCTCGACTTTCTGTGCGGGTTCGCCCATGTACTTGCTGGTCACGTCGGCCGGCGTGACCTCGATGAAAGCGTGGTCGACCTCGCCCGCGAGCGCGCCGGCGACGTGGGTCTTCCCGCAGCCGGGCGGGCCGTGCAGGAGGACGCCGTTGACGACGCCGATACCGTACTCCTCGAAGGCGCTGGGGTCCTGTAGCGGCCGGACGACCTTGTGGTTGAGCGTTTCCAGCAGGTCGCTCATCCCGCCCACGTCGGCGAAGCTCCGGGAGGGGTCCGGGTCGACCAACTGGTCGGCTTGCATGTCGACACCGTCCGGCTGGACCACCGACCCGTCGTCCGACGGGCGCTCGCGGTTAATCGAGGGCGCGCCGTCGGAGGTGTCGGGGCCGGTATCGGCCGGGTCGGTGTCGTCGGACTCGTCGATCCGCTCCCGGATGTTCCGTTCGAGCCGGTCGGGGTTGACCTCGTAGCCATACTCGGCTAGCCGGCGGGGTTCGGCGCTGAGGAACTCGGCGAGCCAGCCGTGACGTTTTAGCTCCTCGGTCGGGGCGTCTGGGTCACGGAACGTGACGAGCTTGACGTCCGAGCTGTCGGGCGAGTGGTACTCGGCGAGCCAGAAGGGGAGATACAGGCGCTCGACGGCGGTCACACCGTCGAACCCGTCGGGGTCGAAGTCCCCGGGGAGCCCGTAGGACTCCCTGAGCTTCCTGAGGAAGACGTTCGCCGCGCCGGAAGCGGCGTCCTGTTGCTGTTCGCGGTACTCTGCGACGCGCTGGGGCAGCAGCGACCGGGCGTCGTCGTCGGTGACCTGAAACTGCAACAGGACGGACCGGCCAAGCGCCGGGTCGCTGCGGCCGAAGTCATAGTCGCCCGTCGCTCGGCGGACCACCGCGTCGGTGTCATCGACGTACTGGGACACCGCCCGGTCGTTGTCCGCCCAGAGGCCGTCGAGAAACGCCGTCTCGGATTTCCTCGTCGTGCCGAACAGCTTCCCCTCGCCGGTCTCGTACTCGTAGTCGACTTTGAACACCGGATAGAACACGCGGTGGAGGCGTTCGAGTTCCTCGACATCGCCGAAAGCGGTCATCGTCCGCTGGTCGAGGGTCTCCCTGACGGTTTCCTCGTCGGGAACTCGACGGTCGGCGTAGATGTACGGCGGCAGACTCATTCGAGGTCCCCCTCCCGAATCGTCCGCTCGGCGGCGGTCAGGGCGCTGTCGGCGTCGAACGCGTCGATGGCGTCCCGCTGGGCGTCGGGGTCACCGCGGAGGTCCCGGGCGTGCTCGGTGACGTTCGGTATCGCACGGATGATGTTGTCGATAATCGGTACTGACGCTACCTCGGCCGAGCGGCTCTGTGGATTGAGGTCGATGACCAGTTCTGTCTTGCCCATCTCGCCCAGCGCCTCGGCGCGGTCACCGTCTTCCAGCGGAACGAGCACCACGTCCGCCGCGCCGATGCCGTCGGCGTCGACCTTCGCGCGCTCGTGGTCGAGGCCAGGGATGCGCCCGTCGGCAGTCAGTCCCTTCACGTCTGTCGCGCCGTGTTCGCGGAGATACTCGGCGATGGCCTCGATGCGTTCCTCGGTCCGGTTGAACAGGTTCACTTCGAGATCCGCGCCGGTCACCTCGGAGAGTTCGACGAGCTCACCGGGCACGAGGGCGGCGGCGTTGCCGTTGACCGAAATCACGGCGTGGTCGGCAGCAAGGAGGTGCGCCGCGGCGGCGCGTTCGGCGGCGTCGGCGCTGTCGATGGTGCGCTCGCCCAGCAGGTAGTCGAAGGCCTCGCCACGGCCTTGGGCGATGAGGCCCTGCCGGGACGTGATACCGCGGTCGACGCCCGCCTCGATCCGGTGACGGGTCAGCAGCGACTCATAGCGGGGGTGGCTCTCAGGGAGATCGACGTCGTCGCTCATACGTTCCAGTGATAGCCCCCTGTACTAAAGTCGTCCGTCGAAATCACGTCCTGCCGTCGGTTGCCCCCGGTTCGCTCCGGAAAAGGTTATCTGCGGGTCAGCACAACTCCGTGCCATGGATACCCGACAGGCGCTGCTTGTCGACGCGTTCGCTGCGGAGCCGACGGCTGGCACACCGACCGGCGTTGTCCCCGATGCCGACGGATTGACTGACGACCAGATGCGCGCCGTCGCCAGCGAACTAGGAGCGCCCGAGACGGCGTTCGTCCTGCCGGCGGACGACGCCGACCGCCGACTCCGCTGTTTCTCGCCGACCGCGGAACTGGAGCAGGCGGAGACAGCAGTGGTCGCCGCACACGCGGCGCTCTTCGAGCGTGGACAGATCGATGAGGGCGAGTGGACGGTCGCCACCGCCGCCGGCGAAGTCGCTGTCGAGACGAAACAGAACGGCATGGTCTGGGTCGAACAGGGGCGAGCCGACATCACAGAAGTCGATATCCCCTACGCCGATGTCGCGGACGCGCTCGGACTCGACGCGGCCACACTCAAAGACGTGGGCGCGGATCTCCCGCTCGTGACGGCCGGCGCTGGCGAGCCGTGGCTCATGGTCCCAGTCAACTACTTCGAGCATCTGAGTACTCTCAGCGTTGACGTGGCCGCCGTCGACTCGCTCTGTGACCGCGCGGACGCGGCCGGTGTGTTCCCGTTCACCTTCGACACGGTTGGTGCCGACGCGACGCGCCGGTCGACGTTCCACGGACGGGCCTTCCGAGCCGGGAGCCGGACAGAGGAACCGGTAACCGCGGCGGCGTCGGGGGCCTGTGCGGCCTTCGTCCGCCGCTACGGAGCGCTCGATGACACTATCGAGCAGATCATCGCCGAGGGCGGGCACTTCCGTGACAGACCCGGGACAGTGTCGGTCGATACCGACGGGACCGAGGTGTGGGTCGGCGGGCGTGCCGTCGCTGCACTGGACGGGACAGTGACCGTCCCTGCTGTCGACGATGACGACATCATCGAGGCGTGACCGCGCAACTGTACCGGCGGCGTGACAGCCTAATTCACTCGAAATCGAGTGAAGAGCGGCCCCGTCACTGACTGTAACCGGAACTTCCTTAATTGTCGTTGAAGATGATACAGGTGAGTCCATGCCAACACTGTGGCTCGATGAAATCGGTGCCGACGACCTGGCGCGGGTCGGCGGCAAGGCGGCGTCTCTCGGAGAACTGACCGGAGCGGGCCTGCCCGTTCCGTCGGCGTTCGTCGTTACCGCCGACACGTATCGGTCGTTCATCGAAGCAACTGGAATCGACGAGCCGCTGTTCGAGGCCGTCGATGTCGACAGCGATGATTCGCAGGCGCTGGCCGAGGCGGCCGAGCGCGCCCAGGAACTGATTCTGGAAACGGACACCCCACCGTCGGTCCGCGAGGACCTGCTGGCCGCCTACGACGAGATGGGCGACGAGGACGTTGCGGTGCGGTCCTCGGCGACCGCGGAGGACCTCCCGGACGCCTCCTTCGCCGGCCAGCAGGATACGTACCTGAACGTCTCGCGTGCGGACCTGCTGCAGCGAGTCAAGGAATGCTGGGCGTCGTTGTTCACTCAGCGGGCCATCTACTACCGCAACGAGAACGATTTCGCGCACGACGCCGTGGACATCGCCGTCGTCGTCCAGCAGATGGTCGACGCGGAGAAATCCGGCGTCATGTTCACCAGCCACCCGTCGACCGGTGGCCCGACGGCCATCATCGAGGCCGCGTGGGGACTGGGGGAAGCGGTTGTTTCCGGTGCGGTTTCACCCGACAACTACACCATCGACCGGGAGACCGGCTCTATCGACGAGGTGACCGTCGCCGACAAGAAGGTGATGTGTGTCCGGGGCGAAGACGGGGAGACCATCGAACGCTCCGTCCCCGAAGAGAAGCGCAACGAGCGCGTTCTCGGTGAAGAAGAGATCCGCAAGCTCATCGAAATCGGCGAACGCGTCGAAGACCACTACGACACCCCACAGGACGTGGAGTGGGCGGTCTACGAGGGCGAAGTGTATCTGTTGCAGTCCCGTCCGATTACCACCATCGACGACCCCGAAGGGAGCGCCGGGTCGGCCAACGAGGCCGAGAGTCAGCCGCCGGGTGCCCAATCCGGTGTCGCCGACGGTGGGGCGATGGAGAGCCAATCGGAGTCGGTCCGGCTTTCCGGCATCGGCTCCGCGCCGGGCCGGGTCACCGGCGTCGTCCGCATCGTCGACAAGCTCGACAACCTCGACAAGGTCGAGGATGGCGACATAATCGTTGCCGAGATGACCACGCCGGACATGGTGCCGGCGATGAAACGCGCAAACGGCATCATCACCGACGAGGGCGGGATGACCAGTCACGCCGCCATCGTCTCCCGCGAACTCGGCGTGCCGGCCGTCGTCGGTGCCGAGGACGCGACACAGAAGCTCAGGGACGGCGAAACGGTCACACTCGACGGCGACAAAGGCACAGTCGAGAAAGGGGCCAAGGTCCCAGAGACAAGCGACGAGGGAGACGACGACGGGCCGGTCGAGGCACACTCGGCCGTCAAGCCGATGACCGGAACAGAGGTCAAGGTCAACGTCTCCATCCCGGAGGCCGCCGAACGTGCTGCTGCAACGGGGGCCGACGGCGTCGGTCTGCTGCGCATCGAGCACATGATCCTCTCGACGGACAAGACCCCCTCGCGCTACGTCGAGGACCACGGCGAGCGCGCCTACGTCGACGAAATCGTCGAAGGCGTCCGCTCGGTGGCCGAGGCGTTCTACCCGCGCCCGGTACGGGTCCGGACCCTCGATGCCCCCTCCGACGAGTTCCGCCAGCTTCAGGGCGGCGAGGACGAGCCCAGCGAGCACAACCCGATGCTTGGCTACCGGGGTATCCGGCGCTCGCTGGACCGTCCCGGCGAGTTCAAGCTCGAGCTCCGGGCGTTCGAGCGCCTGTACGACCTCGGCTACGACAACGTCGAACTGATGCTCCCACTGGTGACTGACGCCGAGGACATCCTGCGGGCGAAGGCGCTGATGCAGGAGGTCGGCATCGACCCCGAGAAGCGCGACTGGGGCGTCATGGTCGAAACGCCGGCGAGCGCGCTGTCCATCGAGGATATCTGTGCGGCCGGCATCGACTTCGTCTCCTTCGGGACGAACGACCTCACGCAGTACACGCTCGCCCTCGACCGCAACAACGGCAACGTCGCCGACCGCTTCGACGAACTCCACCCGGCCGTCCTCGAACTCATGCGCCAGGTCATCGGGACCTGCCGCGAGCACGATGTCGCCACGAGCATCTGCGGCCAGGCCGCCTCGAAGCCACGGATGGTCGACTTCCTCGTCGAGGAGGGAGTCACGTCCATCTCACCGAACATCGACGCCGTGCGTGACGTGCAACACGAGGTCAAGCGCGTCGAACAGCGCCTGCTGCTGGAATCGGTCCGCTGAGGCCGCGGCCGCCTGACGTAGCCAGCAGATTTTTTTGCACCGTTCGCTTCGTTGCAGTATGGCACCCGAATCGACACCGGAAGCCAAGAGTATCAGCTCCGGTGTGTCCTACATCCCCTTCGGCATCCCCGGGCTGGACGGACAGGTCCGTGGGATTCCGACCGGGAGCACGGTCCTGCTGGCGGGGGCGTCGGATGCGGGCGGCGACGCGTTCACCTACACCAGCCTCGCGACGCTGATGCTCGCGAAACACCGCCCCGAGATGGTCCCGAACGGCATCGCCCGGCGCAGCGAGGCGATTCCCGACTCGGTGACCTACATCACGCTCTCGCACGACCGCGAGCACGTCTACAGCGAACTCGACGCCGTGCTCGATGGCTACCAGTTCGACACGCTGACGGACAACATGACCGTCGCCGACTTCTCACAGCGGTTCATGGAGCTGTTGCCGGTCCCCGAGGCGCTGTTCGACGCCCGACGGAGCGACGACGACATCGAATCGCCCGACGCTGAACCGGACCCCTCAGCGGCCGAGCCGTCGGACGAGACCTTCGAGAAACTACTGTCCGACATCAGCGAGCGGATAGCCGAGGCCGCGGGGACGCTCATCGTCGTCGATTCCCTGACCGACCTCGAACGAGCAACGGCGTTCGGCCTGCCCCAGAACCACGAGGTCGCGTTCCTGATGGGGCTCCGTGAGGCAGTTGTCAACTGGGGGACCGTAGCCTTCGTCAAACTCGACCGACCCGCGGGCGACGTACGATCCGACGAGCTCATTCACGGCCTCCTGCACGGCAGCGTCTACTTCTACTCCAACGACAAGGGGTTCGAGACGTACCGGACGATGCGGGTCGGCTCCTTCGGCGGCGCACTCGATTCCGAGCGCCAGACAGTCTTCGAGTCGCTCATCGGTCCCACGGGCTTTCGCGCGAAGGCGACGAAGAAGATCGGCCCCTCGAACTGGTAAGTCGGTCTCATGCGTTCGCCAGCAGCCATTTCCGGCAGCCGGACTGGCCCGACTCGTCCCCCACCGACAAGATAAACGCCGGACAACGACACACGCGAGCACAACGGCTAAACCGCTCCCCCTCTATACTCGCGATAGATGCTCCAGCGGGCAGCGCCACAGGACTTCGAGCGCGTCCTCTCGTCGATGTGTACCGTGCCACACCCGTCGGCACGCGAAGCAGCAGAACGCTTCCTCGCGACGAACCCCGGAGACCCGGGTACGTACGAGACCATCGCCGATCTGGAACGCGAGGCTGTCGACTATCTCGGCGAGATCACCGGGCTCTCGGACCCCGCAGGATACGTCGCCTCGGGCGGGACAGAGGCCAATCTTCAGGCGATACGCATCGCCCGGAACCGCGCCGATACGGACGACCCGAACATCGTTGCGCCCGTCCACGCCCACTTCTCGTTTACCAAGGCCGCTGACGTGCTCGGTGTGGAACTGCGGACTGCGCCGGCGACGGACTACCGTGTCAACATGGCGGCGATGACCGAACTCGTCGACGAGGACACCGTGTGTGTCGTCGGCGTCGCCGGCTCGACCGAGTACGGCTATGTCGACCCAATTCCGGCCATCGCCGACCTCGCCGAAACAGTCGACGCCCTCTGTCACGTCGACGCCGCGTGGGGCGGCTTCTACCTCCCGTTTACCGACCACGAGTGGCACTTCGGCCACGCGGACATCGACACGATGACCATTGACCCGCACAAGGTCGGGCAAGCAGCGGTTCCCGCCGGCGGGCTGCTCGCTCGTGACCGCTCGCTGCTTGACGAACTCGCCGTCGAAACGCCGTATCTGGAGTCCACGGACCAGCTAACCCTGACGGGCACGCGGTCTGGCGCTGGCGTGGCCTCTGCCGTTGCGGCGATGGAGTCGCTGTGGCCGGCGGGGTACAGGGAGCAGTACGAAACATCGATGGCCAACGCTGACTGGCTGGCTGACCAGCTATCGGCGCGGGGCCACGACGTGGTCGGCCCCGAACTCCCACTTGTCGCGGCCGACCTCTCGATGCCGATGACAGACGAACTACGGGACCGCGGCTGGCGAGTCTCGAAGACCGGTGCCGGTGAGATGCGCGTCGTGTGTATGCCGCATGTGACGCGGTCGATGCTGCGGTCATTTGTCGCGGACCTCGATTGGTATTAAATCGAGGGACAATTCTGTCGCCGCGAGCGGAGCGAGCGGCGTTCACCGACTGCGAGGACTGTGTCCGAGCAGTCGGCCTTTTTCACCACCGAAAGACTCGCTTCGCTCGTCTTTCGAGCCTTGCTTCGTGGTTCGAGAGAGCTTCGCTCTCTCGTCATCACGAGGGGCTGCGCCCCTCGAACGACTCCGCTCAGCAAGACCACGTTTTTCGAGGAGTGGTCGCCGAAGGCGACCCGACGATGAAAAAGGTGGTGTCGCAGGTCACGCGGTCGATGCTGCGGTCATTTGTCGCGGACCTCGATTGGTACTGAGCTGCTGTCTGAGGGTGTGACAGACTGGCGAACATACCGGTATTGAGCGCTCCCGAGGGGACATACGAAGGTTTAGAAGTGCCTGTTTGTTACAGAGAGGCGTGGAACTGGTAGTACCGACCGCAGCGTTCATTGCCTTCATCGGTGACTGTACGACCGCCGGCACTCCACTGTCGCCGCTCGAAGAGGCCGTCTGTACGGCCACCGGTCCGACCGGACTAGGTATCATCGCGGTGTACTCGTTCCTGATCGCGTTCATTCTCCCGCTCCCAAGCGAAGTCGTGCTGGTTCCGGCCGAAACACTTCGGCTCGGACTTTCCACGAACGGGAATCTGGTGGCGATTATCATCATCAGCGGCCTCGGGAAGGCGTTCGGTAGTCTCGTCGCCTTCCATATCGGTCAGGAGGCAAAGGAGTACGGTCCGCTCGTTCGCCGAATCAAGCGCTCCCGGTTCAACATCATCGAGTGGTCGGAAAAGAAGACGGTACAGCTAGCACAGAAGTACGGGTACGTCGGTCTGGCGCTTGCGCTCTGTGTGCCCTTCTTCCCCGACACCATCTCTATTTACGCGTTCACCGTCCTCGAACGCGACTACTATCGGTTCGGCGCAGCGACGTTCTTCGGCAGTGCCGGACGGCTCGTCGTGACACTCGGGCTCGCCAGCGGGACGCTCGTGCTCTTGTGACCGGATGGACACCGAGTCCGGCCACCACGCCGAAACCAACCCCCTTTTGACCCGTCGGTGGCACACGAACAGGTATGAGCAACGACGAGTTTCCGACGGACCAGCCGGCGGTCGTGACCTGTGGGTTGCCCTACGCGAACGGTGACTTGCACGTCGGCCACCTCCGGACGTACGTCGACGGGGACGCGCTGTCGCGCTCCCTCCGGCGAATCGGCCAGCAGACGGCGTTTGTTTCGGGGTCGGACATGCACGGTACCCCGGTGGCAGTCAACGCCGCCGAAGAAGGCGTTGAGCCACGGGAGTTCGCGCTTGACTTTCACGAGACCTACGCCGAGACGTTCCCACAGTTCAACATCGAGTTCGACAACTACGGGCACACCGACGACGAGACCAACGTCGAACTCACGCAAGAATTCGTCCGCTCGTGGGTCGAAAACGACCACGTCCACGAGAAGGAGATCGAAGTCGCCTGGGACACCGAGGAGGACCAACCGCTCCCGGACCGCTACGTCGAGGGGACCTGTCCCTACTGCGGCGAGCAGGCCCGCGGCGACGAGTGCGACGAGGGATGCCAGCGCCACCTCGAACCCGGCGAAATCGAGGACCCGGTGTCAACGCTGACGGGGAACCCCGCCGAGTACCGCACCCGCGAGCACAAGTTCCTCCGTCTCGCTGACTTCCAGGAGTACCTCCAGGGCTTCCTCGACCGGCTGGAAGGGACCGACAACGCCCAGAACCAGCCCCGCGAATGGGTCGAGGGCGAACTGCAGGACCTCTGTATCACGCGAGACATGGACTGGGGCGTCGATTATCCGGAGGACGTTGACGGCGGTAGCGTTGCTCCGGAGGAGCAACGAGAGGGAGGCGGTGAAACCGCCGACGACCTCGTCCTGTACGTCTGGGTCGACGCACCTATCGAGTACGTCGCCTCGACGAAGCAGTACTCCGAGCGCGTCGGCGACGACGAGTACGACTGGGAGGCGGTCTGGAAGGTCGACGGCGAGGAGCGCCACGGCACCGAGTGGAACGAGGAGTGGACCGACGGCAGCGGCGAAATCATCCACGTCATCGGCCGGGACATCATCCAGCACCACGCGGTGTTCTGGCCCGCGATGCTCCGCGGCGCGGGCTACAACGAGCCCCGGTCAATTCTGGCGACCGGCTTCGTCGGCATCGACGGCAAGGCGCTCTCGACCTCACGTAATCGCGCTGTCTGGGCCGACGAGTACCTCGACGCTGGCTTCCACCCCGACCTGTTCCGGTACTACATCGCCACCGGCGCACAGATCGACACCGACGTGGACTTCTCCTGGGACCGCTTCCAGGAGCGGGTCAACGGCGAACTCGTCGGCAACGTCGGCAACTTCATCTACCGCTCGCTGTTGTTCGCCGAGCGCAACTACGACGGGACGCCCGACGCCGCCGTCAGCGACGACGTGACGGAGCGAATCGAGTCGGCTATCGAGGACTTCGAAGGCGCTGTCCGGGAGTACGACATCCGCGAACTGGCCGAAATCGCTATCGAACTCTCGAACTACGGCAACGAGTACATCCAGCGCAACGAGCCATGGAACCTCGTCGACGACGACCCCGACCGCGCCGAACAGGTCATCCGTGACTGTGTTCAGTTGACTAAGGCCGTCGCGGTGCTCATGCAGCCCGTTCTCCCGGGCAAGGCCGAGCGCCTCTGGGGCCAGCTGGGCGAACAGGGGTCCGTCGCGGACGTGACCCTCGACAGCGCGCTCGAAGCGCCGCCGGCCGAGTTCGGTGAGCCCGCGGAGCTGTTCGAACAGGTCGAGGACGACCACATCGAGGCGCTGAACGAGGAGCTGCAGGAACGTGTCGAGAGCGAGGCTTCGACAGAAGCCTCGAACGGAGGCGACGAAGCCGCCGGAGACGCGAGCGACGACGGCGACGATGACACGGACGCCGCCGACCTCCAGCCCCTCGTCGAGGACCGCATCAGCTTCGAGGAGTTTGAGGGCGTCGACATGCGCGTTGGCGAGATTCGTAGCGCCGAACCTGTCGAGGGCGCTGACAAGCTCCTGCGTCTGGAGGTCGACATCGGCCACGAGGTCCGCCAGGTCGTCGCCGGCCTCCGGCAACTGCACGACGCCGAAGAGCTGCCCGGTACGCGTGTCATCTTGCTGGCGAACATGGAGAAAGCCGAGCTGTTCGGCATCGAATCCAACGGGATGGTGCTGGCCGCCGGCGACGAGGCGGACCTGCTGACGACCCACGAGGACGCCCCACTGGGAACCCGCATCAAGTAACCGCAGTCGCCAGCGCTTTTGTAGTCACGGCACGTATCGCGGACCATGGATGACGACGGGGCCGCACGAGACGATGCGGCCGCTTCCAACGATACGTTCGCCGAGGAGTACGAACTGGCGACGGACGCCGACGTGATTCAGGGAGAGGGCGGCTCCGACGGTGACGCGGCTGATGACGAGGAGGGTGCGGTCGCCGGCTCGTTCGCTCCGGACCTGAATGTGACGCCCGACGCACCAAAGCCTGAGAATGTCGTCTTCGTCGCACTGGGGGTCTGTATCGCGATTCTCGCGCTCGGGCGGATGTTCCTCGGGGCGGAGATGTACACGCCGTCCGTGCTCGGCGGCGTGGTCCTGTCCGTCGCACTCGGAGCCGCAGTGCTGTACGGGTTCTTCGTCCGGACAAGCGACGCGTGAAGCCACGGTAGTGGCGGTGGCGTGTCACGCCCGACCCCGACACTTAATCCTGCTCCGACACTAAGTGAGGGCATGGTGAACCCGCTGGCGGCGGTTGCCCTACTGCAGGCCGAACCACTGTTAGGTATGTCGCTCTCCATCCTGCTGTTTCTGGCCGGCGCGGGCCTCATCGTGGGCGAAGCGCTCGCTCCCGGGACCCACTTTTTCGTTCTCGGCGTGGCCCTGCTGACGGCGGGACTGGTCGGGCTGTTCATCCCAGCGAGCCTGGGTATCCTCGCACCACTCATCCTTACCGTCGTCGTACTTGCAACGACAGCGGTCACGCTCTGGGGGTATCGAAAGCTCGATTTCGCTGCGCCGGGCCGCGGCCAGACACTCAGCTCTGACTCGCTTACAGGCCAGTTCGGCACTGTGACCGAGCGCGTGACCCGGAGCGACGGCGAGGTCAAGCTGGAAGACGGCGGTTTCAATCCCTACTACCAGGCCCGGAGTACCGGCGACCCGATAGAGGAGGGGACGGAGGTCATCGTCATCGACCCCGGCGGCGGGAACGTCATAGAAGTCGAAGCGGTGGAGTCGGGGGCTGACGAGATCGACCGTGCGCTCGAACGCGACCGAAACCGGGGAGACGAGAGCGACGGCGCCGAACCGGAGCGAGAGTCCGAGCGGGCGTAGGTGTGTGATTCGGTAGTTTGTGACAGTGACACCGAAGCCTTTTCTTTGCGCGCTCCGGAGGTTTGACTGTCATGTTCCCCGCGACAGCACCGCTGCAAGGTCTGGGAGGACTCGTCGGTTTCGTTACCGTCATTTTCCTCCTGTTGGCTATCGCGCTGGTGTACTCCAGCGTCGTGATCATCCGCCCGTACCAGAAAGGTGCCTACACGGTTCTGGGTACCTATCGCGGCGTCCTCGACCAGGGGATTCACTTCATCTATCCCTTCGTCTCTGACGTGACGCGGTTCGATATGCGTACCCAGACGCTCGACGTGCCACGGCAGGAGGCTATCACCCGCGACAACTCGCCAGTGACGGCTGACGCCGTCGTCTACATCAAGGTGATGGACCCGAAGAAGGCCTTCCTTGAAGTCGACAACTACGAGCGTGCCGTCTCCAACCTCGCTCAGACGACCCTCCGTGCCGTGCTGGGTGACATGGAACTGGACGACACGCTGAACAAACGCGGCGAAATCAACGCCCGCATCCGGAAGGAACTGGACGAACCCACCGACGAGTGGGGTGTCCGCGTCGAGAGCGTGGAGGTCCGCGAGGTCAACCCGTCCAAGGACGTCCAGCAGGCAATGGAGCAACAGACCTCCGCCGAGCGGAAACGCCGTGCGATGATTCTGGAAGCCCAGGGTGAACGGCGCTCCGCCATCGAGACGGCGGAAGGTGACAAGCAGTCCAACATCATCCGCGCACAGGGTGAGAAACAGAGCCAGATTCTGGAAGCCCAGGGTGACGCTATCTCGACTGTCCTCCGTGCGAAATCCGCCGAATCGATGGGCGAACGCGCCGTCATCGACAAGGGGATGGAGACGCTCGCGGAAATCGGCCAGGGCGAGTCGACGAAGTTCGTCCTCCCGCAGGAGCTTACCTCACTGGTGGGCCGCTACGGCAAGCATCTCCAGGGCTCGGACGTGAAAGAGAACGGTCACTCGCTTGAGGCGCTCGACTTCGACGACGAGACCCGCGAGATGCTCGGCCTCGACGATATCGAGGAAATCCTCGGCCAGATCGACGAGGAAGCTGAAGTCGATGTCGAGGCGATGGAAGAAGAAGCACAGAAGATCAAGCAGGGTCAGGACTCCGGTCTCGACAGCGCCGACGAGATGATTCAGGAGATGGACGCCGAAATCGACGACGACTCGGGTACGACGGACGTGGCCGGTGGCCCCGACGACACGACGCGAACGTCGGAAGTCGACAAGGACAACTAACTGATAGTCAGGCGAAGACGTTTTATTACCGACCCACCTTTTCAGTAGCAATGACACGTGAGGGCGACGTGGACGAGGACAAGCGGGCGACGCTCCGCCGCTTTGCCGCCCTCGGTGCAGCCAGCCCGTTTGCTCGTTTTGGCGACAGCGGGAGCGAGAGTGACGCGCCCGACGCCATCGCGGGGTACGTCTCGGCACATCCCGGAACGCACTTCTCGAAGCTCCGTGACGACCTCAAACTCGGGACTGGTGAGGCCCAGCACCACCTCCACCGGCTGGAAAACGAGGCCGTCGTCACGTCACAGAAGGACGGCGACTACCGACGGTACTTCCCGGCCGGTCAGTTCTCCGAGTTCGAACAGGTGGCGCTTGGCTACCTGCGCCGGTCGACAGCCCGCGGGATGCTAGTCACCCTGCTTCGCCGCCCGGACGTGACAGCCTCGGAACTTGCCAGCGAACTGGACGTCTCGCGACCGACAGTGAGCAACTACGCCGCGGATCTGGAGTCCGCCGGGCTCCTGTCCAGAGAAGACGGGTACGCAGTGACCGAGCCCGAAACCGTACTGACGCTTCTTATCCGATACGCTGACTCGTTCGGTGACGATGTCGCCGCACTGGCGGGTGAGGCCGATTCGCTGCTGCGGTACGACCCCTGAACTGCGTTCTTCTGCCGAGTCACGTCTCCCGGCCAACACCGGTAATCTCGAATCTGGCCCCGCCCAACTCGCTGTCGGTCACGCTCACGTCCCACCCGTGGACAGCGGCGATTTCGGCGACGATTGCGAGGCCGAAGCCAGTGCCGTTGGACGCGGTCGAGTACCCTGCCTCGAACACCGCGTCCCGCTCGTCTTTGGGGACGCCCGGGCCGTCGTCGGCGACGTAGAACCCGCTGGCGTCTTCGATGTCGCCGACCGTGACCGTCACGCCGTCGCCGTGCTCGACGACAGCGTCTGAGTGGGACGGCGTGGAGCCCTGTTCGACCCCACTGTCCTGTCCCTGCGTGGAGAGCGACCCGTGTGTGACGCTGTTTCGAAATAGGTTCTCCAGCAGGCGACGCAGCCGCCGGGGGTCGGCGACAACGACGCTGTCGGTGTCGGGTACCAGGGTCGCGTTCTTCGTCTCGATGGTCTGCCAGCAGGCGGTCGCGGCGGTGTGTAAGTCAACTGGCTCGGTGGTCGTCGCCTCACGGCCGTCGCGTGCGAGCGTCAGGATGTCATCGATGAGGGTCTGCATTCGCTGGAGGGCGCTGTCGATACTGTCGAGGCGGTCGTTGCCTTCGTCCTGCTGTGCTAGCTTTAGCTGGCCCTGTGCGACCGTCAATGGTCCCCGAAGGTCGTGGCTGACGACGCTGGCAAACTCCTCCAGTCGCTCGTTCTGCATGCGGAGCCTGCGTTCGCGCTCCTTCTGTTCGGTGATGTCCTGAAAGAAGCCCCGAACGGTTCGCTTTTCGGTGCCTTCGACCCGCTTGCCGTGAGTCCGGACCCACCGACAGTCGCCCGTCGCGGTGATGAGTCTGGCCTCGATATCGTACGGCTCCCCGTCTTCGAGGGCCGCGTCGACGGCATCCGCAACGGTCTCTCTGTCGTCGGGATGGTAGAAGGACAGCCCCTCCTCGACCGTCGGTTCGAAGTCGTCGTCGACCCCGTGGATGCGGCGGGTGCCCGCTGTCCAGGTCAACATCCCAGTTTCGTCGAACTCCCAGGCACCGAGATCACCCAGTTCCTCTGCCTCGGCGAAGAAGTCTCGCATCTGCGCGAGGTTTTGTTCGTGTTCAATGCGCTCTGTGACGTCCTGACAGTGTGAGAAGATGGTGACGACGTCGCCCGACTCGTCGGTGACGAGGCGGTTGTGCCACTCGACCATGATGCGCTCGCCGTCCTTCCGGACGTTTTCGTCGACGCTGTGGTAGCCGCCGCTGGCCTCGCTGAGGGCGGAGGTGACCGCGTCGACATCGCCGTAGCTCTCCGAACTCACAAACACCTCCCACGTCTCCCCGAGCAGTTCCGCCTCGGTGTAGCCGAATATCTCTGTGAGCGTGTCGTTGACCCGGACGATTTCGAAGTTCGGGTCGTACTCGACAAAGCCCAGCGGCGACTGGTCGATAAACAGCGAGAGCCGGTCCGTACTCTCTTCGAGAGCGCGCTGTGACCGATACTGCTGGACGGCGTTGGCGATGCGGTTCGCCAGCAGTGCGTAGTGGCTGGTATCGGCTGTCTTCTGCAGATAGTCAGTGACGCCAGCGGAGATGGCGTCGCCGGCGACGGCTTCGCTGCCCCGGCCAGTGTACAGGATGAAAGGGAGGTCTGAGTGCTGCTCGCGGACGGATTCGAGGAACTCGATGCCGTTCTCCCCGGGCATTTCGTAGTCCGAGACGACGCAGTCGAACACCCCCGATTCGAGCCGGGCCAGCCCTTCCGATGCGCTCGTCGCGGTCTCGATGTCGAACGCGGCCCGCTCTCGTTCGAGAAACGCCGCCGTCGTCTCCGCGTACTGCAGGTCGTCGTCGACGTGGAGGACCTGAATCGGGGAACCAGCCTCTCCCATTACTGAGTCTGACTATGGCCCCAACTGTTATCAATGTGAACATTATTGATAGAGAATACGACCGTGTATATCAGGGGGAGCGGAGCTGCTGCAGGAAGTGAGCGACGACACCGAATCCGAGCTACGCGAAGCGACAGGAGCGCCCCGGTCGGCAGTGCGGGTTAGACCCCGCCATGTCCCGGGTCAGGCTTCGACCATCCATGTGGTCGAGGAGGAGTATCCCCACTTCTCGACGGCCACGTCGTGGTCGCCGTTGGCGATGGCCGTCATGTTCGTCCCGACTTCCTTGGCCGAGAGATCGAGTTCGTCGCCGATGAGTCGCGATTTGAAGTACGTCTGGTCGTCGGCGTTGGAACGGAGATACTCAAGAATACGTCGCTGCTTGTCCGAAAGCGGACTGTCGGTGGGTTGTGCGGTGGCGCTCATTAGTACAGTTACATACAGTACCGAGACACCCTTATGGGATTTGGTACAGACGGTTAACGGCTCGCTGTCTTGCGGTTTTCGGTCGGCCGAAGCGGGGATACTGCCGCGAGTTGGGCCACGCGACAGCCGGTTGGTACAGGCGGGAAACACCGTGTGCTCGTCATCCTCCGGTCACAGTCGTTCGCTCCGGCAGTTCTTTAGTAATGGGCCGTTTTGTGGCCGAACGGAGGTCTATCACATTGGAAATTTCGGATCAACTGCTGTGTCTGTTCAGTGCCGATATCCGCGACGAGGGGGACCGGTACGTCGTGGAGGTCCCGCGCCGAGAGATAGAGACGGGCGCAGTCGACTCGGGCAGTACCTACCGCGTTGCGCTCATCTCCGCAGACGAGGCGACAGAAGCGAACGAGGAGACAGTCTCAGACACGCCACCGGATCAGCCACAGCCGCCGGTCGAGCCGGGTGAGACGCGTTACGTCGAAATCGAAGACATCGGCAAGCAAGGCGACGGCATCGCCCGCGTCGAGCGCGGTTACGTCATCATTGTTCCGGGGGCCGAAATCGACGAACGCGTCAAGATCGAAGTTACCGAGGTCAAATCGAACTTCGCGGTCGGCGAAATCATCGACGACGTGTGACGCTACTCGTAGGGGCTGCCGTCGGGGCGCTTTGCCCCTTCGGAGTCGTGGACGACGACCTGTCCGGCTGACCGGTCGACGGGTCGGTAGTTGTCGCGGACGCCGATGGCTTCCGTCAGTTCTCGAATAGCGCGTTCCTTGAGCGCTGCAGCCAATTCTTCGGCGTCGGCTCTGGAGATATCTCGACCGAGGCCCTCACACTCGTGGGCCCGGACCATCCCTTCCCCGTCGACGGCTTCGCCCATCGGCTGGCTCGTCCCGCCGAGCGCGACGCTGAACGGGTAGGTCCGGCAGATGAGCGGGCGGTCGCCGTGGACCGTACAAGCCCCCGTGCCGTCGTCGTCCTCGGCGTAGAACGTACAGTCGCCGCAGTCGTCAGTCTGGAGCGCCCACTCGAAGGTCTCGCCCTCGGGGCCGTCCGGGCCGTCGGCCAGTCCGTACGGCATCGGTCGGGCCACGTCGCGGAAGTCGTACTCCCCGGCCGCCTGTAGCTGCCGGATCTCGTCCGGAAACACCGTCGCCGTGTGGGGTTCGGCGTCGGTTTCTGTGGAGCCGTCGTTCTCACTCTCACTGGCACTACCGGCGACTCCGTCCGTCTCGTCGCCGCTCTCTCCACCCTCGCCACACGCTGACTCAGCCTTGCAGCAGGCCCCACAGCGGGTACATTCGAACCCGATAGTCTCGATTGCGTCGGCCAGTTCCGACTCGTCGAGGGCGCGGGCCCGCTCAAGTTCGGTTTCCAGGGAGTCCACAGCATTGATAGCGGGCCGACGGGCAAAAAGGCGTCAGTCCGCCGGATTCGGTGTGGCTCGCTCGCCATCCCAGATAATAGTGCCCTCGGCAGCGAGCTTCTCAACGTGGGCCAACACTGTCGCACGGGCCAGGTCGCGCACGCCGGTGAGGTCCTTCTCGTAGGCGGCATCGAGGATGTCCGCCAGAGTGGTCGCGCCGTGGTTAATAGCCGTTCGAACGCACCGTTCGCGCTCCAGTCGGTGGCTGATGAGGCGTGCACACGTTTCCCGCGGCGTCTCGATACGCGGACCGTGACCCGGTAATAGCACGTCGGGGTTCATAGCGTGGAGTCGCCGCAGCGACGCGAGATAGGCCCGAACGTCGCCCTCGGGTGCGCCGACGACGACGCTGCCCTCGGCGACGGCGAGGTCGCCGGAGACGACACCCTCGTCGGTTGCGAAGGCGACGTGCTCCGGCGCGTGACCCGGCGTATCGAGGACAGTCACCGGGCCGGCATCGGTCGGAATCGTCGTCCCCTCGCTGAACAGTCTGTCGGGGCTAACGCCGGTCGCGGCCTCGAACGCGTCAGCCCGACCGTGACGGGCCCAGACTGTCGCGTTCGTCTCTCTGGCGTAGTGTGCGACCGCACCGGCGTGGTCAGGGTGGTAGTGTGTGAGCGCAATGTGGGCGAGAGTGCGGTCACTGAGAAGCGAATCGAGCGCATCGTCGGTATCCGCGGGGTCTACGAGAAGAGCCGCTTCGTCGCCGCAAACGTACGCTGCCGTGGTGCCGGTCGGTGCCCGCGTCGGGACGGACACGTCGGCCCGCTGCCAGTCCATGCCGTCCGGTCAGACCGTGAGGAAATAAACCTGTTTGCGTGCGTCGGTGAAACTGTACCGCGAGTCTACCAGCTCGGACTCCTCCAGCCGGTTCAGGGCATACCTGACAGTGCGGTCCGGGAGTAGCGAGTTCTCGGCCAGGTCACCCTGTGACAGCGGAGCATCGTCTTCCAGCACCTTCGCGACGAGCTTCGCGCTCGGCGGGAGTTCACGCAGCGTGTCGCGGAACTCCTCGTCGGTGAACGGTGCCGGTGCAGCGTTTTCAGTTAATGCGCTCATAGTGGCTGATATTCCAGACTTACTGGTAAAACTTGGCTATATGCATGACCAAACAATACAGATTCTATGAAGTGTTTAATGTGTCCTTATACAGAGCCGTCATCCTGCGGTTCCGGTCGCTACCCGCAAACCATGCCCAGAGCTATCAGGGACAAGAGTATGACTGGACCTTGCCTGACTGGAAAACAGCCCGGTCGGTGAAAGGGGATTCCAGTATCGTTTTATCCCCCGCGGGGTGAGCAATACACCGTGAAAGGGCAGGAGTGGTATCAGGCCGACACCGTGGCCGAAGAGTACGAGGCCAAGCGGTTCTCCCGCGGTGGTCGGCTGATCGACCGACGCGAGAAGCAGGCCGTCCTCGACGCAATCGGCCCCGTGGCTGATAAGGACGTATTAGAGGTCGCTTGCGGGACCGGCCGGTTCACTGTGATGCTGGCCGAGCGCGGCGCGAACATCACCGGGCTGGACATCTCGGGACCGATGCTCCAGCAGGGCCGTGAGAAAGCACAGGCGACCGGTGTCGACGACCACGTGGAGTTCATGCGGGGCGACGCCGCCCGACTCCCGTTCCCGGACGACCATTTCGACACCGTGTTTGCGATGCGCTTTTTCCATCTGGCGGACACGCCCGCCGCGTTTCTCGCAGAGATGCGCCGCGTCTCGAAAGAACAGGTCTTTTTCGACACGTTCAATCGGTTTTCCACCCGGTCGATATACAACTGGGCGCTCCCGATGGGCTCGCGGCTCTACTCCCGCTGGGAGATTGACCGGCTATTAGACGGGGCCGGACTGGAACTGACCGACGCGAACCACGACTGGCTCCTTCCGTACGGGTTCTACCGGAAGATTCCGAACGAGCTGGCCGCCTCGTTCCGCTCGCTCGATACGGCGCTTGGCGGCACGCCACTCGGCGAAAAGCTGGCCTCGGTGTCGTACTGGAACACCCACGTATAGCGCATCGCCGCTCAAACGCCTCGTTTTTTCTACCGGGAAGTCCGCGTCCGCCTCCCGCGACTTTTAAGCGCCTTCGCCGTCCTACCCAGAGGTATGGATATCTCGGTAGTGGTCCCGACGCTGAACGGCCGGGAAGAGCTGGCCGGCTGTCTGGACGCACTCACCGAGCAGATTCCGGATGCGGAAGTAATCGTCGTCAACGGCCCGTCGGCCGACGGCACGACCGGCATGATCCGCGACCGGGACGACGTCTCTCTTCTCGTCGAAATCGCCGACCGCTCGGTTACGGTCGCCCGCAACGCTGGGATCGACCGAGCGACGGGGGACGTTATCGCGCTCGTCCATCAATCGCTCTCGGTCGAGTCCGGCTGGGCTGACGCCGTGAGAGACGGTCTCTCGGGGGCGGCCCGGGCCATCACCGGACCGACACACCAGCAGCTGTGGGCCGGAATGACGACCGAAACGGAGGAAACACGGACGATAGCTGGCCGCGACGTGACGTATTTCAACCCCGGCAACGTCGCGTTCGATGCCGAGGTACTAGAGGCACTCGACGGGTTCGACGAGTACCTGAACGTCGGCAGCGCCCGAGACTTCGCACACCGGATGGCCGCCAGTGAGTACGGCGTCGACTGGAGTACGGAAATGTGTGTCAGCCGTGAGTTCGAAGCCGACGGCGGCATCGCCGAAACCGACTGGAACTGGAAGTACCGCTCGCTCGCGTACCGGCTGGTGAAGAACTACAACGTCCGACCGACCGTCCTGCGGCGACTGCTCAGTCACGCGGTCGGTGACGCGACGGACGCGCTGGTCGATGTCGTGCGCGGAGAGACGACGCCGTCCCAGTGGCTCGGCAACGGGCAGGACGTGTTCGGCGGCGTCGGGTCCGGAATCGTCGACGGGATCAGGGCACGCGTGACCGACCGGACACCCCGCCGGAATCCGAACGGTCGTTCCGTGCGTGCGGACCGCGCCGTAACTGTGTACGACTGGCGGTAGTCACAGGCCGGGCCGCGACCGTCCGGTTGGGGTGGTGGCGTCTGCGATCAGGGTGCCAGCGCCTCGATGACGCGGCTTGGATTGTTCGAGAACACCTTTCGCATCGCGTCTTCTGGGACATCCAGTGTCAGTATCTCCATCACGGCCACGTTCGGGTGGACGCCCGGAACGCCGCTCCCGAAGAGAACGCGGTCGGGGTGTTCTAGAACCGCCCGTTCCATCGGCCCCCGGTAGCGGACCGCGCTGGTGTCGAGATACAGATTGTCGTGGACCTCCAGCAGGTCGATGGCTTGTTCCATCAGGTCCTGCCGAAGCGGGTGCGCGCCGAAGTGCGAGAGAATGACCGGGAAGTCGTACGCTAACAGCGATTCGGCGACAGTTTCGGGCGGGAACCCGTCGCCGCCGTGGACGATAACGGGCAGCGATACGGACTCCAGTTCTGCGAGAACTTCTTCATCGGGTAGTCCGTCGGTCGGCGGATGGAGCTTGAAGCCGTAGAACCGGTCGTCGTAGGCGTACTGTTCGATGTCCGCCGGCGAGGTGTGGTCGTCTGTGCGACTACTTGCGAGGTTACGAAGCGTCGACCCGGGGCCAGACCCCGGGTCCCGAGCGCCGTTGACTCTGGCGAAGGCGACCATCGGTCGCTCGACGGTCATCCGGGCGACGGCGTTGTTCGCTTTCAGATACGACCCGTCCCGTTCGTCGGGAAAGACGACGGAACGGACGACGCCGGCCTGGTGCATCTCCCGTTCCAGTTGCTCAGGGTCACCCATGCCGTCACGGGGTCGGCGCTGCTCGTCGGGTTCCAGCCGTGCGTGTACGTCGACGACCCGAAACCCGTGCTCCAGCTCCAGCATCTACTATACGGTGTGTATACACCCATATTAAAAGATGTGCAGGTCCCGCGGGGATTACGGGGACAGCACCGCGCTGTCACCCAACGAGCGGTCCGCGGTGTTAGAAAGTTTTATATAGAACCGCTTGCCTTGTCTTAAGTGAGGTTCAACACATATGTCATCTGGCCAGCGACGCATGGGCGGCCAGCCTCTTTTCATCCTTGATGAGGACGCCCAGCGCACACACGGGAAGGACGCACAGTCATCGAACATCTCCGCCGGAAAGGCCGTAAGCGAGTCCGTACGGACCACGCTCGGTCCCCGCGGCATGGACAAGATGCTCGTCTCCGACGACGGTGATGTGGTTATCACCAACGACGGGGCGACCATCCTCTCCGAGATGGATATCGAACACCCCGCGGCCCAGATGATCGTCGAAGTTGCCCAGACCCAGGAGGACGAAGTGGGCGACGGCACGACGACCGCGTCCGTGCTGGCCGGGGAACTGCTGACGAAAGGCGAGGACCTGCTCGACGACGACGTCCACCCGACGACAATCGTCGAGGGGTACTCCGCCGCCGCCGAACTCGCACAGGACGCTATCAACGAGATTGTCCTCGACGCCGACCTCGACGACGAGACGCTCGTCGAAGTCGCTGAATCCTCGATGACCGGCAAGGGCACCGGTGACGTCGAGGCCGGCAAACTCGCAGAGGTCGTCGTCGACGCCGTCCGCCACGCCAAGAGCGACAACGGCGTCCGTCGGGACAACATCGAAGTCCACTCACAGTCGGGTGCGGCTTCCTCCGCGACCAAGCTCGTCGAGGGCGTCATCGTCGACGAGACGGCCGTCCACGACAACATGCCGACCTCGGTCGAGGACGCGTCCATCGCGGTCATCGACACCGAGCTCGACGTTCGTGAGAGCAACATCGACGCCGAGTACAACGTCTCCAGCGTCGACCAGCTCAACGCCGCGCTCGACGCCGAAGAGAGCGAACTGCAGGGCTACGCTGAGGAAGTCGTCGAAAGCGGCGCTGACGTCGCCTTCGTCACCGAGGACGTCGCCGACCGCGTCGCCTCCCAGCTCGCCAAGGAAGGCGTCTTCGTCGCCGACGGCATCAGCTCCTCGACTGCCAAGGACATCGTCGAGGCCACCGGCGCAAAGCGCGTCGGCTCCCTCGAAGCCCTCGACGAGGACGCGCTCGGTCACGCCGACAGCGTCAACGTCGAGAAGCAGGGCGACGACGACGTGACGTTCATCACCGGCGGCGCGACCGCCGAGTCCGTCACGGTCATCGCTCGCGGCTCCACCGAACACGTCGTCGACGAGCTCGAACGCGCGCTCAACGACGCGCTCGACACCGTTATCGCCGCGCTCGACGCCGGCGGTGTGGTCCCCGGCGCAGGTGCGACGGAGATCGCCATCGCCGACCACATCCGCTCCGAAGCGGCGTCCATCGAGGGCCGCAAGCAGCTCGCCGTCGAAGCGTTCGCGGACGCCGTCGACGTGCTGCCCCGCACGCTCGCGGAGAACACGGGTCTCGACGCCATCGACGCGCTCGTCGACCTCCGCGCCGAACACGAGAGCGAGGGCATCGCTGGCGTCATCAGCGAAGGCCAGACCGGCGTCGTCGGTGACCCCGTCGACTACGGCATCCTCGACCCCGCCGCTGTCAAGCGCGAGGCGGTCGACTCCGCCACCGAGGCGGCGACGATGATCGTCCGCATCGACGACGTCATCTCGTCGTCGTAAGCTGTTTACAACCTGTTTTCTTTCGACTGCCCCGGAGAGCGGCGCAAAAGCGAATGCAACGACCGCAGACGTAGCACCCGCAAACGCAGAAGGTCGCCTTACTCGCTACTCGGTTCGACAGCAAGCGTCAGCGTCGCATCGTGTCCGGTCGCGAGCGCGTCGACGAGGTCTCGGTCGACGTCAGCGGCCGCCGCGTCAGCGTTCACCATCACGGTCCGGTCGTCGACGTAGTCGCTCGTCCGCAGGACGTGGCTCCGGTCGTTCTCGAACGACAGGTCGGGGTGGCCGGTCCCAGTCACAGTGACAGCGTGGTCGCCAGCCTCGATAGTTGCCGTAATCGTCGCGTCGGCGTCCTGGCAGGCCGTCACGAACTCGTCGTCGAAGTCGGCGGGGACGCGGTCGGCTTCGATAGCTAGAATGCAGTCACCGGCCGGTGTCAGGAAGTCGTCGCTCGTCACTTCCAGCGTGCTCGCGTGCTCGCCGGAGACGTTCTCGTGGCCCTGTGCATGGACCACTTCCTCGAGTGTCATACCTCCCGGTCACCGCCGGGCGTACTTCAGCGGGACGACTCCGACCGGACGACGGTAACCGTCACCGCACCGCAGGCACACTCGTGGGCCTCGCGGCGGCCGGCGTCGGTTTCGAACACCAGGGCTGGCTCGCCGAGCGGGCGCTCGCAGTGCTGGGCCTCGCAGGTCGGTGTCGCCGCCTCGTGCAGTTCGGTGAGCATAGCTGGAGAGTAGGCGGCTACCTATGTCAAAGCGAGCCATCCCCGGAGTGAAAGTGAAAGTGAAGCCGTGGGGCAAAGGATATGCCCCAGCGGAACGGGCCACATGGTATGTCGCTGGAGTGGCGCGGCGCGGCGGTTGCGCCGGACGACGAGATGCCGTCCCCGGAAGCGTGGGACCCGGTGTCGGTGCCCGGCCGGCCCGAGCAGTTCGCCGGGGCCGAGGCCGTGGCCTACGAAACGACGTTCTCGGACCCACGGGACGAGAGCGACGCACACACGTTGCTGGTTCTATATGGAACGTATGCACACACGCGCGTGTGGTGCAACGGCGATTTGCTCACCAGCCACGACGCCTACTTCGAACCGCTCCGCGTTCGCCTCCCAGAGAGCGAGGAGTACCGGGTCGTCGTGGAGTGTCGCACGCCCGAGGACCGCTTTGGCGGTCTGCATGCGACCGACCAGCTCCCGCCGGAGCGCTGTGTCCCGGGCATCTGGTGGGACGCGAGCCTCGAAACCCGGCCCGATCCCTGTGTGAGCGAGCTTTCGGTCCAGCCGCAGATGGCGGGCGACGACCCGGAAGACGCCGCCGTCGAAGTGTCCGCGACCGTTCTGACCGAAGACTCCCTCGACGACCGGATTACGCTCTCACTGCGGCCGGAGGGGGACGTTCGCGGCGGGGGAATGATGGACCGAGCCCGCGTCTCGACCGACGAGGAGACGGCGACAGTGACATATACGATGGACGTGCGCGACCCCTCGCTGTGGTGGCCCCACGACCGCGGCGAACAGTCCCGCTACGTTCTCAGGGCGAAGCTCGGTGACGACGAGCACTCGGTGACGACGGGACTGCGTACCGTCTCCTACGACGATGGCCTGCGGGTCAACGGCGAGGCCGTGCCCGTTCGCGGCGTGACGCTGCTCGATCCGACCGTCGAGGATGTCGCACGGGCTGTCGACGCCAATGCAAATCTGGTCCGTGTCCGAGCACAGGGAGCGCCGCCCGAAGTGGCCCGCGCCTGTGACGACCACGGCGTTTTACTCTGGCAAGACCTCCCACTGTCGGGCCCCGGTTCATTCGACAGCGAACGAGGAATTGCCCTCGCAACGCGACTCAATACGACCTACGCACAACATCCCAGTTTCGCGGCCGTGGGCGTTCACGACGAACCGGTGTCGTCGTACGCCGACGGACTCGGGTCCGGCTTCCTCGACCGCCTCCGCTTCCGATGGCGTGCTTGGCGGGCCAGCTACGACGACGCGGACGCCGAGTCGGTGGCAGCGACCGTCAACGAGGTTCCGACGTTTCCCGTTGTCGGCCCGCCCGGCATCGATCCCGACGCGGCCACGCTGTACCCGGGGTGGCGATACGGCGACACGGCCGACCTCCCGTGGCTCTGTTCGCAGTTCGATGTGGGCGACGTCGTCGCCGGCTTCGGCGCTGGTTCGCTTGGGACGCCGACCCCGGACGACAGCTCCGGGTTCGATAGCGCCTGCCACGACCGCCACGTCGACGGCGGCCTCGATGCGTCACAGGCGTATCAGGCTAGCGTCGTCCGCGAGGTCGCCGAGACGCTCCGGCAACGCGCCGCGCCGCTCATGATTGTAGACAGCCTTCGAGATGTTGGTGACGCGGGTATGGGCGTTCTCGCCGCTGATGGGACCGAAAAAACGGCATTCGGTGTCCTCACCGACAGCTACGAGCCCACACAGGTCGTCCTCTCGGACCCGTCACCCGGTGAGCGGGATATCGTTGTCATCCACGACCGTCCAGAAAAGGCGGATCTCACGGTGGAATGGGATTGCAACGGGAATCGCGAACAGGCCGAACACACTGTCGGTCCGTTTGCCCGCGTTACCGTCGACACACTCGTTCTGTCGGCCGGTGACGACGTGACGCTCGCCGCCACTGACGGTCAGACGGTGGTCAAGAACGAGTACTGTATTAATCAGTAATATATTCCCGTGATATACAAGGGAACCACCGTGCGACGTTGACCGTCTCGCCCCCGAAATGTGGCGTGTGAGACGTTGACGCGGTATTCGATGCACCGGAATGTTTAAACAATATCCACCTCTATTTGTAGACACCAGAACGCTTCCGCGTTCAGGCAGTATCGCTTTCAGCCCAACATGAGAGGGAACCCTTGTTATTGGTGTCAGCCCCTCAGTAGTGGGCCGACTGTCTGTGCTGAAGCGGTGATGGCATAGAGGATTCAACAATGGCAGACTCGATAGACGAATCAAAGAACGTTACAGTAACCGAAGAGGATCTCGAAAACAAATCGAAAGGCGAGCTCATCAAACTCGCCGGCCAGCTCCGCGACCGACGGAACGAGCTGAACCAGATGGCGTCCGAGCGGGCCTCCGCCCGCGACGACCTGAACGCGAAAACTCGTGAGAAGGTCGACGAAGCTCAGGAACACCGCGAGAAGCGCGACGAGCTCAACGAGCAGGTTCAGGAACACAAGGACCAGCGCAACGAGCTCAATGCGGAAGCAAACGAGTTGTTCGACAAGGTCGACAACGTGAAAAACGACCTCGAACTCGACGAGGGCACGTCGGTCGAACAACTCAAAGAGGAGATCGAGGACCTCGAATTCAAGCAACAGACAGAAGTGCTCTCCTCTGAGGACGAGAAAGAGCTCATCGAGAAAATCGAGACCAAACGCGAGAAGCTCCAAGAGAAACAGGAGAAGCTCGATCAGGGCGGCGACCTCGAAGAGCTCAAAGAGGAAGCAGAAGAGGTCCGCTCGGAAGCCTCAAAGCACCACCAGAAGGTCACGGAACTGGCCGACGAGGCTCAGAAGCACCACAACGAGATGATCGAGGCCTACCGCGAGGCCGACGAGATCCGTGACGAGGCCGACGAGAAGCACGAGGAGTTCGTCGAAGCCCAGGAAGCGGCCGACCAGCACCACGAGGACTTCGTCCGCGTCCAGAAGCGCCTCCGCGAACTCGACAAGAAGGAAGAAGAGCAGGAGCGCTCCCAGCGCGAGGAGAAGCAGGAAGCCGCTCGCGAGGAAGCCGAGGAGATTTATCAGAAGTTCAAGGAAGGCGAGACCCTCGACACCGAGGACCTAATGAAGCTCCAGAAGGCCGGCAAGCTGTAAGTCTGCGGGATTTTCTCTCTGTTTTCACAGACTATAGATGCATCACTCACTCGGCCTGCTACAGCTCGGTGCGCTCTCTCTCGTCCCGACAGCTCTCGGTGGGGTCCTGTTCGGCCTTGCGCTCGCCGCGCCGCCGGGTCCGATGAACGCCGTTATCGCCGAGGAGAGCGCGCTCCGTGGCTGGCGGGCCGGCTTCTTCGCCGGCCTCGGCGCGATGACTGCTGACGCCTGTTTCCTCGTGCTCGCCGTGCTCGGCGCCGCGACAGTCATCACCGAGACGCCGGGACTGCGACGAGTGATGGTCGGTGCCGGCGGGCTGTTGATGCTCTGGTTCGCCTACGGTGCAGTTCAGGAAGCCAATACAGTAGTTACCGAAGGCGACTCGTCAGTCACGTCGGGGGACAGCCGGGGCTTTCGCAAGGCGCTCGTGCTGGCACTGACAAACCCCTATCAGGTCGCCTTCTGGCTCACCGTTGGCGTGGGTCTCCTCGAACCGGGCGTTGTCGACGTGGCGTCGTACGTGCCCGCAGTCAGGACTGACGCGCTGACCGTACAAACTGGCCACCCGGTGCTACTGGGTGGGTTTTTCGGGGGAATCGGACTCTGGATTACCGGGTTTCCGGCGGCGATTGTCGCCGCGAGAACGCGCATCGAACGGCTTGCACCACTAATTGCGTGGGTTAGCGCCGCTGTTCTCGCCGGGACCGGCGTTCTGTTTCTGCTGCGGGCGCTATGAATCGCCCATCCCAGTCGCCACGTCGTCGAGGTCGTCTTCGACGGCCATGTCGGCGACTTCCATCGTTAGCCACTCCTGGAACCAACGGGTCCGCTTGAGCCGCTGGTGGACGATAGACTCGGCGGTATCGCTCTGCACACGCTCGCGTGCGTCCTCGCCGCGCTCGATGACACGGTCGACCATCTCGGCCGCGTCCATGTGTGTCCGGGACTCATAGCCCATGCGCAACAGCATCAGGGCGGTCCCGTTCGCGCCGACCTTATCGAGGATGTCCGCTTCGATGAGACACTGGACTTCTAGCGGCAGGTCATCCAGTGGCCCCTGATACGAGTGGGCCTCGACGGCGGCACAGACCTGTTCGATAAACGACTCGGGGTAGTCACCGTGTGCTCGCAGATACTCGCGTGCGATCCGAGCGCCGGCTTCCGCGTGGAGGTCCTGCTCGGCTTCCAGTTTTGCGATGTCGTGAAACAACGCTGCGACGCGAGTCACGTCCACGTTCGCCCCTTCTTTGCGGGCGATTTTTGTCGCGATGTCGACGACGTTGAGGATGTGGTTGAAGCGGTACTCCGCGGAGTGCCACGGATACCAGCGCATACGGCCGCCCTCTTCTTCGTTTTCGACGCTCGCCGCGAGGTAGTCGTGGACGAACTCCTTCATTTCCTCGAACGCGTCGGCTGAGACAGGTGACTCCCTAATCTCGACGCCCACAGCACCACCTCCGCAAACAGATTTCGATAGTCATCTTACACATATAGACGTACGTTCGACTCTTTAGCGTTACGACAGGGAGAACGGCTGCCACACCCGGCAATTTCCGACGCGGACGCCGGCCCAGAGCGGCCATCGGCGCAGTCTCTTGAATCTACTCGTCGCTGTCTCTGCCTCTGCGTCAGGTGGGGTCAGTACTTTGGGACAGCCGGCGACTGGTTCTCAGCGGCTGGGAACATCAGTCCGGATTTTTACACCTAATAGATAAATCAGCATATATGCCACTCCAGCCACTCCATCTGCCCGTCGGCGATGTGTCGATTGTGACCCACGCAGCGAACGAACACGTGGCGACTGACGTGGTCGTCGGCGTCGGTATCGCCCTGTGCCTGTTCGGCCTGTACTACAAGCTGGTACTGCTCCCGGCGAACCGACAGGACTCGTCACAGCGCACGGGAGACCAGTCGCCGCCCTAATTACAGGTAGGCGGCGTCCCATCGCATCGGCTTGCGGACGTTCCCACAGCTGTTACATTCGATACGGCCCATCGAATCCATCGCGTTCGCCAGCGTCTCACAGTTACTACAGAAGTAGCCATAGCGGTCGCTTCCCTCCTCGGTGACGTGGACCACGTGGAACGGCGCTATCGACCCGGACTCGTGGTTGTTGTGGTCGACGTAGACCGTCCGACCGTCGTCGCTTATCGGCTCACGCCCGAGCTCTTCGGCGTCGGTGTAGAGGTTCTCGAC
Organism: Haloarcula vallismortis ATCC 29715; assembly: GCF_000337775.1. Taxonomy (GTDB): domain Archaea; phylum Halobacteriota; class Halobacteria; order Halobacteriales; family Haloarculaceae; genus Haloarcula; species Haloarcula vallismortis. Next base: position 207,805 of record NZ_AOLQ01000042.1, read on the forward strand.
GTAGGTCCGCCCAGCGATGTCGACTTCGCCCGTGCCAGCGCGTTCGAAGCCACGCTCCTCGTAGAAGCTATTTCCTTCGACGTTGTCGGCCAACACGCGCCCGTGGAGCGTCTCGGCTCCGCGTTCATGGAGCTCTCCGTGGGTCTCGTCAAACAATGCTGACCCAATCCCCTCGCCACGGTACGCTGGGTCGACGTGTAGCCAGAGTATCGTTCCGATGCTATCCCCCGAGAGGGTGCTCTCGGAGAGACCGACCACCTGCCCATCTCGCTCGGCGACGAGAAGCAACCGGTTACTCTCTTCTGTGAGTATTTCGTTGATACGCTCTTCGTCGTACCACTCCTCGATAGCGCTTGTAATCGCCTTCGGCCCCAGCGAATACGACGCCGCTAACGAGCGGCGCGCCACGTCACGGATAGCCGGCCGGTCCGACGACACTGCCTCCCTGATTTGCATATGCCACTAGTTGGCACGGAACATCATAAATCTACAGTTCGATGTCAGAATTTGGGACACTCGTTGGGCTATTCATGCGAACGCGACGATTTGTGGTCACGACTCGAACGTGTTGGCCTGCTAGCGCTGCTATCGTTGCCACGCCACAGAAATGTGGCCGCCGTTTGTGCTCGGATATCGAATCCCTCGGTCAAATTCTCTTGTCCTCTGTGCTCGAATCGCCGAGGCTGGCTGCTGTTTACGAGTTTGTTCGACAAAAGTAGTCCCGGGCGGATTCGAACCGCCGTCAAGGGCTCCAAAGGCCCTTATGATTGGCCACTACACCACGGGACTTCACTCACTACGTTCGCTCGTCCCGTGTACCTCGCAGAACCGTCCAGTTCTGCTCACCACCACGGGACTCCACTCACTATGAGTTATCCGTATTCAGGATAATCGACGGAACGCACTTGAACGCTTCGAGAGCAGTCGGTCAGTCGCTGGTGATTTCGGCCTCGACTTCGAGCAGGCCACAGACATCGCCCTCGGGGTCGAAACAGTCGGGGCACTGCGGCTTACGGTCGATAATCGTATCGAGACGGTCAGCGACCGTTTCGTCGATGACGCCCTCCAGTTGCTTTGCTTCGGCCCGGAACTCCTCGACCTCTAGGACCTCGATAAGGAACCGCTCGATGATACAGTAGTTCTGAAGCGCCTCGCGAGCCTGTGCGATGCCGTCGTCGGTGAGGTCGACGCCTTTGTACTTCTCGTGGTTCAGCAGCCCTCGGTTCTCCAGTTTGCCGATCATCTCGTTTGCGCTCGCCGGGCTGACATCAAGCATATCGGCCACGTCGCCGGTAGATGCTGGACCGTCTTCCTGCTGTTGGGTGAGATAGATTGCTTTCAGATACTGGGCCTGCGTGTTCATTGATAATCCTCCATCAGGTCGGTCACGTCTTCGACACCGTCTGCCTCGTCCTCACGGATATCCGACAGCACAGCAAGCAGCCGCTCGCGGTCGATCGTGAACGTCACGTCGGACGCCTCGATTGCTTCGATGAGGTCGTCGTAGAACTTGTACGCCGTCTCCTCGTTACAGAGCTGGTCGTACAACACGCCGTCGAAGTCCTTGTCGGCCTCGTACTGGGCCTCGACTAGCATCTCGATTTCCTCGAACGGGACGGTATCCGCTTCGAGGTCGTCGATGAGTGCCTCCAGTTGCCGGCGGTGCTCGGCTGACTCCGTCTCGGCGTGTGCGAGGAGGTCAAGAACCGCCTGCTCGTGCGCTCCACTCGTTTCCTCAGCGTGCTTGGCCGACCGTGCCTCGACGACCTCTTCGAGGACGATGCCGATCTGTAGCAGCCGGGCCAGCTGATGATCGGACGCCACCGGCTGTGTAAGACTCACGGCAACACCCCCACTTGGCGTTGTACTGCAGTCATACACGTAGTTCGGGGAGGGCCGGACTTAAGCGGTTCCCTGTCGTCAAGCTGCAACCGGTCAGGTCTGCTTTTGATGAGCCCCGTAGTCGATAGCTGTCTGGGGCCGAAACTGCCGGACGCGTCCACAGCTTTCAGGCTCGGTTCTCAGATGGACCCGAAACTACCAGAGGCTGGGACTCGATAGCACACACAAGCGATGGTAGAACACGGCTGGCACGAGGACGCGGTCATCTACACACTGGATGTAAAGACGTTCAACGACAGCGACGGCGACGGCTGGGGTGATTTCCAGGGCCTCATCGAGAAGCTCGATTACATCGACGACCTCGGCGCGACCTGTCTTTGGCTCCGCCCGTTCTATCCGAGCCCGCTCCGGGACAACGGTTACGACGTCGCCGACTACTACAGCGTCCACGACCGGATGGGGACGCTGGCGGACTTCCGGGAACTCACCGACCGCGCCCACGACCGCGGTATCCGCATCCTCACCGACCTCGTGTTCAACCATACCTCGACCGACCACGAGTGGTTCCAGCGTGCCCGAGAGGACCCCGACTCGAAGTACCACGACTACTATCTGTGGACCAGCCATCTCGATGACGCGTACAAGACCAGCAATATCTTCCCCGACCGCGAGGACGGCGTCTGGAGCTACGACGAGGCCGCCGGGAAGCACTACTTCCATCAGTTCTACCACCATCAGCCGGACCTCAACGTCGCCAACCCGACTGTCCGCGACGAAATCCACGACGTGATGCGCTTCTGGCTGGACCAGGGGGCCGACGGCTTCCGCATCGACGCTGCCCACCCGATGCTCCTTCCCAAGGGCCACAACGGAACGACCGAGGACATTGAGTTGTTCAAAGAGCTGAAACGCGTCGTCACGGCGGCGAAAGACCACGCCGTGCTAATCGCCGAGGCCGACGACCAGCCCGAGCATCTCGACTACTACTTCGGTGACGGCGAGGCGTTCGATCTCATGTTCAACTTTGTCTTGAACGCCCACATGGTGTACGGCGTCGGCGTCAGAGACACCTGGCCGCTCCACCGCGCGAACGAGGTCTTGCCGGACATCTCCGGGGTCGGCCAGTGGGCGAACTTCCTCCGGAACCACGACGAGTGGAACCTCCTGAAACTCCCCCACGAAGCGCTGGAGCACGCCCGTGAGTACTTCGGGCCCGACGACGGCTCCTCCTGGATTTTCGGTCGGGGTCACCGACTCCGACTCGCGGATCTCTTCGGTCATGACCACGACCGCATCGCGATGGCTCACAGCCTCCTCTTCGCGTATCCGGGGACGCCGGTGGTCCTCTCCGGTGACGAAATCGGCATGGGCTCGGACCTCTGGCTCGACGAGCGGGAATCGGTTCGCACGCCGATGCAGTGGGACGACAGCGAGAACGGCGGCTTCTCGACGGCCGACCGCGAGGACTGCTACAACCCACCCATCGTTGGAACCGAGTACAGCTTCGACAAAATCAACGTCGCCGACCAGCGCGACGACTCCGACTCGCTGCTATCACGCGTTAGCGACATCGTCGACGCCCGGACACGCAACACCGAACTAAGCGATGGCGACCTCCATCTGGCCGAATCGGGCCACAAAGATGTGCTCGTCCACCGCGTCGACACCGACGACACCGCGTTCATGTTCGCCCACAACTTCGCCGACGAGTACCGCGAATCCGTCCTCCAGTGGGAAGTCCCCGACGCCGACACCTCGCGGGAGCTCGGTGACGGCGGCTATCACATCGCGGACGGCGGCGTCACCTTCCTGCTGGACCCGTGTGACTACGTCTGGCTTCGCGGCGATAAGAGCGACTGGTAGGCGTCCCAAGGAAACTGCAAAATAGAACGCTTGCTCGCGGGGTCCGCCTGTTCGTTTCCGAGACGGCAACGCCGTCTCGCTGCTCGCGGGTCACTGCGTTCCCCGCTCGCTAAACCGAGGTCGCTCAGCGACCTCGCCACTCGCGCAGACACCGAGAGAGCAAGCTCTCTCGAGCCTTCGTTCGTAGCCTACCGGCTACTCACGAAGACGCTCGTAGATCAGCTGGTCGAGGTCCTCGCGGAGTTCGTCGACCTGCACTTCTTCGAGCACCGGGACGTAGAACCCTTCGACGAGCATGTTCTTCGCTCGCTCCGGGTCGACACCGCGGGAGGTCATGTAGAACATGTCCTCTTCGTCGACCTGCCCAACCGTCGCGGAGTGGGAGGCCTCGGTGTCGTGGTTGTTGATGATGAGCTTCGGCGACGCGTCGGCTTCGGAGTCATCGGAGAGCATGAGCGTGTTCTCACGCTGGTAGGATGACGTGTCCCATGCCTCGCGACCGACGTCCTGCACGCCCTCGTACACCGAGCGGGCGTCATCGTCGAGAACGCCGCGTGTGACGAGATCGGCGATGGTGTGTTCGGCCTCGTGCCAGACGCGGCTGGCGATGTCGAAGTGCTGGTCCTCGTGGCCGAAGAACGCACCCAGAATCTGGGATTCGGAAGAGTCGCCCAGCAGTCGGGTCTCGACGTTGGACTTGGTCAGGCGGGAGCCGATGTTGCCGTCGATCCAGTTGACCGTGGCGTAGGTGTCGGCGTGGCCGCGCTTGACCTGGAAGTTGTAGGTCTCCTCCGAGAGGTTCTGGAGCGCGCCGTACTGGACGTAGGCGTTCTCCTCGGCGACGACCTCGACGATACCGGAGTAGTACTGGTCGGCGTCGGTCGTCTCGCCCGTCTGCTGGCGCTCCAGAATCGTGACCGAGGAGGACTCCTCGGCGAGGACGAGCGTGTAGTTGAACAGCGACTGGCTGTTCATCGTCGTCCGAATCTTCACGTCCTCGGCGTCGACGCCCTCGGGGACGTAGACGACCGTTCCGGCCGAGAACAGGGCCGTCGACAGCGCAGTGAGGTAGTCCCGCTGCGGGTCGACGGTACTGCCGAAGTGCTCCTTGACGAGGTCCTCGTGGTCCGCAAGCGCCTCGCTCCAGGACAGCACCTCGACGCCCGCTGCGTCGACGCGGTCCTTGTCCTGTGCGTAGTCGAGCGGATCGACCAGCGACTCGTATTCGAGCGCGTCGAGGTTGGTCCAGGTTCGACCCGGCGTCCGGATGACGTCCGGCATGTCCAGCTCTTCGAGCGCTGCGAGTGCGTCCTTGCGTGTCTCCAGCAGCCACTCGGGCTCGCCGAGATCGTCTGAAATCTGTTCTACCTGGGCCTCTGTGAGATTGGCGTGTACCTGCGTACTCATGGTTATCCGAGCGACCCCTCCATCTCAAGCTCAATGAGGCGGTTCAGCTCAACGGCGTACTCAATCGGCAGTTCTTCCGTGATCGGCTCGATGAAGCCGGCGACGATCATCTGCTTTGCGTCGTCGTCGTCCAGTCCGCGGGACTGGAGGTAGAAGACGTCCTCGTCGCCGATCTTGCCGACGGTCGCCTCGTGGGCGACATCGACTTTGGACTCCTGAATCTCCATGTACGGCATCGTGTCCGACGTGGACTCGTTGTCGAACATCAGCGCGTCACATTCAACGGAGGTCGAGGAGTCTTCAGCACCGTCGGCAATGTGGACGAGGCCGCGGTAGTTCGTGCGGCCGCCGTCCTTGCTGATGGACTTGGACTCGATGGTGGACTTCGTCTCGGGGGCGTTGTGGTAGACCTTCGCGCCCGTGTCGATGTCCTGGCCCTCGCCGGCGAAGGCGATGGTGATGTGGTTGTCCGTCGCGCCGGGGCCCTTGAGAACGGTGGAGGGGTACAGCATCGTGGCCTTCGAGCCCATGCTGCCGGAGACCCACTCCATCGTGCCGTCGGCCTCGCAGATGGCGCGCTTGGTGTTGAGGTTGTACGTGTTCTTCGACCAGTTCTGGACGGTCGAGTACTGAACGTGTGCGTTCTCCTTGACGAACACTTCGACGCCGCCGGAGTGGAGATTGAACTCGGAGTACTTCGGGGCGGAACAGCCCTCGATGTAGTGAACCTCGGAGTTCTCCTCGGCGATGATGAGCGTGTGCTCGAACTGGCCCATGCCGTCGGAGTTCATGCGGAAGTACGCCTGGACCGGCATGTCGACCGTGGTGTCCTCGGGGACGTAGACGAACGACCCGCCGGACCAGATAGCGCCGTGCAGCGCTGCGAACTTGTTGTCGCTCGGCGGCACGGCCTTGGTCATGAAGTACTCTTTGAGGATATCTTCGTGTTCCTGGACGGCCTTGTCCATGTCACAGAAGATGACACCCTTCTCCTCCCAGCGTTCCTGCATGTTCTGGTAGACAATCTCGGACTCGTACTGCGCGCCGACGCCCGAGAGGGCGTTCTTCTCGGCTTCCGGGATGCCCAGTTTGTCGAAGGTGTCCTGAATCTCTTCGGGGAGGTCGTTCCAGTCGTCGACCCCGCCGCGTGTCTCGATGTCGGGACGGATGTACGGGACGATCTCGTCGACATCGACTTCGGAGAGGTCGGGCGCGCCTGGCCAGCCGTCCGGCATCGGCATTTCCTTGTACTGCTCGAGCGCGCGCAGGCGGCGTTCGAGCATCCATTCGGGCTCGTCCTTGTCTTCGGAGATGACCCGGATGGTCTCCTCCGTGAGGCCCTTTTCGGCTTCGAAGGCGGACTTTTCCTCCTTCTTGAACTCGAAGCGCTTCTCGGTGTCGGTCTCTTTGAGGTGGTCTTGATCTGAACTCATAGTGTGTGTAGTGTTATCGCTGTGTACGGAAGGGCGTTACGCGGCCTCGTAGGCTTCCTCTCGGACCCAGTCGTACCCCTCGTCTTCGAGCTTTTCGGCGAGTTCGGCACCGCCGGAGGTGGCGATCTGGCCGTCGAGCATCACGTGGACGTGGTCGGGTTCGACGTAGTCGAGGATACGCTGGTAGTGAGTGATCTGGAGGATGCCCGCGCCCTGCTCGTCACGGAGCGCGTTGATACCGTTGGAGACATCCTGCAGTCGGTCGATGTCCAGCCCGGAGTCAATCTCGTCGAGCACGGCGACCGAGGGCTCGAGGATCGCGGCCTGGAGGACTTCGTTTTGCTTCTTCTCGCCGCCCGAGAAGCCGGCGTTGAGATACCGGGACGCGAACTTCTCGTCCATATCTAGCTGCTCCATCTTCTCCTGGAGGATTTCCTGGAACTCGGCGACGCCGATTTCGCCTTCTTCGACGTCACCCTCCATCGGGGAGGTGTCGTAGCCGGCGGCGTCCTCGTTGGTGTCGCCACCTTCGGATTCGGCTTCTTCTTCGTCGTCGTCTTCGAACAGCTCTTCGCGCTCTTCGAGCTTGGCGTTGAGGGCCGTGCGGAGGAAGTTCACCATCGTGACGCCCTCAATCTCGGCCGGGTACTGGAAGCCGAGGAAGATGCCGAGCGCGGCGCGCTCGTTTGGTTCGAGGTCGAGCAGGTTCCAGGTGCGGAGGTCTTCCGGAATCTCCTCGTCCTCGCCGAATTCATCTTCTTCGAGGTGGATGAGTACTTCGCCGTCGGTTACCTCGTAGGCGGGATGGCCGGCGATGATCTTCGCCGTCGTCGACTTCCCCGAGCCGTTGGGACCCATCAGCGCGTGGATCTCGCCGGACTCGACTTCGAGGTCGACACCGCGAAGAATCGTCTCACCGTCCTCTTCTGCGACTTCTGCGTGGAGATTGTTGATTTCGAGTTTAGCCATAGGTATCTCTTAGGTCAACCGAAAGAAGGTACGTTTCACCCATGAAGCTTTCGCATTGCCGTGAACTCAACTTCAGTATATAGAAACAATATTTCCCACAGCAGCAAGCGCCCGCCGTCGGTGAGTTACATGAAGCTCCCGAGTCCCGTCTGTTCCTGCCCGGACTTGACCTCCTCCCAGGAGATGTCCATCGCCTCCAGAATCCGGGCAATCGGGCCTTTCAGCGTCTTATCGAGCATCTTGTCCCAGTCGATTTCGAACTCCTCGGGAATCTGGTCTGCGTACTCGAAGCAGATTACGTCTGGGTCCCGGCGGAACTCGCCGTACAGCGGGTCACGCTGGGGGTCCAGCCCTTCCTCTTCCTCAATGCGCTGGAAGAAGTCGGAGTGAACTCGGTCGAGGTACAGCCGCTTTGGCTTGGACCCGCTCTGGAAATTCGTTCCCAGCAGGAGGTTGGCGTACTTCGCGCCACGCACCTGTGCGGTGTCGGTATCGTAGTTGTCCAGCTTCTTCCCGATACCGCCGGGGATACCCACGTCGTCGTAGTTGACGTTGCCGTCCTGATAATCCTCGATGACATCGCTGACGTACTGCTTGATGGACTCGGCGTCCTCCCCGCGAACGATGCGGTCGATGACTTCCTTCTGGACCCGCTTCGTGATGGGGGCGATGTCCGAGCGCTGGTACTCGAAGCCCGTGATATCGATGTCGTCGACGTGTTTCCCCTCCTTCCAGACGATGTTGCCCGCGTAGCGCTTCTTTTTCCCCGCCTGGAAGAATCGACGGTAGAGCTTCTCGAACTCGATCTGGAAACGATGCTCGCTCGCGTTGAGCTCCTCCATCGCGAACTCGTCGTAAGAGGCGTTGATGGTCTCTTCCAGTTCGAACCCTTTCTGGATGGTCGTGGCGATAAGTTCGAGTTCGTCGTCGCCCATCTCGGGATGCTTCTCGCGCATCTCGTCGGTGATTTCAACATCGCCCTCAACGTCGTCGGGTCCGACATCACCGAGTTGGAGCATGACGGAGTCGGTGTCGCCGTAGACGACCTCGTACCCCTCGTTCGCGACGACCTCGTCAGTGTAGTCGATGACCTCCCGCCCGGTGGCGGTAACGGCGGCTCCCATCTCCTTGTCGTAGAGGCGGAAGCGGTCCCATCCCAAAACGCCGTATAAACTGTTCATTATCACCTTAACCGCCGCTTGCTGGCGGTCTAAGCGCCCATACTCTGGGTTTTCGGGATCGAATTCATTCCGCTGTTCCTTCTTTTCCTCTCGCTCGGTCAGCAGTTCGTCGACCATCTCCCGGATGACGCCGTCCGGTTCTTTCCGGAAGTGGGTGCCGTTGGGCGCGCGGTAGGTGTCGCCGTCGTACTGCTCGGGGTCGACTTTGGTCTCCGGGCTGGCGTTGGTCGTCACCATGCACATCGGATACAGCGACTTCAGGTCCAGCACGGTGACGTTCTCGCGGACGCCGGTGATGGGGTCGAAGACGGCCCCGCCCTCGTAGTCCTCGCTCTCCTGTTGGCCCTTCGACGGCAGTGCGAACTCGCCGTGGAGCTTGTGGAGGACGTACATGTCGACGGCGTCGCCCGGCGTCGTCGCGTCTTCCAGCTTGCAACCGACGAAGGTGCGGACTTCGTCCCAGAAGTCGATGATGTCCTGCTCGCGGTCGAGTTCGACACACAGCTCCACGTCCCGGAGGTTGTACTCCAGTAGCTGCTCGGGGTCCTGTTCCCAGAGATCGCCGATGTCACCGGTGTAGCGCTCCTTGCCGACGCCGAGTTCCTGCTCGCCGACGGCGTCGAGCCGGTAGGATTCGAGTTCGGTGAACTGGGTGCGCTTGTAGGCATAGAGGAGGTCGAAGACGACACGGCCCTTGATGTCCGGGCCGCCCCAGCCCGAGCGCCAGACCTCGTCGACCCGCGAGAGGCGGTCTATCTCGAGGTCGAAGTCGTGGTTGTAGCTCTGGAGTTCCTCCAGCCGGTCGAGGAAGTACGGCGCGTCGAAGTCGTCGAAGTTCCAGCCCGTCAGCACGTCCGGGTCGGTGTCGACGATGTAGTCGACGAAGGCCTCCAGCATGGCCTCCTCCTCGTCGAAGACACGCACGTCCGCCTCGAAATCCTCCCGAATCGGATCGTAGCCGGCCAGCGCTTCGGGGCCGTCGATGCCGTCGGGGGACTCGTACAGCCAGACGACGTACTCGTCGCGGTAGGAGTCGTGGGAGGTGAGACAGATGATCGGCTCCTCGCCGTCCTCGGGGAACCCCTGTCTGTCATCGACCTCGATGTCGAAAGTGTTGACCCGCGGCTCGGCGTGAGCCTCGACCGGCTGAACCTCCTCGTGGTGGACCTTCAGGCTGCCGTCGTCGAGTTCGCGGGCGGGGATGCGTACGCCACTCGTGATGTCTTTGTCGATGAGCAGGCGGTTGGGGAAGAGAATATCGGCCTCGTAGTGGTCGAAGTCATCACGAATCTGGCCCACGTCACGGGGTGTCTGGCCGAATATCTTCGTCAGGCGCTCGCCCCGAATGGACTCGTAGGGCTCGCCGTCCTCGTCGGCTTCTTTCCACCCGGTAATACTGTCGTACTGGCGAAGCGCGTCCTCGGTGACGCTGTCGGTCGGCGCATAAAAGTAGGGTTTGAACTCGAAGACCCGCGCGTGAACCGGCTCGTTGTCGTCAGTGCGCCCGAAGACGTGGACGACCGGGAACTCGTCGTCGCCCTGCCCCTCGATGGTGTAGTCGACCTGCGTGACGACGAACTCGACGGTCTCCTCGACCGGCGGGAACTGGCGCTTGTCGAGGTCAACGACGCTCGTCCCGCCGGTATCGCTCCCGCCGTTGCCCGCGATGGCTGCCGCTTCGTCGGCGACCGGGCGGTCCTCCTCCGCATCTTGCTCAAAGTCCCCCAGCGTGCCCTGGGTCCCGTCACTCATTCTTGGCCTTGTTTCGAGATGCCGCATAAAAACACCGGCGGTCGACGGGGTATTGCCACAGGCAGAAAGTATATGCCATCAAGTAACATACCCAAGTTTGACGGCCAATGTCGCACCACGCATCCCCCCACGGCGAGGCGGATAGGTCCGAAGAACTGCGGTCGGAGCCGGCGCTCCCGGACGCCATCCAGACGACCGAGACCTACGAGACCGAGGAGGGAACAGTGTTTTACGATGCAGAGAACCCGCTCGCGTGGCTACAGACTGATACGGCGCTGACCCTACAGGAGATCGCCTGACAGGAAGTACTTTTAGTGTCCACGCGTCGTAGCTAGTGTGATGGACATCCCCGGCGAGGACGACCCGAACGAGAGCAGCAGCGTCCTCTCGGAAAAGAGCAAGTACGAGCCAGATGAGTTCGACCCGGAGAGCCTCGGCCCGGACGTTCCGTCACCATCGGACGGCGGTTACAGCGGCGATGCCACGGGGCTGTTCGTCAGGCTCGTCATCGTGTTCAACGTCGCACTGCTCGCGCTCTCGCTCGGGCCGATGCTGGCCTACTTCGAGGGGCAGGTCGACCTCGGGGTCAGGATATTCCTCGTCGGCGTCATCGCCTTCGGCTACGGGACGTTTCGGTACATCCAGTTCGAACGGGAGCGAAAATCAGACGACGGCGGGACCGAGGCGGCCGAAACAGCGGCGAATCAGCCCGACGCCACGGAGTCGAACGACCACAACGGCTAACCGGCCCGGTCTGCTACAAACGGCCATATGCGTACTGTGCGGGATGACGACGGCACGCGGTACTTACTGCTGAAGGAGTCTACCGAATCGAGTCTGGTCCGGGACCCCGAAACCGGCGAGCAGCGCCACGTCCCGAAGGCCGACCTCGAACCAATCGACGGCGAGTCACCGCTGACCACCGCTGCCGGAGCCGTTCCCGACGCCGCCCGTCAAGTCGTTACTGCGGCCCACGATGACCGTGCGCTGGGCTTGCTCGTGGAACTCGACAAGCGCGGGCCGCTCTCCGTGGCGGAACTGCTCTCTGCGTACGACCTCTGTGAGAGCGACCTGCACGGCCTGCTGGCCGAGTTCCGCGCCGCCGGCCTGCTTACCGAGGCCACAGTCCACGGCCAGCGGGGCTACGACACGACCGAAACGGCCAGCGATGGGCTGGCGCATCTGTACCGCTGAGGTCTGTCCACCGTCGTTACTGCGGTCAGGCCAGTTCCGCGACCGTCGCTTCGACCTGCTCGACCCGCGAGCGGTTTGTCGTAGCGTCCTTTTCCACACGGACGAGGTCGTCGGCCGCGCCGACCAGTTCCTCGTCGTGGCTGACAACGAGAATCTGCTCGACGCCGACCTCGTCGCGCATATACTCCACGAGATCCAGCAGTTGGGTGACGTGACCTGAGTCGAGGAACACCGTCGGTTCGTCGAGGATGAGCGGCGGCATCGGTGCGGCACCCTCGATGCCCTCCGCGAGCAGGCGATAGATGGCACACCGCAGACTGAGGTTGAACAGCGCGCGCTCGCCGCCGGAGAGCTGTTCGGGCTCCAGCGGTTCGCCGTCCTTCTGGTACACCGTCAGCTGGTACTGGCCATCTAATTCGATGTGGGAGTACGAGTCGTTCTGGTACACCAGGTCGAACGTCTGATTGAGCATCCGTTCGAGCGTCTCGACGTTGCGCTGTCGTAGCTCCGCCCGAAGCGTCCCGTACATCTCCTGTAGCTCTTCGGTCTCGTCGTACAGCGTTTCGAGCTTTTCGAGGGTCGCTTCGAGATCTTCACGCCGGTCCCGCAGCGATTCCAGCTCCTCGATTTCGTTCGTGACGCCGCCGATGGCGTTTTGCAGTTCATCGCGCTGTTCGCGTTTCTCCGCCAGCGCCTCCTCGGCCTGCTCGATGTACTTTTTCGCGCGCTGCTTCTCGTTGCGGGCCTCTTCGATTCGTTTCTCGTCGAACGACTCCGCGAGGTCCTGCTTGCGTTCGCGCTTCTCTGCGAGCTGGTCGCGGCGCTGGTCGTTCAGTTCGGCCTGTTGCGTACGCTTCTCGCGCAGGCGTTCGATGTCGTCGTCGCAGTCGTCGATATCACCCAGTAGGTCCTCGACTCGCTCCAGCTGCTTGATCGATTGTTTGACCTGCTGGCGCTCCTGATTACACTCGGCGACGACCGACCGACAGTTCTCGGCCTGCTCACGGGCTTCGGCTGCTTTCTCGCGTTTCGTCTCTGCTTCGGACTCGTGTTCTGCTGCTTCCTCGCAGAGCGTCTCGATGCGCTCCTGGTCCGCGTCCAGTCCGTCTTCCTTCTCCTCGACCAGTTGAACGATGTTCGAGCGGTTGTTCTCGAGCGTCGATAGCTCGTCCGCTGTCTCGACCAGCTCCGCCGCCGTCTCGTGTTTCGATTCAAAGTCTGAAACGTTCTCACGGGCGTCCGCGAGCGTCCCCTCGAGCTCCGAAATCCGCTCGCGGTCGGCCTCGATGGAGTCGACGTGCGGTGACTCGGCCACGTCCTGCCCGCATTCGGGGCACTTGCCGGCTTCCAGCAGCGCCTCGGCCTCCGCGAGCGAGTCGCGCTCGTTCTCCAGTTTCGTCTCCAGTTCGGTCGCCCGCTGTCGGGCCTCTTCGAGGTCGCTGGCGACGGACTCTTTGTACGACCGTGCCCCCTCGCGGTCGGTCGGTGCGTTCTCGAACTCGGCTTCGAGCGCGGCGATCTGTTCGTCGATGTCGCTAATCTGCTCCCGGCGCTGGGCGATGGTCTCCCGCGCGGATTCGAGGTCAGATTCGAGTTCGTCGGCTTCCTCGCGCTTCTCTTCGGCTCGAGATTCGAGGTCCGCGGCGCTCTCGGCCAGCGCGTCGGCCGTGCTGCTGTGCTCCTTCGCGTCGACGCGCTGGTCCTCGATTCGGCTCTGCAGTTCGTCGTCGCGAGACTGGAGGTCCGCGAGTCGCATCTCGACGGTTTCGGGGGTTGGCTCCGAACTTTCGAGATCCGTTTCCGCGAGCGTTTCTGAAAGGTCCTCCCGCAGCGACTCCTGCCGATCCTGTAGATCACTGATCTGCTCTTTGAGCTTGGTTCGCTCCGTCTCCGTCTCTGTGATGGTCGCCTCCAGCTCTTCGATATCGTCTTCCAGCGCCGACAGCTCCTCGCGTTTCTCCTCGTACTCCTCGAGGACGGACTCAGCACGGGTGAGCGTCTCCTCGGCGGTGCCCTTCTGTTCCTCGATGTGCTCGATCTCGTCTTGCAGTTCAGATTCCTTCGTTTCGAGGCTATTTAGCCGCTCGTGGAGGTCTTTCTGTTCTTTCTCCTGAATCTGCTCGTCGAGCTGTGAGAGCGCACCTTGTTTGTCATCACGGACGCGTCCGACGCCGACGCGGGCGTCGCTGGCTCGCTCACGATACTCCTCCAGTTTCCCCAGTTGCAGGAGGTCATCAAGCATGTCCTGCCGGGCGCTGGGGGAAGCGTTGATGAGCTTGTTCACCTCGCCCTGACGGACGTAAGCACAGTTGACGAACGCCTCGCTGTCCATCCGCAGGAGCTCCGTAATTCGTCGGCGCACATCGCGCGCCCCTTCGTAGTTCCCGTCGGGTGTCTCCAAGACGCACTTCGCGGTCGTCGGCTGGGAGCCCGTCGCTCGAACCCGACGCGTGAGGTGGTAGTCGCCGCCGGCGTGGGAAAACCACAGTTCGACAGTGCAGTCGTCGGCCCCGATGGTGACCACGTCACCGAGATTCTCATCCAGCGCTTTCGAGCCGTACAGCGCGAAGAAACAGGCCTCAAGCAGGGAAGACTTCCCACTCCCGTTGAGTCCGTGGATGATTGTCACGCCGTTGTCCAGCCGCAGGTCGGCATCATCGTAGCACTTGAAATTGGATAGCTTGACGCGTTGGAATCTCATTGTGTGGCCTCCATTAGAGGAACTCCTCGACGCTCGCCTGGCTCTCGCTGTCGGTACCATCTGCTTCGTTCACTGGTGCTCCGTCGGTGTCATCCCCGCTTGCGCTCGCGGTGGCGTCGGTGTCAGATGCGCTATCGCTCGCAGCCGCTTCTGCGTCGGCTGCAAGGGCAGCAGAGTCATCCGAAAGCAGTTCACGCACGTGCCGTTCGACCTCGTCTTTGACGTTCGCGTCGGCGACTTTCGAGGCGCGAATCGTCTCGTCGATGTCGTGGGCAGCCTCGCTCAGTCCGAGGTCGCGGACGCGCTCGGTGACGGCGTCGTCGGGGTCGGCGAAGCTGATCTCCGTTTCTCGCTCCTCGGCCGTGATTTCCCGGTGGTCGGTGACCCGGGCCACGAGCGCGCCCTGGTCCAGCGCGAACGATTCAACGCTGGCCGGCGTAACTGGGTCGCCGTCGCCGCTGATAGAGACGATGACAACGGCCTCCTCCAGATCGTGCTGGCCGACGCGACTCCGAACCCGTTCGACGCCCTCCTCGGGCCCGAGGTCCACGTCGACGAAGACGAACTCGCGAGTGTCGAGACCGCGACGGGTGATACGGACCTCGTCGTCGAAGGTGACGATGTTGTAGCCGCGGTCCTCGCGCTCGCTCGCGCTCGCGCGCTCGGTCGACCCGCAGTAGGTGACCCAGGCGTCCTCGACCTGCTGTTTGCCGGGGTCGTGGTTGTCGCCGAGCAACAGCGCGTCGAAGGTCACCGACGACTCAGTGAGTATCTCCGCAGCGTCCCAGTCGCCGTAATCGAAGGGCTGGAACAGGCCGTGGGTGACAAGCGCGGCGCTGTCCGCGTCGTGGGGAGCAAAGTCGTAGTCGAGGTCGTCGCGCTGGGAGCGCGGGACGAAATCGAGGCCGTAGAAGGCGGTGTCGCCGATGACTGTCGGCTCGTCGCCGAGGCGCGTCGCCAGGCCAAGCGATTCGTACAGGTCGAGCCACTGTGCGTCCCGCTTTGCCTCGTGGTTGCCCACGACGGCAAGAAACGGAATATCAGCTTCGGAGAGTTCTTCCAGAACGCTCAACGTGCCCATGATGTCCGCAAGCGCCGGGCGGCGGTCGTGAAAGAGGTCACCCGCGTGGACGACGGCGTCAGCGTCGTCCGCGATGGCGTCTCGGACCACCTGCCGGAACGCACCGAGGAAGTCGTCCCGTCGGTCGGGGACGTTGTACTGCTGATACCCGACGTGGGTATCGCCGGTGTGTATCACCCGTGTCATTTGCCCACCTGTAAGCCAGCGCTACCTAAAGGGGTATCGTGAGCGGAGTGAAAGTGGTCGACAGGACTATGATCGACCCAGTGGCTACGACCCATTGCCTGGCTCTGCCGCGGCGTCCCGGTACCGCCGGAACACTCGCAAAGCCGCCCGACCCTCGTCCGCCAGCCCACTCACTTCGTGTTCGGCCTGTTCGACCGCCGCTTCGAGCCGCCCGACGCCGAACGTCTCGACGAAAGCAACCGCTTCGTCTAAATCGTCGGTCGCTTGGGTCGCTCGCTCGATGACCGTCCGGTAGCCAGCGTCGCCGCCCGTATCGTGGGCCTTCATCCGGCCCGAACTACTGCCGTCTTGCCGGACAGCTACTCGGGCCGTCTCTCCTCTGTCGTCGCTGTTTTGTCCCTCTCCGTCAGCGAGGGCCGCGAGTGCTGCTTTCACCTGATCGCTATCGGCCATAGAACGGCGTGGCCGCGGCATCCGGTATAATTGTTCGCTGGCTCCGGGGCAGGTACTGACACCTTGGAGGCAGTCACTCAATCGAGCTGATCGAAGATGCGTACCTGTTATGGTGGTGGTTGGTTCGATAAAACTAACCGCCCGGCGACGGTGCTAGCCGACAAAGAGGCGCTATACCGTCACTATGATGCCGCTGTGCGAACTCCGCTCCGACGACACGGCACTCTCGGCAGTCACAGTCGTCGCGCTGCTGATTCTGGCAACCCTACTCATCGCCGTCATCCTCGCGCTGTTCATCCTCGGCGGGTGAGGCAGGCGAGTACTTTCTGGTAGCAACCGATACGCTTCCCGAAACACCCCGTCCGAGCGTTCAAATACCAGCACGGGACCAGCGCCGAGCATGACAGATATCGAGACGCTGGCCGAGCGGCTCCGTACGGTCGAACGCGCGGTCACGGACGGAACGACAGAGTTCCCGGATGTGACGGAACTCGCTGAGCTGGAGAACCGCGTGGACACCGTCGAGCAGCGTGTCGACGACATTGACGAGCGGACGACAGAGCTCGAAGCCGCTACACAGGCTCTCCGCGGGTACGTGGGGAACGTCCGTACGGTCAACGAAGATATCGAGCAACGCGCCGACGCGGCGCTGGCGGCAACTGACCGGCTGGAAGATCGGCTCGACGCAACACTGTCGTCGCCATCGGTATCTGGCCCACAGGCGGCGGGGAGTGATCAGCATCGAACTGGGCGAGCACAGGCCGCTCCACGTTCGCCGGACACCGTCCACGCAGACTCCAGCTCCGCGACCGATTTCTCAGCCATCACTGAGGGCAGCGACCACGACAACGACGAGACACCAGACCTAGGCGTTGTCGGGCGTATCCGCGCGTTGCTGTGATATACCGGCTGGTCCTCGCTGTCGCGGTCATGACCGCACTCGTCGGTGCAACAGCGCCAGCGCTGTCGACAGCCCGAGCAGACGCGGCCAACGGCACGATGGAGCGTCAGGTGGACGCGCTGCGGACCGAGCTGACGAGGTTGGTCGAGGCCGATGCGGCGACGGCGAACGGCGACGCACAGCGAGTAGTGACGATACGAATCCCCGGACAGACCTACACGAGCGCTGGCGTCGGCCGGCTACAGTTCGCGGCGCGGGCCGGTGTTGGCGTCGCAACTTGGACAGTCGAGTCCCGGAAACAGACCGAGCGGCTGGTCGGCATCCCGATCCGAACGACGGCGTCGACCGACCGGCTCGACGAACCCGGCACACATCGACTCGCGTTCGTACTGACGCGGTCGGACGGCCAGCGGATGCTGCGAGTCCATCGGTTTAAGTCCGAAGCCGGAGCGAGGGAGAGCCATGCGTGAGTGGCTCTTCGGGTCATCGACATCGTCTGGCTGTTGCTGTGACACGGCCATCGAGGGTGGGCGGCTGGTGGTGCTGGCGGATGAGTGTCCCGGCGGCGGCGACCTCGCCGCGTCGGCTGACTGCCGGGCGACAGTCGTCGATTCGCTCTCATCGACCGGTGTCGATACCGTCGTCACGGAGCAAGCGGGACAGGAGCGGGTGTACGCCGAGCGAGCGGCGGCAGTGCTCACTGCAGCTGGCCGGTTCGCCACCAGAGTCACATCGCTGGACGACCGCCTCGCAGACCGTGCCCGCCGTGACCCTGTTGCTGCCGCGGAGGAGGCAATCGGCCGATCAGGACCTATCGCTGATCTTGCGGCGGAAACCGGGTTGGCTGTCGCCACCGAAGGCTTTGACACCAGCGAACAGGCGCTTCCTGCCTACACCGGACCAACGATTAGCGACGCCCGTGTCGGAGCAGCGCCGCCGGCGGATGCGGCTCTCCGGGACCAGCAAGCGCTCTCGACAGAAGCCGTCGTTCGGCGATACGACACGCGCGGCGACCACCTCCCGATGTACCATATCGAGCCCCGCGAACAACGGTTCGACGCGGACACGATGGAGACGCTTGCCGAAGCGTACAGGCGAGTCGCGACCGCCGCCGCCGCCGACGGCGGCTGTCACCCGTACGACGCAGCCACCACGGTGGCCGGTGACAGTACGACGGCAACCGCTGTCGGTGCCGTACTGGAGAAACATACGGGCGGGCTCGGAATCTTGGAGGATATCTTTGCCGATCAACGGGTGTCCGACGTGTTCGCCACAGCCCCGGTGAGTGACACCCGGCTCCGACTGCGTTGTGACGGTGAAACCATGCGAACGAACGTCCGCCTGACGCCGGCGGGCGCGAACACGCTGGCATCGACGTTCAGGCGGGCGAGTGGTCGGGCATTCTCGCGAGCGAGCCCAACGCTCGATGCAACGGCGACGGTGGCTGACCGGCAGATTCGCGTTGCAGGTGTGAGTGAACCGGTCAGTGACGGCCTTGCCTTCGCCTTTCGCGCCCATGATAGCGACGTCTGGCGGCTGGCCGACTTCGTCGACAACGGGACGATGCCGGCCGCCGTCGCCGGACTGCTCTCCATCGCCGCGGAGCGCGGCGGGGCCTGCCTCGTCGCCGGCCCTCGCGGCGCTGGCAAGACGACGACACTCGGGGCGTTGCTCTGGGAACTCCCGCACGAGGTCCGGACGATACTCATCGAGGACACGCCCGAACTTCCGGCGTCCTCGTTGCGGTCCGACGGACGAGACGTGCAGGCGCTTCGGACCGCCAGCGGGGACGGGCCATCAGTCGATGCGACAGCGGCGCTGCGGACTGCACTCCGGCTCGGCGAGGGCGCACTCGTCGTTGGAGAGGTCCGCGGCGAGGAGGCCGGTGTGCTCTACGAGGCGATGCGTGTCGGTGGCGGCGATGGGGCCGTTCTCGGGACGATTCACGGCAACGGTCCCGAAGCAGTTCGGGAACGGCTGGTGTCGGACCTCGGCGTCCCGGTGCAGTCATTCGCCGCGACGGACCTCGTGGTAACGCTGGCTCCGCCCGCGTCGGCGCACGGCCGTGGTATCGCATCTGTCGCGGAAATCGTCTCTCACGGCGAGGAAATCTCTTTCGAGATGCTCTACAAGCGCGACGGGTCGACAGCGACGGCTACCGGTCGCCTGAAGCGGGGCAGTAGCCGTCTGGTGGAGTCCCTCGCCGCGCCGGGCGAGTCCTACACAGAGCTACTTGACGCTATCGAGGCGCGAACCGAGCGATTTGAGGAGTCAGTGGCTGTCGAGGCGCGTGGGAACGAACCGGACACAGACGAGGGCCAGCCGTGAGCCACGTCCGCAGTTCAGACGACTGCTGTGACGACGCGAACACGGAATCAGCTGCCCCGCTCACAGCCGCGCTCGTTGGGTCCTGCCCAATCACTGTCGAGGTACCGGCCGACTACCAGCGAGCGTGTCGGCTGCTCTCGGTTTCGGCTCCACCTGCGACACTGCTGACAGCGAGCTACGCCGTTGCGGTGTGTGGCTCCCTGCTTGCACTGCTCGTTGCTGTGCTAGTGACCGGCCCGATGGTGACGACTGTCAGCCTCGGATTCCTTGCCCTGTCTTTGGGTGTCGCGGCGCTGGGGCGGTACGGCGTCCCCTTCGCGGCGGAAGCAAAGCGTATCCGAACGCTGGGGGCCGCGCCCTCGCTTGTCACGACGCTGGTGCTCGGCGCGACGCTATGGCCAAGCGCTGAGCGGGCGGCGGCGTTCGCCGGACGGACCGGAAACGGCCTCCTCGCGACACGGCTGGAACACCATCGGCAGCGAGCCGCAGGCACGCCGCGAAGCGGTCTGGCGACGTTCGCGACAGCCTGGCGTGACCGGTTCCCGGCGCTCGAACGCGCAGTCGGGCTGGTCGAAAACGCGACAGCGGCCCCAGTCGAGGAGCGGTCCGAGATCCTCGAACGCGCACGGCGATGCATCCTCGACGGGACGCGCGACGAGATGGCAGCCTTCGCGGCCTCGATTCGCGGTCCGGCGACCGCGCTGTACGCGTTCGGTGTCCTCCTGCCGCTGGCGATGGCGTCGCTGTTGCCCGCCGCCGCTGCCGCGGGTGTGCCAGTGACTGCCCCTGCGCTGGTCGGGACATACGGCATCGTCATGCCCGGCGCACTGGTCGTCGCCTGTTGCTGGCTCCTGGGCCGGCGACCGGTCGCGTTCCCGCCGGCGACAATCCCGCGAAGCCACCCGGACGTGCCGGCGTCGCCACTCCCGTCAGCTGTGGTCGGCATCGCCGCCGGAATCGGTGGGTGGCTCCTTGCCGGCGCGCTCGTAGCTTCGTGGGCGTCCCCCATCGGCGCACTCGGGGCCGGCGTCGGGAGTGCGCTCGTCAGCTACTACCGACCTATCGCCGGAGTCCGCGACCACGTCACCGACATCGAGTCGGGCCTCCCCGACGTGCTGTCGGCCGTCGGTCGACGGCTGGACCGCGGTCAGTCGGTCGAAGCGGCGCTTATCGAGGCTGTCGACGAGACTCCCGAACCGACAAGCACCGTCATCGAAGCCGCTGCCGCGCGTCAGGAACGCCTTGGGACCAGCATCAAGGGAGCGTTTCTGGGCCCCGGCGGGGCGCTCGCTGCCGTTCCGAGCCACCGTACTCGACGGGCTGCGATACTGCTGGACACGGCCGCGACAATCGGACCGCCAGCGGGGGAGTCCGTGACGACGATGGGTGAGCATCTGGAATCGCTCCGGGCCATCGAGCGCGAGACGCGTCGTGACCTCTCGCAGATAACCGAGACGCTGTCGAACACCGCTGCGCTGTTCGGTCCGCTTATCGGCGGTGCGACTGTCGCGTTGGCCGGCTCGATGGGCGGCGGCGAGCAGTTCGCCACCGTTCCGAGTGCACTGCTGGGACCGGTCATCGGCTGGTACGTTCTCGTTCTGGCTGTGTTGCTGACGACGGTATCGACAGGCCTGCATCGGGGCCTCGACCGCGCACTTGTCGGCTACCGAACCGGCCTGACACTCCTGTCGGCTTCGGCCACCTTCCTCGTCGCCGTCGTCGCTACCGGGCTGCTGGTCTAAGTGTTTAAATTGGAGAACGCGGCCAGGCCGATCCATGTTCGAAACCCACGTCGATACGCTGTATCTCTGGATCGGGCTGGGAACAGTGAGCGTGGCCGTCCTTGGCGTCGCCATCGGCCTCCCGACGACCGCACCGCCGGACGCGACAGCGGCGGCCGCGACTATCGACGAGGTCACGACCAGCCCGCCCGGGTCCGTCGCACATCGACGACTCGTCGCCGAAGAGTGGGCATTCGATGGCCGCGAAATCCGTCTCCGCAACGGCGGCGGGACGGCCGCCGCACGACTGATTCGAACGGCTGTCCCGGCGCGGACCGACCGACTACAGACTGTCGTGGACGGTGAGCGGCCGAAGGCCGTGTACGAATCGCCGGGCGCGTTCCGTCTAGATACCCGTCAGGCCCGGACCGCTAACGACAGGTGGCGACCGGCTCCGGACCGGATGACTGTCAGGCACGTCGCTTGGGGAGGGACCGATGTCACCATCGTCGGATAGGGCGACGACGGAACCGCTCGCCGCCCTCGTCGCTGTCTTCGCCATCACGCTTGGCGTGTCGCTGTATGCCGGCGTAGTAGACGAAGCGTTCGGCACACTTGACGATGCTCGCAACATCGCCACGCCGACCGCCGATACCGTGGAACAGCGGCTTTCGTCGGCCGGCGTTGTTCGGCCCGAGCGAGTCGACAACGCGCTCGATGCGGTTCCGGCAAACTACCACGGGAACGTGACCATCACCGCGACGACCGGCGAACGATGGGGCGGTGGCCGGGAACCACCGAGCAATGCCGACACCGAAACCAGAACGGTGAGCGTGCGAGTCGGGCCGGGGGCAGTCCGTCGCGGGACGCTCACTGTGCGAGTGTGGCGATGACCCGAGCGATGAGTGCCGTCGCCGATGTGACGGTGTTTCTCCTACTCGTCGGTGTGGCTGCAGGGACGCTTGCAAGTGGCGTCGGAGTCGAGAAGCCGGCGACGACAAACCCTGCGGCCGAGCAAGCGTCGACGCTAGCGACGGAAACCGCAAGCGTCGAGTACGATCTGGTCGTCCCAGCGTCAGATCGCCGCAAGCCACCGGGCCATACTACGCGGCGACAACGAACGAGTCACGGGACCGTCGCGGAACTACTCGGTGAGGCAGCGATGAGTGGCGTCGCTGTGGACGGGAAGCGGGTGTCGCGCGCCGGCACTGACTTCGAGTCACAAACCGCTGCGGCGACGCGTGACAGACTCCACAGCCCTGGGCATCGAACGTCTGTCCGCGTTACCTGGGAACCTTATCCCAGTGCGCCGGTCAGCGGCGAGTACCGCATCGGCGACCGGCCGCCGGATACTGTTGACGTTCGAGCGGCAACAGTGACCGTCCCAAGTGGGATGGCAAACGTCTCCGAGCCAGCCCGTGAAGCAGCGAAGACAAGCGGGTACGACGGTGTGGCAACGGTCGTGGCTCGGAGTGTCGTCGACGGGCTGTTCCCGCCGACACGGTCGCAGTACGCGCTCCGTGGCGACTACCCATCGGATGTACTGATGGCCGTGCGATACGAGCAAATGGCCGATCTGACAGGGACGAGCGTTGTCATTGAACGACAGTCGACAGTCGAGATGAACCGTGACCTGACCGCAGCGCTTGCCGCCCGGCTTCGGTCTGATCTTCGGTCCCGGTACGATTCGCCGGCGGACGCCGCCCGCGCCGTTCGGGTGAGCCGCGTCCGCGTAACTGTCAGGACGTGGTCACCGTGAAAGACGACACCCGCGGCCGGGTCCCGTTCGCGTTGCTCGGCGTTCTCCTGCTGGTGAGCAGCCTCACGCTGGCCCCGACGTTCGTTACCGAGCCAGCCCCGAGTGAGACGGCCGTCGAACGGGCGCTGGATCAGGCCACGGCGGAAACCCAGGTGGCTGTTCGGGACGGCGTCTCGACGGCCGGTCCGCAGGCAGCGGCAAACCCGGTCGTCACGCCGGCCGACACACCCACCGGCCGGGTCCTGAACAACTCGACGGCGTTCCGGGATTCGCTCAGAATCCGCGCCTATCTCCGGGTCGCGGACCGACTGGAGCGCGTCTCCGGCCGAAGCGGTGACGTGACCGTGACCGCAAAGCTACCAGCGGTCACGAACGCGAGCGATCTCCGAGCAGCGAAACACCGCGTTTCGGTCGAACGCGCCGGACCGAACAAGACCGCGATGCGGGCGACGGTCGAGAATATCGTTCTGACGGTCCGACGAAACGGCGAGGTCGTCTCGACGCGGCGTGTTTCGCCGACCGTCGTCGTCCCGACGCAGGCGCTCATGCTCCACGAGCAGGTGTCGACATACCAGACGCGGCTGAACAACGGTCTGGACAAGCCAGGGCTGAGCCAGCGAATGACAGCCCGGCTGTACCCGATGGCGTGGGCGAGAGGCTACGCACAATACGGCGGCGCAGGCATCGAAAATGTCGTTGCGAACCGACACGTCTCGCTGGCGACAAACGGTGCATTGCTCGGCGTCCAGCGGTCGACCTTCGGGCGGAGCGACCCAGCTGGCCGCCGTGCCCTGACAGAGGCGACAGCGATGACGGGAATCGAGGACGTGATTCGGGGTAGCCAGGGGACGGCGCTCTCGACTGAAGTACTCAAACAGGCCGAGTACAGGCCGGTCAGCGAAACGCCGCCGCGCCCGAAGTCCACGGCCAGTCCGAGCCCCGCGGATTCGATGACCGTCGGCGTCAACGAGACGGCCGACACCGCGTTCCGATCCGTCACCGAGCCGTCAGCGCTCAACGAGACGCTCGAAGACGCATACACCGTCGAGGTAGCGCTGGAAGTCGACAAGCGCCGACTGGGTGGAGGGCCGCCGGAGACGCCGCCGTCGCCGGGCACCGAGTGGACACTGGTCGCCGACCGGACGACCACCGATACAGAGTCCGTTGGGACCGCCAGCGGCAGTGTTGCGACACCGGACGGCTGGCACACCCTCGAAACGTTCGGCCGGACTGTCGAGCGCCAGTACACGCGGACCGCCGTCTGGCAGAACGGGTCAGTACGTCAGCGCACGACGACCTCAAGCACCGCGCGCTATCGCGTGGCCGTCGCTGTCGTCGGCCGCCATCACGGCCGTTCACCGGCACCGAACCGCTCGATTCGGACCGCACACGACGCCAGCGCAAGTCCGCTGACCGGGTCGAATCTCGCCGACGTGGAACCGAAAGCGATGGACACGCTCGTCGGCCACACCGGGGGTCGGGACGAAGTGGCGGAGCGAGTCGTCGACGGTAGCCTGAGTCGGACGGCGGCGACGGTGACGGCCGACCGACCGCCAGAACTGCACGACTGGGTGTATCAAGACCTGATGGACCTGCGGGCGTCAGTCCGCAACACGACCGTCACCGTCGAACGCGGACGCGTCGGGACCTTCGAGACGAATCCCCCGCAGGAACTCCGGGCACGGGTCGCACAACGCCGTGACACTCTAGCAGCCGTGCCGGGCACCTACGACAGCGCGGCCCAGAAGGCACGGGTCGCGGCCCGGCTGACCTATCTGAATGCGGTGTCGGCGGAGTTGGACAGGCAGGCCACAGCGCGGGACAGTAACCGGAAGCGAGTCGACGCACAGCTATCGGAACGCACCGACGGGTCGCTGCGTGCCCTCCGGAAAGGATTAACCGCGCGTGAGACGCCCGTTCCACGGTCACGCCCGATGCCAGTCGGTCCGGCCGGCCCCGTCAGAACACGGGTCGATACGCAGACGCCATATCTGACGCTGGCCGAACTGGACGAGAGCCGGTATCGCGCGCTGGAGGGGAGCGAGCATCCGCTAGTGGCGCGGAACGCGAACGTGTTCACAGTCCCCTACGGCGACGCTGCCGATGCCGTCGTTGGCGGTGCGTTCGAGAGCGGTGACAGGGTACGCCTCGCAACGGCAGCGAGCGCACTCGCGGCCGCGAACGAAACCCTCGAAGACGAGTCGAACGCTACGCTCGCTTCGGAACGCGACGCACTCCAGCAGGAGGTTGCGGCGGCTAACAGGGAACTGACGACCACGCTCTGGCTGGCAGTCTCCCAGCACACTGCGGCTGACCAGGACGAGAGCAAGGCCATTGTCACTGAAGCGCTGTCGCCATGGGACACATCGGCGGCCCGGGCACTGGCACTGACCAACGGCTCAGCGCAGGAACGGGTCGCCCGCGTCGCTGGTGCCCGACTGAACCTCACGCGGGTCGAACGCGACCGACTCCGACTGCGGCTGCTTTCGGTCGACACGCCAGCGACCAGACCGACGCTGGGGTCGACGAACGGGACGGCCTCGGCGGTGCGGTCCGTCGCGAAAGACGAACTGAGCAGCGCCCTGGCGAACGCCGGCGAACAAAAGGCCCAGCAGCTCGCCAAAAAACGGCTCGGGACAGACAGGCTCCCGGCGGGCCTCCCGCTGGCACCGCCAGTCACCACCTGGTACGCGACGGCGAACATCTGGTGGGTGACTGTCGAGGGCGAGTACGCCAGATTTGCCGTCTCTGCGAGCCACGGCTCGCCGAGCGAGCCAGGCGCACGGACCACCTATGCGCGTGACGGACACAACGTCACGCTCGATGTTGACGACGACGGAGCGGCCGAGCGATTGGGTACTGCTGACCGTGTCTCGTTCCGAGCCGATACAGGTGTTGTCGTCGTCGTGCCACCCAAACCTCGCGGAGTCGGTGACAAGGACGGAACGGCTGTGGAGGAATCGAGCGGCTGGCCCGACGCGGGCAGCTGACGCCGGGACACATAACCGAAATAAAATACCCCGGGACCGTACCGATGCCCATGCTTCGAGGCGAGTTTCCGGACGCGGGCGAGCAGTCCCACGAGGAGTTACTGGCGGCCTACGGCACCGTGCTGGCCGAGACAGTCGAGACAGTCGGCGTCGAGGGCGTCGTCGACGCAACGGGGCTCGACCGGGCGACGGTAACAGCGTTCGCCGACGCTGATATCGCCGACCGGACGCTCGACGAGGCGGTGGCCGTACTGGCGACCGGACCGAACCGGCCGGACGCCGACGCACTGCAGGCCGAAGCGCAGGACATCCTCCTGATGGGGATGACGACGGCTGTGATGGACGTAGAGTCGCTGGCCTCAGGTATCGACGACGAACTGGAACCCAAAGAGATTCAACAGAAAATCGAAGGCCGCTACCCCGTGACACTGGCCGAGTACGCCCTCCTGCACAGCTACATCGAGGGTGAAAAGCGGTGACGGAACGCGTCGCCATCCTCGGCTGTGGCTACGTCGGCCTCGAACTCGGGCGACAACTGCGGGACGACCACGAGGTCGTGGGCGTTCGCCGGTCCGACGACGGTATCGAAGCCATCGAGGACGCCGGTTTCGAGGCGGTTCAGGCCGACGTGACCGACGCCGAATCGCTGTCTGCGGTGCCGGACGCCGACTGGCTCGTCTTCGCCGCGAGTTCTGGCGGCAGAGGGGCCGAGGCTGCCCGCGAGGTGTACGTCGAGGGGCTCCGGACGGCTATCGACCACTTCTGGTCGCGGGCCGACCCGCCCGAGCGACTGGTGTACACCTCCAGTACCGGCGTATACGGCGACCACGATGGCGCGTGGGTCGACGAGGAGACGCCGCTTGACCCACAGACCGAAAAGACCGAAGTGCTGGCCGAGGCAGAGCGGATTGCCCGCGAGCGTCCCGTAGAGCACGGCGGCCACGGTGCAGTTGCTCGCTTCGCGGGCCTGTACGGCCCGGACCGCTACCGACTGGAGCGGTATCTGGAAGGGCCGGTGACGGCCGGCTATCTGAACATGGTCCATCGGGCCGACGCGGCCGGCGCTGTGTACCACCTGCTGACGGAGAACCACCGCGACGAGGTGGTGCTGGTCGTCGACAACGAACCCGTCGAGAAGTGGGCGTTTGCCGACTGGCTGGCCGAACAATGTGACGTTCCGTTCCCGCCGAAACAGACGACAGAGGAACGACTCGCCGACGACAGCCTCTCGGAGACGGCGAAGCGACGTATCCAGACCAGCAAGCGATGCTCAAATGACCGCCTCCGGAACCTGGGGTACGAGTTCGAGTACCCGACCTTCCGGGAGGGGTATCGCGACGCCGTCCGAGAATACCGGCAAAATTAGCTGTAACGGGGGCGAACTTTATTACTGATAGGCTGGCGAACAGCGTGATATGACACGCGTTGCCGCTGGCGGACTGCAGGTCGACGCCGCCGCGGCGTTTGCTAGCGAGAACCCACTGCTGGTCGCTGGTGTCGTTGTGGCCCTTCTCGCCCTCCTCGGTGCCGGCGTCTGGTTGCGTCGGTATCTCAGCCGAACGCCCGGCGAACGACTGCATCGGATGCTGACCGACTACGACCGGATTGCGGTGTTGATGCACCCGAACCCGGACCCGGACGCGATGGCCTCTGCCCTGGCCGTCAACCAACTCGTCGCCGGCACTGATACGTCCGCGTCGTTGCTGTACCCCGGGGAGATACGTCGCCCAGAGAACCGGGCCTTCCAGACGGTGCTTGACCTGGACTTTGATCACATTGAAACGGTCAACGACATCAACGGGGAGGCGGTCGTCCTCGTCGACCACAACACGGCACGCGGCTTCCCCGGTGCCGAGGAGGTCGAGCCCGTCGCCGTTATCGACCATCATCCCGGCAACGGAAGCGGGACCGAGTTCACCGACATCCGGTCCGACTATGGGGCCTGTGCGACCATCTTCGCGAGTTACTTCAATCAGTTAGAGTTCGAGTTCAGCGACACCGGAGAGAGTATCGATATCGACGCAGCACCGGCAGAAACCATCCCCTGTGCGCTGGCAACGGGGCTGATGTACGGTATCCAGTCAGATACGCGGTCGCTGACAAACGGGTGCGAGTCCGAGGACTTCGCGGCCGCTGCGTTCCTCTACGATGGGATGGACAGCGACCTGCTCAACCGTATTGCGAACCCGCAGGTCGACGCGGAAGTACTCGACGTGAAGTCTCGAGCTATCGGGGAACGAGAGGTGCGAGCGCCCTACGCGTTCAGCGACGTGGGCGAGGTGTCGAACACGGACGCGATTCCACAGGCCGCGGACGAACTGGAGACGCTGGAAGGCGTCTCGGCCGTCGTCGTCGTCGGCGAAAAGAAAGGAACCATGCGTATCGCCGGGCGCTCCCGGGACGACCGCGTCCACATCGGCCGAGCGATAGAGGCCGTCGTCGACGATATTCCGATGGCCGAGGGCGGCGGCCACGCTCGGATGGGCGGCGGCAAGGTCCCGGTCGAGCACATGGCCGGCCTCGGCCCCAGTAACGGCGTTTCCCGGGAAGACTTCCGCGAGCGGGTGTTCGACGCGATGAGTGGCGAACTGTAGGAGGCGTCGTCCCGTGGAACACAGTGAATCTCTGTCCTTTTGTCACTGCCCGACCAACAGACGGTATGGCTACACGGGAGGCGACCTGGGCGTACCGGGACGACCACGACGAGTTCGCGCGCACGTTCTACCGGCGGTTCGGCGACGGCGTCGTCTCCAGCATCGGCATCGGCACGTATCTGGGCGACCCGACCGACGAGCGGGACGCGAGCTACCACGACGCGATCGTCACGGCGCTGGAATCCGGCATCAACGTCGTCGACACAGCGATAAACTACCGCCACCAGCGCTCCGAGCGGGTCGTCGGTGACGCCGTCGCAGACGCTGAGGTAGACAGAGAGGCAATCGCTGTTGCGACGAAAGGCGGCTTCGTCCCGTTCGACGGGGAGCGCCCGGCTGACCCCGGCGCGTTCGTCCGGTCGGAATACCTCGACACCGGCATCGTCGACCGCGACGACCTCGTCGCGGGCCAGCACTGCATCGCGCCCGACTACATCGACGACCAGCTCGACCGCTCGCTGGCGAATCTGGGGCTGGACACCATCGACCTCTACTACGTCCACAATCCGGAGACGCAGCTGCAATCCAACTCCCGCGAGGCGGTGTACGACCAGCTTGAGGCGACCTTCGAAAAACTGGAGGAGCGCGCCGCAGCCGGCGACATCAAGCACTACGGCGTCGCGACGTGGGAGGCGTTCCGCGTGGCCGCCGACCACGACAGCTATCTCTCGCTGCCCGAAGTCGTCGAGCGCGCTCGCGCGGCGGCCGAGACGGTCGGCAACGCGGCGACACACCTCCGCGCGATTCAGCTGCCGTTCAACGTCTCGATGGCCGACGCGTTCACCGTCGCGGCCCACGACGGCGCGGAGGGGCCGCAGTCGGCGCTGTGGTTCGCCCACGAGGCCGGGCTGGACGTGTTCACCAGCGCCTCGATAATGCAGGGACAGTTAGCTGGGGAGGTTCCGGACGACGTAGCGGCGAAGCTCTCGGGGGAGACGAGCGCACAGCGCGCTATCAACTTCGCGCGTAGCGCGCCCGGCGTCACCTGCTCGCTGGTCGGGACGGGGTCGGTCGAACACGCCCGGGAGAACGTCGATGCGGGCCGATACGAACCGCTCGGCGCGGACGCGTTCGACGCGGTCTTCGAGTAGCTAG
Source organism: Haloarcula vallismortis ATCC 29715 (assembly GCF_000337775.1). Lineage (GTDB taxonomy): Archaea > Halobacteriota > Halobacteria > Halobacteriales > Haloarculaceae > Haloarcula > Haloarcula vallismortis. The sequence goes on from NZ_AOLQ01000042.1 coordinate 237,315, forward strand.
CTGAGCTCCTTCCACTTGCCGTCGCACTCTGGGCAGACGCGCACTTTCCCGACCTCGTCCGGGTCGTTCTCCGTCGCGAGCGGCTCGTCACAGCTGGTACAGGAGAGCCGTCCGTAGTTGTCTTTCTCGACATCGCCGGCCCGGAGGGCCTTCCTCACTGAGTCCATACCTGCCAGTGTGCTACCCGCGTGTAAAAACCCCGTGGCGGCGTTCCGGAACGTTGTTCAGGTGCTCCGACGTACCGCCGGTCGTGTCTCGTCGCCGCGTCTTCGGCTCACTGTTAGGGATGGTGTTCTGTATCAACCTCGCCAGAGTCGTCTTTGCCCCGCTTATCGAGCCGATCCGGGCGACGACAGGGGCGTCCGATGCGACACTCGGACTGCTCGCAACGATGGTCTGGGCCGGGAGCGCCCTCCCGCGGCTCCCCACCGGCGTCCTGCTGACCCGGATATCGCGGGCGAAGGTCATCTTCGGCTCCGGCGTCGTGTTGACCGTCGGAACGACGTTCACCGCCCTCGCGTTTGACCCGACACTGTTGCTCGTCGGGGCGTTCACGATGGGGCTTGCAAGCGGCGTCTACCTGACCGCGGCAAACACGCTGGTCAGTGAGCTGTTTCCGGAGCGACCCGGTCGCGCGCTCGGGCAACACGGCGTCGCCGCCCAGCTCGCTGCTGTCGGTGCGCCAGCCTTGATCTCGTTCGTGCTCATCGTCGGGACGTGGCGGACCGCGCTGCAGGGGATCGCCGTCGCCGCGGGGCTGGTAACTGTCGCTTTCACGCTCGTCGCGAGACGCTCCTCACTGCCCGACGCCGGAAGCGACGACCGCGACCTCCTCGGCGCGGCGCGTGCCCAGTGGCACATCATCGTCACCAGCGTCGCTACCATCGGCGTCGCAGGGCTGGTCTGGAACGGGCTGTTCAACTTCTACGTCACCTACGCCACGAGCGTCGGACTCACGCCCGGACGAGGACGGACGCTGCTGTTGCTCGCGTTCGGAGCCGGGGTGCCGGCCTTCTACGTCAGCGGTCGTCTGGCCGACCGGCTCCCGTCGATTCCGTACCTTCTGACGATGCTTGCGGCCTTTACCGGCTGCGTGCTGGTGCTCCCGTCGCTGACCGGGTTCTGGTCGCTAGCCGTCTTCAGCGTCGTGGTCGGCTATGTCATCCACAGCATCTTCCCGGCGGTGGACGCGTACCTGCTCGGCTCGCTCCCTGACCGCCACCGCGCGAGTGCGTACGCCACCTACGGCGCGGGGATGATGCTGCTGCAGGCACCCGGAAGCGCGCTCGTCGGGAGGCTGCTCGACGCCGGCGTCACGTTTCCGACACTGCTTCGGGGCATGGGAATCGCGTTGCTCGTCGTCCTCGTGGCGATGGTGTCGCTGCACCGCAACGGCCGACTGCCGAGCGCTGCCCGAGCCTAAAGGCTGAAGCCGCTCGGTGCCGCGTGGCCTGTATGGACCTGCAACCGGACGAGCTGGCCGGCGTCGTCGACCTCTTTGGTTCGCTCACCAGCGCGGAGCTCGTCGACGCCTGCGGCGAACTCGCGTTCAAGCAGGGCGTCGACGCCGACCCGGACGCAGTAGCCGGGGCCATCGATAGCGCTGTCGACTCGTATCACCTCGTCGCCGTCGACGACCACGCCGTAGACACCGACGAGACGCTGCTCGTCGTCGGCCCGGTCGCGTTCCCGGCCCTGCCTGACGGCGCGGCCGACCTTCCCCATATCATGGACGTGCCGGCCCGCGACCTTGCGCGCGATGCGGTCATCGAGGCCGTCAAGTCGCGCTTCCGAGAGGACGCGGTGATGGCCGTCAAGAACGGCGACGAGGACCGCGTCGAGACACTGCTTGACGTGAGCTACGACATCGAAGCGTGGGAAAGCGTCGAGATGGACGGCCTCCGCGACCGCCTCGACGACGTGTGAGCCCGGCACCCCTATACCACACGATTAAATCAGATATTTCGATGGCGTGAGCCACCCGAATTAAGACAGTCGGTCACCTACCACATGTTATGCAGTTCGACCGGGTCGCGGCCCACGAGCCAGTCGTCGTGGACGATGAGCCACAGGAGGCGGCCGTCATCGCCCCGGTTGTCACGCGACCCGAGGGCGAGGCGATACTGTTCACGAAGCGCGCTGACCACCTCTCGGACCACCCCGGCCAGATGTCGTTCCCCGGCGGCGGCCGCGAACCCGAAGACGAGGACCTGCTTCGGACGGCGCTCCGAGAGGCAAACGAGGAGATCGGGCTCGATCCGCTGGCGGTCAACGTCGTCGGTCGGCTGGATGACATCAGAACTATCACGCGCTACTCCGTGCGCCCGTTCGTTGGGCGAATCCCGGACCGCGACTACCTGCCCTCGGACGAAGAGGTCGCGGAGATAGTCTCTCTGCCGGTGTCGGAACTGATCGACCTCGACAACTACGAGTCAGAGCACCGGGACCACCCCCACTACGGAGAGATTCGCCTCCATTTCTTCTACGTCGACGGCTACACCGTCTGGGGCGCGACAGCGCGGATGCTCGTCCAGTTGCTCGAACTTGCGACCGACTGGCGGATGCCGCCCGAGCCGGACCGGTACATGGAACCCGACGACGACTTGCCACCGAGCGTGCGCGACGAAGCTGAGTGAAGCAGGGCCCGCCGTGGCGGGGTTGAGAGCGACAGGATTTTGCAGCCCCGAGACGTTGACCGCGTACTGGATGACCACGCTTACCGGTGCGACACTGGCGGCCGCCGGCATCGACGCGGTGGCGCTCAAGCCGACGGAAGTGGACGTGTCGCAGGCAACGGCCCTCGACGTTGAGACGCTTGCAATCGATTACGAGGGAGCGGCCCACGTCCCGGAGACGGACACTATCGAGCGACTGCTGTCGACCGCCGACGTGCGCGTCACCACGCCAGTCCGAGCTGACGGCTTCGACCCGCTGGGCGACGACAGCGGGTTCGACGCGCTGCCGGCGGGTACAGGACGTGTTCTGGTTGCCGGCCACAGCGCATATCTCTCAACGGATGAGGCTGAGCGGGCCGTCGCACCGCGGCTTCGGGCGGCCGTCGACGACGCCAGCGATCCATGGGTCGGCACCGAGGGCATCGAGCGCCTCGCACTGGCGGTCGGCGGAACGCAGTACGAACTCCTCTCACGGACGACGGCGCGCGACGTTCGGACACTCCGGACAGCCGGCTTCGACGGTTCGATTGCCGTTTACGCCCCGCTGGTGCTCTCGAACAGCGAGGACGCGATGCTCGACGCTGTCGGCGACTACGCGGCCCGGCGCGGCCCGGTTCGGAACGCACTGCCCGAGGGCGCGCCGACGGACAGCCGAGCCACGGGGCGAGCCAGGGACGTACTCACACAGGCTATCCGCGACTACGCGCTCGTCGGCTCCGTCGAGACGGTCGCCGAGCGAACCGAGCGGCTCCGCGACATCGGCGTCGACACGATTGTCGGCTATCCGGCGCGTGGGCTCGACCCCTTCCTGTAGATGAACGTCGCTGTCGTCGGCGGCGGGGCCGTCGGCCTCTCGACCGCGACAGCGCTGGCCCGCCGCGGCGCATCGGTGACGGTATTTGAGCGTGACACTCTCGGGAGCGGCGCGAGCGGCCGGGCGGCCGGGCTCTGTTACGACGCCTTCGCCGACGACGTGGACGCCGCCGTCGCCACGCATGCCCTCGCTCGTTACCGGGATATGGACCTGTTCGAGCCACAGCCCTACGTCTGGGTCGCACGCGACGAGAGCGACGCCACGGCCGTCCGCGAGCAGATTTCGGGGATGCAGCGAAACGGCGTCGCGGTCGAGGCGCTCACACCGGCGGCACTCGGCGACCGCTACCCCGCACTCTGTATCAGCAGCATCGAAGTGGCCGGCCTCGCCCGCGACGCCGGCGTGCTCGACCCGGACGAGGTGGTGGCGACGCTCGCCGAACAGGCCCGGGCGGACGGTGCGACCGTCGAGACGGAAACTCCGGTCTCGCTCGCGTCGCCAACGACCGTCGAAACGCCGAGTGAGGCGCGGGCGTTTGACGCGGTGGTCGTCGCGGCTGGCCCACAGACGAAGCCGCTCGTTGCCGACATCGGAGTCTCGCTTGCGCTGAAGGCCTACCGCGCACAGGCGCTCGTCACCGGACCGGTCGACGCCGAACTGCCGTCGTTCTACGATGCCACGCGGGAGTTCTACTGGCGACCGAAGGACGATGCGTTGCTGGTCGGCAACGGCGCACACGAGGTTGACCCGGCGGACTGGAACCCGGATGCTGACGCCGAATTCGTCACCCGGAGCCTCGACCGTGTCGAGCAAACATCGGCGCTGACGCCGGCCTGTGACAGAGCCTGGGCCGGCCTGTGTACGGCGACGCCCGACGGCGCGCCGCTTGCCGGACCGGTCGCCGACGGGCTCTGGGTCGCGACCGGCTGGCAGGGCCATGGGCTCATGCGCGCGCCGGCAATGGGTGACTATCTCGCGGCGGCAGTGCTTGACCGCCCGAATCCGCTCTCCGAGCATCTCCCCGACCGGGTCGACCCGACGCGGTTCGACGGCTCCGAGACGTTCGCCGCGCTAGAGGACCCGACGCGTGACTGGGTACAGTAAATGCGCTGTGAGAAAGTGTATACGCTCCGCTCAGGCGTCGTCTTCGCCTTCGTCAGCAGAGTCGGTCACGTCTTCGATATCGGCCGTTTCACTGTCCGAACTCGCTTCGTGTCCTTCGTCCGCCTCGCCGTCGTCTGTCTCGACGCCAACGTCAGTCACGTCGTCCTCGTCGTGGTCCGTGTCTGCCTTCGGGACGCGGACGTGAAGCGTGCCGTTGCTCTTGAGCGTGGCCTGTGCCGTCTCCGGGTCGACAGCGGCATCGCTCGGAAGGGTGACACTCCCGTCGAGCGCGAGTCCGCGGCCGGGGTAGCGCATCTCGAAGCCCTCGTAGAAGTCACGGAAGCGGTCGATCCGAACCTCCACGCGGTCGTCGACGTACCGGACCTGAATGTCCGATGCGGTCGTGCCGGGCGCGTCGAAGACGACGAGGTAGGCGTCGTCCGACTCCAGCAGGTCCGAAGCCAGCGGCTTGTTCTCCTGCACCCGACCGGCAGCCCGACCGATGTTCTCGAATATCGCGTCGCTGATAGAGGAGCCGATGTCCCGCATCATAGTTCCACTTCGTCAAGGCAGTCTGTCCCGCCACAGTACGGGCAGGAGAACGCCGCGAGTTCGACATCGTCCGGCATATCGTACGTGTAGTGCATCTCGAACATGTCGAGTTCACAGCTGTCGTCCGTGCAGACGACCTCCATAGTGGCTGGCATACTATTTCGTTGGTCCGTCGGGGACAAACCCCTTACGGACGGGGCCGGGGTTACCACCTCCTGTCAGTCCCAACATTGATGCCGTCACCGGCGTACTCGGGTGTATGAGTGAACGCGTCCTCGGGGCGGATTTCAGCGGTGCAGCGGCCGCTGGCGACGCGCTCTGGGTCACCGAGGCGATACCGACGGACGACGGGCTGAAAGTTCAGCGGTGCTACCGAGGGACGGACGAGTGGGGCCGCGACCGTGAAGCGGCCCACGCCGGCCTCGTCGACCGCATTACCGACGACGGTGTCGGCACGGTCGGCCTGGATTTCCCGTTTAGCCTGCCCCAAGCCCTGCTGGACGCGCAATGTGGCGGCACCTGGTCGGGCTTCGTCGACTGGCTCGCGAGCGGGAGCGGCCCGACCGACCCGGGGTCGCTCTCCGAGGCGTGCCGACACACCGCGGAAATGGCGACTGGAAGCCGTGACCTTCGCCGGGAGACGGACTTCCGCCGTGGAGCGCTGTGTCCCTACACGAACCGGACGCGCAGCATGACTTTCTACGGCGTCCGTGATGTACTCGGGGAGCTGCGAGCCGACGACGGGACAGCCGTCGTGCCGATGCAGGGCTGGGACGCCGATACGCTGGTCGCAGAAGTGTACCCTGCCGCGACGTTCGGCTGGCTGGGCTGTTACCGTGAAGGATACAAGAACGTCGACGACCCCCGGCAGCGACGAGAGGCGAATATCGCGGCGGTCGAAGCCTGTAGCGTCACGGTCGGCGACCACCGCGACACGTACCTCGGGAACCACGACGCGCTGGACTCACTGGCCGCTGTCGTCTCGGCGGGTCGGCTGGCTGACAGTGCCAGACCGCCCGCAGCAGGCCCAGAGGGCGAAGGCTGTATCTACGTCTGAGGACGCAGTGATGTCACTGTCTTCGGGCTGAAGCCCGGCATATATCAGTTTCCGGACCAACTAGCGTCTATGCCTGACGATCAGGGCGGCTTCGAGGGCGTCCGCGAGAACGTCGACGGCCACCCGATGGTCAATCTTATCGGCTACGCTACGTCCTACTGGTTGCGGCTGTTCGTCGGTATTCTGGCGGCGTTCTGTACCCGGTTCGCCCGCCTCGTGCCGCCGATAATCGTCGCTGCAGCCATTGACCGCGTCGTTCTCAGCAGTGGCGAGCCGGGACTGCTAACGGATGCCGGCCTGTTGCCGCCCGGCCAAATCACGGGCGAAGCCGCCCGTATCGCCTTCCTCCAGCGGCTGGTCGCTATCGCGGCTATCGCCTACCTTCTGCGGTCGGCGACGCGCTTTGCCTCCAGATATCTGCTCCAGTCGAGTGCCCAGAAGATACAGCGGGACCTCCGGAACGACACCTACGACCACTTGCAACACCTCTCGCTGTCCTTCTTTGCGAACCACCAGACCGGCGGGATGATGTCGATACTCAACAGCGACATCAACCGGTTGGAATCGTTCCTCAACACGGAGTTCCGCCAGATGATTCGGGTGGTGGCGACCGTCGGCGGAATCGCGATCATCCTCTACCGGTACTCTCCGAAGCTGGCGCTCATCGCGCTCGGCCCGGTGCCACTCATCGGCATCGCCAGCGGCTTCTTCCTCACCTGGATTGAGCCGAGATACCGCTCCATCCGCCAGACAGTGTCCCGGCTCAACACCCGGTTAGAGAACAACCTCAGCGGCGCGCCAGTCATCAAGGCGTTCGACCGCTACGACTTCGAGCGCAAGCGGGTGACCGACCAGAGCCAGGAGTATCACGACCAGAAGGTGGCCGCCCTGCGCATCCGGCGGGCCTTCTTCGCCGGCCTGCGACTGCTTACTGGTATTGCGTTTGTCCTGATTCTGTACGTCGCCGGGATGGACTTCATCACGAATCCAGAGAGCGAAGCGGCGCTGTCGACTGGGGCGTTTGCCCTGTTCTTCCTGTATATCCGCCGGCTGTACTCGCCGATGCGCCGAATCGGGCGGTCAGCGAACAAGTACCAGCTCGCCAAATCCAGCGCCGAGCGCGTGTTCGGGCTGCTGGGTCAGGACCCCGAAGTCACCGACCCCGAGGACCCGTACACACCCGACAGCATCGACGGGTCGGTCGAGTTCGACGACGTGACCTTCGGTTACGGCGACGAGCCGCCGGTGGTCCGTAATGTCTCGCTTGATGTCCCTGACGGAGCGACAATCGGCCTCGCCGGGGCGACGGGGGCCGGCAAATCGACCTTGCTGAAACTGGTGCCGCGATTCCACGACGTGGACGACGGCGCGGTCAGCGTCGACGGCGTTGACGTACGCGAGTACGGCCTCCAGAGTCTCAGAAGCGAAATCGCCATCGTGGAGCAGCAGCCGTACCTGTTTTCCGGGACGGTCGCCGAGAACATCGCCTACGGGGACCGACAAGTCCTCGACGCCGAGCAGTCGGACGACGAGGTACAGGAGCGTGACTGGGAAACCGCACGTGACCGCGTCCGCAACGCGGCGGAAGCCGCACAGGCTCACGAATTCATTCAGGACCTGCCGGATGGGTACGACACGCAGATCGGCGAGCGCGGCATCAAGCTCTCCGGTGGCCAGCGCCAGCGGGTCGCCATCGCCCGCGCCCTGCTGAACGATCCCGAAATCATCATCTTCGACGAGGCGACCAGCGATGTGGACACAGAGACGGAGGACCGAATTCAGGAGAGCATCGAACAACTGGTCGCGGACCGCACCGCCTTCGTTATCGCCCACCGCCTCTCGACGATTCGGGACGCGGACCGCATCGTCGTGATGGACGAGGGTGAAATCGTCGAACGCGGTAGCCACACCGACCTGCTCGCGGCCGACGGCGATTACGCCGCTCTCTGGCACGCCCAGGCCGACGACCGAGCGGTCAGCGCCGACGACTGAGGCTGCTGCCATCTGCGTGGTTCTGAGAGGAAATTAATTCCAGTGGCACGACCAGCTACGCTGCCTCGAAGTAGTTGCTGCCGAGAGATATCTGAGTCCTACATTCGAGCCCGCTGATAGCAGCCAGCGTGTCCGCCAAGTGGGTGCACGCAGCACCGCTCTGTGTCTGTTGTATCGGTGTTTGGTAACGGTAGCCCTGAAAGTGACACTGTCACATATGCGCTACAGAGATATTATCGCTCTTTTTAATACATATGAGTTATTAGGCAGGAGCAGACGTGACATCACTCACTCTCGAACCGCTGACGTACGAGGACATTCCGGCGAAGCGCCGGCCTGGCATACTCCAGGCGCTGGTCCCCGTACTCGGTGTCGTCCTGTTCCTCGGCATCGGATCTGGATATCTGAAGCTGGCCCCACACGGGCCCCTGCTCTGGAGCATCGTGCTGACTGGCGCAGTCGGGAAATACTGGCTCGGTTACTCGTGGAACGACCTCTATGAGGGGCTCGCGGACAGTCTGCTAATGGGCTTACAGGCCATCCTTATTCTGTTCGTCATCTACGGCCTCATCGCGACGTGGGTGAGCGCGGGCACCATTCCCGGGCTGATGTACTACGGACTCTCGGTGCTGACGCCGGACGTGTTCCTGCCGGCGACAGCGCTGCTTGCGATGGTCGTCGCGTTCTCCATCGGGTCGTCGTGGACGACGGCCGGCACGCTCGGCGTGGCCTTCATCGGCATCGGCTCCGGTCTCGGTGTGCCGACACCGATGACTGCCGGTGCCATCCTCTCGGGTGCCTACGCGGGCGACAAACAGTCTCCCCTCTCGGACACGACGAACCTCGCGGCCGCCGTGACGAACACCGACCTCTACGACCACATCCGGGCGATGCGCAACGGGACCGTGCTGGCGTTTGGCCTCTCGGTCCTGCTTTATACTGCGCTGGGACTGCGTGCTGTCGGTGAAATCCCGGCCGGGCGTGTCGCCGAGATACAGGGCGCACTCGCCGGCAGCTACGACCTCTCGGTGCTGGTACTCATCCCGCTCGTTGTCACCTTCGGGCTGGCGCTGTACGGAATTCCGGCGCTCCCGACGTTAGTCGCCGGGGTCTTCGCTGGGACCTTCACGACCATCTTCGTCCAGGGCCGGTCGTTCACTGCTGCCTGGACCGTGTTTCTCGACGGAACATCTCCCGAGACGGGGACAGCGCTCGTGAACGACCTGCTGGCAAGCGGTGGCATCTCGGGGTCGGCCTGGACGATTGCCGTCGTCGTCGCGGCCCTCAGTCTCGGCGGCCTCCTCGAACGGACTGGGGTCCTCGCCGTGCTCGCACACCACCTCGCGACTGCTGTCCGTGGCCCACGTAGCCTCGTTGTCGGGACAGGCGTTTCCGCGATATTCGTCAACGCCTTCTCCGCCCAGCAGTACATGAGCATCGTCGTCCCCGGGCTCACCCTCCGAAATCTCTATGACGAGTACGGTCTGGCCAGCGACGACCTCTCACAGGCTATCGAATCCGCTGGCACCCCGACCGGTGCGCTCTTTCCATGGCACGCCGGGGCTGTCTACATGTCTGCAGTCTTCGGGGTCGGAACGCTTGCGTACGCCCCGTACTACTTCTTCGCGTTCCTCTCGCCGTTGATTCTGTTTGCGACAACGCTGTTCGGTGGACGGTTCGACGGGTCTGAGCAACCTGATTCGGCTGCGTCGTCCGCTGTCGCCGACGACTGAGTGCGATTCAGCGGCGACTTCGCACGCAGGCAGCACGCACATTAGGACCCCGGTCGTGTGTCAGCTATGGACACGGAACCGGCGGCGCTGGGCCGCATTCGAACCGTCGCGCACATTCTTGACGAGAGCATCCGCATACCCGGCACCAGGTTTCGAGTCGGTCTCGACCCGATACTCGGCTTGCTCCCGATTGCGGGCGACATCGCGATGGCGCTGTGCTCGCTGTACATTGTCGCCGAGGCCGTGCGGCTCGGCGTCCCGAAACGAACCGTGGTCCGACTGCTCGCGAACATTGCGGTGGACGCAATGCTCGGGAGCGTTCCGGTGGTCGGTGACCTCTTCGACGCCTACTGGAAGGCCAACGTCAGGAATGCCGAACTGGTCGCCGCGGCGGTCGCGGACGGGTAGTCGATCACCGCGCCCGTACTCAGTTGGGGAGCATCTCAACTGGAATTAAGTCGCCACAGGACGGCGCTGGCGTATCGCCCTACCCCGGGCTCCGCTCCGGGCCGGTGGCCACCGTTTGCGTCGCCGGGACTGCGCGCAAGCCATCAGTTCACTGGGATTTTTGTTGGTCGGAGCCTTTGTGAACCCATGACAGACGTGCCTCGGCTGCTGAGTACGCAGCACCCGGACAACGCCACACTCCCGTTCTTTACTGCGGGTGACGTCATCGAGGGCGAAGACGAAATTCAGGAGGCGTACTACGTCGCGTCACATCTCGGCTGTGACGAGCAGATGTGGGATTTCGAGGGCAAGGAGGGCGACGAATACGCCGTCAAGAAACTCCTCTCGCGGTACGACAACTTCTTCGCCGACACCCGGCTGGGAGCGGACTTCCGGCTGACCGTCCGCGGACCGAATCCGGACGTCGAGGCGTCGGAGGCGAAGGTTTTGCTCGAAATACTCGAGAGCATCCCGCGGTCGTTCGACGCTGCCAGCGTTTTCGCCGAGGAACACGGCATCGAGACGGTGCCACCGATTTACGAGGTCATCATCCCGATGGTGACAGACGCCGACCAGATCAACGCCGTCCACGAGTACTACACCACCCACGTCACCGGCAAGGCGGACGAAGTCGTGTGGGGCGACCGGACGATCAGCGACTGGGTCGGCGACTTCCGGCCGGACAGCGTCAACGTTATTCCCCTCATCGAACAGCGCGACGCCATGCTCCGGGCTGACGAGATCGTCCGCGAGTACGCAACCGCACAGGGGCTTGACAGCGTCCGGGTTTTTCTCGCTCGCTCGGACCCCGCGCTGAACTACGGGTCACTGGCTGCCGACCTCATCAATAAGATCGCCCTCCAGCGGTTATACCAGACTGCCGACGAGATTGACATCGACATCCATCCGATGCTTGGCAGCGGGTCGGCACCGTTTCGCGGAAACCTGACTCCCGACCGGGCGGGAGCAGTCGCGGAGGCGTACGCAGAGGTGGAGACGTTCACTATCCAGTCGGCCTTCAAATACGACTATCCGGTCGAGACGGTCCGCGACGGCCTGCGAACGCTGCAGGCAGCGGACCTCGGGTCGCCGCCCGCCACAATCGACGAGGAACGTGCCCTGTCGATTATCGACCGGACCGCTGACGCATACACCGCGCAGGTCGACGCCATAGCGAAACCGGTCAATCGACTGGCTGCTGCGGTCCCGGACCGTCGTGCGCGGAAGCTCCACGTTGGTCTGTTCGGCTACTCGCGAGAGGTCGGTGAGAACGCTCTCCCACGGGCGATTGGCTACACGGCGTCGCTGTACAGCGTCGGCTGTCCGCCAACGTTGCTCGGCGTCCACGCGCTGGATGCTGCTGACAAGACGTTCATCGAGGACGCCTTTCCCACCTTCTTCGACAACCTTCGCGACGCTGCACGCTACTACAACCCGCGGTGCACGGAGGTCCTCCCGCTGTCGGTGGACACGCTCGAAACCGCGACGGCGATGGTCGACATAGAGCCAAATCAAGAGCACCGTGCCGCGACCGATGCGGCAATCGATGCGTTCAAGCGTGGTGACGAGGACGCGCTCAGGACAGCAGTCCGACGCGGGGCCCGCGAGCGGCAGTTCCTGGGCTAACGCATCTCGGTCGGTAACCGCGCGAGAACCGGCGCGTGTTTCGAGTGTAGTGGGCCACCCCGTGTGTTCCGGTTGTCTGAATCGGCCGATGGGCGCTCGTGACTCGTATTTGTCAGGTTTGCGCATCTTTATTGCGCTTCCATGGCCATTCGGACAACTGGTGAGTCTGTCACCAGGCTAATACTTAAACCGTCTCATGCCATTAATTAGCACGTATACCGATGACACGAAACATCGTTATTGTCGGCGCCGGTCGCGTTGGCAGGCACGTCGCGGAGCAACTCACGGCGGAGCGAAACGTCGTCACCGTAATCGAGCAGGACCCCACGAACTGCGAACAGGTAGCTCCAGCGGTGAATCGTGTTATCGAGGGCGACGGGTCGGACCCCGATGTCTTCGGTCAGGTCGACCTGTCTACGGTCGACGTTGTCGCGGCGCTCACCGATAACACCGACGTGAACCTCGACATCTGTGAAATGGCGTCGGAGAAAAGCGCTGGTAGCAAGACGATTCTCCGTATCGCACAGGACGGCGAGCAAGACCTCGCACATCGGCACTTCGTCGACAGCGTCGTATACCCCGCGGCGGCTGGGGCCGACGTTGCTCTGGACCGAATCACGTCAGCCTGATCGAATCAGGATGATGCGGGGGCGGGCGGTACAGAGCGTATCGAGACAGCGGCTCTATGTGCACCGCGTTCTTCGGTCTCTGCACCGACACGCCATCAATAACCAGACACGGTTTTAGGCATCGAACGTCAAGCGAGGATATGACTAACCCCGAGACGCTCGACGTGACCATCGTCGACGGCTACGTCGACGAGCCTGCACACTTCGGGGTGCCGCCGTACATCTCGACGTACCCGCGGTACGCCGCCGGTGCGCTCGTCGACGCCGGCGTCCCCCGCGAGCAGATAACGTATCACACTATCGACGAACTACGGGATAACAACGCCGTCTGGCGCGACGTGGAGGACGCCGACCTCATGGTGTACGTCGGCGGGATGACCGTCCCCGGCAAGTACGTCGGCGGAACGCCGGCCGAACCCGACGAAGTGCGCGAACTCGCATGGACGGCCGACGGCACGTCCATCATGGGCGGCCCGGTCCGCTTCGGCGTCGGCGAGGCCAACGAGGGCGCGAGTGAGACGGCCCGCGACGACCTCGATTTCGATTTTCTGGCGATGGCAGATGTTGAGGCTGCCGTCTACGACCTCGTCGAGTCCGGTCTGGAGGGGTTCAACGACCGGTACCGAGACATCGAGGAAGAGACCCGCTGGGCGCGGGCCGGCGCGTTCGTCGTCGAACAACACCCCAACCATCCCGACTACCTCATCTGCGAGATGGAGACCTCCCGGGGCTGTCCGTACCGGTGTTCCTTCTGTACAGAGCCGATGTACGGCAACCCCGACTTCCGACCGCCAGAGAGCGTGGTCGACGAAGTCGACGCCCTCTCGGACCGCGGCGTGAAGCACTTCCGGCTGGGTCGGCAGGCCGACATTCTGGCCTACGGCGGCGACGGCGAAGCGCCAAACCCCGACGCCCTCCGACGGCTCTATGGCGGCATCCGTGAGGTCGCGCCGGGTCTGGAGACGCTCCATCTGGACAACATGAACCCCATTACGGTCGTGAAGTGGCCTGAGAAAGCCCGTGAAGGGATTCGCATCATCGCCGAGCACAACACGCCCGGGGATACGGCCGCCTTCGGGCTGGAATCGGCCGACCCGAACGTGATGAGCGACAACAACCTCAACGTCACCGCCGACCAGTGTTTCGAGGCGGTGAAAATCGTCAACGAGGTGGCTGGCTGGCGACCGGGCGGGGACGGTGACCCGCGGACCGACGCGGAGGGGTCAGCCCCCAACTTCGGCGACGACGCCGCCCGCCGGCTTCCGAAACTGCTCCCGGGAATCAATCTGGTCCACGGGCTGAAAGGCGAGACGCGGGAGACGTTTGAACACAACAAACGGTTCCTCCGGCGGGTCTACGACTCCGGCCTGATGCTTCGCCGGGTGAACATCCGACAGGTGATGGCCTTCGAGGGGACCGACATGGCCGACACCGGCGCGGAGATCGCCAAGGACCACAAGCAACTGTTCAAGCAGTACAAACAGGAGGTCCGGGAGACTATCGACAACCCGATGCTTCAGCGGGTCGCACCACCGGGGACGGTACTCCCCGACGTGCATCTGGAGTACCATCAGGACGGCAAGACGTTCGGCCGACAGCTTGGTACCTACCCGCTGCTCGTCGGTATTCCGGGCGAGCGCGAACTCGGCAGCGTCGTCGATATCGCGGTGACCGACCACGGCTACCGGTCGGTCACCGGCGTCCCCTACCCGCTGGACCTCAACAGCGCCTCGATGAACGAACTCACCGCAATTCCCGGTATCGGCCGAAGCACCGCCGGTGACGTGGTCGTAAACAGACCCTACGAGTCGGTCGGCGAAATCGACGTCACCTCCATCGAGCGGTTCGCGACCGCTAAGTCGGGAGAAGGCGCTGACTAACGGCGGCTCCGGCCCCGGGAGCGTAACGAACGGAAAGTACTTTTCACTCCGGGGATGACCAAGAGCGTATGACTGCGGTCGAGGTGAGCGTCGTTCTCCCTGCCTACAACGAAGCAGACACCATCGAGCAGACAGTCTCGATAACGCTCGAGACGCTCACCTCGTTTCTCCCCGACGACGCGTACGAAGTTATCGTCGCGGAGGACGGCTGCTCGGACCGCACGCCGGAAATCGCAACGCGACTCGCAGACGAGGACAGCCGGGTCCGGCACGTCCACAGTGACGAGCGTCTGGGTCGGGGCGGCGCGTTAGCGTACGCCTTCGAACGGGCCGCCGGCGAAACGCTGGTGTATTTCGATACGGACCTGGCGACGGATATGTCCCATCTCGAAGAACTCGTCAACGCCATCCGAATCGACGGCTACGACGTGGCGACTGGGTCACGGTGGATGCCGGAAAACCGAGCCGACCGGCCTGCAAAGCGCGGGATTCCGAGCTTCGGCTACAACACCCTCGTTCGGACGATCCTCCGGTCGGATCTCAAGGACCATCAGTGCGGGTTCAAAGCGTTCGACCGGCAGGCACTGGAGACGCTACTGCCCCGCGTGCAGGACGAACACTGGTTCTGGGACACTGAACTGCTGGTGAAGGCACAGCGCGACGGCTACCGGGTGACAGAGTTCCCCGTCGACTGGACGCCAAAGGGCGATTCGAAGGTCGACATCGTCCGGGACGTGTTCGGCATGGGGAGCCAGATACTCCGGACCTTCTGGGAGCTGTCGGTCAGCCCCCGCATCACTCGGGAGGTATCGCTCGGCGCGGGCACGATGCTCGTCGTCGTCGCCCTCCTGTTGATGACGCAGTATCTTGACCCTGACCGCGTGCTCAGTGAGATGGCCGGCGCGGCCCCGGAAATCGTCGTGCTGAGCGCCGTCGTCTACGCGATCTCGTGGCCGCTCCGGGGCATCCGCTACCGGGATATCCTCACCTCGATGGGGTACCGGGAGCGATGGGGCTTCCTGACTGGGGCGATATTCATCAGCCAGACTGGGAACCTCGTGTTTCCGGCACGGGCCGGCGACGCCGTCCGGGCGTACGTCATCAAGGCCCGCCGCTCGATTCCGTACCCCTCCGGATTCGCGTCGCTGGCAGTCGAGCGGGTGTTCGACCTGCTGACGATCACGCTGCTCGCCGGCGTCGTCATGGTCGGGCTGGCGGTGACCGGGTCGGCCGGCCAGCTGATGACCGCGCTGACCGGTGACGCGGTCGGCGGCGACGCGGCCAGTAGCGGTCGGACTGCTGTGACCGTGGCCGGCGGTGTCGGCGCCGCGGCAATTGGAGCCGTGATGGCTATTGTCGCCAGTGCACGGAGTGACCGGAACCTCGTTCGGGCGGTTATCGGGCGACTGAGCAGCGACTCCTACGCCGACTACGTCGCCGGCATCATCGAGGGGTTCGTCGGTGACGTGCAGACGGTCGCCGCCGACGGGCCGGCCTTCGCCCGCGTCGGCGCGGGGAGTCTCTTCATCTGGACGTTCGACGTGATAACGGCGCTCATCGTCTTCGCAGCCTTCGGCTACGACTTGACGCCGTCGCTGGTGGCCGTCGGCTTCTTCGCGGTCAGCGTCGGGAACCTTGCCAAGGTCCTGCCGTTGACTCCCGGCGGTGTCGGGCTCTACGAGGGCGCGTTCACCGTCATTGTCGCGTCGCTGACTCCGGTCGGCGTCGCCGCGGCCATTGGCGTCGCTATCGTCGACCACGCGGTCAAGAACGCCGTCACTATCGTCGGTGGCGTGGCGTCGATGGCCTGGCTCAACGTCTCGCTGACGACGGCCGTCGAGGAGTCCCAGTCCGCCGACGCCATCGACCCGGAGACGAACGACTGAAGCACACTTGTTCTACGGTGGTCTGTGGACCGATAGTAGCAGCCACTGAGCGCCCTATTTTATTCGACACCCTGCTAATAAACGGGAAACCGTCCGACTTTGGATATATGAATGGTCATGCGACTGATGCGCAAACGTGGGTTTCGTGACTTGTGTCGGTGGTCTCTATGACAATACCGGAATGCTTTAATGACTTTCGTTCGAATACAGTGTTACCGACTGCCTCCGGGTTCTGTGATGTCTCCCACCCGGTGAGCACCCGCCTTCGCAACCAATGAGTGAACACACACGGACGCGACAGCAGCACGAGGAACAGACGACGGAGTCGACAGAATCGGAGAGCACAGCGTGCCCGGAGTGCAGTGGCTCGCTCGTCATCGACGACGAACACGGCGAAACGGTCTGTGAGGACTGTGGGCTGGTCGTCGAATCCGACGAAATCGACCGTGGCCCCGAGTGGCGCGCGTTCGACTCCAGCGAGAAAGACGAGAAGTCCCGCGTCGGCGCGCCGACGACGAACATGATGCACGACAAGGGCCTCTCGACGAACATCGACTGGCGCGATAAGGACGCCTACGGGAACTCCCTGTCGGGCAAACAGCGCCAGAAGATGCAGCGCCTGCGCAAGTGGAACGAGCGGTTCCGAACCCGTGACTCCAAGGAGCGCAACCTCAAGCAAGCGCTGGGCGAAATCGACCGGATGGCATCCGCGCTCGGCCTCCCCGAGAACGTCCGCGAGACGGCCAGCGTCATCTACCGCCGTGCACTGGACGAAGATCTGCTGCCGGGCCGCTCCATCGAGGGTGTTTCGACAGCCTCGGTCTACGCCGCAGCGCGACAGGCCGGCGTCCCGCGGAGCCTCGACGAGATCACCGAGGTCTCCCGGGTCGAAAAGAGCGAAATCGCCCGCACCTACCGCTACGTCGTCCGCGAACTCTCGCTTGAAGTTCGTCCTGCCGACCCCGAGAGCTACGTCCCTCGCTTTGCCTCCTCGCTTGAACTGTCCGACGAGGCCGAACACCGCGCCCGTCAGCTCCTCCAAAACGCCAAGGAACAGGGCGTCCACTCCGGCAAGTCGCCGGTCGGCCTCGCCGCCGCCGCCGTCTACGCCGCCGCCCTGCTGACAAACGAGAAGACGACGCAGGCCGCCGTGTCCGAGGTCGCCGACATCTCCGAGGTCACCATCCGCAACCGCTACCACGAACTGCTGGAAGCCGAGCAGGACCTGCCCGTCGCGTAAGCTCGGTATTTGCGCTGCACCGCTGTGAGGGCCGTTTTTGTCATCGAGTGTCACACAAAGCGTGTACTCCGACGACCGATAACCGCAAGACTAGAGTCGTCCCGTCCGCTGGGACCCGGTATGGAGACGACACACCGGGTTCGAACCGGTGACGCCCGAACGCTCGACTGTCCCGACGACAGCGTCGAACTGGTGGTCACGTCCCCCCCGTACCCGATGATCGAGATGTGGGACGACATCTTCACTGAGCTTGACCCTGCCATCGGAGCGGCGCTGGAAGACGTGGACGGCGACCGAGCGTTCACGCTGATGCACGACGTGCTCGATGCGGTGTGGGCGGAGATAGAGCGCGTGCTGGTTCCCGGCGGCATCGCCTGCATCAACGTCGGGGATGCGACGCGCTCGATGGACGACGGGTTTCGCTCCTATCCCAACCATGCGGAGATAACAGACCGGCTGACCGACCACGGGTTACGGGCGCTACCCGATATCCTGTGGCGGAAACCGACCAACAGCGGCGCGAAGTTCATGGGTTCGGGGATGGTCCCGCCAAACGCCTATCCGACGCTTGAACACGAACACATCCTCGTGTTCCGCAACGGGGAGCGCCGCCGTCTCGAACCGGGCGCTGACCGCCGCTACGAGAGCGCGTATTTCTGGGAGGAACGCAACGAGTGGTTCTCCGACCTCTGGGAACTCCCCGGCGAGACCCAGGACCTCGACGACGGCCTCCGGGACCGCTCGGGGGCGTTCCCGCTGACTGTTCCCTACCGACTCATCTCGATGTTCTCGGTGTACGGTGATACGGTGCTTGACCCGTTTCTCGGGACCGGGACGACCACGCTGGCAGCGATGGTCGCCGGCCGGAACTCGGTTGGGGTGGACCGCGACCCGGACCTGCTATCGGCGCTCGAAGACCGAGTCGCCACCGCCCCGGAACGCTCCCGGACCATCGCTCAGGAGCGCCTCGCCGACCACCGCTCGTGGGTGGAGCAACGGCGCGCCGACGGCAAGGAACCGGGCTACGAGGCCGAGCAGTACGACTTCGCCGTCAACACGAAACAGGAACAACGGATTCAGTTCTACGCGGTCGACTCCGTCACGGCGACCGATGACGGCTTCCGGGCCGTCCACGAGCCGGTCGGGTAAGCACGGCTTTTTGTGTAACTCCGTCGAAGCTGACCTATGGACTTCGAGTCGTTCACCCTGCTCGCCGCCACCGACGACCTCGGGGTGGAACCGGCCGCCCGCGCCGACGCCGACGGGCTGGAACTGCGGATGGACTTCGCCGACGAGCCGCTGGCACAGCTGGATGCCTACGACGGCGAGCTTCCGATACTCGTCACGAACCGGCCGACGTGGGAGGGTGGCGAGGCCGCCGACACCGCGGGCCGCCTCGACGCGCTCGAAACCGCGCTCGAACACGATGCCGTGACAGCTGTCGACCTCGAACTCGCGGCGCTTGCGGGAGCTGGCGATCATGACGCCGGACAGGTCGCCGACGCTGCCCGCAACCACGGAGCGTCTGTCGTGGTCTCGACGCACAACTTCGAATCGACGCCCGACCGTGACGCTATCGTGAGTCGACTCGAACGAGCCTGTGCTCGCGGTGATGTGGGGAAGATGGCGAGTACGGCCCAGTCGCCAGACGACGTGCTGGCGATGCTGGGGGCGACTCGCGAACTGACAACCGAAGGCGAGCAGGTCGCCACGATGTGCATGGGTGCGGCGGGTCGTCACTCCAGAGCAGTCGCCCCGCTGTATGGCTCCTGTATCGGCTACGCGCCCGTCGACCCTGCCGACGCGACCGCGCCCGGGCAGTACGACCTCGCGACGCTCCGGACGCTGGTCGGACAGCTCCAGAGCGACGCCTGAGCCGGTAGCCGTCAGCTACAGGCCTTTCGTCCGGACGGTAGTCCTTCGGAAGATATAGGGGTATGCGAGATAGATTCGCCGAGTATGACTGACAAAGGACGCAAGCGGCCGCTGCTGGCCGTGGTGCTTGCGTTCATCTTCCCCGGGTTGGGACACTTCTACCTCCGCAAGTGGGGACGGGGGCTGTTGTGGCTTGGGTTACTGTTCGTGCTGTCTGTCGTGTTCGTCGTCACTGGCGCTATCGACCCTGTCACTCAGCTAAGCATAGAGGCCCTCTCGTCGTCGTATCAGTCCAGACCCACCGAGGTGACAATCGGCTCGGTTGTGATTACGACGCTCAACGTCGTCGACGCCTACTGGGTCGCCGTCAACCAGAACCAGGCCCAGGAAGTCGAAGCCGGCACGACGTGTCCGAACTGCGGCAAGGAACTCGATGAAGACATCGACTTCTGTCACTGGTGTACGACGCAGCTGGAACCGGTCGAGGCGGACCAGCAGTAGCCCGAAGGCTGCGGTCAGCCCCGGACGGAGTCGGCTTACTTTTCGATAATGCTCTCTTCGATCCGCTCGCCGAAGTGCGTCGCCGTGTCCTCGTGGTGGATGAGGATTTCGTCACCGGGTTCGAGATCCGTAACAGCGGTTCGCCCGTTCTGGGTGTGGACCTTGATCGTCTCGGCGTTCTGGAGCAGCGTCTCGATGCGGTCGCCGTCCTTGGTTTCGGCTTGCACGCGGAACATCGGGCGCTTTTCGATTTTCGCGCGGCCGACGATAGCCTCGCGGGTGCGACCGTTCGCGTCGACTATCTGGACCTCATCGCCGGACTGGAGTTCCGAGAGATATTTCGTCCCGCCGTCGGGCGTCCGGACGTAGGCGTGGACCGCACCGGCGTTGACCCGGAACGGCCGGGAGGCGACGTAGGGCGACTCTGCCGTCTCGGCGTGGACGAAGAAGAGTCCGCGGGCCATCGACCCGACGAGCATCCCCTCGTCGTGCTCCATCAGGCTGCCCGTGTCGATACAGACGCGGTCAGCGGAGCCGGTCTGCTCGATAGCGGTAACTTCAGCGTACTCCAGATCGAGCGACTCCCGGCCCATCTCGTCGCGGACCTCGACCGTTTTGCGGATTTCGTCGACTTCATCCGTGTCCAGTAGGACGCCGTCGGCCCCGAGTTCTAGCGTCTCGTAGGCCGTTCGGGCGTCTTCGGCGGTCCGGACGCCGGCGATGAGATCTGTCTCCTCGCCGACGCGGGCGATGAGGTTTTCGAGTGGAATTATCTGCCAGTTCTCGCCGATGACGATGGTGAAGTCGGCTTCAGCGGCGACCGCCTCGGCGAAGGCCTCGTAGTCTTCGTCGAAGATGCGGACGTAGCCGCCGTCGGGGGCGGCCCCGTTCTGCCGCAGCGTCGAGAGATCCGCGGAACCGGAGAAATCCGAGGGGAGGTCGACCGTGCCGTCCCCCTCGCCGTCTTTTCCGACGATGGTTGCATCGGCTTCTGAGTCCGCCGCCTCGGCCTCCATCACGTGGACGTCGCCGTTGGTGAACGCGGCGATGTTTATCTCACCGAGTTCCGAGACGCGTTCGACATCTTCCTCGTCGACCAGTACCCAGTCGACGCCGGCCTCGATACCAGCGGTTATCCGGCGTTTCCGTGTCTCCCAGTCGCCGACCTCGCTGTCGGCTTTGAGCCAGACGCTTCGAGTCATACGCTCACGTCCGCAACGGCGAGGCTTGAACGTGGCGGAACCCGGGTGGGTCTAGTAAGTGGTGAACGGCGAGGAGAGATGCGAAAGCGGGCGATACCGGTTGGATTTCCTGAAGGTAGATCCTGTATGGTTCGACGCTTGGTATTTATTTGTATCCAATTATCGCAATTAAATGTCGGCCAGTAGAGTTATCAATGAGCATTACTAATAAAGTATTGACATAATTCGGTCCAGTTACAGATGGTTACTAACCACGTCTACACAGTCGCCGGGGCGAAAGGGGGGGTCGGAAAGACGACGTCCAGCATCAACCTCGGGACACTGCTGGCGGAGGCTGGCTATTCGACCGTCGTCGTGGAGATGGACCTCGCGATGGCGAACCTCGTCGACTTTCTCGATGTCGGCATCGACACCGACGCGGACGCGACATTTCACGACGTGCTCGCCGGTGACGCGTCGGTCACGGACGCGATGTACGAAACCGACATGAATCTGTCACTCGTGCCGAGCGGGACCACGCTCGACGGGTACGCGGACACCGACCTCGACCGACTGTCCGGCATCGTCGAAACCCTCCGGTGGCATCACGACATCGTCCTGTTAGACACCCCGGCGGGGCTGAGCGAGGAGACGATTCAGCCACTCAAACTCGCCGACGACGTGCTACTTGTGTCGACACCGCGGGTGGCATCGATACGGAACGTTTCGAACACGCAAGAACTCGCAGAGCGGGTCGAAGCGCCGGTCCGGGGGCTCATCCTCACGAAATCCGGGACGGGCGCGTCGCCGGGCGCTGCTGAAATCGCGGAGTTCCTCGACGTCGAGCTGCTCGGACACGTCCCGGAAGACGACGCCGTCCCGCATTCACAGGACAGTGGCACGCCCGTCGTTCGGAACGCACCAACCAGCGGCGCAGCAATCGCGTACGAGCGCATTTCGAGACAGCTCGTCGATACCGAGAAGGCGTCGACCGGCACCACGGCAGACGCGGCCGCTGTAGAAGGGTCAGCTGACTCGGACGACCCAGAGCCGACGACTCGACCAGCGAAACAGCCACCACAGAGGCACAGCCCCGGGACGACGGACGGCGGCAGGACAGTCCACCCATCGGATGCAATCAGGGACGACGGCGATCCGATCGGTCCAGCGCCAGCCGAGCAGGACGGGACAGGCGACCCGCCAGCGGACGACGTAGCCGAACTGACCGATATCGGTACGTCAGCCGCTTCGGAGGCGGACGCCGAAGGCGGAGCCGAAACCACGTCGATAATCGACGGGAGTGAGCTGGTGGCAAGCGAATCAGCACCGGTAGACGGGGCGGAGCAACATGGCGACGAGGCAGGGCGAGACACCGGAGCGTCACGAGATGCCGACGGCCCGGAGCAGAAAGCCGGTGACTCGCCGTCGGACACTCCCAGCGAGAGCAACGCGGCTGCCAGCGACGGTGCCGAAGCTGACGGGCTCGGCGCGCGAATGCGGTCGCTGTTTGGCCTTTAGGCCTCGACGGCCAGTCCGGCCTCGCGGAGCGCCTCTTCGGTGGTGGCGTCGTCGTGGACGACGGCGGAGACGGCGCGGGCGATCTTCTCCGGTTCGTCGTGCTGGAAAATAGAGCGGCCCATCGAGACGCCGGAGGCCCCGGCGTCCATCGTCCCCCGGACCATCCGGACGGTGTCCTCGTCGGTGCCTTTCGAGCCGCCGGCGATGACCACCGGCAGTGACGTGGACTCGACGACGTGCTGGAACGTCTCAGCGGAGCCTGTGTAGCCCGTCTTGACGATGTCTGCGCCGAGTTCCTCGGCCAGCCGGACAGCGTGGCCGACGGACTGGTTGTAGTCCTCGTTCTCGGAGTCGATGTCGGGGCCGCGGGCGTATGCCATCGCCAGCACCGGCAGGCCGTACTGGCTGGCCTCGGTCGTCAGTTCGGAGAGCTCCTCGATCTGTTCGGGTTCGTACTGGCTGCCGACGTTGATATGGAACGAGACGGCGTCGGCCCCGGCGCGGATGGCGTCTTCCACTGTTCCCGTGGTCCGCTTGTCCTGCTCGTCCGGGCCGATAGTCGTAGAGCCGTTGAGATGGGTGATGTAGCCCGCGTCGTTCTTGTTGGGGTGGACCCGGCCGGCGATGCCACGCTGGGTAAGGACGGCGTCCGCGCCGCCGCTGGTAACCGCATCAATCGTCGCTTCGATGTCTTTGAGGCCCTTTACAGCCCCCATTGTGATGCCGTGGTCCATCGGGATGATGACGTATGTGTCGTCTGTCCCGATGCGTTCGAGTCGTGCGCGTTTGCCTGCAGTCATGATATGAGACAGTGTGGCAAGTACGATTATGTGCGTTCCGGTTGCGGTCGTTCTGCCGCCCCCCGGAGCGCACCGTCTTTGAGTTCGCGAGCCTTCGCTTCGAGCCGGTCGGCCACCTCGTCGACGGGATCGCCGTCCTCGTGGCCCTCGGCGACAATATCGACCAGCGCGGAGCCGACGATGACGCCGTCAGCGCCGGCAGACACGATTCGCTTGGCGTGGTCGCCGGTCTTGATGCCGAACCCGACGGCCTTTGGCACGTCCCAGTCCGCGAGGCGAGCCAGCGACTCCTCAGTGGCATCGTCCACGTCCTCTCGTGCGCCGGTGACGCCCAGGCGCGCCTGAACATAGACGTAGCCAGACACCTGTTCGAGCATCCGTTCGAGTCGGTCGCCTTTCGTCGTCGGCGCGACAATGAACACCAGATCGAGGTCGAACTCGTCGCAGGCCCGACGAAGGGGGCCGGCTTCTTCCCCAGGGAGGTCCGGGACGACGAGCCCCTCGATGCCCACCGCGGCGGCCTTCTCGACGAAGGGGCGGGGACCTTCTTCTGAGCCGTATTGATAGATCAGATTGTAGTAGGTCATACACACTAGCGGCACGTCCACGTCGAGGTCCGTGACGAACTCGAAGAAGCGGTCGGGCGTCATCCCTGCCTCTAGCGAGCGGACGATGGCGTTCTGGATGGTCTTGCCCTCCGCAATCGGCTCCGAGAACGGCAGGCCGAGTTCGATGACGTCCGCGCCGCCGCGGGCCAGCGCCTCGACGTACTGTTTGGAGGCTTCGTAGCTCGGGTCGCCGGCAGCGAGATAGGGGACGAAAGCAGGCTCGTCGGCGAAGGCGCGTTCGAGGCCCATCAGAGGCCACCCCCGCCAACGCGTTCGAAGATAGACATATCCGGCGCGATATCGAGGTCACGTTTCGCGGTCTCCTCGATGGCTATTTCGAGGTCTTTGTCGCCGCGGCCGGAGACATTGATGATAACGGAGTCACCAACCGCTTCGGGGTGCTCTTCGAGGTAGCCGAAGGCGTGGGCCGTCTCCAGCGCCGGGATAATACCCTCGTCTTGCGAGAGCCGGTGGAACGCCTCTAGCGCGGCGTCGTCGTCGACGTTGACCGGTGTGACGCGGTCCTCGTCGACGAGGTGGGCGAGCTCCGGACCGACACCGGCGTAGTCTAGCCCCGACGAGACGGAGTGAGATTCCATTATCTGGCCATCCGAGTCCTGCAGGAGTTTCGTGCGCGCGCCGTGGAGGACGCCTTCGTCGCCGGTCGAGAGCGTTGCGGAGTTGGGCGCGACGCCCTCCTCCTCGTCGACCTGCAGCGAGGAGCCCCCGGCCTCGACAGCGTAGAGGTCGACTTCGGGGTCGTCGATGAACTCGGCGAACATCCCCATCGTGTTCGACCCGCCGCCGGCACAGGCCATGACAGTGTCCGGCAGGTCGCCAGTCGTTTCGAGCATCTGTTTGCGAGCCTCTTCGGAGATAACCGAGTGGAAGTCCCGTACCATCTTCGGGAACGGGTGCGGGCCGACGATGCTTCCGATGACGTAGTGGGTGTTCTCGACGGTGGTCGCCCAGTCCCGCATCGTCTCAGAGATTGCTTCCTTGAGCGTGCCGCGGCCGACGGTCACCGGGTTCACCTCGGAGCCGTTGATACGCATCCGGAACACGTTGGGTCGCTGGCGCGCGATGTCGGTCTCGCCCATGTAAATCTCACAGGGCATGTCGAGATGAGCCGCCGCCATCGCCGTCGCCGTGCCGTGCTGGCCGGCCCCGGTCTCGGCAATGATTCGCTCCTTGCCCATGTACTTCGCCAGTAGCACCTGGCCCAGCGCATTGTTGAGCTTGTGGGCCCCGCCGTGGAGCAGGTCCTCGCGCTTGAGATAGACGTCCGTGTCGTACCGGGCCGAGAGCTGGTCGGCGTACTGCAGCGGCGTCGGTCGACCGCCGAAGTCGGCCAGCCGCTCCCGGAATTCGTCCATGAAGCCGTCCTCGTTTTCGAGCACGTACCGCTGGTAGGCATCAGTCAGCTCCTCGATAGCTGGCATCAGTGCCTCGGGCACGTACTGTCCACCGTACTCGCCGAACTTGGGGTCGTATGCGTCGTCAGTGCTCATGTGTCTGTAGTCGTCTCAATCGCATCAGTGTCCGCACCTGTCAGTCGCCGCGTGTTCGCTTCCACGTCCGTCGCCGCGTCGTGGTCCATGATTGCCGATCCAATCAGCAGGGCGTCCGCACCGGCGTCGCGCATCCGCGTGATGTCGTCTGGTGTCTGTATGCCGCTTTCAGCAATGAGTGTGACGCCGTCCGGGACATCAGGCGCGACCGCCTCGAACGTTCCGAGGTCGACCGCTAGCTCCGCGAGGTCGCGGTTGTTGACCCCGATAATGTCCGCGCCAGCGTCGACCGCTTGCTCGACTTCTGCCGCAGTGTGGGTCTCCACGAGGACCTGAAATCCCCGCTCGCGTGCGGCCGCAAGGAGATCAGTGAGGTCGCCAGTGCCCTCGGCTTCGAGAAAGCGGACGATGAGCAGGACGACATCCGCTTCGACGACGTCCAGTTGGGCCTCATGAAGGATGAAATCCTTGCGCAACACCGGTACGTCGACGGCCTCGCGAACCCGTTCGAGGGTCTCTGCTGACCCGCCGAAGTGGTCTGGCTCCGTCAGCACCGAGAGCGCCGCCGCGCCGCCCGCGACCATCTGTTGTGCGAGGTCGACCGGGTCGTCGGTCCGCTCGCCGTCCGCGGTCGGACTCGTCGGCTTGATCTCGGCGACGACCGGTGTCCGCCCGGCGTCTGCCACCGCGTCGAAGGCATCGGGCAGCGAACGGGGCGTCACCGAGACCCGGTCACCGCCGCCACCGCGCTCCCGCGCCGCGTCGAGAATTGACTGAACCGCTGGTGCTATCTCCTCACTGTCGTCCATTACTGAACACTAACGTACAGAAGTGTACATAAGAGTTGCCCTATCATCCCAGGCGACGCAGGCCATGACGGATAGCTCACGGTGTCAAACATGCCACAGTTCTATACCTCTCCACGTTACATGTTTACACATGTCGTTTCAGACAGCCATCCGACCGGCCGAATCGGTGGATATCGCGGATATCCGCCGGGTCGCAAGGGCCGCATGGCACGCGGTGTACGACGACATCCTCGGTGCAGAGACGGTGAACAACCACCTCAAGGAGGGATACGCGCCGCCGGTACTAGAACGGATGATAGAACTCGACGAGGTCGGACTGTTCGTCTCGACGGCAGACGGGGATGTGGTGGGGTACATGAGTTGTGGGATGACGGACGCGACCGGATTCGGCGACCTTGACCTGTACGTCCACCCAGACTACTGGGGCGAGGGTATCGGGAGCGAACTGCTTCGCCGGGGCGAGGCCCACTTGCGTGACCTCTCCGTGCGGAAGATACGCGATGAGGTACTGGCCGAGAACGAGGTCGGTAACGGGTTTTACCGGTCCTACTTCGAGAAGGTCGGCGAGCGGACAACCGAGGTCGGCGGCCAGGAACACCCCGTGAACGTGTACGAGCGGACGGTGTAACCTCGCCCCGTTGCGTGTGACTCACACACTCTCGTCGCTCGTGTAACAGCGTTTAAGCCGCTGAAACCGCTTCGTCGGTGCAATGAGCTACAAGATCGGACTCGTCGGCAAACCGTCTGTCGGCAAGTCCACCTTCTTCAATGCGGCAACAATGAACGACGTGCCCGAGGGCGCGTACCCGTTCACGACAATCGACCCCTCGATGGGCGAGGCCTACGTCCGCGTCGACTGTGCGGCCCCCGAGTTCGACCACACCTGTACGCCCAACCACGGCTACTGTACAGAAGGCGTGCGGTTCGTCCCGACGAAGCTCGTCGACGTGGCTGGGCTCGTCCCCGGCGCACACGAGGGGAAGGGGCTGGGCAACCAGTTCCTCACGGACCTCAACGAGGCCGACGTACTCGTCCACGTCGTTGACTTCACCGGCGAGACGGACCTCGAAGGGGAACCCACCGAGGACCACGACCCACGCGAGGACATCGACTTCCTCGAAGACGAACTCGACATGTGGTATCTCGACATTCTGGAGAAAGGTATCGAGCGCTACCGCTCGGGCTACCACGGCGAGGACAAGGCCATCGAGGACGACCTCGCCGAACAGATGTCGGCGTTCAAGATCAACGCTGACGAGATCAAGCAGGTCGTACTCGCGCTGGACCTGGAACTGGACCCCGACACCTGGGACGACGAGGACCGACAGGCGCTGGCCCGCGAGATACGCATCCGAACCAAGCCGATGCTCATCGCGGCAAACAAGATGGACACACCAGCGGCACAAGAAAACTGGGAGCCGATCACCGAGGACCCGGAGTACGAGCATCTCACGTTTGTCCCTGTCTCGGCCCACGCGGAGAAAGCGCTGAAAAACGGCAACGAGCAGGGCGTACTCAACTACCGCCCCGGCGACGAGGACTTTACCGTAACGGCGGACCTGCCAGAGGAGAAGGCCGCGGGGCTGGAACAGATTCGGGAGTTCGTGACCGAGTTCGGTGGCACGGGCGTCCAGCAAGCCCTCGAAACAGCGCTGTTCGAGGAGCTGGGGGCTATCGCGGTGTTCCCCGGCGCTCGTAAGCCACAGGAGGACGGGACCTTCCTGCAGGACTGTTTCGTCCTCCCCGACGGGTCGACCGCCGAGGACTTCGCGTACTTCCTGCACACCGACATCGGCGAAGGTTTCCTCCACGCCCACGACGTGCGCACCGAGCGACAGATCGGCGCTGACACCGAACTCGACCACCGCGACGTGGTCGAAATCACAACAACGAACTGACACTGAAAAATTCACCGCTGATACTCTGAGGGTGCGACTTTTTATAAGTCGGTGAAAACGTGATACATGCACCCGAAAAGGCCTATTTTTGTCGCTTGGTTGCCACTTGTCCCAAGGTGGTTTCGATGACGACGACAGACGATTCGACGGGCGCGCTTGGTCGACTCATGCTCGCGGTCGGCACTGTGCCCATGACAATCGAATCGCACCTTCCGACGCCACTTCGCCGGACGTTCAGCGCTCGTGTCTTCCTGCTGGCAGCGATGTCGATTGTGGGCGCACCGGCGCTGGCTATCGTGCTGTTTTCCTCCGTGACAACCGCTGCAGTGTTCATCGGATTTGTCGTCGCCGTGACTGGCTTTCTGGGCTACTGTGAGATGTACCGCGCGATAATCGAGATCAACCGAAAGGCGACGGCAATCGACAACGGCCAGTACGACATCGACTTCGATTCCGACCGGATCGACGAGGTCGGGGACACGTACACGAAACTCGAACGGGCGGCGGCCTCGCTCGGCCGGAACATTCAGGAGGCAAACGAAGCCCGGGAGGGTGCCGAGGAGGCACGCGAGACAGCTGAAGAAGCCCGCGAAACCGCAGAGGCCGAGCGCAGCGAGATGGAGGCACTGAGCAGCCACCTCGAACTGAAAGCGACACAGTACCGCACGGCACTCGACGAGGCGGCCGACGGTGACCTGACCGCCCGTGTCGACACCGACAGCATGAGCGACGCGATGGCCGCCGTCGGAACCGCCATCAATGAGACGCTGGGTGACCTAGAGACCGCTATCAGCAGCGGCCAGTCGACCTCAACGCGTATCGCCACTGGAAGTGAAACCGTGTTGACCGACGGTCAGCAGGTCCGTGACGAAACGCAGTCCGTGGCCGACACCGCATCTGACATCGCTGACGGGGCAGAAACCCAGCGCCAGCAGCTAGACGACGCGGCGAGCGAACTCAGTGACCTCTCGGCGACCGTCGAAGAGATGGCGTCGTCCGTGGCCGAAATCGCCGAACAGAGCAACACTGCCGCGAACCTCGGTCGAGAGGCCCAGCGGTCCTCGTCGGAAGCACAGAGCGCCGTCGACGAAATCCGACACCACTCGACGAGCGCCGCAAGCGAGGTTCAGCAACTCGACGATATCGTCGAGGACATGGCCGAGATAGTCGAAGTCATCGACGGCATCGCCGAGGAGACGAATATGCTCGCCCTGAACGCCTCCATCGAAGCCGCCCGTGCCGGCCAAGACGGATCTGGCTTTGCTGTCGTCGCTGACGAAATCAAACAGCTTGCGACCGAGACACAGGCCGCCACCGGCAACGTTGAAGACCTCATTGGCTCGCTTCGGTCTCAGGTCGGGACGTCCGTCGACGCCATGGAGACGATGGAAGACGCTGTCGACCGCGGAAGCAACACCATCTCCGAGACAATTACGACGCTTGAGGACGTGGTCGACGCCACTGTCGATGTCAACGGCGGCATTCAGGAAATCGACCGAGCGACCAACCAGCAAGCGACCAGCGCACAGGAAGTCGTGCGGATAATCGACGATATCAACGACATCGCCGGGGAGACCGCAACCGACGCCCGTGAAATGGCTACGACGGTCGATCAACAGGGCCAGACCGTTGCCGGGATGGTCGACTCGGTGGAGCGGTTCGCCGACGACGCCGACACGCTCAACGACGAACTCTCGCAGTTCGAGACCGCCGGGACCGTCGGCGTGGACACGCCAACTGGCTCCGACTCCGCGATGAGTGACTGAGACGAGGCAGGTACTGATCTACACACCGTCGTTCGACGGGCGGGCGGCTACAGCAAGAGATGCGCTAGTAACGCGATGATGGCGATTTTCTTGACGAGGATGACGCCGATAATCAGTTGCGTCGTCGACAGGTCCCGGATGCGTTCGATGCCTCGCCGGACGAACGCGGGCGACTGGGCCAGTTCATCGAACAGTAACCGGCACTCTGCACGGAACGTCTCGGCTGTCGCCCCTTCGCCGTCGGTGTAGGCGGCCTCTGGCCGCGGCAGCCACTGCGACCCCGTATATTCGAGTTCGATCAGCGCCCCCTCTAGATGACTGGCCTGCTCGAACTGTAGGCCGTTCGCTTCGCAGAGCCGTTCGATCTTGGCGATATCACGGTCGCTGTTCAGGTCGTAGCGCCGCTGTATCGGGGCGGTCGCCCAGTCGAACTGGAACCGACAGACGAGTTCGCTCTCGCCGACCCACACGTCGGTGAGTTCGGCTAGCTCGACCGTGCCAGCCGTTTCTTTCTGCTTCCGGTGGAGATGTTCGTACTCGGTGGGAGACTCCATCGAGGCCGTCACCTGTGACTCCGTCTCGGACATACCTTCTCGACGCGAGTGTTCGGCTGACGACACTATACGCTTTCTCCCACTGGAACGGTTGGCACTCCACGACCGGGGCGAAACGTGGAGTCGTCACCGACACGGTCAGAAGTCGACCGGGCAGCCGTTGATTTCGCCGCCCCGCATCCCCTCGGCGAGCCAGTAAATCGAGAGCGTCAACACAACGAGCGCAAGCAGCGCAAACTCAAGCCCGTCCAGAGGCAGGAACAGCAGCGAGGTCGAGACGCCAAGCAGTGACAGCAGCCCCAGCAGAACCGCCGACCCACAGGCCGCACAGCCCGCGCCGAGCGTTCCAAGAATAACGCCTGCGACACCCGCGCCGCCCTGCTGGAAATCGAGCCCGTGCTCCCGAAAGTGGTAGGTCACCAGCCCGATGTCGACGCCCGTGAGAACGGCGACGACGACCAGCAGAACCCCCTGTGCGGGGTTGAATGACGTGCCGATGAACGGGTACAGTTCAGCGAGCACGCGCAACCGACTGGCAATCGGGAGCGACCCCCCGACAACCAGATCAAGCACCAGCGGGACGTTCAGCGAAACGACGAACACCGTCAGCGAGACGACGGCGGCGATTGCGGCAACCGCCGCGTAGAACGGCAGCGTGAGCACGAGCCTGACGGTCCGGCCCATGAGCCGCCAGTCCCCGCGCGTCGTCGGCAATCGGAGCCCCCGTGCGGTGCTCATCCGCCGCGTTCTCCCAGCGCCTCGGCGATGAGGTCGTAACTGACGCTTCCGTTGACCTTCGTCACAAACTCACCGTCCTCGAACAGCAGAATAATCGGTGTCGTCTCACCTAATCCGGCGTTCTCGGCCGCCTGAATGTCCGCCTGAACAGCCTCGTCGTGGGTGCCGTTTCGGGCGTCACTTGCGACCGCTTCGCCGTCGACCGCCGTCTCCTCGGTGAGAAACGTCGCTGTTCGCTCCAGAACGTTGTCCGAGTCGAACGACGACTGCTCGGCGAAGTAGTGCTCAAACAGCGCCCAGTACGCCTCGCTGTCGCGGGCGAACGTCGACTCCAGCGCCTGCGTCGCCGGCTCACCCCACGGGTAGATGACGGGGTACGTTCGGACGACGTACGCGCCCTTGCCCGCGTCCACGATATTCTCTCGGATGTCTGGCAGCGTGTTCTCGTGGAAGCGACGACACGTGGGACAGGAAGGGTCTTCGAACGCCAGAATGACGTGGCCGCCCAGTTCGCCGCGGCGGGGCTGGGCGTCGAGATCAGCGGCCGCCGGGTGGCTGTCGACGGTTTCGGCGCTGTCCGCCTCGCCACTGCACCCCGCTACTCCGCCGACGACACTCACCCCCGAAAGTGTGAGAAAGCGTCGTCTGTTCATAGATGACTGGTTGGCCCGCGTTGGTTTAGCGTTTGTTCTACTGTGTGGCCACGATGAGTAACCGTCTTGTCGCCAGCGACGGTACCATCCGGCGGCCGATGACGACGACTCACAGGGCCGAACCGGGGTGACTCCCCAGTGGTGACGAGCCCTATGAGTGCCGAGGCCTTCTCTTTGGTGCCAAGCATCGGACAGTCACTGTAACGTTCGCTAATCTAGTAAACGTTTTGCTGGACAAATCTAAAGTTTTGACCGTCGGAATAGAAGCGACAGAAACAGGGCCGCCGACGCAGAAAATAAGGAGTTACTCCGGAATCGTGTACTCGCCGTACTCTCCGTGATTGTACTCTAAGACATCCTCCTCAACAAGCCCGTCCAAGAACTCCCTCAACTCACGGCGATCCTTCTCAACACCGTGCCGGTTCTCCATTCTCTGACTGATTAAACCAGCAGTGACAGCCACAGCATCCTCTGACTCAACTATAGAAACCACCAACTCCTGCAGGTCCTGTTCGCCGTCAATCATATACCAGGGTACGGGTCTACCCGGTAAAAAACTCCTCAAAGCTGGAATCATCCAGTTCATCCAGTTTCTCAAGCAGGACACGAAGCTCCTCCTTCAGGTCCTGGACGTCACGCCAGTACTGTTTCCGTTCCTGCAGCTTCAGGTCACGCAGCTGCATCAGTTTCTCTCGGACAGGTTGCTCGTCTTTACGTTGAGCATTTTCCAACCGGCTTTCATGGTTCTTGATCCGCTGCTCGATCTCATCTCGGTTGTCCTCAAACACTTCCCGGCGGCTCTCCAACTCGTCGTAGACCTGTCGAACTCTCTCACTGACTCGGACTTTGTCCCTGTGAACGGTTTCTTCCAGAATTGCCTCTACTTCACCCCAATCACCCAATACCTCGTTGTCGGAATCCTCCGACTCCAGCATATAATCAACGTACTCCACAAACAAACCACCGAACACTTACAAAACCCCTGATCCGCCGGTAGAAACGGCAACAAACCAGGTCACGGCAGGTTAAACACTTCATTGCCAACTGTACTTTTTTAAACAACTGGCCGCCGCTACCTTTACATGACCGAATACCACGTCACGTACAGCGACGAAGACCGTGAATGGAAAGTCAAGAAAGCAGGTGCCGAAAGAGCATCCCGTACCGCAGACAACAAACAACCCGCCATAGAAAAGGCGAGGACACTTGCCAAAAGCAACCGGCCCTCAACAGTCTACGTCCACTACAAGAAACCAGGGCAAGACCTGAAACCAGTGCAGAACGAGTTCTCCTACGCCGCACGACAACGATAGAAAAAGTCAGGAACCGACGAACCCGGCAAACCCGTCATTCTCACCTTCTTCATCTTCCACACCTTCTCTGCTTCCACGCTTCAAGCTGCTTGGATCCTCCAGCAACAAGTTATACCGTTTCAACAGTTTCCCCAGTTCATCGCTGGCCTCACGCATCGTATTGTAGTCCCCGATATCTTGGAACCGCTCCAAGACATCCAGCAACTCGACACCTACGTAGACACGGGTGCCTTTACCACGGCCGTTCTCCGCTCTCTCCTTCCGCTTGCTTTCTTCCTCTTCTTGCTTGGAGCTGTTCACAGTCTCTCAAAACCTCCTACTCTACTATTTCCTAGTTTTGTACAGTTTGAAGGCTTTTACCAGTATATACAGCATGAAGTACGCGACCACGATGTAGAACACCCAGGCAAACGCGTTGTTCCAGACTACCAGCAGTTCCTCTTGTCCAGATACCTTCCGTGCGTAGGCGAGGTACCCTGTGAAGAATATAGTGAGGAAGGTCAGTACGTAGTTCAGGATCTGCAGCGGGCCGTGTTCTTTCGGCGTGTTGACGGCCAGGTATGCGAATACGAATGCGAGAACAGTGAATGATAGTACTATTTCCGCCATAGAATCATAGCCATAAACTGTTG
>NZ_AOLQ01000043.1 GCF_000337775.1 Haloarcula vallismortis ATCC 29715
TACGACGACAGATGCACCAGGCCGGGTCAAACCGCGCCTGGGAAGGGTCGATTCGCCCACCATCTCCACCTTGGGGGCGAGTATGAAACCGTGTGTACGTGCGATCCAGGCGTCCACTGGACTCGTTCAGTTGAACGAGTCACAACGACGTTGGCTACTATGCCAGCTGGTGGATTGCTCGGCTCAGGCGCTGATGAAGGACGTGCCAAGCTGCGATAAGCTGTGGGGAGCCGCACGGAGGCGAAGAACCACAGATTTCCGAATGAGAATCTCTCTAACAATTGCTTCGCGCAATGAGGAACCCCGAGAACTGAAACATCTCAGTATCGGGAGGAACAGAAAACGCAACGTGATGTCGTCAGTAACCGCGAGTGAACGCGATACAGCCCAAACCGAAGCCCTCACGGGCAATGTGGTGTCAGGGCTACCTCTCATCAGCCGACCATTTCGACGAAGTCTCTTGGAATAGAGCGTGATACAGGGTGACAACCCCGTAATCGAAATCAGTACGCTGTGCGGTAGTGCCAGAGTAGCGGGGGTTGGATATCCCTCGCGAATAACGCAGGCATCGACTGCGAAGGCTAAACACAACCTGAGACCGATAGTGAACAAGTAGTGTGAACGAACGCTGCAAAGTACCCTCAGAAGGGAGGCGAAATAGAGCATGAAATCAGTTGGCGATCGAGCGACAGGGCATACAAGGTCCCATGACGAATGACCGAGACGCGAGTCTCCAGTAAGACTCACGGGAAGCCGATGTTCTGTCGTACGTTTTGAAAAACGAGCCAGGGAGTGTGTCTGTATGGCAAGTCTAACCGGAGTATCCGGGGAGGCACAGGGAAACCGACATGGCCGCAGGGCTTTGCCCGAGGGCCGCCGTGTTCAAGCGCGGGGAGCCACACGGACACGACCCGAATCCGGACGATCTACGCATGGACAAGATGAAGCGTGCCGAAAGGCACGTGGAAGTCTGTTAGAGTTGGTGTCCTACAATACCCTCTCGTGATCTATGTGTAGGGGTGAAAGGCCCATCGAGTCCGGCAACAGCTGGTTCCAATCGAAACATGTCGAAGCATGACCTCCGCCGAGGTAGTCTGTGAGGTAGAGCGACCGATTGGTGTGTCCGCCTCCGAGAGGAGTCGGCACACCTGTCAAACTCCAAACTTACAGACGCCGTTTGACGCGGGGATTCCGGTGCGCGGGGTAAGCCTGTGTACCAGGAGGGGAACAACCCAGAGATAGGTTAAGGTCCCCAAGTGTGGATTAAGTGTAATCCTCTGAAGGTGGTCTCGAGCCCTAGACAGCCGGGAGGTGAGCTTAGAAGCAGCTACCCTCTAAGAAAAGCGTAACAGCTTACCGGCCGAGGTTTGAGGCGCCCAAAATGATCGGGACTCAAATCCACCACCGAGACCTGTCCGTACCACTCATACTGGTAATCGAGTAGATTGGCGCTCTTATTGGATGGAAGCGGGGGCGAGAGCTCCTGTGGACCGATAAGTGACGAAAATCCTGGCCATAGTAGCAGCGATAGTCGGGTGAGAACCCCGACGGCCTAATGGATAAGGGTTCCTCAGCACTGCTGATCAGCTGAGGGTTAGCCGGTCCTAAGTC
>NZ_AOLQ01000044.1 GCF_000337775.1 Haloarcula vallismortis ATCC 29715
GGCTTCTTCCAGCCCCCCGCCCCGGCCCTGGATTAATTTAAAAAACACCGGTTTTACAGTACCTATCCGTGGAATGCAGCTACTTCAAAATCCTTCAACAGAAACTCCTCGCCAAGAAGAAAGGCAGCGTCGACGATCTCTTCCACATAGCAGCCCTGCTATTCGGATTCGGGGTTTCACTCGTCGTAGCATCCAAACTCTTGGACTCACTGATGCAGAACCAGTTCTTCGCAGGGAAAGCCCCGATGCAGTCCGCAGCACAAGCCCTGTCCATCCTGGACTACGGAATGATCTTCCTCACAGTCGGGTTGTTCGTCTCCTCGATTATACTTGCCGCATACATACCTGCGAACAGGATTTACCTGCCGATCAGCCTGTTAACCCTGGTTATCGCGGTGTTCACGTCAGCTCAACTGGCGAATGCGTACACTGTGATTGCTTCGACGCAGGCTTTCCAAGCTGTTACGGATACGTTGCCGTGGGCGACGCGGATCCTGTACAACTTCCCGTATTTGATCGGGATTGGAGGTTTCCTGATTATCTTGGCGATGTATACGCGGGATAGCGGAGGCGGTACTCGTGTTGCACGGTAAAGGTTTTCCACGGAAGGCGGTGCGTGTTCTCGTCTTAGCAGTCTTGGCACTGGCCTTGATGGGAACGGTTTCGGCGAGTGTTCAAACAGATGGATTTGAGGATGGAGATATAGATGAATACAGCATCGAAGGTTCTATGGGTAGTGTTCAGGCAGACCAAAACAATCCTTTCAACGGTAGTTACAGCCTTCATTATACGACTGATGGGGATGATGACTCGGATTCAAGGACTTTAGTCCGTTCAACTAATCTTGAATTAGGTGAGACATACTGTGCGTGGTTCTATTCGGATAGTAACATAGCTACAAGTTATGGAATCCATAATAATGATGGAAACGGTTATGTAAACTTTCAGGTAGACTATGGAGGCGGTGACTTCCGTTTAAGAAAAGAGGAATCTGATGGAAGTGAAACTGAGGTTAATATAGCTTCTTGGAATACAGGAGAATGGTATAAGTGGTGTTTAAGCCCTGATTCCAATAATGATGTTACAGCTACAGCCTATGATTCTAATAATAATGAGATAGGAAGTAATACTGTTTCAGCAGGTTGGGATTTGGATGCGGATGCTGATGCCTTTGAATTAACTGTTTTTGACCAGTCTACAAGTCAGGCAGATGTGTATTTCGATGATGTGGATTATACTTTTGATCCGAACAGCCCTCCAACCTTTGATTCTGTTTCTACTAATCCTTCGAGCTGGACTTTGAACAGCGATATAGATGTCTCTGCCAACGTAAGTGATCCTGATGGCAGTGTCTCCAGTGTTAAAGCGGATGTCTGGGAGGACGGCACTCAGATCGTATCCGATGCCCAGCTCTCGGATTCGGATGGGGATGGTACGTGGGAGGCCTCAAACCTGTTCTCTGTGGATGAGAGCAGTGTAAACTACAATATTTCTTTGACTGCTACTGATGATGATGGAGCTACAGCAACGTATGAAATGAGCCAGTTGATCCAGAACCTGGAGCCGAAGATCAACCACCTGAAACCTCAGAACAACAGTGAGCAGTTCACGTACACTCCTGAGTACGAGATCTTGATCGAGGATGACGGCGACAACGTACCCAGTGAAAACATAACCTGTGACCTGTACAGCAACGGAGAAAGATTCCGAGAGGTCTGGGCTTTGGAAGACGACACTCAGTCTGAGAGAACATTCTCAGGAGAACTCAATGAGGACGTAGGAAGCAACGAGTTCAAAACTCGGTGCGTGGACGGCGACATCGACAACACCACGACTTTCTACGAAACCCGGTACTCCAAGATCCAGGATGTCTCCAGCCCTTCCCCAGTCTACGAGACAGAGAACACGAGCTTTGAAACTGAGATCAAAGTCGGAGACATGGTGAACAACGTAGACACACAGCTGGATTACAACGGCAGCATCGAAGCCTCTAACACGGTTTCCACGACCGGTATCGAAAACCTGGACGAGGTACTGCACTACGAAATCCCTCTTGTCAGCACCAACCAGACCACGAAAAACTGGAGTATAGAATTTGACTTAAACATCTCAGACTTCCAGAACTCGACTACGTCAAACGTACAAGAATCAACAGGCCAGCAAACACAGGAAGTCGAATGGGCGTACCACTCCCCGGTAATCAGCAACACCCAAGACAGGGTTATCGAGGCAGAGAACTTCAACGCCTCCACTGACTTCACCACTGAACTACCGGAAATCAAAGCCAATTACACCTGTCGAACCAGTTTCAACGACTCCACGAAGACCGGTTGCAACAACGAGTACGACACCCCGGTCTTCAACGACACTGCCTCCGTCACAAAGACTGTTGACGGGAATGTCACCTTCACATTCAAAGACAGCGAGAGAACTGTAGACAGCAGCACTGACGACATCAGCGTTTACAGGAAAATCCTGACCGACTGCAGCAACGCTGCCCTAGGTGAAACCGGTGAGAAAGCTCTTACATTCTACTTGAAAAACGAGGAGAACCGGAGTCAAAACCTGACCGGTAGCATCGACTTTAATTTCGACACCACCCACCACGGAGAACACACCAGAAACTTCGCATTTGAAAACACAGGTGTGAAATCCTCGAGTATATGCCTGTACCCGGGCTGGGCAGAATACAGGATTACAGGACCTGTACAGTACGAAAGCCTGTCCGGCCAAAACGATCTTGGAGTAGATTTCCTTGACCGGCGGTACGATCTCTTCAACGAGACAGTGAACAATATCTCAGAGAGCACCGACCTGTACCTGCTTTCAGATGGATATGCTACACCGGTTTACTTCCAGGTAGAGGACAGTGACGGCTCAGCTGTTCAAGGAGTGACGATACAGGTTCTCCGGTATTTCGTAGGTTCGAACAGTTACTTAACCGTCGCTAAATCCACGACGGACTCGCAAGGTGTCGGAACCACGTACATGAGGATCAATGAAATCGAGTACAAGTACATTCTGACAAAAGAAGGGGAGACCTTGCTTGAAACGGGTAGGGAGATCTTCGCCTGCCAGTCCTCTCCTTGCTCGAAAACATTCCGGATCGACCCAGAGGTTCAGTCCCCGTATTACCAGACCAAGGAAGGATTCAGCTACAGCTGCGGCACGTACACTGATTCAGAAGGGAATATCTCCGGGTTCCAATGCAGTGTTGACCATGAATCGGATGTGATCGGAGAGGCACGTCTAGAAGTCGATAAAAAAGGTGCTATTGGCTGGGACGAGGTCTGTGATATCTCTGTAACCTCTGCAAGTTCCTCGATGGTCTGCCAGTTCAACGAATCTGTTGAAGGCAACGTGTATGAGTACAGGTTGACAGCGGAGAAGGACGGTTTCAGCTACGTTCTTGAACAGGGCACTCTGGATTACAGTAGAGGGTTTTTCGAGGAGGAGGCTGAGGTAGTTGCCTTGACCTTGTTCCTGACGTTGTCGATGCTGGGCCTGGTCAGTCCATCCGTCAGCATCTTCTTCTCCACTCTCGGTGTACTGGCTGCTGCCTGGCTCGGGTTGCTGACGGTGGGGATGGCTGCACTTGGTTCGATTGTAGTGGTTGCAGTGATTATGGCGCTCAGCGGCAGGTCGTAACCACCCAAGGGGGAGGAGGTGCCCCGCTGGTTTCCTCACATTTTTAAAAAGAACAGTTCCGCTTCTGTAAATTGAATCGCCGTGAAAAACAGTATAATCTTCATGTCAACCTTGGTATTCCTGATGGGTGTTCTCGGAGGAACAAACTTCCTGAACTCTCTGTACAGCAATCACGGCGTTCAAAGTAATGTCACAGAGGAAGTCAACAAAGAGTACCGTGAATACGAGGAGACATACGCTCAGACAATAGGAACCGGTGAAAATCAAGATGAGGAAGGCAGCCTCTACAACGAGATTGTTTCAAGAGACTATACAGGTATAGAGGTCGTTGACCAAGCTGTAGCTGGTGTTCTCGTCGTTCCCAAGTTCGTAGATCTGTTGACAACTCCTATCCAAATCATAGACAGCGTGGTATCCGGGCTTGAAAACTCTCCTGTTGGACGCTACCTCCCTGGTTTTGTCTGGTCAGGGGTTAGAATCGGGTTTTACGCAACGTTGCTGTACTCGGTTTTCAGCCTGATCATCGGTATGAGGTCGTAGTATCATGGCTTTAGATACAGTTCCAAATGGTTCGGAGATGCCGTACAATGCAACCGGTGTCAGCACTTTTGAAGGATTGTTTATGAGGAGCAACGAGTTTATGGGCGGCGGCCTCGGCCTCGGGATCTTGTTTGTTGTCTGGGGTATCAGCTTCTACACATTGAATGATTTCCCGGTCAGGGATTCCGTCTCCGCCAGCACCTACATCACGTTTTTGACGTCGTCGATCCTGACCTTGATCGAGGTTGTAGAGCCGGCATTTACTTTCCTGCTGTTGATCGCCTCACTTGCCATAGCCTCTTACAACTATGCCAACAACCAGAGGTGACCAGTCTGCGTAACCAGGTATGATATCAGGAAGACCGGTGCAAATGGGATGTCTTCGGCTGCGGTCAGCTGGTTCACCGTGATTATTGTTGAACCGGCTGTGAAAAGCAGTACTTGGAGACCTAAAACCGGTGTATTTGCTGTTGTCAGTCCGTACATCAGCAGCATGGCTACGTCACCGGTACTTACCCCCTCAGTCACCCATGCCCAAGCGGCGAAGAAAAGGTAGGAAACAAACACGGCCAAGACACCTACACCAAGATCTAGGTAAAGAACCGTGGCCGGCACCATCAAATACAGAAAACCGAGAGAAATCAACCGGTCATCCAAGTCCTGCAGCGAAACCACCAACCACAGAACACCAGTCAAAGTCAAACCCAGTGCCTGGACAGGATCCACTGACGGCTACACACCCCGCCGGTCATACCTCTTCAAGAAAACACCGCCGTGAAGCATGATATCATTCCTTCTCTCCTGCATCCTTCCCCGGCCAACCAGGTAAATGAAAACAGGGTACCACATCATCAACAAGCCAAGCCAGCCTATCCTACTGAAAAGAAAGAGAGAAAGACCGGTGAAGAAAGCGATGGTGCGGAAGTACCACTTGTTCGGCAAGTGAGTCTCCTGTGACTGAATCAGGTTGTGGTCCACCACCGCACATCACCTACATCTAGGACGCTTCAACTGCCTGGAGGCGTCGACCCTGTTCCAGAGTTTTGAATAGCGTCAGCCAGGCCAGGCAGCTGATCGCTGATATCCCTCAGCACCGGCAACGCATCCGCGAACTGCTGGCCGAACGCGAACAGTATAATCGCTACAGCGAGCGCGGTAGTTACGACAAGCACCAGTCGTTCGTTCTCCGCCAGGAATCCTGGAACCGTGTACTTGGACTCGGATTTCTCAAGGTGTGAGGTGTAGAAGTTCAGTCTCTCATCACGGTTATCCAAGGCCAAGGCATCGAGAGAACCGACTTGTTCCTGGCTGCCGTCGAGCTCCTCTTTCTTCAAGTCGATGTCTCCCTCCCCGTTCAAGTCGAACTTGACCGGGACGAAGTCGTCGTCCTCGACCTCCGCTACCATGAGGAAGTCTTGACCTGTAGAAGTGGTTTCAACGTAGTCCAGAGGCACTGCCTTGGTTTCATCTCCTGTCCGGAAGACGTGGGCGTTCGGCTGGTCATCGTATTTCAGCCGTGCTGCCTCGGTGAATTGTGGGACCCAGGTGCTGCCTCTTTTCCTCCAGATTACTGCTTTTGTAGGGAAGTAGTCCTTCCAGAATAGTACTTTGTCTTTGATAACGTCAGTATTCATTGTTCGATATCACCTTCCAATTGGTGTAGTGAGGAAGCCACCTGGTAGATAAGGTAGCGGCCTATTCTATACAAAGTGTAGAGTACGAATCCTGC
The DNA here is from genome assembly GCF_000337775.1 of Haloarcula vallismortis ATCC 29715. Taxonomy (GTDB): domain Archaea; phylum Halobacteriota; class Halobacteria; order Halobacteriales; family Haloarculaceae; genus Haloarcula; species Haloarcula vallismortis. Next base: position 5,918 of record NZ_AOLQ01000044.1, read on the forward strand.
AAGTATACCTGCAAGAAGAACTAAGTTCATTTCCGAAGCTGTTTCTGCCTTCTGGAAAACCTGTGAGAACCCATACATCATCTCTACTCCCAAGGCTACAAAGTATGCCTTCCACAACCAGTCTAACAGGTTTATATTCCGGTATTCGTCGAAAATGTAGAGACCTATTGTCAGTAGAACAGCCCCCATAGATGCCCCTGTTATTGTAGTTAGTATCTCAGCTATTGTAGTTTCCACTTGAGTAATCACCCGAGTCCGAAGAAGCTCATACCACCGTCACCGTCGTCGTCACCGGTGTGAGTCTTTGAAACGGTTTTCGTGGTCTTCGCCACGGCGTCAAGAGTCCTACCATCCTTCGCCCGCTTGAACGCAGAATAACAGTTGTCAGTCACGATCTCCATCACTTTCTCAGCTGTACCTCTCTTCCGGATCCCGTAGTCACCCCAGTTCTCAGTCAGCTCTAGGGAGACTGCCCGGTGAAGACTCTGCATTACCCGTTTAATCTCCGAGTCGTCGTAGATCGACGTAGTCTGGTTCTTGTCGACGATTCCACGGACAAGCCCGACCACGTTCTCCACGCCCTCCTGGTTCAATAGATTGTTTTCACGTTCCTTCCAGACACGGGTCTTGTTCCCCTGCGTGTCGACTTTTTCCACGGGTTCGAGACCGAGGTGGAATCGAAGCCTGTTAGCAAGTTTATCAGTCTCCAGCTGCTGCTGCAATGCGCTTGCATCCTGCGACAGCTGGTGCTGCTCAGTTATCTGGTCAGGCATAGGACTCAGGTACTGTACAGCTTCTCGTTCTTTAAAAAGACTTCCGAGAACCACAGAAACTCGTCCGACCCCGTTTAAAAACAACTGTTTACAACACTCTCTCCGTGATGAAAACGGTTTCGTCAAAACCCCATTCTAACAACCACGAAACAACCCTCGAAGAGAGGGGGAGGTGACAAATCAACAGTGGATCTTTCACGTTACGAAAGAACCGGTAGAGCAGCAACAGAAGCCGCAATCGCATCCTTCAAAGGCAAAGAAGCAGGACAAGTATCAATCGACAGACTGCAAGGCTACGCAATCGCCTTCGTAGTCATCGGCGTAGTCCTAACCGTAGGACTAAGAGTACTGTCCGGAGTCGACGCACAGATCAACGACACCACAGCAAGCGAAGGAGCACAGCAAGCAATGGACGGACTAGTCACATTCACAAATTGGCTCCCCATAATTGCCTTAGTTGTGGTCAGCGCGATTATCATCGGGCTTGTCTCGATGTTTAGAAACAGCGGCAACGGTTCAAGAGGAATGGCGTAAAGCTACTTCCTTCTTGACCACTCTAAAGCCGAGAAAACCGTTCTCGGCTTTCCAGCCTTGGGTCGTCTAACCGGCGACTCCAGGGCTCTCCACGTATCACTCGTTTTGTTCACGGATGTGCAATCCGATCAATGAAAACCAGCAACCTATTCGACAAGGCTGAAGGCCAGGTCTCTCTGGACCGTCTGCAAGGCTACGCTATCGCCTTCGTGGTGATCGGTGTAGTCCTAACTATCGGTCTGTCTATCCTTGGAGGAGTTCAGGATGAGATGTATCTCACGGAAGACGTCTATGATGAGATGCATCAGCCGTCCACACCGTTTCCTACGAACGTGACTGTGGATAAGGCGTCTGAATCTGATTTCCTCCGTGTCTCGACTGGATCTGAGACAGTGACGTTCTATGATTCCAGTGCCGGGTCTAACACGACTCTAAGTGAGGGTACGGACTACAACGCGTACTATGATTCCGGTAACTTCGAGATGCTGAACAGCTCTGCGTTGAATGATTACGATTCAACCGCTGATGAGCTGTACTTCGACTATGAGGCAGAAGTTGAGGATACGAAGGCTCGGCAGGGCGCAGGTTCTGCGATGGATGGTCTGACGACGATTACTTCGTGGCTTCCTATAATTGCCTTAGTTGTGGTCAGCGCGATTATCATCGGGCTTGTCTCGATGTTTAGAGGTAGTGGAGCTTCCAGAGGACTGGCCTGAAAATGTTTAACCTTCTTTTCTTTCTTTTTCTTGTCTGAGAAGGCTTCTAATTCCTTCTCTGATCAACTCCGATCTACTGTTGTACAGTCCGTTTTCGATTTCTTCGTCTATCTTGTCAAGGAGCTTGTCCGGTATTTCTACAGATGCTATTGTCATACCTATATTACCTTAAGTAATAATTATAAAAGTTGCTTTTTGAAAAATTACTATGGGCGGACAAAGGTGGACAGAAGATGAAATCAAATTCATCAAACGCAACTATGAGAACTTATCGGACTCGGAAATGGCTGATGAGTTGTCAGGCCGAACAAAAAATTCGGTATCGCAGAAGCGCCGTTCTCTGGACTTGTATAGGCGCGATAAAGATGAACGCTGGTCAGAAAATAGGTGGTCGAAAGAAGAAATCGAGCACCTCAAGAAAAACTCGGATACCTCAATCCAAGAGCTTGCTGAGCAACTTAATAGAACCCCAAAGTCAGTGAGAAAGAAGAAAAGTCGAATTGGTGCAACGACGAATAGAAAATGGAGCGAACCAGAGACAGAGTTTATCGAAAGAACGTATGGTATCTGGAAGGCTTCAGAGATAGCAGAATACCTTGGAAAGACAGAAGATCAAGTGTACAACAAGGCTCGGACCGAGGATCTCACCGGTGAAAGTTCTGAAAACTGGACTGATCACGAAGAAGAGTTACTTCTACGGATGCAATCCGTCTGGAAAGACAAGATAATCGCCGACTACCTCGATAGAACTGCTCAAGCCATTCGTGACAAGAAGTATAAATCGGATATAGCAGTTGGATACTGGTCTGAGTCTGAGGAGCAGCATATCGTTGAGAACTTCCCTGACAAATCGGACAAAGAACTGGCCGAAGACCTGGACAGAACCGTTCGAGCGGTGAAGAACCGTCGTCGTCGGAAACTCGGTTTGATCCGGCCAGGTATGCTTGAGGATACGATTTGGCGTCCTTGGGAGAAGCTTTGCTTGGAGATTGCTGAAGCCTTGTACGATAATGTTGAGGAGAAGCCGGAGCTGGAGAACGGTGGTATCCCTGATATGAGGAGTGGTGATGTTATTTTGGAGGTGAAGAAGTCGCCTTTCAGCCACCGTGTGGATGAGGATGTGGATACGTACCGTGCCCACTGTGATCGGCTGGAGTTTTGGTGTTTGTATGGCCGCCGGATTTTCCCGGTGAGTGATGTGGATGCTGTTGGTTTTGAGGAGTTGAAGGATCGTATCCGGGTCAGCGACATCCCAGAGGATGAGGTGAGGCGTTTGTTTGGTTTGATGGATCGGTGCCGTGATGGAGTGAATCCGTTCAAGTAGCCGTGCCCCCCTCTCCTGTCCACCTTCTGG
>NZ_AOLQ01000045.1 GCF_000337775.1 Haloarcula vallismortis ATCC 29715
TGGGTCACCGAGCAGGCTGACGATGAAATCGTGTTTCCGCCCGAGCGTTGGGCGGCGACCTTCCGGTCGCACGCCCAACTCATCCTCTCTGAACTTGGTGAGTTTCTCGGCTACTCGCCGCCACCGTTACTAGAACAGCTGATCGAGGATGCACAGAAAATCCATCAGCAACGACCAATACTGCAAGAGACGCTCGCTACCGCTACGCAATCAAGAGGTGAGGCCTAACTAAAGACGAATGGACAGCAGACCTTTTTTATCGCGCGCCCATCCGTCCCCGTTCACCCTCTCTGACGAACTTTGACTCTGGGGTCAGCTAGGACATATACTTAATTTTCTCGGAGTCAGCGTCTATCAAGCTGATTTGACCTATAGCTGGGTCGGAGGGAACCCAGAGAGTCTCGATGGTTCCCTCATCCCTCACATCATTGGTCGGTATGTCCGGGATGTTCTCGATGAGACAGATGGCTCCAGCGGCTGCCTTCAGTTCAGCTCCCGAACACCGCTTTGGTGATATCTTAACCTCGCTTGACTTGCCTCGCGAACACTCGGGAGACAGCCGCTCAACTGTGATCCGTCCGAAGTCGCTGTGCGATCCGGTCTGCTTCCTAGTTCACTTTCGCCAGCCCCATGGAGAGGCGCTCGCGCGAATTCGCTGGTTCGAGGCACATTACTCTCTTTCTCTTGCGTTGCCATCGGTCAGTAACTACCTTGTGGGTCCGCTTTGCCCGCCCGTCTTGAGTGCCGAATTCCGCTTGGGCACTGATATGCTCCAGCTTGGTTTTCCGGGCGTGGATTCTCTATCTCTAGGTGAGGAGTAGATGTAAGAATCGTTCGCTCGTATCAGTAGATATCAGAGTATCAGTACCTCACAAAGCGTCGCCAATTAACCTGACCTGAGTTATCTATTCGGTTGGGATGGGTCGTCAATAGTGGTCGGAGAACGCTAATCGAAGGCAGAGCTGCCGCTGTCGGCGGCGATCGGCCGCCGACGCGGCAGTATTGCCACTCACAAGGCGGCGTTCTCGATCGGTGATTACCGGTGGAACCGGTCGTCTGGTGGCTGGTTTGCGGGGACGGCCCGACGCACCGCGAGGGCCGTCCACGATGCCCGACACAGCATGTTGATGAACTCCTCGAATGACCACTTCCAGAGGCGACGCCCGCCACGGCGGAGCGTCGCCACATACTCCCAATGGAGATACCGCCACACATTCTGCAAGAGGAGACTAACCACGACGTACAACAGCCGTACAATCGGATTCTGCGTCGTGGTCGTCACGATACTTTGTTCAGAGAGTCGGTAGCTGGCCTCGATACCGAAGCGTTTCGCATAGTGGTATCGGGCATCTCGTGGTGTTTCGATGAACGGCGCGTCAGCGGCGTAGCCGTGACGCGCCACTCCATGTTCGTCGTACCGTCCGTTTTGGTAGGTACAGTCGATGTAGACAGGAAACTCGACGGTCCAGCTGTGACCGTCGAGTTTCCCCGTTAGCTCGTGTTGGATGACACGGCTCCATCCTTCTGAGAGTTCCTGCTTGATCGTCTTTCCCCACCGGATGGTTGGCATCACGTACGCGTAATTGTGCGCGTGAAGGAGCGTGAGACACTTGCTATCGTAGAATTCTCGGTCAAGATAGACGGCCTTGACGCCGAAGTCAAGGCCGTCGAGTAGACCAAGAAACTCAGCGAGGACAGTGCTGGCGGTGTCGCCGTCGACGAGACGGCGCACCGCCAGCGTGTATCGCTTATTCTTCACACGCGCGTACAGTGTCGCATACGCGTGGAACGCCGTGGTTCCACGCTTCGCTTCCGAGTGATAGAGGCCCTCTGTTTCGTCCTCGTCACCGTAGTAGGGCCGCAGGTGGAGGTCTGCGACGACCTCCACCTGCTCGGGAAGCACCTCCAGAACGTCCTGCTGTAGAAGTGCGTTTCCGACTCGTTCAACCGACGTTAGGTCGAATTTTTCGCGGAGGTGGTACAGAACCGTGTTTTCGTGGGGAGAATCTTCACTGGTGTCGCAGAGTTCAGATATCGAGGTCCCGTCGGCGCAAGCGCCGACGAGGACCTCGTAAATGTCCTCAGCATCGATTTCAGCATTAGCTCCGAGACCGAGATCAACTTCCTCGTCAAGCGCGTTGACGAGGAAGTTAAGAAGCTGGTCCTCGTGGATTTCACCGTCTGCTTGCGGGGTATTAGGCACACTTCAGCAAGCAGACCTCTCAACTAACCGGCTTTGTGAAGTACTGAGTATGGCTTCCGATCATTGTTGCTACCTCGAAGTGGATGGACTTTCTCCAGATGATAGCGAGAAGCTAGTGCTTTCTACGGCCCCGCGAAAAGGTGCGTGATTTATAAACTTAGCCCCCGCCGCAAGAAGCATGTCCGAAATCGGGATTTACGCACGCGTCTCAACAACAGATCAAGACCCGAAGCGACAACTCGACGAACTGCGGGAGTTTGGTCAAGACACATACGACGACGCGGAGATTCACGAGTACGCAGACATCATCAGTGGGACCAACACTGATCGCGGAGATGAGTACCAACGACTCCGTGCAGATATCGAAGCTGGACATTTAGATACTGTCGTCGTCCACGAACTCTCACGACTCTCTCGACTCGGTGCCGGTGAAATCCACGAGTTCCTCGAATTCTGTCTCAGTCACGAAACTGGCATTCAGGACCGAGAGGTCGGTCTTGAAATTAGCCTTGAGGACGACCTCGTCGACAGAACGGTGAGCCAGCTTATTGCCGGTGTGATGGGTGACCTCGCTCGCGTGGAGCACAAACAGAAACTCCGCCGGATTCAGTCCGGTATCGACGCTGCGAAAGAGGCCGGCCGATGGACTGGACGACCACCCGCTGGATTCGATGTCGAAGACGGCTATCTCCGCGTCAACGCCGACGAGTTCCTGACTGTTCGACGCGCGCTCGAACGTGTCGAGCAAGGTTACACCTACCCCGAGGCTGCTGATGGAACCCCAGTGGCTGAGTCAACGTTGCGGAACCTCTACGACAATCGCCGTGAACTCTATTTTTATGCTGAGGCTGACGATGACCGCCTTCAGGCCGCTGCACAACAACTTGAGCCACTCGAGCAACCAGATATCCCCAGTGAGACAAGCCTTCCAGAGCAGGAAATTCGCACTATCGTTCGCGATGAAATTCATCGTCACCAGCAGTAGGTATCCGACTAATAGTGGAAGACTCACTGTTTGGCGTCGTCCCAACAGTTATTACTCAATACATGAATTATGAATTGTATGTCGAAAGCCACCGGGGACACAGAACGGGCTATCAATCGTCTCATGTCGATTGCCCAGCTGCTGGAAGAGCCACGGCTGGCCCGTCTTTACACGTTCGTCCTTCGTGAGGGAGAGGTGACTATCGATGATATTGTTGCCGCACTAGAGACTCCCAGAACGACAGCGTATTCGGATATGGGGACGCTTGTTGACCTTGGTGTTGTGACCCGGGATGAGGACCAGAAGACGCACACATATTCAGCGGTCCCGATTACACTCACGGCAAATCTCGGTGGTGACGAGTACACCGTGACCCCAACTCTCATTGAGGCCGTCGGTCGCTCACCGCAGGACCAAGACCTCAATCTCCTCCTGGAAAAGCACGGGCTTGGGAAACTCGCGGCTGCACTCACCTATGCAGTTCCGTATGCTGATGGCGGGATGTCCGAACGGGTCGCCGCCCGGGAGCTTGATCTACAATACGCCTTCGTGATTGCCGTGTTGCAGGCGCTGCGGGATGTCGTTCAAGACATGGAGACTGTTGATCCATACTTTGAAGATATCCGGAATGCTCGCGAACAGTCACCGTCGACGGAGAGTTGACGGCTGAATATGAATGAGCCATTTGACCTGTTTCAAGAATCTGTGGAGTGGGTCGCAGATACTGGGTTCTTCATTGCCTGTGGCCGTCAGCAAAATAAGATTGGTGGGTGAGACATCAGTCTATCACTGCCGAAGCGGTCTGTACCAAATTCTGTTACAGCGGCAACGAGGGGTGCCGCTGTAAGCGACGGAATTGATATCTAACTGGACGGAGAGGCACACAAGATTCTGACAGCACGTCGGAACACTCGTCACTCACGGGAAGGGCTGGGATTCTCTCGCTGAATCAAGATAGGGGACACCCCAAGTGTCGAGTGTAAACGACTATTATGTAGGCATAGATTGCTGGCATAGGCTATGCAGGGATTGGCAGGAAAGGCTTATTGGCGTTCGCTGATTAAAGAAGAATGAGGACGCGGACCAGGCCCGCTGGGTTGAACCCTCGGGACTGATCCGGCTAGGGATGTGGGGTAGTGGCCCACGTCCTGATGACGTCCGATCCTACGGCGCGATAGTCTCCAAGAGATATCTCTGAAGTTGTTGTGACTCGAGCATCTGAATTGTATTTTCCCATTGAGAGGTCACGTCAAACCCGTCATTGTCGGGATGTCGTCCTTTGATCCACGCCGCAACACGAGTGCATTCAAGTGTCCCGTAGTCACCACCGACGCCACGGATTCGATAGAACGGGACGGGAGACACTGATGGTTCACGCCAGTTTGTATCAAACCGTACAACTTCCTCAGGGAGCGTATGAACCTGCTCCGTCCCCTCGTCGATCCTGTTTCGGACGTAGCCTGCGATATAGTCGGCCGCTGTAACCTCAGGATATGTGAGATCGGCTTTCGGAAGCCCAGTCACGTATACGCCACCAAACGTCGATTGAAACGATCCATCGAAGACCTGTGACGCTTGCGTTCGGAGATGTGCCTGGCTATCCCCATACATACTCGGAGCGCCATCCGGGATAAGGATTGAATCACCACTGAATTCGTCCACGGATGTAATCGTCTTTTTTGCGAGAACACAGACTGCCGCTGCCTTGTGATGGATCGACTCTTGTGAGCGCCCAACAGCGACACCCCATGGGATCGACTCCTCAGTTAGCGATTCCATCAACCCCTGTACTCGCTGATTTCGTTCCGTGGGTGTCGCATTTTCCACCAGTGTCTGAGATTTCGCTTGCCACGGAGCCAGCTCATGCTCTAGAAGCAGTTCGGCGAGGCGCTCACTATTCTCCCGAGGACACCGAACTACAGCGAGGGCAAATGGCTCCGGTCCAACTACTTGACCAGATTCATCTACGCCGATGACATGCTCAGCCCGTGTCGTGCTCCCTGAGGACTGGTCGATTACCTGAACAGATCGCACTGTTTCATCACACTCGACATTCTCTCACTATTGCCAACCGTAGACGGCCGTCGTGCTTGAAACCACCGTAACCATGTCGGAGTCCCCCCAAGTAGCCCTCGATGAATTCATAAATATTGGTTAATTGTAGGTTCCTGCATCTTTTCTAAGGTTCTAATACCACTTCATTCTGGAACTCAAGAATTGACTGTCGTAAGCAGTCGATTCTGTGTGTCAGCAGAGGCATGAATAGTTTTACCCTATACATTTTGATAATTTGTCAGACACACCACTATTGCCAGTAAAAACAGGATACAAAAGTATGATGAATAATACTGGCACTGGGGGTGTCAGAAGATTAGATTATTTTACAGTCATTTAGATAAAACTGGCAAAAGTGGAGAGGGTACTGGAGAAACTGGCACTATCGGTTGCGTGATTACTGGCAAAGGTGGAGAGGTTATTGGCAGTACTGGTGTTGACGGTTCCGAGATCACTCCAGAATTCGATGTCGCTTTGCGGTTTCACGGATGTCATCAAGCTCCCCTAATTCACTCTCCAGTGCATCAAGAGCCGACGACAGAGAGACATCAAGCTCGTATTCGTTGTAGTTCCCGCGTCCACTCGATGAATCGACCAACTGTAAGATCCCGTGGAGGCTCAAGTCCGATAGGTGATCGTGTACTCGCCTACGTTTCAACGGTTCGCTACCGTGATTTCGAAGAACTTCTTGATACCGTTCATAGATGAGTTTCGTTCGTTCGGGTGTCTCTCCCTCAGCCGCTAACTGACAGACAGTCAGCAATACATACTGACCCTGCCGGGTTAACGAATGCATCCCTTCAACGACCTGTTGTCGTTGAATCTGATGCTCAGCCTCCCGAACGTGCTCTTCGGTTACTTTCGCCTCGCCGCCAGCCATTGCATTGTTCTCGGCGATATCAGCTGCTTTCCGGAGTAAGCGTAACGCCTGCCGGGCAGATCCTGAGTCCTGTGCAGAGAACGCTGCACACAACGGGATTACATCTGATTCAAGGACATCGTCGTAAAGCGCGATATCGGCTCGCTGTTTGAGAATATTCTGCAGTTCATTTGCGTCGTACGGTGGGAACAGGATCTCCTCTTCGCAAAGAGTGTCCTTGACTTTCGGAGAAAGATTTTCTCGGAACTTGAAGTCGTTCGAGATGCCCACCACACCGATTTTCACATCGAGATCCAATTGAGAGCGTGCTCGCGGAAGCTCATATAGAATATCGTCATCTGAACCGATGTTATCAATCTCGTCCAAAACAACGAGAATAGTCCCACCGATCGACTCAAGATCGTTGTAGAGTTCATTGAAGATCCGCTTTTGCTGATACCCGGTTTCGCTCATAGGTTCGCGCGTAGATGAGACTGTGGTGAGAGGATGAGAAGGAGAACGAATCTCGTTCACGAGATTAACCGCTACCTGATAGGACGTGGTGCAACCGGTACAATTGAGTTCGATAACGTTGAGATCAACATCGTCGTACTCTTCAGCGGATTCCTGCAGTTCCTCAAGCAAATCGTGCGTCGCAGCTGTCTTTCCGACACCGGTGACGCCGTAGAGAAAGACGTTGTTCGGTTGCCAACCCTGAATGACAGGACGGAGAGCGGCCGCATATTCGTCAAGTTCTTCGTCTCGTTCCTCAAGTGTCTCTGGCTGGTAATCATCTCGGAGGACATCTTTGTCCTGGATAATGAACGATTCTCGATTGAATCGACCCATAAGCGGACTTGAGACAGAGCTACAATAAAACCACGGGTTCCAGTATCACCATTAACCAACCACCAGAACCAGTTATGCCAGTATAGCAGTCCCTTATATAACACACACACTCCACTATTGCCAGTGAACCTTCGCTTCAACTGAAGGGGCTGAATAAATCCTATATTATCACCGATAGTTTTAATACAGTGTATATTAAAACACAACTGTACTGAGTAAAACTTAGTGAGATATAGCAAAATAATACCTAGACTAGAATGGAGTCAATCTCTGCCTTCCAATTTATCTTCTCGTTACTGGCAATAGTGGAGTGTGAGGGGTACTTATACTACGGCATTATTGGCAAAACTGGCAACACCGGTCACGCTCTCCTTGGTATCACTGTTATCCTTCAAATATTCCAATCGAAATCTTCCTCTCCCAAACCTTCCTACCACATTCTGGGCAGACTGAGTTAATCTGTTGGGTAGCGGTTTCAAGAGGCTCAAATTTTGTGTTCCTCTGACGGGTGAGAGGATGACTGACCTCACGCTCGGTACGTTCGGAGACGGAGACAGCGCCGACAACGACCTCACTCCCGATGCGGTGAACATCGCTCGATGTGCGACGACGTGTCGCGCGCCCGATCGCGACGGAGCCAGTTGGGCGTCCCCAGACAAGGACTGGGGCCTCACAACTCAGCGGCCAGCGTCGACGATCAACACGTCGGCTGGTCGGACACACAAGCAGCAAACTCGGTGGGTTGTCGACGGCGACGTCGGAAAGTACGTCGCAGAGTGCGGAAATGGCGATCTCTTACAAATTCCAGCCACGTACGGCGATTTCGACTCAATCGACACACGAGTCACATTCATCGACGGACTTGCAGACAGCTACGGGTACGGCATCGACGCCCAAGCACTCGAAAAAGCACTTCGAGTCCTCACTGGTGGTGGGCGGTACACGGCATCAAAATACTCCGCAATCCCATGTGGGAAACAGCCGTGGATTCTGACGGGGCCAGAAGGCACGCTCCTGTGCAGTTGTATGCCCGTCGAGCGGCCGGCATCTCCGCCTACACAGAAGCTTCGGACGCCGGAAACGACCCTGCAGATCGAGGAGCAGAACCAAGCAGTCCTCACGGGGGCTGCTGAGTTTGCCCATCTGCTATCTGGCGCTCTCGGTGTCAGTATCGAGACGATAGACTACCACTCAACAACTCGGGAGGAGGCTCGGCACTCATTTCTCGGAGAGGAAGACAAGTTCACCATCCGAGCCAGCGACTTGGCACAGCTGCACGGGTTGACCGCTGATCCATCCGTTATTCAAGGGACAGTCAGCCGTGGAGTTCAATCCCCCAACGGTGGCGACATAGTCTCAGTCGAGTGGGACGGCCCCGAGCATCCAGTCGGATATCTCGAAGGGGGAGATGTGGTCGCTGGCTACGAATTTGCGTGGGAGCAGCCCGACGAGTCACTAGAGAATGTTGCCGTCGTCCGAGAGTACCGAATCACACAGAACTACTCGCGATGGACAGTCGACTATCGAACGCATCGTCTCGCATCGGTGGTCCCCTAACTGGTTGTTGTAAATACGGCGAACACATTCATGACGGCAGTGTCAGTGCAGGTAGTGTGGGTACGAATCGTGGAAGCACTTATTATTTTAGTGACGTTTGGGTGAGACGATGGCCGATGACTTCCAAGAACTACTTATTGCGCTTCACGCACGCGGATATAGTGCGATTACTCGGGACAAGGGTTACGATAAGGAGGCCAGTGGAGTAGTTCCACTTCATCTAGAGGACCGGCGTGAGAAACCCTCTGGTTGGCGTCGGTTTCTTCCTCAGATATACAATGCTGGTGACATCGACCTTGTCTCGAGTGATATCCGATACATCGCTGACGCTCATGGATTCCGAGTTGAACCAGTTGGCCGCGATGCAGATTCATTGACAGTATTGATACAACCGGACCTCGATCAGTAAGCACACCTACACAGCAGCTGTTTCACCCTTCCGATGGATACGGAAACGTATCCACAGCAGGTGTGACATCGACGTCGCCAACGGTAGATTTTGTGGCCCCTCTGGGAAGCGGAGGGAATCGAGATGTCACAGTCAACAGCAGCCAGTAGCACCGAGACAGCAACTACAGACACCGAAACGAACGCGTCAGAAACAGCGGATGAGACACCAGCGGACGTGGATACCACGGATCTCCTGACGCTTGACGTCCCACAGTATCTCCAGATGAGCGGAGACGTGCAGTTGTTCGACCAGATATTCTCGGCAGTAGGCACGGTCACAGACAAGGCACGACTGGGGATTAAGGACTCTGGGATTGCAATTCGAGCAGCCGACCGGCAGGGATATGCGATGGTCGATCTCCGTGTCGCTGGGAGTTCGTTCAGTTCTTTCGACGCAGCGACAGGGACGCTCGGAGTGGATGTCGGACGGGTTCGAGATGCACTCTCGATCGGTAATGCGGGCGACCTCGTACAGTTTGCACTCGATGCAGCAAGTAGCACACTCGAGATCAACATCGACGGAATAACGCGCACTATCGAACTGGACCCGGTTGAATCGCTCCGCTACCCTGTTGAAATGCCGGATATTGACATTCCAGCGACCGTCCATCTGAGTCCAGATGATATGTCGCTTGGACTCTCGGCAGCGGATATGCTTGGCGACCGGTTTGACCTCATAGTGGATTCTGAGGCCGGAGAGATGCGGTTCGTCGCAAGCGGCGACACTGACAGCATGACGTACCGTCGAGCGAAGACTGATCTCATCGCCTTCGAGCCTGCGGATGTCGAGGTCAAACTGGATTCCTCATTAGTCAGATCTGCAAACGCTGGCCTTCCAGACGGCACGAATCGGGTGTTACACATCGGAGACGAAGTACCGCTCGTGCTGAAATCGGAGTTCCCCGACGCCGATGGAGCGATGCAGTTCGTTATTGCACCGAAGCTCCCGAACTGACGCGGCTTCCCGTGGTTTTGCGGAAACGGTGGTGTCTTAACCAACACCGACTGCCATACTTCTGTTCTGTTGGTTAACTTTGATTTTTGTGTCCCCCAGCCGGGTGAGGGATTCTCCACTATGGACCCGACCGAAACAGTTCCAGACTACGAGCGTTTCGAGCGCGAACAGATCGCACAGGACCGCGACCGACAGCGTCCCGATACTGTCGAGATCGACGAGCCACGTGGCCGCGACGTAGTCACTCGTCTGCTTGAGGAGGGCGTAGTTGAGCCGATTCCAGAGCAAGAAGTCTTGCAGCACGTCCCGTCTGGCCAGTGCTTCAACTCGGACTTGGCGCTGGTGTACTTCCACAAGGGCTGGGAGGCTAGATGCGAGGAGTAGCCAGCTCACTCTTGTCTCAGTGAGCTACAGCGTCGATTTTCTGTCCCCCAGTGGAGATGCGGGGGCGTACCCGAGAGTGCGTCCCGGAAACAGACCAATGTCAACGATACAGTCAGACACTCCAGAGCAGTCTAGCCAGCAGAGCACCTGCACATTCGACGACTCGGACTCCCGCGACGACGAGATGCGTGAGCGGCTTGACTCGTGGGTCGAGGACCTTGTTGATCTCACCAACGAGGCACAGGCCAGCGAGCAGTTTCAGGAATGGCTTGACGTGCAGAGCAAGTTCCATGACTACAGCGCTCGGAATACGCTGCTGATCAAGCTCCAGTGTCCCGAAGCGACCCGCGTTGCGGGGTACAATACGTGGAAAGACGAGTTCGACCGATACGTCCAGAGCGGCGAGAGCGCTATCTGGATCTGGGCACCGATTATCACGAAGAAGTGTCCCGAATGCGGGAACTCGCCATCGTATCACGAGAACACGGAGTGTGAGTACGACGAGACAGAGCCCGAGGAGTGGCAGCGGGGGCTGGTCGGCTTTCGACCAACGTCAGTGTTCGATGTCTCCCAGACCGAAGGCGAGCCACTTCCCGGACTGGAGACAGAAGCTCATGGCGACCCGGATGGACTTGTTGAGGACCTCTTGGATGCCACCGACGAGATCGGCGTCGACACACGAATCGTCGCTCCAAGGGAGTGGGAGCATGGGTCTGCCCGAGGTGTCTGCCAGCGCCGAAGCGTGACATCGGCGAACCCGATGGTGGAAGCGGTCGACCGGGACAATCGGGCCGCTCTTGCGAGTACACTGATTCACGAATTTGCCCACGCCGATCTTCACTTTGACGTCGACGATGAGATGGAGCGGTCGAAACGCGAGGTCGAAGCCGAGGCGGTCGCCTACGTCGTGAGTCGGCATTTCGGGCTGGACCCCGACAACTCAGCGTTTTACCTCGAAACGTGGGACGGCGATGCTCCCGAGACGTTGCAGGACCGGTTGAACCGAATCTCATCGACTGCGGCGGATCTGATCGACGCCGTCGAAGGTGACAGCTAAGCGGAACTGTGTGTGTTCGGGATGCCTGAGAGCCATATTTTGTGACTCCCTTGCTGGGCGAGAGAGAATATGCGTTCAACAGCAGCGTCTGGTAGCAGTCCTGTCGGACAGTTCTTGAGTGTTTTAGCAGATTTGCGTGACCAGATTGGAGGACCGTACTACCTCAGAGATGTAAACGGGCGACTGGACTGGCCCGACAGAGGGGTGTATTTCTTTTTCTCACCGGGGAGTGACCTCCGAGCAGACAAACCGGAGAATTGGCGACTCTCCCGAATCGGGACTGTCGGCGTTAGTGCCGGCTCGTCGAACACACTCTGGAACCGACTCAGGCAGCATCGGGGCAACGTTCGGGGCAAGTACGCCGGCGGCGGGAACCACCGGGGCTCAATCTTCCGCTTGCACGTCGGGCGGGCGCTGATCGAGAAGCACGGCTGGCACGACGAGCAGCCCCATTGGGGAGATCAGAATCCCGACGCCGAGACGACCGCTGTTCGCGAGCAGGAACACGAACTCGAACGGCGTGTGTCGGAGTACATCCGGGATCTGCCGTTTCTGTGGGTAGACGTTCCCGGGGACCCCGGACCCGAGTGTGACCGAGCCGAGATTGAGTCACATACCATCGCGATGGTGTCGCATCATCGTCGATCTGCAGGGCCGTCGGACCTCGATTGGCTTGGATACCATTCGCCGAAATCCGAGGTGTATCAGTCTGGGCTGTGGAACGTCCGGCACGTCTCTGACTCGTTCGACCCTTTGGTGGTGGGCCAGTTGTCAGAGTATATTTTGTCAACGGAAGCGCTGGACCACCAATCGCGGATCTGAGGGCAGGTGGTTCCGTAGCGAGAATTCAGCACGCTCGGTAGGGATTCGTCGCAGGACCTCCAAATTCTCTGGACGGTGTGTGTCTTGCAGTTGGCGCAGATATTGTTGTCCAACTGCTTTCGGAAGACAATCCTGTAAGCTCAATCTGGATGGCAGTCTCCCGTGTAGTTCTCAGGGTTGTCGTACTGCGATTCGACGCCTTCCGTCATTCTAGTAGACACTTCTTCCCATCTCCGTATTTAGGCCGTCTGGTAGTTTTTTGCCGCGCCTGCCAGCTGGGCGCGCCGGTGGGCGCGCTCGGTATTCTCCATGTCTTCAGAAGCACGACACTCTTGGTCAGCGACGGTTATCAGCGATGCAAAGCAGGCTGAGTGGGTCGGATTCCTCCATCGCGAGCCTTTCGTGATCGATGCTTATCGGCTTGGATTCACTGTCGGCGTTCGCGAGGACTACAGCTACCAGTCCTCGCTGCGGAACGTCGACGTCCCGATCGAGATGCTGGATAACGACTTCCGGAATCCTGACTTGGATCGGTATATCGAACGCTTCGAGCAGTACGAGCCATCGATCGGGATGCTCGGCGATGCATACGACCGGCAGGAAGCGCGACGGTACAACCAAGCTGCACGGGAACTGAAACGAAAGTTTCCGGGGACAGAGGTCATTATCGTCCCGAAGTGCCACGAGGCAATCGAGGAGATCGACGACGACATTGTACTCGGTTACCCGATGGGCTACTCCGATCAGACCGCAGAGGAGTACACGGACATAGTGGACTGGCGGGGACGGCGAGTGCATCTGCTGGGTGCAAGTCCGACGAAGCAGTATCCGGTGATCGAGGAGTTAACACAGCCGCGTGTGACTGGTGAGAAACCAGCCGACATCGTCGGCGTGGACTGGAACGGGGTTCATCTAGCAGCGCTGCATGGCGAGTACTTCTCGCCACACGGTTACGGGAGTGCGGATCACCTCTCAATCCGGGAGACGGTTCGAGAGAGCCTGAGACAAATCCGGTCTTACTGGAAATCGCGGGGTGTGTGGCCGACCGTAGAGACGGACCGGAGTCTGCTCACAGCGGAACCGATGGACCCTGTTTGGGCCGCTGACGGTTCGAGAGCGACTATGAATGGTCTTGAAGATGCGATTGTCGTCGAGTACGAGAACGGACAGACACTTGCATACCGAAGCCAACACGAGCGAGACAGAATCGAATACCGGGCAGGACTCACTCCCACCGAGGTCTACGGCTAGAGCCGACCGGACAGTCTCAAAGAGTTTTGTAACTCCCTGGTGGGGTGAGGGAGACAGATGACTACTACACAGACTGAGCGGACTCGTGGCCGCTTCGTACTGATTGGATGCGGCGACGCGAAAACCGACCAGCCAGTTGCAGCTCGCGATTTGTATACATCGTCGTACTTTGTAGTCAAACGATCGTATGCCGAGGCAGCTGTCCAGTGGGCGCGAACTGCTGACCGACGGGCGAACTCTTGGGTCATCCTCTCTGCAGAACACGGGATCTTGATGCCTCGGCAGACGGTTGCTCCGTACGACACGACCATCGAGGACCTGCGCGGCGAGGCCATTGAGGGCGAGTCACACTATTGGCTCCCGTCGGGGGACCGAGTCGCAAGCCGACTAGATTGCTGGGCACTTCGCGTCCACTCGGCACTGGCTGTTTGGCTCCACCGACCATACGCCGCCGATCAGGAGGAATCTCCATGTCGAGAGCTAGTCGTTCTGGCCGGCAGTCAATACGTCGACGCACTGCGTGAGCGCGGGATCTTCGATGGACGGCCAACTGCGATTCGGACCGGCCGGGAGACACACACTGCCCTCCCACCGAAGGCGAGTGTCCGGTTCCCGTTTCAGGAGCGCGACTTTGACGGGATGTTCGACCAGATGGACTGGCTCTCGGACCGTACTGAGGAACTTGAAGCAGCCGCCAAACCTGCTCGTCGAACAGAACTCTCAGCCTTCGACGGTGGCTTCGAGCGTGAGTCTGCTACATGGCAAATCGATCATAGCGGTGTCGACGTTGAGGGGACCGAACAGGTAGGACTGGATGCATTCGAGAGCGTCCCTGAGCGGTTCCTTGCCACGAGGCAGACGAGTCTTGCGACTGACGATGGAAGGGTAGAATCTGATGGATAGCAAATAAGCTAATGAATCTCTTACCGAACTCGGTGAAATATCTCTAGCATTTGTGATATTGTCATCGGTTGTCGTGCAAAATATAGAATGTGAAGTCAGCAATCTACGGATTGGCAACTCGCACAACCAGCAGACTTAGGATTGATCTTTCACCGAGGATCTTCTGAGTGAGGTGAGTACCGCAAGACTGAGTGTCGCCATTCCAACGCTTGCAAAAAGCGCTGCGGCGATGAATACGCCTCGAATGCCGAATGGAGACACGAATACGCCGAACAGAATCGGTGACACAAACTGGCCGATGTATCCAGCCATCGCCAGATACGAACTGAACTGACCCTGAAGTTGTTTGGGAGCAAGCGCCTCAATCCAAATGAACGCCGACGGAAAGACGAGCCCGACGCCAAAACCAAACAGAGCGACCGGGATCACTAATCCGATTGGTGAGTTCACACTTGCGGCGGTCCCAAACGCAATCGTCCACAGAATGAACGCCACGAGAACGAGGAAACGAGCGTCAACCCGCGATTTCAGTCTGTCGTACAGCGTTCCTGAAACGCCACCAGCGATGCCATTAACTGTCAGATAGAGGCCAATCCAGAGCGACGATGTGACGCCGACCGTTTCGAGGAGTTGCGGATAATATACGACGATGGCGTACAAAAACGCATTCGTTCCGAAGTAGAGCAGATAGATTAACAGCAGTGCTGGCTGCCGCTGGAACCCACTGGCAATGGCAGCCAAACCATTGGAACCGGTATGGCTATTGTCGCTTGAGGACTCATTCTGCGTTGTCGGAACGCCCGTTTCACGTGTAGTAGGCGGAATCGTTGCTATCGCGGCAAGCCCGAGCGGGAGCGCGATGAGATAGACGCCGAACGGAAGTTGCCATGAGACAGTGCCGAGCCCGCCCCCCACCAGTGGCCAGACGGCCCCACCAACACTATTGGCTCCGCTTCGCAGGCCGAGTGCTCTATTCATTTGTTGGCCTTCATAAAGATCGTAGATCAGGACTGTGATTCCAGTATAGACGAAGGCGACGCCGACACCCAGTACAGCGCGGGAGACGAGTAATGGGATGAAGTCGTCGATAACTAACCCTGTCCCACCGCCGACCGCATACAGAAGTAATCCGCCAATAAAAGGCCGACGTGGGCCGAATCGGTCAACGAGTATGCCCGCGACCGGACTTGTGAGGACGATGAAGGCCGCGTGGGTTGTAATAATGAGTCCCGCTAGCGACTCCGAGACACCGACGCCTGTCTGAATTTGTGGGACGACTGGCCCGAGTATTGCACCAGCCATCACAGTCAGTGTCGCAGAAGAAACAATCACCCAAAGCGTCGCTCTCGTCGGCGAGTCAGACAGCATCCTCTGGGAATTGTAATGGCTCCGACTATTCAATTACGATTGGCGGACACTCCGCCACGAATTGAGGAACCATGAGTGGAGGTTGTATAATGGGCTGTAATCCTGCATATGCTCCCTGTATCTTGCATTGGCCTGCCTATCGATCTTCTGATAAATATCCTGTTTCATATTCTCTAAGACCCCACACGATGACCCTCTTAACCAATACTCCACAATCTA
>NZ_AOLQ01000046.1 GCF_000337775.1 Haloarcula vallismortis ATCC 29715
GAGGGCGTCACAGAATCATTGTCACACCTCGACTGAAATCTTTCCAGGATTAGCACCTCGTTCGTAATTGGTGATTGCAATCGCCAGCCGCAAGCAGAGGGCCAGAAACACGTGTGTTTTCACGTGGACGCGGCCTCGGACGCGCGGCGTCCCGAGGCCGCAGTCTTTGCTTGCACCGATCGTTCGTTCAACCTGTGTCCGGCGCTTGTACGTCTCTTCTAACACTGATTGCTTCAGGTGAATATTGTCAGTGTGGTTCTCGATACGATCTTCGATCCTGTACTCGATGTCGAGTGGATCGTTGGTGTTTCTCGGATTGTACGGAGCCACCGACACGACGCCCTCGTCAACGAGGTCGTCGTGCCACTCAAGAATGTCAAAGGCCCCATCACCGAGCATCCAGATCGGCTTTTCGACGGCGAGCGCGTCACGGGTGATGCGCTTCGCCGTCTCCTCATCAACCTGCTTTTGCTGTGTAAAGGCCGCTGCAATCGGAAGTTTCGGCCCTGTCGAGACGAGCAAACAGCCGTAGCCGTAGTAGTAGCTGTCCTCATCTTCGTCACTCTCCTCGTCTCCGTCCTCGTCATCTTCGTTCTCTGTGTCGTCTGATTCAGCCGTTGGGTCGTAGTTCCACGTAGCGTCGTCATCGTCGGGGTGTGCCCGCACATCTGTCGAATCGATTCGGAAGGTGTTGTCGAGCAGGTCGCGGTCGGCGACCTGCTCGACGAGCTTGTTGAATGCGTCCTCGGCGACCAACGCGAAGTCCGTGAAGAACCGATGAATCGACTGATAGGACGGCGCACTCTCGAATCCGCACTGCCGCCAGATCAGTTCATCGTGGAGTTCTCTGGCGACTGCTTTGACACCGTAGATGTCTCGACTGAAACAATAGAGTACTCCTTTGAACAGTTCTGGTGCTTCGTGTTCCCGTGTTCGCCCCCATGGGTCGGGGGCGAACACGGGGAACTCCTCTAAGAACGAGAGGTCAAGATGCTCAAACAACGCCAACGGTACCGTATCCAGGTCTTTGAATAGCTCTTCGAACGAAGGATGATTCTGCGGGGTTGTGGCGCTCATGTACCATTTGCCACTCCCCGCTCACTGGTGTGTCAACCTTTCTGTGACGCCCTC
>NZ_AOLQ01000047.1 GCF_000337775.1 Haloarcula vallismortis ATCC 29715
TAATGATTAAGATAACTTCTGAAAGTCAAGGAATTGTTCGCACCACCTCTTTGCAAAGCTGACGCGTTTCGTTATTTTCTCGAACGTTTCCTGAACGAGGTTTTTGAATTCCGCTTCGTTTTCAACGACGATCGGTGCCATCGTCCATTTGAGATACTTCCAGACTTGCTCGATTGGATTCAGGTGTGGTGAGCCTGATGGAATGAAAATAAGGTCGATCCCGAGCTTGTGCGCGCGCTTGCGCGTGTATTCACATCTATGTGAACCGTGCTTGTCCAAGACGAGCAGAATCCGCTTGCCGGGATTCTGCTCGCGGATCTTCTCTAATACCCCGCAAATCTGCTCTTTCTCTTCGTTCTCAGTGAACGTTACCAGACTCTCACCGTTGAGGGCGTAGAATCCGACCGCAGAATCGTGTGTCTTGACTAACTCCCGTTCAATGTGAGGATCGTCAACGTACCAAACACGCCGCGAATTATCGTACGGCTGTGGCTTCGATGCATCAAAAAACCCGAGGACAGTACCGCCATCAGTACAGATATCGTCCTCAACAACCCACCCGTCTTCGTCTTCTCCCTCACGTTTGTTGTGGGGCTGGTCGTCCTCGTCGAGCGCGTCGTCGACGCGCTCTTCGAGGATTTCATCAGGGTTCTCTGGTCGGTGTGGACGCTTTGGTCGTGGTTTCGCATAGGAGAGACCGAGGTCACGGAGGAATTTGCCGAGATAATCTGGATGGTATTCAACGTCGAATTCGTCGATCAACAGCTGCTGGATCTCCTGTGATTTCCACGGTTGCCCTTCACGCAGAAGTTCGAGGAGTCTCTGTTGCTCGTCTTCGTCGAGCTTCGGGGGCCTGCCGCCCCCGAAGTTCGGGGTGAGCTGACCAAGACCGCCTTCGTTCCAACGGTGAAGCCATCGGTTACCAGTTGACTCTGATTTTCCGACATCGTCAGCCGCTTCTGTCGGTGTTGCACCTTTGTAGAGGCGTTTGACGAAGGTGAGCCGCTTGCTCACCTTCTCGTCATCTGTCTGATTGAGCAACCGATCCAGATCTTCTTCGGTCAAGTGTTTCTCAACCTTCAATCGGCGATCTCCACTCATTACCTCCTATTCTTACTGCTCTCCCATAACTTTCCTCGCTTATT
>NZ_AOLQ01000048.1 GCF_000337775.1 Haloarcula vallismortis ATCC 29715
ACACGAACACGAAGCCTCGGTGGCCTCGCGTTCTAAGCGAGTGACCCAAGCCACCAAGTTGGCAGCGTTGGGGTGTCGTTCCGGGAGCGCTTCCCGGCGCGACCTTCGCATTACATCCGATGGGAGGGAGGTATATAAATAGACGGTCTCGAGGCCGCCGTGTTCAGACCTCACACAGGACATGCGTGGCGTACACACACCGTTCTGCTGCTGCGAGCTATGATAACTAGTTCAAGACGGTCTGTTCGGCATTGTCAGGGTCCGATAGTCGAGCTCTTTCCTGAACAGATTACTTACCCCTTCATTTGCCACTGCTATCTCAACTACGGTCGCTTGTTACCAGAGTTAATCGACGTTCAGCAGTATCGCGACGGGTCCCGGAGTTGAGTGGGGGATACACCAATTGTTGCGGCCGTCACGATCTCGGAACAGCGGTTGTTCACCGGACAGCACTGTAGCTACTGACTAACCAGAGCGACGACAGATCAGTCCCCGGGTAGCTAACGCACCCGACAGGACAACTGTCGGCCAACTTACGCGGCAACTTCGAGGGTGGATTCATTGCAACCAGGTGAAAGCGACTCTGTGGAACATTGAGGTATCGAACTTCACCACGTACACCTCCAAAGTTACAGGACGCGAGGGTGGTTGAGGATAATATCAATCAGGATACCGTACACCCAAGCAGGGCGCTCCAAGACATTCTTGCCGCGGTTGAGAGAAGCTGGGGCTGCTCTCCGCAACACACAGAGGCGATATCAATGTGAGTCAATTAGACCGCATCACGTTGTCCGTCCATCACCACCGTCTCACTCAAGAAGAGGAACAGCATTGTTCCACAGTCGTTGGAAGTACTGGTCAAACTTGGAGACGACTTGCGAATCTTTGATTCCAATCACACCGACCCGGTCGTTACCAGAGACTGGATGCGGAATATCGATTGTTGTCTCTACATTATCCACTATATCGAACGAGAGCGCGATCTCAGGAGTCGTTTTGACAGTTATGTCCGCTGGCTGGTTTTCAATTAGATGCGGGAATCGATCAGGGAGTAGGGTGACCGCTTTTTCACTGAATAGGAGGGCGACAGATAAATCCGCAGTAGTACCCTCAAAAAAGCCTTCCACTTCAGATTGGAGTGTCTCCCACGTCGCCTCCTCGTAGGGAGGCCCGACAGCTGCTTTAACGACGTTTTCCGCGGTCCGCATATGCTGTTGGAGGGCTGTACTCATTTCATCACTCCCGAGCGATCCAAGCCAGAAACTACTCTCTGTTGGTGGTGTCGGCAAAAGGTTCGAACGGACTGTGTTTGCTTTCTCGCAGTACCGATCCCACTCGTGTTTCAGTTCATACGCTCGTTCAGTCAGAAGCCTGTCGACGACGGTTTCTGGCTGTACAGCTGCGTACCGATTTGGGTCGTTCGACTGTCTCCAAATCAGCTTGCGGGCTTCAAGGCCGTTTAGCACGTCGTAGATACGCCCTTTTGGGACCCCACTGGTTGCAGAGAGTTCGGCTGCCGTTACTGCTCCCGTCACGAGAAGCGTTCGATAGGCCTTCTCCTCATAACTTGAGAGTCCAAGCTCGCTCAGTTCCGCCATACCTGTCACTGTTCCTTCAAACAAATTGTAAGTGCTGCTTTGTTTCAATAGCCGTATATCGGCGGCTTCGGGAGCTAACGATATGCATCCGTACGTACTGCTTGGTGGTGCAATACTCTCAGAATTATTCGGGACAACTGCGCTCAAACTCTCGGACGGGTTTTCACAACCGATGCCCAGTATCGGTGTTGCGCTCGGATATGGGGCGGCGTTCTATCTACTATCCCTGACATTAGAGGAATTACCGATTGGTGTCGTGTATGCGACGTGGGCGGCATTAGGGATCATCGGTGTGGCAGGTATCGGAGTCGTTGTTTTTGATGAGCCAGTTGATCTGGCAGGCCTCTTCGGAATCGGCCTCATTGTCGGTGGCGTCTACTGTATTAACGTGGTTTCACAGATGTCTGCCCACTAAGATGGTGTGGTAGGTCTGTGTAGAAACAACGGAGAAGTGGCACTGTGTTCCAACATCTTGTTCGTCCACTTTTGAGTTGTTGTTCACCAACGCTGTCGGACCGTCATGATATAATCACCGCTGGGCTAGATCCAGCAGAACACAGTGTGTGGGACAATTAGTCTCACGAACCCGACAACGTCCGCAGCGGCAACATTAGTCGGCTTCTGATGCTCACAGTGAAAGAGGGGGGTCTATGGCTTGTTTCCTCTGTTCTAGGATTCTAGACACGGACAGAGCGGGCACTGACAACCCTGTTTGATCTTACAGATTAGGGGCGGGCGTGCTGGCCACACAAGAATCCGCTACAGAGTCGATAGCAGAGGACAGGACCGATAACAGCCTCGACGGTTGCACCAACACATATACGCTGACCGGCGCTGGCACATAGCTGCTCTAGTGTCGTATAGAGGCGCTCACGAGACCCTGTGGTCGCCCCACTCTTTCCGGCGGAGTCCAACGGTACAACAATACGACAGAATCGGAGCAGTACAGCAGAGCCTCGACCGCACGTTTGGAGGGAATGGTGGCCCACAATGGGCAATTTGTAGCCCACCATTTTGCAATGTCAGAGGCACGGCTGGGTTCCGAACCCGAGAAACCCTACCAGACGACCAGCAATCAGGGGGAATCGAAGCGGGGACCAGAACCCATCACAATCTGATAGACGCCTGGTAAATAGACTTTGTGGACCCGCGTTATCAGATACCATGATCTAATCCATCTAGGATACCAGCCCTCCTGCCACAGTATCGATGTTTCTAGCGGTGCCTACACTGGTACGTTCGATAATCTCCCGACTCTGCCATGCATATCAGCGGAATGGTCCGTGTTGGGGGTAGGAGGGTCGGGATAGTTCGAGCCAGGCGATCTGTACTTTATCGCCCAAACCATCTGTTATCTTATCGCCGAGTCAAACAGTGTGCTCATCGCTGCTGGGGACACCGATCTCATTAATGCACAACGGCAGGGGTTGCTTGAACGGTCCTTCGAAGCTGTTCTCGACTTCGGATGGTTTGGCGAAGGACTGCAACAACGGCGAACGCTTACTGTCTCGAAATTCCCGGAGTTCTGGCGTGAAACCGATGCTAAGGGACGGGTCAATTTCGACCTGGTGATCGACCGGGATCGGTTCGGCATTTCTGAGATGGAGAAGATTCCGCCGGGACGATAGCTCATACATCGTGGTTATGGACCCCGTCGCTACAATGGCCTTACACCAGTCACTGGTCAGGTATCCAGTAGAGGTGGCTGCGGTGGCCACCACTGTCCCGGCGTCGTCTGTTGGGTCTGTCCCTCATCGTAACTCGAAGACGTGGACCGGCCAGTCAGTCTCGTAGTCGAGCGCGACCTCTCGCTCTGTAGCCGTCGGCTCGCGCACCGTCAGTTCGACCGGGTCACCGATGGCCACATCGTCGTAGTCCGCGGCCACGCGCCCGAGGAGGCGGCCGCCGTCCGTGAGTTCCACGACGGCGACCGTGTACGGAGCATCTGCAGCGAACGCCGGTGGCGGCGTGTGAACAGCCGTGTACGAGAACACCTCGCCCTCGGGGAACTGCGGTTCGACGTCGACACCGCGGCTGCCGCAGGCGTAGCAGGCCGGCCGCGGCGGCAACAGGACCTGGCCACAGTCTGTACAGACCCCACCCAAGAGTTCGCCGTCCGCGAGGGCGTCGAAGAACCCCGGCAGTGTCCGCGGGTTGGTCGCGTCGAGGGCGTCGTCACTCATGGTGCCTCCGCCGTTGTGAGCACGTGACTGACGGTGACGGCGTCCCCGACGCCACCTTCGTTGAGCAACAGGGCCGTCTCAGCCCCCTCGACTGCCCGGTCGCCCGCGGCTCCAGTGAGCTGTTCGTAGGCTTCAAGCGCCTGCAAGAGACCAGTCGCACCGATGGGGTGGCCACGAGCCTTCAGCCCGCCGCTCGGACTCAACTGCACGTCCGTCCAGCCGTCAGCCCGCTCTGCCGGCGGCAGGTAGCTCTGATAGCCCGAACCTGCGGGCGCGAAGCCGGCAGCTTCCGCGAGGAGTGCCTCGCAGACGGTGAACGCGTCGTGAACCTCCGCAATGTCGACAGCAGTAGCGTCGATACCCGCCTCCTCGTAAGCTGTCTCGGCGGCCACGCGCGCGCCCGCGATGTCGGTCATATCCCGCTCGGCGACCGCGATGTTGTTCGCGGAGGCCCCGCTGCCCGCGACACGCACCTGCGGCCGGTTGAGGTCTGCTGCCAATTCGGCAGTCGTCACGAGGACGGCGGCGGCCCCGTCTCCGACCGGCGCACAGTCGTAGAGCTTCAGCGGTGGAGCGACTGGATCTGATTCCAGTACGGTCGCCACGTCAATCTCCTTCGGGAACTGCGCCCGAGGATTACGAGCGGCGTTAGCATGGTTTTTCACTGCGATCTCGGCGAGGTCCCGTTCCGTGGCGTCGGTTTCGTGGAGGTAGCGCTGGCCGAGCAGGGCGTACTGACTGGGTGCAGTGACGCCGGACCGCTGCTCGATAGCGCGGTCGAACGCCGCCGACAGCGCGTCCGTCGCGCCGCTGGTGCCCCCGGCGGTCATCTTCTCGACGCCACAGGCGAGAACTGCTTCGTGTTCGCCGTTACGGACATCCTTGACCGCGTGTCGTAGCGCGAGCGCCCCTGCGGCAGCACACCCTTCGACCCGCTCGGCGGGGACGTGACGGAGGCCGGCCCACTCGGCCAGCAGCGTCCCCTGCATAATCTGATGTTCGTAGGTTTCCGACTGGTTGCCGACGTACACTGCTTCGACGATATCGGCAGGGTCGGGCAGGTCGTCGAACGCCTCCGCAAGCGCGACCGAAAAGAGGTCGCGGCCCGGGAGATCTGTGCGGCCGAGTGGCGAGGCACCGACCGACGCAATGACTGGATCTGGCATTCGTATTTCTCACATCTCTGCGGGCTTAGTTAGTCATTCCCATTTTTTAGATACTTGAAATATTGGGCCGTCGGACCACGAGTAGCGGGTCGCAGGTGCCGACGGGGTCGCTCGTCTGCGATCTAACTCACTCGCCGAATCGGGGTTCGGATCGGCGTTTGCGTCTGTGTCTGAACTGTCAGTCGTCGGCCGAGGCACCGCTTGTCTGCAGTTCATGCTCCGAGAGTTCTGCGGACGGCGCGAGGAACTCGGCAGGATCGAATGCCGTCAGTTCTTCACCCGCTGAGACTTTTTCAGGCCAATCCGGATTGGCAAGTGCACTCGTCGCCAGCGTTACCAAGTCGGCACCGGCATCAACCTTCTCGCGGGCCGCACCAGGCGTGCCAAGCCCGCCGTTGTCGATGATAACCGTCTCATCCGCGGCGTACTCGGCCGCGGCCTCGGCCAGCGTCGGTCCGTCGTCGCCAAACGCCGGCGTGGTCGCATCAGGTTCGGTAACGTGGATATAATCGGCACCGGCCGACGACAGTTCGTCAAAGAACACCGCTGCGGCGTCCTCACCCTCGGGCCACCGATGTTCCGGGTCAAGAATGGTCGACTGTGAGACCCGGATGCCGACAACAAAATCAGCAGGTGTGGCCTCGTCGACCGCTGCGACAACCGCACGCGGATAGCGAACTCGATTTGCGGGTTCGCCGCCGTACTCGTCATTGCGCTGGTTGAACTCGGCCGAGAGGAACTCGTGAAGCAGATACCCGTTTGCACCGTGTATCTCGACACCGTCGAATCCCGCTTCGATGGCGTTTTCAGCCGAGTCGACGAATGCGTCACGGATGTCGTCGAGGTCATCGACCGTGGCGGCTTTGGGCGTCGGGAAGTCACCGCTCCCGCCGTAGGCTTCGGCCTTTTCTCCGTCCAGTTGCACCGCTGATGGGGCGATTGTCTGTTCCCCGTCGACATGCGGGTTCCCCTGACTCTGCGCGCCGGCATGCATCAGCTGGGCGAAAATCGGGACCCCGGCGTCGTGGACTGCCTCGGTAACCTGTTGCCAGGCCGCCGCCTGCGCGTCCGTTACCAGCCCGGGCTGGTTCAGGTAGCCCTGGCTGTATGCGTCGTCGGGATACGTTCCCTCTGTAATGAGAAACGAAAACCCACCTTCGGCGAACCGCTGATAGTACTGTGCCATTTCTGCTGTCGCACGGCCGTCCTCTGTGGCACTCACCCGTGTCATCGGTGCGAGACCAACTCGATTGTCTACCGACAACTCATTGAGTGTCGTTGCGTCGAATAATGTCACAACGCCCGGTAAGCGGATAAGACAATTAACGGCTGGTTCAGCACACGCCGAATCAGCGCCCGCCGGTATCAAAGCCGTACCCTGACAGTGGGGCTACGATTTGCCCTCTTCTGGGGGACACGACC
>NZ_AOLQ01000049.1 GCF_000337775.1 Haloarcula vallismortis ATCC 29715
AGTCTCCGTTAGCCGGAAGCTCTAACCCAATAAACCCAGGTGAAATATCCCACTGCTGGAGCTCTTGTAGATGTCTCTCTACGGAATCAGCACCATGCGCCGTTTCATATATGGATAGTTGTCTAAGAGACATATGTTAGATTCTAGCAGGCGTTAGGAATTTGAGAAGTGCGGGGAACCGTTCGAGCGTCCTGCCTGATACCAAAATCGATCCAGTAACGGTTGAAGCGTTTCTGGTGAGAAATCTTCTGGATCAGTCCTCTCAAGGCCTGTTAGCGGAGGAGCATACCGGTTAGGAAATGTTTGGGGTTCGAAATGGAGTGCCTCTCCAGTGTCAAATGCGTAATTCTCCACGTCCAGCAGCGAAACAGAAACGTACACTGGCGGTTTTACACCGAGTTCGCAGAAAGTTCGGAGCGCACCAAGAACCGTCGTACAAACAGCTTTGTCCATGTCTTGATTGATAAACCCTCCTGCACCACTCGGATTCGGTCGGAAGTACTCAGTAGACACAGCCTCTATCCAACCTGCTTCATCAAGATAGACATAATCTGGATGTTCGGTACGGAAGCGAGAATTGTATGCTACCACCCCGTTTCCGAGCGATTTCCCAGCTCCTGCCAGCTTATTATGACCGAATAATGGGAGTGAAGGTAGGTCGTCAGGATGATCTGCATATTCGGTACTGAAAACCCCATTTGGGACTACGTGGATGGCTAAGGTCGGCCCAGCAGGAATTGAATTTGGCAGGGCTTCGCGGTCTTGAATACGATCTAATCGGTTATCTCTCAACTCCAGAATTTGATCTTGATGATCATTGAGACGAGTGTTGGGGTCAACACCAAGATGCTCTCGAGCTAATCGTTGATGGTCCGTCATCAACGTGTTACGCAATTGCTCACGGGCCCAAACATCCGTCTTCCAGCCGTAGTCATCCTGCACCTCAGCCTCTAATCGGCGTCGAAAAGTCCCCTGAAGATCCGCCGTGGTAATGAAGACGAAGAAGTCGTATGTCCGCTCATGGTTCTGCACCTTCCCAACGTCGCTCCGTATCTTTTCACGAACCCGGCCGCTGGTCGTTCGACTAACGTGGAGTGCTCCAATCCGCTCACCATCTCTCAGAAGCGCATCCAGCCCACCGTCCGCACCAGTTGTCCCCGTCGGTTCTACATCGTACCCACGCTCAGACAAGAGATCCGCTGCCAGCTTCTCAAGATCCTGCGGATAAATATTAGCGAGGGCAGTTTCCAGTTCGGTTTGAGGCATATTCTTACGAGTGTATACGGTTTATCGCAGTTACTATGGAGTCTGTCGTCATGCCTTTTTAATATAACTCTTGACAGAGAACTAGTTCATCCAGACATAGTATATGACAGAGTGGCCCAAAATGGTTCCCGCGTCTATGCACTGGAATTGTGGAATCCAAATAGGTCGTATGCTGCAACGAGAAGCGAGACGGTTGTATTGAAAAAATCGATCGCAGTCGATTGGTCAGGATGAGCGAGTTGCGAGGCCGTCTCTGAATGAATTATCGCATCACGCTCTTCAACAACTTGACTAAAGTCCGCCCAAAGAGTGTCATACGGCCCATCAGTAAGCCGCGTACCGGTTGCTTGCTCTAAGCCGTGTTTTGCGATTGTGATCCGATTCGGGTCGTATTTGTCCTCGAGGTCTTCAATCGATTGGCGTGCGCTCTCCTGCTCATGGCCGTCCCAGAGCTGGTAGACGAACATCTGGCGAATCAAGCAGTTATCGACAGCAGATCGGAGGACTGGCAGTGCAGCAAGTGTATTCCCCTGCCTGATTGCCTCCTGTGCTTCTTGCAGCAGGTCAATCCATGGCGGGTTCGTGACGCCACCTAACTGGGTGGTTGCAGCGTAGACAACCTCGAGAGTATCCCCGAATCCAATCGGAGATTTGGATGCGCGATTCTCCCGGAGCGTAGCGTTTATTGTAATCTCAGTAGCATCCGTTCTAAGCAGACTAATGAGAACGCTATCGCCCAGCATAGCCCGATTCTGGGCACCAACGAGGTCGAATGATAGCCAGTTATCTTCATCGACCCCGTCTCTGTGCCCCCCGAGAAGATAGATGGAGTCATACTCGTACCCAGGTTCAAGCGAGTGCATCTTAATGGGGCGGTGCTCTCCGGCCTTGACGTGGTTGAGATCCCGTTTCTGTGTCCCGCCGAGAGAGAGTGGCGTGCCAAAATACTCCTTTTCGACCTGGCCATCTCCGTACAATGAGTGCAAGAGTCCGATTTCAGGATAGTACCATGAAGAACAGTACGGACACTGAAAAAGACCGTCGGGCGTGAGGTTCGACGCGTTGACAGCGCGCATCTCGAGTAGATCGAGAGCAGTATCACAATGCCGGCATGCGAGATTTGTACTACCCATTTTTGCGCCCGAAGGAATGATACTCATTGAGTCTGGGTTGTGTCTGATGATATAATTATGATTCGTACCGAGT
>NZ_AOLQ01000050.1 GCF_000337775.1 Haloarcula vallismortis ATCC 29715
ATAGGTTCGGAATGTAGGATGCTACAAAATGGTTCTCTATTGTCATAGAATGGTTGGTGGTTCTTCTCGCCAGGAGTTGAGGAAGCGGGTCACGACTTTTTTGCCAAAATTCAGTAGATTCTGAGTTCAGAGCAGCGACCCGCCTCAGGGGCGTTTACAGGAGTGCTTCTGATTCCAACCTCTGAATCGCCTCGGGCTACGAAGAGTGCGAATCGTACCAGTTCGGCGATGGCCTCCCGCTGAAGGCTTCGATCTCCTCAATGCGAGCGGTCCGTTCGAGTGAATCGTCAGCCTCTGACAGTACCGCAATCTCGTCGTAGAATCCGAGCCGTTTCAGTAGCTGAATTCCAAGGTCGGATACCGCCCAGTACGTGCTCGGGAGGTCGTTTGCCGGGCTGTCTGTCTTGAGCTTCGTTACGATGCCGCGGTCAGCAAGCTCTCGGAGGTGATAATCGATTGTCTGGTCTTTGATGTCAGTGTTCCTGTAGCCTAGTTCTTCAACGGACAGGGCGCCGCTGTCCGAGGCGAGGATTTGCTGGAGGAGTCGGAGGCGGGTCTCCTCGAGGATAATTCGAAGCTGGTCAAGCCGCTCTGTATCCAGCTGGGGATCGTCTGTGGAGGCCTCCTCGGAACCAGACTGAGGCATCTTAGGTCAGGATACACCATCTAGTACCATATCTATTTTGGCGAGTCCTAAATCAGGATTTGATAAGACAGGAGGGGGCAATTGTACT
>NZ_AOLQ01000051.1 GCF_000337775.1 Haloarcula vallismortis ATCC 29715
CGCTCTTGTGAAGCACGTTGTTGATTTTCAGAGGGCGGCGTCGAGAGCATGTTTGAGCGCTTCGTCACCTGGTTTTCTGTAGAGTTCACAGCGGAGCTGAAAGGCTCTGAGATACGGCGTTAGCTTGTCTTTTGACACTCCTCGGTGAGGCGAGAGCCACCGTCGCGTCAGCGACGCGTGGCTCTCGCAGGTGTTGACGTGGATATCGCCGTCAGCGTATTCTCCGTCGCCGTGGACGACGTATTTGCGGGTGAATGTGTCGTCTTCTTCGAGCGGTTCGTACGCTCGAAATCCGTCCGTATAGACGGTCAGCGACTCCTCATCGTGGTCAGCAAGCAGGAGTCGAACGGTCGATTCGTCGGCGGATTTCGCTGGCACGACGTACCGATCGTCCGAGCCACGATCGACCAGCGTGAACACCGGCGGTTTGTCGCCATCGTACGATCCTCGACCACGCGTGGACAGGCCACGCGAGCGCGACTCCTGGTCGCGCTCGCGGCCTTTGAGACCGGCAGAGACGTACAGTTCGTCGATTTCAACCGGTCCAGACAGTGTGATCGAAGGCGCGTCGAGCGCGCTGGCGAAGCGCTCGACGCGCCGTCTCACCGTTCTGTACGAGAGGTCGAGTTCCGCCTCGATCTGGCGAATACTCGTGTTGAACC
>NZ_AOLQ01000052.1 GCF_000337775.1 Haloarcula vallismortis ATCC 29715
AATCTGGATCGCACGAACACACGGTGGAGTTTGATCGAGACTGGTACGTTCACGGTTCGATTCCGTGACTCGACGTTAGGCGGCCACAGCGGTGGGGTTGCCTCCCGTACCCATCCCGAACACGGAAGATAAGCCCACCAGCGTTCCGGGGAGTACTGGAGTGCGCGAGCCTCTGGGAAACGCGGTTCGCCGCCACCATTCATACCTCTTAGCCCACTCAGGAGAGACATCTCTCCCGAGTGGGTTTTCTGTATTTATAAGCAGTTAACTCATTCAGTGAACAGATCGCTTTCACGATCTGTGAGTCGTCTCTGACACGCTGATAATCATCTAACTACTAGCGACTGACTCGCTGGTTGGTGCCGTACCAACAGCTATCACTCAGTGCACAAACCTTGACTCATGACTCGAAAGCTACCGGAGAGGAAGAGTACCTGCGGGAGATTGGCAAGGCTGAAGTTCTGAACATCATGCTCGGCACGACAGTTCGAGGGGAAGGCCAGTACCGACGAGGTTCGAACGGACTGTCCACACAACAGCGTCGGTTCTGACATATCGGCTATACCACGGCTTCGATTGGACGAATTTTAGCCGGCAGAAAACCCCGCTGGTCGCCGCCTGAACGCTTCTCAGCAACTCGGTTCCAAGCGTACTGTCAACGGTTTTATTACGGTGTCAGGTGTTTATAAGTGTAATTGATGTATGGTCTCTCCGGTCTTTTCCCTCACTTCGTAGTTGGTCACGTACTGCGGTTTGTAGGAGATAGCGCGTGACAACATCGCTTTCGCACGGTTCAGAGACACCAATCTTTACGACCCATATTCACAATCCTGAACATCTTCTGACATTCGCAGAGCGGTCAACAACGCAGACTGACCTGATTGTGACGCCAGTTCAGTTCCACCAGCGGAATCTTACACACCGACTGGCAGCGCAGAATCAACCACGGAGTTCGATGCGGTTTGTCAGTCCAGGTCAAATTGCACGCGAGGTTTTAGAAGCGACAACTGGTGAGGCCAAAGCGCTTGATCGTCTTGACCGGATTCGTTCGCTTGAAACATTGCTTGAGACTGAACCAGGTACATTTGACGCATTCACTCCACTGTATGGGTCTCATCTTAGTTCACACGCAGCAGATATTGAGGCATCGCGTCGGGCAGTCGAAGCGATTACCGCGTACGATGATGAACGGTTAGCGATATTCAGAGAGAGTCTTACTGACGTGCAGCCATTCGCTCGGCAAGATGCAGTTGATCGCATCGACGGTGCAATCGCAACTAACCGGCGTCTCGATGCCGTTACTGACGGCGCAGTCTCGACCGATAGTGTGTTGCGGAAGGCGACAGCAGTCCTCCGCGAAAACGGGGAAGACATCTGGAACAACATCTATCCTGCTATCGAGCGGATTCATCTTGCGGGCGTGAGTTCGATCGAAGCACCGCTCTTTGACCTGCTGTCGTGTATCGCTACCGAGACCGCAGTCGATGTGCATCTGTTTCTCCGTGCCGGGACCGGACCTCGAATTGACGCTCGGCTCTGTGGCCGCCCACCGGCAGCTGTACAGAGCTACCAATCATCGTCGCTTGAGATTGATGCCCCAGAGTTTGTCACACCGACGCGGAGTCACGAAGCACGTCTCGCACTGGCACTTGTCGATCAGTTACGCAGTACTGGCGTGTCACCAAGTGATATCTTGCTCGTCGCCCGTGATGTCGCCGCTTATGAGAACGAACTGCAGCGTGCAGCCCATCACTATGGGCAGTCTCTCTCGGTGTGGACGCAACTGAGCGTGAGAGAGACGATTCCCTACACACTGATCGAGTCACTCTGTACCCTCCTTGCTCAGAAAAACGATCACATTCCTGCTCAAACGCTGCTTCAGCCCCTTGCATGCGAGTGGGTTTCACCAGATGCACCTGACAGCAGTGTCGCCCCGCGGACGCTTACTGCCTTAGAGGGGGAGCTTCACGGATGCGATCCACTCACACTCGAAGAATGGCAGGAAACATTCACTCAAAACACAGAAATTACTGGCACTGCCTCGGCTGTATCGCTTGTTGAATGGCTATCAGAGTGCCCCCAATCACCCGCCCCAGCAGATGTGGAGGAAACGTTTAATCCACTGATTGAGGCATTCAGAGCCCGTGTCTTGCCGGCACATCGTGACCGAGATACTGACACATTGGCCGAGACGACGGAAACAGCCCGTGCGCTCGTCCGCCTTGAAGAGATGGTCCCGCAGGTAGCTACGAAATACGAACAGTGGCTCAGGCGTGATTACAGTGAGCAGTCGTGGGAGGAGGTTCAGTACCTCTTCGAGACAATTGCGAGAATAAAACCAGGACGGCGTGAACACGCGAATGCAGCAGTAATCGATGTCGCTGATGCAACGGATACCTGGTTACGTCGCGTTCCCTACGTCATTGCAATTGGCCTCGTTGATGGAGAGTGGCCACAGACTGCTGATGGACTGTTTCCTGCCGAAGTTCGTGAGACGATTCTTGCTGGTGAGTCCGGCCCAATCCGGTCACTGGCACCGCGTGAGCGCTGGACAGAAGCTCGCGAGTACGACCACTTCGTAGATGCAGTCTCGACAGCAACTGAACAGGTGATTTGTACACGGCACCACCGAGACGCCAACGGAGTCTCACGACCGCGATCCCCGTTTCTTGATGCGATTGAGACAACGCGCGTCGACGAAACAGCAACGGACCGACTGCTCAGCTCAGAACAAACCACGCCAGCGGCACTCGCAACCGTGCTTCCAACTGAGGCGTCTAGATGAGCCGAGATACCGTGACTGACGAGCAGCCACAGAACGAGTATATTCGATTAGATGGCGCACAACGCGATATTCGAGACGAGTTTTTCGGGCACGACGCAGGGCTGTTCATCCAGATGTCTGACCCCGGCACGGGCAAATCGACGACGACAGAGTTTATCGCTGCAGAGTATCTTATCCGAGCGTCTCTCGATGGCGTTGATGCCCCCGAAGAACGGGTGGCGTTCATCTCGTTTACACGCGATGATGCAGCGAGTATCGGGCCGGGTATCGCAGAGGCCCTCGAGACATTGGCACGCGACCCAACAGTCGACTATGAGATATCAGTCGAGGCTGCACAGGCACTCGGTCGGCGTGTCCAACACGCGAGCAATATCGGGACTGTCGACAGCTTTCTCGGCTCCATTTTTCAGTCGATTGCGGCGGAAGTCGGGTTTTCCGAAGGTCCAACTGTCGGTGAGAATTCGGAGTTACAGCGTGTGCGTGCCGAGTGTCTCGCCCGACTGCGTGAGAAGCCACGATATGCAGCCCATCTTGAACGGCTGACAGAGGCCTATCCCGGAGATGGAGCGTATCAGGATGACGCGGGTGACATACTGAGAAAGGCACAAGTTGCGTGTCGCGAACGGCAACTCTCGGTGTCGGCATTCCAGCGGCAACTGAAGACGATTGTCGAAGAGACGTATCCCACAGGCAGACCAGCGTCGTTTGCCGACATTCGAATGGCCGTTGACCAGTTCGTCGACGAGGAGACAGCGACGGCGTATGAACAGCGAGTCGACGATCAGAGAAAATCCGATATAGTTGCGTCTGATCGGTCCCTCTTCGAGTCGTGGTCAACAGCAATTGCGGATCTTTGCTCACTACTCGACGCCTATATTGACGTGTACGATACTGTGACAAGAGAGCAAGCAGTGGCATCACACCTCGATGCTGCGCACTGGGTCGCCCGCTTTTTCACCGATGATGCTTTCGAGGGCCGCTTCCGGACTCGGCTGCAGCACCGATATACCGAACAACTGTCTGTTGTCGTCGTTGATGAAGCACAAGACGTTTCGACAGTCCAGAGTGCTGCACTGTCCCCTCTCGCTGATCGAGACATGCGCGTACTCCTTGCCGGGGATCTCAAACAGCTTATTTTCTTGTGGCGGAACGCCCAACCTGCGTTGTTCCGGACAGCGATAGACGACGGCCGATATTTCGGCGTCGATTGGGACAAACAGTGCGTCGTATACGAACACCGGACGCGCCGCTGTCGGCCAGATATTGCAGCTGCCATCGATGCGATATTTACGGATGTTTTCACCGACAGTGCTCGTGGCGCTACCGAGACTGTCACTCAGCGCTACTCCAAGCTTGAGCCGACCCGTGAACAGACAGCAGCACCAAACGTTCATATCGGGGCCTTCTCGACGACGGCCAGTCCTGGCAGCGCGG
The DNA here is from genome assembly GCF_000337775.1 of Haloarcula vallismortis ATCC 29715. Taxonomy (GTDB): domain Archaea; phylum Halobacteriota; class Halobacteria; order Halobacteriales; family Haloarculaceae; genus Haloarcula; species Haloarcula vallismortis. The sequence goes on from NZ_AOLQ01000052.1 coordinate 4,220, forward strand.
AGTATATTGCGCCAGATAGCGGGGGCGGTGAGGCGGACATCCTTGCTAGTTCCATCGCGGATGGCCTCGCAAGTGGACGATTCGCGGACGAAGCCGAGCCAGACACCGACCCGACAGTCACCGTGCTATTCCACCAGCGAACTAATCTCCAAGCCTACACCCACGCGTTCGAGCGTGTCGGTCTCTCAGTCGGTAACGCTACAGAAGACCTGTTCACACACCCACTGGTCAAATTCGTCGTCGAAGTCTGTACGGCGCTTTCACACCCAGATCTCGAAGCAGAATTGCGTTCTCTGCTACGCGGAACCGATTCTGAATCGGTCTTCTCCGAGACCGTCATTTCTGGGACAAAAATACCAGCTGTGTTCGAACTCTATGGGCCATCGCTCAGTGCAATTGTCGACCAAACAGATGGGGACCGACCACCAGTTGCATTCGCTCATGGGCTCGACAACCTTGTGGCTGAAAAAGCAACGCTTGAGGCCGGGTCACCCACGGCAGTCATCGAGGCCATCATTACGGAACTTGACCTGTGGTCAGACCCACTCGATCTGAGTGAAAGTCCAACACAGCGAGTGACTGCCCTAGATGCCCTGTTGACGTATGTGGGACAGTTGGAAAGTGACGCATCCAACTCGTTCGAGAGACTGGTGGCAAGGCTCAAACAAGTACATGCAAATCCGAAAAGTGGACCGAAGCTCCCACTTGCTCGTGAGCAGGACTACGACGTTGTCTTCAAAACAATCTTCCAGATGAAAGGTGACGAAGACGACGTCATCGCACTCGGCGACATCGGCCAGCATATCGGCAAGATGGGCCCACACGTCGACACACTTAGTGCCCAGGGATCAACGGTCGCGCTGGCACCACCGAAAAGTGAGACGACAGCCACAACACCAGCGCTCCCTGGCTTCGAGCATGGCATTTACACGATTGACTGTCGGCCGTGGGACTACGATGCTGGTCTCCGGTGGATAAGCCAACGGTGGGCCGCTGACGATTGTCTGGCGGGGTCACAGCCGCTCTCGACGCTCGCCCACGCACACCGGGCCGGTCGCTGGCGATTACTCTACGTGGCGCTCACACGGGCGCGTGACCATGTGGTGATTCCACTTCCAGAGCAGCGCGAGCAACCGGCTCCACGTGACTACTGGATTGACACTCTCCGAGAGGGGCTTGACTTCGATGCAACAGTCCCGGAGACGTATTCCTGCAATACGCCAGCAGGGGAGGAAATCCCTATTCGGGTCCATCGCGAGACCGCAGACAGCGAAGAAGTATCCGAGAGTGAGCCACTGGCACCAGCAATCACAGCCGTACCAGCCGAGCAACCGCCACCGTGGACGCCTCGGTATGTCAACCCCAGTACGCTGTTTCCGTTGCTAGACGACCCACACACGCACATACTTGACCACCTCCAGAGTCGGCCACTACAGACACAACACGAGGGCATGAGTGACGAAATTGATCTCACATTGGAGACGGCTGGGCTGGAGGATATCGGCGAGATCAGTCACCACGTCATTGCGACGGCAATGCGTCACCGCGACAGTGTTGAGACTGACACACTCGGTCAATGTGACGGAGTCGTTGGACGAACACTGGAGTACGAACTTGCGAAGCGCCCGTCTCTGTCCGATGAGGAACGGAATCAGATAGAATCGTTCATCAGTGAAACTGTGTGTCCCCAGTTTGCACAGTCGAAGTTATGGGCACAGGTTCAGACTGCAGCGGACGTGTACGTCGAAGAGTCGGTACAGTTGCTACTTCGGATAGACGGTCTCGAAACAGAAGTCAAGGGAACACCAGATGTCATCTTCAGACAGGCAGACAGTCACTGGGAAACAGCTGAAATTAAAATTATTTTCCAAGATAATGATGCAGCGACACAGAACCGACATACACTCCAAGCACGGCTCTACGCATGGGCGCTCTCGAAACAGCTTGCTGATGAGGCAACTATCGATGCTCGGCTGATACAACTTGGTGTCAAGCAGCGTGAGGAGGTACTTCCTTGGGACAAAGAGACCCTGACAGCCCGTCTGTCACAGATCCGGTCATTGGTGTAACCGTTTTGTTTCCACCGCTTTTGCACCACAGCGACGCATGTCGACAACGTGTTCGAGATCAGTGAGAAAGCGGTCAATCGTGTCTCTAGATGTGAGTTGTCAAGCTCGCAGCAGTACCAGACGAGGCTGTGGTTTTTGAGCCAGGACATAGATTTCCGGGTATGCGACTCGCACGTGTCCTCCGGATTGCCCTCAGTGTAATTCTGGCTACAGTAACTGCGGTCAGTGCTGGACGACTCCTCCAGCGGCGGCGAGCCACACAACACAGGAACGACCTTCGGCGGTTGGCCGCGACTAGCCGCGGTCGGACGGTGTCCACGGATGATTTTGAGGGTCTTCCAGAGCCAGTGCAGGACTACTTTGCCAACGTCCTCAGCGAGGGGCAGCAGTACGTCGAAACCGTGGCCCTCGAACAGGAGGGAGAACTACGACCAGGAGGTGCAAAATCGGCGTGGAAACCGTTCACCGCAACCCAGTACGTCACGACTGACCCGCCCGGGTTTTTCTGGAATGCCACTGTTGGACTCTGGCCACTGATCGACATCCAGGTCGGCGACTGGTACTGCGGCGGGGACGGCAGTGCGAGAGTCTCGGCGTTGGGATTGCTCCCGCTCGGTGGTGACGACGCGAACCCGGAATTGAATCGTGGTGAGCTGCTTCGCTATCTCGCTGAAGCGGTCTGGTACCCGACGGCACTGTTACCCAGCGAGGGTGTCGAGTGGAACCCTGCCGACGAGAGTACAGCGAAAGCGACGCTTGAGTACGGAGACACCAGCGCCACACTCACGTTCCATTTTACCGAGAACGACGAGGTGTCGCAGGTCCACGCCGAACAGCGCCCGCGACGTGTGGACGACGGATATGAACCGACACCCTGGACCGGACGTTGGCACGACTACGAGACCCACAACGGAATGCGAGTCCCGACGACTGGCAAAGTACTCTGGCATTTGCCCGACGGGAAGGTGGAAGCGTGGCGGGGACGACTCACCGAAATCAGCTACGGGGAATAACATCGATCGACGGCGATGGACTTCAGACATCGTCGATGCCCCCGATCCGACTCAGTAGGATTATTCGAATCTATCACTGGGGGCGTGAGCTAGTACGACGACTACTCCATCGATATCCAGAGCCACTGGGTATCCACATACCCGCTTCTATGGCTGTCCACACCCGTTTGTTGCTTCAGACGGTCGAACTGTGCGTTCTGGCAGCAGCTGTGCGAATCTGGGACTCTAGTCGTGTTGTATTCTACCGAAAGAAGAACAGCAAATAGAACCTTTAGATGGATAGAAGAGACGATTCTAGTGACGTAAGAACTAATTGTTAGACGTTCATTAAATCTAACTGGGTTCGGGTCACTGCCAAACTCACCCAGACAGCCCATCTGAGCGAGTCACTGGACCCAGAACCCGCGCGTGCCTCTGACAACAACCGGGCGACTCGTCCTGTGCCAGCGGTCGCCCGAGATATCCTTTCTGGTAGGAATATAAAACAGGTGTGATATTGTTGTGATCATAATGAATACTCACTGTGGGTACCCTCCAGCAACAGGCCGGGCTGTCCACGAAGGTTGGCGAGCGTGCTGGCCCAGCGCTGAAGTAGGCGTCAGCCAGCGTCTACACGTTCGTGCGGGCGTCGAGTTCGTTGCAGGCGATGAAACCCTGATCGGCGAGCCGTTGCGGTTCTGGTAAAAGCGGCTGTGGTTGATTGGATCGGCGTAACGCTCGTCGAGATAGCCACACAGAACCGTTACAGGCGGACTCTGAGACCGGCTATATGTTTGAAGCCTAAAACTATGATGTGACTGTCGGTATCACGAGATAATCGGTGTATCACTGCCGGTATCGAGGCCGGACAGTGGTCACCAGACAACTCAAGTTCGCCGTACCAGGCTATCGACCGGAAGAGACGGCCGAACCCGCGAGTCCTTCGAGACTCAGTCGAGACGGGTTTGATTCAATGTTCTCGCCGTCATCACTAGCCGCAAGAGTATCCTCAAGACCGCTGCGGTCAGGACACGTACCAATCTTTCTGTGGAGTGTTCGAGTCGTGAGTACGAATTAGAGGTTTGGACTAACGAAAGTGGCCGTGATGACCTCTGACACAAGCTGCCATTCGTCCAGTATAGGTGGCGCTGGGTGACGCTCTCTCAGATCGGATCAATCTTATCACAAGGTTTTGGTTTTGACAGGAAAGATAGAATCGCATGTCTTCTCGCGACTTATTCTCTCTTGAGGAGATGGCATGGCCAGAAGTCGAATCGGCTCTCCAAAACGGAACACGGACAGTCATTGTGGCTGTCGGGGCAATCGAACAACACGGCCCGCACCTGCCGCTGAATATGGACACGCTGGACGGGGACGAACTGTCACGCCGAATGGCGGCAGAACTGGGCGATGCGCTCGCCGCCCCGACGATCCGGCCCGGTTGTTCGGGCCATCATATGGAGTTCCCCGGCACGATCACCGTGCCACCCGAGACGCTGATGGATGTAATCCGGTCATACTGCCGGTCTCTCGACGAGCATGGCTTCGAACACATCGTCCTTGTCCCAACTCACGGTGGGAATTTCGGGCCAGTCAGGACTGTCGCTCCCGATATCGCCCGCAAACTTGACGCCACAGTGATTTCGCTCGCCGATCTTGACGAACATATGCAATTGCTGAACGAGGGGCTTAGCGAGGCAGGTATCGAATACGATCAAGACGTAATCCACGCTGGAGCTGCTGAGACGGCAATCGTACTGGCCATTGGCGACGGTCTCGTCAGGACAGACCAAATCGAGTCTGGGCTCGAAGGTGATATTTCGCCGGCTCGTCTGTTGAGTGACGGATTTAAATCAATTACCGAAAACGGCGTCCTTGGTGACCCGGCGAAGGCAACCGCTGAGGCGGGAGAGGTGATAATTCAGAACGTCGTTGAGACATATGTTGAGCAGGTCAAACATGAACGCGATGCAGTCTGAGTGACCGCTTTGATCACAGATACACTCCACTACTGAGTGCTATATCAATACTCGCCGGTTGGATCAATGAACGACGACGTGTCGGATTATCGTAACAGTACCCAGATTTCACTTGGTACACGGGATGTCCCTCACGGGAGCGTATTCGGATTGTCGACCTGATCGTCGGGAGATAGACAACATTCTCGCGATACGCCGCCGGTCTGTCTAACTACCCAACGACTGGAGTAGTATTGCTGCTGTATCGGTTAGACATAGCTCAAGGAACTGCTCTCTCGCCGACTGCGTCCACAACGCTCTCAATTTCCTTGTTAATCAATTTATACTGCTCGTAGACTATCCTCGTCTGTCCGTTTGATTTTCGTCCTCAACTCCTCAATTCCCTGTCCTGAACTATGTCCAAACGCTGTTTTCAAGTACATACCGTCTAATAAGAGGCTACAGGCTATTTAATGTCAATTAGTACACTGCTCTTTGCAACAACAACATTCCTTGTTTGGGTTGCATTGATCTATTCATTTTCAGCGTTCTGGTGGGTAATGGAGGTCTTACCGCTCGGCATTGGGTGGAACTCGAGCAAGATGGACGCATGGGGATTAGATGATGTCCAAGTCCGTGTACTCACAATCGGGGCGGAAGATGTCGTCCAAGCGACCGTCGACTCGATCCCTGACGGTGTCGCTGGGATCAGGGTTATCGCTGAACAGGAGATCGAAATCGAGGGGGCAACAGTGTATGTCGTACCGGACTCGTTCAGTTGTGACGCCACAAACAAGGGGCGTGCTGTTGAGTGGGCACGACGACAGATTCCCTGTGAGTCGGAATATGTGTTATATCTCGACGAAGACACACTCGTTGCTGGGCTGACCGGCCTCCCAGACGCCGATTTCATTCAATTTACTGAAAAACCGATTTTCACGGGCTCACGGTTAGCCTACCTGTGTGAGGTGTTTCGGATTGGATATCAGTTCGAACAACGAGCCTTTCGCCGGTTATCATACCCACTGTACGCATGGGGCGGCGGGTTCACAATTCGACACGAGTTGGAAAACGAACTTACGTGGGATGTAGCGACGATTACTGAGGATACAAACCTTATTTGGCGGGCCGCGGATCGGTTTGACTTAGAGTATCGCCTCGTCGACGCCCGGTTCCGAAACCAGGCGCCACCATCGCTGCAAGCGATGATCAAGCAGCGTCGCCGATGGATGTCCGGAACACTAAACGACAATCACATTCTCCCGCTACTGTACCAACCACTCACACTAACTCGCGTTGTGTCTTGGGGATTTTCACCAGCCATTCCACTGTTAATTATTGGGGCTTCACTGGTACCCGGTGCAACAGCCAGCATCCAGTTTTTTGAAGTGGTTTCGACCGCGCTGTTGGTTGTTCTTTTCATATATATGCTATTTGGGCTGTGGGCGTACAGGAAACACCCACTGTTATGACCGGTGTTTTTGCTATTGACACCGCTGGCGGTAGTACTTCATGCAATTGGGGCGGCATGGGGTGTTCTCAGTCCAATCGAGGACTTCGAAGTTACAGAGAAGGTTGCGCCCGAGACAATCGAAGAAGTGAACCCGGAACTAACTGAGGGTGCAATCGAAGCGCATGATGGACAGGACCGTCTCGTTCGCGAATCGGCTGACGAATTCGATACAGAACTGTTCAAAGACTGACTAGGATGACGAAATACCGTCCGTAGCGATAGTAGCGGGACTTCGTTGGTCAGGTCGTCTGTCCGCTCAATCTTCGCCGCCAGTTCCCCGGTCTGAGCCGTGGTGTGGATACAGCTCTCCAGTTCTTCAGGAACATCGTCGATGGGCAGCACCGGTAGCGTCCGGAACCGGTCAAGCTGCGAATTCACTTTCGTGGCCGTCGCATAGAAATCCGCAAACCAACCACTCTCCTCAGGGCGATTGAAAGCGGGAACATGAGCGAGCAGTCGGTCGCCGGCTCGATGACTACGCATGCCTGAGATTCGGCGCGACCAACTAGACGCCGAAGCCGAGGGTAAAAACAAACATCGCCAACGATAGTACCAACATGTCCCGCCCCAGTGCGAAGAACTGCTGTATGGAATCTAATGGGCTTGTTTCTCGCAATCAGCTTTCAACAGCAATCGCCAGTGTCACAGATGTCGTCGTACTGAATTCCAGTCTCCTCGTTGATAGCCTCGTTGCACTGTCTCAGGACGGTCTCAAACTCGAAGTCATCCGCATCGGACTGCATCGCTACAAGCTCCTCACCGAGCGCTTCGGCCGCGTCTAACACGTCTTCGTCGGTGGTGCTCAACAGCACCCACCCCCAGTTGACTGGGCGAACTGCCGGCCGATCTCCTCGCTTATTACGTCATTGGTCCCCTGAAGAAGTTCGACAAGTGCTTCCTGTGCTTCGCGATGGCGCTGGATCGTGTCGTTTGCGTCCATCTCCGATTTGAGATCTTGGAGTTCGCTCATAAGTGATTGGTCGAACCCACCTTGTTGCATCTGTCGTTGTTTTTGCTGGAAGTCCTGCAGCAATGCCGATGCCTCCGAGTCCTCCTCAAGAGCTTCGCTGGCCTCGACGAACTCTTGATAGGTCTCTGAGTCAGTGAGTGTCTGCATGAACGTCTGGAGTTGCTCCTCAACGGCGGCCTCGGCGGATTGCCCTTCACTCATGAGATGGTCACCTCCTGCTCTCGCTCTGTCAGGTCCGACAGACCAGTTATCTCGTCACCGAACGCGCGCAGTTCGTCCAGCCCGACCGGTTCGTCTCGACGCAGCGGCGCGAGCATCATCGGCGTCTCGAAGCGGTCCTTGATTTCGCCGAGGTACTTCTCCTGCTGGGCCCGCCGGTTCGCGAAGAAGGCGTTGTCGCCGTACTCCTCGGGGAGTAGGTAGTTTGCCACGACGAAAGCTGTCTCGATACCGACCTGATCTTTGAGGTCCTCGGCTGCACGGTAGGCCTCCATCATTGGCGTGTATTCGGGATACATGACGAACGCGAAGGAACTCTGCTCGGGGTCCTGCATCGTCTCAATGACCTCGTCGTATTGGTCGCCCTTCGCCGGGGCAGCGCCTTTCGTCAGTGAACCCAGATCCATGAAGCCCTTCCAGTCGGAGGGCAGTTCCAGCAGGCGGAGCGTGTGGCCTGTCGGCGCAGTGTCGAAGACGACGACATCGTAGCCGTCTTCCTCGAAGTAGCTCACGAACTTCTCCAGTGCGGCCATCTCCTCGGCACACGGCGATTCCAGCTCCTCCTCTACATTGGCGATGGCGGCCTCGACATCCAGCTCGGTGTCCTTCTTGCCCGCATACATCTCCTGGACGTGGTCCAGTACCTGCTCGCGGTACTCTTCGAGGGCCTTCTCCTGGTCGATGCGGGCCGCGTCGAGGTTCGCCTGACTGACCGACGTAGGCTCGTGACCGACCGGCTCGCCGAAGATATCTTCGAGATGGGCGGCCGGGTCGGTCGTGACGACCAGTGTCTCGTAGCCAGCCTCCGCGAGCTTCGTCGCCGATGTGGCGGCGACAGTGCTCTTGCCGACACCGCCTTTCCCGGTAAAGAAGAGGTAGCGAGTGTCATCGCCGGGTGTCAACTGTTCGGCGACCGACTCGGGGTCGGCCAGCGTCTCGACGTCGACTGACTGGTCGGTGTCGACGTCCGTGGCAGAGCCGATTTCGACGGTCGCTTCCTCGCCGTCGTAGATGACGCCACCAACGTCCGAAAGCAGGTCTAAACCGGCGATCTCACCGGGCTGGAGTGGGTAGGTTGCTGTGGTGTCGGCGTCGAACTCGGTTTTCGCCCGTTCGATGACTGCCTGTTCGTCCGTGCGTTTCCCCTCGAAGAAGGGGTCATCACAGACCGAGTCGGGCAGGTAGCCGTTGACGACGAGCAGCTGTGAGTTGATACCCAGTTCGCTCAAGTCCGAAGCACTCCGCTCGATTTCATCGAGCGAGGAGTCCTCGGGCTTGCCGACGAACGCGAAGGTCGTCTGCTCGTCGTCCTGCAGTGTGTCGATGGCCTGCTCGTATTGGGTCTTCTTGTCCTCCATGGAAGCGGCGGGGCCGATACAGGTCGAGCCGCCCTTCTCCAGTTCGGCGTTCCAGTCGGAGGGCAGCTCCATCAACCGGATGGTGTGGCCGGTCGGCGCAGTGTCGAAGACGACCACGTCGTACTCCGGGGACTCCATGAAGTCGACGAAGTTGTCGAAGGCGGCAATCTCATCGACACACGGACTGTTGAGTTGCTCCTCGACGGTCTCGAGCTGTTCGTCGTCGAGCAGTTCCCGCATCGGTTCGATGGTCTCCTGGCGGTACTCCTCGGCGGCTTGATCCGGGTCAATTTCGATGGCCGAGAGGTTGTCGATATCGTCGATTTCGGTCACTTCGTGGCCGATCTCCTGCTGGAAGATGTCCGAGAGGTTCGGCGCGGGATCGGTCGTCACCAGCAGCGTCTCATAGTCGTTGTCCGCTAGCCACGTCGCCGTCGCACAGCTGACGGTACTCTTGCCGACGCCGCCCTTGCCGCTGAAGAAAACAAACTCGGTATCTTCACCGCTCGGTTCGACGATTTCTCTGGCACCAGTGTGTGTACTCATCGGTTATGCTTCCTGTGGGGGACTCTGCGTGTCACTTAGTTCGCTCACGAGTTCGTCGTAGGAGAGATACTCCGATTTCGCCACGATATCGCCGTCGACGACGGTAATCGGGAGTATCGATGGACCGTTCTCCTGAACCATATCGTAGATGCGCTGGGTGTTCAGAAACTGGTCGATGTTGTGTTGCATGTTCGCTCGCGTCACCTCGACATCGTACTCGTCTTCGAGTTGGTCAAGGGCGGCACTGACCTCGACGAGTTCGTCGTCGGGGTCCGGTCCGCAGACACCGGTGGAACAACACATCGCTTCTTCGTACAGGGTGAGTTCAGTCATAGTTTCTCTGAGTGTTCAATTGGGTCGGAAGTCAGCTCGAGTACACTTCACGGTTTCCGGAACTATTCTGCCGAATTCATTTGAACGTTGGCTCATATATACTTCAAGCCTTCGGTCGGCCCGCAGTTCCGTTAGTTGCCGGTAGTTCGTCAGCAAAATCTCACTCACCCCTCAGCATAAAGTGGGTGGTCGGATGAGAGTATCGACGCATTTCGCCCTGCTATATCGTGCTTTCTGACCTCTGTGCGTGATTTCTACACCGCAATACCGAGTTCTAGCAGCCTCGCTTCATTAGCACTAACATCGGGTACGTGTTACTGTTCTCCATTGTGCATAGATGAATGAGTAAGTACTAAAATAGGCCTACTTTGGAGGGTACTGCTTTTCGATATCCAGTCCACAACACTTACTTTATTATCTCCTCAATCTATGCGTATGTCATCAACAGAGCGATTACAGCGGTATCTCTCCGATGAAAGCGGTAGCTGTGGTGATACCGAAGTGGCCCAGCGGCTCGCCGAACTCGAAGAACTGGATGCGGCCGCGGGCGGTCCTGACCTCGAAGCAGACGTCAGTGTGCTGTCCGCGCTCGCTAACGAAACGCGATACAAAATCGTCCGTATCTTGCACATCGCCGACGAGGAACTCTGTGTCTGTGAGTTCTCGCCGCTGCTGGATGTCAGCGACAGCGCCATTAGTCACGCGCTGTCCCAGCTCACCGATGCCGGACTCCTGACCCGCCGGAAAGACGGGAAGTGGCGGAAGTACCGGACGACGGCGCGGGCAAACGCGCTGCTGATTGCACTTGACGGATCTCGGAAATGAACTATCATCGTATTGCACTGAGTTAAGCGCACCAATGCTATCGAAGACCGGGTCTCAATACGTTGCAGCGACAGCGTTTACTAGCGAACTAACTAACAGATACAGAGTGACGCCCGCCGTCGCTGGTTAGCCTTGCTCCACTTTTTGTCCATCAGTTATTGGTCGGGTGTTCACCTGAGACAGCGGTGTCTGCGATGGAGGGTAAAGGCGGTATATGCTCACGACCGACGGTAGCTTCGAGCGCGGTCTTGCGACGTAGCAGACAGGTCTTGCGACCGACGCGGTGGAAGGGAATAATCTACTGTAAAGCAGATACGCTAACGAGTCTTTTCTCGAACTCGATGAAACTGCTCTCGAGCTAGTGGTCGCGTCGCCGATTGTCGTGCAAGATACAGAGAGTGTATCAGCACCGATCGATTCCGTCGGTGATCGGTTCGGAACGACTTTCAAGTATTTTAACTCAAATCCTCACAACAGATAGATGTGCACGAGATACATACATGTTCTTTAATGAGGAACACTAAATTAGCGCTGACTCGGAGTTGTACGGTAGTTAGTGACCGGACGTTCGAGAATGACGGGGGCCGGACGCTCACGGAGGCGTTTGTCAATGCCATTGCTGAGGCTGAAGGGGTTGCCTCAACTGAACTGCCGCCATTGTACGAGTCGGTAGATTTTGACGCACTTACTCAGTTGATGGAACCATCCGAGGCTACTGATGGGGACTTGTTGATGGCACTGCAGGTCGGCGAGTGGAACGTATTTGTGAGTGCCAACGGCCGCATCCGTGTCTGCGATGCGACCAGAGAGACCGACCCCGAACCAATTTTCGAGGATGAGTCGGTATAGCCCACGCGCTCACCATGAGATCATGTGACGTTCCCTCGCAGTAGTCGTTTCTATGTATCGAACGACTCCTTTGCACGCTATTTGTGGCAAGACTCAGACACAGACTGTGCGAAGCCTTCTATGACACGCCCGTCACTCTGGCAGTAGCTGATCCAAGACGACACTTGTTCCGTCCCCTGTTCGGGGCACCGTATTCTCTAGCAGATGCTCGTCGCGCTCGTCAACATCAAGGATCCCTGTTTCGACGGTGCGGGGGTCGTCCGCCCGTTCACCGGTGAGAGTTAGGCACAACTGGTTATCTACCTTCCCACCAGCGACTGAAATCACTACAACGTCATCGGGAAACGAGACGGTTGTCCAGCCATCGGGTTTCCGAACCCGCAACTCGATCATTAGCTACTCTTATTGCAGCATGCAGCATCAACGCTCCGTCTAGGTCAGGCGGGTTTT
>NZ_AOLQ01000053.1 GCF_000337775.1 Haloarcula vallismortis ATCC 29715
CGGGGTTGCCTCCCGTACCCATCCCGAACACGGAAGATAAGCCCGCCAGCGTTCCGGGGAGTACTGGAGTGCGCGAGCCTCTGGGAAACGCGGTTCGCCGCCACCATTCATACCTCTTAGCCCACTCAGGAGAGACATCCCTCCCGAGTGGGTTTTCTGTATTTATAAGCAGTTCGTAACTACATGATCGGAGTGGATACTGTATGACTCGCGAAGTCAAACTGAACAAACTCACGGCACTCCTCGAAACGGCGACGTACCCGCTATCGGTCGAAACCGCTCAAGCGGAGTTCGACGATGTACAGCTCGTGTACGCAGACGGTTCCGAACCGCTCACTACGCTACTGGCTCGGGTGAACGACGAGCAGTTTGACTCTCCTGACGAGGCTCAATCATCGATTTATAATGCCATCCCCGTTGAAGGGGTCGGCGAACCGGGCCAATCAGAGGGTGAGGGCTGATCGAATTCGCTACGCTTAAACGACCGAGTTGACTACATTCATTCGCGCCAAGGTGGCAGAGTCTGGCCTAACGCAGCGGCCTGCAGAGCCGCCCATCGCCGGTTCAAATCCGGCCCTTGGCTCTCACACGTCACCCTAAAGCCCAAGACGACATTGTCTGGGGCTTCACACCTTCTTGTGGACCGCATATCACCTTCTAAATACATTTGGCCGGTCCGTGAGATTCTCGTCTTTTACTGATGACGGTGGCATCAAGGAAAACCGGCTGGGAATATCTCTCTACGATCTATTCGTCGAGGTCGAGTGCCATATCAACCTCTCGCTCGACCTGTTCGTCAGTACGCGGCCCGTAGAGAGATGTGAAACCGGCATCTTCTAGCACTTCTTCGAACTCCCACCGGGACATCCCGGCCGCTTCGGCGGCACGTCCGAGCGAGAGGTTGCCAAGAGCGTACCGGCCCACTGCTGTCGCCGACTTGACTGAGGGATCATCACTCGAAGAGGCCATCGTACGTATATGTGGAAGCCGTAGCGGTAATAATATAGCTTCCTTTTCGATGCCATTTCATCGAAATCTGATAGCGCACCTATATCGAATGATCTGTCCCGTCAGAGTTACTCAAATCGTCGTAGCAGGCTGTGGCGGACGAGACAGAGAAACGCACATAGTTCGGCTTGCTGTCGACAGTTGGCGAAATGGAACGCAACGTTGTAGTGGCGAGTCCACGCCGAGACGGTGCCCGCTATCTGGTTCGGATGGATGTCTCGCCACGTCATGGGGCCACGATTGCAAAGCAGGGCTTCCCAAGACTCCTCTACGACGACCGTAAGGGGCTGTGTCCACTCGGCGGCCCGTTGCAGTTCGGACGTGAAACGGTCTCGTTCCCAGGTGAGTGCGGTGAGGAAGTCGTGCCCGGACTTGCGTTCGACCGCGAACTGAGGATGGTAGGTATCTGCTTCTGCATCATGCGCACAGCCGGCCGGGACGGCGTAGTCTCCAGTCGAGAGCGTCACGTCGCGTGTCTCGACTGCATATCCGTCGAACGTCCACGGCTGCTGTTCACGGTTGTCTCGCAGTACTGTGGTGGGAATCGTGTGTGGCGGTTCGTCCATCTACCGAGCAATGGGGCTGGTATCGGACATGAACCCTCGTAGGAAGGTGAGCGCCCTCACAGACTCGGTTAGAACCCCGCCTTTTCGAGTTCGTCGAGAAACGCCGGCCGGTTCGAGTGTTCGTCTTTGAGGAACCCGACAAATTCCTCAAATCGCTCTTCGGGGACGAGCTCCTGCATCTCTTCCAAGTGGTCGGCAATCTCCCGGTAGTGTCGCCGTCCGGTTTCGCCGGCGGCAAACGGGATAAGCAGCTCCCGGTACTGCTCAAAGTACTCTACCGGGGCGACGCTGGCGACTGGCTCCCGGTATCGTTTCAGCAGGGAGAGGTCGTCACTATCTTTCAGTTCAACAAACGCTTTTTCCAGGTCGCCATCGTGGATGTACAGCTTGATGAGCTGCTGTCGGTCGTCCGCAAACTGTTGTTCGAACTCTTGGTGGAGCGATTGCCACTCCTGGTTATCGCAGATCTCTTTCAGCTCGTCGTAGGCTGCCCACTCCGTGTGGTCGAGGAACAACTCTTTCAGTGTGTCACGATATCTGTCCGGGTTCCGCCCCTCATAGAGGTCGGCAGCGAGCCAGCGAAGATTGCGTGTCGAGCCAAAGGTATGGATGCCGTCCTCAATGACCTCGATCGCCCGTTCCTCGTTTCCATCGTCTCTCAGTCGCTCGGCGTACGCCTTGCAGAAACGGGCGCTTTCGAGATAGACCGCCTCGTACAGCGCCGAAAGTGCTTCTCCCTCACCGAGTTCTTCGAGGAGGTAGATGTACGTGGAGATAACACGCCGTGTGCGAAGTGACGAGGATATCGCCGTCTCATCGGCACGTGACCCGGCTGGTTCGACATCTACGGTGTGTTCCTCGATGGTGGTCGGGTCGTCCACGCGAAGTTCCTCGAACGCGTCACCGACGAAGTACTCCAGTTTCAGTGTCCCGACTCCCGGATGTTCGACATCGAGCGTTCCACCGGTAAAATCGTCGGTCGTGAGCGGTCCGTCGGTGAAATCAGAGGTATAGAGGATATCGTCCGTTCGCTCACGATGGCGCTCCGATTCATCGTCTGTCGCTGACTCGACCTCCGACGGAGATTGCTTTCCCGATACCACTGTATCGAGAGCGACACCCGATACACGGGAATCAAGCAACTCCAGCCAGTATTCGAGGTCGTCAGTCGTCGTACAGAGTGTCCGCAGCGCGTCGTCGTAGTAGTCACTGGCAAACCCGTAGTCGGCTTCGATGAACTCCCCGCAGAGATACTCGATATACGGTTGTTTTTGTTCGTGGTCGAGGTCCTGTTCCACAACCGTCTCCGCGTACGACTCGATAGCTCGCTCCAGTTCACGTCCGTAATGGCCACCGCTGTCGTCAACCCGGTTCAGGTTCTCACGTATCGCCTCCCCAATCGCTCGATAGATGGCAGTCGCCGCATCGATGTTGTCGCGCTCTCGGTGTGTCTCCGCGAGGTCGTAGTACTGTGAGAAGTCGATGTGCGTGTCGTATTCGACCATTCCTCGGCGACCGGCCGCGTCCTCGAACAACCGGTCGATATCCTGCTTGTGGTCGTAGACGGTCTTGCCCGTGTCTTCGCCCGTGAACGCGACGAAACGGTCGCGGGTGTCACGGTCGTCTTCGAGGACTTCGAGCAGAAACGCTCGGAGGTCCGCAGCGGCCGTTTGTTCGACCAGAGTGTCGATGTCTACGGCTTCCGATAGTGTTCCGTCTATCTCGTCAGCACCGCTGGCCGTCCCGGTATCACGGTCGTCGACGGCCAACAGGACTGCGACGACGTGCTTGCAGTCGCCCGCATAGTCGTACGGGCAACTACAGCGGGTGTGGATTGGATCGGTCGCTACGTCGATAGCCACGTCGTAATAGTTGGAACCCCGGACGGTTGCGCTGATTTCGCCGCCGTCGATATTCAGTTCCTGAACCCGACCCTGGTGATAGTAGTTGCGCCCCCGTTCGAAGGACTGTTCCGTACAGAGAGAGCGTATCTCTTCCTGCGTCGGGTAGTCCATCTGTTGTGTATCACTACACAGTCCGAGTCCGAAAACGTACTGCTGTACCCAACAGATTGAATCCTACCTGGCGCGTGCGTTCACACACTGAATGCGGCTCGAATTCGACGACGGCACGCTCGTGCTTCACGACGCACCGGAAACAGTCCCGCACGCCGAGTGGGACGACCGCGTCAGCGAGTATCGCGCGCAAGCCTATCGATACCAAGCGATTCTCGACTGGGCAGGCCACTGGACAGACGGCGGTGGACAAGCCACACTACAAGACGGATTTACGCACGACGTCGAAGATGCTGCCCGTGCCTATCCTGACTTGGCCCTGACGCCAGCACTCCAAATCGAGCCACGTGACTACCAGCAGGCTGCCCTCGACGCATGGCGTACACATGACCGACAGGGATCCGTTATCTTACCAACGGGCAGCGGGAAGACTTTCCTCGGGTTACAGGCGATTGCTGACGCCGGCGTGAGCGCGCTCGTGGTTACACCGACGATTGATCTCATGAACCAGTGGCACGCTACGCTCACCAACGCGTTCGGTGCCCAACTCACAGACGATGTCGGCGTCCTCGGTGGTGGGAGTCACGATATCGGAGCAATAACGGTCACGACTTACGACAGCGCCTACCGCTATATCGACGAGTACGGCGACCAGTTTGGGCTACTCATCACCGACGAGACGCACCATCTCGCGGCCGAAACATACCTCCAGATTCCCGAAATGACGATTGCGCCCTACCGGCTCGGCCTCACCGCGACCTACGAGCGCGCTGACGGCCGCGAAGAACTCCTCAAAGACCGCATGGGACCGGTCGTCTATCAAGAGGCTGTCGATAATCTCGCCGGTGAATTCCTCAGCGAGTACGAAACCATCCAGATGTCCGTCGAACTTACCAGCGAGGAACGGACCGAATACGACGACGAGTACCAGATCTACCGAGACTACGTCGACAGTCACGATTTCGACCTCTGGAAAGAGCAAGGCTACGCGGAGTTTCTCAAGCGGACTTCGTACGACCCACAAGGGCGACGGGCGCTCGTCGCAAAGCAGCGGGCCGAGCGAATCGCTCGCACAGCCGAAAAGAAACTCGACACGCTCGATAATCTGCTCAAACGTCACCACGACGACCGCGTCATCGTCTTCACGGCGAACAACGACTTCGCCTACGACATCTCGCGGGAGTATATCCTCCCGTGTATCACGCATCAGACCGACACCGACGAGCGCACCGAGATTCTCGAACGGTTCCGCTCTGGGGAGTATTCTATGCTGGCTACTTCCCAGGTACTCGATGAAGGCATCGATGTCCCCGCAGCCAATGTCGGTATTATCCTCTCGGGAAGTGCCTCGAAACGACAGTACGCCCAACGGCTCGGCCGAATCCTCCGACCGACTGACGACCGCCAGCCAGCACGCCTCTACGAGATTATTACGACCGACACGATGGAGACGTACGTCTCGCAACGACGCCGCGACGGGGTGAGTAGCAGTGCTGACAGCTGATCTCGCACGGTCACGGACACGTGACGGTGAGGTTCGACCACTCTTCATCGATATGTCCGACGAGCAGTATCGGGAGACGGCAGCTACTCTCATCGACCTCTTCGAATCCTATCTCGGTGAACCCAAAGGCGACCTCGAAGCTGCCATCGACGAACTGACTGTCGATAACACCGACTACAAGATCGTTCAGGGATTGGCGAAGCTACTGAAAGACGAGTGTGAATTCGAGCAACAGGCTACTGTCGACCCCCGCGAGATTCGCCAGCGCCTGTTCGAACGCGCGAACGACAGCTACCCGATCGTTCGCCAGCCGACCCTCGGCGAAGACACACAGAAACTTGAAGTGTACAGCGCAGTCGCCGACGAACTGGGCATCTCACTCGAAGCGTGCTACCGAGGTATGTACGCGGATCTGGACGATAACAAACGACTGGTGCGGTTCGGGGAGCAGACTGTCGACGAGTATGACAAGGACGCGAGTGACACATCGACGACCAAGCTGACCGGAAACAGCAAGCAGGAGTACGACCAGACCGAGCAGACTGTCGACTGGTTGCTGGCGCGGTACAATCTGGCGCTGGCCCAAGCCGTTCTCTACGACGCTTCGGAAATGCGGATTCGTGTGTGGGACCACTTCGGCACAGTGTTTAGCTACGTGAAATTGTTCGGGCTAATGCACCGGATCTATCCAATCGACGCCGACGGAACCCGTGTCGACAGTACGGACAATGCCGCCGGCTACGAAGCCGAACTCGACGGTCCAGCGTCGCTGTTTCGGAAGTCCCAGAAATACGGTATACGGATGGCGAACTTCCTGCCGGCCCTACCATTGTGTGACCGTTGGGAAATGAACGCCGAAATTCTCGACGACGACTCAACCCGTACCAGCCATCAGTTCACGCTTGACACCACCGATGGGCTCGTCTCGCACTACAGCACCGGTCAGCAGTTCGATAGCGACATCGAACGGACGCTTGCCCGGAAGTGGGAGCGAGCGAACACCGAATGGGAACTCCAGCGGGAAGACGACGTGTTCGACCTTGGCGACGAGGTGATGATTCCGGATTTCGCCATCGAACATCCCGACGGCCGACGGGCGATTCTGGAGGTTGTCGGCTTTTGGACCCCGGAGTACTTGGCGTCGAAGCTGGCGAAGATCCGGCAAGTCGACGCCGACAATTTCGTGTTGGCAGTTTCGGAGCGACTCGACTGTGCCGACGAAGACTTTGGGGACGCCGCGGATCGCGTATTGTGGTTCAAGAGTGGGATTCACGTCTACGACATGGTTGAGTTAGCCGAGGCATACGCGTCGGCCACCGAGATGGACCGTCGTTGATCGTTTGGCGACGCACGCTCGCTTCGGCGAGGTTTCAAGTCCCAAGAGTGCCTATCCATATTCAATGGCGACCCAGCAGTATCGAATCGTCGCTGCCGAAGACTCAGAGATTCACGGGGAGCCCCATATAGAGGGGAGCCGCGTCACCGTCCAAGATGTACACGCACGCGTCGAAAAGCGTGGACTCGCCCCCGAACGAGTCGCCGAGCGATACAACGTAGACATCGCGGACATCTACGAGGCGCTCGCGTATTATCACAACAATCCCGAGGAGATGCGACGGGTCGAGCAGCGCCACGAGCGAGCCGCCGCCGAAGCCAGAGCGCGGTCTTCACTCGCGCCACCCGATAACTGATTGATGGCGTATCGGCTCGTCCTCGACGAGAACGTCGAACACGAGGTGTTACACCGGCTTGAGAACTACGGGCATGACGCTGAAAACGTCGATTTCGTGCCCGAGCTCGGGAAGGGGACTGCCGAAATCCGATTGCACAGCATTCACTCGATACCGATCGCGTGATTGTGAGAACGGTTCTGTGACACCCCCGCGTGTTCAGCCCGATCGCCCGCCGTCGCCGTTCCAGTAGTGCCAGTCGTCGACGGCTTCTCTGGTATCACTATCTACGTCAAGCACTTCGAGCTGTGACAGTGGCACGCCAAATTCGCGGTCCATCCACTCCACGAGGACGAACATCTCACTGCTGCTGACTACTTCGTCGGTCATTCCGACGACTGGTACTTCTTCGTCCTCTCTCAGTGGGGAGACCGTTCGCTCTTCGATACACCGTGCCTGGAATGGGAAGGTCATCTCACGTTCGAGGTGATAGCACCAGCTGATTGCCATCTCATCTGCCGTGTAGGCATCGGTGAGTATCTCCCTCCGAATGCGCTTGTTTCGCTCTTCATCTGTCTCCTGCGTCACGGTCGCTTCTCCCTGACAATCGCGGCCGTGTCGGTCGACGTGATCACGTCGTTGTCGTGAAGAACCCTATCGAGTTCGTCAGGTTCGTAGACCTCCTTGACGATGCAGTAGTAGTGCGACGGCGTCCCGAAATCGTAGACTAAGCTGAGTCTGTCGCCCTCCCAGAGCCCGGCACGCTCGGCGACATCTGCAATCGTCATCTCGCTCGCTCTCGTGTACGAGCGGTCACCCGCTTGTTCGTACTGCTGATCGGGAAGCACGTTGAGACTGGAATCGAGGTACTCGTCTTCGAGCCCGTACATCCGGAGGTGAAAATCATCGAGCGTAGTGAACCGACAGACGAGTCTGTCCAGTTCTGCCATCGTCGTCTCCGGGCTGACGACGATGTCGTACCACTCGTCTCTGGCTCGACCCTTCTGTTTCCATCGGAGCCGATAGCCGACCGTGCCAATTTTCGCAGCAATGTCGTCATCGTCTCGGTCCTGTACTTTCCCGACAGCCTCTCGCGTGTTCGACCAGCAGTACGAGCAGATTTCCTCCGGCGCATCCCCCTCAAGACCATCTTTGTCGATATCATGGTCGGCGAGAAACTCCGACAACGGGACGTGCTGCGGGCGCGGATGCCGGTTACCGTGACTACACATCATCTCTCCGGGACCACCGATGCCGAAGGAGAAGCGAGAGTCCCTCTCGCCTCGATCGGCATCCATATCGATGATATGCACTACTGTTCCGCTTCCGATCTCGATGACGAATCGGTCTGTTTGCTCGCTCATGGTGAATCACCGGTACTCGATGTAGATTCCGTGGTCGCGATACAGATTGTGAAACGTAATGAATCGCTGTCGTGACACCGACTTCGACTCGTCCGGCGCTACTCGACGGTCATGTTCGGTGAGAAGGTGGGTTTTTTCCTCTGCTGGGAACGGAAACGAGACACCGGAAGTCGTCGTGAACTCATCGTAGCGGACCGGCCTGAAAAACAGCACTGTCCCCGGCTCCACGGTTTGACTGAGGTTGATATCCAGCAGCGTGCGTTCTTCGCAGTTATTCAATAGGTCTGTCACCCTCAGACGGGGGCCCGACTCGCTGAGGGACTCGACTTCGAACAGCGAGGGGGTGGCGTCGACGGTGGCTTTGAGAATCTTTCGTTCGGTTTCGCTCCTCCAGCGCTCCTCTTCGAGGTATCGCTCCGCGGCGGTAGTCCCGTCCCGACAGTATTCGTACAGCGCGAACTCGAAGTGGGCCGGCATTTGCGACTCGAACTCGTAGGCTAGGTTCAGCCCGTCAAACTCAATGCCCAGCTCCGTAGCTGTCTCTACGATCAGTTCTCGGTCAGAATACGCTTCCAAGATGTCGCTGTTCAGTTGCGTCCCAACTTCCCGATAGGTCTTGTACTGGTCGACGTCTGTCACTACGCGTGTGTATCATTCGGGCGGTACCAGTATCTTGTGACGCCAGGTGTGCAATGGGATGAGATATATGTCTCCAGTGAGGGGACCAATCTATTGGCTCACCCGTTATACCGCTCCTCAAGGTCATCGAGCGCGCGCCAAAACTGTTCGCTGTTGAGTGCTAGATCTGTCGTGGCCCGCGCTTCCAAGACACCAGCGTAGGTGTCGAACTCCTCTGGAGTTGGGTCGGTCGCCAGGATGCAGTCGGCGTAGCCGTCGATGGCTCTCTGGATGGTTTTCGCGTAGTGATCGTATGCTCCGTCAACCCACTTGTACTTCTCGTCCACTTCTTCGAAAACGGCCCGATAGACCGTCGCGGCGGCCAGATACCGGTCTCGGTCGCGGTACTGCTCGGCAATTTCGAAAAACCGAGAGAAGTCAATCGCATCGTACACGCTTGGATCGGCGTGCTGTTCGAACAGTTGGGCGATTTCCTCACGGTACTCCTCGACCGATCTGTGGTCGTCGCCGAACTGTGCGAGAAATTGCTCGCGTAACTCCGGATTGTCGGTGAGTGCCTTACGGACGAACTCACGCAAGTCGTCGGCCGACACCTCATCTAGAACTCCTTCGACACGCTCACTCTCATCCTGTGGTGGGCCGTCAGCGATCTCCAACAAGACGGCGACAACGTGTTTGCAGTCGCCGCTCCCATCGTACGGGCAGGTGCACTTCGTATCGAGACTCCGCCCACCGAACTCGATGGTCACGTCGTATAGTTTCGACCCGCGGACAGCTGCCGTTACGAGGTCGTCGAACCGGTCAACTTGTTGTATGCGCCCCTCCTTCCGATACTTTTGTCCACGCTCGAACACGGTGTCGGTGGTCCGATCCCGGATAGTGTCCTTGTCGACGTTCATGTCTTGTCGTTCGCGGCCGAGTCTAATCTGATTTCGGTTCGATAGTCTCACCCTGCCGGTTCGGGTCGGCCAGCGCCATCGTGAGCGTCACCGCGAGGCGTTTCTCAAGCGGTTCGTTCGCCCGGCCGCAGTGGGGAGACTGGATACAGGCCGGACAGCCGTCCGAACAGCCACAGTCGGCGAGTAACCCCCACGTGTGCTGGAGGAGTTCCTCGATGTGGTCGTATCCGTTCCGGGCCAGTCCGACGCCACCCTGGTAGCCATCGTAGATGAACAGCGCACTCGTCTCGGTCTGTGGGTGGTCGGTCGTCGAGACGCTGCCGACATCACGCCGGTCACAGAGGATAACGAGCGGGAACGTCGCAACGAGGGCGTGTTGGACGGCGTGGAGCCCCCCGTCGAACGACCCGGACATCGTCTGCATGAGGCGTTCGAGTCCGGGTGGGAGCGTCAGATACAACGCACGCGTCGACAGCGTCGTCTCGGGTAAGTCGAGTGACTCCTCGCGCAGAATCTCGCCCGTTCGGTGGTCCCGTCGCTGGAAGCCAGTGACCTGTTTGCGTCGGGTCACGTCCGCGAAGTGGACTGTGACGTCCTCGCGGGTCGCCAGCGGTTTGGTGGCGATGTCCTCCTCGATTGTCATCGACTCCTCGAACTGGACGCGGGTTTGCTGATCACTTTCGGTCGGGACCAGCCACGCCACGTCGCTGCCCAGGTCCAGCGACTGGACCTCGTAGCTCTGGCCCTGATGATGGTAGATTGCGCCCGGGTGGACATCCCGAAGCGCAGCGTCGAGGGGCAATTCCCCGAGTTCGTCCGACTGCCCGCCCCGGACTCGGAGGACGACAGTGCGGTCGGTGATGGTCCGGAGCCCTCGCTCGTATGGATTCACAGTTCGACCGCTGGCAGTACGTCGCCATTCGAGGCCATCGGCTGTCTGTCGGCGGCTCAGTTCGCCGTCGTCGGTGAGCGCGCTGACGATATCGGGGAACGCCGGCCCGAAATACCGTTTGTCTGTGGTTCGAAGCGGCTGTTCGATGGCCGCGGCGTGGGTGTGCAGTTGGAGGAGATGTGGGTTGGACGGATCGGCGATAGCACGTTCCGGCGTTCCCTCGAATAGTTCGCCGGGATGATTGATGACGTACTGGTCGAGCTGGTCTTCGCTGGCGACGAGTGCGACGAGACTCGGGTCCGTCCCACGCCCGGCGCGGCCGGCCCGCTGGAACGTGGACATCTGTGTCCCCGGGTAGCCGTCCAGCAATACGGCGTCGAGGCTCCCGATATCGACACCGAGTTCGAGTGCGCTAGTACTCCAGACACCGGCACACTCGTCGGTGTGTAGCGCCGCCTCGATACGCGCCCGACGGTCGTCACGGAGTCCCGCGTGGTATGCCGTAACACTCTCTGCGAGGTCGCCCTTGCCGCGCTCGGCGAGCGTGTCGCTGCTGATGGTGGCGTAGCGTTCTGCGGTCTGTCTGGCACGCGTAAACGCCACCGTCTGGTAGCCCCGCTGGACGAGATCGACGAACAGACGCATGGTTTCCCCGTGATGGGAGCGACGTTGGCCTGCCCCAGCAGGTGCATCTCCCTCATCGTATTTCGGTGGTTGCCAGAACAGCCAGTGTGTGGGGCCGGTCTCGCTGGTATCCTCGTCGACGAGGGCGAACGACTCTGTGGGTTGGCCGGTAATCGTCGCCGCGTGCTCGCGGGGATTGCCGATTGTAGCGGAACAACACACGAACTGGGGGTCAGCATCGAACTGCTCACAGAGCCGTGTGAGTCGGCGAAGCACAAGCCCGACATGGCTTCCAAAGACACCGCGATACTCGTGGACCTCGTCGACGACCACGAAGTCGAGTGACTCGAAGAAGGTGCGCCAGATATCGTCAGCGTGGCTTAACAGACCACAGTGAAGCATATCGGGCGTCGTCAACACGAGTGACGGATCCTCGTCGCGGGCCTCTTGACGCTCTGGTCCAGAGAGTGCCCCAGTATACTGCGTTACCGACACATCATCAAACGGTTCGGCAAACGCCGATAATGTCGCTTCCTGGTCGTTGATCAGGGCGACCTGCGGGCCAATATACAGTGTGCGTCCGTCGTGGTCGCGTGCGCGCTCTATAGCTGGAATCGTGTACGTGAGACTCTTGCCGCTCGCTGTCGGCGTCGCCAACACCGCATTCTGGCCGCGCCGGATGGCGTCGATTGCCTCAGCCTGGTGTGCATAGGGTTCGTCAATGCCCAGGTCAGCGAGTTGTGCGGTGACCTCGGGATCCATCTCACATGGCCGTGTCTCGGGGCGGCGAGCAGGGATCTCCTGCTGGAACTGTATCTGGTTGTGGTAGTAGTCCCGATGCCGAACCCAGTCGACGAACTCGTCCACAGGAGACAGTACGTGCGTGCTTACATATAGTACTCAGCAGTTACGGATCGTAGTGGTAGATGTAAGGGTGTGTCTCCTTACCGTCGGGTAAGATATCCGCCAGAATCTCCCGGACTTGTCGTTCCGAAGTCCCACTTGCGACGATGCGGTCGTCGTAAATCGCAAAGTACGCTTCCTTGAGGTCGGTCTCACGTAGCTCTCGTCCCAGGCTCCGTGCCCGGGCCTTGCCCATCTCCTGATGGTAGATCCGTTCTAACTCGTTGGATTTGTTCTTGAGGTGGGTAATCTCTTCGGCGTACCGCTCCCGGTTACGCTTGTTCTTCATGTAGTATCGAAGCTGTTCAGCGTCAGATTTCTCGGACTCATCGGGTGCCGGTAGGGTTTCGATAATCCCGAATCGGTGTTTGGCTTCCTCGTAGCTGTCGTCGATATCGGTACTGAGATTGCCACCGGCGACCAGCCGCTGGATGGCCAGCCAGCCGTCAGTCACGATCTGGTCCTCGAACGGGAGCAGGGCGACTTCCGAGACGAACACCGGGAGCCGCTCTTCTGGCCAGAGGTCGCTGAAGGACATGCGAACGGCCTTGACACCGAACGCTCGTGGTGGGTCGTTCCAATCGAGAAACACTGCATACTCCGAGAGGTGCCGGACGACGACGAAATCACCGTACTCGTAGTCGGTCCAGCCCGCGACCGTGTCGAGGTCGGCCGTGGAGAGGTCGGCGGGGTTCTCGTCGACGAACGCTTCGATGACCGCCGCGGTGTCTTCCTCGTAGAGGCGCTCGCGGAGCGGCAGGAGTTCGCCGGTGTCTCGCTCTGAGATGTCGGCGGCTGTTTCGACACCCTCGATCACGTCGAACCGGTCGTTGACGTAGACGAGCAGGTGGGCGTAGAGGTCAAGGAACCGATCTTCGCTCTCCAGACCGAGCATCATCGGGAAGTCCTCATCGGCCATACCACCGTGTTCGGCAGCGATCTCCTGGAGCATCTCGTCGTCGATCGCATCCTCTATGGCCTGGTTGAGTTCCTGCATGACCGCCGGATCGAGGAGTTCGGCCAGTTCGCCCGGTGTCGGACCGTCTGTCCGCTCGAAGATGCGTTCGATCTCTTGCTCGTCTAGCGAATCGACGTGGTCGTCCATGATCTGCTGGAGATGTGCGTCTAATTCCTGTCGTGTGTCCTCATCGACGAGGTCGCGCAACGGTGGTCCGTCGGGTAGTTCAATCGCTTCAGCGTCGGAAACTCCCACACCTTCGGCGGCGGGCAAGTCAAAGCCAATGTCGTCGCTGATCTGATCGAAGTCGAGTTCGCTTTCGACATCGGCCTCAACTTCTGGGAGTTGATCCCCGCCCAACTGCCGGAGCATCGCCGGGTCGAGCTGTGAGACCATCAGCCGGAACGTCTCAGGGTCCATATCCCGTTCGAGCGTTTTGAGTTCCCACTCGTCCCAACCGTGATGCAGTGCGTAGACTTGCCGTCCGTCTCGAACGAGCGCGTCGACGATCCCCTCGGTGTCGCAGTGGGAACAGTACGAATGGAAGGCGAGCGGACACTCGATGCCTTGTGTCTCGACGAAATCTTCGAACTCGCCCTCGGTCAACGGCCGGTTCGGGAGATACTCGGTATCGACCATATCGGTCATCCAGTCGGTTGGGAGAAAAATGGTCGGGCGACGGCCGGAGTGTTTTATCGGATTACGCGCTACGGGTCGATATGCCGTTCAGCGTCAGTTGGCACACGCTACTCAACGAGCTCGACGAACTGTCTGACGGTGCCGAACTCATCACGCCGCTCTCTCACGATCGCTTCCGCATCGGGGACGTGCAAGAACACCGCGTCATTATCACGTTCCCCGACACAGGGAAGCGACGACCGCTTCAGCGTGACCAGTTCGAGACACTGTACCAGCGGATTCAGGACTCCGATGACGGGTTCGATCTCGATCGACTTCCAGCCGATGCCGATCCGTACCCGGCGGTACTGAGTCTGCATCCGCGCTTCGAAACCGACGAAGAGCGCGGCGTCATTGTGGAAAAAGAAGGTGTGACTGATTCGCAACTGACGAGTGAGGAAGCAGGTACTAGCGACAACGAACGTAACGAACCTGATGGCATCGACGTGTACTCCGACGCCTTGCTTCTTATCGACGCACTAGAGCGTCACGAAATGTCTGATCTCACGGCACTGGAGACAGATGCGCTGGTGAACATGTACACGCTCTGCTCAGATGTCCAGCGGAACGCAAACGAACTTCGGAAGGACATCGCCGATGTACTGCTTGATAGACTCCATCACGACCAACCGGTCCACGGTCAGTACGGTTCTGTGCAGCGAACGTCGCGCCGCAACCGGTCGCTCAGGGACGAGGAGGAAGTACTGACCAAACTCGAAGCGACTGGGATTGACCGCGACCGTGTCATGAGTGTTGACTCAGGTAAAGTAGCTGAGGCACTGGAAGTGACCGAGTTAGCCGAGCCGGACATCTATGAAATCTCGGAAAGCGAATACGTCAGGAAGGCCGAAGTCGACGAGGATGTCAAGGAATCGCGGCTGCAGGGCCTCAAAGACCGGCTTGCGGCCAGCGACGACCCGGAGTCAGACGAATTACGGCAGGAAATCGAAACCCTCGAAGAGCGTATCGATGATCTCACCAGTTTCAGTACGGGAGCCCAGATGCAGGGGTAACTCGAATACGCGTTTTATACTCTGACAAAAATATGGTTACTTAGCCGCTCAATCTGGAGAAAAACGCAATATTAACTTCGAATAAGCGATCTTATTATATAAAAACCCGCCTGTTAGCTGGCCCTTGGCTTTCTACCTTTCACGCGCTGACACCCTCCAGTCGGTAATCCGGGTGTACTCGTTTTCTGACGAGGGGTAACGCCACAGGAGTCACCAGAGACCAACTGTGCACAGAGTCGAACGGACTAACGCAGCCACTGGCTCATTCCGAACAGTCTTGGGGAGGCGTTGGTTAGTACAGCCCCGGTAACTGCGTTCTGGCAATATAGGGAGTCATGAATCCCAGTGCGTAGCCGAGGAAGTGCTCATACAGATTTAGCACACCGCTGTTGACCTGTGGACTAGCGGGAAACGCGAGAATTGGGATACCGAAGAGAAGCAAAACAGTGAGTAACAGCAGGTCGGTGTACCCAGTTGCCCGCATTGCAGATTTGATCTTTGCTTGTGCGTTGTCGGTCTGATCGTACACTGAGAGGCC
>NZ_AOLQ01000054.1 GCF_000337775.1 Haloarcula vallismortis ATCC 29715
TGATCCAATACCGAAGGAATCCAGCGTAAGGTTATTCTGACAGTTCTGCAGATTGGGAAGGTCTATCAATCTCCGGGACCCCTCCGCTGTCTGCCTCGTGGTGGGGCTGACTGAGGAACCCTCGAAGACGTCCAGCTGTCTTTGCAACAGTGCTACCGGTTTCTACTACGGTAGCTGTTGGTGTTATCCTGATGTAATTCAGCGGGTCAAATGCCTCACAGAAAATATTCTTTAGCTGATTCGCTCGTGAGATGTCACACTTTGACCAGTAGTATGGACTCTTCGTTTCGAGCTTGTACTGTTTCCTCCAGTATTCAGTAAAAGAAGACGTGTACGGATGGTCGACAACGAGTTCGGGTTCGTACCGAATATCAAACTCGCTTCTGACTCGCCTGGCGAGCTCTTTTTCTTCGTGGCCCCACCCTATCTGTTCGTCCCACCCCCCGACAGCCCTGAACACGTCCCTGTGAACACCCATATTACACCCCCAGAAGTACTTGACATAGCACGCATCGTCTCCCCAGTCGTAATGTTCGGTGAAATGCCGGGCAAACACGTCATCTACCGGGTGGATGGTTCGACCGGCGTAGGCCGCCTCTGTCTCGAGGACCTCGCTAGCTTTTCGAAGATATCCTGGTCGGGCCCGGGAATCATCATCGAGAAACACAATCTTATCGCTTGCGGCACGTCTGATCCCCTCGTTCCGAGCTCTGGTTACCGGACTCTCATCGCATACAATAACCTCGAAGTCATCGAACGCCTGTTCCTCGAGGCACTGTATTGCTTCGATCTCATCTCGCGGCTTCAATGTCGCGATGACAACGCTGACCGATACCATGTAATGCCTTCTATGAAATTAATCTCGCTTTCGACATATTATTATACTCTCCCTGTCACTATTAGGAACGACATTCTCCTGTTCGGCCTATGTCGGCATGGTTGCAATAACTGCCTGCACCCACGATACAACCCCGTAAATGAACACCACAAACCCGCCCATGGAAACCCAGCGTAGTCGCCTGTGGTTCTTTGGTCTGACACCATCCGGTTTACTGAGTTCGACCGCAAAGAGAAACCCTGCATAGCCGAGCAGGTAATACAACAACGGGTTCCAACGCCCGATAAATATCATTCCCCCCAGCGTCGTGAATAGCCAGACGACGAACACGCCCACAAATTGTCGGACCCAGCCAGCACACATAGCTACGTCAATACAGGCCTTCCCGTTTTGTTATGCTACTGCTAGCGCGTGCTGCTGGCCGGTAATTTGAGTAGTGCTTCCAGCGGCAGTTACCGTACCAACAACTGTGGGTGTCCAGTATTCTAACTCGGATACCTACTGATAACCCACAGGAATAATATCAATCAAAGTTGCAGTAATCGAATCGCATGCGCTTTGCAATCGGCTCACGGCGATCAATATAGCGGTGACTGAGTAGTTCAAACAAAGGTGGAGCTATTGAGCGATGTTCCCCTCGGCGGTGGGTCGCGAGTCCGGTTCTTCTGAAAGCCGCTGCTCTGCAGCATCCCTATCTTCAGGACACCCAACGTCGATACGCCACCCGTTTAGACGCACAGCGTCGATTGTTCTTCCAGTATCCATGAGTAAATCGATAGCATCACTGAGTTCGTATTCGCCGCGATCAGAGGGCTGAACTAAGCTACACGTTTTAAATATTGCTGGAGAAAACGTGTAAAAACCGGTCATGACCAGATTAGATGGAGGGTCGTCTGGCTTCTCTACTACATCGGTAATCTCACCGTACTTATTGGTAACGCAAACGCCATATCTAGACGCCTCGTCCTCCGGGACCTCCTCCACCAGAAACGCGCAGTCGACGCGTTGTTCTCGTTGTCGTTGCACGACTACGTCGAGGTTTCCTCGAAACACGTTGTCTCCCAGCATCAGCATAAAATTGTCCTCAATTTCCGGTTCGGCCTGTAGCAAGTCGTGTGCTAACCCAACAGGCTCCTCCTGATGAATGTACGTTATTGGGATCCCATCATATGAGCTTCCGTAGTGGTCGATAATCTGCTCTTGTCGATATCCGACGACAATGACAAACTCGTCTGCATCGAGTGAAACGAGCTCGTCAAGACAATGTGACAGAAGTGGCTCTCCGTTTACCTCAACTAACGCTTTTGGGAGGTCATCAGTCAGTGGCTGGAGTCGCGTTCCTTTCCCTGCTGCGAGAATTACTGCTTTCATCAGTCACACGCTTTCCCAGATGACACATTGTAATGCTGCTACTAAGCAGAACTTATCAGCGGTAGGTGAACCGCATATTCTTACGGCGTCATCGTTTTTCAGCTACCGGCGTAGATCTCGAAGCGAATCCGAGTGAATGACAATGAACTCTTCTTCACCGAGTTGTGACTCATGCTCTGGCAAAAATATCAACTGAGAATCAGTTGAAGATTTGACAACAGTGAGTTCTTCCATCTCGTAGCCAAGGTCTGATTCCCAGTCTGGATCTGTTGCTACGTCTTCCCACTCCTCTGAGTTCATCATTCAGCTGCTACCCCATTCAAATATCCTGATCTTGACAAGTCCAACCACTTGTGGGTAAATCGCGAATTCTGACGCCTGTCCAGTAGTTCTAATCCCAGATTAAGACAGTGTTTATACTCACTCTCTACCAGGCTGACATCGAGCATATCTCGGAAAGGTGTAATTACTATATTAAATATTGCGTCCCCATACACTGCATTTCTGCATCTTTTACAAACCGTTTACTTACCAACCCAGACTAGATCTTGTGCCCAGCAAAAACACCCACCACCTCCGGAAGTAAGATTAAATTACCTCGCTATTCGACAGGTTGACATTGGACGACAACACCGTTCCGTGACGTATACGACCAGGTGAATACTAAGCATAGACATAGGATTCACCACCGAACTGGATTCAACCAAATAGCTTTCATGCACCCGTACCAACCTCTATATCCACAGAACTTAATCACGATTGTATACATGCTATGTTAACTGCGTTCAGTAGCCTGAAGCTTCAAATCGACAATGTCCTCTCCAGCGCTGCCAGTAGGGACCCTGACAACTCTCGACATCTGAATAGTATTAGCAGCCGCCGATGTTATGTGTGAGTCCGGAGTGGTAAGCCCACCTGTGCCAGAATAACACGACTATAACAATACGCCACTACGCGTAAGATGTTGGCGGAGAGGGCAGTTACCCGACACCCACAACACCGGCCCAATCCTTACCACCCCCCTTCAGGGACGCTCGTGCCCTGTATAGTCGCTGTCGACTCGGATCGCTCTCTCCACTTTGACAGTGAGCCGGGGCGGCTTCGGTCACACCGCTTTTCCGGCTCACTCCGGTTACAGCGCTCATATTGCGGCGATTGGCCCGAAATCTTTGTTATGCTTTCGTCGATTCTTCTGACCAGCTGTGGATACTCTACCGTCCTCCTCAGATTAAACCCAGGTCCTGGGCAGGCGACTGGTATATACGTGATAAGCCGCAACTGGCGTCAGATGTTGTGACCAAGAAACAATTCTTGTCATGATGTTTGTACATTTCGGGAACGCTCCCAAAGCCAACGTTTTGATACGGACTCACAGTAGCCGCAGGATTTTATGCTAGTTATATGAACTTTTGAAAGCTTGATGCAGCTATACCTTGGGACATGGATAACTGGCAAGTGTTTAGAAGAAGCTGACTACCTCAAATATGAACTCAATTACTAAACTGCAACAGTTACACATAGCGGTGTATGCCGAAACATATCTCCGACAGCGAAATGGAACGGATTTCGGAATTCGCGAGCACCCCAATGTACAAACGGTCGCCCGATCAGTTACTGCCGGACGGTGCAGCCGACGACGAAGGATAACATGCCCTTGGGGGGTGTTTTTTTAGCCAATATATAGTTCCGATCACGGCTCACCGATATCAAACGACTTATCATTTCTTCCTCGGCGTCTGGAAACCGCGTGAGCAATGGAAAGCACAAGAAATGAACTAATGACGATTAGTCCGATAACTAATGGATTAATCGCACTGACCAGAGGAACACCAACAATCGCTGCTATGAGCAAAACGGCATTCAACAGAGCCACGGCTCCATAATACTGATACCATTTTGACTCATCATCGCCATTGCTGATGAACGGTTCAACCTCCGGGGCATCCTCTCGAAGCGCTATCTCACCCGTATCAGCGTCATACGTTATTAGCCCTGCCTCCTGAAGCTTTGGGGCATGGGTCTGATACAGCGAAACGTACACCCGCTTTCGTGCCTGCGAAGAGAGTTCTTCGACGGTTGTATCGTTTTCCCACGCAGCTAATTCCTCAGCTAGATCAGTCAGCTGGACTGGCTCCATCTGCTGGCGCAGATAATATAGCGTGTATCGACGCCTAGAGCTGCTGAGGATATCGAACATTTGGTCGCGCGAGAGCTCTGGTTCTTCCTCTGCCATCGATGCACTCATGACCTCGGTTGCTGCGTTGGTTTATGTTCAGGTCGCGAGAGCGACATATATACACGAAACCCGGGGTACCGTTTTGTTACACCCCCGTTACCCTCTAATTCCTGAGTAAGAAATAGCTACTTGCATGACGCGTTGGACTCTTGTCTTTCACCGGCCACTCACAGTCAATATATAATCCCTGTGGCTGTAATGCGGAATGATAGGATCTATGATGTGAACTAATCACAACGATTGAGAATGCATAATGGTCAAATATGTGAATAAAAGCGCCGTACGGTGAGGTCTGGCTCGGGTGGGACAAGTTTCTGATTCACGCCACCAAACCCTGAGTCGACTTCTATTAGTGCATATGTAAATATTAGAACTACACCATTAGATTCTAACCGGAATGCACAGAGACAACGTAGCACCCTATTAATAATATATTGCGGTTATATCGGCCCTGTCACCTCATTTATTCTCTCACTGAGTGGCATTATATAAAGACCGGTGTAAAACACTGGCCCAGCCGTGATTACAATCTTGAGAACAACCCGACCTGACGTTTATAAAGACTTGGCTGTTACTGGAACTCTCTCAATACGAGATGAGTGTCCCTACCCTATCGGACCAGTGATTGATAGACAAAGGAATCCTTCATTACTGCAAAGCATTCTATGTATACAACCTATTTCGGTCCGTAGTAGGATACACCACCATCTGACAGGGGGTAAGAGCGCGATTTGGGCTAATCATCTTCAAAGTATGGAACCCACCTCTGTGGATACTCCGTTGTATCCCTGTATCGCATTTTAGATATTCTCTTACCGATGGCTATTCATCATTACTCACCGAAAACTAGTAGGATGTTGCCAGCCGATTACGTGGGCGTGATCTCGATTGTCTCGCTGTCTCGAATCCGAACAGTGTACCCACTGTATGTGAAACTGATCTGAATATCGTCGTTGGACTTCCCCGTGACAAGTGTGTCAAGGGCGTCCGGGTCGATCTGGTTATATAATGGCGGAAGGCTCGTTTCCGTTACGGATTCTTTACTTGCTATCGCGGTAACAATTGCTTCACTCGGTGATTCGTACTGGTTGTTCCAGAAGACAGTTTCTGTCTCGTTCCACTCCAAACTCATTGTTCTTTGTATGAACGCACTCCCGTATCAGGATATACTCTATCAGGCTAGCAAACTGAGATGGTCGACGCTATCTATCTAGATGCTGTGTTGTTCCACCTTCGCTAAACAACTGCTCAAGCAGTTTCCGGACAGCGACCCGGAGATGATGGCTGAACGTCGGCTGTGATATATCGAGTGTATCGGCAATCTCCTGACCGGTCTTGTCCCGAGGAGATTGATAGAACCCGCTATAGTAGGCTGCAAGTAGGACCTCAAACTGTCGGGGGGTTAGTTGTGCCGTCAGTTCTGAGTGAAATGACTCACGGGTTTGGACGCCACGCTCCCGTTTGTGACGGCTCATGAGTTCGATATCTGGACATGAACCCCGTAATTCAGCTATGAGCTGGCGAATGTCGACCGTCTGTGGGATTTCAAGCTGAATCTCCAGAGTCTCACCGTCGGACCGGATTAACTGCGGTGCTCCTCCCTGTTCGGCGACTGCCAATGCGAGCTGTGTACCCGATACTGTTGCCTCGAACAAGCTCGTATCTTCTGTGTCAGTTAAACACTCTAGTCGCTCAATCCGGGGGAGGGTGTCCATACACGCCTGTAGGTCATCGGGGGAAGCGTCAGTGCTGAAAAACACGATACAGCTGGTATCTCCCTGTGGGACGATACCTTCGAACGTGATTTCGGCATTGACGACGCCCGCGATCCGATGAATGATATCGTCGGATTCCGTTGCTTCCAGCCGGATTTCGACAGCTCGATCGGCGACGAGCCCTTGCTTCGTCTCAATGCTGTTAATGGCGTATCCGACGGTCTCACTCACCTCCTCAAGGACTGACTGCGTCGGCAGATCGAAAATGTCCGGCGTTTTCGCGTACACTGTGAGGATGCCATAGGAGAGCTGCTGATAGCTAAGTGGAATGCTGATGACTGACTGGAAGCCTCGTTCCAGTAGCTGTCGCTGCCACCCTTTCCCCCTGAGGCCGTCCGCGATGTTGTTGTTCAGCGTCTGTTCGTTAGTTTGGGCTGTCTGGACTGCCGGTGGAGGCGGTGTCTCATTCGAGGGCATGCGGGATTCTTCTAGAAAGCCACGGTCGGTGCCTGCCCACGTCCGCGGTGTAACTCGGTCGCTATCGGACTCGTATTCGCCGATCCAGGCAAACGAACAGATGTCGGACGCGACTAACTGGTCACACACCGCTTGCTCTATTTCCGAGCGACTGTCTGTCCTGAGCACTCGCTCGTGAATTTTCTGACTTAGCTCTGTCAACCGATTCATTTGCTCAAGCTGAACCGTCTGTTGCTCAAGATCACGCTGTCTGTCTTCGAGCTCCGTCTCGTAGGTCAGCCTATCGAATGCCGTTCGAATTGTCGCCCCAAGGAGCTCGGTAATCCGGTGGGCTTGGGTATCGAACACGCCGCCGGTGGTGTCACCTGCCCGAAGGACGCCGTGATCGCCCAGTGGGACAAACACGGCTTTCCCGTCGCCTCTTGTCTGTCCGTTCGCATCAGTGGTCGAGTCTTCGTCGCACAATATCGTTTCTTCGGTGAAAAAGGCCGAACTCACGGGGCTATCGTCGTCTGCCGGAATCGGCCGGTGTGACTCGGTGTCTGTGGCCGCAAGCGGGCGGAACGCGTTCGTCTCGCTGTCGAACGTGTACAGCACGACTCTGGGGAGCCCGATAATATCACGGGCCCGGGAGACGACGATCTTCGCGGCTTCCTCTTCTGACGTCACACCCAGGAGGTCTGTCGCTGTCTCGTACAACTGTGTAAAGCCCATCTCCGCCCGTTGTGTCTGTAATTCGTTTCCGACCCACTTGCCCAGCAGGTCTACGAGTGTCACGTCCCAGTCTGAGAACCCGGGCCCGCTCCCCCCGGAACCGTAGAAACAGAGCGTACCATAGACGCTCTCACCAACAGTGAGTGGCGTCCCGATGTACCGATTGACTTCGCTGTCCCACATGTGGTCTTGACCACTGTCGCCACGTTTAGTGTCGACATCCGTCATCACAACCGTCTCTCCGCTCGCAACAACCTCGGCACAGGGCGTTCCTGATAATGGAATGGTCCCTCCTGAAAAAATCGTTTCGTCAGGTGTCTGAAGCACTTCGAAACCGTACTCCAGCCCATTGATGTGAGACAGCGTCGCATACTCGGTTCCAAGTACGCTGCGGCCGACCTGCATGAGATCAGCTATCTGTTCTCGTAAGTCCCCCTCCTGCGTGGTGAACACTTCGGTAATTGTCCGCAGGACCTCTTCGCGCATCTCGAGCTCGGCACGCGTGGCTGTTGAGTGGAGGCCATCAGCGACGATTTCCGCAAGTTCTGTCAGTACGGTCTGCTCCGCCTCGTCAAATGCGTATGGCGTGTTCGCATATATCGAAATCACACTGGGCACTGATCCCGTGTACTGGATTGGGAGGACGATCATCGACCGGAAGCCGTACTCCGATGCGAGTTCGCGCCAGGGCTGGCCCGACGAATCGGTCCGGATGTCGGACGCCACCTGATGTTCGCCGGTTTCGATGGCGTGGCCGAACGGCCCGTCGTCGAACACTGAGTGGCCGTATTTAGAGAGCATCGCTTCGACATATTCGAAGGCATCCCCACCGCCCGCAGAGGGTACGATATCACCTGATTCGTTCTTCTCTCCGATCCAGGCGAACTGGTAGGCATCCGAACTGGTCAGAATCTCGCAGACGGCTTCTTTAATTTCCTCTGCCGTTGAGGCCCGTAGTACCTGCCGATTAATCTCCCGGAACAGTGAATTAATCCGTGATAGCCGCGCAGTTTCTCGGCGGAATCGGTATGACTCGACCGCGTTCTCGATTCTGTTTGTGAGTACTGCGTACTGTTCCGGGCCGCCACCTTTGACGAAGTAATCAGTGACGCCGGCAGAAACTGCTCTGCTGGCGAGTTTCTCGCTCCCCTGGCCTGTCAATAGAATAAATGGAAGGTCTCCGTTGGACTGTCGCACAGTCTCGACAAACTCAATCCCGTCAGTCTCGGGCATCTCGTAGTCACTGACGATACAGTCAATCGACTCGGAATCGAAGTAGCTGAGTGCATCCTCAACACTTGCGGCTTCAATGACATCGATACGGTCATTCTCGTGTTCCAGCAACTCCGCTGTTGTCCGCCGGAACTCCCCGTAGTCATCGACTAACAGTACCTTGATTCTCGAGGCTACCGTTTCACTATCCGCTGATGCCGGCCCATTTTCACCGGCCAACTTCCGCATACTACACCAATTACGAGACAGGCCGTATAAACGTTTGACTTGGTTGCAACGCCGCGACGGTTCTATCTCTGCTAGTACCTGCTTTCATTGCGGAATTCGGCTCTATCTACGTGAGTGGGTCGCTTACATTCTTACAATGTGTGCGGACGCTGCAATCCTCCGTACAAGTGGTTCGCTTTACTCTACATCCTGAGAATATTACATGTATCGAAATACGTCATAATGTAGAGTACACTTTTATCCCTATCTCTGGTGAGGTACGAGATTACTTTCGATACGCCTCACGTGCGGAAAATAACTGAATAATGAATCTGATTTTGCGTGTTACTAACGCGTAATACTACCGCCGACATATCACATTCAATTTGTTACTGGTCTCAATACATATGCACTACATTAGTGGTGGCTGACAAACAACCTCAAAACCTCATATTTACACATTTCTGATATAAGTACACACTAAGGGTGTGTATTTTCTGTAGTCTGTGTGCACACGACAGACTGTAGTCGCCGCCGTCAAAAACTATTACTGAGCACGCTGAAATAACTGGACAATGGCTGGTGACTCCGGTTGCAAAGTAGACGCGGTCATCGACAAGTACGCGTTGGCGTCGGCAGACCCAGTCTATGACTCGCTTGACGATGGCCTGCTCGCACGCTGGACTGGTGCTGATGACCGAACCGAAATGGGGTATCGGTCGTTGACAGCGTGGTTCAACAAACGACTGCTGAAACAAGTCTATACTGAACACGGGCGGGACGCTCTCGATACCCGTATAGACAGCGACTACGAGACGTTGCAGGGCAGCGACGACCTGCAACGAGACGAACTGATAGAGCGACTTCAGGCGACTGGCATTCCTGGTGCATCAATCCACGATGACATGGTTTCGTGGGGGACGATGCGAGCGCATCTCAACGACTGCCTGGACGGGGAAAAAGAGCCCCCGGAGGCGACAAAAAACTGGGAGCGCGAAAGCGTGGCAACGGCTAAAGCTGTCGCCGAACGGAAGGCCGAAACGGCGCTGTCCTCGCTTGCGACGAAGGGTGATATTGACGGCGGTGACACGGCGGAGGTAGAGGCCCAGATACAACTTGGATGCCCAGACTGTCCAACTCGTGTTCCGTTCGATGTCGCAGTTGAGCGTGGGTACGTCTGCAAGCAACACCGGAGCGCGAATCTGTCAGTACACAACTCATGAGCTGGGACATCGAAATCGAACGAATCGCGGGGATTCTTGACGGGTCGGCGACTATAGAGCCGGGACTGAACGTTGTCCGTGGCTCAAACTGGCAGGGAAAATCAAGCTTTGTCGAATCAATCAAGACAGCCCTCGGTACCTCTACTGAGCTGACCGAAGGAAAAGACGACGGTGCAGTGCATCTCGAAACGCCAACTGGTGTCTACGACGTGACGCTCAGCCGTGAGAACGGTACTGTGGTCCGGTACGGTGAGCCGTATCTTCGCGACGAGTACGACGTGATCCGCGCCGAACTGTTTGCGTGCTTGGACGAGCGAAACGATGTCCGTCGTGCTGTCCGGGCAGGAGAAAATCTCGAAGACGTGCTGTTGCGGCCGCTTGACTTCCAGAATATCGACTCACAGATCGAGACGTTACAGCGGGAGCGAGAACAGATCGAAACGGAACTCACGCAGGCCCGCGAAGCCAAAAAGCGGATCCCCATCGTTCAGGAGAAAGTGACACGACTGGAAGACGAGATTGAAGACTTGCGGACCAAACGCGAGACAATCGACAGCGAGGCAGGAAGCGACGACAGTTCCGAGTCGGTTCGCCGTCAGCTCAGTCAAGCACGGACTGAACAGAATCAGGCCGAAAACCGCGTTGAACGACTGGAACAAAGTATCGAGCGGACGGAACAGCGTCTCTCGGAGCGGCAGGATGCTCTCGATGCGCTCGAAATCCCGGAGTACAATGATATTGAGGACAAGCTTTCGGCGGCGCGGGAAAGTCTGTCACAAGTGGAGCGCGACGCCGAAGTGCTCCAGTCTGTGTACTCGGCCACCGAGATGGTACTCAGCGAAGACCGGCTTGACTTGCTTACCGAGGTAAAGCGCGATATCGACGGGGACACCGTCGCCTGTTGGACCTGTGGCAGTGAGACCACACGAGCAGATTTGGCTGCCAGACTGGATGCAGTCGGAAGCGAACTCACAGCGCTTCGGGCTCAGAAGGAGACCTACCGAGATACTGTCGAGGAACTGGAAACGCAGCGCGAGGAAATCAGTCAGGCTCGGCGGCGAAAGGCTGACCTGGAAGAAGACATCGCTGAGTTGCAGACGACACTGGCCGACCGTAAACAGAGCCTCGCGACAGCCAGAGACAGGCTCGAACAGGCTCAGGAGGACGTAGAGCGACTCTCCGATCACGTTGATGCAGCCGTAGCTGAACTTTCGGATATTGAAAGTGAAATCAAGTACCGCGAGGCTGAACTCGAAGACACCGCCGACGAACTGGCACAACTGGAAACGCGAGCCGATCGCGTCGACGCGCTGGAAACCGACCTCGAATCTGTGCGCGATGACCTCGCAGAACTACGGGGCCGGAAAGACCGAATCAAGCACGAGGCACGGGAAGCGTTCGACACGGCGATGCAGGACATCCTCTCCCGATTCGGAACAGGGTTCGAAACGGCTCGACTCACCGCTGACTTCGATATCGTGGTTGCTCGCGACGGCCAGGAAGCGAGCTTGGATGCCCTCAGCGAGGGGGAACTCGAACTCATCGGCTTTGTAGCTGCGCTGGCCGGCCGCCAGTCGTTCGATGTCGGCGACGCTGTCCCGCTCTTGCTCGTTGACGGGCTAGGCGGCCTTGATGACGACAACCTGCACACCCTTATTGAGTACTTGCAGCGGGGAACCGAGTATCTGGTATTTACTGCGTACCCGGAATACACCGCGTTCGATGGACGCGAGATCGACCCGACCCAGTGGACTGTTGCGAACGAGAAAGCGGCCTCGGCTGACTGAGCCCCCCTCAAACCGTAATCCGATTACTGACGACGAGCCCTTGCTCGACTGCATACCTCTGATGTCTGAAATAGAATAGTTTTAGGCATAGTCTCAATTTTAGGGGGTTTATACAATGGAACTATAGACTATCGCACCGCAACCCAATCATATGGCGAATATACGGGTGAAAGACTGGACGAAAGAAAAACTACAGGGCATACGGAACGCAGAGTCACATTCATCGTACGATTCGGTCATCAAAACACTACTGAAAGACCGGGAACTCGCGAAGTACGCAGACGATGACTCCAATACTGCGATAGACGAGTCGATCAAGTCACAGGATGCCGACATCGACAAGATGTTCGACGACCTGACTGTGCTGGCGGAACTGACTGGGAGCCACGACGACGTGTTGTTCCTGTGGTGTCCAAACTGCGGGAACGAACTCGTCCATCTCACGGTTGAGCGGCCGCTTGGCCGCTCCGTGTTCGAAATGGAGTGTCAGCGGTGTCTTACCCATCTTGACAGCCAGGCCATCGTCGCTATCGAGCTGCGGTATCCACTCGAACAAAAGATGATTGAGGGACAGCTTCAGGCTGACCTCAAATCCTGCGTGGTGGATTACTGGGACCGGACACTGAAGGGAGTAACTACTGATACAGTCGAAACAGAGCCTTCCGCCGCCCGTCTCGTATGGCAGTTTGACCAGTATCACAAGCAGTTCGACTGGGACTGGCCGACTGCTGTCCCGACTGTCAGTTTTGTCCCTGGTGTCACGTATCGCAACACTGCGACTGACGAGCGAATTGAGGCCGTCGAAGCTGTCACCGAGCACCGAAACGCATTGGACTCCTACAAAGTCAGACGCTCCACTGCAGGTGGCGATGTCATCTCGGACCAGCTTGACAGCAGTACGATTGTCGACTGGATTGTCAATCGTGAACTGGTCGTTACTGAGCAGTCCATTGGAACGACCAAACTCACAACGTAGCGAATCATGAGGATAATCGCCCGGAGTATCGTTGGTGGAGCTGGCTGCCGCCCAGAACACGGTTGGCGGGAGCCGAGATGAGCGGCAGGGTAGATCTCTCTGAAAGCGCCTATCTCTCCCGGCTTAATTCTGAATTATGTACAATATCTCGGGTATAGTGATGCATCCCTCAGATTATGTGCCAAGATGGGTTTGGTATTAATTAGAAAAATAGGAATACTTTGAATACCCTCTCGTAATATATATAAGGTGTATCGAGGCTACGGAAGACACCCATGACGTTTGTCGACAACAGTTATACGACACTAGTGACCTACGTTGCAGTATGATTAGGTTGGTTGGCTACGAGCGTTTCGGCAGTCGCATCTCCGAGCGTACCCTAAGTAGCGGAGGAGGAGAGAGTCCGTGAGTAAATCGACGCACCCGCACACGCTCAAACTCCCGCGCGAGGAACACGGGTTGGCGACATCGACTGCGGCGACCAGACGGATACAGGGCATTCTCCCAGCGTTTCTGGAAAAGAAGCTCATCGATGCGGGGGCCAATGGACTGGTTGTTCCGCTCGACGGCAGTGTCGAATCGACGGTTGCGGCGGCGCTGGCCGTTGACGGCATCGGGGCCGACTACGTGACCGGACTGGTGATGCCGGTACAGCTAAGCGACGAAGGACCTGCCCGGACGGCTGAAACCGTCGCGTCGCTGCTTGACATCGACTGCCACCGACTCCATCTGCAGCCAGTGCTTACGGCGTTCCGACGAGTCGTTGGTGCGACCGGTGAGCCGACCGATGACCTCGTGGCGATGCAAAACGCCGGCGAGCGATTTCGGATGGCGTGTAAGTACTACGTCGCAAACACCAGAAACGAACTCGTCGTCGGGACGGTCTCCCGGACTGACCGGCTGCTGGGCTCCGTTGCGAAACACGGTGAAAACGGCGTAGACCTGTCGCTGTTTGGCGATCTCTACCGGACTGAGATCGAGGCCGTGGCTGCTGCGCTCGCGGTCCCATCGGACCTCCTCGAGCAGTCCTCACATCCAGTGGAGCACACTGGTGCAACTGATGCGGCGGAACTGGGCATAGACCAGCAAGCTCTCGATAGCATCCTCCACTTCGCGATTGATAGGGGCTATTCCGCGTCGATGGTGGCCGAGAAAGTCGGTGTTGACGAACCTGTCGTTGAGCGTACGATTCAGTGGTGTGCCAGTACGCGCCACAAGCGACACACGCCACCAAAGCCTTCGATGGATAGCTGACACTCTCGTCTGTAGACCTGTGGTGTATTTCGCCACCCCAAAGGCCGCAAAACTCACGCAACAGGTCCGGCCAACAGTATGAGCCAAAACGTTGTGTTTCTGTGAGCAAAGCAGTTAACAGCTATACTCCGCGACTCTCACACCCATGCAGGCCGACCCCGAGGAGATAATCGACACCGGCGACAGGCTACTGTCCGAGTATCCTGAACTGTTTACTGAGCAGTACGAGACAAACACTCGTCTCGTTCAGCGACTTGCCAGCGTGGATTCGTTTCGTACCCAGACCCGACTCACCAGATACATCACCCGCGAGAAACGGACACGAAACGGCCCGAAAACATGACGCTATCGCGAACCACACGCGCCACACGGCGTGCCACACGTCTGTGCCCTGCTTGTCTGCACCCGGCGGTCGCCCCGATATGAGGGCCTTCTTTATACAGAGACGGTCTTGCAGAACGTATGCTACTCACTGGGACTGTCGTTGCGGATTCTGAGACTGTCCTGCCGGACGGGGCGGTCGTCGTCTCCGGGGACCGTATCGAGGCTGTGGGTTCCCGGGACGAACTCGAATCGCAGTACGCCGACCACGAACACCAGTCCTACGACGTGCTGTTGCCGGGACTCGTCGGCGGCCACATCCATTCGGTACAGAGTCTCGGCCGCGGCATTGCCGATGACACTGAACTGCTCGACTGGCTGTTCGACTACATTCTGCCGATGGAGGCCTCCCTGACCGCCGAGGAGATGGAGGTTGCGGCGAAACTGGGCTATCTGGAAATGATCGAAACCGGGACGACGACATGTATCGACCACCTGTCGGTCGCCCACGCGGACCGCGCCTTCGAAGCGGCGGGCGAAATCGGTATCCGCGGCGTGCTCGGCAAGGTGTTGATGGACCAGCGCTCCCCGGACGGCCTGTTAGAGGAGACACAGGCCGCACTGGACGAGTCCGAGCAACTCATTCAGCAGTATCACGGTGCCTACGACGACCGGATCCGATACGCTGTCACCCCGCGCTTTGCCGTCTCCTGTAGCGAGGCTTGCCTTCGCGGCGCACGCGAACTTGCGGACAAATACGACGGCGTCCGCATCCACACTCACGCCAGTGAGAACCAGAGCGAGATCGAGACAGTGAAAGAGGACACTGGGATGCGCAACATTCACTGGCTCGACGAGGTGGGTCTCACCGGCGAGGATGTCGTCCTTGCACACTGCGTCTGGACCGACGAAAGTGAGCGCGAGGTCCTCGCAGAGACGGGGACACACGTCACACACTGTCCGTCATCGAATATGAAACTCGCCAGCGGAATCGCGCCCATCTGGGACTATCGCGACCGCGGCATCAACGTCGCTATCGGAAACGACGGGCCGCCCTGTAACAACACGCTCGACGCATTCACCGAGATGCGACAGGCGAGCCTCCTCCAGAAGGTCGACCAGCTAGACCCGACGGTGACGCCGGCGGCCGAGATCTTCGAGATGGCGACGGTCAACGGCGCGAAAGCTGCTGGCTTCGACGAGCTGGGAGCGATTCGGGAGGGATGGCGCGCCGACATCGTCGGCCTGGATACGGACCTCACGCGGGCGACGCCGCTGCACGACGTGCTCTCCCATCTGGTGTTTGCGGCACATGGCGACGACGTTCGATTCACGATGGTCGACGGAAACGTGCTCATGGAACACGGCGACGTAACCACTATCGACGCCGACGCCGTTCGCTCTCAGGCCTCGACGATGGGGCTAGAGATGGATCTCGAAGACGAACGCACGTCCGCACAGGAACAGAAGCCCTGAGAGCTGTTGTCTCTCGCCCGAGTGTTAGCCGAGCCGCGTCCGTAACCGAGCGCCGAGCCAGTCGTTCGTGACGACCAGCACAAACACGGCGACGATGGCGGTCGAGAGCTTCCCGTACTGCAACCGCTGAATAGTGATGACGAGATAGTACCCGACGCCGCCCGCACCCACGAACCCAAGGATGGCGGCCGACCGGACGGTGCACTCCCAGCGGTACAGCGTGTACGATGCGACTGTGGGCGTCACCTGTGGGACCATCCCGTGACAGACCGCCTGCAGGCGCGTCGCGCCACTCCCGGCAACTGCCTCGGTCGTCATCGGGTCCGTGTCTTCGAGGAAATCAGCGTACAGCTTTCCGAGGACACCGGCGTTGTGAACCGCCAGCGCGAGCACACCTGCAAACGGGCCGAGACCGATAGCGGTGACGAACAGGAATCCCCAGACGATGCCGGGGACAGAGCGCAGGAAGCTGAGTACGGTTCGGCTAGCGTGATAGAGCCCGCGCCCGACGGCGATACGGCTGGCTGAGGCGTTCCTGTACAGCGGGCCGCGATGGGTGACGGTGGCGGCACTGGTCAGACCGAGTGGGACGGCAAGTACGACAGCGAGCGAGGTCCCGACAACGCTGATAGCCAATGTCTCGACGACAGCCCACAGCAGACCGTCTCGAAGACTTCGTCCCAGCAGGTATTCACGGCTACTCTCCGGAGGGATACCCTCGGCGACGAATGCGACCATCTGCTCGCGAGCCCCGGCGGCGAACAGGGCCATCGGGTCCACTTCGGCGATCCACGCCGCGACGGCCAGTATGACACAGCCGCCGAGTAGTGTCGTGAGCTGGCGTTTCGACAGTCCGGGAGCAGCGTGCTGGGCAGCGTCTGGCCCGCTATATTTCTCAGACATACCGCGGAACCGGAGCCCCGCCCTCCTTTTTCGCCCCCGTTCGCTCGGCGTCGGTATTCGGTGTGGATGCGCCCGCTGCAAAGAGGGCTTCCAGTTGCTCGTCGGCCACCGCTGATGCGGGCGCATCAAACTTGATACGGCCGCCAGCCACGCCGACAATCCGCTCGAAGTGCTCCAGTGCTATGTGAACATCGTGGAGGACGGTGATCAGCAGCTCCCCGTCTATGGCGGCGTCGAGCACGTCGATAATGTTCTGACGGGAGCTGGGGTCGAGGTTCGCCGTCGGCTCATCGGCCAACACGACCTCGGCATCCTGCATGAGAGCACGTGCGAAGGCGACCCGCTGGCGTTCGCCGGCACTCAACGATTTCACGGGGACATCGGCCCGTTCGACTAGCCCGACGGCATCGAGGCGTTCGAGCGCTGGCTCTGGGTATCTGGGGAGCAGTGGTTCGATGAAGCCACGGAGCCAGGACAGGCCTCCGATTTGCCCAGTCAGGACATTCGACAATACCGTCCGCCGGTCGACGAGCGTTTCCCCTTGATACGCAAGCGTCGCAGCCGAACCCGTAACGGTGCTCCCGTTGAACGTCACTGTGCCTGCGTTGGGACGTAACGTGCCGGCTGCCAGTCTGAGGAGCGTGGTCTTGCCGGCGCCCGACGGGCCGATGACGGCGACCCGTTCACCGGGAGCCAAACTGAGCGAGACATCCCGCACCGCGACGTTCTCCCCGAATCGCTTGGTGACACTGTCGAAGACGAGTCCGTGCCCTGACTGCTGTTTCTCCGAC
Organism: Haloarcula vallismortis ATCC 29715; assembly: GCF_000337775.1. Classification (GTDB taxonomy): domain Archaea; phylum Halobacteriota; class Halobacteria; order Halobacteriales; family Haloarculaceae; genus Haloarcula; species Haloarcula vallismortis. The sequence continues at coordinate 17,523 of NZ_AOLQ01000054.1, forward strand.
TGTGCCGTGTGCTCGTTTTTCACCCGTCGCCTCCCTGCTCGATGCCAGCCATCTTGACAGCTGTTTCCAGCGAGGTGAACGCGTCGTGGCTCACCGCGACGTATTTGTCGACGGCTTGCTGGTCGAGAATGTCCGTTCGCCCTTTCGAATCGAGCGTCGTGAACGCTGTCTGGACAGCGTCCGTAGTCGTCCCCTCAAGGGAGGGGGCGACGGCCCACGGATAATCCGGGAAACCGGGAGTTCGCCACAGCTCTTGCACCCCTTCAACGGCGTCGTCTGCGAGCAATCTGTCGTAGATGCGAGCGTTCAGCGCCCCGACGACCCCGTCTGTCCGACCAACTGTCTCTGCCGTTGCGTCGTGGGCACCGACGTGGGTGACCTGCGCGAATGCGTCGGTAGGGAGACCGTACTCCGTCTGAAGATGATACGTCGGCATCACGGTCCCGCTGGTCGAGAGCGGGTCGCCGAACACCAGTTCGGTCTCGCCTGCAGTTTCGACTACGTCCGCCATCTCTGTCAGGTCACTGTCCGACGGCGCGATGAACACGGAGTGCCACTCCGTCTGTTCGTTCCGTGACCCGACAGCGACTGGCTCTGCACCCGCCCGACGATGCGCGAGGATGTAGGACACGCCGCCGTAGTAGGCAATATCGACCTGCTCCGCGACCATTGCCTGTACCATCCCGGCATAGTCAGCCGCTGTGCGTAGCTCGGTTTCGACATCGAGTTCCGTTGCCAGATACGCTGCGAGTTCAGTGTTCTGTTCAATGGCGGTGTCCGGGTCTACGTCGGGCACGACGCCAACCGTTAGGGTCGGGCTCGGCGTCCCTCCGAGACAGCCCGACAGTGAGAGCGCTGCTGCTGTACCCAGGAACTCACGCCTCGTGGGTCGCATTATGCTTCGATGCGAGTCGCCGGGCTTGAAACTTGCGTGGGCCACACCCCGGCTGTGTGGCCCACGATGGCAATGGGCGTCTGTCGGCCTCAGTCGCTCGTTGCGATGGCTTCGATTTCCACGCCGACACCCTTTGGCAGATTTGCGACCTCAACTGCGCTTCGGGCCGGCGGCGCTTCGTCGAAGAAGCCGGCATAGGTGTCGTTCATGGCCTCGAAATCGTCAATATCGTCGAGATAGACGGTCACCTTCAACACGTCGCTCATCTCAAGCCCCTCGGAAGCCAGCACCGCTTTGACGTTCGATAGCGCCTGTTCCGCCTGTGTCGCTATCGGCTCGTCGTCCAGCAGGTCGCCGTCGGGCGTCATCGGAATCTGGCCCGCGGTGAACACGAGCGAGCCGTCTGTCGTTGCCTGACTGTACGCGCCGACCGCATCGGGTGCATCGGCCGTGCTGATAGTTCGTTTCATCGGTCGGGTGTTCCACCATCAGCATCTTAAATTCACAGGCCGTCTCGGCGGTCGGCGAACTCGGTAAAGTCATCGTCGGTGTCGATATCCCAGCGGATTCCGGGGTCCGAAACCTCGATGAACGCTGTCTTCTCGTTGGTGTCGATGATGTCTCGACCACCGCGGTCGCCGGAGACCGAGGCGAGGGCATCGAAATGGCAGCCGTCGAAAAGCACCGGATTGCCCCGCGTCCCCCCGTGTGTGGGAACGACAATGGTTGCCGATTCTGTACGGTACGTCTCGATAAGCGCCTCGATGGTTTCGACGCGGACGAACGGCATATCGCCCAGCAGGAACAGAGCAGCGTCCCAGCCGGCCGAACGAGCGTACTCGACGCCGTGTCGAACGGACGTACTCTGGCCGGTTGCGTACTGGGCATTGTGACGAATCGAAAGGGAAAGCCCATCCAGCGCCTCGGCAACGGCCACGCTTTCGTGTCCGAGGACGGCGACAGTATCCGAGAGCGATGACTCACGGGCGGTTTCGGCTACCTGCCGGACGACCGCTGTTCCGTCGAGAGTCGCCAGCAGTTTGTTCCCAGATTCGTACCGTTCGCTTCGCCCCGCGGCGAGGATAACGCCACCGACTCCGGGCAGGTGCCGCTCTGTCATGCTCGCCCTCGTCTCGCACCGATACTGGCCGTTTCATCTAGCTCAGTCATCGTTCTCTTCCGCTTGCAGATCCGCTGTTGAGACCACTTCACAGACATTCGACGCGAACGACGTAATGACGCCCAGAGAACACCGCGCTGTCTGTGAAAGCGCGTGCGTGAGCACGTCCGTCGCGATACGTTCTTGGGTTTCGGTGTCCGCTTTGTTGACCAGCGGAATCACAGACGCCTTTGCTGGCGCGTTCCGGAGGCCACCGTCTGGATGCGTGAGCACTGTTCCAACGGCTTCTGGGGTAATTGTATCGCCCATCTTTAGGCCGGTGATATCTGCGACTCGCTCCGGCCGGTGAACCACGGCCGTCGTCAGTGGCTCACCGACTGCGGCGACCGAAGCGACCGGGACGACGTGGCTGGCCGTGTTCGGGACGACTGGTTCCCTATCGCCGGGCGCTTTGAACTCCCGCTTGCGTGCCCCGTCAGCCTTGATGAGGAGCCAGTCGAACAGTCCGGCACTGGATAGCTGCTCTACCACACTCGCCTCGAAGCCGCGAACCTTCCGGTCGACTCGCGCCGGGTCGGCTACATCCTCGCGGGCGACGGCAAGCGGTGGGTCGTGTGCCTTGAGGTCGGCGCGCCACTCGTCCGGGCCGGTGAGCGTCAGCGGCAGGTCAGGCGGCGGTGGCATCGCTGTTGTCGTCGTGTAGCCCACGTCGTACCCCTTGTCGGCTCCTTCGACGGTCAACTGTCCCATCGCGGTTTTCTTCCCGCCGGCCCCGACAAAGGCGACAGCGGCGCTGGAGCCCAAGCCCAGCGCAGCAGCCAGATGCATACCGTCGCTGCGCGGAAGACACACAAATAGCTTACCGGGGCAACGGCGTGTGGCGGCGATAGCGTTTTTGTGACCTGGTGACACACGTGACGGTATGGCCCGCGTAGATGTTCGTGGTGAAATCTGCCCCCGGCCGGCGCTCATCGTCCGGCAGGCGCTTTCGGACCTCGATACCGGCGAGACCCTCGTCGTGCGTGGCGACTATCCACCGGCTGAGGAGAACCTCCGGCGGATGTGTACGACGCACGGCATCGACGTGACGACCGCGGAGACCGCTGGCGAGTCCGACGAGTTCGAACTCGAACTGCAGGTAACGGAACTGGCGTCGCTTTCGGAGGCCTGAGTGTGGGGGCTGACGCAGAGACCGATAGCGATGCCGAGACGACGCGCCTGACGGAGTACACGGAACTCCACGGTTGCTCCTGTAAAGTCGGCCAGGGCGACCTCGATTCGCTGCTCGCTGATGCCGGCCTGACCGGTGAGAGCGACCCCTTGCTGTTCGGTATCGGCGAGGATGCCGCTGCCCGGAAACTCACTGACGACATCGCGCTGGTCTCGACGGTGGATTTCTTCACTCCTATCGTCGACGACCCGTACGATTTCGGCCGTGTAGCTGCCTGTAACGCTGCCAGCGACGCGTTCGCCACGGGCGCGGTCGAAAACGTTGACTGCCTCGTCGTCCTCGGATTGCCGCGAGAACTAACCGACAACGCTGCCCCGATCCTCGCAGGCATGGCCGACGCACTGGACACGATGGACGGCGTCATCGCCGGTGGCCACACCATCATGAGCCCGTGGCCGTTCGCCGGCGGAGCCATTTCGGCGACAGCACGGCCCGAGGCCTTGCTCACTTCACAGGGGGCCAGCCCCGGCGACCAGCTCTACCTGACCAAACCAATCGGGACGCAGCCGGCTATGGGAGCGACCCGTGTGACCGACGAGCAGTTCGTCGAGACCGTCACTGACGCCACTGACCGCCCGCTCGACACCATTGCTTCAGAGGCAATCGAGTGGATGACGACGCCGAACCGGGACGCAGTGAGCGCGTGCCGCGAGCACGCGACCGCGGCAACCGATATTACCGGCTTCGGCCTCGCTGGCCAGAGCCGCGTGGTGGCCGCCCGTTCGAACGTCGGCATCGAACTGACACACCTCCCGGTCATCGCAGGAACGCCCGACCTCTCGACACTTTTCGGGTACGGGCTAACCGACGGAGAGAGCGCAGAGACCAGCGGCGGCCTGTTCGTCTCCGTCCCACCGACAGCGACTGATGCCGTCGAATCGGCGTTCGACGACGCTGGCGTGTTCTATCGAGCGGTTGGCCACGCTACGGCCGGACGTGGCGTCACGATTGACGACCCGACCCTCGAAGAAGTCCGTCGCTAACACCGATTAGGAGTGTTCTACCGCAGCCGAAGCGCCGCCTCAAGCACGCCACCACCGAGACACAGTGCCTTGTCGGAGATCTTCGTTGGATCGACAGACTTGCCACGGGGGTCGACATCGCCGAGCTTAGTGCCCTCGCTGACGCTGAGGCCCGTGTGGACGAGGCCGCGAACCAGCCCGTCTATCTCAGTCTCGACCGGCAGGCCGTCGACTCTGCCGACCACATCGCCGGCTGTGACACTATCGCCGATGGCGACTGTCGGTGTCCACTCACCATCGGTCGGTGCGCGGAGCACCCGCTCGTGAGTGTAGCCGCGCCGCTCGCCGGGTTCGCCGTCGTACTCGCTCGCGGTCCCCTCGTAGAACACTCGACCGAGTTCGTGCCCGCGGTCAGTCTCGACGACTGCGTCCACGTCCTCGTCAGCCTCGAAGCCGGGTCCCATCCCGACCACTACGTCGGCGTCCCCCCGGCGCGTGCCGGTGTCGAACGTCCCTTTTGCCATGATAGCGTCGACGAGGACTGTGGCGTCGAGTTCGTCGGCGACGGTCGCTTCAGGGTCAACGAGTACCGGCACGACATCGTCGGCAAGCAGTGCAAGCGCTTCGTCGATGTCCGTCGCTGCCCGGCCAGTGACTCCCTCAACTGTCACCTCGTTCTCGTACAGTGCAGAGCCGAAGGCGACCGCCCGCCGGACCACCGTTGGCTGTTGGACCTCTGTGACGATGACCGGAAAGCCAGCCTGCTTGAGACGATAGACCACGCCGCTCCCAAGGTCGCCGCCGCCGCGGACGACGACGAGCTTATCGAGGTTCAGGCGCGTGGCCCGTTTGCCGGTCGCGTCGTGGCGGTCCATGGTGATCTCGGAGAGAATCGAGAGCGCGACGGCGGCCGGCCCGCTCCCACCGAGGTCGAGTCCGACCGGGGTTCGGACCCGGCTGAGGTCCCGACGGGCGTATCCCGACTCGGCGAGTGAGTCGAGGACGTGGTCGGCCTTTGTCTCGCTGGCGACGAGTCCAACGTAGCCAGCGTCACCGTCCAGCGCCGCGGCGACGGCCTCCTGATCGAACGTCCCGCTTCGCGTCGCAACAGCTACGGCTGTCTCCGTCCCCATCGGCAGGTCACCAAGCACATCGCCGTAGTCGCCATGCATCACGTCGGTATCGCTGGGGAATTGCGCTGGGTCGGCGTACGCCTCGCGGTCGTCAACGACGGTGACGGCGTAGCCCAGCCGTTCCGCCAGCGGGGCCAGTTCGGCACTGATGTGGCCGCCGCCAGCGATATAGAGCCGTGCCTGCCCGCGAACGCGGTCGATGAACACGTCCATCTCGCCGCCACAGACCATGCCCGTGTTACCGCCACGTTCGAGTTCGTACGTCCGGATGCCGGGGTCATCAGCCCCGGCAAGCACCGACCGGGCATCCTGGACGGCGAGGTGTTCGACCGTCCCACCTCCGATGGTCCCGTACTCGTCGTCGCTTGTGACTATCATCTTGTCTCCGACGTCCCGTGGTGTACTGCCGTCCTTACGGACGATAGTCAGGAGCGCCGCCGGCTCCCCTTGGGCAGCCAGTTCGTCGAGTCGCTCGAACAGGCTCATACGAAGCTCTTGACCTCCTGTTCGACGAGACTCTCGACTACGGCGTCGTAGGATATCCGGTCGATGTCCGGCGAGAGCGAGACGCCACGTACGTCCACGTCTCTTGCGACAGCTGAGACGGGGGCGTCGATACCTGGTGTGAGGTAGACGCCGTCCTGAATCAGAACGACGTGTGCCTCGGGGTCCCCGGCGGCGGTGCGCAGCCCGATTTCTGCCATCGGTTTGTCGATGAGATATAGCATTGTCAGAAGTCCAGTGTTCGGTCGGCATCGCGGATGCGAGCGGTAACGCGGTCGTCCGACCAGACGACCACGTCGTCGGCGATTTCGCTCTCGTCGACACCGCGCTCGGCCATCGCCGCGCCGTCCGCGACCATCTGTCCGCCCTGTTCTTCCAGATCGGAAACGTGTCCGTCCATGTTGAGCGCCTCGCGGTCGACGGCTTCCCGAGCGCCGTACACGCCGTTTTGAGTGAATACCACGGTCACGTCGTGCATGTCGAAGCCGGCAGCGACGCCGCGGGCCGCCCGCAGTCCCTCCGGGATGTGGACTCGGCCACAGGGCGCACGGGTGAGCAGCACGACGACATCCCGTTTCATAGCGAAACCACCCGGTCGGCCTCGCCGATGATGTCTGCCAGGTCAGGGAGCAGTCCGACTTCGACGCCGTCGGGGTAGTCGGCAGGCGCGTCGATGCCGCGTGCGTCGACACAGAGCCCACAGCAGATGACCTCCGCCCCGTCCGCGATGAGTTCCTGAAACTTCTCTGTCGGCATCTCGTCGTACAGGCCGCTATCCGAACAGCCGGGCAGCGTCTGGTCCGCGACAGGAACGAGCGCGCCGTCGAGATAGTGGAAGTAGCTCACCTCGTGGCCCTGATCCAGCGCCGCCCGCCCCAGCTCGTAGGCGGTGCGCCACCGCTCACTGTCGAAGGGACCCCCTGTCAGCAGAAACCCGATGTACGCCATACTGTCGAAATTTTCTCGAACAGCTCTTAATAGTTTGCTCGGCACACGAAAAAACACTCCGTGTGTGATATTACTCGGAGGAAAACTGCCCGAAACCAACCTATTTACGGTCGCCAGATCGGTCGTCGAGCGCCGTCTTCACGTCGTCTGCGGTGAACGGTAGCTCGGTCAGCCGGACGCCGACGGCGTCGCGGATCGCGTTCGAAAGCGCTGGCGGAACCCCGTTTGTCGGGAGTTCCGCGATAGACTTTGCGCCGAACGGACCCGTGGGTTCGTGTGTTTCGACGAGAACTGTCTCCATTTCTGGGTGGTCCGTCGTCCGCGGCATTCCGTACTGGCGAAAGCCGAGCACTTCGGGGTTCCCGTCGTCGTCGAAGGTCAGATCGCCGCTCGTGGCGTATTCGAGGCTCATGTGCTCGCCGCCCTCTATCTGGCCCTCGACCAGTGCGGGGTTGATGGCGACGCCGCAATCCGCCGCGAACGCCAGCTTGTTGAGTTCGTATTCGCCGGTCTCCGTATCGACAGTTACGTCGACGAACTGCGCACCGTAGGGCGGTGGGCTCTCGTCGGTTGAGTGGTTGCCGTCCCCGAGGATGTGTTCGCGCTCGTCGTCGCCGTAGGTCGCTTCGTAGCCGATCTCCTCCAGCGATACGCGGTTCCCGGTTCGCTCGCTGTACACGCTGCCGTCGCCGGTGTCGAGTGCTTCTGGCGACTCCCCGAGCAGTTTCGACCCCCACTCCAGTAACCGCTCTTTCGCGTCTTCGGCGGCCTTCTTTACCGCTCGACCGCTGATGTACGTCGTCGAGGATGCGTACGCGCCGTAATCGAACGGCGTCAGGTCGGTGTCGGCGGCGATGACGACGACATCTTCTGGAGTGCAGCCCAGTACCTCGGCGGTGATCTGGGAGAACATCGTGTCCGCGCCGGTACCGGTGTCGACCCCGCCGACCTGCAGGTGGAAGCTCCCGTCCTCGTTCATCTGTACCTGTGCCGCGCCGAGTTCCTTCCCCGCAACGCCGCTTCCCTGGGCGATGAGCGCCATTCCGACCCCGCGCTCACGGTGGTCCTCGTCTGGTTGTTCGAGCTCGTCGTAGCCGATTGCTTCCTTCCCGCGCTCGACACATTCGCGGATGCCACACGAGCGAATCTCGCGGGTGAACCGGTCGCCGTCTTTCAGAATTGCGACGCTCCGGTCGATGTCGCCCTCTCGCACCGCGTTCTGCAGGCGGAATTCGATAGGGTCGAAATCGAGCCGGCGGGCCACCTCGTCCATGTGTGCTTCGACGGCGAAATGCCCCTGTGGAGCGCCGTAGCCCCGCATAGCCGCCCCCATCGGGAGGTTCGTGTGGACCACATCGCCAGAAAAGCGGACGTTCGGAACGCGTGGATAGAGCGGGAGCGGCTTCGTTCCGACGTTGTTCGCGACGGTCATGCCGTGGGTGCCGTAGGCCCCCGAGTTCGACAGCGTGTAGAGGTCCATCGCCTCGATATCGCCCTCGTCCGTCACGGCCGTCTTCATGCGCATCCGCATCGGATGGCGAAAGCGAAGCGCGGTGAACTCCTCCTGCCGGCTCATCTCCAGTTTGACCGGCCGGTCGGCCGCCAGATGCAATGCGAACGCTATCGGCTCGATTGCCATCTCCTGTTTCGACCCGAATCCAGCGCCGATTCGCGGCTTCTTCACCCGCACGTCGCGGATGGGAACGTCGAACAGGTGGGCTATCTGGCGGCGGGTGTGAAAGGGGACCTGCGTCGCTGTGATGAACGTGTGACGCTCGTCCTCGTCCGTGTAGGCGATGGTCGTGTGCGGTTCCGGGACGCAGTGGGACTGGTATGGCGTTTCCCACTCCGTCTGGACGACATGTCGGTCCGTCGCAGCCTCGGCTGTCTCGAACGCCGCGTCCACGTCCCCCAGTTCCCCGTCGAAGTGGGATTCGAGGTTTCTCGCGTAATCCGCGCCCGACTGCTTGTTTTCCACGTCGTCGGTTTCAAACAGTTGTGGCGCGTCCTCCGCAAGGGCTTCTTCGGGATCGAACACGGCGTCGAGTTCCCGGTACTCGATCTCGATCTTCCGTGCGGCTCGGTCGGCCGTTTCTGGGTCCTCAGCCGCCACTGCGGCGACTGGGTCGCCGACGAAGCGGACGTGCTCGCGTAACACGTTCAGGTCCCACGGGCTCGGCTCGGGGTAGGACTGGCCCGAACTGGAGTACAGCTTGTCCGGGACCACGTCGTCAAAGGGCGTGATGACGGCGCGGACGCCATCCATCGCCTCGGCGGCGCTCGTGTCGACTGATTCGACGTAGCCGTGGGCGATGTCACTGCGAACCACCTTCCCGTGAGCGAGGTCCGGAAACCGGTCGTGGTAGTCCGCCGTGTAGCGAGCCTCACCGGTGACGATCTTGCGCGCGTCGTCTTTCTCCTCGTTCACGGTAATGGCGTCGCGCTCGGATTCGGCCTTCCGGTCGGGTTCGCGTGCTACGTCCGCCTCTGCCTCTCCTTCAACTTCGGCAGAATCCGCTTCGTCTATCCCTGTCGTGTCTGACCGCCCGTCTGTCTCTCGGGCTCGGTCGGAATCACTCACTGGTCGCCCTCCATGCAGCCGCAGTCGGTGCGCAAACACTCGATCTCGGCGGTGGTTCCGCTGTCGCTATTGAGAGTCGGCCCACCGTCCGTGGCGACGGCTGTCCCGTCGTCCATCTGTTCGGCGGCGTCCAGCACCGCCGCGACGATTTTCTTGTAGCCGGTACACCGACAGAGGTTGTCCGACAGCGCCTCGCGGACCTCCTGTTCGGTCGGGGCCGGATTCTCTTCCAGCAGCGCCGTCGAGCGCATAATCATCCCAGGAATGCAAAACCCGCACTGCAGCGCAGTATTATCTACGAACGCCTGTTGCACCGGATGCAGGTCGTCTTGTGTACCCAGACCTTCGATTGTCTCGACGGCTGCGCCCTGCACTGTCGTCACCGGCTTGACGCAGGATTTCACCGGCTCCCCGTCGACGCGCACCGTACAGAAGCCGCACGCGCCAGTGTCACATCCCCGCTTCGCGCCGGTGTACCCGTTCCGTCGAAGAACGTCGAGAAGCGAATCGGATTTCGACGCTTCGACAGTCCGTTCCACACCGTTCAGTTCCAGTTCGATTTCCATATGGCTCATCAGCTCGCTGGCTATGTCAGGTACGTGACGAACAGAAGGGTAAATAGCTATCGCGGATTTGCGATATGGCACGCCGACACACCGGTCTTTGCCGTGACTGGCTCCGTGTCCCGAGTCAGGCTTCGCGCTCGTCCAGTTTTGACTCGATTTTCTCGGCGGTAATGGGCATTTCCCGGATACGGACTCCGACGGCATCCCGGACGGCGTTTGACAGCGCCGGCGGGACCGTGTTAGTCGGGACTTCGGCGACTGATTTCGCGCCAAACGGACCGGTCGGTTCGTGGGTCTCGACCAGAATTGACTCGATGGGCGGCGTCTCGGTTGCCGACGGCAGGCCGTACTCGTCGAAGTCCGTCACCTCAGCCCGCCCCTCGTCGTCGAGCGTGATTCCGTCGCTGACGGCCATCTCGTAGCTCATGTGATTTGCGCCCTCGATCTGGCCCTCGGCCATGCCGGGGTTGATGGCGACGCCGCAGTCGACCGCGACAACCAGTTTATGAACGTCGAACTCGCCGGTGGTTTCGTCGACGGTCACGTCGGCAAATTGCGCGGCGAATGGTGGGGGGCTCTCCTCGGTGCAGTGGGTCCCCTTTCCCAGAATGTGTTCGCGCTCGTCGTCGCCGTAGGCGGCCTCGTAGCCGATGTCTTCAAGCGTGACGGACTTGCCGCTGGCCTCGCTGTATACGGTTCCGTCACCGGTCTCCAACTCCTCGACTGGCTCCTCTAGCAGTTTCGACCCCCAGTCGAGAATTCGTGCTTTCGCATCTTCCGCGGCCTTCTTGACGGCCATACCGCTGATGTACGTCGTCGAAGAGGCGTACGCCCCGTAGTCGAAGGGCGTCACATCAGTATCGGAGGACTTGACGACTATGTCGGACTCATCACAGCCCAGTACTTCCGCGGCAATCTGGAGGAATGCCGTGTCAGCGCCCGTTCCGATGTCGACGCCCCCGACCTGCAGGTGGAAGCTCCCGTCCTCGTTCATCATTATCTGGGCGGCCCCGAGTTCGTCCCCGGCGACGCCGGTCCCCTGAGCAGATAGCGCCATCCCGATGCCGCGGTGCAGATGGTCTTCTTCGGGCTGTTCGAGGTCGTCGTAGCCGATTGCTGCCTTTCCGCGCTCGATACACTCGTCGAGGCCACACGAGCGAATACGTCGGTTCGCCCCTTCGCCGCCCATCATCCCCGCAATCTCGTCGAGGTCACCGACCTCCATGTGATGCCGGCGTCGGAATTCGATAGGGTCGAGACCGAGGTCGCGGGCGACCTCGTCGAGATGGCCTTCAAGCGCGAGCGTCCCCTGTGGCGCGCCGTAGCCCCGCATCGCGCCGGTCTGTGGTGTGTTCGTGTGGACAATATCGGCCTCGAAGCGGGCGTTCGGGACCTTCGAGTACAGCGGCATCGGTTTGCTCCCGACGTTGCCAGCGACGGTCATGCCGTGGCTGCCGTACGCGCCGGTGTTCGACAGGGCGTACAGGTCGATGGCCTCGATGTCACCGTCGTCGGTGACGGCTGTCTTCGCTTTGACCGTCATCGGATGGCGCGAGCGCATCGCGTAGAACTCCTCCTCGCGGCTGGCTTCGTAGAGGACCGGCCGGTCGGTGGCAAGCGACAGCGCGAGCGGAATCGGCTCGACGACCATCGCCTGTTTCCCGCCGAACCCGCCGCCGACGCGTGGCTTCTGCACGCGGATGTCACGGATGGGGATGTCGAACAGGTGGGCGAGCTGTCTCCGGGTGTGGTTGGGCACCTGTGTGCTGGTGATGAGAACGTGGCGGTCGTCCTCGTTCGTGTACGCCAACGAGGTGTGTTTCTCGACGTTGGCGTGGGACTGCCGGATGGTTTCCCATTCGCTCTCATGCACGTGGGCCTCGCCGCCGAGCGCCGAATCCACGTCACCCAGCTCGCCCCCGATATGGGACATCCGGTTGCGGTCGTAGTCGTGGCCGACGATCTCGTTCTCGACCTCGCCGCCCTCGAACAACTGCGGCGCGTCTTCGTCGAAGGCCGCCTCCGGGTCAGTGACGTAGTCGTACTCCTCGTAAGATACCTTGATGGCCTCGACGGCGTCCGTTGCAGTCGCCCGGTCCTCGGCGGCGACGGCGGCAATTGGGTCGCCGATGTAGCGGACGTGTTCGTTCAGCACCTGCATGTCCCACGGGCTCGGCTCGGGATATGACTGTCCGGCGCTGGTGTATTTTGTGTTCGGCACTGCGTCGGATTCGGGTGTCAAGACCGCGTCGACGCCATCCATCGCCTCGGCCGCGCTCGTGTCGATATCGGTCACGCGGCCGTGTGGAATTTCGCTTCGGACGACCGCTGCGTACGCGAGGTTCGGATATCGCTCCTCGTAGTCGGCGGTGTACTTCGCCTGCCCGGTGACGAGCTTTCGGTCGTCGTACTTCTCCGCCCGGTGGGAGACGCTGTCGCGCTCGTCGGGTGCCTTGTCGTTGTTCTCGGGTTCGTCCCATTCGAGCGGGTGCTCCTCGTCCCGCCCGTCTTCGATGGCCTCTGACTGGGAGGCCGTGCCCCCGTCGGCCTTGGCCGTCTCGTCGTCACTCATCGCACCCACCTCCACAGCAACCGGTCGACTCAGATCCGCGCAGCGGCGCACTGACCGACTGGCCGCCGTCCGCGGCGACCGACTGCGCCCCCTGTATCCGTTCTGCCGCGTCGAGAACGGCTTCGACCGGCTTCTGATAGCCGGTACAGCGACAGACGTTGTCGTCCAGCGCCTCCCGGACCTCCTGCTCGGTTGGGTCGGGGTTCGAATCCAGCAGTGCCACCGCCTGAATCACCATCCCCGGGATACAGAACCCGCACTGGACGGCGAAGTTATCGACGAACGCCTGCTGGACCGGGTGCAGGTCGTCCTGTGTCCCGAGCGCTGCGACGGTCTGTATCTCACTCCCATCGGCGTCCTCCGCGGCCATTCCGCAGGCCATCACGACTTCGCCGTCAACGAACACCTTCGATGCGCCACAGGTCCCGCCGTCGCAACCACATTTCACGCCGATGTAGCCGTGTTGTCTCAAAACCGTCGCCAAGTCGTCCGCCGACCCGGCTTCGACTGTCGCCCGCTCGCCGTTGATCGTGAGTTCGATATCCACAGAGTTCCCTCCAGTTTTTGGCATGCGATACGGACACACGCCTGTTAGTGAACACGTGTGCAACACCATCTCATATATGTATGGTCCACAGGTGCCTGCTCGCAATGTTGCCAGAAGCAATCACGGCCACGCCCCACCACAGGACAATTGGATGGCACAGCTACGACAGACGTGTCGGTTACTGTGTGTCGTGTGCCAAATCTGTGACAGAATCACTCTGCGAACGGACCCACTCACTCGGCGGCCTTTGCCTGTACGGCGTTCAGTAGTACCTCCGCCCCGGTGACGATGTCATCCCATTCAGTAAACTCGCTTTCGCGATGGCTGATTCCGTCAACGCTTGGGACAAAAATCATGCTCGTCGGGGTTATCTTGTTGAGGTAGTTCGCGTCGTGGCCCGCACCGCTGACGAGCCGTGTGTACTCACAGCCGACCGTCTCGGCGGCCTCGACGACCGTGTCGATGCAGTCTTGATCGAACGGGTCCGCGTCGACTCGCATGATTTCCTCCATCTCGTATTCGAGCCCTTCGCGCTCGGCGGCGTGGGCGACCTCCGCGCTGATCTGTTCGACAGCCGCATCGACAACAGCATCGTCGTACGAGCGGAAGTCGAGCGTGAACTCCACCGTCTCGGGGATGACGTTGATAGCGTTCGGCCACACATCGACGCTACCGACCGTGCCGACGAGGTCTGTCCCCTCGGTTGCTGTGATCCGGCGGACGGCCCGTGTCACGTCCGCCGTCGCCACGAAGGCGTCGTGGCGCATATCCATCGGTGTCGGCCCAGCGTGGTTGGCCTGTCCCTCGAAGGTGACATTCAGCCACGAAAAGCCGAACACGCCCTCGACGGCGGCGACGGGGATGTCCTGCTGTTCGAGAAACGGCCCCTGTTCGACGTGCATCTCGAAGTAGCAGTGGATATCGTCCGCTTCACAGGGTGTTTCGCCCTTGTAGCCGATGCGTTCGAGTTCGTCGCCGAACCGCTTCCCGTCCTTGTCCTCGCGCTCGTACGCGTAGTCGAGGTCGAAGATATCACAGTAGACGCCGCTACCGAGCATGTCCGGCTGGAAGCGGACACCCTCCTCGTTGCTCCAGGCGACGACCTCTAGCGGGCGTTCGGTCCTCTCCCCGGCGTCATTGAATGCCTCGATGACTTCCAGCGCACCGAGGACGCCGATAACGCCGTCGTACCGCCCGCCGTTGTACTGGCTGTCGATGTGCGACCCGAACAGGACCGGCGCGGCGTCGCTCACCGCTCCGTCTCGCCGACCGAAGATGTTTCCCATCGTGTCAATACGGACCTCTAGCCCGGCCTCGCGGAACCACTCGACCAGCGTGTCCCGGGCCGCCTTGTTCTCGTCGGACAGGCTCGGCCTGTTCACGCCGCCCCGTTCCGTCGCGCCGATCTTGTTGAACGTATCGAAGCGCCGTCTGAACCGTTCGCTGTCGAGACTGACGGATGGCATTGGGTAGCTGTTCCGCGGTGTCGTCTTGAAGATTGTGTCGGGGTGGCGTCCCACAGGCCGACAGACGCCGTGTGGCACGCACTCGCCCGCTGTCACACACGGTTGAGACCACCGAAAGAGCCAAACGACCGTTCCGCGAGTCGGCAGACATGACCGAGCCGAGTGCCGCGTCTATCGCGTTCCGAGACGCGCGGGTGCTGGACGGGAGCGGTCGCCCTCCGTTCACTGCGAGCGTGCGTGTTGCTGACGGTCGAATCGATACAATCAGCGAAACCCCGCTTGCGGCCGACCGTGTTGTCGACCTCGATGGGTCGTATCTCGCGCCGGGATTCATCGATATGCATGCACATTCGGAGCTTCGACTGTTCGAGCACCCCGGCGCAAAGGAGAAACTGACGCAGGGGATCACGACGGAAATCCTCGGCCAGGACGGTGTCAGCGTCGCTCCGGTGCCACCAAACCTCACCGACGAGTGGGCGGACCGGGTCAAATCACTTGACGGCACGCTCGGCGAAACGTGGCCGTGGCATACCGTTTCCGGCTACCTCGAAGCGCTTGCATCCGCCGACCCCGCTGTCAACTGTGCGTACTACGCTCCACACGGTAACATCAGGTCGATGCTGGCCGGGTTCGAGGACCGCCCGCTCAGCGGTGAACACGTCGTCGCCGCCGGGCCAGTCACCAGTCAACGGCTCTCCAGACCGACGGCCGACCACGACACAGCGCCCGGCGAACTCGATGCGATTCGACAGGAGCTCGAAGTCGCGCTGGAAGCAGGCGCGTTCGGTATGTCCAAGGGGATGATATACCCGCCCAGTTCGTACGCCCGCGACGAGGAACTGGTGGCGCTCGCTGACACCCTCGCACAGCGCGACTCGTTTATGATATCCCACGTCTGGAACGAGACGGACCGCGTCGTCGAGTCTATTGACCGGTATCTCGACATCTGCCGACGCGGCGGCTGTCACGCCCACGTCTCACATCTCAAGGTCGGTGGCCAGCAAAACTGGGGAGAGTCCGAGGCTGTGCTCGACCTGTTCGACGATGCTGTTGCCCGAGGACAGCGGGTCACCTTTGACCAGTACCCCTACACGGCCGGATCGACGATGCTCACCGCGCTGTTGCCGCCGTGGGCACGACAGGGGGATTCAGAGGCCATCCGTCACCGCCTCAATTCGACGGCGGTTCGGGACCGCATCGCCGCCGACATTTCTACCCCCGGCGACTGGGAGAACCTCGCCTACGCCGCCGGCTCGTGGGACAACATCCTCATTACACGGACGGGAAGTGGGCGGTATCAGGGCGATACTATCGCAGACATTGCCACCGAAGTTGACAGCGAGCCAGTCGACGCGATGTGTGACTTGCTCGTCGCCGAAGAGTTGGACGTGACGATGGCCGACTTCGTGATGGCCGAAGACGACATCGAGCGGTTCCTCGCGGACGACCGCGGCACGTTCTGTACGGACGGTATCTTCGGTGGAAAGCCCCACCCACGGGCCATCGGGGCGTTCAGTCGCATCCTCGAACGGTACGTCCGTGAGCAGGACGTGCTCTCGCCGGAGCTGATGGCGTACAAGGCCGCGGGCAACCCGGCCGACATCCTTGGCCTCAGAGACCGCGGCTACGTCCGCGAGGGGTACATCGCAGATCTCGTCGCTTTCGACCTTGACGCCGTGTCGGCGAACGCGACCTACGAGAACCCATTCCAGTTCTCTGACGGTATGGAGTACGTCCTCGTCGGCGGCGAGATTGCCGTCCGAGACGGCGAACTGACCGGGGAGCGAAACGGCGACGTGCTTCGCTCTTACGAGGAGTGGGGTGGCGCATCCCGTCCGAAACTCGACCGCGCTGCAGGGGACTGACCGCCCTCAGGGAGAACATAACCGCCGAAGTCGGGCTTCCTTACTCCGGCACTTCGCCGTCGACGGCGTCGACGAAACTGTTCATCTCCTGGAACAGGAACTCGTCGCTCTCGCCTTCGAACTCGGAGCCGGCCCAGACGTCCAAGTCGCCGTTGACGATCTCCGCTTCCGTTTCGGCGACGGTGTCTTTGATTTCCTGCGGGACCTCCGGTCCCCATTCGTCGAGCGCAGGGAGGTTCGTCTCCATGCCGCCCCAGAACGCGTCGGATTCCCAGGTCTCGTCCCGGACTGCGGAGATGGTCGGGCCGTAGATCTCTTCCCAGTTCCAGACCGGCGAAATGAGGTAGTTGTCGCCGCCGAACTCGCCCATCGGCGCGTTGTAGCCGGAGGCCCACACGTCCGCCTCGTTTGCGGCCCTGACCGGAGCAGGGGAGTCCTGCTCCTGTGAGATAACGTCACAGCCCTCGTCGATGAGTGAGTTGGCTGCCTGCTTCGAGGTCTGTGGATCGAACCACGCGTTGACCCACCGGATTTTGAACGTCGCGTCCGGATTCACCGACCGCGCGCCGAGCGCCATCGCGTTGATGGAACGAATAACTTCGGGGATCGGGAACGCGGCGACGTAGCCGATGGTGTTGTTCTCGGTCACCATCCCGGCGGCCTGCCCGGCCAGATACCGTGGCTGGTAAATCCGGCCCATGTATCGGCCCATGTTCTCCCGAGTTCGATAGCCGGTCGCGTGCTCGAAGTACGTGTCGGGATACTGTTCCGCAATGTTGAACATCGGGTCCTGGTAACCAAACGTCGTCCCGAAGACGATGTCGGCGTCACCCTGTGCGTATTGCTCGAACACCCGTTCCGAGTCTTCCGGCGCGACAGCTTCCGTATACTCGGTCTCCAGCCAGTCATACTTCTCGTCAACCGTCTTTCGTCCCTCGTCGTGGGCCCAGGACCACCCGAGGTCGCCCACCTCTGAGATGTACACCCAGGCAGCGGTGACGGAGTCCGACCCGGAGCTTCCATCGCTGCCGGTCGTTGTCCCGTCAGCCGTCTCACTGTCGCTGCTCCCGCCACTACAGCCGGCTAGTGCGGCTACTCCTGTTGCCCCAAACGCACCCAGCATCTCCCGCCGCGATATCGGTCGGTTGGTATTCACCATTACTGAACTGGATAGAGGTAACGGAAACTCCTACTTAAGCGATACCATTCTTGACCTTGCAGCGAACGAATATATTCGGTAAAATTTGGTGAAATTCCTCATTCAATACTCAATAATGCTACGAACGTTGTTATCCTCGTCTAAGAGTCACAGTAACACCCAGCCCAGTACTGCAGTCGAAGACCGGTGGCGGGATCAGTTCGGGACCTCGCCCTCGACGGCGTCGACGTAGCTACTCATCTCTTGAAAGAGGAACTCGTCGCTTTCGCCTTCGAACGCCGAACCGGACCAGACATCCAGTTCGCCGTCCAGTATTGCCGAACGGGACTCCGAAACGGTGTCTTTCGCTTCCTGGGGCACGTCCGGTCCCCAGTCGTCCAGACTACAGATTCCTGCGTCAATTCCTTCCCAGTACGCGTCGGAGTCCCAGGTTCCGTCTCTGACAGACTCGATAGTCGGACCGTAGAACTCTTCCCAGTGCCAGATCGGGGACGTGAGATAGTTCTCGCCGGCGATGTCACCCATCGGAGCGTCGTAGCCGGTCGCCCAGACACCCGCATCGGAGGCTGCTCTGAGCGCTGCCGGGGAGTCCTGATGTTGGGCCATTACGTCGACGTTTTCGTCCAGCAGGGCGCTCGCCGCCTCGCTCTCAGTCGGGGGGTCAAACCAGGAGTTCGTCCATCTGACCTTCAGCGTCGCGCTGTCGTTGACAGACGCGGCCCCAAGTGCGTAGGCGTTGATGCCACGGATGACTTCGGGAATCGGGAATGCCGCCACGTATCCTAGCGTGTCTGTCTCCGTTACGGTCCCGGCGGCCTGTCCGGCGAGATACCGTGGCTGATAGATTCTGCCCATGTACCGCCCCATGTTCTCCATCGTCAGGTAGCCGGTGTTGTGTTCGAAGTACGTGTCGGGGTACTGCTCCGCCACGGACGCCATCGGGTCCTGATACTCGAACGTACAGCCGAAGATGATATCAGCGTCACCCTGTGCGTACTGTTCGAACACCCGCTCGGAATCGGCCGGCGCAACAGCCTCGGTGTACTCGGTCTCTAACCAGTCGTACTCTGCTGCGACTGCCTTCCGACCTTCGTTGTGGGCCCAAGACCAGCCGAGGTCACCGACTTCCGAATTGTACACCCAGGCGGCGGTGACCGAATCCGTCCCATCACTGCCCGTCGCAGTGCCCTCAGCTGCCCCGTCATCGGACGCGCCGGTGGCTGCCTCGCCGTCGCCTCCGTCACCACCACCGCTACAACCGGCAATGCCGGTAATCCCTGCTGCTCCAAGCGCTGCCAGTAGCTGCCGTCTCGATCTGGTATGTTTCTTGCCAACCATTAACTAACCGGGTAGCCCTTCCAGTAACAAGGACTTAAATTGTCCTGTTCGCGCAGCTTTCTCTACGCTATTATCCAGATATATGTTGCAAAACTGGACTAATATTATTATATCTGGCAACTATTTGGATTGTATCTCAACATTATTGTTGGTGCTGGCAAACGGAACCCAGGTCGACAACGGTCACTAGCACACAACAACTGATACTTGGCAAATGTCCGGCATTTCCCGTTCTGGATGGCGAATATGGCTACCTTTGGAAACAATTATGCCACTACATAGTTGATACCCGGCCAAGACCAGAGAGCATGTCCGAACACACCACGCTCAGGATGGAGGGGATTCTGAAGGAGTTCCCTGGGGTCGTCGCCAACGACCACGTCAACCTCTCCGTCGAGCGCGGAGAAATTCACGGCCTCCTCGGCGAAAACGGTGCGGGAAAGAGTACACTGATGAAGATTCTGTACGGGCTCTACTCGCAGGACGACGGCGACATCTATCTCGACGGCGAGCGACTTGACCTAGAGTCGCCACAGGACGCCATCGACGCCGGTATCGGGATGGTCCACCAGCATTTCATGCTGATACCACGCCTGACCGTCGCCGAGAACGTCGTACTCGGTGAACGTGAACCAGCCACAGCGTTCCGCAGCGATGCGGAGGACAGCTGGCTCCCGGCGGCAGTTCGGAACAACAGTCTCGTCCAATCGCTCGCCGGACAGTTTTCGCTGGGCCTCGATGTGCCTGAACAACGGATTCAGGATTTAGCGGACCAGTACGGGTTCGACATCGACGTGAGCGCAAAGATCTGGGAACTCGACGTGGGCCAGCAACAGCGCGTCGAGATACTCAAAGCGCTGTACCGTGATGTCGACCTCCTGATTCTCGACGAACCGACGGCGGTTCTCACGCCGACCGAGGCCGAGCGGCTCTTCGACTCGCTCGAACGGCTGACAGACGAGGGGCTGTCGATAATCTTCATCACGCACAAACTCACCGAAGTTGACGCTATCGTCGACCGGGTGACGGTACTCCGGGAAGGGCAGAACGTCGGTACCGCCGAGGTGTCGTCGGTCACCCGTGCGGAGCTCGCGGAGATGATGGTCGGTCGTGAAGTGCTGTTCGAAATAGACAGGGACGCAGTCGACCTCGGAGAGCCGGTGCTGCGCGCACGCGGGGTCGAAGCAACTAACAACCGAAATATCGAAGCTCTTTCGGGCGTCGACCTGACGGTTCGGCAGGGCGAAATCGTCGGTATCGCGGGCGTAAGCGGCAACGGCCAGAAAGAACTCGCCGAGGTCATGGCCGGCATCCGAGACGTGACAGCCGGCGAGCTACTGGTCAACGGTGAGGATATCACCGGCGCGAAACCGAAGACGTTCGTCGATAGCGGCGTCTCTTTCGTCCCCGAGGACCGGCTCCAGTACGGCTGTGCGGAGGATCTCTCGGTAATGCACAACGCCACGATGAAGGACTTCAGAGACGGCCGGTTCGGCGACCGGCCGTTCCTTGATTACGGGAAACTCCGTGACTACGCCGAAACGCTGGTCGATGAGTTCGACGTTCGCGGTGTCAGCGACGTGACCGAGACAAAGGCCGGTGACCTCTCCGGGGGAAACCTCCAGAAGCTCATCTTGGCCCGAGAAATATACCGTGACCCGGACCTGCTCATCGCGAACCAGCCGACCCGGGGCGTCGACGTTGGGGCCATCGAGTTCATCAGGGAGACACTGCTTGAACAGCGGAAGGCAGGCACCGGTATTATTCTGCTCTCGGAGGATCTAGACGAAATATTCGACCTGAGCGACCGGATTCTGGTCGTCTACGAGGGCGAGTTCGTCTACGAGACGACGCCGGCCGAGGCCGACCGGGAACGGATCGGACTGGAGATGACTGGCGGTGGTGACGACGATGGTGGCGAGGCGGAGACATCGCCGCCCCCGTCTGGAGTCACACAGGGGAGTGAGAGCTGATGAACGTCGCAGTAACTGTCGACGCACGCGAAGACATTCCGGTCTGGCTGGCATACGGGACGCCCGTGTTCACGGTTCTCGCCGCGCTGGCGGTCAGCGCCATCGCCTTGGTCGTCCTCGACGTGAACCCCGTCGCGGCGTACGCCACGATGTTCGTCGAGACGCTGTTTACCGAGTTCGGCCTCAGAGAGACGTTGACGAAGGCGGTGCCGCTGATTCTGACGGGTCTGGCGGTGTACCTCCCGCTGAAGGCGGGACTGTTCAACATCGGTGCCGAGGGACAGCTCGTCGCGGGTGCGCTCGCGGGGACCTGGATCGGACTGAACGTCTCGCTTCCGGGACTCGCACTGGTCCCGCTGATGTTCGTCGCCGCAGCCGTCGCCGGCGGTATCTGGGCCGGTATCCCGGCCTATCTCCGCGCGAAGTGGGACGTCAACGAGATCATCACCTCGCTCCTGCTGACGTTCGTCGCGCTCGAAATTCAGAGCTACTTGCTCCGGGGCCCGATGCAGGGCGGGACCGGGAACTTCCCGCAGTCGGAGCGGTTCTCCGAGGCTGCGATGATTCCGGAACTGCTCGGCGGTGTCCACGCCGGCCTGCTCGTCGCCGTTGTGATGGTCGCACTCACCTACGTCCTGATGACGAAAACTCGGCTCGGCTTCGAGATCACGTTCGTCGGCTCGAACGACGAAGCTGCCCAGCAGGCAGGGATGAGCAAGTTCTACGTGTACCTCTTCGTGTTCGTCGTCGGGGGTGCGTTCGCGGCCATGGGCGGCATCAGCGAAATCGCCGGTGCCCAGGGACGGTACCGCGCCGGGTTCGAACCCGGGTACGGGTTCACGGCGATTCCGATAGCGCTGCTCGGCCGCAACAGCGCGTTCAAGGTGATGCTCGCCGGCCTGTTTTTCGCCGTACTGTTCGTCGGCGGGTCGAGCATGGAAGTCGCGTTTGGCGTGCCCGCGGCGCTGGTCGAGATTATTCAGGCGCTCGTCATTCTCTTTCTGATCACGGCGGAGTTCTTCAAGAGCTATCGTGTCGGTATCGACATCAAGCGCGGGCCAACGGAGACGCCGGCCCAGCCACAGCGGGGTGACGACTGATGGTGAGCTTCATCGCCGGACTGCTCGATGCGACCGTTCAGGCGGCGACCGTGCTCCTCCTCGCCGGGATGGGGGAACTCATCAGCGAGCGAGCGGGCGTCCTCAACCTCGGTGTCGAGGGGATGATGCTCGTCGGCGCGCTGGGCGGGTTCATCACCACCGTCCTCACCGGGAGTCACTGGCTCGGGTTCGGCGTCGGCATCCTCCTTGGGATGATACTGGCGCTCGTCCACGCGTTCCTCTGTATTACCCTGAAATCGAACCAGGTCATCAGCGGCGTTATGCTGACGCTACTGGGTGCCGGGCTGACGACGTTTTTCGGCTCCGGGTGGGTCGAAGAGTCCATCGAGGGCTTCCCGCAGCTGACGCTCCCGCTCGTCGGACAGTACCTCGTCGGCATTCCAGTCATCGGTGAGGCCTTCTTCCGGAGCACGGCGACGGACTACCTCGCGCTCGGTCTGCTGGTCGTGGTCTGGTACTTCCTGCACCATTCGAACCTCGGGCTGGAGATGATCGCCGTCGGCGAGGACCCCGAAATGGCGGACACGATGGGCGTGTCCGTGTTCAGGTTGCGGTACCTCGCGGTGCTCATCGGCGGCGGGTTCGCCGGTGCGGCCGGGGCGCATCTCTCGCTGGCCTTCTCACAGCTCTGGGTGCCGGGGATGACCGCGGGCCGGGGCTGGATCGCCGTCGCGCTGGTCATCTTTGCGCAATGGCGACCCCGCCGGATGCTCGTGGGGGCCTATCTGTTCGGCCTGCTCGACGCGCTCCGGATTCGGTCCCAATCCATCTCGCTGACGCTGGGCCCTGACGCGCCGCTCGCCGGGGTCATCAACCCTATCGTCGAGTTTCTCATGAACCCACAGATAATGGGCACCTACCCGTATCTGGCCACGATTATCGTGCTGGCCTACGCCGTCATTCGGACGAAAAGCGACCAGCTCGCGGTCCCGTCGGCGCTGTTACAGGCCTACAGCCGCGAGACGGACTAACGGCCACACGGCGCGCTCTGAAACGAGCGGACACACCTCCCACAGACCGTGTGTGTGGCAAATCTATTTATCTGCTTTCGCTGAATCCCGCATGTCTCATGAGCGCCAATCAGGTCTTCGAGAGAGGCGACCGTGTCGGTATCTACTTGCAGGACAAACACTCCCTCGAAGAGAACGTCGAACTGGTACAGTATGCGGAGGAGCAGGGCATCGACGAGATCTGGCAAGCCGAATCGCGACTCGCACGCGACGCTGTCTCCCCGCTCGGCGCGTACGCCGCGGTCACTGACGACATCAAACTCGGGACTGGTGTCATCAACAACTGGACGCGCAACACGGCGCTGATCGCGCAGTCGATGAGCACGCTGGAGGAACTCGCTGGCCCGGACCGCATCATGTGCGGCATCGGGGCCTGGTGGGACCCGCTGGCCGAGAAAGTCGGCATCGACCGCAGCGGCGCACTGCGAGCGATGCGAGAGTGCGTCGAGGTGACACAGGACCTGCTGAACATGGAGAACGTCACCTACGAGGGCGAGTTCGTCCAGATGCGGGACGTAGAACTGGACGTGGTTCACGGCGACGACGGGCCACGCACCGTGCCGGTCTACGTCGGCGGGACCGGGTTCAAGATGCTGGAACTCACCGGTCATTTCGCCGACGGCGCACTGTTGAACTATCTCGTCAGCCCCGAGTACAACGAGAAGGCACTTGATGCGCTGGAGACCGGAGCGGAGCGCGGCGACCGCTCGCTTGAGGACATCGACCGGCCCCAGCTCGTCGTCTGCTCGATGGACCACGACGAGGAGACGGCCCTGGACAACGCCCGCGAACTCATCACGCAGTACCTCGGCCAGCAACCGCACATCATGAAAGCAAGCGGCGTCAGTCAGGACCTCATCGACGAGGTGGGCGAGACAATCGGTGGATGGCCGGCCGACAAGGACGACATCAAAGAGGGGATGCATCTTATCCCGGACGACGTGGTCCACAAACTCACCGCCAGCGGGACGCCCGAACAGTGCCGCGAGAAAGTTCGCGAATACGCTGATACGGGCTGTCAGTGTCCGGTCCTCTACCCGCTGGGCGACGACCGGCGGCTGCTGATCGACGAGTTCGCGGACGGCTACCTGTAGTCGGGGCGACGCACAGCTACACAGCACAGAGCAGCTTTTCAGTCGTCGTCGACCGGTGGCGCGCCGGCCCCGGACTCGGGCGGGCTCGGTTCTAGCCCGGCAGTGTACTCAGTCGGTCCGGTTCCGACGCTCCCGCCCGGGAACACGATGTTGAGAACGAGAGCAGCCATCCCTCCAGTGACGAGTGCGGACCCGAACAGCGTCTGTACCTCCGCGGGGAAGTTCTGGAGGATTTCGGGGCGGAACGCGACCCCGAGGCCGAGCGCCATCGACATAGCAAGGATGGTCGAGTTGCGGTGGTCGAGTTCGACATTTTGCGTGATGAGGCGCGCTCCCGAGGAGAATATCATCGCAAACAGGATGAGCGCGCCGCCCCCTAGTACGGCGTCGGGCATCGCCGAGACGACGGCGCCGACTTTCGGGACGAAACCGAGTGCAAGCAGTGCGACGCCACCGATACCGGCGACGTACCGGCTGGCGACGCCAGTGAAGTTCACGAGTCCGACGTTCTGGGAGAACGACGTGTTCGGGAGCGCGTTGAACACCGCACCGAAAACGCTCATCACGCCGTCGGCGATGAGGCCACCCCGGATTTCCTCGCGGGTGGCATCTCGACCGGTTGCGGACACCGTCCCAGAGATATCACCGATAGTCTCCATACCAGTGATGATGTAAAGGAATGCCACGGTGACGACGGCGCTTGGTTCAAACGCGAGGCCGTACTTGAGCGGGACGGGGACAGTCACCCAGCCGGCGGCGGCGACGGCCGAGAGGTCGACCACGCCCAGCGCAAGCGCGACGAGGTAGCCGACGACGATGCCCACGAACACGCTGATGACGCGGAGAAAGCCTTCAAAGAACTGGTTTAATCCGACCGTGACAATCAGAACGAGCCCCGCAAGGCCGAGGTTTACGAAGGAACCGTATCCCTCTGCTGATGGGCCGGCCGAGGCCCCCGCGGCGTAGTTCATCCCTGTGGGAATGAGCGTCAGTCCGATGAGCATCACGACGATGCCGGTGACAAGCGGCGGGAAGTACTGGCGGAACCGGTCAAACGAGATGCCCATGATGACCTCGACGGGCGCGGCAAGCAGTGACGCGCCGAAGACGGCGGCGATACCGAACTGATTGCCGATACCGATTAGCGGCCCGAGAAACGCAAAACTGGTCCCCATGACCACCGGAAGCCGCGCCCCGACGGGGCCAACCGGATACGCCTGAACGATAGTCGCGATACCGGCGACTATGAGTGCCATCTGGACGAGAAACGTCGTCTCCCCTGTGACGGAGCCGACGGCTCCGGCGAGGATGAGCGGGGGCGCGACGTTGCCCAGAAACATCGCAAGCACGTGCTGGATGCCGAGCGGGATTGCCTTCCCCAGCGGCGGTTTGTCCTCGATGTCGTACAGTACGACTGATTGCTGATTTCTTTCCGGACCGCTCATGGGACGCCATCCCACCTCCTGTCTTTTCAATCCACCTACTAGAATCCTTATACCAATATATGTGTTTAACTTTTCCCAAGATACCTATTCGTATGTCGTGTGAATGTGTGATATTCGTCTGATATGCGACCTGTATACTTTCGAACTGCAACATCTTGACTTGACAGTGTGTCGGATCTGAGCGCAAACTGATACTGCGCTGGTCCGTGGCGGGGCAACTGTGCGATACCGTTAGTCGTCGGCCGCGGCTTCCTCGGCCGTGCCGTACAGCCCCTCTACCTCCGCGATTTCGGGGTCTATCCGGTCGACCCCGCCGGTCGCCTTCTCGGCGCTTTTCGTGTCTTTCAGACCGAAGCCGGTAGACACCACGACGACGGTTTCGCCCTGTTCGATGACACCCCTGTCGAGCGCCGTCTGAACACCGGCGATAGGTGCTGCTCCCGCCGGCTCGGAATAGATCCCTTCGGTGCTCCCAAGTAGCGTTTCGGCCTCCAGAATCTCCTCATCGGAGACTAGCACGCTTGTCCCCCCGCTCTGTTCCAGCGCGCGGCAGGCTTTGATCGTGTTTCGCGGCCGCCCGACGGCGATTGAGTCGGCCAGCGTTTCGGCGATATCGTCGATATCTTCGTGGTCGTGGAAGGCGTCGTGGATGGCCGACGCGCCTTCGGCTTGGACCCCCAGCATCTTGGGGTGGTCGTCGACGTAGCCGAGATCGTAGAACTCCTTGAACCCTTTCCAGGCCCCGGCGATGGTACAGCCGTCGCCCATAGAGAACACGACCCAGTCCGGGACGTGTCCGCGGGCGATGGACTGGTCGGCGAGTTCGTGGCCGACGGTGCGCTTGCCCTCGACCTGGAAGGGATTGATGGCCGCGTTCCGGTTGTACCAGCCGTACTTCTCGGTCACTTCGACGCTGAGGTCGTAGGCTTCGTCGTAGTTGCCGTTGACAGCAAGCACGTCCGCACCGTAGACGAGCGGCTGCGCGAGCTTGCCCGTCGGAGCGTCACCGGGGACGAAGATGCGACAATCCATCCCCCCGCGGGCGGCATAGCCCGACAGCGACGCGGCGGCGTTCCCCGTCGATGCACAGGTGATGATGTCGCGGCCGGCGTGTTTGGCCTTCGTGACGGCGATAGCGCTGGCGCGGTCCTTGAAACAGCCGGTCGGGTTCCGCCCGTCGTCTTTGACCAGCGTCTCGACGCCCAGCGCGTCGGTGAGGTTCGGCGCATCGAAGAGGTCCGTCCCGCCCTCGTTCAGCGTCACGACGTCGGCGTCCGCTGCGACTGGCAGGAACGCCTCGTACTTCCACTGGCTCGCTATCGGCCCGCCAAGCTCGCCGTCGAACGCGTCGTCGATTGCGTCGTAGTCGTACGTTACTTCGAGAATGCCCTTTACGCCCTCGTGTTCGGGACAGGTGTAGATGATCTGGTTCGGGTCGTACTCCGCCCCACAGAGTGTACACTCGAGGGTTGTGACCTGCGTCATGCCCATACTACACCCTGAGTACAACCGGGTATAAAACCGTACTGTGGCTGCAACTCGATTGTGAGACGAACGGTCTCTGTGGTGGCTGCCACACCTTCACACATACCCCACACACCACACACCTATTTGTGAGCTAGCCATCATGTCCCTGAATATCAAAACTGCTACAGCGGGCGGTCCAGGAACTGGCCACGGCCCGTCGTCGATTTGACCTCGTGGTCCGTGGCGACGATTTCACCGCCGGCAATGACTGTATCGACACGCGCGCTCCAGTGCTGTCCTTCGTATGGCGTCCAGTCACCCACGAACGTGTGGTCGTCGGCAGTGACCTCGTACTCCTCGGTTCGGACGAGCAACACGTCCGCATCTGTTCCGGCCTGCAGCGAGCCTTTTCTCGGATAGATGCCAGCGCTCCGGGCCGGTGCTGCACATACGAGCTCGCGTAGCCGCGGCCAGGATATCCGGTCCGCGTGGACGCCTTCGCTGACGAGGAACTCGACCATCGTCTCGACGCCCGGGAGGCCGGCATATGGCTCCCAGATATCTTCCCAGCCGGCTTCGCGTGTCTCGCGGTAGGTCGGGAAGTGATCCGTGCCGATAAGGTCGATTGTCCCGTCCCGCACTGCATCCCAGAGCCGCTCTCGTTCGGTGCCGGATTTGAGGCTAGGATTGACTTTCAGGAACGGTCCCTTTTCGGCAACGTCACCCTTCGAGAAGGCCAGATACTGTGGACAGGTTTCGAGTGTGACTGGAACGTGGGCTCGTGACTTGAAGCGCTCGGCCTCGCGCGCGCCGCTCCCGCTTGAGATGTGGACGACGTGCAGCGGGCAGTCGGCGTACTCCGCGAAGTACCCGGCCCGGGTAATCGCGTCGAGTTCGGCTTCGAGCGGCCGCGAGTCCATGTACACCTCTGGCTCGTCGCCGTCGACAGTCGACCGCGCGTCATCGAGCAGTCCCTGCGTCTCACAGTGAACGCGAACTGTGCCCCCGGCATCGCCGACACGCCGCATGAGTCGAGCGATGGTTTCGTCGTCTGCCAGATACGGGTCGGCGGTAAATGTCTTGAAATCTGCTGTTCCGGCGTCCATGATGCCGGTCACGTCGATGTCTGGGTCCTGAACGTTGCCCGCAACGAGGCCAAAATCGACGTGCGCGAGGGCCGAACACGTCTCTGCTTTCCCCTGCAGCGCCTCGGGCGTTGTGACGGGTGTCTGTGTCGGTAATTCGATAACCGTCGTCACCCCGCCGGCGACCGCACTCGCGGTCTGGGACGCGAAGTCGATCCCGTCAGGAAACAGTTCGTCGTCGTGCATATGGGTGTGCACGTCGATAGCCCCCGGGAGCGCGACCATGCCGTCTGCGTCGATGACAGTCTCCGGGTCGCTGGGAGTCGGGACCGACGACGCTGGACCAGCGGCGTCTATCGTTCCGTTGGAAATCGCAATCTCACCGCGTTGTATGCCCGACGCCGTCACCACCTGTGCGCCTTTGATGTGAATATCTGTCATGGTATAACGGCCCGGACGAATGAGGAAAACAGTTGGTGTGTGAGACGCCACATCTCGGCCACACACGGCTTGTGAGAGAGTGGCCGCTAAGGCTGTTCTGGGGCGGAGTAGCTTTTAGTCGATTGACGGTTACCGCCAACCTGTGATACTGAACGCAGGGACGCTCATCACGATGGACGATGAGCGTACGGTCCGCTCTGAGGCACACGTCGTTGTCGAGGATGGTGACATCGTCGCTATCGAGGACGGCTACGCGTCCGGTACTGACGTGATCGATGCTACGGACGAGGTCGTCATCCCCGGCCTGGTGAACTGTCACACGCACATGTACGCGCTCCCAATTCGCGGCGCGCCGCTCGCCGCGTCACCTGAGAGCTTCTACGAAGCACTCGTCGACATCTGGTGGAACGTCGACGAGGCGTTCACCGAGCGTGACGCTCGCCTGTCCGCACTGGGTTCCTGCGCCGAGATGCTGCAGAGCGGTGTCACCACCTTCTGTGACAACTACTCCGGGCCGAACACGCTTCCGGGCGGTCTCGATGCTGTTGCTGAGGGGGTTTCACAGACGCCGATCCGCGGGATGATTACCTTCGAGACGACGGCCCGGAACTCCGAAGCCGAGGCCAGAGACGGAATCGCCGAGAACCAGCGATTCATCGACAAAGCGGAAGATCAGTACGACTCCGTGTCCGGCCACTACTGTCTCCACACGTTGTTCACCAACACAGAAGACATCGTTACGGAGTGTGTCGATAAGGCTACTGACGACGACCGTCCGATCCAGATACATCTCGAAGAGGGGCTGGTCGACGTGCATGAATCCATCTCTAACTACGGGAAACGACCGGTGCCAGCGTTAGAAGACATGGGGTTTTTCGACGCCGAAATCATCGCTGCACACTGCGTCCATTCTACTGAGTCCGAGATCGAAATTCTCGCAGAAAACGACGCTGCCGTTGCTCACAACCCGTATTCTAACATCAACAACGCCGTCGGTATTGCCGACGTCGAAACGATGCAAGCCCACGAGATGACGATCGGCCTCGGTGATGACGGGTGGGATCCGGATATGTTCGAGACCATGCGTTCGGCCGTCGGTATCCACAAACTCAAGCAGCGTAACCCGAGCGGCTTCGACATGGCGACGGCGCTGGAATGGGCGACAATCGGGAGTGCGGCGGTGCTT
Source organism: Haloarcula vallismortis ATCC 29715 (assembly GCF_000337775.1). Classification (GTDB taxonomy): domain Archaea; phylum Halobacteriota; class Halobacteria; order Halobacteriales; family Haloarculaceae; genus Haloarcula; species Haloarcula vallismortis. The sequence goes on from NZ_AOLQ01000054.1 coordinate 47,232, forward strand.
GGGATGGATGACGCTGTCGGCAGTATTGAGGTCGGCAAGCGTGGTGATTTCGTCACGCTGGATCTGGGCCCGAATCCGGTGTTGGACGAAAGTGCTCCTTACTACGTCGTTAGCGCCGCAAGCCGCGGCGATGTGACCCGGACGATTATCGATGGGGTGCCTGTGTACGATCAGGAATCAGGCGTCGCTGGTGTCGACGATTCAGACATGACCGCTGTCGGCGATGCGAGTGCTGAACTCTGGGAACGGTTATAGGTCCGTTCTCATATTGGTATTTACTTCATTCGCTGTCATTTGGGATAGATAACACCCTAAGTGTGTAAATTTAGTCCGTTGACCAATCTCGGAATTCGCTGCTACGGCAGTGAATATAATATACACCCTAAGGGTGTACATTATTGGTTGAAATTTTGATTTCACCGCTACTGTGCACATTCTGTACACACAGTATTCCGACTGCAGCGTGGCCGAGGGGCCAGATCTGCTTTTTCCGCATCTTGTCGCAAATGTTTCTGGTTCCCATATGTAATAGTGGGCCTGTGTGCGTGGGTGTCATATGGTAGTTAGTGACGCCTTTGAGACTTTCACGCAGGTACTCGAATGTCTGGATTCGTCTGCCACTGAGGTCAAATCGGTCTCAGTCAAGGGGCAGACGACCGCAGACAACGACGAAATCAGTGCTGAACTGACGCTTGCGACGCCGGTATTCGGTGGTCTCTCGATACACGATGACGTATCCGTCGACGCGGAGGAGTTCGACGTGAGTGATAAACGGATCGAGATTGACGTGACTGTAACCGTCCCTGTCGGAACCGATATCCCGGTCCCCTCAGACGAGCAGCATAGCTCGTCCAACGAACTGGCGGAATCCCTCTCGCAGTCGGATTCTGTGCCAGCATACAAAGACCCCGACGCACTCCGGGCGGCCTACGATGCCTGTGATACGTTCCCAGAGATGACCGAGGCGCTTGACGCCGATGTGACCTCCGAAACGGTCCGTCGGTACATGGTGGAGTACGATATCCACGACCCGACTGACACGACGCCACAGGCAGGCGGACTCAGCCTTACGGACGTGCAGGCTGATTCTGACAGCGACACCGATACCGATTCATCTGACGGGTCAGGCCCTTCTGACGACAGGGCGAGTGACAACAGTCAATCCCAGGAATCGGACGGACTGGGAGCTAGGTCTGTCGCTGAACTGCTCGCCGAAGCGGACTCGCAGGATAGCGACGACAATCTCGTCGCGGATGGACTCGGTATCTCTCAAGACGTGACTGTGGCCGAGCTCGCACAGACCGTTACTCAGGCCACTTCTCTAGACGAGGTATCTCAGCGTCTCGATTTGAGCCAGACACACGCGCGGCGGTTGCTGTCGGAACTGGATCTCCTTGACCTCGTGACTCACCGGCTAGCGGCCAATCAGATCCGTGTCTCGAACACCGAAATTAAGCGCCGTATCACTGGTGCCGGTCAGTGACGGACCTCTCGGTGGTGGTCGCACAGGAAGCTTAACCCTCATTATAAAAGGAAAATATTTTTGTAGCACGGTTTGAACGTATGACAAATGGCAACTATCCGCGTACGTGATTGGACGAAAGAACAGATAGAACGAATACGCGATACGGAGTCCCACTCCTCGCACGATTCGGTTATCAAGTCGCTACTGAAAGACCGGAAGCTGGCGAAATACGCAGGTGACGTACCAGACTCCGTTCAGGGGGCGACATCTAAGCCCCGGATGAACGACGCCGACACCACGTTCGATGACCTGACTGTGCTCGGCGAACTGTCCGGTGCAGACAATGGAGTCTTGTTTCTCTGGTGTCCCAGTTGCGGGAACGAACTGGCGCACCTGACTGCTGATAACCCGCTCGGTCTGTCCGTGTTCGAGATCGAATGCCAGCGCTGTCTCACTCATCTCGACAGACACGCGATTGTTGCCATCGAGATCGGCTATCCGATCGAACAGAAACTGGTCGACGACTGCCTCCAAGACGACCTCAAGGACTGCGTCGTCGACTACTGGGACCGGACGCTCGACTCGGCCACTGTGGGAGCGCTTGACGACGATTTCGACCCGGCACATCTCGTCTGGCAGTTCGACCAGTATCTTCGGCAGTTCTCGTGGGAGTGGCCAGCGGATGTCCCCGTCGTTGGATTTGCTGCGGGCGAGACCTACCGCAACTCCGCCACCGACGAGTATCTCGAAGTCGTCGAACCAGTCTCGGAGAACCGCAACGCGATGGATTCGTTCAAGATACGGCGGTACGCCGGTGATCCAGAAACCCACGACGGTGAAACAGAGATTCTCGACAGCACCACTGTCGTCGACCACGTTGTCAATCGGCGATTGCTGATCGAAGGGCGTACTGATTCGGCTTCACCGCCCGAGTCGACCGAACAGACGACGTGACCGCCGCAGTCTCTGCACAGATTTCTGGTGTCCACTCTTTTACTCTTCTTCACATGAGTAAAAATGCCCATATAAGACGGTATTTGAGGTCAAGTCAGTTACGAAAACCGGAAAACGATATTATCATATCGTATATAGTGCCGAGGAATCAGAATCTGGAAACATAAATCCGCAACTTCAATGTATTCCGCGGAGGAAAGATGAATATTAGCTTGTCTCGGCTGTCGGACGGGAACATCGCAGACACACGACGCTCTCTGCGACCCAGTTCACATCTGTCGAGCCACAGTGTGGGCAACGGTGGTGGTCGGTGTCGTACTCCGTGGTTCCGCGAGGCGTGGCGAGGAAGCCGTCGTCGATCACCTGCTCGATGAGACTGGGGAACCGCTGTCGTTTGACGACGGCTCGCTGTGCGAGGAAGCTACCGGGGTCGTCAGGATCCGCGCCATGGAGGTCTTCCCAGGGAAGCTCGATTTCGCCGTTAGCGGGGCCACGAGCGACCTGCTGGATGAGTGTCGCAGCGGCTTCGAACAGCGGTGTTGTCCCCCACGTCTGCGGGCTGTCGACAGCACTCCCGGCGTCTCTGTAGGCCGTTTCCGCCTCGCGGTACGCCGCCTCGACGCCGTCGAGTCCCGCAACGGTTCGGAAATCAGCGACGAATTCGTTGAGACAGGCGTGTTGCACTGGGTGTTCGAGCCCGTTGACCAAATCTTTCGCCACGGCGACGCCTTCGACGCCGCGTCGGGTGGCCCGCGTCTCCTGTCCGGCGACCCGGTAACAGACCGCGCTCGTCGCGAGATACTGCAGTCCGTCGCCGACCCAACCCTTCTCGTCGGGCGCGAACGGCTCGATACCGTCTCGCGGATCTGAGAGAACACGCCATCCTGCTCGCGTGTACTCGTCCCCAGCGCGACGGTAATCGCGGTCCGCAATGGCGGCTACTGCCGCGGCCCGATGTCCCGCGTCTTGTGTGCGCATGGGGTCACTACGGGGTACGGCCTCACAGGCTTTCGCACCCAACAAATCGGTATCCCTGTCGGCTCGAACCGTCAGACAGAATACGGGTCCGCCCTCTCAATGGTACATGGAGTCGGTACCTCTTGTCACGACGCTTACGGTGTCACTCCGATTTGTTCTCGGTGTGGTTGCCGGTGTCGTCGCGACAGTCGCGATGGACCTGGTGATGGCCAGACTGCCGGAAGGTGAAACACCGCCGTTCATCGCCTCCGGTGTATTGACCGATAGCGCCCCGCAGAACGCTCCCGGGCGACTCGCGAGCGTGGTCCATTACATCGCTGGCTGGCTCACTGGCCCGCTGTTCGTCTGGGTGCTCTTCACCAGCGAAGGGCTGCTGGGCGGGCCATCGATACTTGCAGCAGTTCTCGCTGCCGTTGTCCTGTACACGCTAATGGTCGTCTTTTTCGTCATTGTCGTGCTCCCACGTTCCCGACTGCCATCGGCTCGGATCGCAAACGTCCGACGCGACTGGGCGATCTCGGCGGCCGCGTATCTACTCGTTCTTGTGCCACTTGTCGCACTCGGGTTTCGGCTCGTCTGACCCGGGCAGGCCGCGATACCGTCTGATTGCACTGCAACCGGGCTTGTTCACGGGCTGTGCTCACTCAACGAGCGAGAGCGTGCCGTCCGACCCAACTTCCCCGACTTCGCCGGTGTGGTACCAGTCGTCCCGAAGCGTCCGTGAGCCGGTCTGTTCGTCGTCGAGGAACCCACCGAGGACGGTCGGGCCGCGGACCAGTAGCTCTCTGTTCTCGGAGACAGCAATTTCCACGCCCGGCATCGGGTCGCCGATTGACCCCTCTACGAAGGACTCCGCCGGATTCAATGCGCCGACACCAGTTGTCCCGACGGAACCGTAGAGTTCGCATACCGGCACGCTCAGCCCCCGGAAGAAGTACAGCAGATGATCGTCCAGCCGGCCGGTCCCGGAGAGGGCGTAGGTGAGGTTCGATAACCCCGCCGCTTGTCGGAGCGGCTTGTAGACGAGCCGATTGGCGGCTCTGTATTTCAGCGGCGTTCCCCGGCCCTCGACGATGCCCTGCCCGTAGGATGTAACTCGACCGCCGACCTTCCGCTTCATCCACCCCATGTCGCCGAGACGGTCCTGTATCGTCCCGTAAAGCTGCTGGTACATCTTCGGAACGCCGACGAGCACATCTGGCTCAACAGCCGCGAGCTGGTCGACGAACTCCTCGGCTCCGAGGTAGGCGACGGCGCTCCCGGTCGCCCAGAGATAGTACGTCGAGACGCGTTGATAGATATGTGCAAGCGGGAGGGAACACGTTCCGGTTGCGCCGGAGCCTGTAGGAAGCGCCGTCCGGAGGCTCTCTGCTGCCGCCAGCAGATTTCGGTGTGTCAGCGAGCAGCCGGCCTTCTCCGCAGGGGACGCCACGTCGAACGCGACTGTCGCAACCTCGTCACCGTCCGTCTGCAGGCCGGGGAGCACTCTCGCCGCAGCCGTCGGCAGCGCGTCGAAATCGAGAACGGTTTCGACGGCCAGTTCGAGGTCTTCGGCAACGTCTCCTGCTGCCACAAGTCCGGTTGCGCCGGTCCGTTTGATAATCTGGGCAGCCCGGTCGTCGCTCGCAGACGGGTAGAGCGCGACCGGCACAAGTCCGGCGAAGTGACAGGCCAGATCGAGAACGGACCACTTGTACTGGGACTGTGCCCTGATGGCGAGTCGGTCCCCCGGCCGCAGCTCCGTCGAGAGGAGTCCGCCAGCGACTGCCTTCGCCCGCTCGGCCAGCTCCTCGAAACTCCGCTCGACGAACTCGCCGTCCTCTCGGGCGAGTGCTGCGGTCCGATCCCCGTGCTCCGAAACGAGGTCTTCGAACCAGGCCGCTACTGACCCCTCCGGGACTGAAAGTGAGCCGCCGTCGTAGACGTCGCTGTCGAGGGCCACATTGGCGTTTTCGCTCTGCCGGTCAACTGGGACGGGGTTCTCGGATGCCGTGCGGTCCTGATATAGCTGCCCGGGTTCGTACTCGTAGTCGTCGCTGACCTCGCTCTGGAAGTAGTCCGCGTAGTTCTGGTCCTCGTCGCCGGCGGCGATGTGTGCATCGAGCCAGTCCCGGGCGACTGTCAGGACCTCCATTGTGACGTACTCTCCGTTCTCGTGTTTCTCGCGGAGTTCTCGCACCTTGTCGGCGAACTCCTCGTGCATTTCACGGTGGTTGTAGAAACAGTCGCTGCAGTCCATGGCGTAGCCACAGTTCTGCATGAACTCCTCTTCGTCACCGAAATGGTACTCCGTGTAGCGTTCCAGTTCTCGGAGAATATCACCAACTTCTTCCTCGGAATGACCCTCGTTCATCGCCGTGTGAAGGTCGTTCAGTAGCCCGAACAGGCGCTTGTGCTGCTCGTCGAACCGCTCGATATTTGTGCTGTACCGCTGTTCGTCCCACTCGGCAAACTCCCCGGTCGAGTCTGTGCCCATACCTGTTCTGTTACCCATTATTTGAAAAGTACCTCTCACGTTCCCACTGAATGAAAATGCGGTCTGCTTTCCAAGTAATTACCAGTTAACATTACACTCGGGATGCGAGAATTACGTGACGAAGCAGTCGTCGACGTCCTCACTGACAACGGAATCGGCGTGCTAGCGCTGTCCAGTCCAACAGGGGCAGCCCCGTATCCGGTCCCGGTGGCGTTCGGGTACGACCCGGCGACGGATAGCCTGGCGTTTCACCTCTCAGAGAGCGACGACAGTCAGAAACACCGCTATCTAACGGCTGACGCCACCGTCGGGTTCACGGTGTATGAAGAGACGGAGCCTCAATCCGTGTGGCGGAGTGTTGTGGTTACGGGTGAGCTGGTAGAGGCGACGTACGACGAGGTAGAGCCGGCCCTTGCTTCGCTGGCCAGCAACACACAGTTCGCCCCCAACCCAGTCAGTTGGGACGATACATCGACGACGACGCCGTATGAACTTCGAATTGATGATTGGTACGGACGGGAATTCCGAATCGGGTGAACCGGTGACACGACCCACTGATGCCACTGGTTCCAGAACCCCCTCCAGCGCTTATTCACGGCCGCCTGACCCGTTCTGCGTTCTCAATCTGTGGGAACCAGCGCACGTGATTATGCTGTGAAGTCCGTAGCTATACACAGAGGTGTTCCAGATGCAACCGCTAACAACTGCGCTACTCCAGCACGGACCGATGGGGCCCCACGGTGGGACAACGGGTATGGGCATGGCCCCGGGTGGCTGGTGGCTGCTGCTCGCAGCGGTCCTCGTCGCTGCTGTGGCGATAGGGGTCCTGCTGTACGTACAGTTACAGCGCGAGGCGGCAACTGAGCCGGACTCACTGGAGACGCTGAAACAGCAGTATGCGTCGGGAGAAATCGACGAAACGGAGCTTGAAACACGGGCCGACCGATTGCTCCAGTACGAGCCGTAGGCCACGACACTGGCAGCGCCGTGTCCGGCAGGGGACGGCCTGTAGAACCGTGAACTGTGACTCCCCGACTGCGCCCACGGCCGTTTGACACGCATTTCGTGGTACATTTATTCTGCAACACTGTAGGGCGGGTATGGACCCGGACGACGTTCGCGACGACTGGGCCTCCCGCTCCGGGAAGTTCTCGCCGGCGTACTACGCTGAAATCGGACCGAACGAAGTGAGTGAGACGCTGGGCAACGTGCTCGACCACTACGTTCAGGATAACGCCCGGATTATCGAACTGGGATGTGGCTCGGGCCGGCATCTGGCACACCTCAAGAACAACGGCTATGCGAATCTCACCGGTGTCGACATCAACGATGAATCCTTCGACGTGATGGCTGAGCACTACCCTCGGCTCGCGGATTCGGGGACGTTCTACACCGGTGCCCTCGAAGACATTGTCACCGAGTTTGAGGACGACGCCTTCGATGTCGTCTACTCGGTCGAGACGCTCCAGCACATCCATCCCGATGACACATGGGTGTTCGAAGAGATTGCCCGCATCGCCGGCGATCTTCTCGTCATCGCCGAGAACGAGGGTAACAGCCCCGAACGTGGACGCGAGGATACTGCTGTGAGCTACGTCAATGATGAGTTCCCGCTGTATCACCGCAACTGGAAGCAGGTGTTCTCGGAACTCGGGTTCGCACAACTTATTCGGGAACCTACGTCTCGGGACACCATTCGTGTGTTCCGTGCCCTGTAGCCCGCACCTGTCTCTGCCACTGCTGGCCGGTTCTGTCGCCGGATAGTGACCCGCTGGTAACTTCACAATCGATAACCGGGCAGCAACTATTTGTGTCACGGTATCATGCGTCAAGTTGGATCGCTATGCAACTGTGCCAAAACTGTCAGGCGGCTATCGACGAGTACCTCTTGGACAAACAACTCGAACCCCTGCGAGACCTCACAGTCGACGACTTCAATCTCTGTACCGACTGCGTGACAGTCGTCGCGGACGCCTGTGTGGAGTGTGACGGCGCGGTGTATGTTCCTCGGTCCGAAACCGCTGTTCCCGACTGCTGCCCGGCGTGCCGGTCCGAGCACATTGAAGAAACCGGGACCGACCCGGGCTGGCATTTCGACACGGTGTCGACCTGACCTGGGCAATACACTTGGGCGCTACCCCGGAGCAGCCACTCGTAGTTGCCGTCGTGGGCACCCTCCTCGTTTTTGCGTTACTGACAGTGCTCTGAGAGACTGCTCGGTGACCGAATGAGAACTCTGTGTTCTGTCCCCGAGTAGAACAATACGTCTCGGTACAACTGGCTTCGATAGTACTGCGGATACACACTGTCTGTCGAAATTTCTGAACGGCGGATTCGACAGTAGCGGCCGTGTGTGTGCGTCACAGTGGCGATAGAAGCTTCATACTCCTCCAGCACATATAGCTGATCTCTACTGGAATGACACGTTCGACACGACATATTGGCTTGCTGTTTGCTGCGCTCGCACTCATCTGGGGACTTTCCTTTGTGGCGATCAAGACTGGTCTCGAAAGCGTCCCGCCGGTGCTGTTGGCAGCACTCCGACACGATATCGCTGCAGTCGTCCTGCTGGGCTATGCCCTCTGGCGAGGCCGGTCACTGCGCCCACAGACCCGCGATGACTGGTCGCTGATTTTCATCGGCGGCACTGTCCTCATCGGCGCACACTTCGCGCTCCTGTTTCTCGGACAGCAGTACGTCCCGAGTTCCTTCGGCGCAATCCTGCTCAGTCTCACGCCGGTCGTAACGCCGGCGTTCGCATCGACGCTGATCCCGAGCTACAGGGCTCGACCGCACGAACTCATCGGCACTGTCTGTGGGTTCATCGGTGTGGTTATCATCGCGAACCCGACACCGGGCGCGGTCGGCGGCCGGCTGCTCGGCGTCGCCTTGCTCATCAGTTCGGCTGTCGCCTTCGCCATCGGCGCAGTCCTGACCGAGCGCTACACCAGCTCGCTTCCGCTTGTGAGCCTGCAGGCCTGGATGACACTGCTCGGTGCGGGCATCCTGCACGCCGTCAGCGCGGGGCTGCCCTCGGAGCGGTTCGGAACCGTCACAGTCGGGCTCGAACAGCTCGCGGCAATCGCATATCTCGGCATCGTCGCCAGCGCAATCGGGTTCCTCCTCTACTTCCGCCTGATCAGCACGGTCGGGGCCGCTGAAACCAGCCTGGTATCCTACGTGGTCCCGGCAGTGACGGCCATCAGCGGCTGGCTTCTGCTCGGCGAGACGCTCGGCCCGGTGACCGTCACCGGCTTCGCTGTTATTGTCGTCGGCTTCGCGTGGGTGAAAGCCGACGTGCTGCGGTCGGTACGCCGTCGCCGGACGGGCTCGCAGTCGTACCGACCGTACGGGTCACAGGATGACTGCGTCGTCGTCAGCGGGAACGCGTACTCGACCCAGGACTGAGACCCAAATCAGGGGCGTCAGGACTTAGCCGCTGGCACACATTGCAATGGTATGACCTCCCACCCCGGATTTCACTCTCTGTATGACGAGACAGCGGCATCCATCTCCGTGACCGGGACACTTCCCGACTGGCTCCGTGGCAGTCTCATCCGGAACGGGCCCGGCGCGTTTTCGCTCCCAAACGGTAGCAGTGTCGACCACTGGTTCGACGGATTCGCGATGCTGTACCGGTTTACCTTCGACCCTGACAGCGACGCCGTTCACTATCGGAATCGCTTCCTCCGAACGGATGCATACGAGGCGGCGGCGAGTGGCGAGTTCGAGGGCGGCTTTGCGACCGGTGAAACGACGCTTCGCTCCCGGCTGGCGACGTTTCTGACCGACCCCTACGACAACACGAACATCATCGCCGAGCGGTACGGCGGCGAGTACCTCGCCCTGACCGAATCGCCCCGCAAGGTGCGCTTCGACCCGAACACGCTCGAAACGACTGGTCACCTCGAACACGACGACGATGTGCCGACAGGGCAACTCTCCTGTGCCCATCTTAAACGCGACCCGACGAGTGGCGTCCTCGTCAACGTCGACACGGCGTTCGGACGGACCAGCCAGTACCACGTCACTGCTATGTCGCCCGATGGGAGCAGGCGACACATTGGGAGCGTCGACACCGACGAGCCGGCGTATATGCACAGCTTCGCGCTCACACCCCGATACGTCGTCCTGACGGAGTTCCCGCTTCGACTTGACCCCCGACGGTTTCTCAAGCCCGGTCGACAGGCGCCTTTCATCGAGCAGTTCGAGTGGGACCCTGACCGTGGAACCCGAATCATCGTCATGGACCGCACTACAGGAACGGTCGTCGCTGAACCGGTTATCGACGCCGTGTTCGGCTTTCACCACGTCAACGCGTTCGAACGAGCCGGCGGCAGGGAACTCGTGTTCGACCTCGAAACAGTACCCGATGCGACGACTATCGACTCGCTGTATCTGGATGCTCTCCGGGCCGGCGAGATGGGCGCTATCGTCGGCCGAATCGAGCGGTTCACCGTCGACCTCGGGACCGGGAGCGACGTGACTCGCTACGGCGACGTTGACGCGACGGTGTCACGCAAGATGCTGTATCCGGACGGCAGCGCGCTACCGACTGTTTCACCGGCTCGGTGGTGTCGCCCGCACCGCTACGTGTACGCGATGGGGATGGATACCCCCGTTACCGAGTGGGCCCGCCGTGTGCTGAAGCTCGACACGGACACGGGCGCTGTCGAGACGTTCGACGACGGCGGAGAGTACTTCGGCGAGCCGGTGTTTGTTCCTGCACCCGACGGCGGCCCCGAAGATGACGGCGTGGTGTTAGTCGTTGCGCTTGACGCAGACGACGACCGCTCCCAGCTACTCGTCCTCGACGGCCAGACGTTTACGGAGCGCGCCAGAGCGTCGCTCCCCCACGCGGCCCCGTTTGATTTCCACGGTCGATACTTCCCCGAGCTTCGGGTGGTGACCGGCAACTGAGTCCGCGAGCGTCTGGCTCTGGCCACGAGTGCAGAGACTGACACAAACTTCGGTCTGCCTAAAATTCGAAAACGCTTTATCCATTTAGGCTGGCCTAAACAGTATGTTGACAGAATCGACCGACACTTCGGAACCGACACGCCGGTTGTCAGTGGCATCAACACTGGACGGAGCGTCGTGAACATGGCAACAGTGGGGACCCGGTCGGAGACGACGTTCGACCACGATGTCACCATCGTTGGGGGCGGTCCGGCCGGCTGTTCGGCGGGCGTGTTCACGGCCAGAGCGGACCTTGATACGGTCATCTACGACCGCGGCCGCTCGTCTCTCAAGCGCTGTGCCTACCTCGAAAACTACCTCGGCTTTCCGGCTGGCATCGGCATTGAGACGCTGTACGACCGCATTCAGGACCACGCTGAGACCGCCGGCTGTACTATCGTCTCCGATCTGGTCGAATCGCTCGACAGCACTGCGGACGGGGAGGGGTTTGTCGTGGAGACACAGGACGGGGAGACGGCCACGACTCGCCGCGTCATCACGGCGACCCGCTACGACGGCGAGTACATGCGTGGTCTGGACGACGACGCGGCGATGTTTGAGATGCACGAACACGACGGCACGGAGCGCGAAATCTTCGACCGCGGGTATGCTGACGCGGACGGCACGACACCGGTTTCGGGTCTCTACGTTGCGTCTCCGTCCGAAGAAGCGGATATGCAGGCGATCATTGCAGCTGGACGGGGCGCACGAGTCGCGCGCCGGGTCATTGCGGACGCGCGAATCGACGACGGGTGGTGGGAATCTGCCGCCGATGGCGTGGACTGGGTCCGACGGCGGGCTGAACTCGAAGATGAATGGACGACACGAGCCACCTGGGTCGACTATTTCGACGACCGGTACGCCGAGGATGCCCCTGTCGAGCCGGATTCGGCTCGGTTCCGGCGGGTCCGTGATGCGGTCATCGACGAACGGCGGTCGTCGTATATCACGTCTGAGGAGATAGCTACCCGGACTGAGACGGGGCAGGAAACACTGGCGGGCTACCTGGACCCGGAAGCGGTCGTTTCGGGGCTTGATCAGACCGCTGTTCTCGATGCAATGGACGACGAACGGATCCGGGACTACCTCGACGCGAGCGACGGACGCGCGGAGGTGAGCGAGTAATGGCTAGCGAGACGCGTGGAGCTACCGACGCATGGTCGCGAGCTAGATCCTGGCTCGACACCCCCGACGGGTCCCTGCTCGGGCTGTGTGTCGCAAGCGTTGCTGTCGCCTTTGGGGCTGGTCTCCTGCAGGTAAGCTTCGGGGCGTATTCGATGACGATCGTTCAGGCCTGGCAGGCCGTGTTTGACCCGAAAGTGTGGTTCAGTGTTCAGGCTTGGCAGTCGTTTTTCTTTGGGGCCGAGCTCCCCGAACTACCGAAACGGACGCTCATCGTCTGGAACATCCGGATGCCGCGGGTAATCGTTGCGGTGCTTGCCGGGATGTGTCTCGCCGTCTCCGGGGCGATATTCCAGGCCGTGACACGAAACGAACTGGCAAGTCCGTTCGTGCTAGGCGTGAGTTCCGGGGCGGGGCTCACTGTCCTGCTAACCCTCGTTCTGTTCAGTAGCCTTGCCCCGTTCCTTCCGCTGTTTGCCGCGATCGGCGGCTCCATCGCGTTTCTGCTTGTGTACATGATTGCGTGGAAAGGAGGAACGAGTCCGGTCAGACTCGTGCTGGCCGGTGTCATCGTCAACATGGTGTTTACCTCCCTCCAGCGGGGGCTGTTTTTCTTCGCTGACGATCTGGGCGTTGTCCAGTCAGCACTGGCCTGGATTACGGGGTCGCTGACGGGCGTCGGCTGGGAGGAGTTTCGCATCGCTGTCATCCCGACAGCAGCCGCAACGGTACTCGCACTGGTCGGCGCACGGCAGTTGAATCTTCTGCTGCTCGGCGAGGAGACCGCGAGTTCACTCGGGATGAGTGTCGAACGGGTCCGGTTCATGCTGTCTGCGGTCGCCATTCTGGCGGCCAGTACGGCGATCTCCGTTGCGGGAATCATCGGGTTCTTCGGTCTCGTAGTTCCACACATCGTCCGACTTATCGTCGGGAGCGACTACCGCCGGCTCATTATCGGCTGCGTGTTCGTTGGGCCGGCGCTGATGGTCGTTGCGGATGTCGGTGCACGGCTGGCCCTGAACCCCGCACAGGTCCCGGTCGGCGTCGTCACCGGCGTTGTCGGCGGCCCGTACTTCCTCTACCTGATGCGGCGACAGGACCAGATGGGTGAAATCTAATGTCACAGAACAACTCCAACTCAGACGGTATTGCTACGGCAAACGACACCGCTGCTGGGTCCCAGTCCGGTCGCCGGGACCGGCCGCTGGTCGGCGACGATCTGGTGCTTTCGTACTCCAGTGCGGATGAACCGGTCGTCGATGGAGAGTCGATTTCTGCCGAACCGGGGGCTGTGACCGCTCTCGTCGGCCCGAACGGGTCGGGCAAGAGCACGTTACTGAAAGGCCTCGCCAATCAGCTCGAACCCGACGCAGGATCGGTGTTGCTGGACGGGCAAGACATCCAGACGCTGGAGACTAAAGCGGTCGCCCGAAAGCTCGGCCTGCTCTCTCAGGAGAGTACGTCGCCAAACAGCATCTCGGTCGAGGATCTGGTGTATCACGGTCGCTACCCACATCGCGGGTTCTTCGACAACGTCACCGACGAGGACGAGGCGGCCGTCGAACGGGCGATCGACCTGGCCGGTTGTGGACACATCCGTGAGCGTGAGGTCGGCAGCCTCAGCGGCGGCCAGAAACAACTCGCCTGGATCGCGATGGTTCTTGCACAGGACACTGACGTGCTGTTGCTCGATGAGCCGACGACGTTCCTCGACCTCCACCACCAGCTTGAGGTGATGGAGATAATCGAAACCCTCCGTGATGAGAGTGACATTACCATCGTGGTCGTCCTGCACGACATCGAGCAGGCGGCTCGCCTCGCCGACCGGATGGTTGCACTCAAAGACGGCGAGATACAGGCCCGGGGACGACCCGACGATGTCGTCACGGAGCAACTACTCGCGGACGTTTTCGAAATCGAGGCAGAAGTCTCGGCTACGCCACACGGCCCGCGCGTGAACCCGATCCGGGCCCGCCACGACGGTGACGAACACACTGTTGGTGAAGATTCTGCTGATTCGGACCGTGCTGAGGAAGTCGTTGCCGAATAGCGGCGCATAGAACACCTCGCCATCGGAGGTAGCCTGAGGGATTCTTGACACGGACGCTGAAGCCGGCGTTTGATATCGGTTGTTCTGGGTCGGCGAATCGGAACAATTATGTTCTTTTTAGGCCAGCCTAAAATAATGGCTGACGACGCTACGGACACCGAGAGACCGACGCGGAGAGAGTACGTACAGTACGGTGGAACGGTTCTCAGTGCCGTGCTACTTGCGGGATGCACCAGTGACGCCGAGCGGGGGGACGGAGCCACACAAACGGAACCCGGGGCGGAGACGGACACACCCACTGGGGAGGGTTCGTACTCTGTGTCGATGTCGCCGATGGGAGCGGTCACATTTGAATCACCGCCGGAGACGGTCTTCACGCGGCTCACGCACCACGCCGACATGGCGTTCGCTCTGGGCCGCGGAGACACCGTTACCGCAATGCACGCTCCGGACTACTACAGCGGACTGTGGAACCAGTTCGTCGAACGACTACCGGGGGTGTCGCTGGACTGGACCGGGCTGTACTCCTCGTGGAAGCCGAGCAAGGAGAAACTGTACGAACTAGACAGCGATATCCATCTGGCAGATCCGGCGTGGATCGCCGAGCAGGACAACTGGGGTCGGGAGGACTTTGCGGAGATCGCCACCAACGTCTCACCGTGGTTTGGCAACTCGCTGAGCGACCGCCACGCCGAACCCCCATCGGGCTGGGCGGACTACGAGTACTACACCCTCTGGGAGCAGTTCGAACTCGTGGCCGAGGCGTTTCAGGAACAGGCCCGCTACGAGGCGCTGGCGGCGATTCACGACGAGATGCGCGCGACTATCGACGCGAACCTGCCGCCCGAGTCGGAGCGCCCGTCGGCAGTGATGCTCGCCGCGGCCGACCTTGACGAAATCTACGCCTATACGCTTGACAGTCCCGGATTCCTGACCGCCCATACCCGCCCCTTTGGCGCGCGGGACGCCTTCGAGGGGTCGGTCGAGACGAACTCCGTGGTCGACTTCGAGACACTACTTGATGCCGACCCGGATGTAATCTTGCATCTCGGCGGGTTCGAACCGAGTACGAGCCTTCCGGAGCGACGGGACGCGTTCAAATCCGACCCGGTCGGGTCGGAAATCACGGCCGTACAGAACGACCGGATTTACCCACAGGGGGCGAGATATCAGGGCCCGATACTGCATCTCTTCCAGTTGGAGATGACCGCAAAGCAACTGTACCCCGAGCAGTTTGGCGAGTGGCCGACCTACACTGACGGACCGTATCCTGAGATTCCTGCCGAAGAACAGCTGTTCGACCGCCAGCGGGTCGCGGACATCATCAACGGGACGTTCGAGCCATAAGCGACAACGACACGACAACCGAGACACGGACACCCGATCCATACCGCCTAACAAGACGAATGTTCTGATTGGTCCATTAAATATGGATAAATAGGTTTTTATAGGGCTCTCTATTGGCAGTATATATGGAATATAAGGACATAGCGGTTTATTTGTCCAGAAAGAATTTATACTATCGTGTCATCTCCTCTCATATGTTAGTACACGAAGGAAACCCGCACTCGTACACCACCGGCTCCGACCGATACTGCCGTCACTGCAACGACGTTGCGTTAGCTTACGACCCGTCGGCTGACCGCCCTCGCTGTCGGTCGTGCGGAAAGCTAGTGTAGCAGCGCCGCTGGCTTTTAGTTGAACCGCGCTGAACCCCAGCATCGACCGATCCAGCCTGGCCTCTGGGAGTTCTCCAGAACTAGTCGCAGAACGCGTACCGAGCTACATCGTGGGTTGCCTGATTGACAGCCAGTCCAGACCAGCTACAGCTTGACGAGCACTTTGATCGCTTCGCGCTCGTCCATTGCCTGATACCCCTCTGGAACGCCGTCGAGATCGACTGTTTTCGTGAATATCGGTGACGGGTCGAGTGTCCCCTGCAACACGTCGGCCAACAGTTCGTCGGCGTAAGCACGAACCGGCGCGACGCCGCCGTTGAGCGCGATGTTGTCGCCAAACAGCGAGAACACGTCCAGTCCGGAGTCGTCGACGCCATGCGGGACACCGACGTAGCCGACGGTCCCGCCCGGCCGACAGACGTCGATAGCGGTCTCCATCGCCGAGGCCGCACCGACACATTCCAGGACGTGGTTCGCACCGCCGTTGGTCAGATCGTTTGCCGCATCCACGGCGTCCTGACCACGGGCCGCGATGGTCTCGGTCGCGCCGAACGACTCAGCGAGTTCAAGCCGGTCCTCGTGGTGGCCCATCGCGATAATCCGCTCCGCTCCGAGACGGCGGGCCGCGAGTACGCCACACAGTCCGACAGCGCCGTCGCCGACGACGATACAGGTGTCTCCCTCGCTGACGCCGGCGCTGACCGCCGCGTGGTGACCGGTCCCCATCACGTCCGTCAGCGGGAGAATCGCCTCCAGCGTGTCCTCGTCGTCGGCGTGACGGTCGGGAACGCGGACGAGCGTCCCGTCGGCTTCCGTCGCTCTGACGTACTCGCCCTGGCCGCCGCCGTTGTCGCCGCCCCACGAGTCGCCGTTGACACAGGACGTGTGCAGTCCTTTCCGGCAGAACTCACACCGGCCACAGCTGATGACGAACGGGGCGAACACTCGGTCGCCGGGCTCGACTGAGCGCACGTCGTCGCCGACTTCCTCGACGATACCCATCGGTTCGTGGCCGACACGGGACCCCTCTTCGCGGTCGCTCTGACCACGATAGAACCACAGGTCGGAGCCACAGACAGCGGTGTGGGTCACGCGTACAATTGCGTCGGTTGACGATTCGATTTCCGGTCGGGGGACCTCTTCGACGGTGATCTCACCGGGGCCGCGGTAGATGGCTGCGCGCATAGATTTACTTCGAATCGATTGTGGAAAACCGTTCTCATGCCGTCCGTCACATTTGCTCGGCTGTTTTATCGGATGAAAACAATTACCAGTGGTGGGACACAATTACAGGAACATGACAGACGTTCTCGTCGTCGGCGGCGGCCCCGCCGGCCTGAGTGCGGCGCTGTTCGCCCAGAAAAACGGCCTGGAAACGACAGTCTTCGACACTGACGGGACCTGGATGCACAAAGCGCACCTGTTCAATTACCTCGGGGTGGGCTCCCAGGATGGGTCCGCGTTCATGGAGACTGCTCGTACACAAGTCGACAGCTTCGGCGTCGACCGAAAGCAGGGCACCGAAGTGACCGACGTGGGGCAAACCGACGGTGGATTCGAGGTTACGACCGAGGACGGCACGCACGAAGCAACATATCTCGTCCTCGCGACGGGGGCGAACCGTGATCTCGCTGCATCCCTGGGCTGTGACATGACTGACGAGGAGGTCGTCGACGTGGACGTGACGATGGAGACGAGTGTCGACGACGCCTACGCGACGGGGGGTATGGTCAGAGCCGAGGAGTGGCAGGCGGTCATCTCCGCCGGCGACGGCGCGGCCGCGGCGCTGAACATCCTCACGAAGGAGAAAGGAGAGCACTTCCACGACTTCGATACGCCCGCCGACGCGGACGAGATGTTCGGCCCCGAACCGTAGCTTCGAAGCGAGCCCGAACGGGCCTATCTCACCACTAACCGCTGAGCGCTGCTGTTTTGAGACGCGAGAATATCAGGGACTCGACCGCCGATCCGCGAGCAAGGCGGGATATACGTATCACGCACGAGCAGGCCGGTGTGGTGCCGTGCCCGCTGTCGTCACCGACTCTATTGGCGACGGCGTCGTCTTCGAGTCGGAACGCACCGGGGCGCGTATCGATGGCGAGTGCTGTCGCCGGTCGAGCTGTCGCTTGGTCCGCTGTTTGACCGTCTCGAATCACCACCTCGGACAGACGGAACGTTCGATGTAGACCACTTCGGAAGCGCTGAACGATGGTGAGAAAGCACACAGCCGTCCCGGAGTGACTACATCGAGTCAATCGCTGTGCGTATTCAATGTAATAGGATGTAAACACGCTTCTATTACATACGATTCAACTGTACTGCACTGAAATCAGTGGACCGACCGCTCATCACTTTCGTCGATGTCTTCGATAGGGTCGGCGTTGCCAAACGACGGTTCCGGACCGTCTCCGGCCGCAGCCCACTCGCAGGCGTTCGCGAGGACCTGCTGGATCTCCTCGTTGTGGTAGATGGGGTACGTCTCGTGGCCCGGCCGGAAGTAGAATATTCGGCCCGCCCCACGGCGGTAGCAACATCCTGACCGGAACACTTCGCCGCCCTCGAACCAGGAGTTGAACACGAGCGTGTCCGGCGCGGGGATGTCGAAGCGCTCGCCGTACATCTCGGTCTCCGGGAGTTCGATGTACTCGTCGACGCCGTCGGCGATGGGGTGGCCGGGTTCGACGACCCACAACCGCTCTGTTTCGGCGGCTTCGCGCCATTTCAGACTGCAGGTCGTCCCCATCAGTTCGCGGAATATCTTCGAGTAGTGACCCGAGTGGAGAACGATGAGGCCCATGCCGTCGAGGACCCGCTCTTTCACCCGGTCGACCACCGCGTCCTCGACTTGGTCGTGTGCTGCGTGCCCCCACCAGGTCAGAACGTCCGTCTCTGCCAGTACATCCTCAGTGAGGCCGTGCTCGGGTTCCTGGAGCGTCGCGGTTTCCGCGTCGAATCCGCGCTCCTCCAGAGCCGAGGCGATAGCGCCGTGAATTCCCCCGGGATACAGGTCTGCGACCGCCTCGTGTTCCTGCTCGTGGACGTTCTCGTTCCAGACTGTGACACGCGTCATACTCGTGGTTTCCACTTCCGCCGTAACGGCGTTCGCCAAGCGGCAATTTGTACGGTAGGAGAACACGACACGGTCTCGGATTCGCGGCTGTTCGTTGAGGACCTTCTACAGCACCTTTTTTGACCTCAGGTATCGCGTCGTGTAGTTCTGCGTTGCCTGCCCGATTCCCGCTGGCGCGCGCCAGCGCCGCTCGACGGTGGCTATGACAGCCGTGACGGTGAAGGCCAATACGACCCGAATTTCGGCCCCATCCACAGGACCCCGAAATTCGCTCTGAAAGCGTCAAATGCAGACGACTGTATAGCGTTTCAGCAGGAGTACAGTCGAGTGAAATTGCCGGGTAAAGGACTGCTATACCGGATACACACGACTGTATCCCATCCCGTTGGTTCGTACAAAATAATCCCTGATTTTCGTTGTGTCAACGCTTCTCGCTCCTGTTCTGCCGAAATTCTGGGCAGACTATAATGTAAACAGTAGATAGGTATAAATACTCCCTGCCAAACGACGTGACTGATGCATCCCATCAAAAACCACTGTATCGGATGGTTTCGAGCGATAGAGCTACGTACCGAGGTGGTTCCGAAATGAGAGTACAACATCGTATCCCGGAGTGGACTGTCGGTGAGAGTGCGACCTGTCTGGACGAACGTATCTTTGGGGTGAGTCTCAATGTCTGAGCACACACTGGTGCTGATGGCGCTGCTGCCGCTGGCGACGATTGCGGTGTTGATGGTCGGGCTGTACCAGCCTGCGACACGGACAATGCCTATCGCGTGGGCGGTGGCGGCTATCGCCGCCTTCGTCGGCTGGCAGATGTCGCCCCGGCTCATCGCCGCCGCGTCGATACGCGGCGCGCTGACAGCGACCAGAATCCTCGTCATCGTCTTCGGGGCGATACTCCTGCTATACACGCTGAAACAGTCCGGCGCGTTCGAGGTCATCAATGCCGGGTTCTCCTCGATTAGCGACGACCGGCGCGTGCAGGTCATCCTGCTCGTGTTCCTCATGGGGTCGTTCATCGAGGGCGCAGCCGGCTTCGGGACGCCCGCGGCGATTGTCGGTCCGCTGCTGGTCGGCCTGGGCTTCCCGCCGCTGGCCGCTGTGGTCGTCGCGCTCACGGGGAACATTCTGGCAATCACATTCGGAGCGGTCGGCACGCCGCTGATCATCGGACTCCGTGACGTGGTGTTCGCGGAGGGGACCGGGGCGTCACAGCAGGTGCTCCAGCAGGGTGGCTTCGAGAGTGTCGGCGCATACGTCGCCCAGATCGGCGTGTGGGCGGCGGTCATCCACGCCATCGTTGGCATCGCTATCCCGTTCATCGGTGTGGCGATGATGACCCGCTTCTTCGGCGAGGAGCGGTCTCTCAAGCCGGCGCTCGAAGTCCTGCCGCTGTGCCTGTTCGCATGGGCCTCCTTTGCGATTCCGTACGTCGCCACCGCGTACTTCCTCGGCCCGACGTTCCCTGGCCTGCTGGGGGCGATGGTCGGCCTGCTCGTGGTCACGACCACGCTTCGTGCCGGCTACTTCCTCCCGGACAACGAGTGGGACTTCGGCCCACAGGACCAGTGGCCGGACCACTGGATCGGTAGCATCGAGCCCGGAGAGGGCGTCGGCACCACGTCGGGCGGGAGCCGAGAGGGGACTGTTGCGGCCGACGGCGGGACGGCGTCGTTCGAGGAATCCCACTCGCAGGATATGTCGCTGGGCATGGCCTGGCTGCCGTACCTCCTCGTCGCCGCGTTGCTCGTCGTGACTCGCGTTGTTTCTCCGGTTCAGGAGTTCCTGGCGACAAACGGCGTTCTCATGTGGAACAACATCCTCGGGACGCCGTTCTCGGAAGGCGTCGAGATGCTCTATCTCCCCGGGAGTCTCTTCGTTCTCGTGGCCGTCATCACCTACGCGCTTCACGGGATGGACACTGACGGAATCAAAGCTTCGTGGAGCGAGGCGCTTCGAAACATCGCACCGGCCGTCGTCGCGCTGTGGTTCGCTGTCGCTACGGTCATGATCATGCAACGGACCGGCAGTGCCGTCGTGCTGGAGACCGCGCCGATCAACTCCGGGATGCTCGGCCTGCTGTCTGAGATCACGGCCGATGGGACCGGCCAGATGTTCCCGTTCTTCTCGGGCTTCATTGGTGCGTTCGGTGCGTTCATTGCCGGCTCGAACACGGTCAGCGACATCCTGTTCGGGCTGTTCCAGTTCCAGGCAGCCCAGCAGATCGGTGCGCCGACCCAGATTATCGTCGCCGCACAGGCGGTCGGTGGCGCAATCGGCAACCTCATCG
Source organism: Haloarcula vallismortis ATCC 29715 (assembly GCF_000337775.1). Lineage (GTDB taxonomy): Archaea > Halobacteriota > Halobacteria > Halobacteriales > Haloarculaceae > Haloarcula > Haloarcula vallismortis. Next base: position 68,278 of record NZ_AOLQ01000054.1, read on the forward strand.
CGATTCACAACGTCGTGGCCGCCCTCACAGTGGTCGGCCTCATCGGCGAGGAGGGACGCGTCATCCGTCTCGAACTGATACCGGTGCTGTACTACGGCGTGTTCACGGGCATACTGACGCTCATCCTGGCGTACGTCGTGGCACCGGCTGCGTTCTAACTCGACCTACCTTCCTCTCTCACTCATGGCATACGAATCCCGACCCCCCAAACAACACGACCCGGCGACAGACCCGAGCGCGAACTACGATTACCAGGGCGACAGCGTCAACCGGCCGGACCTCGTTGCGGCTCTGGAGCGTCGCGTGGACGGCGACGTACGCTTCGATACGTACACCCGGGAACTGTTCGCGACCGACGCGAGCGCCTACGAACAGCTCCCTATCGGCGTCGTCTCGCCGGTTTCGACCGACGATGTGGTCGCGGTGATGGAGTACTGCGCCGACGAGGGCATTCCTGTGCTCCCTCGGGGCGGCGGGACAAGTCTCGCCGGGCAGGCAGTCAACGAAGCGGTTGTCCTCGATTTCAAACGGCACATGGACGAACCGCTGTCGGTCGACCCGGAGGCCGGTCGGGCCCGTGCGCAGGTTGGCATCACCATCGCCCGCCTCAACGACCGCCTCGAACCGCATGGCCTGAAGTTCGCGCCGGACCCCGCGTGGGGCGATAAGAGCGTCCTCGGCGGTGCAATCGGAAACAACACGACCGGCGCACATTCGCTGAAATACGGCAAGACGGACGCCTACATCGAGGAATGCGAGGTCGTCCTCGCGGACGGGACCCGGACGACCTTCGGCTGGGTCGATGTCGACGCCCTCGAAGCACGGGCGGCCGAGGCCGGTCCGGACGCAGACCTCGAAACGCGAATCTACGCCGAAGTCGCCAAGATCCTCGCAGAAGACGCCGAAGAGATCGACGCGAGATATCCGGATCTCAAACGCAACGTCTCCGGGTACAATCTGGACGAACTGGTCGACAGCGCCAGGGAGCGCGGCGAGGTAAACCTCGCCCGACTGTTCGCCGGGAGCGAGGGGACGCTGGCCGTCGTGACTGAAGCGACGGTCTCGCTTGAACCCGTCCCCGAGGCCACGGCCGTAGCCATGCTGACCTACGACAATATCATCTCGGCGATGGAGGACGTCGCCCCGATTCTCGACCACGACCCCTCGGCCGTCGAGGTGATGGACGACGTGTTGCTTGACCTCGCTGCGGAGACGCCGGAGTTCGCCGATGTCGTCGGCATGCTTCCCGAGGAGACGGACTCGACACTGCTCGTCGAGTTCTACGCGGATTCGGCCGAGGACGGCGCACAGAAGGTCGCCGACCTGCTCGCCGACCGGCTCCCGGACTACGACGCCAGAGAGTCGCCGAGTGACGGGGCGGGTTCGGTCACTGACGCCCCCGTCAACGCCGTCGACGCGCTGGAGGCCTACGACGCGGACCGGCAGGCAAAGTTCTGGAAGATGCGCAAGGCCGGGCTGCCGATTCTGCTGTCGCGGACCGGCGACGACAAGCACTGGCCGTTCGTCGAGGACACAGCGGTCCCGGCCGAGAACCTCCCGGAGTACATTGCAGACATCCGGGAGCTGTTCGACGAGCACGACACCTTTGCCTCCTACTATGCTCACGCCGGCCCCGGCGTCCTGCATATCAGGCCGCTGTTGAACCTGAAATCCGGGGACGGCATCGAGACGATGGAAGCAATTTCCGACGCCATCACAGACCTCGTCGTCCAGTACGACGGGTCGGTGTCGGGGGAACACGGCGACGGTCGCGCTCGGACCCAGTGGAACCGCAAACTGTACGGCGACGACCTCTGGGAGACGTTTCGGGACCTGAAGTCGGCGTTCGACCCGGACTGGCGGCTGAACCCGGGCAACATCTGCGGCGAGCACGACCCGGCCGAAAATCTCCGGTACGACCCGGACTACGAGTTCGACGCGGGATTCGAGCCCGCGCTCGACTGGGGCAACGAGAACGGGTTCCAGGGGATGGTCGAACTCTGTCACGGCTGTGCGGGCTGTACCGGTCATCAGGAAACCACGGGCGGGGTGATGTGTCCCACCTACCGCGCCGCCGAAGAGGAAATCACCAGTACTCGCGGCCGGGCGAATATGCTCCGGTCTGCGATGGACGGTGACCTCCCCGACGACCCCTTCGAGGAGGGGTTCGTTACCGAAGTGCTGGACCTCTGTATCGGCTGTAAAGGCTGCAAGAAGGACTGTCCGAGCGGCGTCGACATGGCGAAGCTCAAGGCCGAAGTGGTCCACGAACACCACCAGCGTGAAGGTATCTCGCTGCGGGACAAACTGTTCGCCAATGTCGAGACGGTGCTCTCGCTCGGGAGCACGTTCGCCCCGGTGTCGAACTGGCTGATGGACCTGCCGGGCTCAGGGTTCCTCATGGAGAAAACGGTCGGCATCACGGAGGAGCGGACGCTGCCCGCTTTCCACCGGACCACGTTCCGGGACTGGTGGGCCGACCGCGGCGGGGCGCTGGTCGCGGCGAACAAAGCCGACCGGAAGGCGCTCCTGCTCGCCGACCCATATACGAACTACAGCCACCCCGATGTCGGGAAAGCGGCTGTAACAGTTCTGGAGGCGGCGGGCGTCCACGTGGTCGTCCCTGACGCCGTGACTGACAGCGGTCGTCCCGCGTTCTCCAAGAGTATGCTGGACCACGCTCGCGAGACGGCACGGACGAACGTAGACGCGCTCGCACCGCGAATCCGCGACGGCTGGGACGTTGTCACTATCGAACCCTCGGACGCGGTGATGTACCAAGTCGACTACCGGGACCTGCTGTCGGGTGACGACGTCGAAACCGTCGCGGCGAACACATACGGTATCTGCGAGTACCTCGATACATACCGGCTGGGGGAGGCGATTCCCTTCAAGGAACCGGGCGACTCGCTGGCGTACCACGGCCACTGCCACCAGAAGGCGACGAAGAAGGACCACCACGCTGTCGGCATCCTTCGGCGCGCCGGCTACGACGTGGACCCGCTCGATTCTGGCTGTTGTGGCATGGCCGGGAGTTTCGGCTACGAGGCAGAACACTACTCGATGAGCGAGGGGATCGCGGCGCTCCTCTTGGGACAGATCGACGACTCGCCTGCCGAGCAGGTCGTCGCGCCCGGCGCATCCTGTCGGTCTCAGATCGACGACTTCGGCGATGGCAACGAGGAGCCGCCACATCCAATCGAGATGGTCGCGGCAGCAATCAGGTAGCCAGAGTGTCGGGCAGCGGATGCTGCCGGGACCGGGATCAGAACCCGATACCGTCCCGCTGTCTGACCGCAACGTCGTATCCGTCCACTGTCGACCGAAGCGCCTGTGTGAACGGTTCTGCGTCGAACTGGCCGTGCACTCGAACCGTCGTTGCGGAGGCTGTCTGGGGCTGTGCTGTGACTTTCGGCCGACCGACTCGGCCACCGGTGTGGATATCGACACTGTCGAGTGTGTCGTATGACTGTGTTTCGACCTGTTCGGCTGTCTCGATAGCCGCGGGGACGCCCTCCTCGACCACCTGTGACGCGAACGCGGCGGCCCGCTGGTCCGGCGATCCGAACAGCAGGTCGACGGGGGTCAGATAGTCGTACTCGACGAAGTAGGCCCGCTCCGTACAGAACAACACGTCGACCAGCCGGAGTGGGTACGACCCTCGCATCGTATAATGCAAGTGGACGCGGAGTTCGTCGGTCACGAGAACCACCCTTTCGCAGTGGCCGCGTCAGCGACCGTTCCGTCTGCCGCAACCTTCGCACGTCCCACCCGATACATCGTATACACCTGGACGAGCAGGAAGACCGCCCAGAGGGCGTACCCCCCCGGTGCACTGCCGAGTACGGTCGTCTGGACGGCAAACGCCTGCAACCCCAGCCGTGTCGTCAGCCCAGTCCCGATCAAGAGGACGCTGAAATAGCCGAAAAACGCGGCGGCGACCCACATCGCGGCGACGCGGCCCCAGCCCGGCATCGTGTGTTCCGGGAGTCGGACTGTGTTGACGAGTTGGACGATGACGATGTAGGGCCACATCAGGAGCCCGGACATCGCCGCCCCAACGACCAAGAGTCCGAACGGGTCAGATATCGATATCGGCAGGGTGAGGATGAGCACGCCCCAGCCACAGAAGACGGTCAGCAGCCCCCAGAACAGTCGCGGCAGGCTCCAGCCCGCTTCCCGCCCGTACAGCTCGTAGATGATGTCGGAGCTGTTCCGGACGAACGATTCGATGATCGCGTATTCGGTCGTAAACAGGGCGAGAAACAGCGTGACGTAGATGACGCTCGTCGTGACCCCGCCGACGGACGGCGCAATCTCGATGAGCCACATATCTACTGCGTCACTCGTCGTCCCCGGTGCTTGCGACACCGCGATGACGACCAGTATTGTCGTGACTAGCAGGAGGCCCAGCAGGAAGGTCAAGAGGTGTTCGAGCTGTGTCACGCGCCACCAGCCCCGCCACCGTTTGAGGTTTTGCGTGTCCGGAGTGAACGTGAACCCGTCTTCGTGAACGGTTTCGGGGTCATCGCCGGCGAAGGGATTCTTGATTCGGCCCTGATACCGGCCCATTCCGTAGCCTTTCTCGCGTATCCAGAGGCTCTGTGAGAGGTTGAGGTACCCGCCAGCCCCGGCATATGCTAGCGCGCCGACCAGCACGGCGATGGTCCCGACCGGCGAGTAGTCACCGACTTCTGTCAGACTTCCCGGAACGCTAAACAGCACGTCCACCGACCCGATGAGAACGAACAGCAGCAGTGCGAATGCGATGGACAGCGCCACCAGAATAAGCTGGAGGCTCTCGACGACGTTGTACATCAGCGGCGTCACCTGATAGGTAATCCAGATGAACACCATGAGCGCGATGCCGAACAGTCGCCAGCCGACGATGTCGACGCCGGCAACGTCGTACGTGCCGAGTGCGAGCCCTTCCGCCCCGATTCGCGCGGCGCTTGCGGCCCAGCCCGGCCAGCCCAGACTGACGAACCCGCCCAGTAGCATGGCCAGCGGAAGGACCGGATGGACCCGTTCGAATGCCCGAAACACGCTCTCACCGGTCGCGAGTGTCCACCGCTGTATCTCGGTGTTGATGATAAAGTGGAGACTGACAGCCACGAGGAACAGCCAGTACAGTCCCCACCCGTAGCTGGCGACCAGATGTGGCCAGAACAGCGTCTCACCGCTCCCGAGTGATGCCCCGAGCATGATTGCGCTGGGACCGACGACGTGGCGGAGCTTCGGCACTTTCGGCAACGAGAGTTCTCTGAACCGCCCGCCCGTTCCCGTGTCTGGATGAGCATCGCTCTCTGGTGCCACTTCGAGATTGTCATACGCGACCGGGGTGTACGACGAGATGGGATACCGCTGCTCTTTACGAGAGGCGTACACCTCCGATGTCTCTGCCTCACCCTCTTGCGCTACGTCCGACTGTTCCGTCGGCTTTTCCTCTGGCATCGATGAACTCACCCACCAACGTAGTGCCAGACGTGCTCGTGGTCGGCAGCCAGGTCAACCTGTGGGAGGTCTTCTAAGGCGGGCCCGATAGCATCCCACCACTCGTCAGCGGTCTTGTAGCCCGCCGGATGTTCCTGAAACACCTCAGTAATGAGTTCCCCGGCATCGGTATCGGGATTTTCACGAAGATAATCGTACGCGGCTCTCAACGCCGAACGCCGGTCGTCGAGTACCGCACCTGTCCCCGGCAGGTCCGCATCGGCGATACTGTGTTCGACTGGTGGCTCTCGGTCCTGTTGCGGTTCCGTGCTCGGGCCGACGAGCTGGGAGAACGGGATCCACCAGACCCGGCTCCGCGCGCCGACCTTTCGCGTTTCCAGCTTCCCTCGTTCCACGAGTATGTCGAGCTTGTTGTGTGCCGTCTTCCGGGAACAACCGAGTGCGTCCATTACGTCAGTTGCGGTCAACGGCTTCGCTTGATCCGTCCGATCTTGAAACACCGAGAGCACCCGCTCTGGTGTGAACTCTGCCGTGGACGGTGGTGACCCGTCAGCCCGACCATCGTCCGCGGTATTGCTCATACGTAGCAATTACAGTCGTATGTAATAGACTTTTCTGCACGAATCTCTGTTTCGGGAGCAAACGCTTTCGCTCCGTCTGACGCTCGATAGGTCTCAATCACACACGAAGGTATGAATAGACTCTCTCAGTGGACACACCAATAATGGGGTAGGAAAAACCCTCCTCAATCGGTTCCCCCCGCTAGCGATCACGCTCCGCTGGAGTAGTCTGACTCTCACTCAGCCGGCTCCGACGCAGGCACTGACTGCTTGGTTTCCACGACTGCACGCTCTGGAAGTTCGATGTTTGGTTTCCGACCGACCGTCAGCAGGCGCTCGGTGAGCGTCAACTCCTCCGGACTGGGACTTGGCTTCTGCACTTCCTCGTAGTCGACAACCACTTGCTCGTTTTTTGCGGTGATGCGCACGGCACAGAGCTGGTAGGAGGGGTAAAACACCGGGGGCAGAAGCCCGATGATGCCGTCCCGACGGTGGAGGCGTTTGAGCCAGGTCCCGCTGTTGACGACCAGCCCGCCGTCGACCGACTGCACGCTCGGCCGGTGGGTGTGGCCGTAGCAGAAGACAACTACGTCGTCCTTTTCATCGAACACTTCCTGAGCGGCTTCCTTGTACGGTGTCTGGGTATCGACAGTGAGGTCGGTTTCGAAGACCCCGAAGCGGTTGATGGTCTTCTTGATGTCCCGGCGCAGCAGATACAACGGTATGCCAACGAGCAACAGGAGCCCGGCCAGTGACGCATTCACGACAAGCAGTACCCAGATGGCGGTGCCGACTGTGCCGAACTGTCCCAGAAACGACGTCGTCGTTTCGACCGGTGCGGACCAGACGCCGAGGAGGTTCAGCGCCGCCAGAATCGCCAAGATAGCGCTCACATTGAACAGCAACAGGAACGGCACCAGTGCATACCGAAGCAGCGGGTTCATCTCCCGATAGAAGTACTTCGAAAGCATCCACACTGGAACCCGCTCTGTCGGCGTTACAGCCTGGACATCCTTGAGCCAGTTGTACCGACCCCGGTCTGAGAGCTGACCGGCTCGGCTCGTGACAAGTGTGTTATAGTAGTAGCCAAGCGGCGTCACGTTGGCGTCGCCCCAGTCCTCGATGCGGTTATTCGGGTCCTGCTGATTGCCGTGTTCGAGGTGGATGGCCTTGTCTCCAACCGGACGGGTAATCGACTTCGCCTGGACGAGATTGACGTTGTACGCCGCGAACCGCTCCACGTACTCGTCATAGGCTGCGAGCTCGTGGTCGTGGTTCCCCGGAATCAGGGTTATTTCGATGTTCTCGCCGGTCTTTCGCAACTGCTCGAACAGGGTCGGATAGGTCTCTTCGAGGGCGTCGAACTTCTCCAGTCCCGACATACCGGTAAACTCCCATAGCCCAAAGGCGTCACCGTTAATGAGCAACTCGGCGTCCTCGTCGGTGGTTTCTAACCGGGTCAGAAAATCGAGCAGCTCGTCGAGAAATTCCACCTCCTCTAGCTGTTCGTCGCCGCCGATGTGAAGATCGCTGATGACGTAGTAGACGCGGTCGTCGGCGGTGCCGTCCATTGAATACGGGTTCCTGACCCACAGACAAAGGCGTTGCTCTCCGGGAAATCACGACGGAAAATTGTGGTGGCGGCCGGGAATGTGGCTTATAGACGCGTTCTCGCCGATATCGAGAGCTGCTCGATTACAGTTCAAGCACGGCTCGGAACCGCGCTTCGTTGTCGATCATCTGGCCGTACGCCTCACTGACATCTTCGAGCGGGTAGGTCTCGATCTCCGGTTCGATGTCACGGAGCGAACTGAACTCCAGCGTGTCCTGTGAGTCGCGTCCGTGTCCCGAGGCCCAGCCCTCCACTGCGCCCCGGTTCTGGACGAGCTGCTGTGCGCTCACTTCCACTGGCTCGCCGGGGACACCGACGACGACGACAGAGCCGTCGACACCGATTCCGCTGACGATAGAACTGATCGCGTCACTCGATGGTGCTGTCGCAAGCACCACGTCGGCCCCACCAAGCTCCTGTAGTCGCTGACCAGCATCTGTCTCCGCCGCGTTGATGAAGTGGTCAGCACCCAGTTCTTGTGCCAGTGACTCTTTCTCCGGTGTTCGGGAGATAGCGGCCGTCTCGAAGCCAGCCGCGTGTGCATACTGGATGCCGAGGTGGCCGAGGCCGCCGACGCCCTGCACGGCGACGAGGTCTCCGACGTTCGCGTCGCTGTTCCGGAGCGCGTTGAACGTCGTTACACCCGCACAGAGCAGCGGTGCCGCGGCCGCCGCGTCAAGTGACTCCGGAATCTTCGCGAGCGCCTCCGATGGTGCGGTCATGTACTCCGCGTACCCGCCATCGTAGCTCAGCCCGGTGATTTCGCCGTTTTCACACTGGAGGAAGTTCCCCCGGCGACACTGGTCACACGTCGAACAGTGGCCGCCGTGCCAGCCGACGCCGACCCTGTCGCCCACGTCCCAGGTGTCGACAGCGTCGCCGACGGCGTCGACGCGGCCCGCTACCTCGTGGCCCGGAACCCGCGGATAGGAGACGACCGGATTGGTCCCCTCTTTCGCGTACACGTCGCTGTGACAGATACCACAGGCGTCCACTGCGACCCGTACCTCGCCGGCGTCCGGCTCGGGCACGTCCCGTTCGACGACCTCGAAGTCCGCTCCCGCTTCGGGTACGACCGCCGCTCGCATCGTGTCTGACATAGCAGTACTTCCGGCTCGACGCTGATAAACGGCCAGTTAGCAGATATCCTTACGGGGGCTACAGGGCCGGCAGGGCCACAAAATATCGCCGGGGGACAGTCCGGCCGTCGGCTCAGGACCGGAGCCGCTGGATGCGCTTCTCTGTCGGCGGATGTGTCGAAACAGCTCCTCGAACAGCACTTTGCCGGCGTTGCAGATACAGTGGGCGCGCATGTTGCTCTCGACCGTCGATTCACGTTCTTCAGCACCACGGGAGACTCGTCCGAGTGCACGAGCCAGTGGCCCGACGGTGCCAATAGTGCGTCTCGTCTGCGAGGACCTGCGACAGAACCGAAGAGAACGGCGACACCCCCCTTCCGTTGGGGAGCCGAAACCCTATCAACGTGGGTCCGAAACGGCACTGACATGTCTCTCTCCCGCTTTGCTGGGTGGTTCCGACCCTACTCCGTTCCGATCTGTCTGTTTGTCGTCGTGGCGGCTACCGTGTTGTTCGTGCCGCCGCTGGTGCTTGGGGAAGTGACCGGCCGCACGTACGCCCTGACGATAGCAGTGCTCATCGTCGCTGTCTCGTCGGTCCTCCCGTACGCTGTCGCCGTTGCCATTTTGACTGTTCCGGTCCCCTACGCTGGACTGGGAAGCTACGCGGCTCCGGCCGCTGTCGAGTCGTTCTCGCCGACCGCGGCGCTCCGACACGTTGTCGCTGGCGTCTCCTATGCCGTCGCGGCCACCGCCGTCGGCGGTGTCAGCGTCGGCATCGACTTCGCGGTTTCGAGCGGCTCGAGCCCGCTACAGGCGGTGCGGTTTCCGGCGCTTGGGGTTCCGCCGTTCCTGACGCTCGGCGGCGCGGCCGTCGCCGCCGTCTACGTCGCCGTCCAGCTGTGGCGATACGACAGCCCGCTCGCCGAGATCGGGCTGGACACGGTCCTCGGAACGGTGGGCCTCGGTGTTCTCCTCGCCGCGTCGCCCGTCGCCGCGCTCTGGCTGTTCGGGGCCTTCGGTTTCTGAACGCCCGAGCCCCCCGTCGCACACCCGGTCCTACCCGCCGGCTTCAAAACGTCTTAAAGTCGCAAGCACCCGCTGTCGGATATGACAAAGCAACAGTCCCAGACAGGCGGCCCGCGAGCGAGTGGAATGCCGATGCTCGGGCTCGGAACCTGGCAGAACGACGACGAGGCGCAGTGCACCGAGAGCGTTCGGACGGCGCTGGAGGCCGGCTACCGGCATATCGACACCGCACAGGCCTACGAGAACGAGAGCGCCGTGGGCGACGGTATCGCCGCGGCCGATGTGGACCGCGACGACATCTTCCTGGCGACCAAGGTCTGGATTTCGAACCTCTCACACGACGATGTCATCGAGACGACCGAGGAGAGCCTCGACAAACTCGGCGTCGATTCGGTGGACCTGCTGTACGTCCACTGGGCGGCGGGCGAGTACGAGCCCGAGGAGACACTCCCGGCGTTCGACGAACTCGTCGACCGCGGCCTGATCGACAACGTCGGCGTCTCGAACTTCGAACCACACCACGTCGAGACCGCGATGGACGTGCTCGATGCGCCGGTGTTCGCAAACCAGGTCGAGGTTCATCCGTTCCTCCAGCAGTCGGAACTGCGTGAGCACGCGGCCGAACAGGACTACGAACTGGTCGCGTACTCGCCGCTTGCCCGCGGGGAAGTGTTCGGTCACGACGTCATCGAAGCTATCGCCGACGCCCACGACGCCAGCGAGGCACAGGTCAGCCTCGCGTGGCTCCGCGAGAAGGGTGTGACGGCGATTCCGAAAGCCACGAGCGAAGCCCACATTACGGACAACCTGGCGAGCCTCGACCTGTCGCTTTCCGACGCTGAAATCGACCGTATCGACGGCATCGAGACCGTCGACCGGCGCGTCGATCCGGACTTCGCGCCGGCCGCCTGGGAGTAGGGCGGTTCAGGGCGTCATTGGTAGATTCTGCCACTCGGCTGTCGGGCCGTGACACCACGTCTCCCACAGCCCTCTTCACATTTCGACTCCTTGACCCACTAATGAGATATTTTCGCTCTAACGGGTGGTCCAACTGACTTGGCCTATGTTCCGGTCCGCATTCACTGATCGGCCCTCACTCCCGGCTCGCTACCGAGACAGCGCGCTGTTCGTCCTGCTTGCCATGTTGTTCGGTGGCTCGTTCGTCGCAATCAAAACCGGGCTTCGCGAGCTTCCGCCGGTGCTGTTTGCCGGCCTCCGGTTCGACCTGGCTGCAGTGACGCTGCTTGGCTACATCGTCATTACTCGGCCGCGGTCGACGTGGCTGCCGCGGACTCGCGGGGACGTCGTAGGTATCGGAATGGCGGCGCTGTTCCTGATCGCGCTCAACAACGGATTGCTGTTCCTCGGTCAGGGATCGACGACGCCCGCTGCAGCGTCCGTAATGTACGGCCTGAATCCGATACTCGCACCCGTGTTCGCTTGGTGGCTGCTGGGCGACCGGCTCTCGTGGCTCGGCGCGGTCGGTATCGGTATCGCGCTGAGCGGCGTTATCATCATCGTGCAGCCGTCACCGTCGACGTTCACAGATGCGAGTGCTATCGGGCAACTTCTGGTTCTCGGTGCGGCCGCGGCTGTTGCTCTGGGAAGTGTCCTCCTCCAGCGAGTCAGCCCGCAGATGGATAGTACACCGCTGACTGCGTGGGCGATGGCGGTCGGCGCAGTGCTCCTCCACGTTGCGAGCCTGCTGGTCGGAGAGCCACCCACAGCCGTGATCGGCATCGGGCCTGAAACGATTGTGAGCATCATCGCTGTGGGCATCCCGTCGACGGCAGTCGCGTACGCTATCTACTTCGGCCTCATCAAGCGCATCGGTCCGGTTCGCGCGAATCTGGTCGCGTATGTCGTGCCGATATTTGCCGCGCTCATGGGCTGGATACTGCTCGGCTCGTCGGTGTCTCTGTGGACGTTCGTCGGCTTCCTCGTCGTCGTTGCGGGCTTTGCCCTCATCGAGCGTGTGACGATTCGGATGGAACTGCGCAGGCTCTATCGTCGGTTCGAAGACACCCCGCCGAAGCAGACGCCGCCGTGTGACGACTAAAGCACCAACTGCTGTGATCTGAGCCGGGTTTGTCGCGTTCTCCGGGCATATCAGTGCTCCACTGGCTGGTACACTGGCCCAGCCAATCATGTATCGCCAGCCCCAAGCACCAGTATGGACCCTTCTGACGTGGAGACAGTGTTCGTTGCCGGAGCCAGCGGCGGGACCGGTCGGGCGGCTCTCCGACTGCTCAGTTCGCGCGTGTCGACCGTCCGGGCACTCACCAGTACGCCGTCGAAGACCGATGACCTGCGGGCGGCCGGCGCTGACGAGGTTGTCGTCGACGACTTGCTGAACCCGACCGCGTTGACCGATGCGTTGTCGGACGTTGATGTCGTCCTGAGCGCTGTCGGCTCGAACATCACGGATGTCTGGTCTCAGAACGAGTACGTCGACGGCGCGGGAACGATCAACCTCCTCGATGCGGCCGTCGACGCCGGTGTCGAGGCCTTTGTCATGGAATCCGCTATCGGCGTGGGTGAGGAGCCGGCCAGTCCGCTCGCGGCGGCCTTTGACATCGTCATCCAGCCGATACAGCGTGCGAAAGCAGAAGCCGAGACCGCAATCCGCGAGGCTCCGGTTCGACACACGATTCTCCGCCCGGGCGTGCTCACGAACGGACCACGGACTGACACCGTCTCCGCCGCCGAGCCCGGAGCGAAGCTCTGGGGGAGTGTTTCGCGAGCCGACGTGGCCCGACTGATGATCGCAGCACCCGTCACGCCGGCGGCCGAAGACCGGACATTAGAAGTCGTCTCGAAGCCGTCGTTCCCGAACCGTGCGCTGGATATCGAGTGGCAGCTGCCCCGTGGTGGGGGAAAAACTTTGTCAGTCGAAACTCCGGACGATGTCTCATAGCGGGACACTCATTGATTTCCCGTTCCGGCGGCGATGTCGCTACCCGTGTCCACATACGCTTCCAGCGGGAAAACATCGTGATGACTGCTGTGGACCACGCAAACGCCGGCTATCGGCGGCTGTTCGAGGGGGATGGACTCTCGTTCGGTCTCGGATTCCCGCTCACCGGTGAAAAGGAATCGACGCCGGATATCGACGCGGAACTCCGGCTCGCAAGCCACGCCGAGACAGTCGGCTTCGACGCCCTCTGGGCCCGAGACGTGCCGACGTACTGGCCCCGGTTCGGGGACGCCGGCGGGGCCTTCGACCCGTGGGGGCTGCTGTCCCACGTCGCCGCCCACACCGAGTCGGTGGCACTTGGCACTGCGAGCATCGTTCTCCCGCTGCGCCATCCCATCCATGTGGCGAAGTCGGCTGCGACTGTCGACCGACTCTCCGACGGCCGTCTCGTGCTGGGCATCGCCTCCGGTGACCGCGACCCGGAGTATCCGGCGTTCGGCGTCGACCCCGAGAACAGGGGCCACCTCGTCCGAGAAAGCGTCGACGCGCTTCGTGCGCTCTGGCGTGAGGAGTATCCGACACTCGACGGCTCCTGGGGCCGCATCGACGGTGAACTCGATGTCCTCCCGAAACCGACGACGGACACGCTCCCGCTGTTTCCGACCGGGAACGCCAGACAGTCGACGGAGTGGATCGCCGAGAACGGCGACGGCTGGATATTCTACCACCTTCCCGAGTCGACGCTACAGTCGTATCTCGACACGTGGCGGAGTCACGCACCCGAGAAACCGTTCACGATTGCCGTTCAGGTCGAGTTCGCCGACGACCCGGCGGCCGAGCCCGAACCGCTTCACCTGGGCTATCGAGCCGGCGTCGAATGGTTCCGGGAGTATTTCAGGCAACTCGATGACTACGGCCTCAACCACGTTATCGTCGGACTCCGGTCGACGGAGCCGGCGGCGGCGATGACGACGTTCGCCAGTGAAATCATAGACGAACTGTGACTCTCGGGAGGGAGATGTTCGCAGGCACGGCTTTCGACGTGGCGGACCTACTGAGTCTCGATGACTGACCGGCAGGCGGAACTCCGAACCTTGTCTGGGGAGCTGACCGATTCTGAGGGGATTACCGACGCGTTTCTCGCAAAGAGCTTCACAGACCAGCTACTCATCGTCGATGTCCGCGACGGGGAGCCGCTTCCCACCGCTGTCGCCGACCAGGTCGCTGACCGCGACCTGCTCCCGGCGGACGAGGTCTACGGTGAAGCTGCCGCGAATCAGTCCGCCATCGGCAACGTGGGTGACGCGACGCGCCATCACTTCGTCGACGTGCGAACCCGGGGCTCACACCGCTCCTACGTCGTCGAGTGATGGTGGCTGTTGTCGACTACGAAACTAACTTCGACTCGGGCCTACGGGTCGAACTCGTTTTGCTTGAGCCCTCTCCGGACCGGATCGTGTTCGGCGTCGGTCGGCGGCGGTGCGGTCACCAGTAGTGCTTCCAGCCGCCCATCCTCGTCCGCTTTGACACCGCGGTCGGTATCAGCCTCGACGACCACCACGTCGCCCGGTTCGACCGCCCGTTTCGTGTCCCCGTCACGGACGATACCGGTCCCGGACTGGACGTGTATCGCTACGTCGCTTGCGGGCGCATGCACCGGGATGAACTGTCCGGGCTCGAAGTAGCCACAGACGACTCTCATCCGGTCGCTGCGGAACACTTCGACCGCCGAGAACTGGTCGGCGTCGTACGCCCGGGCGGCGTCGAAGTCAGTCGCCGTCATCGTTGCCCTCCCCAGCACTGCAGTCGTGCATGCCTATGGCCGTGATATCGAGTCGGCTCGGGCGCGTCCGATTCGGTCGCTGTCGGCTGAGCGACCACACTCCCTGTTGACTCCGGGACTTTGAATCCATGCTAACGCCTCAGACTGCACCGGGGATAGTCTCGGCCCCGAACCGCTTCGCCACTAGCCGCTTCTGATCGCTACTGCTACTGGGGATACCCCCCAGCTCCATCCCGACGAACCACGGCGCTATTACTCCGAGATATCTGGATACGACTGCCGGCCGCCCTGTGATTTTCTGGCGACCAGCTGGGCGGTGGCTGCGGTCGTCCCGTCCGTCGTTGTGGTGCGCTCGTCGTAGTGCAACACAGTCAGCCCGAGTCCGGCCCTGAGCAGTTCGTTCGAAGCGAACCGATACCGGTCCCCGGAGGGGCCGCCGTCCACGTCGTCGCTCGTCCGGAGGTGGTGCTGGATGAACAGACAGCCGCCGTCGGCCAGGGCCTCGATTATGTCGGGGAGGCGGTCGACGGGACGATAGAAGCTACTCGTAATGAGGTCGTACGTGGACGCCGGATACGTAAACGAGTCGAGGTCTGCCTGTACCCACTCGATATCGTTCTCGACACCCGCTGTGCGTGCGTTCTCACGGGCAATAGTTAGTCCGACACGCGATTGGTCGACTGCATCGACGCGGTACCCGGCCGCTGCGACCGGAAGCGCGTTCCGTCCGGTCCCGGTTGCGATGTCCAGCGCCCGTCCCTCCGGGAAGGTCGGCAGGTATCGTTTTAGAACTGGATGTGGGTCCGGGTGCTGTGGGTACGTACCTGTCCGGTATCGCTCGTCCCAAGTTGTCATGGCTCCGATGACTGTCCGCCGGGACATGAGCCTGTGGGCTGTGGCACAGCTCTTGCGTTGCTTCCCGGTTCTAAACGACAACCTCAATTGACTTATCGCCACACCTGTGACCTACCCACAAGCTACCAGCCATGGACAGTCAAAACGGCGTGACCAGACGGCGGCTGCTCATCGCTCTCGGAAGTGGACTCGGTCTGCTTGGGGGCGGCGCTGCCTACGTGTACTTCTCGCTGCAGGGCGACTCCGGCGGGTACAGTGCACCGGATGCCCAACCGGTCGTCACTACGCGCGGGCTCCTCGACACAGCGGACGAGCCGGCCTTCAAAACCGGGGGTACGTGGTCGTTCGGCGACGCGTCGGCCGTGTTCCTGTTCGTCCACGGATTCAGTACCGACGCCGAGACGGCGCGTGACAACGCCTATACGGCTCAGGTAGCGCTCGACGGGACATGGTCTGCACCCGTCGTCGCACACAGCTGGGATTCAGACGTCGACTGGGAGCAGGCGAAGGCCAACGCCGAGGCGAACAGTCGGCCCCTCGCACAGTGGCTGGTCGAGTGGGCTGAAACCGATGGCCGGCCCGTCCATCTGCTCGCACATTCGCTGGGCGCGCGGGTGACCGGCGAGACGCTTCGGGTGCTTGCCGGGCAAGGGGCGACAGACGCGCTTGCTTCGGTGTCACTGCTCGGGGGTGCCATCCCATACAATAGCGTGGTACAGGGCGGTCGCTACGGCGACGCTATCGGAACTGTCGACGCCCCGGTGTCGAACTTCTACAGCCAGAACGACAAGGTCCTATCGTGGATTTACCGGGCGTCGGACCAGACACACGCGGTCGGCCACGCTGGTACTCGTGACGCGGGAACGCTTCCCGACGGCTATCAGGACGTGAATATCTCTGACCTCGTTGCCGACCACTACTCGTACTTCGAACCGGGTGAGGGCTGTCTGGCGCGTGTCGGTGCCGAAATCGAGTGACCGGCGCTGTGTTCCCCGATCGGAATGATACCAATTGCACCGAGTTACACACTGACTGCCCCGCTGTCGTGCGGTCGGATGGGCGTTGCATTTCCGGCAACTGTCGTAGAACTAAATACGGCGGAAGTGTTGCGTTCTCTATGGAAACGGCTGCCAGATCGACGGATGCTATCCGCTGGAGCGGGAAATGAGCCTCTTCACTGCTGTTGTCATCTTCGTGGTGGGGCTGCTCTCAGGTTTCGTGGTTCGATGGGTGGCCGGTCTCGCTGCCGTCGTCGCGCTCGTCCTGGTGCTGTTGGGTGCGACCACGCCGGATATCGGCATCGTCAACTTCGTGATCGAACAGTATTATCAGGGCAACGAGCTGCTGTTTCTCGCCGGACTGTTGTTCGGACTGGACGCCGAACACACCAGAGATGCCGTCGAGCGGTGACTCGCCGCTCTCGGACTCGGTAATCGTACTGAACCGAAGCCCACGGCGGGGTGTCTCCCGCAGTCGACTGACTCCCATCGACTGCGTTGCTACGCCACCGTCGGTACAGCTAGGACGTGGCTACATCTCGGGATAGAAAATATACGAATGACGGATGTCGCTGTCGTACATGAGCGACCCGGCAGGTGTCCGGAGTAACATTGCGACCAGGTAGAGGTCACCGGCCGCCCCGGCGGTGTTGAACAGCAGGGCCACGAAGGCTGCGAACGCGACCAGCGGACTCGGAACGAACAGCACCGGGAGAAGTACCGCGTTGAGCGCGACGACGGGAGCGATGCCGACGATAAGGTTGTGATTCCGGGCCTGGAACTGGTGGAACGTCGCCGCGTAGAACGCGCCGAGTTGCGGTGCCACGCCGTAGGAGACCCGGTACCCGTACCATCGATAGACCAGTCCGTGGACGAGTTCGTGGAGAACAGTCACGATACCGATAGCGCCGACACAGGCGACCGCGACCAGGCCGGACGCGAACGTGAACGTGACACTCGTCGCGGTTTCGTCGACCGAAAAAACGGCATCGAGAGCGGGCCCCTGAGCGTACCAGAGTAGCCACCCGAACACCACCGCAGCGACCGGCAACAGTACGACTACGAGGCCGAGTAATACCACCAGCGAGTAGCGAAACGGTTGCGGCGGCTGATAGCCCACCGGCGTTGCCGGTTGCAGTGTGTCGGTTGGCGCATACTCGCTCGTTGGCATATCGGTGTTTCAGATGCGTAACTGAAAAAGAAGGCGGCGCTGCGAAGAGTTGTGGTGGCCGTCTGGTAGCGTATCGCCGCCGTAGGTTCGACGGCCTCCAGTGTGTATACGTTCGGTCTCATATTTCTATATACCACTAATATAAAACGCCTATAGTGAATTCGCCGACGTATCACCAACAGCCTCACATAGATGGTCGCACCACCGACGTTTAATCCAGCAATCGACGCATCACACCGACGAATCCACAGCAACGAATGGGAGGACATCTATGTTGTCGGCGATGTCCACGGGTGTCGGGCGACGCTCGAAGGACTCCTGAGTCGCCTGGACCCCACTCCAGAAGAACTGGTCGTTTTCGTCGGTGACCTTGTCCGCAAAGGGCCTGATAGCGCCGGTGTCGTCGACATCGTCCGGCGAACGCCAAATTTCATTACGGTCCGAGGAAACAACGAACAGAAACTCATCGACGGCCGCAAATCGATTCCCTCGCTGACCGACGACGACCTTTCTTGGATCGCGTCGCTCCCGGTTGCGATATCGTGGGACGACTCGCTGGTCGTCCACGGCGGCGTCGATCACCGAAAGCCCATCGCGGAACACGAACTGACTGAACTGCTGAACATGCGTTCCCTTGTCCCCGACGGGAGCTACGACCGCCCGTACTGGTTCGAAACGCGTCGTGACGCCCCTCGTATCTTCTTCGGTCACACGGTGCTCTCAGAGCCCTTTGAGACATCCAGTGCGGTCGGTCTGGACACCGGTTGCGTGTACGGCGGGCAACTGACGGCGTACCGGTGTTCCACAGGAAAATTCATAACTGTCGACCCAGGGACAACTCACGAAGACCGCTCGGCCGACAGTATCGTGGATCCGGAACGCGCCCCACCTACGTCTATCTAATCCAATGGACTTGGATTCAGGATCGAATCTTCCCGCCTACGAGCCGGCCGATGTCGACCTGACCGACTCGTCGTTGTATCTCAACCGCGAACTGAGTGCCCTCGCCTTCCAGCGGCGTGTGCTCCACGAGGCACTGGACGAACGGAATCCGCTGCTGGAACGGGTCAGATTCCTCGCTATCGTCACGCGTAATCTTGACGAGTTCACGATGAAACGTATCGGCGGGCTTAAACAACAGATAGAGGCCGACGTTACCGAGACAGCGCCAGACGGGCGGACGCCACGGGAGCAGTGGGAGGAGGTCCACGAGACGCTCCGACCAATGCTTGCAACGCAGGCCCGTTGCTACCGCGATGCGATTCGCCCCGCGCTTGCAGCGGAAGGTGTCGAAATTCTTGACTACGATGACGCGACAGAAACGGAGCAGTCGGAGCTGCGAACCTACTTCGAGGGGTCTGTGCTACCGACACTGACCCCGCTTTCGTTCGACCCGGCGCACCCGTTCCCGTTTATTTCAAATCGGTCGCTGTCACTCGCTGTTCTCACCAGACAGCCAGACGCCGATGACCCGACGTTCACCCGGATCAAGATTCCGCCGAACAGGCCTCGTTTAGTCCAGCTTGGGGACGAAGCGCGGTATGTTCCACTGGAAGAGGTCATCCGCGCGAACCTCGATTTGCTGTTACCCAACGTTGAAATCGTCGACACGGCCCTGTTTCGACTGACTCGCAACGCGGAGGTCCGCCGAAATCAGGAGATTGCCGAGGACCTCATCGACATGGTCGAAGATGTCATCGAACAGCGGCGCTTCGCGTCGGTCGTCAGAATGGAAATCTCCGAGGACGCGGACCCCCGGATTCGCTCGACACTTGCCACACAACTCGGTCTCGACGAACGCGAAATATACGATCTCCCGGGGCCACTAGATTATCGAGACTTCGCGGAGTTGACCGACCTTGAGCGCCCGGACCTCTCGCTTGACGAGTGGACACCGCAGCCACATCCTCGACTTGACAGCCATCGACAGCAACCGAGGAATCCGTCCGAGTCGAGCAGTGCGAGCGTCTTCAGCCGTATTCGCGACGGGGATATCCTGCTCCATCACCCGTATCACGATTTTACCGACACCGTCCAGCGATTCATCTCGGAAGCGGCCGAAGACCCCGATGTTCTGGCAGTGAAAGCGGCTATCTACCGGACAGCAAGCGACTCACAGATAATCCAGTCGCTGATAACGGCAGCCGAAAACGGGAAGCAGGTCGCGGTGATGGTCGAATTGAAGGCTCGCTTCGACGAACAGAACAACCTCGAATGGGTGCGGAAGCTTGAGGAAAACGGCATCCACGTCGCCTACGGGACGGTTGGTCTGAAAACACACACGAAGACTGCGCTCGTGGTTCGGGAGGAAGATGACGGCGTCCAACTGTACTCCCACATCGGGACCGGGAACTACCACTCAGAAACTGCGAAGGGCTACGTCGACCTCGGGCTGTTGACTGCTGACCGGGACATCGGCCGCGACCTGACGAAAGTGTTCAACTTCTTCACCGGCCCTTCACTGGACGAGGAGTTTCGAGAACTCCTCATTGCGCCGGTGACGATGCGCCGGGAGTTCACCCGGTGTATCCGCCGAGAGGCCCAGCATGCACAGGCCGGTCGCCCTGCGCGCATCGTTGCAAAGGTCAACGGTCTCGAAGACCCTGCCATCGTTGCCGAGCTGTACCGCGCGTCGATGGCCGGCGTCGACATCGACCTCATCGTCCGCGACATCTGTCGCCTCCGACCCGGACTGGAGGGGATTAGCGAAAACGTCTCTGTCTACTCACTCGTGGGCCGATTCTTGGAGCATTCCCGTCTCTTCTACTTCGAGAACGGTGCACGGGCGGACCCCAGCCCGGAAGACGACTGGGGCGAGCCGGAGTACTACATCGGTAGTGCCGACTGGATGACTCGCAATCTCGATTATCGGGTCGAAGCCGTCACACCTGTCACGAGTCCCGAAATCCAGCGACAGCTCCGCTTCACTCTCGAACTCGCTCTCGCGGACAACCGCAAGCTGTGGGAGATGGACAGCGACGGCGAGTACCACCAGCGCTATCCGGCTGACGGTGAGCGAGTGATAAGCGCGCAAGATATCCTGATGCGAGAGGCGCTGAAGGCCGGTCGGTCGGAGGACCACGCTGCCGGGATGCCCGGTGACTATCCACTATCCAGCAACCTCTGTATTGCAGGCGAAAGTACTGGACAGACGGCGGCGGAAACTCCGTCTGAATCTGAAACCGAAACTCAGGGTCAGTCCGTGGCCCCCAGTGAAGATACAGCCAACGGCGACCTGTCCGAAGTCACAGACGGCGGCGAGATCGACGGGGTACTTTCGAAGTACAGTGACCGGTGGTACGTCCCGGACAGCGTCGTGTACGACTACGCTGTCCGGATGCCCGATGGCGAGCGGCGCTATCTCAAAACCAAAGCCGGCGTCACTGACCTCCTCGAACGAGCATATAGCGATACAGAATAGCTATTCAGCTATACTATTGTTCGATCAATCCCTACGAAGTGCGATGTGGCCATCTCTATGTGTTATCTTCTCACACAAACTGCGTTTTACTCTTTCAGGAAGCTTATGAGCGTGGCTTATACAGTATCTCGACGTAGCTATCGATTTACAGGAATCCGTCCGCTCTAGAGCTCTTGCAGACAGCGACGACGGGTCGTCGTTATCCTGCCCCGAGGAATGGTCCGTCACACAGAGCAAAAATTGGTCGCCGCCGAATTACCGCGCTGGAGATACCGAGCGCTTGCGGAGCCGTCCCCGAACGAACGGACGGACCGGTGTCACGCCGAGATTGCGTCGCTCGATTTCGACGACATCGAACGACGAGGCAGCGGCGAGCCGCGACCCCGTCTGCCGGGTCAGGTGGCACCCGCCGGCGAGCCGCTTCCAGAGCGGTGCGAGGGCCGACTGTACCCGGGCGCGCCAGCCGTCGTCGATGACGTGCTCGAAGAACCGCAGTTCGCCGCCGGGCGTGAGTACGCGAGCGATCTCGCTCATTGCGGCCTCGATATCCGGAATCGTACAAAAGACCATCGAGGCGATGACGACGTCGAACGTGTTCTCGTCGTACGGGAGGGCTTCCGCCGGTGCCGACTCGATACGCATCGGCGTGGCCTGCGCGCTCGCCTTCTCCGCTGCCTGCCGCCGCATATGTGGGTCCGGTTCGATAGCGTGAAACTCCGTCGACGCGTCCGCAACGCTATCGAAATACGGAAACATCGCACCGGTTCCAGCGCCGAGGTCCAGAACTGTGCCATCCAAATTTGCCACCAGATACTCACGATGTGGCCGTAAGAGCGTCCGCTCGACGAGCGTCGTGGCTGGATCGTAAATAGCTGCAAACAGCGGCGACGAGGGCTCCTGACTGGGATTCGATGCATCGGGCATAGCAGTAGTAACGATAGCCCCCCTGAAAGCCTTGGTTCACTTGCGGGGTGTCACACACGCTCGTCACCTGTCGCTGCTAGTCACCCTCTGCTGACACCTCGACGCCTGCCTCGTCAACGTCGACTTTGGCCTCGGTGAGGTTGCTGTCTCGCCAGGTCCCGCGTCGATACCAGCCGTAGGCGATGAGCGCCCCTGCGACGTTCGAGACGGCGAACGACAGCCAGATTCCGGATTCACCCAACGGTTCGGCGGCGAACCACGCAATCGGGAAGCGGATGATACCGAGCATCAACACCGAGATTGCCGCGGCAGTGAGCGTCTTTCCGGCACCGCGGAAGCTCCCGGTGTAGGCCCGCATAATTCCGATGAATCCGAATGACAGAGCCACGTATCGCAGAAACTGCGTCGTGATACCGACGACCTCGGGGTTCGTCGTGAACAGGTCAGCTATCGGCGCGGCGATGAACCAGACGAGGATGCCAGCCAGAGTGAGCACGCCGAACAGCACCGTCGCCGCGAGGCCGGCCGCTTTCGCTGCCCGGTCTGGCTTGTCAGCCCCCATGTTCTGACCGGTCATCGTCTCGACGCCACGGGCAACCGCGATAGCTGGCAGGAAGACGACCGAGAACACGCGCGTCCCGATACCGTAGGCGGCCACGACCGTGTCCGGGAACATCGCCACGATGACCAGCAACAGGTTCATCGACAGCGCACGACCTGTTCCCTCGATGGAAGCGGGGAGACCGATGCGGACGAGACGCCGGAGATAGGACAGGTCCGGTGCCATATCGCGGAGGTGAATCTGGACACCACGCGTCCCCCGAAACATGATCGCAAGCCCCACCACCAGCGCCAGCGCCCGAGAGAACACGGTCGCAATAGCGGCCCCTTCGATTCCGAGTTCAGGGAACGAGACTGTGCCGACCAGTGGCGCGTTCTTGACGACCGTCCAGCCGAATATCAGGAACGGGTCGATGATGATGTTGAGCACGACCGAGCCGAACATAACGAGCATCGGCGTTATCGTATCGCCGTAGCCCCGCATGAGCGCGACGAACACGAAGAAGCCGAACATGAACAGCAGGCCAAGCGAAATGACTTCCATGTAGCTGGTCGCCATCGGGAGGACGTCTTCGGACGCGCCCATCAGGCTGAGAAACGTATCGACGCCGACGTATCCCACCAGACCGAGGACGAACGAGACGATTACGGCGAACGTGACCGTCTGTGAGGCGGCGTACTCGGCCTCGCGCTCCTCGCCTGCGCCGGTAAACTGAGCGACGAGTACGCTGCCGGCAACGGAGATACCCATCCCGAGCGAGATAAGGAGAAACACCATCGGGAACGCGAAGCTGATCGCCGCCAGCGCGTCCGTGCTGTACTGGCCGAGCCAGAACGTGTCCGCAAGGTTGTACGCGGTCTGGAAGAGGTTGGTGATGACAATCGGCATCGAGAGGAAGAACAGCGGCTTGCCGATGCCACCCGACGTGAGGTCGAACTCCTCAGGCCCTTTGAACAGAGCACTCACACGACTTCGAACACCCATCAGCGGGTCGCCTCCGCTGGCGCGTCTGTCAGGAGATGGGTTTCAGCGTATCGCGTAACCGTCTCGTTGAATCGGTTAATCGAACGCTCAGTGGTGATGTGTCGGGCATGAGCACCGGTTATGGTCGTTACGAGGAACTCCGCTGCGACGGCCGGTTCGACTGCGTCATCGAACTCCCCAGCTTCGACGCCGGCCACGATGATGTTCTGCAGCTGGTCGAAGAGGGCAGCATCGAACTTAGCGAGCTGTGTCCGGAAAGTGTCGTTGTACGGGGCTTGTGCCTGTAGTTCGAGAAAGACTGTTCTGAAACTCTTGTCGGGCGTCGGACGCCCGTCGATGAGCACCGCGTTCAATAGCGACTCAAGCTCTTCCCGGGGTGTGTTCCCGTCGATGGCCGTTATCTTTGCAGTGAACCGCTCGTATAAGAACTCCAGAAACTCGGTAAAGAGGTTCTCTTTGCTGTCGTAGTAGTAGTGAATAGACGCTTTGCTCCGGTCTGCCTCGGCGGCGATGTCTTTGACCGTGAGTGCGGCGTATCCGTGCTGACAGAGGGCGCGGTACGTCGCCTCAAGAATTTCGGTCGCTGTCTCGTCATCCATGGCGGCTGTGACAGAACTTACTAACCGATTAGTCAAAAACGCTTTGAAGCACGAAACTAGGGAAAAATACTATTTTACGAACTATGAGGCGATACTCAAACTAACTGACTAATAATTCATCTGCGCAATAGTCTACGGGTCATAACGGTTATCCAACCATGGGTGAAACCCTTACACAATGGCTGGACCATCGGATCGTACCTTCTCGGACCAGACCGAGGAGATAATGCAAGCGACCTACCGGGCGTTGCGAGAACACGGGTACGCTGACCTCACGATACAACGGATCGCGGACGAGTACGGCAAATCGACGGCTGCAGTGCACTACTACTACGACACGAAAGACGACCTTCTCGCGGCCTTTCTCGATTATCTGCTGGAGCGGTTCGTCGATTCGATTCACGCCGTCGAGACAACAGACCCCGAAGCACGACTGGATCTCTTGCTCGATGAACTACTCGTCAAACCGCAGGAAAACCCCGATCTCTCGGTCGCCCTGCTAGAGATGCGGAGTCAAGCACCGTACAAGGAGGCGTTCAGCGACCGGTTCCGCCAGAACGACGAGTATATTCGGTACCTGCTCAAGGCGGTTATCAATCACGGCATCGACGAAGGCGTGTTCAACGATGTCGACGCAGAACACGTTACCCGTTCGCTGCTGACGATAATCGACGGTGCCCGGACCCGCGCCGTGATGCTAGATGATACTGACGAACTCGAAACGGCCCGCCAGACGGCGAGTGAGTACGCCGACGCGATGTTACAGTGACCGGTCGCCTGTCGCATCGGTGTTCAGTCGCCATGCGTAGCATCGCTGACTACCCAGTCTTTCGAAGTACAGCACAGGCGTTCTGCACTCACAAAAGTCACTTTCCAGTCCTGTAGCCACTCGTACCCATCAGCCAACGACAACTGAATACACTCAGCTAACAACGGCAGCCGTTCCGGCTTGTTTGCACAGCCAACGGGGTGCCTACGAGTCCACAGTATCGCTACCTGCGACACTCTGTTCTGCAGGCGGCTGAATAATCAGATGATCCCGCATCGATTCGATGAGGGACGCTGGCAATCGAACGTCGCCGTCGTGATCCCGTTCAACGCCGAATATCTCTTGAACGTCGCTGTTGATGATAATTGTCTGAAGTTCTCCCGTTGCTGTATCGAGCGTAATGTTTTGCAGTGTGCCGACTTCGCGGCCATCGGTACTTACGACTCGGACGTTGGAGAGCTGGTTTGCGAGGACCGTTCGCATACTGGTCAGTACTACCGAAATTACCATAAAAATACTGAATCAATCCGAACTCTCCGCGTCCTGCCGTCTCGTAGTACAGAACCAGCGCGTACGTGGATACCACACAAACTTGACCGCTGAAACACTATCACAGATATTACTGTTCGTATCAAGACGGACGCGATGGTCCACCGGTCCGGAGTAGCACTGCCGAATTCAACGCAGTTTTAACCTATCGCAGGCGGTTTTTCAGCCCCACCCTAACTGCCATTCGTATGGCAGCGAATTGCCCTCCACCTACGATGCGGTATTGTTGGCAGCGTCGCTCTCAAACGTACGTAGAGATGCCCACGCCCCGGGAGGTGATTTTGTGAGCGTCCGGTCGGTGGCGCTGGCCGCGATGCTTATCGCCGTAGCGGCGACGGGTCCGGGACTTACCGCTGCGGAGCAGCAAGCCACTGTCTCAGAAGACAGTCTTCCGCTGCACGCCGACGAACAACAGGTCGTCACTGGGGAGACCACGCTGGACTCCGGGACGGAGATGACGGTCAGAATCAAGTCAGCCAACGCATCGAACCCGTTCCTTCACCAGAGACAGGTCAGAGTGCAACCCAACGGAACGTTCGTCGCCCAGTTCGATCTGTCGGACCTGCCAGCGAACATATCCTACGAACTGTCCGCTCATGTCGACGGCGACACGCTGTTTGAACGTACCGAGACCATCGCCCAGTGTGACGGCGACTGCACCGACACGGTACCGGAAACAGAGACCCCGAAAGAGACTGACGACAGCGATAACGTCGTCACCGTCTCTCAGGGTGAGACCGCCGAAATTCCGGTTTCGATGACTGACGGCGGGAAGAAAACGCTGTCCGTCGGCAGCGAGGCAGTCAATTACCAGATCAACGCCACCGTCAGTGACGACGACGATGACGGTGAGGTGCTGGTTCTGTTCGACACTGCGGCTGCCGGCACGGACTCGGAGACGCTCAGTGTTGCGGACGACGGCGACTCAGTGAGCGTGACTGCGCCAGAGCCTGACCTCCCGTCGACGCTTGATCCTGCCGCGTACACCTACCGTGTGTTCGACGACCCCGCAACTGATGACAAGCCGACTGTCGGCACCCTTGTCATCGAAGCAAATGGGACGGCAAGCGAGGAGTTCGAGGTTGAGGAGACGAACGACTTCGGTTTCGAGGAGACGGTGTCCCGAGTTACACAGGGCGACACTGGTCGGATTCCCATCGTCCTCGCAACTGCTGACGCGGCCACTGTGTCCATCGGGAGCCCGGATACCAACTACGAGATTAATGCGACTGTTCGCGACGGGAACGGCGATTCCCGTGTGGTTCTCCTGTTCGACACCACGGCAGCTGGACACGACGAACCCACGCTCGAAACTGCGGCGGATGCCGACGCTGTGACGGTTGCATCCGGCTCGGAGGTCGCGCTGGATTCGCAACTCGCTGCAGCTAACTACGACCTGTCGCTGTTTCGTGGGACCGAAGCAGCCGGTCAGCCTGATGATATCGGAACGCTGGTGGTTATAGATAGCAACACCACGTCCCCGGGTTCGGCTTCCGATGGTGTTGATTCAGTGACCGGCGAAACACCGGCCACACAGCAGCCACAGACCGGTGACTTCGGAATCGGTACTGGCGCTCTTGTCTTCGGTGGGGTCCTCGCTATCGCTGGTGTGGGGATCTGCCTGCGGTCTATCATGAACTGACGCTGTGACAGTCGTCTACCCGTGCGGTTTCGAAACGCGACCGAGACTGTTCGGCTCCCTTTCTGGTCGGATACCCGTTCTCTCCGGGGTAGCTACGACGGGAGTGTCCATATCCTATGTGCTCCTGCGTTCAGGTCGACCACAGCAGGTGTGAACTTCTTTCACACCTGTCCAGCGTTAATCGTCAGCCAGCACGGCAGCGATGCCGAGCACGGTGAGGCAGA
This sequence comes from Haloarcula vallismortis ATCC 29715, assembly GCF_000337775.1. Lineage (GTDB taxonomy): Archaea > Halobacteriota > Halobacteria > Halobacteriales > Haloarculaceae > Haloarcula > Haloarcula vallismortis. Next base: position 95,407 of record NZ_AOLQ01000054.1, read on the forward strand.
GACAGAAAAACAGCACGCCCGGCTCGATGACCTCGAAAACGAACCATGCGAGCGTGCTGGTTCCACTGATTGGCCCCGCATTCGGACTTGCAGGAGCCAAGACCTCGGCTCCGGCGGCTGTGTCTGCCAATCTTTCTGCGCCCCACTGGACGAACAGGCTCGCCAAGCCGATCAGCCCTACCCCCGTAACAACATTGCTCATCGACTGCTGGATGCGCGGCGCAAGGTCGTGGTCGCCAACTAACACAATTGGATCGCTTGCGGGACCGTACACGGTCATCTCGTTGCCTTTCGAGGAATAGACCGTTTCGACCGGTTCGATAAGCTCTGCGTCTTCGAGGTTCGAGACGTGATAGTGGACGTTCTGGACCGACGTGTCACACCGGTCCGCTATCTCGGACGGTGTCCCGGGTTCGTCGTACAGCGTGCGGAACAGCGACCGGCTGGTGTCCGAGGCGAGCGCATCGAGTACGTCGTCGGTTTCGTTCTCCGCAACATCGAGTACCAGCGGTGACTCGTCGGCTGTTCCGGTCCGTTCCTGTATTCTTTCGATGAGGCTCGACATAGCGTCACTGTCGGATACATGATACGGGACTCCCCAAAGGCCTGTGGCTGGGTTAAAACGATATTTAACCGTCAGTGCGGTTCTGTGCAGTCCGGACTGCACGGGCTGGACGGACCGCCCCGTGGCCAGTTTGGTTGTCGAGGCCTGGTCGTCCCACGTCTCTCGTGGTCCGTTCGAGCAGGCGTTCTGTTTCGTGGGGCGTCAACGACTCGTTTGCCTCTAGCAGCAGGGCCACGGTTCCGCCGACATATGGGACTGCGGCCGAAGAGCCGACGAAGCCGTCAGGTGCGGCAGCGGCGAACTTCCTGTCCGGCGCCACGATGTCGACACCGGTCCGCTCATCGACTGTCGGGCCTCGCGAACTGAACGGTTCGAGCTGCTCGACACGGCTGTTGTATGCCCCGACAGTAATCCCCCTGCGGGCTGTTCCCGGAGCGACGATGCTATTTCGAGCAGCCGTGTACTGGAGCTCGTGGGTCGGTGAGACAAGCCGTAACCGTGCGCCAGTCGGCGACGCCGGCCCGCGAACCACGAGATAGTAGTCGCCGGGTCTGACATCGGCAACGATTCGCTCGTTTGGCACGTCGTCGCCGCGGTAGGGCTGTGAGCGGGCGACGAGGCGGGCGTCGGTGCCGTTCGTTCGATACAGTTCGACCGTGTAATCCTCGTCTGCGTGGGCCTGTTCCCACGAGAGCCAGACCGTGATTTCGGTCCCACCCCGGATGTAATTCCGTCTGCTTCCGTTGGTAAACGCGACTGTCCGATTGTGGACGGTATCGGTGCCGTACCGTCCTGACCAGTGGGATTGTGCGAGATTACCGGCTGGGGCGATGAACACTGACCCGCGCTCTGTTGCTCGCGTCGCGCTCCGGGCGACCGGGCCGCTCCCATCACCCGGCTGTCCGTAAAATGAAACAGGTGCAACGACCACATCGACGTCCTCTCGGACCAGCCAGTCGACCGCCTGTTGATAGCTGTCGACGCTGTCGATCCGAGCGAGATACAGGTCGGCGTCTGGTGCAGTCCGTGACACCACGGCGGCCGTTGCGGTCCCATGAGCTTCGCCGGTTTCGTCTGCGGGACCGACACCGAAGGCCCGCGTCTCGGCGACCTGTCCGGCAATCGCTTTCGACTCCGTATCAAATCCTGTTGGGTCGACGATGCCGACAGAGACGTTCGAACCCGTGATACCGGCTGCATGCAACTCGGCGAACTGGCCGGCCGTTCCGTTTGACACCGATACCGACCTGAGAGTGTCCCCGTTCGGCCGGGAGTCCGCTGGCCCTGTTACTGCGAGTATCGCGATGCCACCAGTAAGTGACGCGATTGCGACGACGGCCAGCAGCACTACAGTCCGGTCACGCATCGCTACCTACCTGCCGTGACACTACCGCGGACACGCGGAAAGCGGGTCTCATAGCGAACACTGGTCCAATATCGAGCGCCGTCGGGAAATGCTCGGCTACTCGGCGAGACACATCACAGAATACGTCGACCGCAAAAACCGACAGACACACTTTCACACAGAAACAGTCGAACCGGCGTACACGTCGTTTCATGATTACGTTTGGTCTGTGGTGTGGCTCCGAACTGTACTACAAGCGCACAGGTATTGCGCAATCGACAACGGGGCGGGCGGATCACCGGACTGAGATGGATTCCGATTCTGGAAACTGATGCGGGGAGGGCGCTGGCAGCCGGGACCAGTTTCAGGCGGTCGCCGGCGTTTGACCTGTCGGAGGGGTGCATACTAAAGCTATCAGAGACTAAAAAATAGTTTTAAACGTCAGCCCTGGTGGCTGTGCCCCATTCACACAGTGAACCTTTGTCTTCGACAGCTTCGCACCGAAATGCGAGATAGAAGATAATTTTGGACCAGCCGTCGGATTCCGATCTGATGTTACGCCCTGCTACTGGTCTGCCGAGATTCAGCGGCGGTCCGTTGATTCCCGTTGTAACGTACCTCCTTGTGATGCTCGTCCTCGCCGGACTGGTGACCATCTCCCCTGGCACGTCGCCGCCGCCCGTCTTGGGAATGATATGGGGTGCCTTTCTCGTTGCACTCACGGCCGGTGCGCTCAGAATCGAGAACGTCTCACTTCGCTCTCTGTTCCCGCCTGTTCGCACACTCGGTCCCGTAGTTGGGGTCGTCGCCGCGTTCTGGGGACTGTACAATCTCGTCGCGGTCGCGCTCGCGATAGGTGGTGTCTCGGGGTTCGATGCCTCGCTGTCGAGAACTGCTGCCCACCCGCTGCTGTATCTCGCGGCACTTTTCAGTTCGCTTCTGTTCACTGCTATCCCGGAAGAGTTTCTCTTCCGTACGTACCTGCAACAGAGATTCACGAGGCTGGTGGGTGAGACGACTCCGCGTGCGGTGCTCTCTGGCATCGGCATTGTCGCGGTCCTGTTCGCCCTGTTTCACCTCCCGCGGTGGTTCCTCGCATCGGGGCACGGCGTTAACTCAGCGCTTGCAGGCAGACTCATTGGATTGACGCTCATGGGTCTGGCCTACGGGAGTGTGTACGTACTCTCGGGTAACCTCTGGCTTGTCGCACTGTTCCATGCTTCGATGAATCACCCGCCGTTTTTCATCACCGTGAGCATCCCGTCCGAGCTACATCTGGTGGTCAGCGTGATCGAGTGCGCTGCCATCGTCTCGCTGGTCGCCATTTCCGTTCGGCTGGGAGCGGCTACCGGAACACCGCTTCTCTGGTCACAGCGGACTCCCTCCGCCTCGGCTGGGGACTGACCGGTCTCTCCGCGTTTGAGATGGGTTCTGGACCATGCGTGTGTATTCGATTACGTGGCTAAATAGCAGTTACCCGTAACACGCAAGAAGGGACTGGGCTTTATTCCGTCCCGTACAGAGATTTCACTATGGATCTGCAGACGGAGACGTGGACCGATATGGCCGACGTCGAGACGGACTTGGCGCTGCTCCCAGTCGGGAGTACGGAGCAACACGGCCCACACGCACCGCTCGGGACGGACACGCTCGACGCCGAGGCGGTCGCCGAACGCGGGGCCGAGCGCTATGATGATGCCGTTGTCGTCGCGCCGGCAGTCCCCGTCGGGGTGGCCGAGGAACACCGGGCCTTTTCAGGGACGCTGTGGACCTCCGAGTCGACCTTTCGGGCCTACGTCCGGGACATCGTCGGGAGCCTCGCGAGTCACGGCTGGGACCACGTGGTGCTGGTCAACGGCCACGGCGGCAACATCGACGCGCTGCGGGAAGTGTCAGGCACGATAACCCGGCACGACGAAGCCTTCGCTGTCCCGTTCACATGGTTCAACGCGGTCGGTGACCACAGCGCAGATATGGGCCACGGCGGACCGCTGGAAACGTCGCTGCTCCAGCACACGAACCCGGAGACTGTCCACGAAGACCGACTGGACGAGGCCGCAGACGGCGGCAGTGACGGCTGGGGGGAGTGGCAAAGCGGCGTCAACCTCGCGTTCGACTCCGATGAGTTCACCGAGAACGGTGTCGTCGGCGACCCACGAGCGGGGAGCGCCGAACGTGGAGAGACACTGCTGGAGTTGGCAACCGACTCGCTCGTCGAGCTTCTTGACGAAATCGCCGACCGTCCGGTCGGACCGCGGGACTGAGTTGCGGCGGTCGAATTTATCGATATGGAACATACTTTTCACCTCTATTCATGCCAATTTCCTATTTGTATAGGCCCATTATGGGTCTGAAATGAGATGTTGGAAAAAGAAAACGCAAAAACGTCAGTATCTGAAGCCAATCACCGACATATTAGGTCGAACTCGGAGCTAGTATGTGTTCGCCTCAAGTAGAACTGCGGAATCGCGGCCGACTGTCCGGGCCAACTCAGTCGTCGCCAGCGCCCCGTTTTCGGACCTGTTTTCCGCCAGCATCTGGCGTCCGCAGCACCGCCTCGTCCGTCTCCGGTCCCAGCACTTCCACGCGGACGCTCGACACTTTGTACTCGGGGATACCAGCGGTCGGGTCGAACGTCTCCCCGGTGAGCTTGTTGACCGCGCCGGCCGCGAAGTGCATCGGGATGAACAGCGTTCCCGGACCAACTCGGTCGGTGACCTGCGCCTTGACGACGATGTCGCCCCGCCTGGACTCGACGCGGACGTACTCGCCGTCTGCGATGCCGAGCTTCTCGGCCGTCTCGGGATGCACCTCGACGAAGCTTTCGCCGACGTGGCTCATCAGCCCCTCGACGCGGCGGGTAATCTGGCCCGTGTGCCAGTGATACAATACGCGGCCCGAGGTGAGCGTCAGCGGGTACTCCTCGTCGGGAATCTCGCCGGGGTGGCCGCCGTCGGCGGGCACGAAGCGGGCTTTCCCGTCCTCGAAGTTGAAGTTCCCCTCCTCGTAGTCGTACAGGAACGGCGTGCCCTCGTGGTCCTCGTCCCAGCAGGGCCACTGCAGGCCGTGCTGGTCGCCGGATTCGAGCCGGTCGTAGGTGACGCCGCCGTAGATGGGCACAAGGGAGTTGATTTCGTCCATGACCTCCCGCGGGTGGTCGTAGTCCCAGTCGTAGCCCAGCCGTCGAGCCAGCGCCTGCGTAATCTCCCAGTCCTGACGGGCTTCGCCCGGCGGCTCGGACGTGGGGCGGACCCGCTGGATGCGTCGCTCGGTGTTGGTGAACGTGCCGTGTTTCTCCGGCGAGGTGGCCGCCGGCAGTACCACGTCGGCGTAGTCCGCCGTCTCGGTCATGAAGATGTCCTGCACCACGAGGAACTCCATGTCCGCCAGCGCCTCGGCGGCGTGCTGGATGTCTGGCTCTGAGAGAGCGGGGTTCTCGCCAACCACGTACATCCCGCGGAGGTTCCCCGCGTGGGCCTCGGCGAGCATCTCCGGCACCTTCAGACCGGGTTCCTCGGGCGGGCGCTCGCCCCACGCGTCGGCGAACTTCTCACCGACCTCGTCGTCCGCCGGGTTTTGATAGCCCGGCAGGCTTCCGGGCAGGGTGCCCATGTCCCCACCGCCGCCCTGAACGTTGTTCTGCCCGCGGAACGGCGAGAGACCGGCGCCGGGCTTGCCGACCTGGCCAAGCACGAGCGCGAGGTCGGCCATCGCGATGAGGTTCTCCGTGCCGTGGCTTTGCTGGGTCATCCCCATCGCCCAGCCGAACACGACGCTGTCAGCTTCGGCAAGTGTCTCGGCCGCCGAAGCGAGTTCTTCCGGCGACACGCCCGCCAGGTCTTCGACTTTCTCGGGCGTGAACGCCTGGACCTTCTCTCTAACTTCCTCGAAGTCCCTCGTGTTTCGCTCGATGAACGCCTCGTCGTGAAGGTCGTGTTCGATGATGTACCGGATGAGGCCGTTGAGCCAGGCCACGTCGTAGCCGGGGTTGGTCCGGGTGTACTGGTCGGCGTGCTCGGCGATGCCGATTTTCCGGGGATCGAACACGACAAGGTCGGCCCCCTCGCGGACGTTCTGCTTGATGCGCGTAGCGAGCACCGGATGGGACTCCGTGGTGTTGGAGCCGCTGATAAGGTAGGCGTCGGCTTCCCCGATGTCCTCGTTGATGCGGTTGGTCATCGCGCCGTAGCCGAGCGTCTGCTGGAGCGCCGCGACCGTCGAGGAGTGACACAGTCGGGCGCAGTTGTCGATGTTCTTCGTCCCCAGCACTTGCCGGGCGAACTTCTGGACGAGATAGGCCTCCTCGTTGCTCCCTTTCGAGGAAGCGAGACAGCCCAGCGAGTCGATGCCGTGTTCGTCCTGAATCTCGGCGAAGCGCTCGGCGACGTACTCCAGTGCTTCGTCCCAGCTCGTCGGTTCTAGGTCGCCGTCGTCGTTGCGGACCATCGGTTCGGTAACCCGCTGTTCGCTGTTGGCGAACTCGTGGCCGAACTTCCCTTTGACGCAGGTCGAGAAGTTGTTTGCGGGCGCGTCGTTGGGGTCGTCGACCGGGACGACGCCCAGTGAGTCGCCGTCCTTGCCCCACATCTCGAACCGGCAGCCGACAGCACAGAAGCCACAGGTCGTCTCCTGCTTGTCGATTTTCGAGAGGCGGTAGTCGCTGACCTTGTCAGCGATGTCGAACAGTCGGCCCTCGGGCATCGTGTTCGCCGCAATGCTCTCGGCGGTGTGTTCACCGGCGAGGAAGGCCTTCTTGCCGTAGTCCTTGGCGATGTCGCCGGCGCGACGTTTCGCCGCCGACGCGAACTTGGCGAGGCCTTTCTTCCCCTTCGCCGCTCTCGGATCGCCGGGTTCGAAGCCACGATTCGGGGCAGTGGTGTCGTCGATAGTTTCGACGTCCTCGTGTTCGATGACCTTCCCGATGGAGTTTCGCTGAGTGAAGCCCGGCAGCGGAAGCGTCGCTTGGCCGCCGATTCCCTTCTCGGTGAGCGAGCCAGTCGGACACACCGTCGCGCAGTGGCCACAGGAGACACACTCCGAGTCGTGCATCGTCTCGGCGTCGGACTGGAAGCCGATGCGGGTATCCTCGCCATGGCCCTCGACCCTGAGGACGCCCTCGACCTGCACGTCGTTGCAGGCGTCGACACAGCGGTTACAGAGGATGCACTTGTTGCGGTCGATCTGGATGAACGAGGAGGTGTCGTCGATGGGTTCGTACTGGTCGCGCTCGTCGAAGACGCCGTATCGGGGGTGGTCGACGCCCTCGCTGATGGCGGCGTCCTGCAGTTCACAGCGGCCGTTGCCGTTGCAGGTGGTACATCGCAGATTGTGGTTCGACAGCACGAGGTCGAGATTAACGCTGCGGGCCTCCTCGGCGTCTGGGGTGTCGGTCGAGACAGACAGCCCGTCCTCGGCGGGGAACGAACACGACGGCACGAGGCCGTGCTCGTCCGTCTCGACCATGCAGGTCCGGCACTCGCTGCGCGGGCCGATCTCGTCGCTGCAGTCGCCGTCGCGGTCGTAGTAACACAGCGCCGGCACGTCGGCGTCGTCTTCGACGCCCTCTGCGCCGGGGTCGACGCTGACAATGTCGTCGTCGAGGTCCTGTAAGGCGTCGATGATGGTCGAGCCCGGGGCGACGGTGACCGGTTCACCGTCGACGGTGAGTGTCGTCGGCTCGTCCGCATCGGTCCCCACGTCGGGGTCGTTTGCAGTGCCGGTCTCGAACTCGCGGGTGACGGGTGTCTCAGGCTGTGGGTCGTGTAGGTCGGGAACTCGTGGAATCGATTTGTCTGTGCTCATAGTTTCTCCGTGCAGGTACCGCTGGGACAGTGGCCGTCTGTGTGGGCCCGGAACTCCGGCTCGAACTCGTCGATGGCGGTGGTCACCGGCCGCGGCGCGTGCGCGCCGGTCTGGCAGTTACTCGACTGTCGCATCACGCGGCCGAGTTCACGTATCTTGTCGCTCTCGAACGACCCGTCGTATATGTCGCGCAGGAGTTCAGCGAGCTGTTTCGTCCCTTCGCGACCGGGAACGCATCGGCCGCTGTTCTCCGTCGACGCGAACCGGGCCCGTCTCCCCACCGTCTCGACGGCACAGCGGTCGGTGTCGAACAGTTCGACGATGCCGTCGGTTCCGAGGCCAGCCGCTCGAAGCGACTGGGCGGTCGGTGCCATGTCGAGGGTTCGAGAGATGCCACCGAGGACACCGCCGACACAGGCCATCTTGAACGAGCCATCCATCTCGACCGCCTCGCGAACCGCCCCCAGACTGGCGCTGGAACCGAGTTCGACGGTCGCTGGGCCGGACACGTCGCCGGTGACGGTGACGATTCGCGTTCCGGGGTCCGCGGCGTCAGCGTCGACACTATCCGGCTGAGCGACGGCCCGCTGGACGTGTGCGAACGTCCGCGGCGTGTGGATGACTGTCGGGCGGCCGTACAGGCCGCGTTTGGCCGGCGCGGGCGGCTGGAGCCGCGGTTCGATGCGGTCGGCCCCTTCCAGCGCTTCGAGCGCTGCCGTCGGCTCGCCGGCGCGGAACTCATCCGGGCCGGCCACCAGTTGCGGAACGACGGGCAGGATGTCGGCAGCCGCGTCGATGGCCTCCCGGAGGTGCGTCTGCAGGCCGGTTTTGGACTCGTTGACGTACACGACGGCGTCATCGGCGTCCACGTACTCGGCGACCGTCGCCATTCCGTCCAGAACCGCCATCGGTGCGCCAGAGAGGAGCGTGTCGTCACCCGATGGGAGGTCACTGGCCTCGTTGGCGTTGCAGACGACCACCGGGTCACCGTCCGTCCCGATTGCCGTTTCCCACGTTTCGGCAACCAGTTCGTCAGTGGCGGCGTCCCCGCGGCCCCTGCCCAGCAGCCCGACCGCTCCTGCAGCGTCGGGTGTCTGCTCAGCCGAGACGAACGACCAGTCGGCCGGTTCCAGCGGAGCCACCCAGCCGCAGGGACCCAGTACGTCGCGGCGACCGACGGAGAGCGAGCCACGCTCCGGAACTGGAAGTGACGCCGTATCCGGGTCGTGCTCGACGACGGCGTCCGCGTCAGCTGTCGGTACTGTCCCCGATTCCAGTTCATCGACGAGATCACGGACGGCCGCCGGTGACGGATCACCGTAGAAGGCCGTCCGTCCATCGCTTGAAATCATCACCAGCGGCGTGGCCGCTGTGATGCCTGTCGGCCCCGTTCTGACGACCGGGACCGAGCCCGCCGCTGCCCGTGCCGCGGAGCGGACCCGGTCCCCGCTCTGTGACCGTCCGTCAGTCGACACGCGGACGGCGGTCGAATGGGCGAGGGCCGTGGTTTCCTGTGTCATACTCTGTGCGTCGTGCTGAACGATTAAAAACCCCGGCCGAGGCGTCCCCAATTACGGCCGCGGTCGACCGCCTCCACAACGTATCACTCGTTGGGAGACTGGTGGAACGGCACTGACGGGTCCGTTCCGTCGAAACAATGAGGCAGCGGAACGTTCCCCCAAACGATGAATCCGCGATTCGAGGAAGTCAAGACGGAAGCGTCGGCCGCGATAACCGAGGGAGACCTGCGTTCGGTGTACACCGGAATCATCCACGAGGATGGCCGTCACGAGTACTATTTCGGTAACGACACCGAGGAGGCGGCCGAACTCCGTGAGGCAGCGGCGATACAGCTTGGTATGTTGCTTCGTGTCCTCGCGGACCGTTCGGACAGTAGCGTCGACGAACTGACGACGCTTGCCGCGGAGCGCGCCGATGGGATGGAACTACGATAAAAGCCGGAACAGCCCCACTCGCTAGTCGGTGGTGGCGATAGCTTCTATCTCGACGGCTGCGCCTTTCGGGACCGCACCCACGCCGACGGCACTCCGGGCTGGCGGTTCCGATTCGAAGAATTCGCTGTAGGCCTCGTTGAACGCGTCGAAGTCGTCGATGTCGTCGAGGTAGACAGTTGTCTTGAGCACATCGTCGAGCGAGAGCCCGTCCGACTCCAGAATCGCCTCGACGTTGTGGAGACACTGCCGTGTTTGGTCAGCGACTGTTTCGTCGTCGAGTAGTTCGCCGTCTGTCGTTAGCGGGAGCTGTCCGGCGGTGATTAGGAGACTGCCGTTCGACGTGGCCTGACTGTACGCGCCCACTGCGGCCGGTGCGTCGTCGGTGCTGATCACGCGCTTCATACCCGGACAGACCTGCCCTCGGTGCATAAATCCCAGCCGTGGCGGGCCACACTTACACAACGTTCCCGGCAGCTTACCAGTTGTGTCCAGTCATTGATTGATGACGACAATCGCGGTCAGCGCCAGCCCGATGCCCGCGGCTTTTGTCAGCGTCATCGACTCCCCGAAGGCGATGACGCCGATGACCGCGGCAGTGATGAAGTACATCCCGCCGATGGTAGAGACCACCGACGTCGACCCCACAGTGACGCCAACGAACGTCGAAACCACGCCGACGGCTGCCGCGACACCGGCCGCGCCCGCGAACAACAGGCCTCTATTCGTGACGACGAGTGACGCGTCAGAGACAGCGACGTACAGGCCCGTGACGACAGTCGCGGCTGCATACGACACGAACGCCGCGGTTTCCGGGTCCATTGTACTCGAAGCGACGTTGCCAAACGCGATCCAGAACCCCCAGGCTATCATCGTCCCCAGTCCGAACAGGACCGCGGCGTTCATCTGTTTGGCCTCCGCGCAAGTCGGTTCCAACGCTCTCTAATCCCCCATAGTGAACAGCGACATCTGTGACCGTACAATCGACGCATTGACGACATCGTACGGGGCCTGCTGTCTTGAGTGCGGTGCCGGCTCGCCGCGTGTTTTTTATATTGACTCCGACAACAGTGTGATAATGGCTAACGTCCCAGAAGACCCGTCGGACCGGACACTGGAGGACGTGTTCTATCCGGCCGACAGGATTCCGTTTGTCGAGTGGGACGAGCTATCCGGTGCGAAGCCGACGGTCGTCCTGACTGGCGGCGTCGCGCTCTTGGCGTTCGTGACCGGCCTTTCGAACCTCAGCCAGGCCTCGCTTGCGCTCAACGGTCCACTGACCGCTGTGGTCGACCTTCCGTTAGCCGTCGTCCGGTTCGGCGGAGTGTTGTTCGCGTTCATACTCGGTATCGTGACAGTTGGACTCCAGCGCCGCAAACGGCTCGCTTGGCGTGTGGCGGTCGTCGTGGCGCTCGGACTGGTGCTCTTGCCGCTTGCCACGTTTCAGCCAACCGACATCCCCCTGCTGGTGATGACGCTGGTCACGTATCCGCTGTTAGTCCGAAACCGACACCGGTTCGACCAGTCGCTCGACCTCTCGCCGATTCAGATTGCGTCGCTGTCAGCGATTTTCGGGGTCATTCTCTACGGAACTGTGGGTGCCTATGGGCTACGGGGCCAGTTTCTCGAACTCGACAGCTGGGGTGATGCTGTGTACTACGTCGTCGTCACTATCGCGACGGTCGGCTACGGCGATATCACTCCCGTAACGGCGGAGGCACGGTGGTTTTCGCTCTCGATTATCTTGTTCGGGACCGGCGCGTTCACCGTTGCCGTGGGTGCGCTCATCGGGCCGGCTATCGAATCCAGGATGGCAACAGCGTTCGGAGTCATGACTGCATCAGACCTGACACTCCTTGAGGACCACGTCGTGGTTCTCGGGTACGGAGACGTTACGGCATCGCTGCTTGAGGAACTGGGCGAGGAGACTGCGGTCGTCGTCGTTACGCCCGACGAGGAGACGGTCGCGTCGCTGAAGGACGAGGGCGTGAACCTGCTTACCGGTGATCCCACCGACGAGGATGTTCTCAGAGATGCCCGCGTCGGAACTGCAAGTGGTGTTGTGGTGGGGAGTAACGACGACGCACGCGATGTACTGGCCGTCATCGCGACCAAGAACGTCAATCCGGACATCCGCACAGTTGCGGCGGCGACTGACCAGAAACACGTCGAAAAGTTCCGTGCAGTCGGCGCGGACGAGGTTATCAATCCTCGTTCCATCGGCGGACGGCTTCTGGGACAGTCGGTGCTTGGCCGTGGGTCAACGGAATCGTTGCTGACCGGAATCGGGACTGACAACGGCGACCCTGACAACTCCGAGTGACCCGACCACCACTCCACCGACGATGGTTTCGACCGCTGTAGTCGCCAGCTTCAATGGCATTCTGGGATAGTAATATATGTTTCCGATACTGAATATAGAGGCATGGCCACCTCCGATGCAAGTGGCATTGCAGAGACTGTCGGCCGGCTACTGGCCCCACTGTGTGCCGCGTCTGGAGCGCTCGTGCTCGCGGGCTTTTTCTTTCCGACGCTCGTCGGCGAGGCCGTCACCGGCCCGGCGTGGCTGACCGTCGCCCTCGTGTTCTTCAGTTCCGGTCTCTGTTATATCGCGCTGTTGCCCTATTCAGAGGACAGCACCGGACCGGCCGCGGCCGATGTCTTCCTCCGCGTCCGGCGGACCAATGTCCGAAGAGCTGTCCGCGAGTTTCTCACACAGCACGAGCCGACTATCCTCGCGTTCCCGGTGCTCGTATTCGCCGCGTTCTTTGCGCTCCAGATGGCATTCCCGACCCGGACTACGAGCGCTGTAGACGCCGCAGCGGCCACAGTCCTGACTGCTGGTGGCCCGTTGTTTCTCGCCGCCGTTTTTCTCTCGGTCTGTTACTGCCTGTTCCTGTTGGTGGGACCCTGGGGCGACATCAAGCTGGGCGGTCCGGACACGGAACCCAGCTACACGTACCCGACGTACTTTACGCTCGTGTTTACCGCCGGCATCGCGGCTGGACTGGTGTTTTGGGGCCCCACTGAGGCCCTGTTTCACTACGATCAGCCGCCGCCCTACGTCGGTGCTCCCGCTCAATCGGTGGCCGCGATCAACGGCGCACTGGTGTACACGCTTTTTCACTGGGGCATCTCGGCCTGGAGCGCGTACGCCGTCATCGGCGTCCCCATAGCGTATTTCGCATTCACGCGGGGCGCACCCCTCCGAGTGTCGACGGTACTGGCACCGGTGCTCGGCGTTGATGGACTGGATTCGGTGTGGGCCAAAATCGTCGATACGCTGGCCGTCTTCGCTACCATCGGCGGTATCGCCACTTCAGTCGCACTCGTCAGTGAGCAGTTCCTCGCCGGTATCAATTACCAGTGGGACGTGGCAGCCGGTGAAATCGGACCAGTCCTGGTTGTCGGCGGCCTGACGCTGATATTCGTTGTCTCCAGCGCAACGGGGATTCACCGCGGTATCCGTCGCATCGCCGGTCTCAACGTCGTCCTCTTCGGTCTGTTCGCGCTCCTCATTGTCGCGGTTGGCCCTCGGTCGTTTATTCTCCAGCGGGGGACGCAGGCAGTCGGGACCTACGCTCTGGAGTTCGTCCCGTTGAGTCTCCACATGGGCGGACAGTGGGTCGCGGAGTGGACCGTCTGGAACTGGTCGTGGTGGTTCTCCTGGGCTCCCTTCGCGGGGCTGTTCGTCGCCGCACTCTCCCGCGGTCGGCGGGTCAGGACCGTCGTGTTCACGAGCGTTGTCGCGACCTCGGCGGCGACGATAGTCTGGTTCCTGTTGCTCGGTGGCACGTCGTTGTTCATCCAGCACACGGGGCAAGCCGATATCCTCGCCGCTATCGCACAGCGCGGGGGGTCAGAAGCCGTCGTCGGATTCCCGCTGTTGTCGTCGCTCCCGTTGGGTCAGCTCCTGTTGTTCCTGTTTCTCGCGCTTATCATCGTGTTCATGGCTACGTCAGCGGACACCTCGACGCTCGTCGTCTCAGTGCTGGCGACGCGACGAGGCGTGGCACCGTCAGCGACGCATATCGTCTTCTGGGGCGTTTTCCAGGGTGCAGTCGCCGTCTCGGTGCTGCTTGTTGGTGGCGCTGAGACGCTTCAGGCACTGGCTGTCCTGACCGGCGGCCCGTTCGCCGTGATCTCGCTCGTGGCGGCCGGCGGGTTGACTGTGACCTGGCTCCGCAACGAGCGAGGCCACACGTCACTCGTCAGGCGTGCCGTCAGGAAACTGCCTGACATTCAGACCCATCACGACGTGGACCCACCCGAAGAGAAGTAGGCCCTGCTCGCGCTGTGTGGTCAGGCCTCAGCGATCCCGGTACAGAAGTTCTTGACCAGCTGTTTCCCCGCGTCGGTGAGGATACTTTCCGGGTGGAACTGGACGCCGATGTGTGGCTTTTCGCTGTGCTGGACACCCATCACGATACCCTGCTCGTCGTTGGTGTGTGCCGTTTCTTCCAGTTCGTCCGGGAGCGCGGCGGCTTCGACGGCCAGCGAATGATATCGCCCGACCTCGAACGGGTCGTCGACCCCGTCGTACAGCTCTGTCCCGTCGTGGCGGACTTCCGAGGGTTTCCCGTGGACCACACTCGGTGCGTGGCCGACGGGGGTTCCGTGGGCTGCACAGAGCGCCTGATGGCCCAGACAGACGCCCAGGGCCGGGTACTCTGTCTCAGCGAACACGTCGATTGACACGCCGGCTTCCGCCGGCGTCCCGGGGCCCGGTGAGACGACGATGCCGCTCGGGTCGAGGTCGCGGATGCCGTCCACGTCGATAGCGTCGTTTCGCCGCACGGTCACATCGTCGAACTCGCCGACGTACTGGACGAGGTTGTAGGCGAAGGAATCGTAGTTGTCGATGATGAGTATCATCAGGTACCCTCCATTGGTTCGGTCCCGGACTCGACCGCAAACGACCCCTGTTCGCCAAGTGCCTCGTCGACAGCAGTGACGAGCGCTCGGGCCTTGTCCAGCGTCTCGCGGTACTCGGCCTCTGGGACGGAGTCGTGCACGATACCGCTCCCGACGCGGAGTCGGTACTCGCCGTCGTAACGGACTAGCGTCCTGATCGTGATGTTCAGCGTCGCCCGGTCATCGAAGCCAAATACCCCAATACTGCCGGTGTAGGGTCCCCGTCGAGTCTGTTCCACCTCGTCGATAATCTCCATTGTCCGCGGTTTCGGCGCACCAGTGATCGTCCCGCCGGGGAACACCGCAGCGACCGCGTCGGCGATACTGACGTCGTCGCGCAGTTCCCCTTCGATGAGAGAGACGAGGTGCATCACCTCAGAATAGCGGTCGACGCGGCGGTACTCGGCGACGTCCACGGTCCCGTACTCACTGACCTTCCCGAGGTCGTTCCGTTCGAGGTCGACCAGCATCGCGTGCTCGGCCCGTTCTTTCTCGTCGCTGCAGAGGTCCGCCTCGAGTTCTTCGTCTTCAGCCGGCGTCTCCCCACGTGGGCGTGTGCCGGCAATCGGTTCGGTGAGCAGCTCGCCGTCATCGACGTCCAGCAACAGCTCGGGGCTGGCGCTGACGAGGTCGAGGCCGGGAAACTCAAGCAGGGCCGAGTACGGAGCCGGGTTCACCCGGCGAACGGCGTCGAAGGTGTCAACCGGGTGGACCGCCGCCGGGGCAGTCAACCGGTGCGAGACGTTCGTCTGGAACGTGTCGCCGTCTCTGACGTACTGCTTTATTTGCCGAACGCGGTCGGCGAACGCCGCCTCACCGCACTCGCTCTCGAAGGTGGCCTGATTTGCGGCTGTTGGCTCGGACTGGACGTGCCGCTCGCCGTGGACGGCGTTCTCGGCCAGTTCGCGGGCCATCTCACGGCCGTGCTCGAACGCCACCTCAGGCGCTCCGTCAACGACAGGACACGCTGTCACGTGTAGCTCGACCGGCCCGTCGTGTGGCTCCTCCCACGCGACGACGCAGTCGAACACACCCAGCTGAAGCCGTGGGAGCCCGTCTGGAACGGTCGTCTCCGGGATATCCTCGAGCTCCCGTGCGACGTCGTACGACAGCCAGCCGAACGCGCCGCACGGATATGGAACCGTACAGTCGCCCCGCTCCAGGTGTTCTCGGTCGAGCAGGTCGTCGATGGCTTCGATGCTTGGGCTACCGCTTTCCTGTGCCGGTGTCGCCCCCGGAGAGACCTCGATTTCTTCGACCGGGTCGACGCCGAAGTACCCCCAGCCCGATTGCCCGCCGGTCGTTTCGAGGTAGAACCCGTCTGTGTTCCCGTCTCGGGCGCGGCGATACGCCTCGAACGGATCGGTAACTGTGAGGCGCGCTTCGACCGGCACGCGAGCGCCGTCGGGGGCCCGTTGTGCAGTTTCGAGGAACGATTCTCTGTCGGTGCTGAACCGGATGTCAGTCATAGTGCAGTTGCTCCCGGATGAGAGGCTCACGCCTCCCGGTATGGTTGTGTAGTCCAACCACGGGTTCGGACAAAAACCTTCGGTCCCCCAGCCCTTTGCCTGATATACTGTCGAATCGTCGACCGATTGTGGTTGCTCGCTGGACGAATAGCCGACGGCATTTCAACGGATGGACTATTCCACATCACCCACTATACCCGCTGGGTTTGAGACGGATATCGAATGCTTGCCCGGCCCCGACTGCTGACTGACAGCAGCGGTTACACTCTCGAACAGCTTCTCGGGAGGTCCCGGGCCGAGAACGAAAACAGCAATAATGACAACGATAATCGACGGTAACGAGATTGGCGACCAGATCACAGAGGGCGTTGCGGCGTGTACGGACACGCTCGTCAGCGAGGGCGTCACACCGGGGCTAGCGACTGTGCTGATGAGCGACGACGGCGCGAGTGAGACGTACGTCTCGATGAAACAACAGGCCTGTGAGGAGATCGGCATCGAGGGGTTTCATTACGAAATCGGCGCGGACGAACCGGCTGAGACACTGTTTGCGACCATCGACGAACTGAACGCGGACCCGACCGTCCACGGTATCCTCGTACAGATGCCGGTCCCCGACCACGTGAACAAGCGTGACGTACTGGAGCGCATCGACCCGATGAAAGACGTCGATGGATTCCATCCCGAAAACGTCGGTCGACTCGTCGCAGGGAACGCGCGATACAAACCTTGTACGCCCCACGGAATACAGAAAATACTGGCCGAAACTGGTGTTGAGACGGAGGGGAAAGACGCTGTCGTCGTCGGCCGCTCAGACATCGTCGGCAAACCGATGGCAAACCTGTTGATTCAGTACGGGCCCGGCGGGAACGCGACGACGACCGTGTGTCACTCACGGACTGATGACCTCGCCGAAAAGACCCGCAACGCGGACATCGTGATCGCCGCCGCCGGGGTTCCGGAAATGATAGACGGGTCGATGCTCTCGGACGGCACCACGGTCATCGACGTGGGTATCAACCGAGTCGATGCGGACACGGACAAGGGGTACGAACTCGTCGGGGACGTGGACTTCGAGAGCGCGAAAGCGAAGGCGGACGCTATCACTCCGGTCCCTGGTGGGGTCGGACCGCTAACCATTGCGATGCTGATGTACAATACAGTAAAAGCGGCTAGCCTGCAGTCCGGCGTCGATATTTCGCTCCCATAGGACGGGGCCACGGCCCGTCCGCAGGGCTGCCTGCGTGTATTGCTACACGGTTTCGACTTCGCCGCATTCCGGGCACGTAATCAGGAGTTCACCCGTTGAGTCCTGTTCTCTCTCTATGACGTTGTGACCGCTAGCACACTGTTCGTGCATATACACCTCGTGGCTGTCGTGCTCGGTCAGCCAGATATGGTCCTCCTCCGGTGCGGAGACGATGCCGTGACAGAAGTAACACTCGCCGTTCATACAGACTCGATGACAGGCCAGTATCAAATAGCTACCTCTCAACGTGGGATTCTGCCCGTTTGTAGTTCTACTACGCCAGCGAGAACACAAAATATTGACAAAGTGATAGCTGTTGTTTCAGAACTAAGATGGTTCAGCCCAACCATCCGATATGGACTACTGTTACACGGGCGACGCACACGAGAAACTGTTCGCAGCGTACCGGGCAGATGAAGAGCCGTTCCCGACCCAGACACAGATGGAGTTCCCGCGACGGGAACACCGAAGGCCGGAAGTCGACATCCTCAAACGACTATTCTTCCCGACCTGCTGGAACGCCGCTGAACTGGTCAGGGACGAACTCGCCGTTCTGGACCGTCTCGACACCTTGGGCGGCCTCTTCTTTGCTGGTATCAGGCCGTACTCCGGATCGGATCCCGCTGCAACAGTCGATGCCGTCATCGATCAACTCCCAGCGGTTCGCAGGCGACTGAAAAAAGATGTCGAGGCTGCATTCAAAGGCGACCCGGCGGCGAAGACGTACATGGAGATCATCCGGTCCTATCCGGGGTTCATGGCGATACTCGTACAGCGGGTCGCACACACCCTCTACGAGGCCGAGGCCTCCGAGTACGCTCGCGAACTCACCGAATACGCCAAGACTGAGACCGGCATCGACATCCACCCCGGCGCCGAAATCGGTGACCACTTTTTTATCGACCACGGAACCGGTGTCGTCATCGGTGAAACCACTATCGTGGGGGAGTGGGTCCGCCTCTATCAGGATGTGACCCTCGGCGCGCTGCACTTCGAGGCCGACGAGAGCGACGAACACAGACTGAAAAAGGGATACAAACGACACCCTGACATCGGCGACCACGTCGTCATCGGCGCGGGCACGAAAGTTCTGGGCGCCATCACCGTCGGTGACCACGTCAGCATCGGGGCGAATTCCTGGGTCACCGACGACATACCGGACGATACGAAAGTGTACGTCACTGACCACCCAACTCAGGAACGGAAACGAACAAAGTGAACTGAAACTGATACTACGGCGGTTCTGAGACTGCAGTGGTACTACGAACCGGTCGGACGAACGGTTCTGATATGTGTACCACCTGGAGGACCACTCGTACTGCTGTGGTCAGTTCAGCCGCAAGATGTATTCCTGAGCTTATAGATTAGAATAACAACTGTACCAGCATTAGGTTCTGTTTCACTCGCTCTCGCCGTTCCCTTCTAATCGCCGCCGGGAGCGAACTCTGTGACTCCGCTCAGCTTTCGTGACCAGACGCCCGCACCACGGTCGAGTCCGTCGTTCCACTTCCCCACAACGGTCGAAACTGCGAGGTCGCCAGTGACGTTGTTCATCGTCGCAATCCGTCCAAGAATCGGGTCCACGCCGGCGACGAATCCAACGACCTCCAGCGGGAGGCCGACCTGTGTGAGAATCACAGTGAGCATGACGATGCCCGCTCCCGGAACGCCAGCGGTTCCGATACTAATGAGGACGGCCACGATCAAGACAAAGACCTGTTCAGTAAGTACCAGTGGTTGTCCGACGACGTTTGCAGCGAACATCACGGTGACTGCCTGTCGGATGGCGGCGCCATCCATATTCGCCGTTGCACCGACTGGGAGCGTGAACGAATACACTTGCTCGGAAATCTGTAGGTCTTCGTCCGCATTACGCATCGTGACAGGGAGCGTTCCGCTCGACGACCGAGTTGCGAACGCAGTCACCATCGCATCTTTCGCCCCGCTGAGGAACGCAATCGGGGAGACATCGGCCACTACGCCCATCAAGAAAACGAGATAGGTGAAGCCGATGTGAATGACGATTGCGACAGTGACTGCCAGCACGAGTTCGCCCAGCGAGGAAAACAGGCCGATACCTTCAGTGCCGATTCCGGACGCCATCAACGCGAACACACCAAGGACACCGAATTCGAGCACCCCTCGAACGATGACGAACATCGCTTCAGCACCTACTTCGAAGGCCTCGAACACTGAATCGACACTCTCTGCGAGCGCGTCTTGCTGTGAGCGGACGTACGTCAGCGCGATTCCGAACACGATGACGAAAAAAACCGTCGCCAGCAGATTCCCCTCTGCGAGCGCCGCGACGGGATTGTTCGGCACGATACCGAGCACTACATCCAGTAACGACGGTGGCGCTTTCGACTGCGCTTCGCCGCCGCCGAATTCGAGCCCGCGGCCCGGCTGAAGCACGTTTGCAACCGCAAGCCCAATGATGCCTGCGAAGGTTGTCGTCAGGGCGTAGAGGCCCACTGTCGCACCACCGATCTTCCCAAGCTTAGCGGGGGAAAGCTGCCGAATCCCGGTCAGCAGTGTGAAGACGATAATCGGGACAATCAGCATATTGAGCAGCCGAAGGAAGAGATCGCCCACTGGTTTGACCACGACCATCTGCTCCCCGAACGCGATACCGGCACCTGTGCCCAGTACGAAGGCGACGAAGATACGCCAGATGAGTGGAATAGACCGATACCGACTCCATAGCGTGCGAATTGGTTGTATCATACTACACAGCAACGGGTAGTCTTATAAAAACCCGTCAGCCCCGCCAGTATGTGCACGCGGCTATGATACGGTCTTCGCTTACAAGATTCTGTTTGCTGACGTGTTTGTCGGCAAACGATGAATGTTGCCGGTGAGACGCTGAAAAGATGGTATAATACCGGCTGCAATTTGTTTATTTGCAGAAGCCTGATGCCGCTGTCACTCCTGCTTGACGGTCATTCTTACCGTTTCCAGCTTCGCTGTCGATTCTCTCGAATCTAACAGTCCGATTCAGTCAGTGATGGTCAGCAAATCGGTCCCGGTCAGTCGGCCGGCGGACTGGTTTTCGGTTCGACGACCCGACGTAGTTCCGCTCGCAACGCCGTCCACTTCGCTGCCATGAACCCCAGAAGAATGCACACGAACCCGCTGACGGTGGCGAGCGTGACCTGCTGGCCGAGTACGAGCCAGCCCGCGAGCGCGGCGAACAGTGGAATCACGTACTCGATGAAGCTCATCTCGATAGGGCCCAGCTGATCAAGTAGCCGGAAGTACAGCAGGAAACCGCCGATACCGGCGACGACAGCCAGATACAACAGCGCCGCAAACGCGGAGGGCGTCCACGATGCGTCTGCAAACGACTGTCCGGGGAGCACAAGCACGGTGACATGGAGGACAACCGCCCCGATAGCCATCAACCACGCCTGTGTGGCCAGAAACGACATCGACGGGCTGGTGTCGTGCGTGACGACGGCCGGGATGGCAAACGCCAGCGCCGACGCGAACACGAGCGCGATTCCGATGGTGCTGCTGAGGATATTCGCCGGGTCAGGGTTAGCAATCACAACGACGCCGGTGAATCCGAGTACCACGCCAACACCAGTATTTGCAGTGAACGTGTCATCGCTGGATGCGAGTTTCGTGAGTGCGGGCGTCACGACTGGCACGAGACCGAGCAGCACCGCGGCGACGGCCCCGGTGACGTACTGCTGCCCGGTGAACAGGAATACGTGGTGTATTCCGATCATAAGCGTCCCGCCAGCGAGGACGTACACGTAATCGTCGCGGGTCTGTGGCCGTTCTAATGAACCTGTGACAGCTAACGCGGTAAACAGGAGAACGGAAGCGATGTCGAAGCGTGCGGCGGCGAACGGGACCGGCGGCAGGTCAGCGAGGCCGACATCCGTCGCCATGAATGCAGTACCCCAGATCGCAGCCAGAAGGAGAAAACAACCGGTCGTTCGATAGCGACTCATTCAGCCGCCGATAACCACCCGACGGTAAAAGGACCGTCGAAGCTCGTTGCAAATTGCTAGATGTTGCCACTGCGACAGCGACCGCTCGATGCAGTGTGAATGGCTGGGTGGTATCTGTCCGCGATATACTCGGGCAAAGTACGCCAGTGAGTACCGTCGACAGCGGTCCAGTTATCGCACCGAATGCTACGTTTTCTTTGGTATAGCTATCTCGATGTATTATGTGGCATGTGGAACAATTTATCGAAGCTATGAAAACATTTGCCGCAAAATTATCAGCAAATGCCTATATCTGGAGTCATATTCTCTTACTAACCGATTTATGACTACACTTTGGGAATATATTTCTGCACCTCTCTCATATCTGAACTTTCGAGCATTGTATCTGCTGCGTCGGCTGCCGTTTCGGGAACGCGTTCGTCAGGATCGAACAACACCGCGGTATCTGCCTCGATAAACGCCTCCGTGTCAGTGTGTGAATCACCGATGTAAGTGATTGACGCAGGGTCGTGTTCGGCTCGAATTTTTCTCAGTACTTCGCCCTTCTGATTCGGGCCGACACCGACATCGATGCCCGACACCCGGCTATCTTCGAACTGAATCCAGTTTCCGTGAACGAACGCTGGATCGTATGGCTCGAACTGTGTGGCGAGGTTAGCAACGCCGGCACTGAGAATGCCGAATCGGATTTCTGCTTGCTGGAGGTGTTCGAGGAGCTCGACTGCTCCTGCTTTCGGCTTGACAGCCCGGGTCGCACAAGTGATATCGGACTGAGTAACATCGTTCGCACGCCACACGTCGACCGCCCCGCGACACCACTCTGCAAACGAAATCTGACCCGCCTCGAACCGGTCCATCAGCGCCTCGGCTTCCGATGTCGTGCCGTAGAGGGTGTGCAATAGCTCGAACCCACCGCGCTGTCGAGTGAGCGTCCCGTCGAGGTCGAACACTACCAGATGCGACATACTATTGTTCCGCAACGACTTCTATCTCGACGTCGATATCGACCGGCAACTTAACGACCTCTACCGCACTGCGTGCGGGATAGGGAGGTGACATGAGTTCACCGTACACCTCGTTCACCTCGTCGTAGTACCGCATATCCTTCACGAAAACCGTCGCTTTCACGACATCGTCGAGCGAAGCGCCACCGGCCTCCAGAACGGCTGCGACGTTCCGTAGCGTGCGTCGAGTCTGTTCAGCGGGCGTCCCTTGGATTACTTCGCCGGTGTCCGGGTCGACTGGCCCCTGTCCGGAAACGTAAATACGGTCGCCGCTTGCGATTCCCTGTGAGTACGGGCCGATACTATCCGGTGCGTCGTCAGTTGTTAGTTCTTCCATGGGTATCGGGTTAATTAGTCGTCGGCTGATCGTCCGCGTCGTAGATCTCGTTGATGAACGATGTCGGCAGGCTCGTCGTCAATCCGCCGTCAAGCACCAGGTTCTCACCGGTGACGAAACTCGACAATTCGGAGGCAAGGAACAGGGTGGTATCGGCGACTTCTCTCGGCGTACCGAACCGGCCGAGCGGGTACTGGTCGAGCCAGCGCTCCCGTGCACTTGTCTCTCCGGTCCGCTCCTCAGTGTTTTCCATCTCTGCACGCCTGTTTGCCGTTTCGATGGTTGCCGCTGAAATAACGTTCGAGCGGATTCCATGCTGCCCGTAGTGGGCGGCAATGTTTCGGGAGAGTGCTAGCAATCCGCTTTTGGCCTCAGAGTAGCCCGAGAGCCCGATGCCGAACAGGCCGTTGACCGAGCCCATATGGATTATCGACCCGCCGCCAGTGGCGACCATCGCCGGCAGTACCTCCTTGCTCAGGAGGAACTGACTCTTTAGATTCAGGTCGAGCATTGACTCGAAAGTGTCCTCGCCACAGCGGTGTAACAGATTGGCGGACTCGTCTGCGCCACCAGCGTTGTTCACGAGCACCCGAATATCTCCGAATTCTTCGATGGTTGTGTCGACGAGGTCCTGTACCGCATCTCGATCCGTAACGTCACATTCCACCGGGACAACACGACCGTCATGTATGTCGGTTAGTTCCGTCGCAACCGCTTCGACGTCCTCGTAGGTGCGCGAGCAGACGACGACATCGCCACCTGCTTCGGCGAATCGGGCCGCGATTTCTCGCCCGATACCCCGCGACGCGCCAGTCACAATGGCCGGCCGGTCAGCTAATGATAGCTCTACCATGACACGAGCACCCACGTTAGCTGCCCTCTTGAAAGTTGCTCTTGTCCCCTCATGTGATTCGATACTCCTCGACGGCGGCCATGTCCACAGTGACACCGAGACCAGGACCGTCCGGGGCCGGGAGACAGCCGTCGCTGACCTCGAACGGCGTCTCGATGATGTCTGCCTCCCAGCCGTAGTACGTCGAATCCGGGGGCAAGGAAAAGCCCGGGATGCCGGTGAACGCATGAAGAATCGCCGCAGTCCGAATCCCAAGGTCGAACGCACAGTGGTGCGTGAAGGGAACTCCGGCGTCTTCGAGGATTGCGGCTTGCTGTCGAATCCCGCTGATACCGCCGGCCGGAGTCAGGTCGATAACGCCGACATCCATCGCGCCAGCTTCCACAAGCGACTGCAGATTATGCGAGATATAGGTGTCCTCGTTCGGTGCGATTGGCTGGCGGAGGCGTTGTCGAAGCCGAGCTAGCGACGTGTGTGAATCGACTCGAATCGGCTGTTCCATGTACTGCAGGTAAATATTCTCGTCTTCGAGCATCGCGCCGACCCGAACTGCTTGGTCGAGCGTCCAGCCCTGATTCGGGTCGAGTCGAAACTCCAGCTGCCCGTTGACTTCGTCGTGCATAGCTTTGATCCGCTCGACATCCTGTCGCCAGTCCCGACCGGCTTTCGTCTTGAGGACAGTGAAGCCAGCTTCGAGCGCTTTTCGGGCCTTGATTCGGGACTCTTCGGGCGAGAGGATACCAAGGCAGAACGCAACCGGGACAGCAGCGGGTGCAGCACTGTTGCCGTCGACGTTTTGCCGGTGTTGCTGAGCACCCTGTGTCGGTGCCGTCCACCCGCCGAGAAGCTCGTACACCGGTCTGTCGAGGGCCTTCCCGACGATGTCCCAGCAGGCTGTTTCCACAGCCGCGAAGAACATATCCACGTTCGCGTACTCGACGAACACCTGTCGGCGGAGCCGCTCGATTTCGAACGGCGACTGGCCTTCAATCATCGGTCCAACGCCGTCTTCGATAATCGACTCAGTGGCCGCTGGTGACAGGAAGACACGCATCTCGCCCCAGCCAGTAATCCCCTCATCTGTGTCGACACGGACGAGGACGCGCTCCATCGAATGTAGCTTCCCGTGATTGGTCACGTACGGCCCGATTCCGAGATGCGCATCTAGGTCGGCCAACGGTACGTCTACAGTTACCGCTGACACACCGGTTATCTCCATGCAATCCTGTCGTTCGTGAACCGATATCAAACTACCGCTTCCCCCTCTCAGCTCACTGCATCGATGGCCGTGCCAACCCACTCCAGTGACTGCTCCGGAAGCAGTCCGTAGTTATAAAACGAGAGTCGTGGCACCCCCTTCGAGTCGAGGGTCTGCACGATATCAACCACAGTCGCTTCGTCGTCGATAGCCGGATGACCCGGCAGGAGACCAATGTGCAGTGGTACATCGGTCACTGCTGCAACGGCGTTATACGCCTCCCTGACCGCATCACTCGACCCCTCATAAGCCGGAAGGCAGTAGTAATCGACGTGGTCCGACAGCGCTTGCAGGTCGGCCCCGACGATCCACTCGCGGCCGGGTTCGGGCGCGCCGACGTAGTAGCCAAGCGGCGTCGTTCCAGCGGCGTCAGCCAGTGTGGCGTACAGTGACGCCAGCGTCCGTTCGCGGACATCGACGTATGCGGCGACGGTCTCGTGCTCCGCGAGCCAGTCCTCCGGTGAATGGTCGTGTGCTACATCGCCGGCAACAATCTCATCCAGCGTGTCAGCGACAGTCGCGCGTGCCCGTTCAGTGTCGACACCTGCGGCCGTCGCATTTTCACAACACTGTGGACAGAAACACAGCCCAAGCAAGAACTCGCCGAGTGTGCCCAACTGCGCGTGAATCTTCTGGTGGTGCCATCCAAAGCCCGTTCCGTAGAAGTAATCGAACGTCTCCAGTTCGATACGACCGAATTCGTCGCGGGACGCCAGATCCGAAACCAGTGTTGAGAGATACGTCTGGACCGCTGGCTGGGAGGGGCACAGGCCGAAGAGCAGGTCGTCACCGTGTGCCGATTCCAGCGTATACTCTGGGCTGGCCATCCCGAGCCGTGAGTTGTGGCAGCCGACTGTCCATGAGTTGAGTGTCAGTTCCGACAGGCCGTCGGCGACGTCTGTGACCCAGTCGCCGTCCATCCGTTCGTACGGCACTGGTTCGAGGTCGCCGTACTCCGGGCCGGGCTCGAAATACGAACTCGCGCGGGCAAACAGTGTCCGCCGCTCCGGATTGTGCGGCGTGAACGCCTGCACAGTGTGATAGTTCGTCGCGAGATTCAGTTCGTCGATGCCGATGTCACGCAATCGCCGTTCCACTGTGGCCGGCCCTTCATCTAGCAGGTCCCACGGGTACGCCCACATCGCGAATTCCATACGCAACCAACTATCGCGGCGATAATAAAAGTAGAGGCGGCTACTCCTTGACCGCGCCAGCAGTCATCCCAGCCACAATATACTCTTCGAGGAAGGCGAATAAAATCAAGAGTGGGATGATACCGATCACAGACACGGTGAGCATCATCCGCCAGTCGGTCTGCAGCGCGCCGACCATCGAGAAGACCCCCCGTGGGATGTTGTACTTCGCGCTGTCAGTGAGGAAGGTGAGCACGAACAGTAGCCGATTCCACGCGTAGAGGAAGGTGTAGGTGATACTGGCGACCAGCGCTGGCTTCGTCAGCGGGAGCACGATTTTCGTGAGGATCTGCAGTTGGCTCGCGCCGTCGATACGCGCCGATTCTTCGAGCGCGACGGGAATCGTCTTGAAATACCCGTACAGCATCCAGACGTTGAACGGCAACGTGAACGCCGCCGCCGGGACGATCACAGCGAGATAGGTGTTGAACAGTCCCATCTGGGTGATGACGTCGAAGAGACCGACAATCAACACGACCGGTGCGAACATCTGGACGACTAGCACGGAGAGGAGGAAGGTCCGCTTCCCCACGAAGTCGTTCCGGGCACACGAGTACGCGGCCGGTATCGCCAACAGTAGCGTCAGGACGACCGTTCCCACCGAGATGATGAAGCTATTCCCGACCCAGAGCAACACGTCGGTCTGTGTCCAGACCTGCAGGTACGCCTGGACGCTGGGGTCGCTGGGGACCAGCGTCGCTGGCGCGGCGAAAATCTCTGACTCCGGCTTGAGCGTGCTCGAGAACATCGCGTAGAACGGCAACATCATCAGCCCGAGCAGCGCTATCAGTACGCCATAGAGGCGGACTTTGCGGAGGCTGCTCCGGTCATGGCCTGCCATCGTCATAGCTCATCACCGCCACGCGTGTAGATACGCAGGTAGATGATAGCGAAGACGAACAGGAACAGGAACCCGATGACGCTGTAGGCGGCTCCGCGTCCGAGATTCCCGTTCTGGAGCCCGACCTGATAGATGTGGATGACGAGCGTTGCCGTCGAGCTAATCGGCCCGCCGCCGGTCATCGTCCAGATGACGTCGAAACTGACGAACGTCCATATCGTCGACAGTAGCGTGGCGATCAGGACAACGCTCTTGAGCTGTGGGAGCGTGATGTACCGGAACTGATGCCACTTCTCGGCACCGTCGATGGCGGCTGCTTCGTACAGTTCCTGCGGTATCGACTGCAGGCCTGCGAGGAAGATAATCGCCATGAACGGCGTCCCGATCCAGATGTCGGCCACGACGACGCCAAGCCACGCGATGCTCGGGTTCCCGAGGATACCGACTCCCTGTTCGATGATACCGAGTTTTAACAGAATCGCGTTGAGATAGCCAAACTGCGGGTGCTCTATCCACCGGAACACTACCGCGGAGATTGCATAGGGGATCCCCCACGGGATGAGAAACGCCGTGCGGAAGAACTTCCGACCACGGATGTCTCCCTTGAGGTGAATGGCTATCAGCAGTCCAAGCAGTGTCTTGCCCGCGACGCCGACGACGACCCAGCGGCCGGTCTGCCAGAGCAGACGATAAAAGATGTCGCTGTTGAATATCTCGACGTAATGCTGGAGCCCCACGAACGTCTCGATGTTCGAGTCAGCGGGAGACTGATACAGCGATAGCCGAAACGTCTCGATAATCGGGTATCCGACGACGGCTAGCAGGAACACCGCTGCCGGAGCGATGAGGAGGTACGCCCGGCTGTTGTGCTGGATGTACGCCACCCCCTGTTCAAGCCGTGAGCCCTCGGATGTCTCGGTGTACTCCTCTGCCAGGCTCATCCCTGTCTGTCACTCCATGGCATCTTCGAGATCACTCTGGGCATCATTGAGCGCTTTCTGCGGTGACTTCCGGTCCGCCAGTGCTTCCTGAATGGCCTGGACCATCCGGTCGTTAAACTCACTAAAGTTACCGAGCTTCGGCCGGGCACGAGCGTACTGTCCAGCCTCGACGAACGGTCCCCAGTTCTCCGAGTCTGAAAAGTACGAGCGCTCGCCGACGGCTTCAACAACGGGGAGGAACCCTTTCTGCTTCGAGTACTGGAACCGCCGTTCCTCGTCGAAGTAGAACCGGATCAGGTCCCGTGCGAGGTCTTTGTGCTCGCTTTGACTCAGGATGGCGAGTGTGTCGATGGTGAAGAGGCTGTACCGTCCCTCTGGTCCACGCGGCACCTGAACGATACCGTAGTCGAAGTCGACCTCATCGTTTTCCTTTGCGGCGGTGATATTGAGTCCCGTGTACACGTGCCCGATAACCATCCCGAGATCGCCGTTCTCGAACAGCTGTCGGATGTCCTGCCGGGTCGAGGAGAGCGGTGAGGACTGTGTGACGTTGTGTTCGAGGTGGAGGTCGGTGTACAACGAGAGGGCGTCGACAGCGCCACTGGAGTTCACGACTGGCATTCCTTCGTCATCGACGAGGTCTGCGCCATGTGACCAGTGGTAGTGGTAGTACTGTGACCCTGTCTCGATTGCGTCGGCCCCCGCTAGCCCAAGTGCTGGAACGCTCGCATCACTGTCGCGGATCTGCGTTGCGGCATCCACCATGTCCTGCCACGAGTCGAGCGACGGATTCTCTGGGTCGAGCCCCGCCGTCTCGAAGACATCCTTGTTGTAGTACAGGCACTTGTTTGAAGCGGCCCACGGCACACCGTAGTGTGAGCCGTTGTACATCGTTCCTTCGGCCACGCCGTCGTAGAACTGCTCACCGAACTCCCCGTCCATCATGTCGTCGAGCGGTTCGAGCGCGTCCTTGCCCACGAGCTGGGGGATCCAGCGCGCCGGCCACCGACTGACATCGGGTGCTTCCCCGCCGTCGACACGGTTGTTCACGGTCTGCCGTGCGTTGTCCCACGTCACGCTGGTGAACTCTACGTCCACGTCGTGTTCGTCCTCGAAGGCCGTGTTGTTCTCCTCGAAGAACTGCTTGATGTTGTCCCCAACACCCATCGTGAGGAACTGCACGCTCTGGGTACTGCCGTCGCTGCCGTCACCACTGCTCTCACCGTCACTGTCACCGTCACCGCCGCTCCCGCCGTCGCCGCTACACCCCGCGATGGCAATAGCGCCGCCTGCCCCAAGTGCTTGAAGGAGTTGCCGGCGGTCGATACTGTCCTCGACAGACCTGTCGTTGTTATCGGGCTGCATCGTTTCTATCACCTATTTCCATGTACATAATTCTTTGTGTCGTGTCGATCATTGGTCACGCATTGTGCTCGTGAATTGCAGTTATAAGCGCCGCGAGTTCCTCACCGATGACAGAGCAGATTCGTTCGCCTGTCTCCGCGCTCGCCTGCTTCGGCGTCCCGATGGCTCCGGACGTGGAATACTCGTCGAACGAACGATAGACGGAGACGTTGCCCCCGTCGAGCAGGTCCTGTCCGCCCCATCTGTAGTGTTCGTCAAGTGGTTCGCCGTCGCGGACCGCCGGGTCGCCCACGAGGTCTGGTCGGAGCGAAAGCATGAGGGATGTCTCGAACTCACCGCCGTGAGCCATTCCTCCCGTCTCGGTCGTTCGGAGTTCCTCGATTCTTTCTGATGCCAGATGGAAGTACGTCGTTCCGAGTACTTCCGCATCAGTATCGACGCCCACGGTACTCACGACGGCATCGATGAGTGCACTGTTCCCGCCGTGGCCATTGACGAACAGCACTGCATCGAATCCGTTCTGGATGCCAGCGTGCGCGATGTCCTCAAGTGTGGCTCGTAAGTGTGCAAATTCGAGCGACAGAGTCCCACCGAACGACAGGTGATGCGGCGAGAAGCCGCTCCAGACTGGCGGTGTCACGACGACAGGAACGTCCTCCAGTCGCTCGATAGCAGTGTCGACCATCGCCTCGACCAGCAGCGTGTCAGTGATGACCGGGAGGTGGTTTCCGTGCTGTTCGACGCTGCCAACGGGAATAACGAGAACAGAGCCCGACTGTTCGCCCACGTCTCGGATCTGATTCGCAGTCATCCCAGCCCACTCGCTTTCCTTCCGGCCGATAGTATCGTACAACATTTATACTGATTCTGTCCGCTGTATCTGGTTCAGTTCCACTCGCTTCCCATCGGGACCGAACAGATGCATGTCCTCTGTATGAAACCCTAACGCGATTTCGTCGCCGCGTTTCGGACGGTATTCGCTGTCGACCCGGGCTACGACTTCTTTCGAACCGTTTGCTGTCTCCAGATAGAGGAAGTTGTCAGACCCCATGGGTTCTACGACGTCGACGACTGTCTCGATGTACGCCCCGGCATCCTCGGCGACGAAATCCTCTGGCCGGACGCCAAGCGTGTACTCTCCCTCGGGAATGTCGGCGTCAAGCGTAAACTCAACAGCTGCTGATTGGAACGTCGCACGCCCGCCGCTGTTGGTCACACTCACTTCGAAGAAGTTCATCGATGGTGACCCGATGAACCCCGCGACAAATTTGTTGTTGGGCTTGTCGTAGCAGCGTTCCGGTGGCGCAACCTGCTGAAGCTCACCATGATTGAGGATTACGATCCGGTCGGCCATCGTCATCGCTTCTGTCTGATCGTGCGTGACGTAGATCGTCGTTACGTCCAGCTCCTCTTGGATGCGCTGGATTTCCGTGCGCATCTGTGTCCGAAGCTTGGCGTCGAGGTTCGACAAGGGTTCGTCCATCAGAAACACGTCCGGGTCGCGGACGATAGCCCGTCCGAGCGCAACACGCTGTTGCTGGCCACCCGAGAGTTGCTTCGGGAGATCGTCCATGAGGTCCGAAATCTCCAGCAGTTCGGCGGCCTCAGTCACACGTTGCTCGATCTGATCATCGTACTCACCTGACAGTCGAAGCCCGAAGGACATGTTCTCGCGCACGCTCATATGTGGGTACAGCGCGTAACTCTGGAACACCATCGCAATGTTCCGGTCCTGCGGACGAACATCGTTGACCACGTCCCCACCGATAGCAATCTCACCGTCGGTGACCGTTTCGAGCCCGGCAATCATCCGAAGTGTGGTCGACTTCCCACACCCGGATGGTCCGACAACGACGACAAACTCCCCATCTTCGACGGCCAGAGAAAGATCCTCAACTGCAAGGACGTTGTCGTCGTATACCTTGCTGACGTTTGATAGTGTAACTTCGCTCATACCGAGTAACAGAAGCATCGCAATCATCATTAATAAATGTTGGTAGTATATGCAGCGTCTGGCGGACCAATCATATCGAAACCGGCGGGGTATTGTGGTGAATCATCTGGCATACCTGCGTAACCAGCGGCTCTGAGCCGTGTTCAAACGGTACGCCGGGTAGTGCAATATCCTACCGTGATGCAGAATGCGGAGCAGAAGCCTCCTACCTCGCAGGAAATAGGACCTTGGAGAGCTTCCAGTCTCTTTCAATGAGATTGAAAGTTACCTGTTGTCCTCGTCCGGAACAGGTCTGTGTAGTAAAACGACGCCAGAGTCCCTGTAACTGCTGAATCAGGTACTGGAAATCACATCGGTTATTTTCATGTGGTGTGTTGCCATCCTTCGTAAGCTATCAGGTTGTAGAAAATAACAGCCGTACCCTTGTTAGGACAAGACAATTCGGGGTGCAGTACTGATTTTCAATATTGTTGGAAACAATTTGCCCATCGGCGGAATCTATTTTATCCTGTGGAAAAAAGCAAATCTATGCCTTCACAGAATAATAAAACAATCAGCGCGGTTGAGACGACGCTGGATATCCTCAGTGCTCTCGGAAAACGTGAACCGGTTGGTCTCTCCGACCTTGCGTCTCACCTCGGCATCCCCACGAGTACTGTCTTTATTCACCTCAATACACTTGTTCAACGTGATTACGTCGTCAAGGAGTCTGGACAGTATCGTCGGTCGTTCAGATTTCTGGAGTTCGGTGGCAGTGTTCGGCAGCGACTTGATATTGGCCGACTGCTCCGTAACAAAGTCGAAGAACTCAGTAGAGAAACCGGCGAGATAGCTGGTGCAGGCATTGAGGAGAACGGCCAGCGGGTCATCCTCTACAGGAGTTCAGGCGGAAAGGCTGCGGGCGACGAAATCCCAATTGGGAATCACACGGAGATGCACTGGACATCGCTGGGCAAAGTGATTCTGGCGCATCTTCCGGTGGACAGACGAAACGAAATCATTGCTGACCACGGGCTTCCGAAAGGGACTGATAACACGTTATCATCCCGGTCTGAACTTGAAGCGGCCCTCGAGCGGATTCGTGATCAGGGCTATGCGATAGATGATGAGGAGCATCTCCGGGGTGTTCGCGGCGTCGCCGTTCCAATATTCAACGACGAACAGGAGGTTATGGTGTCTCTTGGTATCACCGGGCCCAGAGATAGATTCACGTCCAGATACATGGCAAATCTGCTGGAAATACTCCGATATACGAAAAACGAGATCGAAGTCCGAAGTCAGTACTACGAATACAGTACAATAGACGGATAGACCCGACATCAACACTGAACCGGCAGGTGCTACTTATACAATAGAGAACTGATGTCGCGCTGATAGAGATATTATACCCAAATTCCGGCAACCGATTGCTATAACTCGCCGATATCGAATCTTAATTCAATATTCTGATTACAACTCAGTCAAATATGGTCTTTTACTGACTGGTCCCAATCTATAAAGCGGCCACATAGAAAAAAGAAATGTAGGTGCGGCGCTATCAACTCATACCTGCGTTTTTTACTTATAGAATACGGGGCTGTGTATATGCCTTCTCAATCTGTTTGGATGCTGGCGTTGTGCGGCCTCTGTATGCACAATACGCCGCGTCAGGTACCCGCTGTATTGTATCGGCCGCTTCAAGTCATATAGTTTCAATACGCCATGTTATCTCATCCGTACACAGTGAATCTCCGTTGGTACTGTTCCACACAGCCCAGTTCTGTCCGTGTTGTCCGAGGATCGTCTGCCAGCTATTCGCTACCCGAATTACCTACTTCCACTTCGAGTCCCGATGCTAACTACGACATTGCGATGACCAGACGCGCTCCCCGACAGAATGACACCACAGGCTACTGATTCCGACATGTCGGATTCCACTGCTGGACCAGCCGTCCGAACAGCCAACTCGACGTGGTGGCTCGTGGCTGGTGCGAGTCTGATCTCGGTGGGATTGGCCGCATACGAGATCGTCCCTGCAAGCGTCACGCCGCTCATTCAAGATTCGCTGCGGGTCGGGCCGACAGCCGTCGGTCTCCTCGTCGGGGTCATGTTCGGGACCGCTGTGGTCGTCAGCCTTCCGGCCGGTGCTGTACTGGACCGGACCGATTCGAGAACCGCGATGGCCGTCGCAGTGGGACTGTTGGTCCTCGCTGGGGTGTGGGGATGGCGAGCCGGACGGCGCGGCCAGTACGAGGCAATCCTCGCATCTCGTGCACTGGGGGGAGCCGCCTACGTCGTCGTCTGGAACGCCGGTATTGACATGGTGAGCCGTGCTGTCGATGGCTCTCACCGCGCGACAGCAGTCGGCATCTTCACCGCCAGCGGGCCGGTCGGTTTTGCACTCGGACAGGGAACCGGGCCGCTCATTGCGCAACGGTTTGGCTGGCCGACTGTCTTTCTGGCTTTCATTGGCCCTGCAATCGTAGGGCTGGCCGTCTTCTGGCCAGCGAGCCGGGGGCACGGCGGGAGTCGGGGTGATGCCCCGTCTCTGCGAGAATTCGGGGCAGTACTGCGGAGCCCGAGCGTCTGGCTCGTTGGTGCCCTCGGCTTCTTCGGGTACGCATTATACCTGTTCGTGAATAGCTGGGGCTCGTCGTATCTCACGCAAGAACTGAACTTCTCGTTGGCCGTGAGTGGGCTCGTCGTTGCCGTATTTCCCGCTGTTGGGGTGTTCTCTCGAATCAGCGGCGGACTTATATCAGACCGGGTCTTCGATGGCAGACGGCGACCGGTCGTGCTGTGGTCGTTTGGACTTGCTGCTCCGCTTCTCTTCGGGTTCACGCAGCTTCGCTCCTTACCGCTGCTCGTCGCCGTCCTTTTGCTGATCGGATTTGCCGTCCAACTGACGCTTGGCCTCTCGTTTACGTACGTCCGAGAGGTCGTTGACCTACGAGTTGCTGCAACGGCGGTCGCATTCCAGACTAGCATCGGCCTTGCGGGGGCGTTTGTGGCACCGATTGCCGGCGGCGCCGTGGTGAACAGAGCCGGGTTTGCGTCGGCGTTTCTGCTGGCTGGTCTGGTCGCTGTCGTCGGTCTCATCGTTGCATGGCAGGCCCCGGAGCCCGGACGCCAGTAGGACCGGACGGGGTAAAATCGTCGTTCACGGCTTGGTTCTGAGGCCGCGTTCCCGCCTGTCGGCTCAACTGATTTGTCACTGGAAGATATATTACGAACGAATGCCACCTGAGTCTTTCACACTTGCGGCCGCACAGGTAGAACCCGTCTACCACGATAAGGCTGGAACGCTGGACAAGACATGCCGGTATGTCGAGCAGGCGGGCCGGGACGGTGCAGACATCGTCGTCTTTCCGGAGACGTACTTCCCAGGGTATCCATACTGGCGGGGCAGTGTTTCTATCTCCAGATGGACTGATCTGATGGTGGAACTCCAGAAGAACAGTCTCCACGTCGATGACGAAGCTATCGAGATACTCGGTGAAACCGTCGCGGAAGCCGACCTCACACTCGTGCTGGGGACGAATGAAATCAGCGACAGACACGGGAGCGAGACGCTCTACAATTCGTTGTTTTACTTCGACAACACCGGGGAATTGATGGGTCGCCACCGGAAACTGATGCCGACCCACGAGGAGCGTGCCATCTGGGGCCGTGGCGACCCGTCGAGCCTGTCCACGTACGAAACGGGTGTCGGTCGACTCGGCGGACTCATCTGCTACGAGAACCACATGACGCTCTCGAAGGCGGCGCTAACCGCGATGGGTGAGGAGATACACGCCGCTGTCTGGCCCGGCTTCTGGGAGCAGCACGGTCATCCGGGGGACAAGACTCGGGCGGAGACGAGCGAAGCTATGGAGTCCTGTGATATTTATCCCGCGATGCGTGAGTACGCCTTCGAAACCCAGTCGTTCGTCGCTGCGTGCTCGGCGTATAT